>NZ_PTXN01000004.1 GCF_012726345.1 Marinomonas sp. UCMA 3892
GTCCAATATTCCCCACTGCTGCCTCCCGTAGGAGTCTGGGCCGTGTCTCAGTCCCAGTGTGACTGGTCATCCTCTCAGACCAGTTAAAGATCGTCGCCTTGGTAGGCCTTTACCCTACCAACTAGCTAATCTTACGCAGGCTCATCTAATAGCGGAAGGCTCCGAAAAGTCCCCTCCTTTCCCCCTTAGGGCGTATGCGGTATTAGCATGCGTTTCCACATGTTGTCCCCCTCTACTAGGTAGATTCCTACGCGTTACTCACCCGTCCGCCGCTCGTCAGCAGGAGCAAGCTCCCCTGTTACCGCTCGACTTGCATGTGTTAAGCCTGCCGCCAGCGTTCAATCTGAGCCATGATCAAACTCTTCAGTTAAAAAGTTTGCTTACTCAAAATCTATTACACTAACAATAACTTAATCATTCCATCGTCCCGAAGAACAACAAAACAACATAAAGCGAATTGACGTGTTAGACGTTTCGCAAGACTTCAATTTTTTTGATCATCTCGAATCAGTTAAAAACTGATCCGGACAATCTTCTGAAGCCTCCAGCGAGCGCCCACACAAATTATCTGATTATCTATTTTAAAGAGCGGGCTGACTTGAATACTTAACCAGATCTTAATCTAGTTAGTTGAACTTGGTCTTCGTTGCTCTGAAGCCTTGTCCGTGTCAGCGAGGGCGTATATTAAGGATCTACAGATTTTGTGCAACCCTTTTTTGAGTTTTTTTATCATTTTGTCATATTTATTTGCTTCGCCCTCAAAAACTGATTAAGTAGCGATCAAAAGACACAAAAAAGGCCATTATTCGTACAAATAATGACCTTTCGATTTCAAATCTCTCTCTATTTCATTATGAATTAGTAGAAAGCTCTCGACGACGTTTTACCTCATACAGAATCGCCAACAAAATAGTGATAGAAATCATCACCAGACCTAATGCATTTACCGCTGGTGTTAAGCCCGTTCTCACTTTAGATGCTATATAGACAGTCAGCGTTGTGTCGTAACCTTTAACGAATAAGGTTGTGTTGTAGTTTTCAAACGATTGCAAGAAGGCAATTGCTGCCGCTGAGATAATAGCTGGCTTTAAATAAGGCAACAAAATTCTGCGAAATGCTTGCCATTGTGTCGCCCCCAAGCTTAACGCTGCATTTTCTAGTGTCCGATCAAAACGTTGTAATCGAGCCAATACCATCAGCATGACATAAGCAGCAATAAAGGTGGTTTGCGCAACAACCGTTAAAAACACACCACCACTTACAGACAAGCCTTTCCAAAAGATCAGCGTTGAAATACCTACGATCACACCAGGTGTTAATAGCGGTGACATCATCAAAGTATAAATAAAGGTTTTCCCCTTACCTTGCACAGTCGATAAAAACAAAGCACAGCAAATACCAATTGGCACGGCAATCACCAACACACCAGCCGCAACCAAGACGCTTGTCCATAAGGCAGTCCACATGGCGCCATCTTGAGCAAGCGCCTCAAACCATTTAAGCGTTGCTCCTTTCCACGGTGAAACGGTAGGAAAACGGCTGTCGTTAAAAGTCGCCAGTCCCATAATAATAAGCGGTGTAAATAGATAGACAAAAAACACACCAATATAGAAGCGCACGGCAAAGCGCATAATAGTTTCAGATTTCATTTTGCAATGTCCCCCAAACCTACTTTAAAAACGCGCATTACCAGGGCGATAAAGCCAATACAGATAATTAGCAACAAGAAGGCATATGCCGCGCCTTGGTTCCAATCTCCGCCCTCAAAAAACCAGTTGTAAATAATCTGTGTAAACCAACGACTACCTGGCGATCCTAATAACGCAGGAACAGCATAACTCCCAGCTGCCAACATGAAGGTCATAATACAACCTGTCGCAATACCCGGTTTAGCATGGGGAATAACTACACGCCAATGTGTCCGAATCCAACCCGCTCCCAAGTTACGCGCGGCTTTAATCTGGTTGGCATCCAAACTTTCAATGGCGTTATAAATAGGAAAGATCATAAATAAGATATAGGCGTAAACCATACCAATCAGCACACCACCATCACCCGATAAGAATCGAATGGGGCGGTCAATGATTCCAAGGCCTAATAGCAAAGCATTTAGCGGCCCTTTATAGGCGAGAATGATATACCAAGAAAACGTACGTAAAATTTCATTAATCCAGAAAGGAATAATCAATAACAACAAACATAACGCAGCTTTTTGAGGCGTGGCAACTTTGGCAAGATAAAAAGCAATCGGATAACTTACCACTAGCGTCAACGACGTCACCAACACACTAGACCAGATGGTTTTGAAGAAAATGGCCAAATGTATTTTATTACTAAACAAGGTCTCATAATTCATTAAGGAATACGTATCATTTGGCCCACCAATATCGGCAGGTAATAGATTCGGACGAAATGAGTAATCCACCATTAATATCTGTGGCAAAATGACCAAGCCAATCAGCCAAATGGCGATCATACCTATAATGCCAACTGCCAAGCTGCTACCAAATCTCGATTTTAGCTGACTAAACATGGCCGCCTCCGGCAATCACAATGGCATCCTGTTGATTATAAGAAAGACTAACCGGCGCGCCTTTTTTCAACGACTCAGAAAACTGATGTGTACCAAGCTGAATAGACAAAGGTAAGTTAGCAGGCGTATTGGCATTAAGAGTCAAATACGCGCCCTCAAAATTCACTTCATCAATAGTAGCTCGCAGAGTATGCATTCCGTCCTCTGCTTGTAATCTGAAGTGTTCAGGACGTATAAAAAGTGTGGCATCCGTCCCAATAGCTATATTGCCTTGCGAACGCCCTGTCAACTTACCAAGTGGCCCACAATCTAAAACGACAAGACCAGAATTGGCTTCGATTACTTTTCCTGGTACACCATTGTTTTCTCCAACAAACGAGGCGACAAACGCAGTATGAGGATCACGGTATAAGGTAATAGGATCGGCTACTTGTTGAATTCGTCCTGCAGACATAACCGCTACTCGATCAGACATGGTTAGCGCTTCGCCTTGATCATGGGTAATGTAGATAAAGGTAATGCCTGTTTTTCGTTGAATCGCTTTTAATTCAGTGCGCATATGTTGTCGTAGCTTTAAGTCCAACGCGGACAATGGCTCATCCAATAGCAAAACTTGTGGTTCAACAGCCAAGGCACGGGCAATGGCAATACGTTGCTTTTGTCCGCCAGATAACTCAGATACTTTCTTATTGCCACTACCTTCCAAAGCCACCAGCTCAAGCAATCGATCTGATGCTTTTTTGCGCTCACTTTTCGAAACACCGCGAACCTCTAAGCCAAATTCAATATTTTCGGCGACTGTCATTAAAGGAAAAAGTGCGAGGTTTTGAAAAATCATCGATGTAGGACGTTTATTCGCTGGCACGCCACGCATGCTCTTACCGCCAATTTTAATATCACCCTGTGTCGGATCTATAAAGCCACTTATCATGTTGAGGATTGTGGTTTTGCCACAACCAGAAGGCCCTAAAAAGCTAAAAAATTCGCCAGATTTTATTGTTAAGTCAGTTTGTTGTATGGCGGTAAACTCACCAAATTGCATAATGGTATTATCTAGATGAACACTACTATCCATATTTCTCTCGCTGATTGATTTTCTAACACAATCGTCTCGATACAAAAAAGCCCCTCGTAAGAATCACAAGGGGCTTTCGAGGTTTATGCAGACAAGTAACGGTCTTGGTATTCGTTACGTAATGCTACGTACCATGGTTCTTGGATTGGCCACCACCAAAGATTGGCAAGATCTTGTTTACTGTAAGAGTCTTGGAAAAACTGCTTAGTTTCCGCTGGCAATAGAGCATCGGCACCTTTCGCCGTGGAGTTGTATCCTGTCGCTTTGACGAACATAGCGCCCGCTTCTGGCGTGTAATACCAATTAATGAATTCATATACCGAATCCACATTATTCGCATTCTTTGGAATAACAAATCCTTCCATCCAAGCCAACGCACCTTCTTTTGGTGCGCCATAGGCAATAGGTTCCCCTTCGGATTGCAGTTTAAACGCGGTGCTGTCCCAAGTTTGACCTATGATAGCGCCATTAGTCCGGAAGGCACCTTGCGCTTCATTTTCTGTAGACCAGAACTGAGCAATCGCACCTTTATGTTCAACCGCAGTTTTCAGAATAACATCGAAATTCGCACGCATGGCTTTTTCGGTTTTATAGGAATCTAGCAATGGATAAGGAAGCTTACCCGCTTTTTCTAACCACAGACCAATACCAACAAGAGCTGAGTGGCCTCGAACCGTTACGCCACCAGAGTTTTCAGGTAACCAAAGATCGCCGTAGCTTAGCTCTTTACTGATTTTTGCATCATTCTTATTGTAAGCAATCGCTTCCGTACCCCAATCCGATGGTGCAAAATAACGCTTACCTTTTACAATCCCACCAACATCTGATCCTGACAGCGCGCTTTCTAAACAACCACTCCATTTAATTCTTTTAACATCAAGAGGCTGTACAAGCTCGTAGTCGACATAACCTGGTACGCGGTCAACAGTCGGCATAATAATATCGAAGCCCGTTCCATCTGTAGCACGTAGAGAGTTCATCAACTCATCGTTGGTGCCATATGGCGTAAACGTAGCATTAATGCCCGTTTTGGCTTTAAAATCCGCTAGCATTTCATCGGTAATGTAACCAGCCCACGCATAAATACGTAGCTCTTTATTAGCGGCAATGGCTTTATTAATGGAAAACGGGGTAGCGGCAACAGCACCTGCGATAGAGGCGCCTTTCACGAATTGGCGACGGGAAAGGGTCATTCTTGAGCTCCTTTATATTTTTATATAATTAATTGCTATTTCATGAGAAAAGCGGCTTAACAGCCAAAACACTCTTTTATTAAACGCTCGTTTAATATCCGTTTAAATCTAATACAAAATAATGACGAAAAAGTGACCATGGAAGGTTTTTTTTCCAATTAGACAGGATTCATTCCAATCAAGACGCAATTAGTCATTAACAAGTCGTTTTCAGATACATTAAGACTTTCTATGCTTCATCTGTTTCATATACCCCACACAATCTCAGTCATATTTTTGTCACATACTCATATTAAGGTAGTCGCATTCATCGATTTATGTAAATTAAAGTAGGCTCTGAATTGAAAATTTCCCATGTGACGCGCACCACTACCGTAAGTTATTTCATTATTGCCGCCATGTTGGTCGCGCTACTTCTTTGGAGTTTGATGAAATTTCGCAGCGCTTTTGAGCAAAGTGATACCTACACTCAAGTTTGGGAATATGCCTCTATCGACTTAAAGCAGCAAATTGAAGGCTATTTATCATCAGGTGAAGCGTCCGCACTGCAAACAGCGCAAGAGTTTATTGATAAAAAAATTCGCCCCGCACTTAGTTCACTTCCCAATACCATTAAAGACCCAATAAATGGACAATTAATTGAAATAGAAAAAAGTCTTCAATCTGATGTGAGAGCCGCTGGCAAGCTATCCGGAAACCCTTATGCATTGATTGAAAATAATGAAAGACAAACTTTGTTATCACTGGACACTCTAGCTGATAAAGTTGCTTTATTTCAATCACACCATGACCTACAGTCCGCAGCGATTTACTTAGCAAGCCAAGCATTGTTATACGCAGACCTTGCTCATGTGAGTGATGCAAAAGACAATTACCTAGCAAAAAGCACGCCTGAGAATAAGCAGCGCTTAGTTCAATCCATTGAAGTCTTTAAATCTCATATTGCTGATTTCGGTAAGCTTCCCATACTAGAATTAGACGAAAAACAAGACACAGAGTCTGCTAACGATTTATCGTCATTAATGGGGTGGGCAAGCGATTCAGAGAGCTCAACGGAAGTGGTTGATCCTCTTGAAGAAACCAAAAGTGAGCTGCACACTTGGTCAAGTCGCTATTTAAAAGACGTTGATTCTAGCCTAATTAATATCCAACAAGCGGTTACCGCCCAAAATAAGATTCGCTCACTTATCAATCAACTTGAAGAGATTTTAAAGGCTGGTACTGAAGACATTCAAAAAAGCGCTCAGGCCACTCAAGAACAAACTTTAGTCGCATTTTCTATCTTCGTCATTTTGATGATTTTAACTACTATCTCAGTACATATTTTTCAAAATAAGGTCGTGGTAAAAAGCGCTCTAGACTTATACACAGCGGTAAAAGATTTAGTCGAGCACCAAAACATCAACACCCTAAAAGTCGGCAAGAATAAAAACGAACTATCAGACGTAGCCCATTACTTAAACCGCTACTTGGAACAAATTGCTGTACAACGGCAACAACGAGATACCGAGTTAAGCAATATCTCAATCTCACTCAATGAGATGCTGAATGCCTTTGGACAAGTACACGAACTGAGCTCGGCTTCTAGACACGAACTGGACGACACACTGAACATGTCGAACCAAGTCGAAACGCTAGCGAGTAAAGCAGAAGTACGCGCTCAAGAAGTAGCAAATTATGCCTCTGAAACCAATACCGCTATGTCACACAGCGTGAATCAGGCAGCATCTCTGGCACTTGCTAACCAAACTACGGTTGAGCGACTTAATAGCAGTAAAAAGGCATTAACCAGCTTAAGCTCATCCGTTTCGAGCGCCTCCTCTATTGTTGGCGGCATCAGAGATATCTCAGAACAAACTAACTTACTTGCACTCAATGCCGCTATTGAAGCAGCACGAGCAGGTGAACATGGTCGAGGCTTTGCGGTAGTCGCCTCGGAAGTACGAAGCTTATCAACCAGAACCCAGCAATCCCTAGAGGAGATCACGAAGATATTTTCACAACTCACATCAGCAACTAATAAACTCACTCAGAATATAGATTTGATTGAAACGGCCTCAATTGAACAAATTGATTTGACCCACGCTCTTGGTCAATCGGCACAAAATATCTTGGAAAAATCTAAGCAATCTAGTCATTTAGCGAAAAAAGCAACCGGCTATGCTGCTGAACAGAAACTCGGTATGAACAAGTTAAACACCGCCGTCGTCAAAGTAAGAGAGCAAGCCAATGAATCGGAAGAATTTATGTCGGCCGTAACAAAGAACATCAAGCAAAAAATCCAAGACATTACGACAACCTTGGGTATTAGCTAACGCCCAAGGCCAACTGATCACCCAAAATGAAGAAGTCACAGATACAAAAAATCCAGCCGTAGCTGGATTTTTTAACAGTAAGAACCTATAGAAAGAGCTTAAAACAAAACGCGCGCTTTAATAGTTCCTTCCACTTCTCTCACTTTCTCAAGCGCCAATTCGCCCTCTTCTGCATCCACATCCATTACCATATAGCCAAGTTTCTCCGTGGTACGAAGGTACTGGCCTGTAATGTTAATGTTGTTTTCAGAAAAGATCGCGTTGATCTTAGAAAGCACACCAGGACGGTTTTCATGAATGTGAAGAATACGGTGGTTATCAGCTTGTGCAGGCAATGCTACTTCTGGGAAATTAACCGCCGCAGTAGTAGTACCAACATCAGAATATTTAATAAGCTTCTCAGCCACTTCAATACCGATGTTTTCTTGCGCTTCCATTGTGCTACCGCCGATATGAGGCGTTAGAATCACATTGTCTAAACCACGTAGTGGTGATACGAATTCTTCATCGTTGCCTTTAGGCTCAACAGGGAATACGTCAACAGCTGCGCCACCTAGATTTCCAGACTTGATCGCCTCAGCCACTGCATCAAGATCAGCAACTGTTCCGCGTGAAGCATTGATGAAGATAGCACCTTTCTTAATTTGAGAAACTTCTTTCGCACCAATCATCATCTTAGTGGAATTGGTTTCTGGCACATGCAAGCTGATAATATCACTGGTAGATAGCAATTCTTTCAGGCTCTTAATTTGACGCGCATTGCCCAATGGTAATTTGGTGACGATATCGTAAAAACACACTTCCATGCCTAACGATTCAGCTAAAACACTCAATTGAGTACCAATGCTGCCATAACCAATAATACCTAAACGCTTACCACGAGTTTCGAAAGAGCCCGCAGCAGACTTAATCCAACCACCACGATGACATGCCGCGTTTTTCGCAGGAATGCCTCGAAGCAATAGAATCAACTGACCAAGAACCAACTCGGCAACACTACGAGTATTTGAGTATGGCGCGTTGAAGACAACAATACCTTTCTCACTTGCCGCATCGAGATCTACTTGGTTTGTCCCAATACAAAAACAACCAATGGCCGCAAGTTTGTTAGCATGTTCTAAAACATTCGCAGTTAACTGAGTACGAGATCGAATACCAATGAAATGTGCTTCCGAGATTTTCTCAATCAGCTCATCTTCTGCTAATGCAGTTTTGTGGTATTCAATGTTGGTATAGCCTGCGTCATGCAATGCATCCAATGCAGATTGATGAACGCCTTCTAATAACAAGATTTTGATTTTGTCTTTGTCTAGTGAGTTATTACTCATGGCTCGTTCGACTTCTCTTTAGTGGTGGGGGAAATGTGTGCTTATATGTTACCACAGAACATTCTGTGTCGTATTCAAGATACAAGAATGTCTTTCATTATGATAAGAGCAAAACTCATACAAGGTTTGCTGCAAATAAACTCTAGAAACATTCAAAATCACAGTACGTGGCTCACTGTACTCGCTATAAACTCGCTGTATTCTATATAAAAAAGAGGCTTCTCAGCCTCTTTTTTATATTATCAACTTGCCTTACGTCGTAAAAAAACGCCTGTTTCCACGTGATGGGTATAAGGAAATTGATCAAACATCGCATATCGAACCACTTCATGGGTGTTCGATAAGGCTTCTAAATTCGCTTTCAACGTTTCAGGATTACAAGAAATATATAGAATAGAATCTATCTTGCGAATCAATTCAACCGTCGCATCATCTAAACCTGCTCGTGGTGGGTCCACTAACACAACCGAAGGAGTAAGTTCGCTAACTCCAGCTTGAACCAAGCTCTTAGGTAACTCTACGTCGCCATTCAAAGCCGCAGACACATCTTCACTGGCCATTTTTACCACTTGAACATTGTGCATACCATTAATAGCAATGTTAAGCTGAGCAGAGTTTACTGACACTTTGGAAATTTCGGTTGCTACCACTCGATCAAAACGACGAGCTAGCGGAATAGAAAAGTTACCATTACCACAATACATTTCTAGCAAATCGCCAGATGCTTCTTTAGTCACATCCAACGCCCATTCCAACATTTTTTCACTGATGCCAGCATTAGGCTGCGTGAAGCTATTTTCAACTTGTTGATAATGGAACTTTTGACCATTAACCGTTAGCGTCTCCATTACAAAATCGCGAGTGATAATTTGTTTTTTCTTACGGCTACGACCAATAAAATGACAAGCAGGAAAGGCGTCGTTTAACTGCTGGACAGCAGCATTCCATTCAGCATCAATTGGTTTATGGTAAAGCAAACTAATCAAGGCTTCACCAGTAGTCGTCGTTAAAAAATCCACCTGAAAGAGCTTGTAACGTAAAACGGGGACATCGCGAACTGCATCAAGCAGTTTTGGCATTAACTCATTTATCAGTCTCGACGCAGCCAGAAATTGATCAGTACGAATCGGCGTTCTAGGGTCTGCAGAATCAAACATCGCATAATATAAATCATCGCCATCATGCCAAATCCGAAATTCAGCTCGCATACGGTAATGAATCGGCTGACTTGCAAATACTTCCATCTCAGGCAATGACAAAGTCGCCATTAATTTGGCTAATTCAGCTTGCTTATCTTGCAGCTGCTTTTCATACATTTCTGGTTGGATTTGATCCGGTCTCATGGCTGATTCTCTTGGAGGCAATAGATACTTATAGAGCGCGGCATTATACGAGTTCCCCGTATACAAATCTAATCGCTTAGGCAAAAACAAATAAATAGAAGAGCTTATTAACGCAAACTCTTAACGCAGGTACTCAGGTCCAAGCAAAATGGCTAAAGACAAGGTAAGAGAAAACTTACCATCATAGTTATCCTCTGCTTCGTGGGTAAACTGAGGCTTAATTTGGCCAATTAGCCAATCTTTATAAAGCAGACGCTCATATTGAACATTGTATAAAAAGCTGTCTGACCCAAGAGAATGCTCTCCTGACTGCAGAAAACTCAATTGATACCCTAGACGGTTTTTTTCATCCAATCGATGCTGGATCGAGAAGTTTTCACGGGCATAAAATAACCCTTCTCTATCAAGCCAAGTCACGCCAAAATCTGTACCGAAATTTAATCTAGGGCTCACCGCGTAGCCTAATCCAACGCCATAACGAGCACCAATACCTTTGGAGTAATAAGCAAAGGCCTCTTGATTCTGCCACCAGCTCCATTGATCGGTAACTTCACCTTGCTTAAGGCGCAAGCGCAAAAAGGGATCAAGTGGAAAATCCACTCTTATACCTGCATCAATATCTAATCCTATATCGTCTTTTATATAACGTACGGCGGCCGAAATATTCGATTTCAAAGCAGAGTCAACCACCCCTTTTTGCTGAGATGATTCACCTCTCAAGCTCTCAGGAGCCAAAGAATCAGGCTCAGACTCAACAACTAAACGTAGTCGATCTTGAGTATTCGGCAATTTAAGCCGTGTACGAAAATCAAAAAAACCGGACCGATCACTGCCACTTAATACAGAACCAAATCGTATCTCAGCATAACTATCTGAAGGTTTGCTACTTTGTTCACCCGATAGAAAGGAATCTATATTCGTCGACCAATTACCAATCGTCTTTGAAATAGTTTCATGGGAACTCAACCACCAAGGAACTTCATCTCTCTCTGCTTGTTGACTAGCTTTTGCTTGAGTGTCGATATCTCTCGTTTCTTCTGCAGAAAGAGCGAACAAGGGCCAAGAAGTTACTAAGCAAAACGCAGTAATATAACCCTTGCTCCATGGCATACTTTAGTTGCCTTTCAGCATTTGTTGGATCATTAAAGAAGAGTTCTCAGCAGCAACTTTAAGGTATTCTTCAAAGCTTTGAGGGGATTCTTTACCTGCAATATCCGACAAAGAACGTACCACAACAAATGGCGTTCCAAATTTAAAACACACTTGAGCAACGGCTGCAGCTTCCATCTCAACAGCAACTAACTCGGGGAAAAGCGCTCGCACAGCTTCCACTCGAACAGGATCATTCATAAAGCTATCGCCCGTTCCAATCAATCCCACTTTTGCTTGTACTTGAGTGACTTTTTGTAAGGCTGCTTTAGCTTCAGCGACTAACGTTTCATCTGCAGCGTAAGTAGCGGGCATATTTGGAACTTGTCCCATTAGATAACCAAATCCGGTCACATCCACATCATGATGCACCACTTGATCGGATATCACCACATCGCCAACCTGTAACTCTGGATCAAAACCGCCCGCAGAACCAATGTTAATCACATATTCAGGCTCAAACTGAGATAACAACAAAGTAGTCGATACAGCTGCATTTACTTTACCAATTCCGGATTTAAGCAAAACAACGTCTTTACCTTCAAAACGCCCAACAAAAAAATCACAACCAGCAATAGTCTGTTCACGGACATCTGTCATCCATGCTTTGATAACAGCTACTTCTTCGTCCATGGCTCCAATTAATCCAATTACACTCATTCATTGCTCCTCAGGTTTGTATTCTGTTGTATAACATTTTGTGTAAATAACCGTATTTGATCACCAGAATAAGGCAATGTCATACTAAAAAATGACACATTATCCGGCATTTCAGACCACTTTTGCACCGAAAAAAAACGAACTTTCGGAAAAGCGGCCTGAATTGATAACAAAAGAGCTCGAGGTTGGGGCTCTAGTAATACGATAACAGCATCAGGGTGGTATGACAGCACTACGCGATAATTAGATAAATCTACCAACCACTGTGTCGCCACCTCATACTTTTCTAATTCGACATACCAAATTGCTTTTGTGATTCGACTGCCACCAATCATCACCCAAGATAATGCCTGCTCATGTGAATGAGTGGGGATAACGCCCTCCAACTCACAGGCTTTGACTAGCACTTGATGTAAATTGTAGTCGAAAGAACATCCTTGCAAAGTAAAAACATCTGGATCCACCTCCGACAGCAAGGTGCTATTAAGCCAAACGATAGGAAGCTCATCACGATTGTATTTAAGTTTAAGGGCTCGGGTCATATCTGCTTGTGCTTCAACGTCTTTATCACAACCAATTAAGACCGCATCAAATTTCAACACTGCACTGGATTGAGTAAAAAAGCTATCAGTTGAGACATATTCCTCCACCAGCAATCCAAGTCTAACTAAAGCCGCTTTGATAATATTGGGATTGGGGTAATCATTTGCGACCCAAGCCACAACCTGGTTCGGTCTTAACGGTTTGACTATCGGCTGATATTTCAACTCTTCCATGATCAAATTAATCTGCAAAGCATTATTTTGTAAGGTCTTTTGCTGCCCTCCAAGAGGTGCAAGTAACATTTTAATCATCCAGTAAAAAAGAGGCCTGAATGCCATATCATTCATCGCAATCATTTCAAGCTCTGCGCCATTGAAGCGAACAGTCAATCGACGTTCAGCCATATCATTCGACATTACCATCATGAGTAAAACACGAATCAGTCCTCTGAAACTTGCATCCACCGCAATGCTTTTTGCACCTACTTCGACAGAACAGTCCAACAGCGCCCTATTAGCCTCTACCCCCATTGCAGCCATAACTCGAGCACTTTCCTGACAAAAGATTTCTCCTATGGGCAAATAAGATACCTTACTGTCTAAGGTACTAATGTCATCTAATACAGATATTAATAACGCAAGCCAGCCCTGAAGATGTTTACTATCAATATAACCTGGCAGTGAAGAAAGATACGTCAACTCACTCAATATAGCGTCAGTATCTACTTTCTTTTGCTGCGCAGACGACAATGGCTGCAACTGCTCCAGTTGCCACATTAAACTAATTTCTTGAGTAACATTTCGCCCTACTAATAATAAGCCGCGGTAATTACTCTCGTTTTTAAAGGAATGAACTTGCCATTGATATATTCGACCTAAACTACTGTCTGTTAACTCAAAGGCAACACCAACTTCGCCCTTTAACGCTTCTTGAATCGATTGATGACAAGAAATAGGCATAAAATCAAAAAGCGTTCGCGCTTTATCAGCGTCAGGAAAAAGCAGCTTTGCTTCCGAATTGATTAACTCAACTTCCGCCACTTCGGTACAGAAAATAATGGCACTGTGTATCGATTCTGCAAGAAGCTTAAACCTATGCTCTTTGGACTCTATAAAGGCTTTATATTGATTGCTTTGCAACTGTATAGGCTGTAGCTCAGTATATGGCAATAGACCTTCCTCATGACGATAAACAATCGATTCAAGAGGTTGGAAAATAAGTGTTTTAACTTGGCGAAATAGCAGCAAACAAAAGCTAAATAAAACAAACCCAATCCCAGCAATCAAAGGCAATGCATTAGTTAAGATCGTAGAAGAAAATATACGTTTTTGGATAATATCTAATTGCAAATCTGCCTGAATAGGCGATACCAGTGGCAAGCGAGACTGTAATGTTTCTCCAGACAGATCTACACCAACTTTATGCTCTTCAAGCAAGACACGATTATGCTCTTTATCATAAACCCGCACAGCACTGACTTGGGCGCTCTCAAGTAACTCATTAGCTAAAGTTAAGTTATCGTTTAATGAAATAAAGCCATATAAAAAACCAATATTTTCTTGATCTGGCGAAAGCAGTTTCTTTTTAAACATCAGCAAAATGGAATCATCTGTTGTCACTATAGACGTCCATCGATTAATAAACCCTTCTCCCAATACTGACTGTAGATCCACTTTGGTAAATAGACGCGCTCTAGGATCCATCGAATACTTGCCATTTGCCCATTCAATATAGAAAAAATCCAACCCGCCAAAAAACAACACTTCGTGGTGGCTGAACAACAAATCCAATTCACGTCCAGCCGCATAATTACTCAATGAAAGATCCTGACCAATAAATTTCATTTCATCTTCAGCACGAGCCAAATAGCCATTAAAAGCTTGTTCAACAACACGATGCTTTAGTGCTAGGTTTTTTTCAGCGGCGGTTT
The DNA here is from genome assembly GCF_012726345.1 of Marinomonas sp. UCMA 3892. Classification (GTDB taxonomy): domain Bacteria; phylum Pseudomonadota; class Gammaproteobacteria; order Pseudomonadales; family Marinomonadaceae; genus Marinomonas. The sequence goes on from NZ_PTXN01000004.1 coordinate 14,070, forward strand.
GATTTAATGCTTCAATAAAATATAAAGACATAAAAGTCACAACTAAAAAAGCCACACAAGCTAATATAAGCACCTTGGAGCGTAATCGATGCTGCAAACTAACCGTTACTCCTGCCATAGTTCCACCGAATAATGATGAGCTTGCTGTACCATCAAGCGTAGACTTTCTGAATCTAACTCTGCGGGCACAAGCATAGAGTTAGCAACATAAAGGGTGGGCATATTTCTTCCTTCAAGATCCAACTTAATCGCTTCTGCTATCGCAATAGAAAGATCATCCTTCATAAAAAGCACACTCGCTTTTACTTTTCGACTCTCTAAATCTGCAATACCACTCGAAGATCCCCCCCATGCATTAGTCTGAATTTGCGTATCAAAACCTTCGGCTTGTAATGCTTCAATCACGCCTTCAGAAATATTCTGCGAGCAGCTAAAAATGAAGTCCGGTGAATTTTCTTTTAATATAATTCGAGCTGCTTCAAATGCACTACGCCTATCATCCGATACAGCCCTAATCCGACTGATATGGCGCTTATACTTCGCCATCTCATCAAGAAATAAATCACAACGCATATGCCCCAAATAGCCTGTCGGCAAAACCAATGCAGAAATCTTTGTCTCTTCAGGTAACTGGCGTTCAAGATAACTAGCAAGCATAGTCGTTGCCTTTTTTTGATCAAAACCAACGTACATTAATGGTGGATGATTCATCCAATGGGTCAATGGTGAGGCAAAGTCGTACAAAATAACTTTTGGCTTGCCTGAGTATAAAAAACGCTCCAAAAATCGGCGTTGAACAGAGCCCAATTTGGTCATAATAATATAATCTGGCTGAGCATTAGCCATCTTAAAATAAGATGTTAAATCACCATTAGACTCAAAACCGTCCATATAAGTATCTAGGCGATAATCAATATTTAGTTCACGCATTCGCTTTCTAAATGTTACTAAGATGGATCTATTTTCGAGGGAATTCATATCACCAAATAATAACAAAGCAATACGTACAGCCCGCTTTTGAGACACTCGTATTGGATTAGGAGGAGAATTAACTATCGTAGTGAACTGCTCAGCCAAAGGGCCTTGTCTTGGCGTCGACAGATAAAAATCTTGACTGTCCATAAGATCAAGCGCCATGTTGGCGGCTTGCACAGTGAAAGCAAGGCTCCCTAGCACAACCCATATAACAAAAGAATGTAGTCTTCGCATTACCGAACCCGATGAAACATCATAGAAAAAATCATTCTAACCAAGTTAACGAACTTTGGTGATAACAGGAACAAGAAAATACGCTTCAGTATGATAAATGTGCGCTGAATAGGCTTATATAACGAAGAAAATGGCCTGCAGTCCGTTTTAAAAACGGCTGATATAAAAAAGACAAAAAAAAGCTGACATAAAGTCAGCTTTTTTTAAATTTGGTGCGGAAGGAGAGACTCGAACTCTCACGCCGTGAAGCACTGGAACCTAAATCCAGCGTGTCTACCAATTCCACCACTCCCGCAAGGAATGGCGAGCATTATAGGTAATTGAATTTTCCGGTCAATAGTTTTTTTTGCTTTTTTATAAAAAAAACTAAAATATTTTTCTTTAACCTATATCTACCCACCATTTTTTAAGCCTTATTCTTTTCAAAGCAAGGCTTAAAAAACGCGACCACCAGAATATTCACCGCGCTCGTAACGAACAGCCATCTCTTCAAGATCCATAGTATGAATACGAGAAGCCTGGCCTGCAGAACCGAAAGCTTCATAACGATCAATACAAACCGCCTTCATCGCTTTGATACTTTCGGTTAAGTATTTACGTGGATCAAAGTTACCTTTGTGTTCAGCCAAGCTGCGACGAATAGCACCTGTTGCTGCCAAGCGTAAATCTGTATCAATGTTCACTTTACGAACACCGTAACGGATCGCCTTAACGATCTCATCAATCGGCACACCGTAAGTTTCAGGAATGTCGCCACCAAATTCATTGATAATAGACAACCAATCCTGTGGAACAGAAGAAGAGCCGTGCAACACAATATGTGTATTTGGTAATAATTCTACGATTTTCGCAATACGCTCAATATCAAGAATGTCACCTGTTGGTGGACGAGTAAACTTATATGCACCGTGGCTAGTACCAATCGCCACAGCTAATGCGTCAATACCGGTTGCATTAACAAAGTCTACCGCTTCTTGTGGATCAGTTAGCATTTGATCATGAGAAAGTGTGCCTTCTGCACCAACGCCGTCTTCTTCACCAGCTTGACCAGTTTCTAAAGAACCCAACACCCCCAACTCGCCTTCTACTGATACGCCACATGCGTGTGCGAATTCAACAGTACGACGAGTCACATCAACGTTGTAGTCATAGCTAGCCGGTGTTTTACCATCGGCCATCAAAGATCCATCCATCATGACCGACGAAAAACCAAGCTGAATAGAACGCTGACAGATAGCTGGAGACGTACCATGGTCCTGATGCATCACAACAGGAATATGCGGGTAATCTTCAATTGCAGCGGCAATCAAGTGACGTAGGAAGTGAGAACCAGCATATTTGCGAGCACCAGCTGACGCTTGCATGATTACTGGAGAGTTTACTTCGTGAGCAGCTTCCATAATCGCCTTAACTTGCTCCATGTTATTCACGTTGAAGGCTGGCAAACCATAGCTGTGTTCTGCTGCATGATCGAGCAGTTGACGCATACTAATTAAAGGCATAAAAGATTTCCTCTGACAATTTGTCTTATATTGTATTTATAACGAACAGAGTTATGGTGTTAGTTAACTCTATAATCTTGTAATCATGACGTTGCTTATCGCAGGCCATGTGGCTTACGCCTTATCGTTATTGTCATACCCGACTAGCGCCGAGTAGGTCACTCTCTAGTTTTGTTTTTCGACAACACCGTTTTCAGCACAAATCAGCTTCTAACGGTATTAACGAAATAGGCTTTTCGCCTTTTTATTACTTATAAAGTGCTTTAGAACGATCTTTGTCATTCTTTGATACTAATTTTGCGCGCGTGACTCCAACATCGCAACCGCTGGTAACACTTTTCCTTCAACAAATTCAAGGAACGCCCCACCACCAGTCGAAATATAAGAGACTTGGTCCGCAATATCATATTTATCAACGGCCGCTAATGTGTCACCACCGCCGGCAATTGAAAAGCCTTTGCTGTTCGCAATGGCCATCGCAAGCGCTTTAGTTCCGCCACCAAACTGGTCAAATTCAAAAACACCCACTGGACCATTCCAAATAATCGTCTGAGACTCTTCAAGCAAAGCCGCGAACGCAGCCGCCGCTTTAGGCCCGATATCCAAAATCATATCATCAGGTCCAACATCTGCTGCATCTTTTACTGTCGCCACAGCATCTGGCGCGAACGCGGTAGCTACAACAACGTCTTCAGGTAATGGGATACTAGTTTTTGCCATCAAAGCTTTGGCCTGAGGAATCAAATCTTCTTCGTACAACGACTTGCCCACAGGAAAACCAGCAGCAGCCAAGAAAGTATTGGCTATACCACCACCCACTATCAACTGATCAACTTTATCAGACAAAGATTCTAAAACAGTCAACTTAGTCGATACCTTTGAACCACCAACAATGGCCGCCATTGGACGAGCGGGTTTCGCCAAAGCTTTTTCTAATGCTTCAAGCTCAGCTGACAATAATGGGCCAGCGCAAGCGATTGGTGCAAATTTCGCGACACCGTGAGTAGACGCTTGGGCACGGTGAGCTGTACCAAATGCATCCATCACGAACACATCGCACAAAGCCGCCATTTTCTTAGACAAAGCTTCATCATCTTTTTTCTCGCCAAGGTTAAAACGTACGTTTTCAACCAAAACAAGCTGACCAGATTCAACTTCAACACCATCCAGCCAATCTTTTACTAACGGTACATCTTGTCCTAACAAACCAGCAATATGTGTCGCAACCGGTTGAAGCGAGTATTCTTCTTCGTACTGACCTTCTGTTGGACGACCAAGGTGAGACATCACCATGACTTTCGCACCTGCTTCTAACGCCATCTTAATGGTTGGCAAAGCAGCACGAATACGTGCGTCACTGGTTACTTTGCCGTCTTTTACTGGCACGTTTAGATCTTCTCGAATTAACACACGTTTATTCGCCAGATCTACATCTTTCATATTAATTACGGTCATGTACGATGTCCTCGTTATTTAACATTCGGGTGAATCAATCCAATTTTGATTGCTTAATCACACCAGCCCAATACTTAGCCACATCCAACATACGGTTAGCGTAGCCCCATTCATTATCAAACCAACACAATAACTTCACCATTCGCTGATCAATTACTTGAGTTTGCGTACTATCGATAATCACTGAACGCGGGTCATGATTAAAATCCACCGAAGCATGTGCTTCTTTGGTAAAGCCCATTAATCCTGCGTATTTCGAGTTAGCCGCTTGTTCTAACTGCGAATTGATTTGCTCGGCAGTAACATCTCGCTCTGTACGTAAAACGAAATCAATTAAAGAAACATTTAATGTTGGCACACGCACTGCGTTACAACCCATTTTTCCGTCAAGTTCTGGCATCATCCGTGTAATACCTCTCGCTAATCCCGTATCGACAGGAATAATCGAACTCAAAGCAGCACGCGTTAGACGTAGGTCTTTCGTGTGATAGCCATCAATCACTGGCTGATCATTCATCGCCGAATGAATTGTCTGTGTCATACCATGAACAACGCCTGAAAACTGCTTAACGATGTCCAAAACTGGAATCAAACAATTAGTCGTACAAGATGCAGCTGAAACGATATTGTGATTCGCCTGAATATCATGATGATTAAAACCATAGACAATCGTCGCATCAACATCTGCTGCAGCCGGCTGAGAAAGCAACAATCGCGGCACACCAGCATTCAGGTAAGCTTGAGCGCCTTCTCGCCCAGAAAAACTACCAGAGCACTCGAGCACCATATCTAATTCAAGAGATGCCCAATCAAGTTCATCGGGTGTCGCAGAAGAAAAACATAAAATAGCATCATCGCCGATAAGCAATGCATTGCCCTGAGTCGAAACAGGCAGAGGAAAGCGACCATGAGTCGTGTCATAGCGCGTAAGATAACTGATTGTCTCAAGATCAGACAATTCATTAATAGCAACCACTTGAATGTGATCACGGTAGCCGTTTTCATAAAGCGCTCGTAATACCGAACGCCCAATACGACCATAACCATTGATAGCGACTCGCAACATATTCCTACTACTTCATCGCAAAGAAAGTGACCTGAAAACCATCACCCTCTACCTTAATAAAGGGAAAAAGAGGCATACATGCGTACACCTCTTTTCTTATCAAGCAACGAGATTACGCGGCTAGAATTTTCTCAGCTGTCGCAACCACATTATCGACCGTAAAGCCGAAGTATTTTAGAAGATCGCCACCAGGAGCAGACTCACCGAAAGTCGTCATACCCACCATAGCGCCTTCAAAACCAACGTACTTGTACCAGTAATCAGTATGAGCCGCTTCGATAGCAACACGCTTAGTCACATTGCTTGGCAATACAGACTCTTTGTAAGCAGCATCTTGTGCATCAAATGTATTTGTTGATGGCATAGATACCACACGAACGTTCTTACCTTTCGCCGTTAGTGCGTCAGCAGACTCCATTGCTAGACCAACTTCAGAGCCAGTCGCAATCAAGATAAGATCTGGCGTACCAGCACAGTCCTTAAGGATATAAGCGCCTTTAGCAACATTGGCCAATTGCTCGGCATCACGTGATTGTGCTGGCAAACCTTGACGAGAGAAAACCAATGACGTTGGACCATCACGGCGTTCGATACCTGCCTTCCAAGCAACAGCAGTTTCTGCTGCATCACATGGGCGCCACACAGACATGTTTGGTGTCATACGCAAGTTAGCCAATTGCTCAACTGGTTGGTGAGTTGGGCCATCTTCGCCCTGACCAATAGAGTCATGAGTGTAAACAAATAGGTTCTGAATACCCATCAGCGCTGACATACGAACCGCATTACGCGCGTATTCCATAAACATCATGAAGGTCGCACCGTAGTTAATAAAACCACCATGCAAAGAAGCACCGTTCATAATGCCGCTCATACCAAATTCACGAACGCCGTAGTATATGTAGTTACCCGCTGGATCGTCTTGAATACCTTTAGAACCAGACCATAGCGTCAAGTTAGAACCAGCAAGGTCCGCAGAACCACCTAGCAACTCTGGCAGCATAGCGCCAAAGAAACCAATCGTATTTTGAGACGCTTTACGGCTAGCGATGTTTTCACCTTTGTCTTGGCACTCTTGAATGAAAGCTTGTGTTTTCGCTTCAAAATCGGCAGGCAATTCACCTTTAATGACGCGACGCTCAAATTCTGCAGCCAATTCAGGGTAAGCCGCTTTATACGCTTCAAACTGAGAATTCCACTGAGTTTCACGAGCAGCACCCGCTTCTTTAGCATCCCAGCCAGAGTAAACATCAGCAGGAATTTCAAAAGGAGCATAAGGCCAACCTAGGAATTCACGGGCCGCAGCAATTTCCGCATCACCAAGCGGTGCACCGTGACAGTCATGGCTACCAGATTTATTAGGAGAACCAAAACCGATAATAGTTTTACAGCAAATTAGTGTTGGCTTGGTCGTTTCTGCTTTTGCCGCTTCGATAGCCGCTTTAATGGCTTCTGGATCGTGCCCATCAACATCAGCAATAACATGCCAACCATATGCTTCAAAGCGTTGTGGCGTATTATCGGTAAACCAGCCTTCAACATGACCGTCAATAGAGATGCCGTTGTCATCCCAGAAAGCAACCAACTTACCTAAGCCTAACGTGCCTGCTAGTGATGCAGCTTCATGAGAAATACCTTCCATCAAGCAGCCATCGCCAAGGAAGCAATAAGTGTTATGATCAACGATGTTATGACCTTCACGGTTAAACTGTGCCGCCAACGTTTTCTCGGCAATTGCCATACCTACCGCATTACTGATACCTGCTCCCAATGGCCCCGTTGTGGTTTCTACGCCATCGGTATAACCGTATTCTGGGTGTCCTGGAGTTTTGGAATGAAGCTGACGGAATTGTTTTAACTCTTCGATAGGCAAATTATACCCAGATAAATGCAACAGTGAGTAAATCAACATCGAACCATGGCCGTTAGATAACACAAAGCGGTCGCGATCAACCCATTTTGAATTATTTGGGTTGTGCTTTAGGAAATCATTCCATAGTACTTCCGCAATATCCGCCATACCCATAGGTGCACCTGGATGACCTGAGTTGGCTTTTTGTACGGCATCCATACTTAATGCACGTATGGCGTTAGCAAGTTGTTTACGAGACGGCATGGTTATTCCACTCCTGATAGCTTAACGAACAAAATAGAAGAAACATTCTCTACAGGATAGAGCCACCTTGCAATGCTGGCACCACCGTGACACCCAAACATTGGGCAAAGAAAATGAAAATACATAAAAATCTGCACCATCGTAACAAAAAAATCGTCCTTTGCCTCATTAAAATCCACAGATCGGGTTGATATTTAAACAGCTCTAGTCCATTATTCTTGCCACTAACAGCGTCGATTTGTTTCGGCTTGCGGACGCTATATAAATTCAGCTAAACAGAAGCAGTATCACCTGTTTAGCTTTTTTGAAATATAAACATTGCTAAGCGGGTTTTTTATACCTATTTAGCGCTTATCCATCATTTTTGATAGAGGCACTAAACATGTCAGAATATTCTTTATTTACTTCAGAATCTGTTTCTGAAGGTCACCCAGATAAAATCGCGGACCAAGTTTCCGACGCTATCCTTGATGCCATTTTGGCAGAAGACCCAGAAGCACGTGTTGCCTGCGAAACCCTAGTAAAAACGGGTATGGTTCTAGTTGCAGGTGAAGTTCGTACTAACGCATGGGTCGACATTGAAGAAATCGCTCGTGGCGTTATCCGTGAAATTGGCTACAACAGCTCAGACATGGGTTTCGACTGGGAATCTTGTGCTGTTATGAACGCTATTGGTAAGCAATCTGCTGATATCGCAGTAGGCGTGGACGAAGCTGGCGAGCACGAACAAGGCGCTGGCGACCAAGGTTTGATGTTTGGTTTTGCCACTAATGAAACTGACGTGTTAATGCCTGCACCAATCACTTACGCGCATCGTTTGGTTCAGCGCCAAGCGGAAGTACGCAAAAACGGCACGCTCGATTTTCTTCGCCCTGATGCGAAAAGCCAAGTTACCTTCCGTTACGACGAAAATGGTAAACCATGCGCGATCGATGCTGTTGTGCTTTCGACACAACACAGTGCGTCCATTAAACAAGCCGATCTTCGTGAAGCTGTCATGGAAGAGATCATCAAACCTGTTCTTCCTGCTGAGTGGTTATCCAAAGAAACCAAATATTTCATTAACCCAACAGGCCAATTCATCATTGGTGGTCCAGTTGGAGATTGTGGCCTAACAGGTCGTAAAATCATCGTTGATACTTACGGCGGTATGGCACGCCACGGTGGTGGTGCTTTCTCTGGTAAAGATCCATCCAAGGTTGACCGTTCTGCTGCATACGCTGGTCGTTATGTAGCGAAAAACATCGTTGCTGCAGGTCTTGCAGATAAGTGTGAGATCCAAATCTCTTACGCAATCGGTGTGGCAGAGCCAACATCCATCAGTATCAATACTTTTGGTACGGGTAAAGTAAGCGACGCAGTAATTTCTCAATTGGTTCGTGAGCACTTTGAGTTGCGTCCAGCAGGCTTGATTAAGATGCTAGATCTAAAACGCCCAATTTACCTACCAACAGCGGCTTACGGCCACTTTGGTCGTGAAGGCGAAAACTTCACTTGGGAAAAAACAGACAAAGCCGACGCGCTACGTAAAGCCGCAGGTTTATAATTTTCTGATTTTCCGTTATAAAAGCCTTCTTCTGCCTTATTCTTTTATTAGATAAGATCTGCAGAAGAAGGTTTTTTTTATTTCTATCTTTATTACACTCGAAAACATAAGGCAAAGCATGCGTATTCCACGAATTTTTATCGACTCCGAACTCAATGAGAATACGACTATTCCCCTTCCTGACTCTGCCTTTCAGCATCTCTGCAAAGTACTGCGCTTAAAGTCAGACCACCCTATTCGCGTGTTTAATGGCCAAGAATTTAATGGTAAAAGCGGTCAATTTAACGCAACCCTGTGCGATGTCGAAAAACGCTCTGCTAATATTCACGTAGCAGACTTCGAAGCACTAGATAATGAATCCCCAATCCAAGTCACTATTGGACAAACTTTATCTCGTGGCGAACGAATGGATTACGCCATTCAAAAATCCGTTGAAGCTGGCGTGTTTGCTATTCAGCCACTTTTTAGTGAACGTTGTGAAGTAAAACTACAAGACGGCCGCGCAGAAAAACGCCAACAGCATTGGCAGCAAATAGCGATTAGTGCCGCTGAGCAATGTGGTCGAGGCGTCGTTCCAATAGTCTATCCTCCTATGGGGTTAAGCGAGTGGGTTGCCAATTGTAACGAAATGTTAAAACTTACACTCCACCATCACAGTGCAAAACCGATTCGACAATATGAAAAACCTGCTAACAATCAGGTTGCTTTATTGATTGGCCCAGAAGGTGGTCTGACCGAAAAAGAAGTGCAACTCTCTGAAAAATCAGGATTTAATGCAATCACTTTAGGTCCTAGAGTATTAAGAACAGAAACCGCACCTATTGTTGCGCTCAGTGTAATTAATGCTCTATGGGGTGATATCTAACCTATTCTTTGATAAAGCCCTAACTAACAGAATCGCTACATATTAAGACTATGAATGGCTTTACCATTCAAGCAGGACTTAATAAAGGACATATGATCACATGTTTAATCGAATAGTTTTGACTTGCACGGTTTATATAGGGGTAGCCCTTCTACCAGCAATAGCGCATGCAATCACTCTCGAAGAAGCGACATATACGGCAATAGAAAACAATCCTGCTGTAAGACAAGCTGTCGCAAAATATCGAGAGTCCAAAGAAAATGCAGATATTGCTCGTCGCTCTGGCTATTATCCAAGCGTGGATCTTTCCGCAGGCATAGGCCGAGAAACAACTTACGCCGACAATAGCAAACCGAATGATATTGATCTTACTCGTCGCGAACTGAAACTTGCGCTGAACCAGCCATTATTTAACGGGTTTTCAACAAAAAATGAGATAGAACGATTAAACAGCGAGGCGGAAGCCGATCGTTGGAGCGCACTAATTTCTGTTGAGAATACAGCCCTAGAAGTGGCTCAGGTTTATGCTAACATTCTACGTTACAGAGAGCTTGTCGGCCTTGCCGAACTGAACTTAAAAACCCATGAGCGAATTTATGGACAAATTAAATTAAAAAGCGACTCAGGTATTGGGCGTCAATCTGATCTTAGCCAAATAACCGCACGCCTCGCTAAGGCCCATGCCAATCACTTTGCTGCAATTAATAATCTCCAAGATGCCGAAAGTAACTACAAAAATATTGTCGGAGAAATGCCGCCGGAAGACTTAATCTATCCGATGCCAGATAAAGACTTGCTACCAAAAAACCTTGAGTCGGCAATCAATGAATCATTAAAGAAAAATCCGGCAATTGAAGGTGCACGATGGGACGTTGCTGCAACAGAAAGCTCTCAAAAAATTGCCGATGCAGACAAATATCCAACGATTAGTTTTGGCTTAGAGCGCACATGGAACAACAATATAGATGGTGATAGAGGCCCAAGCGAAGATTTATTAGCCATGGTGCGGTTGAACTACAATCTTTATAGCGGCGGCACACACAAACGCAAACAAGAAGTTGCCGTTCAACAGAACCTCCAAGCGTCTGAAATACGCCGTAACACAATAAGAGATACTGAACTCACTGTGCGATTAGCTTGGGCAGCGTTTGAAGCAACCACAGGTCAAAAAGAACAAATTCGTAAATATGTCATTGCGACAAAAGAATCACAAATTGCTTACGAAAAACAATTTCGCTTAGGCCGCCGTACTTTACTTGATGTATTAGATAGTGAAAACGAACTTTTCCAAGCACGCCAAGATTATGTCAATGCGGACTACGATGAACTTTTTTCAGAATTCCGTTTATTTAACGCTAAAGGTGAACTTATGCGCGCATTCCGTATTTATCGCCCGCAACTCCTTGGTTTTAATGACGAATTTGATAAGGCAAAAATACCTCCAACCCCAGAACCTAGCGCAACAGAAGAGCTGAAAGCAGCTGAAAGTACGGTGAAAGTTGATGATGTCTCCCTGTCACCTGAGGCTCCACCTGTGGACGACTCAGAGAAAGCACAAGAAAGTGAGCTATTCTTAGACGCTAATGGAAACACTGGAAACTGGTAGACCGAGAATATTCTTTTCCTAACAGAATCATTGGTAAAACATACCATTTTTACGACCAATGATTCTGCTTTTTAATGATCAAAATATAAGGCATTGAGTCGATAGTATTACAAACTCATTTTTCTATAGAGCCCACTCATTGTCATATTCTTATCCACCTAAGCAACTATCTTAAAATCATGGGTGTTTTTTCTTCTCAGCGCCCCCATATTTCTATAGCATCAACACCTATTAACAGATTAAACAAAGCACTAAAACGTTGCTTTCGCTTTTAGGAACCGCCTTATGACTATCAAACTCGGCATTGTTATGGATCCCATTTCTTCCATAAACTACAAAAAAGACACTTCTCTCGCCATGCTATGGGCTGCAGCAGAAAAAGGCTGGCAACTTATTTATATGGAACAAAAAGACCTGTTTCTAGACAATGGCAAAGCCTACGCAATGACGCGCCCATTAAACGTTTATAAAGATCCTGCGCACTTTTACGATCTTGGTGAAGAAACAAAAATGGCAATGGGTGATATGGATGTGATCTTAATGCGTAAAGATCCGCCATTTGATAGCGAATTCGTTTACAGCACCATGATTCTAGAACAAGCAGAAAGAGATGGCGCACTTGTGGTCAACGACCCTAAAAGTTTACGTGACTGCAACGAAAAGCTCTTCGCCACTCAGTTCCCTCATTGCTGCCCACCAGTCTTAGTGACTCGACGTGCAGACTTGCTGAAAAGTTTCCACAAAGAACATGGCGACGTTATTTTCAAGCCTTTGGACGGCATGGGTGGCAGTTCGATTTTCCGCATTAAACCGGATGACTCAAACATCAGCGTGATTATTGAAACCCTAACAAACATGGGCGTAGAGCAAATCATGGCACAAAAATTCATCCCAGAAATCAAAGATGGCGATAAGCGCATTTTGGTTGTTAATGGTGAACCTGTGCCGTTTGCACTAGCACGCATTCCGGCATCAGGTGAAACCCGTGGCAACTTAGCTGCAGGCGGACGTGGTGAAGGCAGACCTCTTACTGATCGCGATCGCTGGATTTGCGAGCAAGTGATTCCATCATTGAAAGAAAAGAACTTAATGTTTGTTGGCTTAGACGTAATCGGCGACTATCTCACTGAAATCAACGTTACCAGCCCAACTTGCGTTCGCGAACTAGATACTCAATTCGATCTGAATATCGCTATGATGTTGATAGAAGCCATAGAAAAACGTCTTCAGTAATATTTACATGCGAGTAACAGATAAATTTTCTATTGCGCTTTTCATCGCCATTAGCTTTCATGCGCTAATGGTGATGATTATTGGCTTCGATTTCGAGCTTCCCTCTCCCAAGTCTAAAACGCTAGAGGTGACGCTCGTTCAACACACGACAAAAGCACCAGTTGAGGCTGACTTTATTGCACAAGCCAACCAGCAAGCAAGTGGCACTGAACTACGTAAGCAAAAGCTCACCACTACAGAAAATGCGCGTTTTTTATCTGACACCATTCAAGAAATATCACCTCCTGTCCAGCCCCAACTTGCCTCTGCCGAACCTATTGACGAGCCAAGTCTACTCGCAACCAGAAACCAAGAAGCGGTATTTGAGATTATCAATGAATCAGAAAATGAACCCAAAACACTAGAAGAAAAATTCCGTGGTGAAACCCAGATCCCTAGTCATATATCCAACGATATAGCGACATTAGAAGCGTTATTGGATCAACAACGACAAGCCTACGCCAAACGCCCAAGAATCCGCCGTTTAACATCTGTCTCTGCCAAAGCCGCCATTGATGCCCAATACCTAGACGATTGGCGACGCCGCATTGAACGAATCGGCAATATTCACTACCCAGAAGAAGCAAAACGCAATCACCTTTATGGAGAGCTACGTCTAGCCGTTATTATACAGCCGAACGGTTATGTCGATGATATTGAAGTTCTGCACTCTTCAGGGATTCGTGTTTTGGATGATGCCGCCATGCGTATTGTCCGTCTAGCTGAACCTTTTCAGGTCTTCCCAAGCGAACTAAAGAAAGAAGTGGATAAACTGGAAATCATTCGAACATGGCGATTTGTTCCTGGCAATCAACTACAAAGTCGGTAAACACATAAAAGCCAGAGAATATAAAAATCAATAGACATAAAAAAGCCCTCCAAAGCGAGGGCTTTATTGCTTTTGCATGCTAACGATAACGATCAGTCAAACTGACCATCACCCATTGCAAGACGAATTTTCTTCATTGCGTTCTTTTCAAGCTGGCGAATACGCTCAGCAGAAACACCGTATTCATCGGCCAATTCATGCAAGGTAGATTTTGCATCAGACAACCATCGTTGCACTAGAATATTTCGGCTACGCTCATCAAGATCCGCCATAGCGACTTCTAAGCGCTGATTGGAATCTTCCTCCCAGTTACCATTTTCAAGCAAGGTTGCAGGATCTGAACGATGGTCCTCTAGATATTGAGATGGCGCTTGAAAAGCACTGTCATCATCGTCATCTGCAGAAGCATCAAACGCCATATCAGAAGAACTTAAGCGCCCTTCCATTTGACGAACCACTTCAGGTGTCACTCCTAAATCACTAGCAACCGACTCTACTTCTGAATTACTAAACCAAGACAAAGACTTTTTCGCGCTACGCAAATTAAAGAACATTTTGCGTTGTGCTTTTGTCGTCGCAACTTTAACAATGCGCCAGTTTTTCAGAATAAACTCATGAATCTCGGCTTTAATCCAATGCACAGCAAAGGAAACAAGGCGAACACCGACTTCTGGGTTAAAGCGTTTAACCGCTTTCATCAAGCCAACGTTACCTTCTTGAATAAGGTCGCCTTGCGCTAAACCATATCCAGAATAACTTTTCGCAATATGTACAACAAATCTTAAGTGCGACATAACCAAGGTACGCGCAGCTTCAAGGTCTTCTTGATAATAAAGACGTTCCGCCAACGCTTTTTCTTCGTCTGCGGTTAAAATCGGAATTCTGCTGACGGCTTGTATGTAAGACTCTAGGTTCTGACCAGGAATCATCATATCCGTAGGCTGGAGAGCTTTACCCATCTCTATTTCCACCTTTCTAATTGTTCATACTGTATATGACAAAATACTAACAAGTAAATTCTGCTTGTGTGTGACATAAATGTGAATAAACCATGGCTATTATCTTAGTAGTAATATTAGCCTTTCATTGTCACTGCAGTTCAATAGTCGCGATATGTCGGTTAACGGCAATCCAAGCACCAAACACACCAATAAATGCACTAATAGTTAAACATAAAATAATTTCATCCGCATTAAAAGTTTGCAGTTGAAATCCGCTTTGATAGAGATCAATCAATCGTTCTGCAGGAGCACTTACCCACCAGCTAAGCACGAGAATACAAAGGCTGGCAAAAAAGCCGCCCAATACCCCGAACCAAAAACCCATGTACAAAAATGGTCGGCGAATATAAGCATCGGTTGCACCAACCAATTTCATAACCAACACTTCATCACGACGACTTTCTACCGCCATGCGAATGGTATTGCCAACAATCAACAACACAGCAACGACTAACAAAACCGACAACGCATAGACAAATCGCTGCCCAAAACTCAGTATATTCGCAAGACGCTGTAACCATTGTGCATCAAGTTCTGCATATTCCACTTCTTTTTGTGCCGCTAGCTGGTTTCGTAAAGCCTGCAAACTCGATAACGTCGTAATATCTACCGTTTGTCTAGGAATAACTCGCAGTACAATTGGCAAAGGGTTCTCTGGCAAAGCAGACATAATCTGCTCGTAACCACTGGAACGCTCAAAATACCGAAGCCCTTCTTCCTTAGAAATATACTCAACTGACGCAATATCGGCTTGCGCAGAAAGTCGATGCGACAAGGCAAGCGCTTGCGTGTCTTCTAAGTTAGGAAAAAGGTACAAGGTAATAACCGATTGCTGTTCCCATTGATCCGTCACAGATTGCACATTTTTCAGCAAAACATACAAACCGCCCGGTAGAGACAAGGCAATCGCAATTACCATCACCGTCATCACACTGGCCAATGGATAATGCACTAGCCGCATAAAGCTTTCAGTTAAGGTCGTTTGATGCTGACGAAAATATTTACTCGGACTAAAAGACGTTCGCGTCGGCCAATTATGCTTAGTTGCTTTAATCGATTCCCTAGTCGCACCGCGTTGATTCGGCTTCTGTGCCATTTAGCCAAACCCTCCATCATTCACCATTCGCCCCTGGTTTAAAGTCAAAACACGATGACGCATGCGCGCAACCAGAGCTAAATCATGACTGGCAACCAAAACGGTCACTCCAACACGATTAAACTCTTGGAATAGATTCATGATTTCTGCTGACAATTTAGGATCCAAATTACCGGTCGGCTCATCGGCTAACAACAATTGCGGTTTATTCACCACGGCTCGCGCAATACCAACGCGTTGTTGCTCGCCACCAGATAACGCCATTGGATAGTACTTTTCTTTATCCAACAACCCAACTTTATCCAGCGCCGCACGTACTCGCTTAGCAATTTGTTGGGGATCCGCTCCGCTCACCAACAATGGCAAGGCAACGTTATGGAAAACACTTCTGTCTAATAATAACTGATGATTCTGGAACACGACGCCAACACGACGCCGATGATGAGGAATCGCTCGGCGGCTCAACGTACGTAGATCCACCCCATCGACCAAAATTTGGCCCGAGGTTTGACGCTCGATCATCATCATGAGTTTCATCAAAGTGCTTTTACCTGCACCTGAATGCCCAGTAAGAAAAGCCATTTCACCTTGCTGCAAATGAAAACTCACCTGAGACAGTGCTTCTTGTCCGCTCTCGTACTTTTTACCCACTCGTTGAAATTCGATTTCCACGCTAATCCAGCATCCTTAAATTAGAAAGAAGAAAGGTCTAATCACCACTTACTTTACCATCAAGCAGTTGACTATCGAGCTATTCGCTATCAAACAAGGCATCGACAAACTCTTGAGCGACAAATGGACGTAAGTCATCCGCTTGTTCACCCACACCAATATAACGTATAGGAATGCCGAACTGTTTAGCGATGGCGAAAATAATACCGCCTTTTGCGGTTCCATCCAGTTTAGTCAGTGTAATACCACTTACACCAACCGCTTCGGAAAACAGCTTAGCCTGACTGATAGCATTTTGACCAGTACAGGCATCCAAAACCAACATAACTTCATGTGGCGCGTTTTCATCTAGCTTTTTCATTACACGAACGACTTTAGACAGCTCGTTCATCAAATTCGCTTTGTTTTGTAGACGACCAGCAGTATCTGCAATAACGATATCGACGCCTTTCGCTTTGGCAGACTCAATCGCATCATAAATAACCGACGCCGAATCAGCACCAGTGTGCTGAGCCACAACAGGAACATTATTACGCTCACCCCATACTTGAAGCTGCTCAACTGCCGCTGCACGGAAAGTATCCCCTGCCGCCAACATAACACTTTTACCTTCAGCCTGATATTTTTTGGCCAGCTTACCAATAGTTGTCGTCTTACCGACACCATTCACGCCGACCATTAGAATAACAAATGGGCCATCTTTACTAACAGGCTCTAGCATTTGTTGTGATTGGCTAAGAATACCATTCATATCGGCTTTTAAATGGCTCAACAAGGTCGCTGAGTCTTTTAATTCTTTACGGTTTAACTTGTCTGTTAACGCACTTATCAAGGTCTGCGTGGCATCAATACCAACATCCGCCATCAATAACTGAGTTTCTAGCTCTTCCAGCAGATTATCATCTACTTTTTTATGACCGCCGATAACGGAAGACAAGCCGTTACCTAATCCGCTGCGGGTGCGAGACAAGCCCAATTTAAAACGCTGTGACCAAGATAACGCTGGCTGCACTGGCTCTGACTCTCTTGGTATTTCTTCGACTGCGTGTGCTTTAGTAGTTGTCGCCACTTCATCTGCAAGTTGTGCGTCATTAGCCACTGTTTCCGCTGAGATGGCTTCATCCTGAACTGAATCGGGCTTATCTATATCCTTTTTCTTAGCTGCGGCAATATCTGCATTCATTTTGTTCACAAAACGACGGCGAACAACGAAAGCAATAATGGCTAAAAGTGTTCCAATCGCAATAGGAACATAACGCGCATATTCACCAAGATATGGTGTAAAAAAAACAATAATTTGGTTAACAACTTCCATTAAATCAGTCTCTTTATTTTGACTGATGCGATAAACATCAGTGAAATGCTATGATTAGACACAACGCCACATACATGGACACTTAAAAACGGTTATTTTAACATCATTCTGGCTCGCAAACAGGCTTAGTTTTAACCAAAATATTCTTAACACGCACCACTCAAGGCTCATTATGTCCGACGATAGCAAACCTCTATTTAGCCGACCCGTTCTGGCGGCGGTCATGTTGTTCTGTACTTTGGCTATTTGGCTATTAAATTTAACCGCTCCGAGCAGTAAATTCCCCACACCTCAGATTGAGAAATGGACAACCACGTCAGGTATTCCTGTGATCTGGATAAAACAAACAGAATGGCAAGATAGCAACAAACTGGAGCTTCGTTTTTCATTTCGCTCAGTCACGACTAACATAACATTGATCCAAACCACGCTGGCCATGTTAATGAGCGACTCTTTACCACTTAGTACTGCTTCAATTAACCAAAGGCTCGCGCCCTTAGCTGCCAGCGCAAACAGCTATTATGATCATGAAAATCAAACCATTGGTTTGACTCTGAGTAATGAACCTAAGTATTTGGTGCCGACGCTGTCCTTAGCAACCAATTGGCTTAGACAGCCAGATTTCAAACCTCGCACTTTCGATGCTTGGCAAACCCAACACCAAGCTAATCCTCCTGTGCAACATGAACTAGAAAATGTTTTATTTTTCGATAAGACTAATAATCAAAACAACACCACAACTACTGTCTCTTTAAAACAAGTTTCCGACTATTACCAGAGCTTAAAATCGTCTGCCGCTACTATTTTTATCGTGGGTGAAATGTCTCCAGAAACTAAGCAAACCGTCAAAAATGCTATTAATGCTATCAGCCAAGATTATCAGCTTTCCAATGCGTCTGCTGAGGCTATTCATTACGAGTCTATTAGTTCAACAATTCAACAAAACGAAGGCGAACTTTGGCAAACTCGTAGCGCCATTGCATTAGTGCCAGTGTCTTCTATCAAAGAATGGATCAGTCTGCAAATTTGGGGCGCCGACTTGGTTTCTACACTCAACCAGCAACAGCATATTGATTTTGTTCAGCTCGCTTTTACGCTTTCACCCCAGCGCCCTTGGGCGTGGTGGAACATCCAATATGCTAACAGCATCACAGAAACAGTAAGCCAACCTAGCTATGATGCAAATCGCTTCATTAGTGCTAAAAGCCTAGTGTTTGTAGAACAAGTCCCTTCAGTCAATGACAAAAAAGCCTTTGACACGCTACTGGATAATTTTAAACATCAACTCGAACAACAAACGCTATCACCAACTTGGTGGAGCTATATTGCCACACAAGTCACCCATGAAGATGGCGCGCTCACCGTGGAACAGTTCGCCGAAGGTTACAAAGATGCCATCGACAGCTTCACCATAGAAGATTATCAAACGGCTCTGCAACACCTATTAAAACCATCGTCCTATCAAGAGATTCAGGTTTACCAATGAAGAAAAAAGTTCTAAGTAACGTCTCGAATAAAAGCAAAGCGAAGGCATCGAGACTTCGTATCATCGCCGGTGAATGGCGCTCTCGCCAATTGCCGATTCCAGATATTGAAGGCTTACGTCCAACACCTGACAGAGTACGAGAAACCTTGTTCAACTGGATTAATGCTTATATTCCAGGTGCTGTTTGTGGCGACCTGTTTTGTGGTTCCGGTGCGCTTGGGTTAGAGGCGCTATCACGCGGTGCAAAACACATGACCTTTGTCGATAACTCACGTGTAGTATCGCAGCAGATGCAAACAAACTTAGCGACATTAAATGCAACGGATAAAGCCAATGTGATCGCACAAAACGCGGCTGTCTTTCTTGATAGCGTAACACCACACGCTATGGATATTGTGTTTTTAGATCCACCGTTCCGCAAAGGCTGGTTAGCACAGATTATCCCTTTGCTTGAAAAAGGCTGGCTCGCAGATCGTGCGCTTGTTTATATCGAAATGGAAAAAGAAGCCGATTTACCCGCACTACCAAGCCACTGGTCTTTATTGAAAGAAAAAATCGCTGGCCAATTAGTTTATCGATTATTTGAAGTGTCTAAATAATTAAGTATTCAAGCCCTATCCAAAATAGGGCTTTCTGGCTCCCCCACACAAACATCGCACCAGAAATAAGCAAAACAATATTTCCCCTTCTATAATGTCTTAATCAAAACAAACCATATCAGCCGTTTTGATTTGAGCACGATACTTGCATAACCTAATAAAATATGTGCCATTAATGAGCACTTCACTTAAACATTGCCTCGCGATGGAAGGTACCTATGCTGTCAAACCTATCCTTTAAGACCAAACTGTTCATACTTCTTATCACTGCGATTACGGGGTTAATTATCGTCACCGCTGTAGCCATGACAGGGCTCTCATTCCAACAAAGCGCCAACAATGAGCTGAGAAACCTCTCAAAAATTCAAGCATCAAATGATCAGCTGAGCATTCACATGCTAGAAATAGCTGACAGTCTGCGCTCCATTTCTGTGGACAATTACCAAGATTACGTTGCAAGCGCGAAAGAACAAATTGCGCAGAACGCCAACACCATAGCTACAAATATTGAAAAAGCTCATAGCCAAAACTTGAAGCAAACTCTCGAAGAAAACCTAATAGAACTTAACGACTATAGCCAAGCACTCATCACGCTGATCGAAAAACGCTATGTTATTGGTTTCGATTCCTCTTCAGGTTTACGCGGTAGCGTAGATCAAATGGGGACAGAAATAAGCGAAGATATCCAAAAGCTTAGCTTATTAAAACGAGAGTTCACCAATGTGCGTAAGGCTGAGGCTGGCTATTTATCAGATCCAACCGAAAGCAATTTAGAAGAGTTCACCGCCAGTTTCGACCGCTTCGATAACCGAATTGAGAACTTTGGCTTTCAAGACACTCATGGTGTAAAAGCCCATGCATACCGCGATGCCATTCTGCAATACGGTAAAGAATACAAATCACTTAACGAGATTGAAAATTCTTTCACGACGCAAAAAAATCAATTTACCGAAAGCCAACTTAAAGCGAATCAACTGATTGAGGACAAAGTTCAGCAAGCAGAAAACAGCACAGAAAAAAGCTCTACTCAAGCCAACGCAACCCTACTGAGCGTTAGTATCGCAGTAATTCTAGTAGCTGCACTACTCATGCTTGCCATTGGCCGCAGCGTCAATAGCACGTTACAAAACATTATTACTGACCTTAATAAAGTTAAAAAAGGCGATATGTCATCAAAAGCGTCGGTTAACACTAAACGTAACGATGAGTTCGATCAATTGAGCCAATCCCTCAATGAAATGACTAGCGGCTTGGGTGACGTATTAAAAGATGTTGTTTCGACAACTGACAATGTCAGTACTATGTCTACTGATTTAAACAACACCATCAGCAGCATTGCCAACAGTAACCACTTAGTCAACCAGCGTACGCATTCATTGGCTTCTGCAACGGACGATATTTCTAGCCGTTTAACCGAATTGTCTAGCACCACAAATACACTTCAAGCGCACTCCAATGAAACCTACCAATCAGCTAAATCTGGCGCGGATACGATTAAATCAGTGTTAAGCAGCATCACCGACACAGTAAATATAGTGAATATGACAGGGCAACAGCTTGATGAACTAGGCCGTTTATCCAAAAACATCGATAGTGTCATTGCCATGATTAATGACCTTGCTAGCCAAACCAACTTACTCGCGCTGAACGCCGCGATAGAAGCTGCTCGCGCAGGAGAAGCGGGACGCGGATTCTCTGTGGTCGCAGATGAAGTTCGTGCCTTGGCCGAAAAGACCGTCGATGCCACCTCGAAGATCACAGACATAGTCAATACTATTCAGCAATCAACTCAAACCGCGATTAGCACTATGGAAAGCGGACAATCTAATCTAAAAATCATCAGTGAAAATGGCAGTAAGGCCGAAGAAGCAATGCGCGACATAGAGAGTAACGCCATGACCGGATCGAAATCTACTGATTCAATGGCAAGTGCTATTCAAGATGTTGCCAGTACCGCCATTCAAATGAGCACAGAGATGGAGGAAATTGCTCAACAATTAAACCAAGATACTCGCTCTATCGATATTTTGGCGGATAAAACTAAACAGATTCAAAAAATTTCCGAGCAACTTGCTGTTAAAACTCAGGTATTTACTCTCGTTTAACAACTTACCGCTCTTCGGATATCACTAATAAGTAAGACGCTCCTGCCATCAACTGATGACAGAAGCGTCTTACTTTCAAACTTCTAACGCCATACACAGATCGATGGCGGCATCCGCCTCTTGATGACACTGTGCACAAACGCTAGACTGTGTCACATCTTTCATCGATGAGCCTTCCCACGTTTCTGCACGGGAATTTGAGCACTTTCTTTAGGACTTTACTTTAGGATATAAACAAACCTATGCCGGACGTCATCCCAGCCGACTCTGTTGGTATTGTTACGCCACAGATTGCGCAATTCGACACACCATTGGCGCTTTCCTGCGGACAATCCTTGTCATCGTACCAGTTGATTTACGAGACTTATGGCACTCTGAACCAAAGCGCTTCTAATGCTATTTTGATTTGTCATGCACTCAGTGGAGATCATCACGCAGCGGGCTATCATGCCATGTCGGATAGCAAACCGGGTTGGTGGGACACCGCTATAGGGCCAGGAAAAGCCATCGACACCAATAAATTTTTTGTGATTGCTCTTAATAATCTAGGTGGTTGCTGCGGTTCAACGGGCCCTACTAGCATCAATCCAGAAACAGGACAGCGCTGGGAAGCCAGCTTCCCGATTGTCACAGTAGAAGATTGGGTCGAAAGCCAAGCACGCTTAGCCGATTTATTGGGCATCCAAACCTTTGCCGCTATCGTTGGCGGCAGCCTAGGTGGCATGCAAGTACTGGAATGGAGTATCCGTTTCCCCACTCGTTTGCAGTCTGCCGTAATTGTCGCGTCAGCGCCGAAACTATCCACACAAAACATTGCTTTCAATGAAGTAGCGCGCCAGTCCATTCGCCGCGATCCTGACTTTTTTGATGGCAACTATATAGACAATAATTCCGTACCAACCAACGGTCTTGGTTTGGCCCGCATGCTTGGCCACATCACCTACCTTTCAGACGATGCCATGGGCGCTAAATTTGGACGTCAGATGCGCCATGATAGCTACCAATACAATTACGGCATTGAGTTCGAGGTAGAAAGCTATTTGCGTTATCAAGGCGAAGCATTTACCAAACGCTTTGATGCCAATACCTACATGCTGATGACAAAGGCGCTGGATTATTTTGATCCCGCCTCACAAACCAATGGCGATCTTTCTGCTGTATTAAGCCGTGCGCAATGCGAATTTTTATTGGTTTCCTTTACCACCGACTGGCGCTTCTCTCCAGAACGTAGTGAAGAAATCGTCAACGCACTTGTCAAAGCCGGTAAATCAGTTTCTTACGCTAAGATCGAAGCAACAGAAGGCCATGACGCCTTTTTATTCCCGATTCCTCGTTACATGACTGTGTTAAACACCTTTTTAACCCGTGTTGCCAATCGCTTAACCACGGAGATCAAATAATGCGTTCTGATTTAGAGATAATCGACGAATGGGTTCAGCCCAATATTCGCGTGCTTGATTTGGCTTGTGGTCCCGGCGAATTGCTCCACCACCTTATTAAAAATAAGCAGGTGAACGGCTATGGTTTGGAAATCGGCCATGACGATTTGAATATCTGTATAGAAAAAGGCATTCCAGTTTTAGAGCAAAACATCGACGAAGGTTTGCAAAACTTTGATGACCAGAGTTTTGACTTAGTTTTGATGACTCATGCTTTGCAACAATTCCGTCGTCCTGATTTATTGATCGACGAAATGCTACGCATCGGCAAAGAATGCATTATCACTTTCCCGAACTTCGGCCATTGGCGCAGCCGTTTACATTTGGCGTTAAAGGGCAGAATGCCAGTGTCTGATTTCTTGCCATACAACTGGTACGACACACCGAACATTCACTTTTTTACCTTCCAAGATTTTGAGCGTCTTTGTAAAGAAAAAAATATCAAAGTGTTACGTTGGGCTGCCGTAGATGGCCAACTAAAAGACCATTGGTGGATTCGTTCTATGCCTAACTTATTCAGTGAAACGGCGATTTTCCATATCAGCCGTTAAACCACGGTCAATAACATAAATCGAACGATTAAAGATGACAACAAGGCGGCGAATCAGCCGCCTTTGTTTTAGAAAATGAAGGAAAAAACCGATGAACAAAACCATCGTATTAGCCAGCAACAATGCCGGAAAAATCAAAGAATTCAATGCGTTGCTTGGCGACATGGGCATTGATATTAAACCGCAAAGCGAGTTTAACGTCGAAGAAGCCGAAGAAACAGGCCTAAGTTTTATTGAAAACGCCATTTTGAAAGCCCGTAATGCCTGTGCTCATACAGGATTGCCAGCCTTAGCGGATGATTCAGGCATTGAAGTGGATTATCTTGATGGCGCGCCGGGCATTTACTCCGCTCGCTTTGCTGGTGAGCATGGTGATAATGATGCTAATAACAAGCTACTACTAGAAAAGCTAGAAGGTGTGCCTGAACTAGAACGTACTGCTCGTTTCCATTGTGTATTAGCCTATATGCGTCACAAAGACGACCCAACACCTCAAGTCTTTCATGGTGTTTGGGAAGGCCGCATTTTGACCTCCGCAGAAGGCCAAGAAGGCTTTGGTTATGACCCTATATTCTATGTTCCAGAATGCGCTTGCAGCGCCGCTAGCCTGCCAAAAGAGGTAAAAAATCAGATCAGCCACCGTGCCAAAGCCTTGAAACAACTTTTTGCTAACTTCCAGCAGTCTCAACAAGGTAAGCCATTTTGAGCACGCAACTTCCACCACTAAGTCTGTACATCCATTTACCTTGGTGTGTGCGTAAGTGCCCATATTGTGACTTCAATTCCCATCAAGCAGACCGCTTTGAAGACAATGGCAAGCTTCCAGAAGACGCCTATTTGGCACAACTTCTAGCTGATCTAGACGCCGATTTACCTTATGTTGCTGGACGAGAAATCCAAACCGCTTTTATTGGCGGCGGTACGCCAAGCTTAATGAGCGAAGACTTCTATTATCGTTTGATGGATGCGTTACGCGAAAAACTGGTTTGGGCAGACAACGCTGAAATCACCATGGAAGCGAATCCAGGGACGTTTGAGCAAGAAAAGTTTCGCCATTTTCGTCAGGCTGGTATTAATCGTTTATCGATTGGTATTCAGAGTTTCCAGCCAAACCTGTTGAAAACCCTAGGAAGAATCCACAACCGCGAAGAAGCAATACACGCTGTGGATAAGTCTAGAGCCGCTGGTTTTGACAATATCAACCTGGATTTGATGCATGGTCTACCAGATCAAAGCTTAGAAATGGCGCTGGAGGATCTGTCTCTCGCTATCGAATTGAACCCTGAGCATTTGTCTTGGTATCAATTAACGATTGAACCCAATACTGAGTTTTATCGCCGACCTCCGACGCTACCAGAAGACAACACCCTATGGGGCATTCAAGACGCAGGACAAGCACTATTGGCTAAACATGGTTACGTCCAGTACGAAGTTTCAGCAAATTCAAAAGAGAACCGACAAGCCGCACACAACCTTAATTATTGGCGTTTCGGCGATTACATAGGAATTGGCGCTGGCGCCCATGGCAAGATAACATTGATTAATGGTCAAATATTTCGTACACGAAAGACTCGTCATCCAAATCATTACCTAAACAATCTAGCTGAAGCGTTAGTTATCAAAGAAGCTATAGAACAAGAAGACCTGCCTCTTGAGTTTATGATGAACCGTTTACGTTTGTTCGAAACCTTTGATTTAAAGGATTACGAGCGTTTTGCCTATCAAAAAGTGCCGAATTCACTGGTCAAAGCCTGCGAAATAGCGCTAAAACAAGGCTTGTTAGATATAGACGAATGGAAAAAACAACGCATCAAAACAACCGAAAAAGGCAAATTATTTCTCAATGAATTGCTTGAATTATTCCTTCCATAGCACATCATTTTATTTACCATTATTTGACATCTAAGCATTTAGGTGTAACTCTTGTCTCGTTAAGAACAAAAAAGGCCATTCTTTAATGGCTTTTTTTGTTCTTAACGGCAACACAATATCTAGCGACTTTTTGACAAAAACAATCTTTTTAAACGAAAGGAATCGCCCATTTTTTCTTTCTAATTCAATAATTTATAGCACTCAATCTCTCGCATTCTTGTTGAATTATTGAGATGCAAGAAGACGCGTGCCGACAAGCAAACTTGTCAAACTAGATTATGCATAAATTGTGAAAATAGAACAAAATACGTCGTATTAAGAACAATCCAGAAATACGAATTCTTTTACGGTTAGGTAGCGGAATTGTGTAAAAAAACGCTCATGTTGATTTTCGTTTAAAAAGATTTGCAAAGACCTTTATTAAGTTCAGTAATTCAACAAAGGTCTTGGGAAAGTTTTCACTAATTCGGGAGAATGTTTATGAGTAATAAAGTACCTGACAATGGTCGGGCAGAATACAACACGTCGTATAAAGTAGGACAAGATAACATCCAGTTTCTTGGCCTAGACGTATTAAATCCAGTGTTTAGTACCAGCGCGCTTATTATTTTTGCATTCATCATTGGCAGTATCTTATTCCCTGCTGATGCGAGTGTAATTTTATCTGGTGCAAAAAATTGGTCGATCAATAATTTTGATTGGTTCTTTATGGTAGCTGGTAATATTTTCGTGATCTTTTGTTTGCTACTGATTCTCCTTCCTCTCGGTAAAATTCGCCTTGGTGGAACCGAAGCAAGTGCAGAACACTCAACTATTACTTGGTTCTCAATGCTATTTGCAGCGGGTATGGGTATTGGTTTGATGTTCTGGAGTGTGGCAGAACCTGTTGCTTATTATACAGGCTGGTACGGTACACCTTTTGATGTGGTTAAAAACACACCAGAAGCACGAGACCTAGCAATGGGGGCAACCATGTTCCATTGGGGTCTTCATCCTTGGGCTATTTATGCTGTTGTGGGTCTGTCATTGGCGTTCTTTGCATACAACAAAGGCTTGCCTCTTACTATTCGTTCTGCTTTTTACCCACTATTCGGTGAGAAAGTTTGGGGTGGTATCGGTCACGTCATCGACGTTGTCTCTGTCATTGCAACAATCTTTGGTTTAGCAACCTCTCTTGGCTTTGGTGCGCTGCAAGCGACTAGTGGTCTTAACTTCCTTTTTGATATTCCTAATACGCTAGCGACACAAATTGTTGTGATTTGCGTAGTAACTGCCGTTGCAATTATTTCGGTGGCACGTGGTCTAGAAGGTGGCGTAAAACTACTATCTAACGTCAACATGATCATCGCTGCGGTGTTGGCAATCTTCATTGTAATCGTGGGTAACACTGGTGCTATCTTTGCAGCAATGGGTTCTTACTTGCTGAACTATGTTGAATACATCATTCCTTTAAGTAACTGGATCGATCGAACAGACACAACTTTCTACCATGGTTGGACTGTGTTCTATTGGGCTTGGTGGATTTCCTGGTCACCATTTGTCGGCATGTTTATAGCGCGCGTTTCTCGTGGTCGTACTGTTCGTGAATTCCTTGTAGCAGTTCTATTGGTACCAACGGTTGTTTCTCTTATATGGATGTCTATTTTTGGTGGTTCAGCTCTAGATCAGTCCGCTAACGGCGTTGGTGCATTGGCAAACGGTATTACTGACTCGTCGTTGGCTATGTTCCAAATGTTTGCAAGCTTACCTATGACGTCTGTAATCTCCTTCATTGGTATTATTCTAGTATTGGTATTCTTTGTAACATCCTCTGACTCTGGCTCTTTGGTTAGCGATGGTATTACCGCTGGCGGTAAAACTGACGCACCAATGATTCAACGTGTCTTCTGGGCGGTTTTAGAAGGTATCATCGCAATTGCTCTGCTAGTGGGTGGTGGTTCCGAAGCTCTTGGCGCAATCCAAGCAGCAGCGATTACTATTGGCTTACCATTCACACTGCTTATGCTAATCATGTGTGTAAGCTTGTGGAAAGGTTTGCGTAGCGATATGCATCTTTATAAAAAAGCATAGATTTCTAGTAATTCCGTAGAGATCTATTACTACTAAAAACAACGTGAGTGGCTGTAACAGGGCATTCACGTTGTTTTCTTTTTGTAAATACTCTATTATCGGCGTCCTCTTAGGGGAGTAATCTTCTTTGCGTATACCAAGTGTATTGCAAAGATTCTTTGTCAACATAATCGAGCCTCAAGCTCGTGGCAAAGAAGTCCTGATCCGATAATATATCGCAGGGTTGATGAGACTTAAGACAATGACTTGGCTCAGGTGGGCTCAGGTTCGTTGTCTTTCGTTTATTGCCCACCTAGGACCTATCAAAAATGGAAGCACTACTCACTTCTATCTCTACTGTTGCTCTTGCTGAAATGGGTGATAAAACCCAGCTTTTAGCTTTATTCCTTGCTACGCGTTTCGCATCTAAATCTTCTATTGTTCTAGGTATTCTTGCAGCGACATTACTCAATCACGCCCTGTCTGCATGGCTTGGTGTCGAAATAGCTCAATGGATCCCCGAAAGTGCGATCAGTTGGGTAGTGGGTTTAAGCTTTATCGCTGTAGGCCTGTGGTTATTGATCCCAGATAAAGACGACAGTGAAGACAATAGCATGCTGAAATACGGTGCGTTTGGAGCAACGTTTGTCTTGTTTTTCCTCGCCGAAATCGGTGACAAAACTCAAATCGCGACCGTCTTATTAGGTGCTCACTATGGCAGTGTCTGGATGGTCTTGCTAGGCTCAACAATAGGGATGATGTTGGCTAACGTACCTGTGGTATTTGCTGGCAACTGGATAATGGAGCGAATCAATGCTAACCGTACGCGTCTACTTGCCTGTTTACTTTTTCTGATCATGGGAATCGTGACAATAGCGACACCTCTACTTCAATAGATAGATAAATAAATTGGCATTTCATAAACTTGCTAGGTAAACGGCCTCTTAATAAATAGGAATGGAATAATGGATGTTGAATTAACTGAAATACTCGAAGCACTTTGTCAGCATGCACCATTCAATGAAATTGCCGACGATCCGCAACTCAATGATATGACCAAAGAAATTGAAATACGTTATGTGCGTACTGGGGAGTGGGTCATTGCCCCAAGCGCACCTAACAATACTCTGTTTTTTATACGTAGTGGTGCGATTGAGGTTCTCAGTAAAGAGAATAAATTAATTCAACGCATGAACGAAGGTGAGTTATTTGGCTACTACTCACTTTTGCGTAGTGGTAAGTCTTCACAATCCATGCGCACCATCGAAGACAGTTTGTTGTATTGCATTCCGGCTCGCTGGTTTCTCAAACTATATGAAGAAAACGATATTTTTTCTGACTTTTTTGAATTGGCTCGCGAAGTACGTTTGCGTGCTGCGATGGAGTCGCAAAATTCCGATGTCTCCTTAATGACCTGTCCTGTGGTCAGCTTACTAAGACGACCTCCAATTAGTACAGACATCAGTTCAAGCATTCGTAATGCGGCTCAAATTATGGCTGAACACCGTGTCTCTAGCCTGCTAATCACAGATAAAGATGAACTAATTGGAATTGTTACCGACCGAGACCTACGCACTCGAGCTGTTGCCGAAGGACTTGCCTACGACACGCCTATTTCAGAGATCATGACCCGTGACCCGATAGTCATGGACAGTGGTGATTATGCATCAGAAGCGGTATTGAAAATGATGGACCGCAATGTCCATCATATCCCAATTGTGAAAAATGGGCGCCCTATTGGTGTAGTAAGTACTGGAGATATCATTCAGAAAGAAAGTCACGGCAGTGTATATTTGATCAGTGATATTTATAAACAAACCAGTATAGAAGGCTTACAAAGTATCAGCCGTAAGATGACGCATACTTTCACCCAACTTGTGCTTGCAGATGCCAATACACAAATGATTGGCAACGCTATGTCACACATCGGCACCGCTTTTGTAAAAAGGCTATTGCAGTTGGCCGAAGAAAAATACGGCCCACCACCAGTACCTTATTGCTTTATCGCCCTTGGTTCACAGGCAAGAGAAGAGCAAACCATTAAAACAGACCAAGACAATGCACTGATTTTAAGTGACAAATACAATAAAAAACTGCATGGCGAGTATTTTGAAGCATTGACAGATTGGGTTTGTAATAACCTAGATAAATGCGGTTATGACTTATGCTCTGGCGACATCATGGCATCGAATCCTCGCTGGCGCCAGCCACTAAATATCTGGAAAAATAACTTCAGCGAGTGGATACAAAAACCCAAGGCTGAAGCCTTACTACGACTGTCTATCTTTTTTGATCTACGTGGTATTTATGGCGATAAAACCCTTGCCCTACAACTAAACCAACACATACGCCAAGAGGCTCAAAAGCATTCTGGCTTCTTAACCTTTATGGCGCGAAATGCCAACCAGCGTAAACCGCCTCTGGGGTTTTTCCGACAATTTGTACTGGATGGGGAAGGCGAACAGTCACGTACTTTCAATCTAAAAGAGAGAGGTATCGCGCCAATTATCGATATTGTTCGAGTGCATGCCCTAGCCTGTGGTAGCGACAAGCTCAATACCTTAGAACGCATTGAAGATATTGAAGCTGCAGGCTTGTTGCCTAATGGACGCGCTAAAGACCTGACTCTTGCTCTAGAAATGATTGGCATGATTCGTATTCAACACCAAAAAGAACAAATAGAGAATGGTGAACAACCGAATAACCACGTAAACCCTGAGAATTTGTCCTCCTTTGAAAAGCGTAACCTTCGCGATGCTTTTCATATCGTTGCACGTCAACAGGAGTTTATTAAATTCCGTTACGCAGGGAAGCGCAGCTAAATGACAAAGCCTTTATTAAAGAAGCAAGAAGACCTTCAAGACTGGCAAGAAATGTTTGCCCAATGGGCAGAAGAAGCGCCTGAAGGCCCACTGAAACGCTATTATCAAGCGGGGATGATTGCACCACAAACAGCACTGCAAGATACACCTTTGCTGGCCTTAGATTTAGAAACAACGGGGCTTGATCCAAGCCAAGACGAAATTATCAGTCTTGGTTTAATTCCTCTCAATCACAAAATCATTCGTTGCCAGGGCGCAAAATATTGGATGGCAAAACCTGAGTGCTCATTGAATGCCGAGTCCGTTACGATTCACGAAATCACTCATTCTGAATTGGAAGAAGCACCTCGACTTCATGCTATTTTAGATGAAATTTTATTAGCACTCACTCATCAAGTCATCGTCGTGCATTGCGTTGCGATTGAACGTCAATTTTTGCTAAAAGCATCAATGAAAATTTACGGCTATCCGCTGTATTTTCCTGTGCTCGACACCATGGACATAGAACGCCAAGTCACCTTTAAACCTTGGTGGAAACGCTTTGGTAGACGCCCGTCATTACGCTTAGATGCATGCCGTCAACGCTACAAACTCCCGCGCTACAAAGCCCACCATGCGCTCACCGACGCTTTGTCATCCGCCGAATTACTACAAGCGCAAATTGCCTATCACATGGACCCTAAGGCCGATATTTCAAACTATTGGATTTAATTCAAGCCACCCAGCCTGCTTTTAGCAATTATACAAATGCAGGCTCGGCAAGCGTTGATTCAGCCACTTCAGAGAGTAAGGGACAGCTTTCACGAATCACTAATTCGGTTTCCAACACCACGTCTTTGGCTTCTCGAAGCCCTAAAAATACCTCAGCGGCAACACGGCCTTTTTCCACCGTGTGTTGATGTATGGTGGTGATCGAAGGATGAATATTGGCACTTTCAGGAATGCCATCAAAACCAACCACCTGCAAATCTTCCGGCACACGTAAACCTAAATGCAAGGCTGCTTGCACCGCTGCAATAGCAATACAATCACTCATGCAAAGTAATAATTGTGGACGCTTAGCCATAGTCAAAGCTTCACGGGCAGCCTGATAAGCTAACTTATGATTGTTCTCTGGGATATTCCAAATATGCTCAGATGCGACAGACAACTGATGCTCTTCCAATGCCTGAAAATAGCCATACAAACGCTGGATCGAAATAGACGCCGCGCGATCAAACAATTCGTCTTCACGGATACGACACACCCGATCTGTCGCCAAAAGGCTCAAACCTAAAATCGCTACGGCTTCAGGTTTATGTTGCAGAGCGTGAATGGCGATTCTATAGGCACCGCTGTGGTTTTCGATGTTGACAGAGGTAGTTCCAGGAATAAAGCTATCTACCGTAATGATGTTCTTATTCGGCATCAACCAAGGCGCATTAATACATTGCTGTGGTTTATGACCATAAACGATAAAACCATCTACCATAGAAGATTGCATACGGCTCTGAGCATCTTGCTCAACTTGGTCTGAAGACAACAACAACATATTGTATTCATTGGCTTCAAAGACTTCCGCCATGCCTTTTAGAAATTGATTGGCAACAGGATCGGTTAAGCTGTAACTCAAGTCATCAGACAACACAATGCCAACTATTCCCGTGCGACCAGTGCGTAAACTACGAGCAGCGGCATTAGGGCCAAAATAACCCATTTTTTCGCATTCGCTCAGAATGTTTTCACGCAAAGCGGCCGACAACTGATCAGGACGATTAAAGGCGTTTGAGATGGTTGCCGTGGATACTTCTAATCGTTCAGCAACGTCTTTTAAAGTCAGTTTTTTTATGTTTTTTGTCATACTAACTACTCGCAAACCAAAAGAACTTCGACAAACAAGCCGATTCACACAAAACGCAAATCGGCTTGAGATGACAAATGCCCAATTAAAAACTCAATTAACTGCGTAATACGACTTAAGACAACTTAGCAAAGAAGGCTTGATAAGCTGGCAAAGTCAATCCTGTACCGTCTAAAGTCGATTCGAAACCATGACCTTGCAACACTTCAGCAACACCCGTTTTTAATGTCGCATGCTGCTCTTCGCTCGTCATGTTTAACACAACCAAAAGTCGAACACCCTCGTATTCACGCACCAAAGCAATTAATTGCTCATTACCAAGATCAAGCTGAGACAATTCACCATTCACTAAAGCAGGTTGTTGCTGACGCCAATGAATCAGCTGACGCACTTTATGCAGCAAGGCATCTGGATTCGCTTCTTGTTCTGCAACACTAAGCGGTAAGTGATTTTTATCGACCGGCAACCAAGGTTCGATTATAGAAAATCCACCTAATGCAGATTTATCCCATACCATCGGCGTACGACAGCCATCACGGCCTTTAAATACTGGCCACAGCGGAATGCCATAAGGATCTTGAATGCGCTCAAACGGCACCTCAGCCTCTGGTAAGCCAAGTTCTTCACCTTGATACAAACAAACACTGCCACGTAGAGACAAAATCAACGCCAAAGCAATCAGTGGATAAGCTTTGCCATCTTCGTTTGCGCCCCAACGTGTGCGCGAACGCACCACGTCATGGTTCGATAACGCCCAGCAAGGCCAACCATCGCCCACGATGTTATTCATATCCGCCAAAGTTTTGCGAATATATTCTGGAGAATGAGGCGTATTCAGAAAATCGAAGGTATACGCCATATGTAGCTTATCGCCACCAGACGTGTATTCCGCCATGCGTTTCAGAGGAAAATCGTCACCAATTTCGCCTACCATAGTGCTACCCGGAAACTCATTCATCATGATGCGTAAATCTTTTAAGAAGTCCAAGTTTTCTGGACGGCTAAGATCGTACACATGACGCTGATAAGTGTAAGGATTATCGTGTGGCGCTCCCATAGTTTTTGGCTCCCCAGCTGGTACTGGAGGATTGTCTTCCAAACCTTGGCTGTGGAAGTAGAAGTTCACCGTATCCAAACGGAAACCGTCGACACCCAACTCTAACCAAAAACGCATGTTATCCAAATGAGCCTTACGGACTTCGGGATTATGGAAGTTGAAATCTGGCTGAGATTCTAAGAAGTTATGCAAATAATACTGCAAACGACGACTATCCCATTTCCACGCACTGCCACCAAAGATAGACAACCAGTTATTTGGCGGTGAACCATCAGGCTTAGGATCAGACCAAACATACCAATCTGCTTTCGGATTGGTTTTATCTTGACGACTTTCTTCAAACCAAGGGTGAACATCAGCTGAGTGACTAATTACCTGATCGATCATGACTTTCAATCCCAGTTCATGGGAACGATCAACCAAGACTTTAAAGTCCGCTAACGAGCCAAACATAGGATCAATGTCACAGTAATCGGATACATCGTAACCAAAATCTTTCATTGGAGAAGTAAAAATAGGCGACAGCCAAATCGCATCGACACCAAGGGAGGCAACGTAATCTAACTTACTTGTAATGCCCGCTAAATCGCCAACGCCATCGCCATTTGCATCCATAAAACTACGTGGGTAAATTTGATAAATAATCCCACCTTTCCACCAGTTCAGATTGGTTGTCATCAGACTCTCCAAAAAAGATAAAACGTGGGGCAACGCCAAAGCATTGCCCCATTTAAATACCAATATTACTAACTGCTCAATAACATACTAGCCAGTTAGCCTTTGCGTAAATAAGACTGCTCGTGCTCATCAAACAAATGCATTTTTTCAGCCGGGGCGGACAAATACACTTTATCCCCACGCTTAATGTTCAAGGTACCAGCTTGCTTCGCAATCACCATGTCGTCTGCGCCAGGGATTTTTACATAAAGCAAAGTCGCTTCGCCGAGAGATTCCACGAAGGATACTTCTCCCGAGAAAAGGCTTTCTTGTTCCGCAGACACAACCACCAAATCTTCTGGGCGAATACCGAAGAAAGCTGGTTTCGCTTGTTCACTTGATTCCGTCACGATAGGCGTTTGAATGGAGGCAGAAGCCGACAAAGACACCAAGGTTTGTGCGCCCGTTTGCTCAATGCGGCAAGGCACAATATTCATCGCTGGCGAACCAATAAATTTCGCCACAAATACATTCGCAGGATGCTCATAAAGATCCAATGGCGAACCCACTTGCTCAATATCACCGCCCGACAACAACACGATGCGATCAGCCAAGGTCATGGCTTCCACCTGATCATGGGTCACATAAATCATCGTAGAATCCGGCATGCTGTCTTTCAGATTAGCAATTTCCATTCGTGTCGCAACACGAAGTGCCGCATCCAAGTTAGACAAAGGTTCATCAAACAAGAATACTTTAGGACGACGTACAATCGCACGACCAATCGCCACACGTTGACGTTGACCGCCAGAAAGCGCCTTTGGTAAACGATCTAAATATGGTGTTAGTTGCAGCATATCAGCGGCTTTACGCACCTGCTGATCAATATCTGCTTTGCTAACCTTAGCGATTTGTAAACTGAACGCCATGTTGTCATAAACCGTCATGTGCGGGTACAAAGCGTAGCTTTGGAACACCATAGCAATACCACGCAATGCAGGCGGCACGTCATTTACCACAACACCATCAATCTCTAATGTGCCAGCAGAGATGTCTTCTAAACCAGAAATCATGCGCAATAACGTGGACTTACCACAACCTGATGGCCCGACGAAAACAATGAATTCGCCCTGCTTGATGTCCAAATTAATGTCTTTTAATACTTCAACATTATTGGAATAAATTTTCTTAACATTGGTGAGTTTTACATCAGCCATGATTCTACTGCCTCAATCTAAATTCATACCCTAAGTGAGGAGCAAATGCTCGACTCACCTGCCTAGGTTTTGTTATTTCACCGAGCCTGCTAGCAAACCGCGTACTAGATAACGCTGTAAGCCAAAGAAGACACATAAAGGAATAATGATCGTAATAAACGCCGATGCCGTCAGAATTTCCCAGTTACCACCGCGAGAGCCAAGCAATTCGCGAAGCTGGCCTGTTAACACCATGTGATCTGCATCATTACCTAGGAATACCATGGCAATCAGCAAATCATTCCATACCCATAAGAATTGGAAGATGGCAAATGACGCCAATGCAGGAAAAGACAGCGGTAATACAATCTTACGGAAAATATCAAAATCGGAAGCACCATCAACACGGGCGGACTCAATAATTTCTCTTGGTAGACCAACAATATAGTTGCGCAGTAGATAAATCGCCAACGGCAAACCAAAACCGGTATGCGCTAACCAAATCCCTACATAGGTTTTTGATCCGACACCAAAAAACTCACCAATCAGATTATAGGTTTTCAACAGCGGAATCAGTGACATCTGTAACGGAACAACCAATAAACCAACCACAGCCGCAACTAGCAATGCACGCCCAGGAAAACGCATCCAAGCCAGTGCATACGCGGCAAACGCAGCCACTAAAATAGGAATAATGGTCGCAGGTATGGTAACCGTTAACGAGTTAATAAAAGACTTACCCAACCCTTCGGCATTCAATACTTCGCGATAGTTTTCTAGCGTAAAACGCGGTGGCGTCTCGGCCGTATAGAAAATGCGGTCGCCACGGGAACCTTTCCACTCCACAGGAGAAGAAAATGCGTAGTCGCCGTTTTCCATGACTTGCAAAGTCTCACCTTTTTTAAGCTCAGCCACCGTTCCAACATCGAATTCATCGGGTCTTAATGAACTAGAGCCAAATTTGGTAACTTCTCCCGCTGAACCTTCGAATAGGTTACCGCGAATAACAAAGCGATCACCCTCTTGAACTTGTTTTTTCGGTTCATGGGCACGGGCCACTAAACGCTGTTCAGAGGTCGATAACGCCGTCCACCAGCCAGAAGTTGATAGCTGGTTTTTATCTCGAATTGAAGAAATAAACAAACCCGCTGTCGGAATAGTCCAGATAATCACCAGGAACAAAACTGTTGCATGAACTAAAAAAGTTAACGGAGTGCGTTTAGATGACGTAATCATATTAACGACCCTCCATTTCGGCATTAGCGCGGCGAATATTCCACACCATAATTGGGATAACCAGAACCATAATAACCAACGCAATCACCGCGCCACGACCAAAGTCGCCACCGCCATTAAACATCCAACTAAACATCTGATTGGCCAACACTTGAGTGCCCCATTGGGCGTTCGTCATAGCCAATACGATATCAAATACTTTCAATACCAAAATGGTAATTGTGGTCCAAACCACTGCAATGGTTCCCCAAATTTGTGGCACCATAATTTTGTAGAAGATTTGAAAGCCATTGGCACCATCTAACACAGCGGCTTCAATGGTTTCATCAGGAATACCACGTAGCGCGGCAGACAAAATCACCATAGCAAAACCGGTTTGAATCCAAATCAGGATAACCATCAAAAAGAAGTTGTTCCAAATTGGAATCGTCAGCCAGGTCTGCGGTTCACCGCCGAAGAAGACAACCAAGGCATTCAGCAAACCGATTTGATCTTCGCCACCTGTGCGAAAATCGTAAATGAATTTCCAAATAACCGACGCACCGACAAAGGAAATAGCCATCGGCATAAAGATTAAACTTTTGGCGATATTGCCCCACCAGATTCGGTCGGTCATGGTCGCGATAATCAAACCAAAAAATGTTGCCGCTGTTGGTACAACAATCAACCACAGCATGTTATTACGGAAAGATTCATAGAACTCATCACTGCTAAATAGCCATTTATAGTTCGCAAGGCCAACAAAGTCTTCACCGCTGCGTCCATAAAAAGACAAGCGAATGGAATCAATAACAGGATAGAAAAGGTAAAATGTCAGTAATAAAACGGCTGGCCCCAAAAACAGCCAAGGACGAATATTGTTCGCCACACGTAAATTACGAGCAACATCAGCAGCTGCGCCACTTTTTGTTGGAAAAATTTTATCTAAAAGGAAGTTTGAGCCGTAGAAATACGCGGCACACCCCATAACACCTAGAATCATGGTAACTAACGCCGAGGCAAGCTGTCCCATAGAATCTCCAAAATATATCAATGCAGTGACTATTAAAAAACGGCAACCGCTTTACTTATAAAACCAATACAAAAAGCCCCAGAGTGACGAAGCACCCTAGGGCTTAGCAAAGAATTACTTCAAGGCATCCCATGTTTTCTGGATGTCGTGAGCCACCTCTTTGGCATCTTTACCGCCAGTGTAGTCAACCATTCCTGTCCAGAAAGAACCGGCGCCGATTTTACCAGGCATCAAGTCAGATCCGTCAAAGCGGAAGGTTGTCGCGTAGCGTAAGATCTCGCCTTGTTTTTTCGCTGCTTCACTTGAGTAAACTTCAGGGTTTGCTTTCAAGTGTGCAGAGATAAAGCCAGTTTGCGCCATCCACAACTCATGAGCGATTGGCGAACGAATGAAATCAATAAACGCACGGGCGCCTTTAGAATCATTTGTCACACTCATCAAGGTTCCGGCGCCCAATACTGGGTTACCTAAATCCTTAGACGCATAAGATGGGAAGTAGAAGAAATCAGCGTCTAGACCCAACTTCGTTCCTTCAGGGAAGAAAGCAGGAATAAACGACGCTTGACGATGCAAGTAGCATTTAGGTGGTGAAGTGAACAAACCTTTTGGGCTGTCACGGAAATCCGTAGAGGCAACCGCTCCAGCGCCACCATCAACGAACTTGTCATTACGCGCGAACCAACCAAACTCTTCGATAGCACCTACGATACGCGGGTCATCAAATTTAATTTCATTGGTTACCCATTTATCGTAAACAGAAGCCGGTTGAGTACGAAGCAATAAGTCTTCTACCCAGTCAGTTGCTGGCCAACCTGTCGCCGCACCGGAACCTAAACCGATACACCAAGGTGTACCACCATCAGCGACGATTTGCTTAGTTAAGGCTTTTAAGTCTTCCATTGTCTCAGGTACTTCATAACCAGCATCTTCAAAGTTGTCTGGTGAGTACCAAACTAATGACTTCAAATCTGCACGGTAAAATACACCGTAAAATTCTTTTTCGCCTTTTTTATCTTTAAAGGTCGCTAGATCCACCCAAGACTGACCCGCTGCATAATCTTTTTTCACGCCTTCTTTTACCGTGTCGCTAAGTGGCGTCAAAAAGCCCTTAGCAGCTAAATCTGCTGCCAAACCTGGTTGAGGGAAAACAGAAATATTAGGTGCGCTGCCCGCTTGAGTATCAATAACGATTTGCTGTTCAAAAGAATCAGAACCCGCGTATTTCACTTTAGCGCCAGTGGCTTGTTCAAAGTAAGCAGCAACTCGTTCGAAATTAGTTTTCTCATCACCAGTCCAAGGACCAAAAATAGAGATGGTTTCACCAGATAGCTTATTCGATTTCAGAGCCTCATAGCTGCTCCAACTAAAACGAGAATCTTCACCAGGCTTAAACAAGAGGTCTGCTGCATGAACAGCATTTGCGGAAAATGTCAGGGCGACTGCCATAGACAAAAGAGATTTTTTCATCATTGCTCCTTACAGGCCCGCTTGGGAAACCCCTAGCACGCCTTTGTTTTTATTATCGTAGGTCGAAACAAGGTAAAACATGTCTTCTATAAGGATTAAGAAGGAATTCGATTATTAACAAACAAAACCCGCGCTTCAAGCACTTCGCCTCCTTAATATTGACTTAATTATTTTTTAAATTTAGTAGAACCTTCTAAAAATGCGAATCTTATTTACTCCACCTCATCTGTATAAAAAACCAACAATATAGGGTTTTTATCGTAAATTCAGTAAGTTGCTGAGCAATTTTCAATCATTATTTGTTTATTTTGTTCTTTATTTTTACTCATTTAGACCGCTTTTTTTAGCCATAAAAAAAGCGTGAACTAGCACGCTTTTCGTTCTAACAAACAGGCTTAATACTTTCTTAACCGTTTAACAAAAGTATATCCAGAAAGTAAAATCATACTATTAAAGCTTAAAACTGGCTTAACTGCGCTTCAGCTTCGCTCAACGAAGGCAAAGAAGGATAGGCACCCAGCTTTGTCACAGAATCTGCACCACAAGCCGCAGCAAAGCGCACAATATCCACTAGCTGCTGTTGAGATAAAGCCGCTAACGCTGCGCGATCGCCACCTTGTTCTGCCAATTTATAAAGCAAGCCGCCAACAAAAGCATCGCCAGCTGCAGTGGTGTCTTTTACTTCCACTTTTGGCGTAATCACTTCACTTACGCCATGAGTCGCCGTATAAAAACGAATCGGGTTGCCACCATCCGTTAATACAAATAAGGTCACACCCGCAGCAAGAGATTGTTCGATAAGAGCAAATGGATCTTCTGCTAACACTGCCAATTCTTCTAGACTGGCTTTCACTACATCACCACTTTGCATCCAATCAATAACACGCTTAATATCCACTTGCCCATTCGGCCAAAGGTTCATACGCAAGTTCACATCAATGCTGACGATCCAGTTTTCCGCACGAGCCATGCTCACTCCAGCCAAAGTAGCTTTGGTAATATCCGCATCGGTCAATGTATTAGAACAGGTATGGAACACTCCTTGGCTATCAGCAAACCAAGTGGCATCAAAATCACTTTCGCGGAACAAAATATCCGCAGAAGGACTGCGGTAAAATTCAAAGCTACGCTCGCCAGTTTGATCTAAGCTTACAAACGCCAAGGCCGTTTTGGCTTCCTTGGTCATCAGCATATTGCTCGTATTCACACCGTAACCATCAAGAGACTCTTTCAAAAAATGACCAAACGCATCGTCACCTACTTGGCCGACAAAATGACTGTTGCCACCTAAACGTGCCACAGCTACCGCAACGTTTGCTGGCGCACCGCCTGGGAACTTAGTAAAAGATTCAAGCTCTCCTGCTTTGGTTGCTCCATTAGAAAGGAAATCGATCAAGGCTTCGCCGAACGCCATTACTTTTGTTGTCATTATTGTGTTCTCTTTTTGGTTTGCAGACAGTATCTGCGCAGATCTAAATAAGGGTAGACGAAAAATTATGCAGGGGAGAAAGCATTAAATCAATTTAATTTATTTAAAGACTGTTCATATCAAGTCTATATGAGCAATTGGTTCACTGTAAGTTTCTTGCTAGACTCGAAACTTACATAACAATTTTATAATAACTAACAGACCTCAACCTTCCACTGAGCAAGATAATGACCCAAGCAAAATGTATCTATGTTGTAGATGACGACGACGAGATTCGCACCCTGCTCAAAACTTACCTAGAAAAGCACCAATTCACGGTGTTAACCGCTGATTCTGGTGAAACGTTTTTAGCCAATTTCCGAGCAGAGCAAGAAGTTGATCTGGTGATTTTAGACATCATGCTTCCGGGACAAGATGGCTTTGCAGTTTGTCGCTCCCTACGAACGCAATCACAGGTTCCGGTGATCATGTTAACGGCAAACTCCGACGAAATGGACCGTATCATCGGTTTGGAAATTGGCGCAGATGATTATCTTGCAAAGCCCTTTAACCCGCGAGAGTTACTGGCGAGAATCAAAGCTATTTTGCGCCGTATGGAACACACCGAAGTGGTCGAGATAGCACCGGTTACCCATCGCTTCTATCGTTTTGCGCAATTTACTCTGGATACACTGTCGCGTGAGTTGCACTTTAAAGACGAAAAAGAGTCGTTATCCGGCGCAGATTACAACCTGTTAATGTTGTTCTTAACTCATCCTGGCGCGGTGCTCACACGCGAACTTATCGCTGAAAATACGCGTGGACGTGATAGCGCTCCGCTTGATCGGTTTATTGATGTGCACGTTAGCCGCTTACGCCAGCGTTTACGCGAAGATGCCCGCCAGCCACAGTTGATCAAAACCATTCGTGGTCAAGGTTATATATTAACCGCTAGCGTCGAAGCCATTAGTGATGCCCGTTAATACACCGATCAGTAAACGCTCACGAATCAAGCGCTGGTCCCAGTCTCTGACAGGGCAAATTCTGATCATTATGGCACTGGGCGTGGCCAGCGCTCAGTTCATCAGTTCATCCATTTGGTTGCGTCAACTCGAATCCGATACCGAAGAAAACGTACGTGAAGTATCTAAACACATGGCATTTCGTATTGCTGCCACCGTTAGCTACTTCACTTCTTTGCCAACCAATTATCGCCATATCGTCATCGATCAATTACAAGACATGGGCGGAACACGCTTCTTTGTAACACTCAATAAAGAAGAGATTCTCATCAACAATATTCCCGACTCGCCGCTCAAAGACATTGTCAAAAACGAGGTTCAGTCGACGCTGGTCAAACAGCTAGGTATTCACAACGCAAAGATTGCATTTTCCAGCCCCAGTGATTTACACGTGATCAACAACCATACTCGCCTTGTGGATTTACCAGAGCGCTGGGGACATCACAGTTTATTAGTAAAGCCTCTCACGCCCCCCATTATCGTGATTCAAATTCCAATCAATGATAAAGACTGGCTGTATTTAGCAAGTCTGATGCCTGACCCTTACTTTTTGGATGGCACCACAGCACTCAGTGGGGATCGTTTGTTTTCCATGGCGATGTCAGTGATTACCGTACTGCTGCTGAGCATTCTTATTTTAAGGCGCGTGACACGACCGCTGGCCACCTTGGCACGTGCGGCGGAACGTTTTGGACAAGGCGATTGGCAACCAATAAAAGAAGTCGGCAGTGTCGAAGTGCGCAATACAGCCAAGGCTTTTAACGATATGCAGCGCCGCATTCAGCGTTATCTCAACGACCGAGAAAGGCTCTTTGCCTCCATTTCTCACGATTTAAAAACACCTATCACACGCTTACGATTACGCGCTGAAATGCTAGACGAAGATGATATCCGCGACGCCATGATTCGCGATCTAGAAGATTTAGATATGTTACTAAAAGGCGCATTGCAAAGTGTAAAAGAAACCGATATTCATGAAAATCGCGTCGAAGTGAATATTTCAAGAATGCTCAGAGACATGCAATCTACGGCCAACTTACATGGTGTAAAGCTGACCGTTGTCGGCGAGTTACAACATCCATTTATTGGCAAACCCTTTGCCATAAAACGCTGTCTTGGCAACCTTGTCGATAACGCCTTGTACTATGGCAAAACCGCCACCGTCTTCATTGAAGATGATGAAAATGAAGTCTGTATTCGGGTTTGTGACCAAGGCCCAGGCATCCCGATTGATAAAATGGACAAAGTTTTTCAACCTTACACGCGCTTAACGCCAGACCATTCAGGTCATCCTGGCGGCATGGGATTAGGTTTAAGTATTGCACGCAATATTGCCCGTGCTCATGGTGGTGAAGTCACCCTGGGTAACCATATGCCACAAGGCTTAGAAGCCAAACTTTGGTTGCCAAGACATTAATCTATCGTCACCAAAATGACGGTTTGTTCTTCACTGAAAAATGCATCAAATCGTCATTCAATAAGCAAACAAAAACCATTTCACCCAGTCATTTGCAAGACTTTGTTACAATAGGTTGCTCTACTTTACCCTCCCTTGTCAGATCCTTTGCTAAATTCTATCACTCGAACATTCGCTTAAGCTGATCTTCAGACCGCGAAGTCGATACAAAAATAACGCAACATCAAAGCCTATAAAATGTCTTTG
Organism: Marinomonas sp. UCMA 3892; assembly: GCF_012726345.1. GTDB lineage: Bacteria > Pseudomonadota > Gammaproteobacteria > Pseudomonadales > Marinomonadaceae > Marinomonas. The sequence goes on from NZ_PTXN01000004.1 coordinate 57,098, forward strand.
GTTGGATGACATAACAATAACAAAGGTTCCTATCATGAAAAAAATTGCTTTCGGTTTAACCACAGTTGCACTTTCTCTAGCAGCGGCTACGGCTCACGCTGGTGAAGTAGAAGTTCTACATTGGTGGACATCAGGTGGCGAAGCCGCTGCGATCAATGTACTTAAAGAAGAAATGGTAGACGCTGGCCACACTTGGAAAGACTTCGCAGTCGCTGGTGGCGGTGGTGAATCTGCTATGACCGTTCTAAAATCTCGTGCCATTTCTGGCAACCCACCATCTGCTGCTCAAATCAAAGGCCCAACCATTCAAGAATGGGGTGACCTTGGCTTCCTAACAAATCTTGATGATGTTGCTAAAGCGGGCGAATGGGACGTTATCCTTCCTCAAGTTGTTAGTAACGTAATGAAGTACGACGGCCACTACGTAGCGGCTCCAGTAAACGTTCACCGTGTAAACTGGATGTGGGCAAACCCTGAAGTATTCCGTAAATCAGGCGCGTCTATCCCAACCACTTGGGAACAATTCATTGTTGAAGCGAAAAAAATTAAAGCTGCTGGTTTCACACCACTTGCTCACGGTGGTCAAAACTGGCAAGACGCTACTCTATTCGAAGCAATCGCTTTGGCTAAAGGCGCTAAATTCTACAACAGCGCGTTCATCGGCTTGTCTGATAAGACACTACGTAGCCAAGACATGATCGACGTATTTGATACCTTCAAACAAATGCGCGAATTCGTTGATCCAGGTTTCTCTGGCCGCGATTGGAACGTAGCAACCTCTATGGTTATCAATGGTGATGCTGCGATGCAAATCATGGGTGACTGGGCGAAAGGCGAGTTCACAGCAGCAGGCAAAAAAGCCGGTATCGATTACGTTTGTTACCCAGCGCCAGGCACAAGCGGTGCTTTCACTTTCAACATCGATTCTCTAGCGATGTTTAAAGTAGATGGCAAAGACAAACAAGCAGCTCAAAAAGACCTTGCTCGTTTGATCCTAGAACCTAAGTTCCAAGAAACCTTCAACTTGAACAAAGGCTCTATTCCAGTTCGTTTGAATATGCCTCGCGAAAAATTTGATACTTGTGCACATTCTTCAATGGATGCGTTTTTAGCAAGTTCAACGACTGGCAACCTAGTACCAAGTATGGCTCACGGCATGGCTGTGAACTCTATGGTTCAAGGCGCTATCTTTGACGTGGTGACTAACTTCTTCAATGACGAATCTATGACGTCTAAAGAAGCAGTCGACAAGCTAGCTCGCGCAGTTAAAGCCAGCATGTAAGATCTAAATCTGCAACGTCTTAATTTGCAGTAAACATAAGAGGCTGGTCATCTAGCCAGCCTCTTCTTAATCTCTCCAAATAGTGAAGCATCAACTATGAATACTAAAGCCGCCAATTCTGGGTCAGGACAGACTCAGTCAGGACGTCCTGCGCGCCTAAGCTTGGCCGATTGGATGCCTAAAATCGTCATGGCCCCAACGGTACTGGTTACCTTGGTGTGCATATACGGCTATATGATATGGACTGCCGTACTCTCTTTCACTGGCTCTCGTATGTTGCCGTCTTACAAGTTTGTCGGCTTCGAACAATACGAGCGTCTATTTAACAACGATCGCTGGATGGTAGCCCTATCCAACCTTGGGATTTTCGGCGGCTTGTTTATTGCTATCTGTTTGTTCCTTGGCGTGACTCTCGCCATCTTCTTGGACCAAAAGATCCGCGCAGAAGGCGCAATCCGCACCATTTACCTGTATCCAATGGCCATCTCTTTCATCGTAACGGGTACGGCTTGGAAGTGGTTACTTAACCCAACTAACGGTCTGGAAAAAATGATGATCGACTTTGGTTTTGTAAACTTTAAATTCGATTGGTTGATCAATCCAGACATGGTTATTTACTGTTTGGTTATCGCGGCTGTTTGGCAAGCATCTGGTTTCGTCATGGCGCTTTTCTTAGCAGGCCTTCGTGGCGTTGATGGTGATCTGATCAAAGCCGCACACCTTGATGGTGCCAGCACTTTTACCACTTACCGTCGTATTATCCTGCCTTCTTTGAAACCAGTATTCTTTAGCGCCTTGGTTGTGCTTTCACACATTGCGATTAAGAGTTTCGACTTGGTTGCGGCTTTGACCAATGGTGGACCGGGTTATTCGTCAGATTTGCCAGCTAACTTCATGTACACCTACACCTTTACTCGTAGCCAAATCGGCTTAGGTTCAGCGTCTGCAATGGTGATGCTAGGCTGTGTATTGGCGATTTTAGTTCCTTATTTGTACTCTGAATTGCGAGGTAAACGCCATGAGTAATAAAGCTGTTGGCCGTAAAACTTCTGGCCTAGACAAAGTATTACGCATTGCCTTGTACACGGTATTAATCGTCGTTGCGGCGTTTTATCTGATGCCGTTTATCGTCATGTTGATTACATCGCTAAAAGATGTGGAAGAGATACGCACAGGAACTCTGCTTTCTTTGCCTGCTTCCTTGCATTTCGATTCTTGGTCAAAAGCGTGGTCAAGCGCATGTACGGGCAGTAGTTGTGGTGGTATCTCACCTTACTTCATGAACTCCTTCCAAATCGTACTGCCTGCGGTTGCTATTTCAACGCTGGTAGGTGCTATTAACGGTTACGTTATTTCCCTATGGAAATTCCGTGGCAGTGACTTTTTCTTTGCGGCCATGTTAGTGGGTTGCTTTATTCCATTCCAAGTAATCTTGTTGCCAATGGCGCAAACACTGGGTTGGTTAGGTATTGCCAATACCACTTCAGGTTTAGTCTTCGTGCACGTGGTTTACGGTGTGGCATTTACAACCTTGTTCTTCCGTAACTTCTACCAGTCCATTCCTGGTGAATTGGTAAAAGCAGCTCGCCTTGATGGCGCAGGCTTCTTTACGATTTTCTACCGCATCATTTTGCCCGTTTCGACACCGATTATTGTCGTCACAGTCATTTGGCAGTTTACGCAAATTTGGAATGACTTCTTATTTGGTGTGGCCTTCTCTGGTTTTGATACTCAGCCAGTCACGGTTGCTTTGAACAACTTGGTAAACACCAGCTTTGGTGGTAAGGAATACAACGTTGATATGGCCGCGGCCATTATTGCGGCCCTACCGACACTAGCGGTTTATGTGTTTGCCGGAAAATACTTCGTCCGAGGCTTAACAGCTGGCGCAGTCAAAGGCTAATAACGCCGTTCAGCAACCTAGTTAATAAAGACAAAATGCACTCGTGCCTTTTTACCTAACACAGCACGAGTGAACTAAAAAATTCGGAGTAATAACATGGCAAACCTAGTCATTGATAATGTTAAAAAACGCTACGGCGAGACGGAAATTTTAAAAGGCATCAATATTTCTATCAAAGCAGGTGAATTCCTGATTTTGGTTGGGCCTTCTGGTTGTGGTAAATCCACGCTAATGAACTCCATTGCAGGCCTTGAAGACGTAACCGAAGGTCGAATTCTTATCGCAGATAAAGACGTGACTTACACTAGCCCTAAAGATCGTGATATCGCGATGGTGTTCCAATCTTACGCTTTGTACCCAAACATGACGGTAGAGCAAAACATCTCATTCGGTTTAGAAATGCGTAAAGTGCCAAAAGCAGAACGTGATGTGGAAGTTCAGCGCGTAGCGGAACTATTACAAATCAGCCATCTACTCGACCGTAAACCAGCGCAATTGTCTGGTGGTCAGCGTCAACGTGTTGCCATGGGTCGTGCCTTAGCGCGTCGCCCTCAGCTTTACTTGTTTGATGAGCCATTGTCTAACCTAGACGCTAAATTGCGTGTAGAGATGCGTACAGAGATCAAGAAGCTGCATAAAAAGCTGGGCACAACCATCGTTTACGTAACCCACGATCAGATCGAAGCCATGACCTTGGCCGATCGCATCGCCGTAATGAAAGATGGACAAGTTCAACAGCTTGGTACACCACAAGAAATCTATGACAACCCAGCAAACTTGTTCGTTGCAGGATTCATGGGCTCACCAGCGATGAACTTCATTCCAGCCAAAGTGATCGAACAAGATGGCGTGCCTATGTTGGAATTGGCAACAAGCACAACCGTTGCACTGCCATTCCCAAAACCAGAATCACTAAAAGATTACGTAGGCAAAACCATCCTGCTGGGCTTGCGTCCTGAGATGATTACCGAACCTCAGCCACACAAAGAAGGACAGCCTTTTGTCACCACAACCGATGTTGAAGTGGAAGTAACGGAGCCAATGGGTGCCGACACCATGATTCTGACTCGTGTTAACGATGCCGAGATCAACTGTCGTTCTAACCCAATGTACCCAGCAGAAGCAGGCTCAATTATCAAAATGATGTTTGATACCTCCAAAGCGGTGGCTTTCGATAAAGAAACGGGGCGTCGTCTAGATCTTTAATCATTTGCCAAGCTAAACGGTTAACCTTTTAAGCAAACCTGTCACAACCTTTTTACTGTGACAGGTTTTTTTGACTGAAAAATAACAAAAAATTAACTCAACCCTTACACCACCTTTCATTTACTACACAATTCCTTGCAGGGTAAAATCGTCCCCATTTCTCATATTTGATAATGAATGACAAGGATTTGTCCATGACATACCGTTTGATTAAGCTGGATAGCTTAATGGCAATGGATTTTGCGTACGTTGAAGGTCGCGACTTAGCGCATATTGATGAGCGCGAGCTGCAACCCGCCTTACCCAAAGGCTGGGATACCGCAACCCTGATCGATAAGATTCATTCTGGCGAATACGCTCTACTCACCGATCATCCCGCCCAATCGTTACTGGTTCAAGAGCGTAAGAAGTTTGGCAAGAGTGAGTGGCAAATTAACCCTGACACAAAAGACACTCTGCCAGCAGGATTATTAGGTGCGGTGACGCAACGCCTTAGCATGATGGGTCAAGGGTCAGGATCTTCCGAAGCCAATAATCGAGGCAACCTGCATTCTGCTATCGAACCTGATTACACTCCCGAGCCCGTTATTCGCGCACGGGATTCTTCACACGAGTCCACCGAGCCCGTTGCCGAATACAATCTGGAAATTACTTTTTCTAAGGACAAGCCCAAACATCCCGTTGAGCTCAGTGTGACGCTCTACGACACCAAGAACAAAATGACGAAAGAAGATTGGCAAGCCACCCCAACTCGATACGGCACCCGATACACCATCACCACTACGAATAAAAAGCCTCATCATTTACAGATCCAAGCGGTTCATCGGGCCATGGGAACCTCACGCAAAAACGTGGCCTTGGTGCCCATTGGTTCAGGTAAAATCGGGGACGCCTTTATTCCGGTCATGCCGCAAGTGCAACTTGGCGAGCGTTTGGCCTTTGCCACCGCGGGGTATGTGTACCATTTCAAAGGCACCGAGCTGGTTCAAAAATACCAATGCTTGGACGATGGCACACTAAGCCCTTTGCCGGATAACAAGAACACAGACGCCTTTCGTCACGCCAGTCTCTATCTACTCATCTATTGGAAAATCGCGGGTCAGGTCGTGACCGATCAACATCTGTTGTATCGAAGCGAATCCTTAACGGATGACGAGTTAAACCACCTTTCCAGCGACTGGCTAGACGAACAGGGAGTAAGACTGGACCCAGAAGCCATTTTAGCGGCTTCCGAAGCTGCCGAATTACCACGAGACGCTTACCAAAAAGCCGCCCCCAAAAGTAACCTGATTTATCATACCGTGGCAGAAAATCCCGCTACTCAGCAGCGTGAAACCTGGCCTGACATCGCCAGCCAATACGGTTTATCCGCCAAAGCACTACTTGAGCAGAACCCCAGTTACAATGCCAACCCCAGCGCGCTAAAAGTAGGCGATGTACTGACCATTACCCAAAATGAGGCCGAAGCGCCGGTCGAGTTCGAGCGTTTTGAAACGCCACCCGAAGCCCCCAGCACTTACAACAGCGCACAAAACAGTCATTACGTCAGTGATAAAAAACGCTTCACTTTCGCCTATGGCGCGCCGCTTCTGCCCTTAGAACAACGTAAGGTCAAAAAAGGCCTACCCTTAGTCAACGTCAAACCGGAACACATCTTACGCATCGGCGTTTTTTTTGATGGCACAGCGCAAAACAACCGAAATGACGCGTATAAAGAAGAACATGGCGACAAATCCCGTACCAACATCGCTAGGTTATTTGAAGCCTACCCAGAAAAAACAGGCGAATCGGCAAAGATTTATGTCTCGGGAGTCGGCACGGTGGATGGAGCATGGCAAACGCCCCAAATGATCGACGAAGGTAAAGACGAAAGTCGCTTGTCTGGTGCAACGGGTCTTTACGATGACAATGGCGCCTTTCAGAAATGGCAGACTTTACTCGATCAGCTACAACAAATTATTGTCGATTTGATCGATAAAAAACGATATCAATCGATTACACACTTTTCCTTTGATGTCTTCGGGTTTAGCCGTGGGGCTGCGTTAGCACGACACTTTGTCAATGCGTTAAAAATGGGATTGCCCGATTACACTAAGCATCGTTCAGGCAAAGATACGAACCGGATTACGCCTAATTTATTGGGCACAACGGAAGGGGATAAATACAATCCAAATACGGGTTACCAAGCGGACACCCAACGCAGTGCCAGTGTGCGTTTTTTAGGCTTGTTTGATACGGTAGGCTCATTTTACTTGCCAGGTAATAAGGATAACGGTGTATTTAACTTGCATATCAACTCCGCGGATGTGGGTCATGCGTTGCAGATCTGCGCTCACCATGAATACAGAATTAACTTCCCTCTTACTTCCTTGAAAACCCGCGGGCAACTCGCACCCAACTTTTATGAAGAAGTCTTCCCCGGGGCTCATACGGATGTGGGCGGTGGTTATCCTTTTGTGGAGCAATATAATAAGACCGATCTGCCAAAGCGTTACGGAATCCCTATAAAGAGTACCTACAACAGAGAGCTTATTAAGACCCTGTCTTATCAAGATCAAAAAGAGGAATATGCYTACAAAGGCAGACTTGTAGACTTTGATAAGTGGTTTTATCAAGAACAACTKCGCCACCAAAMAGAGTGGTCAACAGAATGCAAAGCCACCTATAAACAACATGGCAAAGTAGAGCAAGAAGACGCTACTTTATACTTCTACCGCCTACAGCCCATCGATGCCAGCCTTGCTGGATTGGCTCAAGAGCGAATGAAGCAGCAGGCGGAGCGTTTTGGAGTAGAATGGTTCGAACATGAATACAGACTACCGCACGATTATGAAGATAACTCTGCTCAAAAATCATTGTGGAATAAATTAGCGGCACGGCCTATAGGAAAAATTGCACCACAAGATTGGCTGACAAATCTACCCGATAACTGCATCCACCGTTCCCATGATAGTGTTATCAACCCCGGTTGCAGTGACCCAATCGATAGTCAAGTGAATGGTATTGCCAATGTTAAGGCCTTTAAACGCTATCAACCCAATGCGCCATTGAACACACCTACGAGAGAAATCTATGACAATGAATAAGCTACTCTTAATCCTCATCACGTTACTTATGCTTACAGGATGTGAAGAGAAACCCTTCTATGTCGCTAGCATTGGCAATGCGGGCAGTTTAGATGGGCAATACGGTATTCGAGATATGTCAGTGTCCGATGTATTAGGCGGTGGTGCAGGATTTGGTTATGGTGCGGTTAATGGCTATCCAGGAGCCAGTGCCGATATTGGTCATATGGGAGTGCCAAAATATATTGAGGGTTTTTGGGCCAAATATGAAGAGGATGTAACTACGTATTTTAGAATTTCCGCCGACATCGACAGCGAGTTAGCGGAGAAAAAGATTCGGACTCTACGGAACTATTATGAACACTTTGAACGAAAAAAAGGTACCATGCAGGTATTAGTTGAAAAAGAAAGAGTTCGATTATTCTATACACTTTACTGCTCTCCTAATCTGAATGATTGCACTCCCAAACCTGATGCTGACCCAAACAACTGGGTGGAAAAAGCACCGGAATCGGTTCGAAATGTAGTCGTCCTGTTCGACGGCAAAGGCGAGATGTCTCTTACCCCGTTCCCAGATTCGCCGTATGAAAATTAAGCTGCTCTTAATCCTCGCCACTTTACTTATTCTGACAGGGTGTGAGGAAAAAACCTTCTATGTCGCCAGTATTGGCAATGCGGGCAGTTTAGATGGCCCTTATGTTATAGGACCGATTAGTGTCGCTGATGTGTTAGGCGGTGGCGGCGGCTTTGGTTATGGCGCTGTCAATGGTTACCCTGGAAAAAGTGCCGATATTGGTCGTATGGGAGTCCCCAAGCATATTGAAGGCTATTGGGCGAAACAAAATCCCAATGCGCGTGGCTATGTCGCTTTTTATCGTATTTCCGCCGACATCGACAGCGAACTGGCGGAGAAGAAGATTCGAACTCTTAGGAATTATTACCAAAACTTTAAAGGCAAAACCGGCTCAATGCAGGTGCTGGTAGAGAGAGAGAGTTAGAGTTTTTTATACATTATATTGCCCTTCTCATCGTGCAGATTGTAGCGGTAAAGAAGGTGCTGACCCGAATGGTTGGGTGATTGACTCCCCAATAAAAGGTTTAGATGTCGTCGTGCTATTTGATGGCAAAGGCGAGATGTCACTTACCCCGTTTCCTGATTCACCTTATGAAGATTAAGTTTTTTTAACCCGCTTATTTGTGGTGTCCCAATTGATAGTCAATGCCATTGCTAATGTATCGGCCTTTAAACGTTATCAGCCTCATGCGCCACTCAACTTACCGACAAGAGAAATTTACGACAATGAATAAGCTGCTCTTAATCCTCACCACTTTACTTATGCTGACAGGGTGTGAAGAAAAACCTTTTTATGTTGCCAGTATTGGCAACGCCGGTAGTTTAGATGGCCCTTATTACTTAGTTTCTATTTCTGTGAGCGATGTGCTAGGCAGTGGCGGCGGCTTTGGTTATGGTGCGGTGAATGGTTACCCAGGTAAAAGTGCTGACATTGGCCGTATGGGGGTGCCCAAGCACATTGAAGGTTTTTGGGTAAAAGGCTGGAATAAAGAGGAAGCCTATTATCGCATTTCCGCTGACATCGACAGCGAACTGGCGGAGAAGAAGATTCGGACTCTTAGGAATTATTACCAGTTTTTTAAAGGTAAAACCGGCTCGATGCAGGTACTGGTAGAGAGAGAAAGAGTTAGAATTTTTTATACATTATATTGCCCTTCTCATCGTGCAGATTGTAGCGGTAAAGAAGGTGCTGACCCGAATGGTTGGGTGATTGACTCCCCAATAAAAGGTTTAGATGTCGTTGTGCTATTTGACGGCAAAGGCGAGATGTCACTTACCCCGTTCCCAGATTCGCCGTATGAAAATTAAGTGACCTTTAATCATTTGCCACGCTAAACGGTTAACCTTTTAAGCAAACCTGTCACAACCTTTTTACTGTGGCTGGCTTTTTTTAAACAAAAATGTCAAGTTATTGCACAAATGGTCAAAATTACTGCACAGTCTCTCGAACTTGTCACAAATTTGAGATACATTTTAGAACCGTAATCAAAAAAGCAACTCCATAGTGGCATTTGGTTATCTCGAATCGAAGAACTGCCGACTAATATCATGTAAAGGAATCAAACCATGAATTTTACCAAGCGTTTTATCACGCAACTGGCCATTACTGGTGTCGCATTATCTGTGACTGCGTGTTCTATGATGGGACCGCAAAAACCAGATTGGCAAGAAGACAAAGAATATCGAGTCACTATTTTGCACACTAATGACCATCACGGTCGTTTCTGGCAAAACGGCAATGGCGAATACGGCATGGCCGCTCGTAAAACCTTGATCGACAACATTCGTGAAGAAGTCGCGCTAGACGATGGTAATTCCCTATTGCTATCCGGCGGTGACATCAACACAGGTGTGCCAGAGTCTGATTTACAAGACGCAGAGCCAGATTTCCGTGGCATGAATATGTTGAAATACGATGCCATGGCATTGGGTAACCACGAGTTTGACAACCCGCTTTCTGTACTGAAGAAGCAACAAGAATGGGCAGGCTTCCCTTTCCTTTCTGCAAACATTTTGGATGCGAAAACTGGCAAACCTTTGTTTGAAGCCTATAAAATTTTCCAAGTGGATGATCTAAAAATCGCTGTCGTTGGTTTCACTACAGACGATACGGCGAAACTGGGCAACCCTGAGTTCCTAGATGGCATCAAAATCGAATCACCTATTACTGTTGCTAAAAAGTTGATCCCTGAACTGCGTAAAAAAGCTGACTTAGTGGTTGCGGTTACTCACATGGGTCACTACCAAGATGGTAACTACGGCGGCAACGCACCAGGTGACGTAACACTTGCACGTACTGTTCCTGGTATCGATGTGATTGTCGGTGGTCACTCTCAGAATCCTTTGTTCCAACCTGATGAGCAAAATGGCACTTTGATTCTTCAAGCCCATGAATGGGGTAAATACGTTGGCCGTCTAGATTTCGTCTATAAAAATGGTGAAATTGTTTGGTCTCAATACAAACTTATTCCGGTTAACCTGAAGAAAAAAGTCACTAATGCAGACGGTAAATCTGAACGTGTTTTCATTGAAGACGAAATCGCCCAAGATCCAACCATGCTTGAAATGCTAACGCCGTTCCAAGAAAAAGGTCAGAAGGAGCTTAATATCGAGATTGGCTTCTCTGACACAGACTTCGTTGGTGACCGCAGCGTGGTTCGTAATCAAGAAACCAATCTAGGTAACTTGATTGCTCTTGCCATGAAACAAAAAGTCAATGCTGATATCGGTGTAATGAACTCTGGCGGTATCCGCGACAACTTAGAAAAAGGCATTGTTACTTATAAGAGCGTATTGAAAGTTCAACCTTTCGGTAACATGGTCTCTTACGTTGACTTCACAGCTGACGAGCTAACTGATTACCTTTCTGCTGCCGCAGCAAAACAAGCAGGAACAGGTGCATTTGCCCAATTCAGCGGTGTATCTTTGACGCTTAAAGATGGCAAAGCGACGAACATCATGGTGAATGGTAAAGCGCTAGACACTAGCAAAACTTACCGCATCGCGATGAACAACTACTCTGCTTCAGGCGGTGATGGTTACCCTAAAATTGTTAATCATCCAAACTACGTTAACTCAGGTTATGTAGATGCAGACGTTCTAGTGGAATATATCCAAAAGAACTCACCACTTGATGGCGCTAAATTCGCTCCAAAAGGTGCTGTGAAGCGTTAATAGAAAGACAAAGCCCACTAGAAAGCCCCAATAGACATCTATTGGGGCTTTCTTATTAGTCACCTTAAGAGAAACAGCTTAGCAAAAGAGTTACTCCTTTTTATAGGACAAGGACCATGTCAAAGGTGTCGGTAGCTTTTCAGATTCTAATTTAACGGTGAACAGCAACTCGTTCTCGCCAACCTGTTTCCAGGTATTGGTGCGCTTGCCTCGCTCGGACTCAAGAATCACCACCACGGAATCTGCTGTTTGCTGGTAGGTGCCTGATATCTCAATATCTTCCTCGTCTTTCTTAATCACTTCGCCATTAGCGGTAAGCGGTATGTTATCGGCTTTAGCATCGTCACACTGCCACTGGAACTGTTCGGTTTGCCAACCTAAAGTCCATTGCTGACAAATTTGCGTTTGCTTTTTCAACACAGGTCGCGCCAAAGCACGAATAAAAAAATTCATCTCTTGCGCCACATTTTCAACCGCTTCGTCCAACTTGGCCTGCGTGCTATCTGCGTCTTGCAATATCCACTTCCCTGCCAAAACATCGCCCGATGCTTGCGCACCTGAACTAAGCGCCATAGCGGCAACTATTCCAACACCAATCAGTTTCTTCACCTTGCTTCTCCTTATTTTTATTGTGAATAGATAATCGCAGAGTCAATGAAACTTGTAAGGCGCAAAAACGCGCACAATGACTGACATTTAACGCCATTCTTGCTGTTAAACGTTTTGGTGATGTTACGGAAAAGTGATATCGCTAGAGAGATATTGAGTTGCCGTATCAGCTTTTACAGGTTTAGAGAAAAAATAACCCTGATATTTCGCGCAGCCCATGTTTTCCAGAATGTCTTTTTCTACCTGATGCTCTACGCCTTCTGCAAGTACTGACAAGTTCATATGTGTCGCCATAGACACTATCGTATTAATAATGACATGACTCTGAGGATCGCTAGTCAGATCTCGAACAAACGACTGATCAATTTTTAGCTGGTTAATAGGAAAATGCTGTAAATAGCGCAGCGAAGAATACCCAGTTCCAAAGTCATCAATAGAAAAACGGATATTATGCTCTTTAAGTCGCCACATTTTCTCAGCAACAGAAGCAATATTTTCGACCAACATACCTTCGGTGATTTCTAAATCGAGCAAGCTTGAGTCCACTTGAGTCCGGTCGATCACATCGCAGACGCTTTCAACAAAGCACTCCTTGGCAAACTGATACGGGCTGATGTTTATCGCCACACCTTTAAATGTCGGCGGAAGGCCAATATCTTGCCACGCCTTTAATTGCTGACAGACATTTTCTAGAACCCAGTTTCCAACGTCGTAAATTAAACCAATTTCTTCCGCTATTGGAATAAAACGATTTGGCGGCACTAATCCCAGCTCTTCATTACTCCAACGAATGAGTGCTTCAAAGCCTATCAATTGGCCATGCTCATTCACTTGAGGCTGATAAACTAAATAAAACTCATCGTTGCTAATCGCACGGTGTAGAGCTTTTTCTAACGCAGCTCGCTCGGCAACTTGCTGCTGCATTTCTTGTCGATAAAAACGGTATGCATTACGGCCGCTTTCTTTCGCTTCGTACATGGCAGTATCAGCTTGACGTAATATCTGCGCATCATTCGCACCATCAAAAGGAAACAAACTAATACCAATACTCGCAGAGATAAATAAATCCGTTTGCTCTAAACGAAACACCTGACATAGCTGTGACAGCAAGGTTTCTGCCAATAAAGTGACTCTGCTTTGAGCTTCTTCGGCGTTATCTCCCAATACAGGAATCAATAACACAAATTCATCACCGCCCATGCGGACCGCAATATCAGCTTGTGACAAACAGGCTAGAATACGTTTTGAGGCTTCCACCAAAAGCGCATCACCAACGTGATGCCCCATGGAATCATTGATATTTTTAAAGCGATCCAAATCGATAAACAACAAGCCACCAATATGGCCATTATTCTGCGCCGTGGTGATGACTTTCTCGATATTCTGATTTAAAAATCGTCGATTAGGCAAATTGGTCAAGGCATCGTAATAAGCCAAAAACTTAACCTGTTCTTGGTCTAATTTACGTTGTGTAATATCCCGAAAAGATGCCAAAAAATGCGCCTCATGATCCAGCGTAATAATGTTTCCGCACACTTCAACCGGAAAACTTACACCACTACTGCGATGATAGTGCGCTTCAAATATTTTGGGATCACCCAGTGAATTATCCGCCCACTCTCTAAGTAAATTAGGCGTTTGCTCAGGATCAATATCTTGAATGGTTAACATTAATAAAGTGGGCTTATCGTAAGCTAATAAACGGCACGTCTCGCTATTACAATCTAATATCTGGCCTTTCAAGTTCGTCAGCAACATACATTCACTGGACTGATGCAAAACCGCTTTAAAGTACGCCTCGCTTTTCGCCAGCTCAGTTTCGACCTTCTTCCGCTTATGCCAAAGCGCGGTAATAGTACGGGCTAAAATCCCTAATTCATCCTCTCGAGCCGTTTGTTTAAATTTCAACTGTGCGGGATCATTATCTTCTCTTTCTAACTGGCCCAATTGATCAATTAGTCGTGATAGTGGATGCGATATCTGCACATAAAACAGCATAAACATCGCTGCACCCAGTAAAAAGGCCGATATTAATGACGTTGTTATTAACCGAATATTGCGACGGATAAAGCTATTGGTTACCGTACCGCTGTCAATGGTTACCATAAGAGTTCCAACAGACAAATGGTTGTTACGCATCAATGGCAAACTAAAGTGTTGAGGTAAACCGCTAAATACTTTTTCAGATAACCAACGTAACGACAAAGGGTCTAAAGAGCGATATGTACTTGCTAATTCAGTACCTAAATCATCTTCCAAGCGCGCTTTATAAAAACTGTTTGAATGCATTAATCCAGTCAGTACTTTTTTAGCTAGCTCTTCATCTAAAGAATATGCCGCTTCCGTCGCGGCATTTTCGACAATATGTAAAGTCGACATGACTTGATTCTGGATAGTGGCTTTTTCATCCTGCCAATCAATAAAAATTTGAAAAGTACTCATCGACAGACTAAGCAACAATATCAGCACTAATGCCCATTTAGCTTGTTTGTAAGATAGACGTTTGTGCAGTGGTAGCATAATCCCTCGCGGTGTATAGGCTGCTAATTAGGCAAAGATGAAAATCCATATCGCTTGAATATTTCATCCCTTTTGCCGCTCTCATCCAACTCTTTCAACCCCTTATTTAATACATCACGCCATTTTTCAGCATCTGGATATTTTTTACTAAAACAGCCGGAGTAATAATCCAGCCCCAACTCAGCAACATCATAAAAACTAAGCTGATCTATTACACCCATGCGCTGGGCTGCAAAAATAGCACTGTCGCGTTCTGTCATGAAAATATCTTGGTTGCGTCGCAACACCAGATTAATCCCCTGATCCAATCCAGAAACAGAAGAATAAGGTATTTTGGCGCTGTCCAAGATATCGGTCTGAGACCAACCATTTACGGCAGATACATGGAATTTTTTTAAAACAGCTAAGGTCGAAACATCATCATCCAAGAAAGAACGACGAGTCACAAAGGCATTAGCTGAATCACTAAGAGGCGTTGAAAAAAAAGCGAATTTTTCACGTACAGGAAGCTGTCTACAGGACACAGCGCCCAATATTAAACCTTCCTCAACGTCACGCATAATACGCTTCCAAGGTGTTAACTCAATTCGCACTGTAACGCCTTGCGTTGCATACGCTGCGCGCAACACATCCACATCAAAACCATATACAGCTTCCACTTTCCCAAAATCTGATGGCGGTGGTAATTCAGCAGAATCAATAATATGAGGTGGTAAATGTATAGTATGTAAAACAATTTCTTCAGCGAAAAGAGAGCTAGCAGATATTAACAAACCGCCAAAAATACCAGCAATGAACAAATTATTAGCTCTTTTCATGAAACTCTACTTTCCTCTCTAATTCTAGGGAAGACTAGGTACTCTATCGTCGTTCAAATATGAAGCAGAAATCAAAGTGACTCAAGCTTTATACATCGTCCAGCTTGCTTCGTTGCAAATTGTTACATTGCAAAAGACTAACCACCAAGCCATATAACAGGCAAAAAAAATCTAGCCGTAGCTAGATTTTAAAAAAATGAATTAGAGTCCCGACTTTTTAGTCGAACACTTATATATCAACTTTTATTTGCTAAACAAAGCCACACGCTGTGCTTCCATGATTTCTGCAATGCCTTTACGAGCCACTGCTAGCATACCCATCATATGCTCGTCGCTGAAGGCTTCACCTTCTGCTGTACCTTGGATCTCAATGAAACCACCTTTGTCGTTCATGATGACGTTCATGTCCGTTTCGGCGTTTGAATCCTCTGGGTAATCCAAATCCAATACTGGAACGCCTTTGTAGACACCCACAGATATCGCAGCAATTTGTGACACGATTGGATTCTCTTTTACTTTTTTGTTCTCAACCAATACACGCATAGCATCAGCCAAAGCAACAAAGCCACCAGTGATAGACGCTGTACGAGTACCGCCGTCGGCTTGAATCACGTCACAGTCAATCGTGATCGTGTTTTCACCCAATTTCTTAAGATCCACAGCCGCACGCAAAGAACGACCAATCAAACGCTGAATCTCAACCGTACGGCCACCTTGCTTACCGCGAGCCGCTTCACGATCCATACGGCTGTGTGTAGAACGAGGCAACATACCGTATTCCGCTGTGATCCAACCTTGGCCCTTGCCTTTCAAAAAACGCGGCACACCAGAAACCACAGTCGCAGTACAAATAACTTTCGTGTCGCCACATTCGATCAGCACCGAGCCTTCGGCATGTTTGGTAAAATTACGTGTGATTTTAAGTGGACGTAATTGATCTGCTTCTCTTCCGCTTGGACGCATACTTGCTCTCTCTGTCGATAAACCATCATAAAGGCGCAATTATAACGAACCCACACAAAATTGCGCCCCCAGCGATGGGAAAACATGACATTTAGCAAACCTGTCGAACACAGTCTCATTAGGCTACAATATCGCCTCTATTTTTAACAAAGTATTGGCACGCACGGTAATCGTGCAAAGGTCTCTCTATTAATTTTTTACTTAGGTACTCAAGATGACAGCAAGCATGACAGCCTTCTCTCGCCAAGAAGCCGTATACGATTGGGGCACCATCAGCTGGGAAATACGCTCAGTCAATCAGCGTTACCTAGAACCTAGCTTTCGTCTACCAGAAAATTTCCGCGAGCTTGAGTTTGCTTTTCGTGACGTGCTGCGCAAAAAAATAAACCGCGGCAAACTAGAGTGCCAACTGCGCTTCCAAGGCATAGACAAAGCGGCTACCAACTTAACCATTAATCCAAGTAATGCCCAAGCCTTAGCAAATGCCATCGAAACACTTGGTACTTGGTTTAAAGATCTAGATCCTGCCAATCCACTCGATATCCTTCAATGGCCTGGCATTCTAAGTGACGAAGGCAGCGACTTTGAGATAATAAAAAAAGCCGTCGTAGAGCTATTTAATAAATCTGTCGATGAAATGATCCAAGTTCGTCTACGCGAAGGTGCGCAGCTGAAAGAAATCATCGAACAACGCTTAGACGCCATCGATGCCATCGTCATAGAAGTACAGGCCAAACTGCCAGAGATCATCGCTGCACAAAAGCAAAACTTACTGGATAAACTTGAAGCCGCCAAAGTCGACCTAGACCCAATGCGCGTCGAAGCGGAAATCGTCCTACTGGCCCAAAAAGCCGACGTGGCCGAAGAACTGGATCGCCTAGCGACGCACACCAAAGAAGTCCGCCGACAGCTACAACAAAAAGGCCCCATCGGCCGCCGACTCGACTTCCTAATGCAAGAACTCAACCGCGAAGCCAACACCCTATCGTCAAAATCCATCGTCGTGGAAACCACCCAAAGCGCCGTTGAATTGAAAGTGTTGATTGAGCAAATGAGGGAACAGATACAAAACATCGAATAATCATGCTCTGGGGAATGTAATCTGAAATGCAGATATTCCCCATACCCTTCTTAATTGTAGTGGCATAGTTAATATTTCCCCCTGTAAAAATTCATAGCAAGCGATAAATCTTTATAGGGGGCTTAATATTAGTAACTCATAGACGCATACAGTCCATATTGTTTACCAGAGACAATAGGCGCTATGACTAGATTTCTAGCGCTAAGCCCCATCTCTGTAATAACGTATTGAATTCCAACCGCCAATGCTGCACCAGCCGCGACATCATGCCAGTAATGGTAGTCACCATGAACGCGTGAGTAGCCCACAAAGCCAGCAGCTGCGTACGCTGGTAAACCGTATTCCCAACCGTAGCGCATTTGTAGAAAGGCTGCGCCTTGGAAAGCAGCAGATGTGTGTCCAGATGGGAAAGAATTATTATCATTTCTATTTGGACGTTCTTCGTCTACCGCAAGTTTCAATGTGTGCGTTGCAACCGATGTCCATAAAGCGCCCTCTGCCCACTCCCCCGTGCCAGCGAAATCACCTTTCATCATTGAAATCACACCAGCAACTATCGGAATCCCTATCTGTAGATTGTCACCAGCACGAATAATGCTGTCATCAGCATGAACTACACTGATATAAGAAACCGGAAAAACTAGTAAAGCGATCTTAGATATGACCTTAAAACCATTAAAAATGATGTTTTTTCTATTTTTGTTGAATTTTAGGCGCAAAAATCCGCCCCAGCTAGCCTCAGCAGGGTTATACAAAGAGAACATTCTAGTTACCTTATAAGGTTAAGAAATTAAGATTTTGAATATCACTTGGTCAGTGTTGTGAAATCATATCTTTAAAATCTTGTGAGATCAACAAAGATCCCACAAAATGATTTCACAATTTATTCAAAATCATTTTTACCCCTATGGAAATGGTGTAATAATGACAAAAGAATGGTTTACAGCTGCCGAATTGGCGGGAAAAAAAGGTATGCCTGCGCATGCCACAAATGTGACACGCAAAGCGAAAAGCCAAAATTGGGAATATAGGCAAATCACAGGGTTAAGAGGTGTAAATTTTGAATATCACGCAAGCAGCCTCCCCCAAGAAACACAAGAAGCACTTGGTTTAGAAGGCGTAAGCAAGCCTGTACAGGCTGAAAATAACGATTCAAATATGGTTACTATTCAAATCTACTCAGCAAAAGCTAAGACTTGGAGCAAAGCCAAGCCAGAAACTCACATGGTTCTGCCTAAAGGATATTTACCTAAATCTTTGTCTGAGCAGGAGCTTAGTAACCTTTTCGCTTTAGAAGTACCTGACAACACAATGCAGCCTACAATAAACGTAGGCGAAGTCGTTCTAGTTTCCAGAGTGGCTAACAAGACAGCTATATCTACTGGTGTCTTCGTTATTGAAACGAATATAGGTATTACGATAAAAAGGCTAAAGCCGAACCTTGCAGGAACAGAGATAAAGGTGTGCTGTGATTCAGACAAATTTGATGATGAGACATTGAAGCGGGAAGACTTTGATAAATCGATTAGATTAGTAGGTAAGGTAGCGGGGGCAGTCACCACAGAAATAAATTAAGATGATGACAATTCAAGCTCATAGCCACCACTTTTCTCTCATCGAAGCACAGCAATAATTGGCGCAAGCCGTTGACGGGAATACCTTCACCCTCTACAGAGGCCAAATGAACAGAGCAAACATCTACGTTAATAAACTGGAAATACTCGAAAGAGCGAAGCTACTCAAAAACGCTTCAACACCAGCCGAGGAATTAAGGCGAACAGCTCGAGCAAACCCCATGAAACAATGTCGTTATACAACATTGGAAATAGAGCATATTGAGGTGCTGACAAGGAATAAACTGAGCTACATCTGGAAGAGGAGCTAATGAGGTAAAGACCCCCCTATAAAAATCATAACAAGTGCTGAATCTTTTTAGGGGACTTAAAATTTAAATAATTCATGAATGAGAAGTAACATGATTGCTAAATAAATTGAACTCTACTCAACCTTTCGGGTTCTGCTCTACGATAAATTTAGAATTAAATAATTTTCCTAAATAATTTTTGCCCCATTCCAAGCCTATGCAGTATTACGCTGATAATTTCTGTCAGAAAATAGTCTGACTTTTACTAATAGCAGACCGCGCAAAACTGATATACGGAATCCCACATTTTTTAATGCCATCAACATTTAAGTTGAAAATTATGTTGACATAACAATAATATGAAATTGTTTGAGGATATAAGGGAATAATAGACAGAATGTGGCTATGAGTTAACTAAATTTTTATAGATAAATTACCTTATGTATAGCACTTAAAAGTGCGCAATAAATTCATTTAAAAAACGCATCCTATTTCATTATTTTTTCAAAGGGTTTATCAGTATAGTTGGTATATATTAAACGATTGATGATAAAAACGTCATCTCTCATCTGATAACCCAACTCAATGAGAAAGGGAATCAACATCTGTAAGCATAGGACCATTCAAATGAATTCGATAAAAATGACTGCGCTATTATTAGCAGTGTTTATGACAGGTTGCTCAACCATAAATTATTCAGATACGGCTAAAAGAGAATACTTTTCAGAGCCTCCAGTTGAGGAAGTAGTAGAAGTGTATGTAGGTGACTATATGCTAAACCAAGGGCTATCTACTACATCTGATTATCTAATTTTAGAGCGCTTTGTTGATGGTATTGCTTATAACATACCACAAGGAGCTTATAGCCGTATTGGTGACTATAAAGGTGTCCCTTACTTCTCTGTAACAACGACCACTGGACGAACTATCATTTATGCTGCTGGTCTAATCGACACACCTATTGCATTACACTCTAAAACAGGAGGAGAAGAACTTTGTGTTACATCCGTCTCCTACCAACAAGCCTCTTGTTATGATGCTTTATTTAAAATTGAAAAACGAACGATAACAGATAGCCAATCATTTCAGCAGACATTAATTTATAATGGCTCTGTAGGTAAGAAAATTAATATCTCGTATCGAGAGTTCGCTAAAGGTACAGCACGTGATGCATTTACCAATAGCGTAGAGTACGACATGAGTAAATCAAACATCATAAACTACAAAGGCGCTCGTATAGAGGTATTGGATTACGATAACTCCTCTATAAAATTCAAGGTACTCAAACACTTCCATGATGATTTCACTGCTGGTATCTAAATAAATTTTGGGAACCATTAGTATTTAATGGACTCGTCAAAGTCAACGTCAACCTATACGACTGAGGAAGTTGTCGGTTTTTCAATGAAACAGTTACTTTATCTAAAGTGGTGACATAAACGGTGACATATATTAAAAATAATCCTTATACATCAACATCATATTTAAATTTTAAACATTCAGATACAAAACATCGAATAATCACGCTCTGGGGAATGTAATCTGAAATGCAGATATTCCCCATACCCTTCTTATTATCTTCTTAATAACAGCGCTACAAATACAAACAATTCACACACGATCTTTTTTTGATCAATCGGTTAGAATGCATTCCTCAACGAACAATGCACAACACAGCTCTCGTTACGGAAGATGATTCATGACGTTTAATCGCCCACTACTTTTTACCCGTTTATTTATAATGCTGTGGTGCGTTTTGGTTTCTGCTGTGGCTCTGGCTGATATTCCTACGCAAGTCATTCAAGGTTCATCTGTAAAATTAGAGCAATTTCAGATGGGATACTTTGTTGATAAAACAGAGAAAATGCTTTTCTCGGATATACAAAAACAAGAGTTCCAGTTATCTCCAAATGGCGTGTCATTAGGCACAACATCAAGGATGACGTGGGCGAAAATCGAAATTGAGAACGAAAATACGACGCCAATTAAAGTGTATCTTCACCATCCTTATGCGTATCACAATCACAAAGTAGAACTTTATGAAATAGTAAACGGCACGCTAACCCGCGAGCGCGTACTTGATATGGACCGCAAAGAGACACAACAGTGGATGTATCGCGGTAGCGCTGTGTTTGATATCACATTAGAGCCGAACCAGCACAAAACATTGTTTGTCAAAAGCCAGTCTTTTTCGCATCAATGGTTCACTCTTAATCTATACGATGAAGACCAGTCTAAAAGAGCCTTATTGGGTTTATACACAGACATCGCCTTGCTCGTCGGCATGTTATTAGCACTGATAATCTACAACTTCCTGCTATTCTTTTCTTCGCGTTTAAGAGAGCACTTCTTTTACGCCTGCTATCTAGTTGCTGGTGGTTTTTGGGTTGCGCTCTCTTATGGATTACTCGCTGACCTTTTTAATGTGTACGGCTCGATCACCTTGAAATGGCATTTGTCGTTAGTTGCTATGCCTATATTCTTACTGCTGTTCATGATCAATATTTTTGAAACTAAGAAGAAATACCCCATAGAGCATTGGGCACTGCTGTCGATTCTGACCTTACTAATCTGTGATTTTGTTTATGGCATGTTTGATATGATAACGGCCCTTAACTACTCCAGTACTTTGGCAGCTATCATGATGGTCGTCAGTGTTTCTGTGACTATTTCTATGCTGATCCGAAAGCATCCTATCGCGCCTTTCTTTTTACTGGGTCACGGACTATTCGCCATATTTAGCACCATGGCCGTGTTATTTTACAAAGGCAAAGCCGAATTTACTTATATCAATAGCCACGGCGTTGGCATCGGTATCATGCTTGAGGCGCTGGTATTATCTCTCATCATTGCGCATCGCATTCGTTCATTGGAAACCATGAAGGCTGCACAAGATGAGCTGAAATTATTAGCGTCGACAGATTCACTCACTCAACTATTTAATCGGCGTCACTTCAATACCGAAGCAGAATATCTATTGCAGAAAGCCAAACAGCTCCAGCAACCCGCAGCCATAGCGATGCTTGATATTGACCACTTTAAGAAAGTCAATGACACACATGGGCACAGCTTCGGTGATAAGGTCATTATTCAAGTGGCCAATACCTTAATGGCGGAATGTCGGCAACAGGATGTATTAGCGCGTTATGGCGGCGAAGAATTTATTATCTTGATGACCAATACATCAATAGGAGAAGCATTCAACTTGGTTGAACGGATACGACAAGAACTAGCAAAAGCAACCGTAATACTCAATAACAATCAATCCGTTAACTTCACCATTAGCGCGGGTATTGCAGCTATAGATTTAGAAAACCCCATTCTAAAAAACAGCATAAACCAAGCTGACAAAGCCCTTTATCAAGCTAAAGAAAACGGCCGAAATCAATCTCTAGTATATAAAGTTTAGAGCCCCAACACGTTGAGAAAAGCGGCCTTACATCAAACATCCAATAAGTCGTAATAGCCTACAGATTTAATTTGGCTCGCCTTGTTATTCCTGCGGTTTATTAATGTCTCGACGCAATGCCTTTAATTCGAGTTGGAGTTGTTGCATTTGCTCCAATAGCTGTTGCTGGGCGGCTTTTTCTGTGTCGATCTCTTCTTTGTGTTCGTTGTCGTGCATGGTTTGTACAGCGTTAACTATGACGGCGATGAAGAGGCTGAACAGGGTTGGTGTATGGCTAAGTGTTGTTAACGAAGGATTTGCCCATACTGCCCCAAAAGCCCAAGGGATGGCGTACTACTTGGAAGCTTCCTACTCAAAGCCCAGTGTCGGTGAGTCGTATGGATTGAGCTTTGTTATGTCGATACCATCGACATAACAAGCCTTCATGTCGAAATTCTCCAACTTTTTCGACATGAAAATAAAAAATCCTGATGACATGTCTATTTTTTCGTATTTTTTATACATAACCCAGCAAACATTAATCGCTTCTTGTTTAGCAAGTTATTCGCTGAGGCGGATGCCGAGCTGGTTTGTGATGCTTTGCCATCAAAGTGCAGAGCAATGAACGGTTTCTCTCCGATAAGCTATTGATCTTGTGAGGATCTAGACCACTACGTTATGAGCAGCTCCAGAATATTGAGTCATTATTCTCTTGGCCTGTTCATTTCCCGACGCAGTTCCTTCAACTCCAGCTGTAGTTGTTGCATTTGCTCCAATAGCTGTTGCTGGGTAGCTTTTTCAGCGTCTAGCTCTTCTTTGTGTTCGTCGTCGTGCATGGTTTGTACGGCATTAACGATGACGGCGATGAAAAGGTTGAGCATGGTGAAAGTGGCAATAAGTATAAACGGAATGAAGAACGCCCAAGCGTAAGGGAAGGCTTCCATCACTGGTCGTGCGATGCCCATGGACCAGCTTTCTAGGGTCATCACTTGGAATAAGGTATACAAAGAAGCCCCTAGGCTGCCAAACCACTCTGGGAAAGCCTCACCAAATAGCTTGGTTACCATCACCGCAGCCACGTAATACACGAGTCCCAATACCATGGCGATGGACAACATGCCATTCAGAGATTTCACTAAGGCACCGACAATCTTTCTCATGGATGGCACGAAAGTAAGTACGCGTAATACACGTAATACTCTGAGCGCGCGCAACACAGCAAAAGGACCACTAGCAGGAACTAACGCGATCCCCACGACAATAAAGTCGAAAACATTCCAACCGTCCTTGAAAAAAGCAAAGCGATGTACGGCTAAACGAATCCCTAGCTCAACTACAAATACGGCCAGGATCGCCTTGTCCAATGCCATTAAAAACGGACCAGCGGTTGTCATCACCTCAGGCGAGGTTTCTAACCCTAGAATAACGGCATTGATTAAAATCAAGGCCAATAAAATACGTTGTACTAGCAAATTTTCAATAAAGGCCTTTAAACGCTGACGCATGGAATTCGTTGCAACCGCTGTTGAACTGGGCATCTATCACCTCAATACTAAATCATCCCTAAATAGGGCTAAATTGACGTCATTCTATGCTAGAGCCCAATAAGATCAATCTATTTTGATGTCAATACATGGACCTGCTTAAGAATTTTTCCTATAAGGTTTACAGTAAGCAGGGAATAGAAAACAGTCTGTAAAAAAACCATATGTTCTAAGTTAAATCAAAATAGTGGACCATTCTTTACAAAACTTTTTGCTAATCTGTAATGACTCATATTAAAGAGAGGTTTAAACATGAAGTTTCCATTATTAGCAATTGCGGTAACACTGGTACTAGCTGGCTGCTCCAATACTTGGGAAGGTGTGAAAGAAGATTCCTCAAAAGCCTACGAAAGCACAAAAGAAACGATTCATGACGCCACTGAATAAGTCGTTCTTTTAAGCAAAGCCACATTCTAAAAGCCCGCTTTTACACCATGTAAAAGCGGGCTTTTTCATCATCTACAGCACCAGCATGGTTTCATAAAGTAGCTGCTCAATGCTTTGTCGACTGTCTATCACAGCAATAAGTACAACCTTGTTCGCCTCTTCATCGACTCGATAGATAATAAAATTTAATTGTCGTTTTAAACACTGGCGTGGCGACAACTTGGAAAAGCTTAGACATCAAATGCCTCATCCAAAGACAGTTCACCCTTTTGATTCAAACTCCGCTCAGAAAGGTTAATCAGCTTAAGCAAAGCAATGGTTTCTCGCTGCTCATAGTAGGCCTTCGAGTCTTGTACAACATACACTTCTTTTCCGTTCTGAGTGATGTGCAAAGGATCATCTAAAGAGAGATTATTGGCGTTTGCTTTCAGGTATGACAGGGTTTGAATATTCATAAAGCTTCCACTAGCCTGCTTGAAAAGTTGTAGTGCTCTCGGTATTTGCAACAACCTGCAAACCAAACAGTATTCCTATTTGGTGTTCTTCATGGAAAGTACCCTCTTGCCCAATTCGGTTAGGCGATATTTTTGCAAACGGCTTTTTGGTTTATCAGGAATAGTCATTTCAATTAAGCCCAGTTGAATGGCGGCTTGCTGATAATATTCTCTAAAGTGTTTTTCATCTTTTAAACCCAACATGACCATCAATTCAGACCGACCCATTTCACCTTGGAGTACATTTAAAAGACGAGTGACTTCGGGGGTGACTTCGGGGGTGACTTCGGGGGTGACTTCGGGGGTGACTTCGGGGGTGACTTGCGGGGTAGTTGTTGCAACTTCAGTAAATCCCTCATGGATAGGCAGACGAATCAAGAAATAAGTCCGATCTTCATCTGTTTCAAACACTGGCGTGGGTGAGGCATTCGCCTTCATCACACGTAATATTTTAGGCACACCAGTAGAACGCCCCTCGGTCAAATCTAGCTCTTTTAGAAACTCACCAATTCGGCGGTTACGATAACGTCGACTCACAGCATTACCCGCCTGTAAATCAGCCAATCGAATGGATCGATCTGGGCCAGGGAAACTCAAAACAACCAGTTCTTTAGCATCGATACGAATTTCAATCGGCTCTCGTATTTCATAAGAGCGATGGTACACAGCATTCACCACCGCTTCTTCGATAGCCGCTAACGGATAATTCCAAAACCGCTCAGCTTCTGGTCGGTCTGGATGTTTAACAACGGCTTCTTTAAGATAGTTTCGGCCAATATAATCCAAAGCATCTCTGGTAATACGCCCAAGAGGGCCTTTGAATATTTTCTCTTCAAAGCGATCTCCACCAGCGCCATCAGGGAAATACACAACATCAATTTGAGTAGCAGGAAAAAACTGATCAGGCTGCTCATTAAAAAACAATAACCCTACATTTTTAGGAAAAGCCATTTCAGCAGGCCCACCAACCACATTCATTCTTCGACCTAACGATTCAATATCTAATTCACGGGCCTCGTTAGCTAACTCACTGTTAATGTCGTGCAAAAAATCGCGAATCAGATAAGGAGAGAGATCATTGAGTGTAGCCGTTTGTCTATAACGGTCATCAAAGGGAACCTTTGCCGC
The DNA here is from genome assembly GCF_012726345.1 of Marinomonas sp. UCMA 3892. GTDB lineage: Bacteria > Pseudomonadota > Gammaproteobacteria > Pseudomonadales > Marinomonadaceae > Marinomonas. The sequence goes on from NZ_PTXN01000004.1 coordinate 83,098, forward strand.
TAAGCTCAATAACTCTCGCTCATCTTCTCCAGAAGCTTTAATCGTACTAGTATGCTTTCGTAGATAATAAGCCCAGTCACTTTTCTTTCCACTTAAGCTAGTTTTAGCTTTATAAGGTCGTGATTCTCCACCCGGCGCCCATAGCACCAAAATGGTTTTTCCTTGGATCTCGTAAGTCGCCGTTAACGGATGGAAATGTGGTGCTATGGAGGAGTGACCAAGGTTCAACAATTCTTTTTGAATGGCATCAATGTGTGCAGGCTCTAAACCAACAGGAGGCAGCTTGGGTTGGCCATTCTCTTCAGCGACACCAATGACCACATAACCGCCGCCTAAGTTATGAAAATCGTTCGCGAAAGCGCATAAGGTATGCAAAACCACTTCAGGATTCCAACCTTCCTTGTACTCAATACGCTCACTCTCAACAGTACGTCGTCGAAGTAGATCGTCAATATTAATGGGAAGTTTAGGTGTCATGTTTTATCTACCTCTCGATTATTTGCCTTCAACCTCTCTGGGAATAACAAATTAAATGGCACCGGATAACGATAATGTCGGCAAGCCATCAAAACTAATGGCAAGTACCCTTGCTTCACAGCTGAAAGCTCCCAGAAAAAATTGGAATATTGGCTCTCTTCCTCAACATGCTCTAAAGCTGCTTTGCCATTTATGGGGAAATCAGTTGTTGCCACTCCGTGCTGATCTGTTCCTGAAAAAACATGCTCTTCAGAAGCTTCATTTGGATACCAATATTGAAGTGTACAATGCTTCAAATGCTCTGAGCTGAAGCCCTCTAGCTGCTTCGCTGCTTCCTCTCTGCCATACAACTCACAAAGTATCGTTAAAGTCGGATAGAGAATGCTCGCTTTTGTCACTGACTCTTTATAAGAAGAATCCGTTTTATCTTTATTTCGATGCTCTAGTAGTTGCTCATAAGAATGTAAGTTTGTGGGATACATACCATTTGTAATAAAAGAAAAAGTCACTCTATCAACCACTGCATCCAACCAACTTTCCGCAAACCCATCATCATTATTATCTTGATACAGAAGATGAAGTGCCATTGCTAACTCGATAGCATGCTCATCTTTGTAAGGTGAAAGCAGCAAAGGATTATTAATCACTAATTGATTTATCGCTCCTTTAACTTTTCGAAGCTGCTTTTTTATCGCCTTTTGTTCTTCACTCTCATATTTTTTCGATACGTCTTTTTTATACAGTTCAGATAGTTCAAATAGTAGCCACTGACCTTTGATGGTTAAACGTCCTAAAATATCGAATAATTTAAGATTGATACTGATAGAGCATGGCGCTGAAACCAACTGAGAAATAGCATGCTTTTTATCAACAAAAGGAAAGATACTTTTTTCTAAATAAGCATCAGAAATCGTATGGTAAGTTTTTAAAAAATTCTCAAAAGCACTTTTCACCGTTGTCTTTCGGGGGAATTTTTTGGCTGAATCCCACGCTAATAAAAGCGAATACTCAGCTGATATGTAGGCTGCCTCAAGGTTTTCTTCATCTCTACACCACGAAAAAAAAATCCAAAGCACTAAATTTAACTGTATTAAACTCTTAACTATTTTTTTATCTGTATCATTTTCGAGAATTAACCGGACTAATTCACAAAAATGACGACTTGATACAATAGGTTCTTCAATTAACGCCAATGATTTCCTCATTAGCGAAGACTGTCTATCCCAAGGCAATAAACTCCCTGACAGTAGATACTCAGAAACAAATGAAGCTAAAACATCCCCATTCCATATTTCATACGCAATACACTTTGTTGTATTTGACTTAGTATAAGAAACTACCCTATCAACCATTGACGATGGCATATCGCCACCAAAACAAATGCCAATAACAATAGGTTTATCTTTGTGTTGCTCTGGAATCCTATTTTCAATAAAAACATCTTTAATATCATTTAAAGATGGTCTTAGAGCTTGGTCGCCAGAATCCCAATGCGCTCTTGTTAAATCCCCTGACTTTACTGAGAACAAATAGACCTTTTCTTCCTTTCCTTTAAAAGAACCAACAGCTGCAATATCAACCCCATACTCAGGAACACCTCGCGTTGGAGATATAATTACATTTAGCCCCATTTGGCTAAGCAGATCAGGAAGGATAGCATCCAACTCTTCTCTTTCACGCAAAGATGCTAAATACTCCTTAAGAATCAGTTTCATTTTTTAGCCTCTTGGTACGAAAAACCCTAAGCATGATATCTAATCCTTCAGGATCAATAACACTAAGCTTGGGAAGTTCAGAAGAATGAGAAAAAGAATGCATTGTATTGATAGATCGCTTAGTTTCACTTCCCATATGGATATGACTCATTACATCATGACCATAAAGAATAGTCTGAGTCCCAATAAACTCCATTATTGAGCCTTTTTTAGACTTATCGATACTTTGAGACATTTTTGTATTAAAATTTTTCCAATAAAGGTCAATTTCTCTTTGCGGCGCTCTCAACTCCTTTACTTCAGAAGCATCTTTAATATCAGAACAATAGCCGTCTAAGTCTGAGAGAAGTTTATTTATGACTATCTGAATATCATCATCAAAACTCTCTAATTTTTCTACAAGGTAATCTTTTCCTTTTCCCATATAGCTAAGAAGTATTGGGTCATAAATTAACGTCCCTATTTTTGACTTTATATCTGGTGTTCCATGAGGAATTATTGAAAGTAAGTAGCTGATAGTCGAAATAGGGTGAAGATAAAAATAACCTACAGTTTTCTGAGCTAATAACATAAGCTCATTATCAGAGAGTGGTATAAATGACTTATCAATAGATAATTCACTGCCATTTAAGCCAGTATCTAAAACAATATCATGTAATGCTTTACAAAGTTGGACCTCTCCAATTAAAAACCATTTTGTCGTTATTCGGTTTAGAAAGGCCGAGCTTTGCTCATTTACAAGCTCATGAGTTAAAAACTGAAAATCGTCAATTCGAAGCTCTTCGTTTTTTAATAGTAAGGCTTCAAGTAATTCTTCTGCCATAGAAAAGTGATTCGCTTTTATTGCATCACTTATAAAGTAGGAAAGATTATTTAATATGCCACCGTGATTAGGTGAGGTTTGCTTTAGATAGGATAGCAATAATTGAACAGTGTCATCAGGAACGTCTTTCCTGCCATGAGCTAGCAAGTAGGAGGCCTCATACAAGAGTTCAACCTCTAACGCTTCAAGGCACTTGTCTAACAATAGATCAACGTGAGGCCAGAGAGATGGCGTTTGCTTTGCCAAAAAACCTGCAGCTCGAAAAATTCCTGACTTTGCTTTTGCCTCTGTCTCGTTAGTAAACGCTTTTTCTAATAACTCCAAACGTATTTTTGGTATCTCACCATCAGTTAGAGATACAAGCCCCGTTGCCAAATACGCTTGCCACCTTATGTCTGTACTGTGATGTTGAGCTAATACTGAAAGCTGATCCATTACCCACGTAGAATCAAACTCTTCCGCAGCCATTATAGTGTTTGATACCAACATATGGCACTGTTCTGATAGCTCTAAAAGATGGGGTAATGCAACTTTTGATCGATCTATATTTTGTTTACAAAATAGGAAAAAGGCTTGCTCAAAATCAGCATCAGGAATATTTTCTCTTTTAAGGCGGAGAAAGACGCTCACTACATCGGTGACAGAACAGTTTAATCTAGGAAGAGCCGAACAATAAATGAATATCAGACTATAAAAGTCTTGCCTATCCTCAGACCTCTTCAGCTCAAGAAACTGTGCATTTAAGTCCAAAATCGACTCATTATGCAGATTAACCAAAGCCTCAATTATGACGCTTTCTGCCACATGAATTGCTTTGAACTCAAACTCATCAAGTGTTTTGAAAAAACAATCTTTTTCAATCCCATCTATCAAAGCACTTCTTACTTCCGATTGTTCCATAAACAAATCCCTTATAAACAGGAGCGCATTCAACATTCCGTAGATAATGACATCGACATAACACGTTACCAAGCTGAAAAGCTCATGTCGAAATTATTCAACTTTTTCGACATGAAAGAACCAAATTCTTATGACATGTCTATTTTTCATGCTTTTTATACATAACCTAAAATCAGCCCAATAAACCTTTATTGTCTTGCCAGCAGGCATCCAGTTGTTTCTCTATCAGACGCACAGTATCGGCTTTCACACCTAGTGATAAAGCGGTATCACGAAAACCCGAGAGAAATTCTACAATTTCTTGTATTGCTTGTTGGGCTTGGTGCCAGTTCGCGAAGCTGGCGGTGGTGGCAAGTTTTTGAATGGCTTTTAACGGTGGTTTCTTTCCATAACCCATAAATGACGTAGCTTGTTCTCCAAACGGATGTGGGCTGAAGGTAACGTCATAGAAAGGCGCCGGCTGCCAATTGCCAGCGTCATCTTGTAAGAAGGCCCAGTTTTTACTGTGGTCGTCTTGGTTACAGGCAAACAGGTTAAACATGGCTCGACGAAATTGCATTTGGCCGATCATAGGCGACTTACAAAGATGTCGGCTCAGTTTGATTAAGTCTTCATAGTCTAAACTTGGTACTCGAAAGTCGGCGTCTAATAAGCCACAAGCGCTGTGCATATGTAAACGCCCCAAAGTCCCTTGTTTGTTTAGTACTCTGTCGAAGCGTTTTAAAGCTAGCCAATGGCTCGCACCGGATTTCGCAGGCGCTTCTATTAGTTTCCATTCCTGCGATTGAAGTCCTGCTTTTGCTGCTAATGAAAGATAAACGGCTTCACATAAGCCTTCTTCATGACCCAGTGCTAGGTTTTTTGAGGTGAACTTAACGAGCCAAGCTTCGTCATTTTTTTTAGCTTGAGTCCGCCAATGAGCCGGGTTATTTGAATCAAGATACACTTGGGCTTTTGGTCTTGCGCCACCTGAGCTACCAGCAGAGACTAAAGCCATCAACACATCTTCTGCTTGTCCATCAAACACACTCTGTGCTTCCAAGCCTAGCGTATGAATATCTATATCAGCGTCGTCATACTGTTTGAAATTCGATTCAGGGCTGAATGAAAGCGCGCCCATCGCAGAATCGCCGACAAACGCTAGCCGATCCATTGCGGTAATTTGCGCAGGTAAAATATCATTCTGACGAAATATTCTGTCTTGTAACAACAACCCCCAACCATCAGGTAAGCTATCGCCAAATACTCCATGAATTCCATGATGAGGTGCTTTTGGTGCCCGTTGTAAGTCCGTATTAGGCTTAAGAGTAATCGGAGATAAGTTACCAAATTGCTGAAGATAATCAGCCTTGTACTGAAAAAAAACGCCTTGTTGATTTTGAGCTAACATACCAACATCCATAATTTCTCCAGTTGAGAGTGTGCGCTGAACAAGCAGTTTTTGGATCGGTTTAAAAGCCATCTTTTAACACCTCTTCAATAGACGTTGGCATACTAGATTGATTATTTGCTGTATTTTGAGTCAAGGCAAAGAGCCGCGATAGATCATCTAGACTTTGCCAGAGTAACAGTAGCTGACGAAAGGAAATCTGCCCTGTCAGTTCGAACTTTTTGATGGTTGGAGCGGGGACGCCACTGCGAGCGGCTAACGCATCGCGAGACAGTTTTTCTTGTTCTCGCAATCGACGAAGATGAGCTGCAAAAGCTTGCTGTACATCGCTATCATCAAGCAATAGGAAATGACTCATAGAAACACCTCTTCGCATAAAAATAGACACCATGGTATCTAATTTAGACTAAAATAGAAATTTTTGGATATTATTATATCTATTTTATAAACATCACTCCCTCCCCCATCTCTCAATCCGATATTGTCTTGGAGATTTGCCCAATGCTTTTTTAAAGAAGGTGATAAAAGCGCTGACGGAGTCGTAGCCGAGTTCTTCGGATATGGTTTGGATGGGCTGGTTGATGGCGAGTTTTTGCAAGGCCAAGACTATGTGCAGCTGACTGCGCCATTGACCAAAGGTAAGTTGTACGTGGCGTTTGATCATACGGGCTAAAGTGCGTTCGCTCATGGCGAAGTCGCTGGCCCATTCACCTAAGGTACGTTTTTCATTGGGCCTGGCGATGAGTTCCAATGCCAAACGATTCAGGGTGGGTTCGTCTGGGATGGGGAAATCAAACTCTTCTCGCTCTAGTTGAATAAGTTGGTCGAGCAAGACATCGACGAGTCGATCGGTTGCCGGATCGGTTTTTTCGTAATCTTGCTGCGTATGCAGGTGCAGTATCAACTCGCGGACAAAAGGCGTGATCGTCAAGGTGCAAGTGATCTCTGGCAAAGCTAAATTGGTGCTGTCGACGAAGAGCATACAAACATCAGCATTCGGCGAAATCTGATTACGATGCATGACATTGCTGGGAATCCAAACTGCGCAACGTGGTGGCACAAGCCACATTTTGTCATCGATAAAACTGGTCACTACGCCAGTTAAAGGCAAGACAAGCTGGCCTTTTTGATGATGATGCCAAGGCGTTTCTTCACTGTGCGGTACCGATTGGGAACGCAATACCAAAACTCGATGCGGATAGTGATCAGCAAAGCAAAGGTCGGTAAGGGATTCAAAAATGGTTTTGTCTGTATTTCGCAATTTATTGTCCAAGTCTCTAAATTCAGCAAGCAGAGTAACTTATATAATAGCGAATCGACAATCTCTCACGACATCACTCTTTTTCTGAATGGACACCATGAAACGATTACATAAACTAGCGCAACACGATGCGGCATTTTTACTCTTGTTTATATTTTTGGTGGCGCTGAGTTTACGCGGCCCAGTGACGGGTCTTCCGCCATTATTAGATAGAATCAGTACAGACCTGCATTTAAGCAGCTCCCAATCAGGTTTGCTCACCAGTTTACCCTTGTTGGCGTTTGGCTTTTTTGCGCCTGTGGCGTCTTGGCTAACACGACATTTTCGCATTGAGCGTATTTTGGCTTCGGGCGTAGGCTTGATTGCCATTGGTATGATCATCCGTACTTTTGGTTCGATCAGTACCCTGTATATCGGGGCGATTTTTATTGGCGCGGGGATCGCCATCGGTAATGTATTATTACCGAGTTTGCTGAAGCGGGAATTCCCTAATTACGTTGTCCAGCTTACGGCGATTTATGTGCTGATGATGAGCATAGGCGGCTTTTTAATGTCGAGCCTTGCGGTGCCATTGAGCCTGTATGCGGAACAGCCCTCTTTTAACTTGCCGATGAGTGGTTGGTCGTTTGCTCTGGCTTGCCAAAGTGTGTTGATTTTGTTGCCTTTAGTAGTCTGGTTTAGCTGCAAAATAACTCAGCATCAACCGCCGCAAACCGGCAATGTCGAGATACCTACATCCGTTTGGCGTTCCATCACCGCTTGGCAAGTGGCGGGATTTTTGGCGGTCAATTCGCTGGTGAATTACGTAGTGGTGGCTTGGGTGCCTGCTATCTTGATGAACAACGGCTACACGGATTCCACGGCGGGCTTGTACCAAGGCTATTTGCAATTGGCCGGTGCGATTCCCTCACTAATTTTAGCACCCTTTATTAATCGCTTAGGCAGCCATCGACGACTCTGTTTATTCGCCACAAGCTTGACAACATTAAGCTTGGCTGGCTTTTTATTCATACCAAGTTGGTCTGGTGTTTGGTCAGTGTCTTTTGGGTTTGGTGTCAGCATGGGGTTTATCTTAGGCTTGTCTTTTGTCAGCTTACGAACCAACAGCCCAAAACAGGCAGCCGCGTTGTCAGGAATGGCGCAGTTAATCGGTTACACGCTCGCTGCGATTGGGCCTGTGTTGATTGGTGCGCTTTACGACTGGCAGCAATCATGGACGGCATCACTCTATGTCATGTTGAGTATTGGCGTAATTTGGATGGGATTAGGCTGGATGGCAAGCCCAAAACCAGACCGTTCCTAGCTCAAGGCGAAGTATAAGCTTGAGTCGTTCGGCTCAAGCGCCATAGGCCTAAACCACGAGCGGCAAATATTCCGCTGCATAAGCCATAAAGCAGAGATAATCCACCAACAACAAATGACAGAGTGAGAAAAGGACTCTGCATGCCTTCCATCACGCCAACCGTGTATTTAATAGTAAAAATACCCAAAATCAGAAACAGAGGTCGCCAGCTACCTTGAATAAAAAAGCATTGTATCGACTCATCAAAACGAGCCTGCTGGGGTGGGAAAATCAATACTCCAATCAATAACGTCGCCACAAAGCTAATGCCCCAAAACAACAAGGAATCAAAACTGCCACCAAAGCTTGATATCACTCCATGCAATGAAAATACGATCATCACGATAGGCAGAATAAAGGCTTTGTTTTTCGATACTTGACGGTCTCGGCTTTGTGTCACACCCAAATATATAAGCAAGATTAACAACAACCAAACCCACACTGGAGTATGAGTAAAAATAGCTAACATCTTAGACTCCTATAGAAAAACCTTATTTAAGAGGTAAATAAACATCGGTAATCAATTCATACTCAGCCACTTCTGGGAAATGGTTGTGATATTGAAAAAAACATGGCGCATCTCTCGGCTCTTCTCCACTCTCGGGTAACCATTCCCCATAAAGGAAGTACAAACAGCGACTGATACTGTCATAAGGACCAAAGTGGCGAACAACGGCGTAGCGACCACCAGCTAAGGTACTATTAATGACGCCGTACTCATTGTCATCCACTTCCTTCATCACTTCCGCTGCTAGGTCACAACGAAAGTCTTCTGCGACCACCACAGCTGGGTCTTCATAGATAATATTGAAGGTTCGACTTTTCGTTATGGGTGATAAGCCCGATGATTTGCGCCATTCTCTAAATATTGCGACCGATTCCATAATTCGACTAGGTGCCCCTCGGTGTTTTAACAAGGCAATTTTGGTGGTATCGAAATCGACAATATTCACCGTCATGCTGGGGGAAAGCTGTTTATCTGGTTTGTAGAAGTTCAAACCTAATTTTTCTAAATTGGGATGTCGACGAAAATCACTTGGGGATTGTGAATAGGCTTTTTTGAAAGCTCTGGAAAAGGACTCTGGATGATCAAATTTCGCACTCATGGCAATATCAATGATGCGCTTTTTTTCCATAAACACTAACTCATAGGATGCTCTTTTTAAACGTAGCTGCTGGACGAACTTAAACACCCCTACCCCCATAAAATGGGTGAACTGCCGATGAAAATGGTATTTAGAAAAACAGGCAACATCACATAACGCTTCGACGGTAAGATCATCGTCTAAATGCTTATATATGTAATCACATACTGCTAGCATGCGTTTTTCATAATGCTTTATTGATGTCACGCTCTTTGCTCATTCCGCCAATTCATTAAGTGTCGACAGAATAACCTGTTTCCAACAAACGATGCATGACAGAAGTTGCTAAAATTCGTCTGCTCGCTTACTTATCATCTTCATGTTGTTTTAGGGGAATTGTTAGAGTATATGTCGTTCCAACACCTAGCTCAGACACAACAGCTATACGTCCATTCATTAATTTATTAATCCACTGGTTCACTAGATGTAACCCTAATCCCGTATGTTGCTTAGTTCTACCTGTAGTAAAAAAGGGGTCAAATATATGCATTTTAATTTCTGGAGAAAGACCTCTGCCATTGTCACTAATAACAAGAATGAGGTTTTCTTGTTCTTTTTTAGCGATAAGGGTAATAACGCCTTTATCCAATCGCTGGAAAGCATGGTCTAGCGCATTGTCGATAAGGTTCTGAATGACCTGAGACATTGCTCCAGGATAACCCAGCATATCAATGTCATCTGGACATTCAACGTCAATACAAATACTAGGACGTTTTTTTAATATAGGTTTATAGGTAAATAAGATGTCATTGACGACATTATGAAAGAAAAAGGCCTGAACCTCCTGAGCGGTCCTATCAGACACAATACGCTTAAAACTAGAAACTACATCTAAAGCACGAACCAGATTTTTTTCCGCTATTTGCAAAGAGCTATCCATTTTTTCAAGCCCTTCGGAAGGCCGTTGCTTGGCTTCTTTATCCAACCAAACCTTACATGAAGATAGAGCCATTCTGACACCACCAAGCGGTGTATGCATTTCATGAGCTAAACCAGCCACCATAAGTCCTAGAGAAGATAATTTGCTGGTTTCTACTAACTCATCCTGAAGATCCACCAAGCGCTTATTCGTTAGATTCAGTTTACGGTTAACCTGCTCTGCTTGTGCTTTTTCTTGCTGAACTAGTTTAAGTAATCGATAGGTCTCAAATTGAGCTGTAATTTGCCGCCAAACTAACCACGCAATCACAGAGAAACTAATAACAGCAATACCAGCAATGGAAAAGATCAACTTGGTCCGCCATGACGCAAAAGCATCCGAATTTGAGCGCGCCACAAAATACAGAGATGGTGTTTGTGAATTCTGGATATCCGTTTCTTCATCTATATGCAGCTTCAAGAGGCTCCATAAACGACTACCATCAAAGACTCGTTCTAATCCATCCGCCACATCCATTTGTCGCCAAATAGCAGGGAAATGCGTTTTGATATTAAAATTCAAGTCATCAGAATGTAGAATCCCGCCCCATTCAAGATTTCTGTCCGCTGCTAATACCCAATCTCCATTAGTGTCTAATATTTCTAAATACACGCCGTCACTACTAAAAGTACGTACTAGTTCAAACAGTTTGCTCAAATCGTAATTCACTACCAAAAACCCAGGCATCTCACCATCAACTCTGACGACACCACGCACTGTTGGCTGAAAAGGACGGACAATTTCTTTATTTTCTATGTTCAAATCTAAAGAGGAGATGTATACATCATTGCTGTTAGTAGGTGCATTTTGTACATAATGCCTATCCGATTTGTTTTGCAGTTGTTCCTCTGGTACACGAGTAATGACACCAGCCTGAGAATTGATTCGAATGTGCTCTTGGCCATCTGGCATAATCCAGCGAACTTGGGAAATAAGGCTAGATGTTCGAGCAAATTGATTGAATTCATCCACCACCTGAGCCTCCCAATCAGCGGGAATTGATTTTTCGTTCTGTGGTAATGACAAGCCTTGAACCGGGGCTGAGTTTTTAGAAGCGGCATTCTGAGAAGATAGGCGAGCATTAATGCTGTTGCGTAGCAGCAAAGTAACTCGCTTAATATGCCCCATTTCACGGCTAAAAACACTGGCACTACGAGACAATACTTCTGATTCATTCCATGCTAACTGGCTAATTTTATTGTCTAAAAAAAATCGATAACTGCCCCAACTAAGCAAAACTATAAATACAAAAATACCCGACAAATAAATGCAAAGTAATGATTTTTGTGACATCCGTTTACCAAAAGCCATATTGTTACAAACCCGCTTTAATCCAACTAATTGTATCGTCTAATGACATAGGTTTAGCAAATAAGTAACCTTGGCCATCCTCACAGCCCAAAGCCAGCAAATGCGTTTTTTGTTGCTCAGTCTCAATACCTTCAGCAATAACACTTAACCCCAAAAAGTTTCCTAGTTCGATGATCATCTTCAGTATTTCCCAATCTTTCTCGGATTCTTCCATGCGCCACACAAAGCTGTGATCAATTTTGATAGTTGAAACCGATAAAGTAGATAAATACGCTAAGGAAGAATAGCCCGTCCCAAAATCGTCAATATTGACTCGTATACCTAATGTTTTGAGGTTCGATAAATGCTTGTTAATATTAATTTTTTCTTCAATGATTTGGGACTCAGTAATTTCTAACTCGATCATTTCATTCGAAACACCTTCTTCTGCGAGCAGTCGTTTAAAGTTTTCGAAGTAATTAGGACGAATGATTTCATTGCCTGCAACGTTCACAGAAATAGGCACGTTAATACCTAAATTTTTAAGTGTATTAATCGCTTTACAAGACTGCCGCAACATCTGCTGATCCAATTTATCAATCAGACCGCTGCTCTCAGCTAGCGCAATAAATTGATCTGGCGGAATAAACTGCCCATTTTTATGTACCCATCGCGCCAAGGCTTCAAATCCAATCAGCGTGTTATCTTTTAAGCTAAATTTAGGCTGGAAATAAGCGTGAATCTGATTATCCGAAATGGCTTCTCGTAGATCTTTTAATAACTCATAACGCCCAAACATCTCCGACGCAAGGGTTTCAGAAAAAGCCAAGTATGAAACACTTTCGTATTTTGCTCGTTCTAAGGTACTTTTTCCGACACTGACCAATTGCTCTGGTTCATAATTAGGAAAGTCTGAAAACTTCACCAAACTTACAGTCAAATCAAGAGAATGTAAGGAGTTTTCCACTTCAATGCTGGTGTGAATAATGTTCTCGAGTGATGCTTCGTTGTAATCCTGATCGTCATATACAATCAACACCAGGGTATCTCTCTCAAGCAAGGCTATATCGACCGTTTTGTCAAAAAAGTGGTTCAAATAATCGTACAGAGAAAGCGTTAGTTGATCGCAATACTTAGAACCTAAAACAGACTCGGTATAAGCCAAATCTTCCACGTAAAGCATCAACAAGGTAGCTTTTTCACGCTCCCACGAAAACATATTGCGTATTTCACGAACCAGCCAGTTTTTATTATGTATCCCTAAAGTAGGCTCAACATAAGCCAGTTCGGTTAGCTTATTATGTAAGGCGACATTGCGGAAACCGGCACTAATATTTTCACAAAATACCTGGAGTAAATTAATTTCATTGGCAGCAAGGTTTCGATCAAGCTTTACTACCACCATATATTCTCGATCTTCCAACTCTTTATTCGAAAAATACAGCACAGAAAAACCATCCTGAAAAACATGACTTTTCTGCGTATTAGCCAACTCTACTGCATCTCTTAACACACACTCTTGGATTGCCGATAAAAAATATTGATGAATATGAGACGAGAATTCCCCACAAGCCGCCACAATTAAGGCTTTTTCTAAATGTTCTTCTTCTGGGTGAAAAAAGCACACAATACCGCCACTGCTCATTTTTAGCAGCACCCCAATTTCTTCTAAAATAGAGTGTGTATAGTCAGTAATGTCGCTCTTTGAGGCGATACGTTGACTGGAAGCCAACAATAGTTGCATACCATGACGGGCTTCTTTCATATCAGAAAGGTGCTCCCAAGTACGCAAATTACTTAGCACTATGGTTTGTAGGTGCGCCTGTGTGAGATCGGATTTACACCAATAGTCGTCGATATCATATTGGCCAATAAGATCATCCACTGGTGCCATACCCGGTTGACCAGTTAACAAGACAATACGCACCAAGTCATTGCCAATAACGTCACGAATAGTACGAATTAAGCGCAACCCTGCTACATCAGTTTCCATGACAACATCAAGAAAAATAACCGATATATCAGGATTGGCGGCAATAACTGTCGCCGCTTCACTAGCGGATGATGCGGTAAGAAACTCCACCTGTTTACCGTCATAATTGAGCGCACTAAGGCCGTTCATTAGCGCTTCTTGGTAATCAGGGTCATCTTCAACGGATAAGACTTTACAGTAGTTTCTTTTTGTGGAGATTGCTTTCAGTGATTTTTTTTCATAGGGTAAATCCATTGCATTTCCCTTCCTGGTCTTCCATCATTTATCTGTTGAATGCTTATCATTGAAGCTTAGTCTTGTTTAAAAAAAATGCATCTAGAACAAAGAAAAACTTTGTAACGAATTATTACTGATCATCAAATCAATAGAATATTGTCAGTTAAATTCAATACTCGGCTTGAACATTCGACAACATACCTGTCAAAAAAAACTAATATCGACAATAATACCCAACTAACTAGCAGGCATTTTGTTTGTGATATAGTAAAACGCAACAAAGTCAAAAAGGCGGATTAAAAGAACCTCATGGACAAACATAAAGGCAATTTATTCATCTTATCAGCCCCTTCTGGAGCCGGTAAATCAACTTTATATAAGGCACTTCTTAGCCAAGACAATAACGTGCGGATTTCTATTTCTCATACCACACGTACGCCACGAACCGGCGAAGAACATGGCCGAGAATACTATTTTATCGATGATGAATCCTTCTTGGACATGATTGCTGAAGATGCTTTTTTTGAGCATGCTCAAGTGTTTGATCATTATTACGGCACATCAAAAGAGTCCATTTTTGGTATGCTGGAACAAGGCTTAGATGTAATTTTAGAAATAGACTGGCAAGGCGCTCGCCAAATACGTCAACTCTACCCTGAAGCCATTGGAATATTCATTTTGCCGCCGTCATTGCAAGCGCTAGAAGAACGTTTAAGAAAACGTGCCACAGACTCAGATGAAGTCATTCAGCGTCGTATGGCAAAGGCGGTTAATGAGATGTCGCATTATCACGAATATGATTTTGTTATTGTAAACGACGATTTTGATGAAGCACTTTCACAAATTTCGGCGGTTTTTACCGCAATGCGCTCAAAAACCCCAGTTATGCAGGAAAAATATGGCAATCTTATAAATGATCTCTTGTCATTGTGAGAAGCCGTTAAGTAGAATTACCCTTGGAAAAATAGATAACCGAACACAGAGGTCAAAATGGCTCGAGTTACCGTAGAAGATTGTTTAGAGAACGTTGATAACCGCTTTGAATTAGTTATGGTCGCCTCAAAACGCGCCCGTCAACTTGCTACTGGTGGTGAAGACGCAAAAGTGCCTTTAGAAGGCGACAAAGTTACTGTAGTTGCACTACGTGAAATCGCGGAAAATTTGATCAACGCAAAAAATGTTGATCAGCAAAAACGCCCATTGCACGAGTTTTAATCTTTATGGTGTCGCTCATAGCACAGCTGTCGCGCTTCCTTTTTGCCTTAGTGAGGTGAGCGATGTATACCATTGAAGATTTAGCCCTGACCTTGAGTCAGTATTTACCTTACGAGCAAATTGCTAAGGTAAAACGCGCCTACTATTACGCCGAGCAAGCCCACGATGGGCAGCGACGTAAAAGTGGCGAGCCCTATGTCACCCATCCTCTCGCTGTCGCCGAAATTCTGTCGGAACTTCGAATGGATTGTGATGGTTTGACAGCGGCACTTCTACACGATGTTATTGAAGACACAGGCATCAGCCGTGAAGCGCTTACCGAACAATTTGGTGAAGGCGTTGCGGGACTTGTGGATGGTGTTAGTAAACTAACGCACCTTGAATTCAATAGCCAAATCGAAAAACAAGCCCATAACTTCCAAAAAATGGCCATGGCCATGGCTGATGATATTCGCGTCATCTTGGTTAAGTTGGCTGACAGACTACATAACATGCGCACATTAGATGCCATGCCGGCCCACAAAAAACGTCGTATTGCCCGCGAAACATTAGACATTTATGCACCTATAGCAAATCGTCTGGGTATGTACAATGTGAGAGTCGATTTAGAGTCTCTCGCTTTTCAAGCTTATTACCCGATGCGTGCTCGCATGCTGCAAAAAGCCATCCATAAAAAATATGGTCAGCAGCGTATTAAAGACACGCAAAAGCTTGAAGACACTATTCGCTCGGAACTCGCAGCGGATTATATTGAAGCGACCATCAGTGTTCGAGAAAAACACATTTACAGCATTTATCAGAAGATGGACAAAAAGCGCCGCTCTTTAGATGAAATCATGGACGTAATGGGCGTACGTATTGTTACGGACCGCCATGACAGCTGTTATCGTATTCTCGGCGTTATTCACGCTCTGTTCAAACCTATCGAAGGTCGTTTCAAAGATTACATCGCCGTTCCTAAATCCAATGGCTATCAATCTCTTCATACAACAGTATTAGGCACCAACGGCATTCCGATGGAAGTTCAAATACGCACTGAAGAAATGGATTTGGTTGCTAACAATGGTATTGCGGCTCATTGGGCTTACAAGGTCAGTGGTACTTCTAGCATGCCAAGTAATCATGACCGGGCGACCAAATGGGTGAAAAGCTTATTAGAAATTCAACAAAAAGCACGTAACCCCGTGGAATTTGTTGATAACGTAAAAAGCGATCTATTCCCTGATGAGGTGTATGTCTTTACGCCAAATGGTCAGATCATTGAACTGCCTTCCGGTGCGACACCAGTGGATTTTGCCTATGGCGTTCATACGGAAATCGGCAACACCTGTATCTCTTGCCGAATTAATCGCCGACTCGCACCACTAAGCACACAGCTAGAAAGTGGGCAAACGGTTGAAATCATTACTGCGAAAAATGCACAACCAAATGTTGCTTGGTTAAGTTTTGCGATTACCGGCAAGGCACGCACCAACATTCGCCATTATTTGAAAGACAAACAGCGGGAAAATGCGATATCTATCGGCCATCGTCTGTTAACTCGTTCCTTAAACGCATTTAAAACCAACGTTGAAGAGCTAACAGCGGAGCAAATTGCACAAGTATTAGCAAACCACCAGCTAGAATCCATGGATGACTTATTAGAGTCCATCGGTAAAGGCCGTCATGTTGGTTATCTGGTTGCTCGTGAGCTATTTCCGAATATTGATGAAGACTCCTTGGTGACGCCAAAATCCTTTAAGGTGAATGGCTCAGAAGGTATGCTGATTTCTTATGCTAAATGTTGTGCTCCAATTCCTGGCGACCCAATTGTTGGTTATGTTCAGGTTGATAAAGGAATCATCATTCATCACCTCAACTGCCCTAACGTTCAAGATCATTTATCTAACCCTGAACGCTTTATCCATATGGCATGGGGCAAAGAGATCGAAGAAGAGTTACATATCAGCCTTATTGTCACCTACATCAACGAGCGTGGCGCTGTGGCAAAAATTGCCAGTTCGATCAGTGATACCGATTTCCAAGTATCAAATCTAGATATTATCGAACGCGGCCGCGTCAGTCGTTTACGGTTAAGCATTACTATTTCTAGTCGTATAGGATTGGCAGATGTTATGCGCCGTATTAAAGCAGTTCGTTGTGTAGAAAAAGTCTCACGCGAAACCATCGTTGGGCGCTAATCGGTATTAGTTTATTCTGTCACTTACCATTTCTTAGATGAAGGATACTTATTATGTCAAAGCAAGTGATTCACACTGAAAATGCACCAGCAGCAATTGGTCCATACTCACAAGCAGTACGCGCTGGCAACACTGTGTATTTGTCAGGTCAAATTCCTTTGGTTCCTGAAACCATGGAAATCATCAGCGAAGACATCGTTGAGCAGACAACTCAAGTATTCAAAAACCTACAGGCCGTTTGTGAAGCCGCCGGCGGTTCTTTAGAAAACGTTGTGAAATTCAACATTTTCATGACTGACTTGGGCAACTTTGCTACGGTAAACGAAGTAATGACACAGTTCGTTAAACAACCATACCCAGCTCGTGCTGCGATGGGTGTTCGCGCATTACCAAAAGGCGTTCAAGTAGAAATCGAAGGTATCATGGTGTTAGAAGACTAATCTCTTCACGCTAATGCGCACAAAATAAAAAAGAGGCTGCGGCCTCTTTTTTCGTGTCTATTTTTTATTTGGCGTTTATCGCTCTACTGATTTATCGCAAAGCATTAAACTCACACAACAGCTCATGATAGCCCGCCACATAACTCGGATATTGCAAACGCCAACCTTGTGACAATAAATATTGTCCTTGAATGCGTTTTCCTGAAGTAGGAACAAAACCTTCACCGCTGCTCACGGCAATTTCTGCTGCAAGGCAAGTTGCCAGCCACAACTTTACTTCCCACATAGAAACGGGTGTTTGATCCGTCACGATGATATGTGCTGGTATGACTTTCTTACTTAAAGCGCAGTTCGCCAATAATACCAAAGCAGAAACAACGTCATCTCGATGAATGCGATTAGTCCAGCTATTAGCTTCCCAATCTTTACCACTTAATACGGTTTCTAATAACCTAAAGCGGCCAGGGCCGTAGATACCTGAACAACGCACTGCCACGCTAGAAAATGCAGCCGCTAAAGCTTGTTCGGTTTCAATTAGAATCTTAGCGGTGGCTGAGATTGGTTGTGCTGGTGTGGTTTCATCAATCCACTCGCCTTGGCTTTGCCCGTAGACACTAGTACTTGATACAAAAAACACCTTCGGTTGCTTAGCCATGTCTCTGTAGCGGCGAATCAGCACCTGCGCTGTATCAAAATAAGCCGCACGATACGCCTCTTCATTGCGACCATTAGGCGTCATTATTAGAAACACCAGATCCACATCCGGCAAGGTGTGGTCGCTCATTTCAACAAGATCACCTGTTATGCCCATTACGCCATTAGGGAAATCATTTTTTGTGCGACGAATACCCGTAACTGTGTGGCCTTGTGAGACTAACTCAGTTGCCAAGCCAGAACCCAAGTCACCGCACCCAGCGATTAGAATCTTTGCCATTTATCCTCCCCAAATAACCTTAGACATTCTCACTAACTAAAGAACGAGTATACTTTATCAAATTATGTATTATCATAGTTATTAACAATGAATCAGCCCAAGTAAAAGGTGTGCTATGACATTAACGGAATTGAAATACATTGTAATGCTCGCCGAAGAGAAACATTTTGGTCGAGCCGCAGATCGCTGCTATGTATCACAACCAACGCTCAGCGTCGCGGTGAAGAAGCTGGAAGAAGAGCTTGGCACGGCGATTTTTGAGCGCAGTAAAAGCTCCGTTTATATCACGCCACTAGGTGAGCAAATCATCACTCAGGCCAAGCGAGTACTGGATCAAGCCAACATGATTAAAGAACTGGCGACCTCTGGTAAGAATCAATTAAAAGGTCCACTCAAAGTCGGTGCGATATATACCATCGCCCCCTACTTATTCCCTTTTATGATTCCAGCCTTGCATAGCGCAACATCTGGCATGCCATTGATCATTGAAGAAGATCTAACTGAAAACTTACGCCCTAAACTGCGTAACGGCGAGTTAGACGCCATCATAGTGGCGCTGCCATTCCGTGAACCAGATGTGGTGACACAGCCGATTTACGAAGAGGAATTTGTGGTTCTTATGCCAAAGAATCACCCATGGACAAAGTTGTCGCACATAGAAACGGATCAACTATCCACAGACAATTTATTGTTACTTGGCAAAGGTCACTGCTTTAGCGAGCAAGTACTAGAAGCTTGCCCTCTCGTAACAGAAGGCGAATTTAGTGATGGTAGAACTATCGTCAACGGCAGTTCGTTAGAAACCATCCGTTACATGGTAGCATCTGGTTTGGGTGTCACTGTGTTACCAAAATCTGCCGTCACCAATATTAATCACGACATGTTAGAAGTACGTCCTTTTACACACCCAGCGCCAAAACGTACCGTGGCTTTAGCTTGGCGAGCCAGTTTCCCGCGACCAAAAGCCATTGAAGCGGTAAGTCAGTCTATCCGTGATGCGTGCAAACATCTGAATTTATAGAGAGCCACATGATCAACGGATTAGACACTCAGGATGTTCGTGAGCTAAAAGGCGTTGGTGATGCGATGGCCGAGAAATTGGCCAAGCTTCATTTAAACACAGTGCAAGACCTGCTGTTTCATTTGCCTATTCGCTATCAAGATCGAACTCGCGTTGTTCCAATCGGCATGTTGCGCTTTGGTGACGAAGCCGTTATTGAGGGACAAGTGACTGGCGCTGAAATCAAAATGGGCAAACGTCGCAGCTTGCTGTGTCGTATCAAAGATCACACCGGCACACTATGTTTGCGTTTCTTTCATTTTTCTGCGGCGCAAAAGAAACAATTAGAATCCGGTAAGCGCGTTCGCTGCTTTGGTGAAATCCGTCGAGGCAGTACAGGGTTTGAAATCTATCACCCAGAATACAAAGTCATTGGTGAAGACGAAACACAAGAAGAAACTGCGCAACTTACGCCCATTTATCCGCTAACCGATGGCTTAACACAAACCAAGGTTCGCCAGTTGTGTGAGCAAGCCCTAGAGCGATTAACCCCATACAATCTGCAAGAATGGCTACCGGATGAGATTCGCAGCCAGTTCAGTTTACCACCACTAAGCGATGCCATTCATTTTCTGCATCACCCATCGCGAGAGGCCAATCTCGAATTACTAAGATCAGGCACTCACCCGGCGCAATATCGTTTATCTTTTGAAGAGCTTATGGCGCATCAGCTTTCCCTAATTGGTAAACGCATGAAGGCTAAGCAGGATGCCGCGATCAAAGTTCAAGCCGCCGGCGAATTAAGCCAACGACTCTTACAACAATTGCCGTTTTCTCCAACCAATGCTCAACAACGCGTGTTTCAGGAAATTCTCAATGACCTTGCTACAGGTCATCCGATGCTGCGCTTGGTACAAGGCGACGTAGGATCAGGGAAAACCTTAGTGGCTGCGTTAGCTGCGGCATCTGTCGTCCAGGCTGGCTATCAAGTTGCCATCATGGCACCGACGGAAATTCTTGCTGAACAGCATTATATTAACTTCACTCAATGGTTTGAGCCGCTTGGTTTAAAGGTGGCTTGGATGATCGGCAAACTCAAAGGCAAAACCCGCGAGAAAGAACTCGCCGATATTGCTTCTGGCGCAGCACAAATTATCGTCGGCACCCATGCATTATTTCAGGACACGGTTGAGTTTGACCGATTAGCGCTAGCCATTATCGACGAGCAACATCGCTTTGGTGTGCATCAGCGTATGGCCTTGCGTGAAAAAGGCATGAAACACGGTTTTCAGCCCCATCAGCTCATCATGACGGCAACTCCCATTCCTCGCACATTAGCCATGTCTGCTTACGCTGATTTAGATTGTTCCATCATTGACGAGTTACCACCAGGCCGCACGCCGGTAAACACCATAGTGGTATCGGATCAGCGCCGCCAAGAAGTGATTGATCGAGTAAAGAGCGCCTGTGAAGAAGGCAAACAAGCCTACTGGGTCTGTACCTTGATTGAAGAATCAGAAGCACTGCAATGCCAAGCTGCAGAAGACACGGCAATATTACTACAAGAACAATTGGGTAATTTATCCATTGGCTTGGTGCATGGGCGGCTTAAAGCTCAAGAAAAAGCCGACATTATGGCCAGATTTAAAGCCGGTGAGATTCAATTGCTTGTCGCCACGACAGTTATTGAAGTCGGTGTAGATGTGCCAAACTCTAGCCTGATGGTAATAGAAAACCCAGAACGTCTTGGCCTTGCTCAGCTTCACCAGTTACGTGGTCGTGTTGGTCGAGGTCAAACCGCCAGTCATTGTGTGCTACTTTATAAAGCACCATTAGGACAACAAGGCAAAGAGCGACTGTCCACCATGCGAGAAACCAGTGATGGTTTTAAAATTGCAGAGAAAGACCTTGAATTACGAGGTCCAGGCGAGCTACTCGGTACGAGACAAACTGGCCTTTGGGAGTTCAAAGTAGCGGATTTACAGCGCGATAAAAACTTGCTCGATGATGTCCAAAAAGCAGCGGCTCTGCTGCACAGCCGTTATCCTGATCGTGTCTCGCCTCTTTTATCTCGATGGCTGCCTAATCACGATCAATATTTAAATGTCTAAATACTCTTTTCATCTAAATAAACGGTATTTGCTTGCACATGTGTAAAATTTAATCAAAAATTCCATAAGCTAAAACGCCCAACTTAATCGATTCGCAAGAAGGAACTGACATGAATGCTTACAATCAAGCACATCTAACGATCCAAGGCTGCGGCTACCGAATCGAAAATGACAGAGTCATCATTTCCATTCAACGCATCTCTAATGATAGAGACGAAGGAAATCTTAGTGGCACGTTGCAACTACAGTTGTGTGCATTTCATCAAGGTATTGGGGATTCAGAAAAAATAGTCCTAGCGTCGACTATTCTTGGTGAAATGAAAGGGCAGCATTTTCTTTCCGATTGCTATTACGATTTGTTTTTTCAACCTCCACAGGTTGGCTCTTGGCAATTGGCACTGCAACTTAGCGAATGGAACGGAGTAGATTACACCTTGTGTGACTCAGCTTATTTCGACATGGCTTATCAAGTTGAAGCACCATCCGATCTCTCTGTCCCAGTGATGCAAATTAATGAACCAGAGAATGAAAAAGCAGCATCTACGCCGAAAACAGCAACAGATAACCTTGTCGCCAAAAAAACGAAAGAAGTAAAAAAAAACGCCACTGGTTACGCCGATGGCTATCTCGCCATTAATAAATCAAAAGTGAACAAGCTTCTAAAGGTGAAAGGCGTACCGAAAAAAGTACTAGAAAAGCTGGTAGCAGAGCGCCCTTTTCACTCAGAAAAAGCCGTACTCAATGTAAAAGGGATGGGGCCAGTAATGATGGGAAAAATACTTGCTGAATTAACAAAATAAGTAGCACTCAGCCTGCATAAGCAGGCCATTCACCAAGGTTATTCTTTAAGGGATATTAACCACAGTCGTATTCTTCACTTCTTCCATAGCTACATAAGTACGAGATTCTCGAACATGTGGCAGTGTCAGTAAGGTTTCTCCAAGCAAAAGGCGATAAGAGTCCATATTGGATACACGTGCTTTTAGCAGGTATTCAAAATCACCAGCTATCAAGTGACACTCCAAAATTTCAGGAATTTCAGTAACCGCTGTTTTGAATTCATTAAAACCTTCTGGAGATGTTGTCTTTAGACGAATTTCGACAAAAACAAGTAATCCGGCATCCACTTTCTTTGGATTAACCAAAGCACAATAACCCGTAATATAACCATTACGTTCTAAGCGGCGCACTCGCTCCAAACAAGGAGTAGCACTTAGCCCTACTCGACTAGCCAACTCTACATTCGATAAACGGCCATTAATCTGCAGCTCTCGAAGAATTTTTTTGTCTAAGCGATCAAGCGGTTTTGCTGAGTTATCCATCTGATGTGGATCTCCTTACATGACTTCAATTGATGCTTAAGTCTACCATGCAGATTACAAATTATGGAAAGCGCTTTATTCAATATATTGCGTATGGGTATTCAAATTAAACACAACAAAGCACATGAAAGCACCAAAATGATGCAAAAAAATCATCTAGCACAAAATAGATCCATCAACTTGATTTTATGCCCTATATTTGTGCAAAAAAATAACCTGCATTATCTCACAGAGCCTTGTTTTCCCTAGCTTTAATAAAAGAGGATATTCAACTAAGCTAATTAAACAGTATCCCTTTTTACACTCAGAAAGTGCAAAAATTTAGCATTCAACACAGCTTTTTTGACACTTTATCCTTGACTACTCCTCAAAAGAGTAATTCTATAGGGGTATGTGATGATCTTTTAGAGGAATCGTCTACATATACCTAACAACAAGAATAATTAAATGTTGGCACTAACTTTGCTAGTTTTTAAAAGACGAATTATAAAATCTTAAACATAGAATTAAGCAAGATAACAACATATATAAAAACGCCTGGGAGGCTCAATATAATGAAATCGAATGTTTGTAAATTACTTTCGACCGCTGCAATCGCCGCAACTATCAGCGCTGGTGCTGCGGCGTCAACACTTGAAGATGTTAAAGCAAAAGGCTTCGTTCAATGTGGTGTCAGTACTGGTGTTCCAGGTTTTTCTAATGCTGATGATAAAGGTAATTGGACTGGCTTAGATGTTGATGCATGCCGTGCAGTTGCTTCCGCTATTTTTGGTGATGCTCAAAAAGCCAAGTTCACTCCCCTTTCAGCGAAAGAGCGTTTAACAGCTCTACAATCTGGTGAAATTGATGTTCTTACTCGTAACACCACTTGGACTTACACCCGTGACGCTTCTTTGGGTCTAGACTTCACAGCTGTTAACTTCTATGACGGTCAAGGTTTCATGGTACGTAAGGACCTAGGCGTAAAATCTGCGATGGATCTTGATGGTGCAACCGTTTGTACAGAGCAGGGTACAACAACAGAATTGAACATGGCGGATTTCTTCCGTAAAAACAAACTGTCATACGTACCTGTTGTGGTCCAGAAAGCAGACGAAGCACTAGCGGCTTATGATTCTGGCCGTTGTGACGTATATACAACAGATAAATCAGGCCTAGCGGCTCACCGTACTAAACTAGCCGATCCTTCTGCTCACGTTATTCTTCCAGAAACCATTTCTAAAGAGCCTCTAGCTCCTGTTGTTCGCCACGGCGACAACCAATGGAAAGACATTGTCACTTGGGCTTTGTTCGTGCAAGTTAACGCAGAAGAAATGGGTATTACTTCTAAAAACGTGGCTAAAATCAAAGCAGAAACAAACGATCCAAGCATTAAACGCCTACTAGGTGTTGAAGGTGATATGGGATCTCAGCTAGGTCTTCCTGCTGATTGGGCCTATAACATTATCGCTAAGGTAGGCAACTACGGTGAAGTATTTGATCGCAACATTGGTCCATCAACGCCTTTAGATATTCCACGTGGCCTTAATGCACTATGGACTGAAGCTGGCGGTATCATGTACGCGCCACCAGTTCGTTAATACCTAAAGCAAACTATTCTCTGCTTGGGTATTTACCCAGCGACTAAAATGTCGCTGGGTTTCTTCCCCCTTTCTTACACATCTGACGAGCATTCCATTGCCTGAACCAAGATGAGCGATAATACAACTCCGAGCAACAACAGCTTTTTGAATGACGCGGGTAATCGCGCTCTAATTTTTCAAATTTTGCTGCTAGCGATGGTGGTCTTTGCCGGTTATTACTTATTTAGTAACCTTCAAGCCAACCTCGACAATCGAGGGATTTCCACTGGTTTCTCATTTTTCAATGAGCCTGCTGGCTTTCCAATTCTTATTCACTTAATTGAATACACAGAGGCCAATACTTACGGACGAGCGTTCGTTGTTGCCTTAATCAACACTTTCGTAATCTCCCTACTGGGGATTATATTAGCCACCATAATTGGTGTGATAATGGGTCTAGCCCGTTTATCAAAAAACTGGTTAGTGGCTCGTTTAGCAACGGTCTACATTGAAACGTTGCGTAATATTCCATTATTGTTGCAGATGTTTTTTTGGTATTTTGCAGTACTTGCCGCATTACCAGCACCACGTGATAGTTATGAGTTTGCCGATTTTCTACTTAACAAACGTGGCATTTACTCACCAAATCCACTCATTCAAGATGGCTTTGGATTAGTAATCTTCGGTTTCATCCTGTCGATTGTTGCATCTATTGGTGTCATCATTTGGGCAAAAAAACGTCAAACTAGAACAGGATTATGGTTTCCTGCTTACTGGACGTCATTAGGTGTCATTGTTGGTATTACCTTTATCTTTCTTGCCATGGCAGGATTTCCAATCGAGTTTGATTTACCACAGAAAAGTCGCTTTAACGTAACTGGAGGCATGGTTCTGCCACCTGAATTCGTTGCGGTATTAGTCGCTTTATCAACTTATACTGGCGCCTTTATTGCCGAAATCGTCCGTGCAGGTATTTTGTCTGTTAACTGGGGGCAAACCGAGGCAGCCCGTTCTTTAGGCTTACGCGATAGCATGACACAGCGTCTAATTGTCTTGCCTCAAGCGTTGCGCGTTATTATTCCGCCACTAACAAGCCAATACCTTAACTTAGCGAAAAACTCTTCTTTAGGGGCTGCTATTGCATACCCTGAATTGGTCGCTGTCGTAATGGGCACAACGCTGAACCAAACAGGTCAAGCTATTGAAACCATTGGTCTTTGTATGTTGGTTTACGGTTCATTGAGTCTATCGATTTCGGTATTCATGAACTGGTACAACAATAAAATGTCATTAATTGAGCGCTAGGAGGCAGATCATGGCTATTATCTTTAAACCATCACCAAGCCTCCCACCACCAGTTACATCGGTCGGTGCTGTGGCATGGGTACGTCAGAATTTATTTTCGTCCCCACTTAATATTTTTCTAACCTTATTCAGTCTGTACATTTTGTATCTACTGGTTCCACCTGTTATCGAGTGGGCTTTCATTAATGCTACTTGGGAAGGCTCTTCTAAAGCGGCCTGTACCGCTGGTGGTGCTTGCTGGGCCTTTATCGGCGTGTACTTTGACCAGTTCATGTACGGTTTATATCCAGAAGCAGAAACATGGCGTATTAATTTAGCCGTGATTCTATTAGTAGTTATGGTTGGTGCTTTTGCCGTTAAGACGATTAATAAGCTGTATCTTTCGATCGCTATTCTCGTTGTTTACCCTATTGTGGCTTACTTCTTATTTGCTGGAGGAGTATTTGGCCTTGAAGTTGTAGAAACTTCTTTATGGGGTGGTCTTTTCCTTACTGTATTACTGGGTGTTATCGGCATCGTAGCGTCGTTCCCCCTAGGGATTGTATTGGCGCTTGGTAGACGTTCGGAAATGCCAATTGCGAAATCAGTTTGTGTGGTCTTTATCGAAACCATTCGTGCGGTACCGCTTATAACTATCTTGTTCATGGCATCTGTAATGATTCCATTGTTCTTGCCGGAAGGTTTGAACTTCAACAAGTTATTACGTGTTCTGATTGGTATTACTTTGTTCTCTGCAGCCTATATGGCCGAAGTGGTTCGTGGTGGTCTACAAGCCATTCCTAAAGGCCAATATGAAGCTGCTGACGCAATGGGTTTAACCTACTGGCAGTCAATGATTTTAGTTATCTTGCCACAGGCACTAAAACTGGTTATTCCTGGCATAGTAAACTCATTCATTGCTTTGTTTAAAGATACGACCTTGGTGTATATCGTTGGTATGTTTGACTTCTTAGGTCGAATTCAGGCTGCCAACCATGATTCAAACTGGTTAGGAACCACCATTGAAGGTTATGCCTTCGCAGCCTTGATTTATTGGGTTATCTGCTTTGGTATGTCGCGTTATAGTATGGCACTAGAGCGTAAGTTAGAAACTGGGCACAAGCGAAATTAGTTAGGAATTTGAGGTCTTTATCATGACGAATACAAATATGGCTCGTGCCCAACTTGCGCAGGGCGAAGAAGCAATCATCGAATTTAACGATGTAAACAAGTGGTACGGTGACTTTCACGTACTAAAAAATATCAATTTCAGCATCAAGAAAGGCGAGCGCATCGTTGTCTGCGGCCCTTCTGGTTCTGGTAAGTCAACCATGACGCGCTGTATCAACCGTCTAGAAGAACACCAAAAAGGTACGATTCTGGTTGATGGCGTAGAGATGAACAACAACCTAAAGAACATCGAAGCGATCCGTAAGGACGTGGGCATGGTGTTTCAGCACTTTAACTTGTTCCCTCACTTAACTATTTTAGAAAATCTGACTTTGGCACCAATTTGGGTGCGTAAAACACCTAAGAAACAAGCAGAAGAAATGGCTATGCATTACTTGGAGCGGGTAAAAATCGCTAACCAAGCGCTGAAATATCCAGGTCAGTTATCTGGTGGTCAGCAACAACGTGTAGCGATTGCGCGAGGTTTATGTATGCAGCCTCGTATCATGCTTTTTGATGAGCCAACATCAGCACTTGACCCTGAAATGATCAAAGAAGTATTGGACGTAATGGTTCAGTTAGCAGAAGAAGGTATGACCATGGTGTGTGTAACACACGAAATGGGCTTTGCTAAAACCGTTGCTGATCGCGTTGTTTTCATGGATGCAGGCGAAATCGTAGAAGCGAATGAGCCTCACGAATTCTTCGACAATCCTCAACATGACCGTACGCAAATGTTCTTAAGTCAGATTTTGAATCACTAATCACTTACTATTCAGAACTAGTACTTAAAATCTGTTATATTGACAAAGCCCCTTATCGGGGCTTTTTTGTGTCAGCCATTTTAACAGGGAAATGTATGGAATCTTCCGTAGACCTTCAGCCCAACCAAAGATTACGCGTAGTTCATTTAGCGGATCATACAGGTCGTCTTCAGGTTATTTTTCCTGAAAGTAACATGCTGGATATTTCTGCTGTTTCCCGTATTACTAAGCGTCGCTTTGAACCCGTCAGCAATTTTCAAAGCTCAGGCGACCCGCTAATCAAACCAAACAGCATAACGACTATTCTAGAAGCTAGCATGCTAAAGGACGCAGTGTTTTCGATACGAACTAAAGTAGATGGCCAATATCATGACATTAGCTCTGTAGAATTAGCCGAGATGTTCTCTGGCCCATTGAACCGTTTTGAGACTATTTCCATCAATACACAGTTCATAAAGCGCCCTGTTGATAATCACGAAAACGACGAAGAACAGATTCTCCAAGCACTTGGGCGCTTTCAGTCCATTCGACTCAAACAGCGTATCGAAGAGACATTAGAAATCCCCCCTCTGCCTGCGTCATCTCATCGCATTATTCGCCTTTCAACAGACAATACTGCGGGAACAGATGAACTGTGTGAAGTCATTGCGCTGGACCCAAGCCTGGCAGCTCAAGTCATCAGTTGGGCATCATCCGCCTATTATGGTGCACCGGGCACCATAGAATCGGTAGAAGACGCAATTATTCGAGTGTTAGGCTTTGATATGGTGATGAATTTGGCTCTTGGACTTTCGATGAGCAATGCGTTTCAAGCACCAGAAGACGGCCCGCGTCACTATGAAGATTTTTGGTTCGACTCCGTATCAAATGCCGTCTTGATGGAATCCTTAGTAAAAACTATGCCAATTCCAAACCGTCCAAAACTAGGCCATGCCTATCTTGCGGGTTTACTACATAACTTTGGTTACTTGGCGATTAGCACTATTTTACCACCACATTTTTCGATTCTGTCACGCTATCAAGAAGCCAACGCTCACTTGCCTTCTGAATTAATAGAAATGCAAATACTGCACTTTACCAAGGAGCAATTAGGCTCTTGGCTATTGCGCTATTGGAGTTTGCCTGACAACATCTGGACGGCCATTCGCTATAGTAAAAAACCTCATTATTATGGTGAGCACGCCATTTTGGCAAGATTGCTGTATGTATCATATCAGCTGCGTAATAACGCAATCATTGAGCCATCTGTGCTGTTAGAAATTGGCTTGACCCAAGAGGAAGCCGAAGCCTGTAGAGATAATATTTACCAAAAATCTACCGAGCTTCATAAGATGGTCGCTTTAATCAATAAAATGAATACCTAGTTAATTATGACGTTAATGAACTCTTCTGCCGCACAGCAATTTGACTACCGATGGTCGCCCGTAGATCAAATTAATAAGGTAAAAGTACCTAAAAATCTATGGCATTGGCTTGTTACTGAAGATTCCTTAACGGCAAAACTTAAAAGCCTAGGAACATTAACAGTTGATGTCCTTGAAGATACTTGGGGAACACCTACAGCGAGAGAACGAAAACGCCTAACGTTACGACCAAGAGAAGCCGCACGTATTCGCACCGTCTTGCTCAAAGTCGACGACAAAGCCGTGATTTATGCCCGCTCGATTATTCCGGCAAGATCTTTAAAAGGCCATTGGCGTCACGTAAAAAATTTAAAAGAGAAGCCATTGGGTGGTTACTTATTTCAACATAAGGGGCTCTCTAGAAGCCGTATTGAAGTCACTCAACTACCAAAGCGCATGTTTCCAAACCAACCTAGTGCGCTATGGGCAAGGCGCTCTGTGTTCCACCAGTTTGGCCCTGGGATATTGGTCAATGAAGCTTTCTTTGATGAGATTAACCAACTAAAAACGCCGTTTGGATTGTTATGAACAAACTTAAAGACTACGCAGAATTAACTCGATTCAACCGCCCTATCGGCTCATTTTTGCTGATGTGGCCAACATTGTGGGCGCTATGGCTGGCTGCCGATGGCATGCCTCAATGGCATTTGGTGATTATCTTTATTTTAGGCGTTTTTAGCATGCGCTCAGCAGGCTGTGTCATTAACGACTACGCAGATAGAAAAGTCGATGGCTTTGTTGATCGCACCAAAAATCGTCCTTTGCCTTCTGGTAGAGTATCCGAGAAAGAAGCGCTGATGCTGTTTTGTGCTTTATCGATTTTAAGTTTCATCTTGGTGCTGTTTACCGACCTGAGGACAATTTTACTATCGTTTGTAGGTTTGGGCCTTGCTGCACTGTATCCATTTATGAAACGATATACCCATCTGCCTCAGCTTTTCCTTGGTTTGGCCTTTTCTTGGGCGATCCCTATGGCCTACAGCGCACAAGGTGGGGATTTAACAGATCCCAAATTATGGATGTTGTTTGTTGCCAATTGCTTTTGGACCATTGCTTACGACACATATTACGCCATGACGGATCGTCCAGACGATCTAAAAATCGGCATCAAATCCACCGCCATCTTATTTGGCCAATACGATTTATTCGTCATTATTTGCTTACAAGGGCTAACCTTATCTTTATTGACGTGGATTGGCCTACTAGCAGGACTGCATTGGCTATACTTTGTATCACTAATCGTTTGTGTCGGACTCTTTTATCAACAATTTAAACAAGCAAAAGAACGCGACCGCCAAGCTTGCTTTCGATCTTTTTTAGACAACAACCGCGTTGGTTACTGTGTCTTCATTGGTCTAGTCGCAAGCTATTTTATGTAATATATGGCAAAGTTGTGACAATGTAACCGAATTGTCACATTAGATCGCTTTAATGAAACCGTTCCTGAGATGAGGATAAATCCTGTGACCGGTAAAAAAGTATTAATTATTGACGACGAATCTTCCATACGCGAAATGATCGCCATCGCACTTGAAATGGCAGGCTACGAGTATTTGGAAGCAGAAAACATTCAGCAAGCCCATGAAATCATTGTGGACCACCGTCCAGATCTAATTCTTGTAGATTGGATGATGCCCGGTGGTAGTGGCATCGAGCTTACTCGCAGATTGAAAAAAGACACTACGACGGCGGAAATTCCGGTCATTATGCTGACCGCGAAAAGTGAAGAAGACAACAAAATCCAAGGTTTAGAAGTCGGTGCTGATGATTACATCACCAAGCCTTTCTCACCTCGTGAATTAGTTGCACGACTCAAAGCTGTCTTGCGCCGCGCGACACCTCAAGGGGTTGATGAGCCAATCGAAATCGAAGGTCTGACCCTTGACCCAATTAGTCAACGCGTTACCATAGGCAGCCGTCCTTTAGATATGGGGCCGACAGAATACCGTCTACTAAAATTCCTTATGACCCATCAAGAGCGAGCCTATTCAAGAGCGCAATTGCTGGATCAAGTATGGGGTGGAAATGTCTACGTTGAAGAACGTACCGTTGATGTCCATATACGCCGTTTACGCAAAGCCATTGGTAGTACTCATGATTTCTTGATACAAACCGTACGAGGAACAGGCTACCGCTTCTCAGCAAAAAGGTCCGTATGAAAACAGTTTGGCGAAACACCATTATTACTTGGCTCGCGGGGCTAGCAGCCTGCATTGTAATAGGACTAATCATTGGTCAGTTGTTGGGTGTTTTGCTGTTGTACACTTTAGGTTCTTTATACTGGCAGCTTTATCAGCTATACCAATTTCATAATTGGCTGCGTCATTCTGGTCGTGCAGCCCCACCAGAAGCCAGCGGTATTTGGGGCGAAGTGTTCGATGCTGTTTATCGCCTGCATAAGAAGCAACGTAAATCTAAGCGCCGTATGCGCCAAGCGCTCACAAGAATTGAAAGCTCCACCACCGCTTTAAAAGAAGGCGTTATCATGGCAGATAACCAAGGCAACTTGGAATGGTGGAATAACTCGGCGGCACATTTTCTTGGATTAATGCGTCCTGTCGATCGCGGCCAAGTGATTACCAATATTGTCCGTAGTCCTGAGTTTTTCCGTTACTTCAGCCAAAAACGCTTCGGTGAACCTTTGGTCATCAAGTCACCAGCCAAAGACGGTGTGTATTTAGAAATTCAAACCACGCTATATGATAAAAACGATCACTTGATTTTCGTTCGTGATGTGACCCGCTTGCATTTGCTAGAGCAGATGCGCAAAGACTTTGTCGCTAACGCATCACATGAGCTAAAAACACCGCTAACGGTCATTAAAGGCTATCTAGAGACCCTAGACATGTTTAAGGACAGCCTGCCCAAAAGCATGCAAAAAGGCATTGTAAATATGTCTGAGCAGTCTGAGCGGATGGAACAACTGATCGAAGATCTGTTACTGCTGTCTCGATTAGAAAGTAATGACAAGCGTGAAGAGAACCAATGGCACAAGGTCTCAGACCTAGTAAGAACTATTACCAATGCCACCACGCCTGTCTTGACTGACAAACACACCATTGTCTTGGATATTCCTGAGGAAGCTAGACTGTATGGCTCTTATAAAGAGCTATACAGTGCTTTTTCGAACCTGATTTTTAACGCCATAAAATACTCACCCGATGGTGGAGAGATAGCTATTAAATGGGAATCCAGTGAGTTTAACGGTGTATTTTCGGTAAAAGACTCTGGACTGGGCATAGAACCAAGATACATTCCTCGCCTCACAGAACGGTTTTTCCGCGTCGACAAAGGAAGAGGCTCAAAAACCGGTGGTACAGGCCTTGGCTTAGCCATCGTAAAGCACGTGTTACTGCATCACGATGCCAAACTACAAATCCGTAGTCAGCCAGGTTTCGGCAGCACGTTTTCTTGTCACTTCCCAGCGAATCGAACCAGAAACGATACAATTCCGGCGATAGCATTTAATACCGACGACACACCGCCAACAGATCAATAATAAAAAAAGGGACGCATGGCATTCATGCGTCCCTTTTTACATCATTCAAATCAAACCCGAAAATACTTATAGGCTATCAAACAACTGGCTAATAAACGCCTCTTTCTCGCTATCCTGATCGATTAAACTCAAGATAACCGTCAAAAAAGTAGAGTCGTGTTTTTTCTCTGTGGTAGCGACGGATTGGACATAATAATTCAAACGGTTAACCGCGCCCTTATGTTCCAGATCCAATACCGCCTGCCCCAAGACTTGTGGCACAACATCATCACTCTTTATAAACATTGTTGCTTCAGTTTTACTAAACTGAATAATCATGCAGCGAAATTGTTTTCCCTCAAAACGCACTTGAGTTGGAATTTTAACGTCTTTAACTGTCACAACTGGTGCGTCTGGATTCGTAAACTTGGTAGCCTTCACAGGAGTGCTTTTGCCTGCTCCCATTAATACATCCAGCGATGCCGAACTGACGCCACCAGGCGAGACAGATTCACGGGCTTTTTGAGACGTCAGCTTCTTTTCAAGTCCATGCTTTTTCGCAGCCGATATGACTTTGTTAGCGAGCTGTTCACTAGAAAATGGTTTGCCTAGATAATCCGTCACACCTGATTGAACAGCTTCCACCACATGGCTTTTATCACCACGGCTAGTAATCATCACAAATGGCACGTCTTCTTTTTTGTATTTCGGTTGTTCTCGGCACCACTTAAGCAGCTCAACGCCTGTCATTTCAGGCATTTCCCAATCGCACAACACCATATCAAACTGAATTTTATTTAACATTTGTTGTGCTTTACGTCCATTCACCGCCTCTTCAATTTCAACCGCAGGAAACTGCTTACGCAATGTGCGCCGAATCAAGTCACGTGTAAAAGAGGCATCATCTACTACCAAAATTTTTAACGACATCACAAAGTTCCATTAGTACGATCTAACAAGGCAGAAAAATCCCCATGTTGTGATCTGAAAACCGAAATCCACAATAATGTGGCAGCTACAACAGCAATCGGCATAACGAATAGGTTAAAGAAAGGAATCGTCAAACCAACCATTACTATGCCGCCAAATGTCCAACATAACAAAGGTTTGGAGCGTAATGCCATTCTCATATCATGAAATTTAACCTTATTATTATCAAAAGCATAATCCATATATTGCAGGGATAACATCCAAGCCGAAAACAATAGTAATAATACTGGAGCAATAACATTAACAAGAGGGATAAAAGACAATAACAGTAACAAAATAAAACGAGGTAAAAAATACAATATTTTCTGGCATTCTCGCTGTAAACTGCGACCAACTATCGCGATAAGAACGCCAGCCGTCAGCGTTTCATCAAAAACCTTCCCTGTTTCCTTTTCTTCTACTTTTTCTGCTAGAAACGCCATAAAAGGCGCCGCCAAAATATTCACACCTACTGAAAAACTATAGAACAAAAGTACACTAATAATAGCGGCAAATATCAAATAAAACAGCCAATTTAAAAAGGAAACCCACTCAGGTAGATATCCCATTGCCGAGTCCATTAAGGTCTGAAAATAGCTAAAAGCGACCATATATAATAAGCCGACTAAAACAAAATTCGCCAACAAAGGAGCCAATATAAACAGTCTTAAGTCTTTCGAAAAAACCAAGGGAAACGCTTTTAAAAAAGCCCCAGCGGCTTTAAATGGGTGTGTGATCACGATGCTGTATTACTCCTGAATTTAAACCTTTTCATCAAATTTATCTAAGAACCAGAGAATATCATGACGACTTTCTCGGCTCCACAAAGCCTTTCAAAATGAAGGTTCATAAACTGAAACCGCCACACCTTCAAGCCTTACAGACGCCAAACATGTAATTTTCACCGCTCTTTTATAAAGCTTACATTTATTAGACGCATGACCTGATACGCAATTTCGATTGTGACCTTTTGTAAATTGATGAACTATGGAATCGTAAGACGAATACGAGCCAGTGCAGGTATCGCGTCTGAATATAAAAAGCACATACACAAAAGCTAACTCACTAGGGACCAGATAAAAATGAAAATGACATTACTCGCCAGTGCTATCATGGCTACATCTATCTTCGCTCTACAAGCTCAAGCTGCAGACGTACCAGCAGGCGTAGAATTAGCGGCTAAACAAGAACTTGTTCGTGGTGGTGGTGCAGAACCAGCAACCCTTGATCCACAAAAAATGGAAGGCACACCAGCTTCTATCCGTTCTAAAGATCTTTTTGAAGGTTTATACAACCAAGATGGTGACGGTAACCAAGTACCAGGTGTAGCAGAAAGCTATGACGTAAACGCCGACAACACTCAATACACCTTCCACCTTCGCAAAGATGCCAAATGGTCTAATGGTGACCCAGTTACCGCTGAAGACTTTGTTTACGCTTTCACTCGCGCAGTTGATCCTAAATTGGCATCTCCATACGCTTGGTTTATGGAAATTCCTGCGATTACTAACGCCTCCAAAATCATTGCCGGAGAAGCCGACCCTTCTACTCTTGGCGTTAAAGCACTAGACGACCATACTTTCCAAGTGACGCTTGAGCGTCCAGTCCCTTACTTTGTAAAAATGACCTCTCATCAAACCATGTTCCCTGTACCGAAAAAAGTGGTCGAGAAATGGGGGGATAATTGGACAAAACCAGAGCATATGGTATCTAACGGTGCCTATAAAATGGACGAATGGGTCGTTAACGAAAAAATGGTGTTTACGCGTAACAAAAACTATTGGAATGATGCAAAAACCATCATCAACAAGGTTACCTATTTACCAATTGAATCCCCTAATGCTGAGCTAAAACGCTTCCAAGCGGGTCAAATGGATCTTAGCTACGAGATTCCAAATGATCACTTCAAACAACTCATGCGAGACATTCCTGATGAAGTTGTCGTAACACCAAAACTAGGCACCTATTACTACCAATTCAACATAACAAAAGCACCATACAACGATGTCCGAGTACGTAAAGCGTTGTCCTATTCCATTGATCGTAACGTGATCACAAAGTTTGTAACGGGCACAGGTGAACTACCTGCGTATTCTTTCACACCAGAAGTAGTAAACGACTTTTCACCGGCAACACCTGAATACGCAACTTGGTCACAAAAAGAACGTGACGATAAAGCCAGAGCGTTACTAGAAGAAGCGGGCTATGGCAAAAGCAATCCACTGTCTTTCAGCTTGCTTTACAACACCAACGAAAACCATAAAAAAATCGCCATTGCGATCGCTTCTATGTGGAAAAAAACCTTAGGCGTGAACGTTACTCTGGAAAACCAAGAATGGAAAACTTACCTAGAATCGAAAAAGCATCAGCAATTTGATATTGCACGTGCCGGTTGGATTGGTGACTACAACGAAGCCTCTACTATGTTAGATCTTCTAACCACTACTCACGGTAATAACGACGGTAAATACAGCAACGCAGAATACGACAAGCTATTGCACGATGCGCGTACCATGCAGCACCCTACAGAGAACTACAACAAAGCAGAAGAAATCGCTATTGAACAAGATATGGCGGTTGCCCCTATTTATCAATATACCGAAAAACGTTTAGTAAAAAGCTACTTAGGCGGTTATATGCCTAACCCAGAAGACAACGTTTACGTGCGCGATATGTACATCATCAAGCACTAAGACGCTGTTTTATCGACTAAATAGTACTTAGAAATTAAAAAGTACTTTGTGTTAAACCATGCCCAGTGCTTTTAGCGCTGGGCATCTCTTGAATTCTCACAGGTTCCTAGCATTAGCCGTTATTTGTAGCGCCTAATCCGGTAATTTTTATGCTGACATTTATTTCAAAACGCATTTTAGAAGCCATTCCAACATTGTTGATTTTGATTACGGTTTCTTTTTTCTTAATGCACTCGGCTCCCGGCAGCCCATTCTCCAGCGAGCGTGCTTTACCCCCAGAAGTATTGGCAAATATTAACGCCAAATACCATTTAGATGAGCCGGTAATTAACCAATATTTTTACTATCTTGGTGGCTTACTTCAAGGCGACCTAGGACCTT
The DNA here is from genome assembly GCF_012726345.1 of Marinomonas sp. UCMA 3892. Taxonomy (GTDB): domain Bacteria; phylum Pseudomonadota; class Gammaproteobacteria; order Pseudomonadales; family Marinomonadaceae; genus Marinomonas. The sequence continues at coordinate 119,475 of NZ_PTXN01000004.1, forward strand.
CTTTCCGTTATAAAGATTTCACTATCAACGAGCTGATTGCACAGAGTTTTCCCGTCTCTGCTGAGATCGGTATCTGGTCTTTTCTTGTTGCTCTACTCGTTGGTGTGGGTTGCGGAATTATCGCGGCACTGCGCCAAAACTCTTGGTTAGATTACAGTGTTATGGGCTTTGCAAACCTTGGTATCGTGCTGCCAAATTTTGTTTTGGCTCCTTTGTGTATCCTGTTTTTCTCTATTTATAACCATTGGTTACCGCCCGGTGGCTGGAATGGTGGAGCTTGGCCTTACTTAGTAATGCCTGTCATTGCCATGTCCACCAGCTACATTGCGCAAATCGCACGTATTACTCGTGGCAGCATGATTGAAACCATGCATTCCAACTTTATTCGTACTGCGCGAGCCAAAGGCTTGCCGAAATATCGAATTATTTTCCAGCATGCTTTACGCCCAGCTATGCTGCCGGTTATTTCCTATCTGGGTCCTGCGTTCGTCGGCATCGTGACAGGTTCTGTGATTGTCGATGTGTACTTTGGTACTGGCGGTATTGGTCAGCACTTTATTAATGGCGCATTGAATCGCGACTACTCCATGGTCATGGGCGTCACCATTTTGGTAGGTACATTAACGATACTATTCAATGCGGTTGTCGATATTTTATACGCTGTTATTGATCCAAAAATTCGCTACTAAGGCCGTACTATTATGATTACTACAAAAGACAAAATTCAGGCCGTCGAACAATTCGCCGAAAAAGTGGTTGAAGTCGAAGGTCGCAGTTTATGGCAAGACGCTCGTCGTCGATTTTTTTCTAACCATGCCGCTGTAACCAGCTTAATTGTACTCGCCATTATTACGGCAATTGCTTTGATAGGCCCGTTTTTCAGCCAATGGAATTACGACGATATCGACTGGGAAGCACTATCTGATATTTCTACTTTGGGCCGCCCAAACATTGAAAACGGTCATTACTTTGGTACCGACACTCTAGGCCGCGATATTTTTGTTCGTACCATGCAAGGCGGGCAAATCTCTCTATTGGTCGGCATCATGGGCAGCGCGGTAGCTATTGTAATAGGTACCCTTTACGGCGCAGCATCGGGGTACATTGGTGGACGCGTTGACAGTATAATGATGCGTTTCTTGGAGATTTTGAACTCCTTCCCTTTCATGTTTTTCGTAATCATTTTGATGACTTTGTTTGGTCGTCATATCTTCTTGATCTTCGTCGCCATTGGCGCAATTTCTTGGCTCGACATGGCGCGGATCGTACGCGGTCAGACCTTAAGCTTGAAAAACAAAGAATACATCGAAGCGGCTTACGCTTGTGGTGTCTCTACACCAAAAATCATCTTGCGCCACATTGTGCCAAACGTACTAGGCATCGTGGTTGTTTATGCCACGTTGTTGGTACCGAATATGATTTTGCTTGAGTCTTTTATCAGCTTCTTAGGACTCGGTGTCCAAGAACCGATGACCAGCTGGGGCGCGTTGATTTCTGAAGGCGCTCAGAACATGGAAATTGCCATTTGGCAATTAGCTTGGCCTCTTGGTTTCCTAGTTGTGACTCTGTTTTGTTTTAACTTCCTCGGCGATGGCTTACGCGATGCGCTTGATCCAAAAGACCGCTAAGGAGATTTTATGAGCTTATCAAATTCTAAAAATTTGTTAGAAGTTAATAACTTACGCGTTAACTTCAGAACACCAGATGGTCTTGTGACTGCGGTAAATGATCTGAACTTTACCTTGGCGCAAGGCGAAACTCTCGGTATCGTGGGTGAATCTGGTTCTGGTAAAAGCCAAACGGCATTTGCCCTTATGGGCTTGTTGGCAGGCAATGGCATTATTGAAGGGGAAGCACGCTTTAACGAGCAAAACATTCTGACCCTGAATGAAAAAGCCATGAACCGCATCCGCTCCAAAGAAATTGCGATGATTTTCCAAGATCCAATGACGTCATTGAATCCTTATATGAAAGTCGGCAAACAGCTGATGGAAGTCTTAATGCTGCACAAAGGTATGAGCAAAGCCGAAGCGTTTGAAGCATCGGTTAAAATGCTTGATGCCGTGAAGATGCCTGAAGCACGCAAACGCATGAACATGTATCCACATGAGTTTTCTGGCGGTATGAGACAGCGTGTGATGATCGCTATGGCTTTGTTGTGCCAACCGAAACTCTTGATTGCGGATGAGCCAACCACCGCTCTAGACGTGACGGTACAAGCACAGATTCTCACCTTGCTGAACGAGTTAAAAGACGACTTCAATACTTCCATCATTATGATTACTCATGATTTGGGCGTGGTCGCAGGCTTATGCGACAAAGTACTGGTTATGTATGCCGGACAAACCATGGAATACGGCACAGCAGAAGACGTGTTTTATCGCCCTACCCATCCGTATACTCAAGGTTTGTTAAAAGCGATTCCACGCCTAGATGCCGATGACGAGAAGCTATCAACCATTCCGGGTAATCCACCAAACCTGTTACAGATGCCATCTGGTTGCCCGTTCCAAGCCCGTTGTGAGTTTGCTAAAGATCGCTGTGGTGAAAGCATGCCACCGCTTGAAGAATATGCACCGGGCCAACTACGAGCTTGTCATAAATCCGTTGATGGATGGGTCGTCTAATGAACACCGAAAATAACATCTTAATGGAAGTGAATAACTTAAAAGTTCACTTCAATATCAAGTCTGACAATGCATGGCCATGGGAAAAAGGCCAAGCACTAAAAGCCGTGGATGGCGTTAATTTAACTATTTATGCTGGGGAAACTCTCGGTGTAGTAGGCGAATCTGGTTGTGGTAAATCCACACTGGCACGCGCTTTACTTCGCCTTGTTCCAATTACCGAAGGCAATGTGGTTTGGCTTGGACAAGATCTGACGGATCTAGACAAAAAACAAATGCGCGACAAACGCCAAGAGCTACAAATGATCTTTCAAGATCCATTGGCATCTCTTGACCCTCGTATGACAGTAGGCGATATCATTGCGGAGCCACTTAAAACCTTTCGCCCAGAACTATCAAAAGAAGCCGTAAAAACTGAAGTTCGTAACATAATGGATCGCGTGGGGTTATTGCCTAACGTGATTAACCGTTATCCTCATGAATTTTCTGGTGGCCAGTGTCAGCGTATCGGCATTGCTCGTGCCCTGATTCTTAAACCCAAATTAGTGGTGTGTGATGAGCCAGTATCGGCTCTGGATGTGTCGATTCAAGCTCAGGTCGTAAACCTGCTAAAAGAGCTACAAGCGGAAATGGGCTTGTCTTTGGTGTTTATTGCTCACGATTTGAGTGTGGTAAAACACATTTCAGATCGCGTATTGGTGATGTACTTGGGCAATGCGGTCGAGTTAGCTAGTAAACGCGCCCTGTACGAAAACCCTCAGCACCCATACACCAAAGCCTTACTATCTGCGGTGCCAGTACCTGATCCAAAAGTAGAACGTGGCAAAAAAATCCAGTTATTAACGGGAGACTTACCCTCTCCGATCAGCCCACCATCTGGTTGTGTTTTCCGTACGCGTTGCCCCCATGCAAATGAAGGTTGCGCGCAACAAAAACCGACTTTACAAGTGTTATCGAATGAGCACCAAGCCGCATGCTCACGTCTTGCTGACATAACTTAATACATCTATTAAGTACGAAGAAGATACAGGCAAAACCAATTAAGCTGTTTTGAGGTTTCTCAATTAAGAGCACCAAAAACAGCTTAATTGTCTATAAAACCCGCTATTCTTTCATTTCAAAGCGAGTATTCATCACACAAGTTCATATTTTTGTCTATCATAGAGTAAAAATCAGTCAAGCAACTAAGTTAGGCTCTTATTCATGCGTTTATACTCTTTCTATACAAATCTAAATCCTCTTGTATTACTGTTGTTAGGTGTTATTTCTATTGCGTCCTACGCAGCGGATAAACCTAAAGGTAGAGTAATACTGACTGTATCTGGGGCGATTAATACTTCAAATTCAGAGCAGGAATTGGCTTTTGATTTAGCCATGTTAGAGACTTTGCCACAATATTTCATAACTACTCATAATCCATGGACAAAAGGTAGTCATACTTACCAAGGCTTTTCTGCCGTGGACCTATTAAAACAGTTAGGCAGTACAGCCACATTTTTACAGGTTACCGCTCTTAATGAGTACATGACTGAAATCCCCCTTAGTGACTTTACGGAAAACGGCGCGATTTTAGCAACTCATCTAGACGGAAAGCCGATGAGTGTTAGGAATCTCGGTCCTATTATGGTGATCTATCCATTCGATGAACGTGAAGAGCTTAAATCAGAGATGTATTATGGTCGCTCCATCTGGCAAATTGATCGCATCAAAGCTGTTGTGGTAACGGAGTAAAAATGGAGCGCTTGTTTAAAGGAAATACTTGGCTATCCAAATTCAAGCTATGGGTCCTGTATGGCTTTATAGCTTTTATTATTGCCATCACCATTGCTGTATTCGGCATTATCACTTACACCAGTGATAGCTCAAAAAACAACAGTCGGCGCGTTTTTGAAAGCTCTTTATGGAACACTCTACAACTGCAAATACAGTCATATCGTTTTCTCAATTACTTAATAGCATTAAAAGATAGCGATTACCCTCTGAACGGCAATGCCTTTTTTGAATATGACTTACTAATGAGTCGCGTAGATTTGCTTAGACAAGGCGATGTTGGCTCTCTGATTCGCACTTTTGAAGGCGGACGTACCACCAGACTGTTAAATATTATTAACGGCGAGTTAGAGTTACTCAGTTTCAATTTATCTAAAATAGAAAGTGGCGATACTTCCTATCTACCAGATTTAATTGAACGTATTCAACGTATCGAAGATCAAATTAATGAATTTGTCACGTTAGTAAACAAAGGTAGCAATGAGTTCATCAGTAACCAACATCAAGCATTGCAGAAAAATCTAGATCATATACAACTGCTCTCAATGGCACTGTTAGCCTGTTTACTTTGCTTATGCTTTTTTACCATAAAAGGGTTAACTGAACTCAAAAATGTCATTAGGCGTAATGAAGAACTACAATTAGATATCCAAGCGGTTAATGAAGATAAAGCCCATTTACTTTCCTTCGTGAACCAAGAAATACGCTCCCCCATAAATGCTATTTTAGGAACCGCTAAAACACTAAATGGTGCAACGTCAAAAAGTGACATAGAGGTGCTATCAAAGCATATTGACGAATCAGGTCATCAATTACTGCAAACTATAGAAATGCTCTCAGACTTAGCATTAATTGATGCCAAGCAGCTAACACTTAACCCAACGACCGAGTGCTTACAAAAGAGTATTGAAGATTGCCTTGCTATTTTTGAGCCTCAGATGACTCGAAAAAACCTACAAAGCATCCTCTATATCGACCCTCTTTTGCCCAAAGATATCAGCCTAGATTTTATCAGGACGAAAGAAATCATTGTTGCGCTGCTGCAAAATGCCATCACACATACGCCATCAGGTAGCATTAGTTTGCAAATTAGACCCTCAGCACTAAGTGCGCCTCAAATACCACTAGCTACAGATACAAAAGATATCCGAGTACTACAAATTGCCCTTAGAGACACAGGGCTAGGTATGCCAAGTGAGTTACAACAAAATCTAAGAGTAAACCCGTCTTTGCCTATGCAAAAAGAAGGACCGCTGCCCAGTAAAGTCGGCTTAAGTCTGGCGTTATGCCACAAATTGGTTTATCTAATGCAAGGTGAGATGCATTTTTCCTGCGCACCGCAAAAAGGCTGTGAATTTTGGGTAGATATACCTTTTTATGTTCCCAACGATTGCCCGTCGACAAAACAGCTAAACTACTTTCAATGCCAAGATCAAACACAAGCATTGATCATTGAAACAGACATACATCTAGCTAAAATTATTAGTTTGCAGCTTACAGCATTTAATATCGACGCAGTTATTTCAAAAGATGGTAGCCTGCAAGAATACAAAAACTACGATATGGTTATTCTGGGTAATACTCCTAGATTCGAACGCGATGGCAATGATGCACTACAACAATGGAAAACAAAGTCATGCCCTATTCTTAGCTATCATCCTCAAGCGGTTAACAATCCAGAATACCAAATCATACCTTTACATTTTCCACTTACGCAGACCCAACTAGAGCCACTTCTTGCAGGCCTCTTTTCATCTCAAAAAACAGCATCCCAAGAAACATCGTCAAAGGCCCATAAAAATGATTGATCACGCCCATCTAGATTCTCTTATTCAGCTACTAGGAAAGGACACAATTAACACAATACGCTTGGAGTTTGTTGACGACAGCAATGAAAAAATGGCGCAGCTCATGCAAGCTTGGGAAAAAAGAGACCATCAAGAATTGAAGCAAGTGAGTCATTCACTCAAGTCCGCCAGTTTAAATATGGCTATGCAGGTATTTGCTAAACAATGCCAGTTGATAGAAACAGCAGCAACACAGCATAGTGAACAAGGTATGCAAGCCATCATCGATGGCCTGCCCGCCATTCATCAAGCATCATTAGACGAGCTTGAAGCGTACTTTTTATAACAAAAATTTAACGCGGTTAAATTGACCAGCTAAAATCTGTAGCTTCAATAAAAGTCGCTACAAAAGACTCTAAACCGGCTTGGTCAACAGCAGAGAATCGACCTACTTTTGGGCTGTCCATATCAAACACTGCGATCAGCTGGCCATTGACGACAACAGGGATGACAACTTCGCTAGCAGAGGCAGCATCACAAGCGATATGACCATCAAACGCATGTACATCTTCAATTCGTTGAGTTTGCAAGGTAATTGCTGCCTTACCACATACACCGCGACCGAGTGGAATACGAGTACAAGCCACCTTACCCACGTACGGCCCAAGCACTAATTCTTCACCTCGAGCAAAATAGAACCCCGACCAATTCAGATCCGTTACGGTTTGCATAACAAACGCTGAAAATTGCGCAGCATTGCAGATAAAATCACGCTCTCCGCTTAACAAAGCTGCTAGTTGGATATTGAGTTCTTGATAAAACTCTTCAGAAGAGCCTGTAGAATGAGTTTCTATGGTAAACATCGTATTTCACACCAGTTAAAACGAAAAACTGATGATAGCAAAGTCAGTCGAATAGCCCACTAGAAAACAAGAAGAATTAATTCCGAAAGGATCAAAGAAGACAAAATAAAAAAAGAGAGAATCAGGAAAAGTCGATCCCTTGGTTTTATAAACAAACCAAGGGATCGACAACAGCACCACTTATTACTTTTTCATTTCTGCAGAAAGATCATTCACGTTCACATGACGAACATCGACGCCTTTCACCATGAAAATCAAATGCTGGCAAGTATGACGAGCATGATCGCCGATACGCTCTAAAGAACGTAATACCCAAATCACATTAATCACACGAGAAATACTGCGAGGGTCTTCCATCATATAGGTCACCAAAGAACGCATTGCGGTATTGTATTCTTGATCCACAGTTCGATCTTGTTTCGCCACCTTAATAGCCGCTTCGATGTCTAAACGCGCATAGGCATCTAAAGAATCATGAATCATGCGAGATACCATCTGACCGATGCGATTAATCTCAACATAACCACGAGGAGATTCACCTTCATTGATCAGATTCAATGTCAGATTAGCTATTTTCTTCGCTTCATCGCCAATACGCTCTAACTCACTCACCGCTTTACTAATCGACAAAACCATACGCAAATCAGATGCCGCAGGTTGGCGCTTAGCCAAGATACGACGGCACTCTTCGTCAATCAAACCATCTAACTGATTTACCGTAGAATCTTGGTTTTTCACGTCTTCTGCTAAAGAGCCGTTCGCGTCTAATAAAGCCTGTACCGCATCTTGTACTTGGTTTTCAACAACACCACCCATAGTCAAAAAGTGTTGGCGAAGCAGTTCCAGCTCATTGTTAAACTGCTGGGAAATATGATCCGTTGTTAATTCTTTCATAATGCGTCCTCCGCCTAGCCGTAGCGGCCCGTGATGTAGTCTTCTGTTTGTTGTTTGCTTGGGTTAGTGAACAAAGTGTTCGTATCGCCAAACTCAATCAAATCACCCATGTACATAAACGCTGTGTAATCAGATACGCGCGCTGCTTGCTGCATGTTGTGTGTCACAATCGCGATAGTGAACTCGTTTTTCAACTCATGAATCAACTCTTCGATCTTCAAGGTTGAAATAGGGTCCAACGCTGAAGCAGGCTCATCAAGCAATAGAACTTCTGGTTTTACCGCAACCGTACGAGCAATAACCAAACGCTGTTGCTGACCACCTGACATACCCAAAGCGCTTTCATGTAGACGATCTTTTACTTCGTCCCATAACGCCGCAGAACGAAGTGCCCATTCAACCGTTTCATCAAGCAGACGCTTTTTGTTAATACCCTGAATACGAAGGCCATAAGCGACGTTTTCATAAATACTTTTGGGGAACGGGTTTGGCTTCTGGAACACCATGCCAACACGACGACGTAGCTCAGCAACGTCTGTGCCCTTAGCGTAGATATTCTCATCACGTAAGTTAAGCTCACCTGTAATACGGCAACCATCTACCAAATCATTCATGCGGTTAAAACAACGTAATAACGTCGATTTACCACAACCAGAAGGTCCGATAAACGCAGTTACCTTCTTCTCTGGAATGATCATGTTCACACCTTTCAGCGCTTCTTTTTCACCGTAATACAGGTGCAAATCGTTTACAGATAGGCAAACGGTTTCATCTTCAATGCGCAACGCCTGTTGGCTACGCTGCATTGCTGAAATATCAATTGAGTGTGTTTTAACGTCGCTCATAATAATCTCTTCTCCGCCGCTTACATTTCCAGCGATTTGTATTTTTCACGTAAATGATTTCGGATCGTTACTGCTGACAAGTTTAGCAAAGCAATAACCACCACAAGCAATAAGGCTGTTGCGTACACAAGAGGTCGTGCCGCTTCCACGTTAGGACTTTGGAAACCAACGTCATAAATATGGAAGCCTAGGTGCATGAATTTTTGATCTAAATGGATGTAAGGGTAATTACCATCCAATGGCAATGATGGCGCTAGTTTCACTACCCCAACCAACATCAATGGTGCCACTTCACCTGCCGCACGAGCGACCGCCAAAATAACCCCAGTCATAATAGCCGGACTCGCCATTGGCAACACCACCCGCCACAAGGTTTCAAACTTAGTTGCACCCAAAGCCAAGCTGCCTTCTCGCACGTTGCGAGGAATACGCGACAAACCTTCTTCGGTTGCTACAATCACTACAGGCACAGTCAATAGCGCTAACGTGATAGACGCCCACATTAAACCACCGGTACCAAAGGTTGGTGACGGTAACGCTTCTGGGAAGAACGCTTGGTCAATGCCGGAGCCTAAGAAGTAAATAAAGAAGCCAAGACCAAACACACCGTAAACGATAGAAGGTACACCCGCTAAATTGTTTACCGCGATACGAATGGTACGTGTCACCCAACCTTGAGAAGCATATTCCCGTAGATACACCGCAGCTACCACACCAAATGGCGTTACCAGAACCGTCATCAGCAGAACCATCATGACCGTACCGAAAATGGCTGGAAACACACCGCCTTCTGTATTCGCTTCACGTGGTTCGTCAGACAAAAACTCCCATACTTTGGTGAAGTAGAAGCTCATCTTCTGCGGCACATTCATAGCGTTTGCACGGTAGGCGTGAACAATCTTGGCCACTGGCATTTCATGCACAGAGCCGTCCATCACTTGCACAACAAAAGTATCGCGGTTGATTTTGGCATAAAGGTCGATCAGGCTTTGCTGAAGGCCTTTGTACTCTTCATCGTATTGACCACGTTCTGCTGCAAGATCTGCCGCTGCCGCTGGTGTTAGCTTGTTTTCTAGCTCTAAACGACGTTGCTCAAGACGAATACGCTCCAATGCGTAGTTGATCTTACCAATGTCTTTTTTCTCAATTTCATGGATCTCATCGAAAAGAACGGCTGCACGTTCAATGCTCTTCTCAAACGCATTCCATGTCGCCATAGCAGAATCAGTTGGCGTCAGGTCTGTGGTTTCAGAAACAATCTTGCCATCTTCTTTCACTGCTTTAAGGTAGCCATATAAGTTACCCCATTCACGACGCTCAGCGGTGAATAACATTTCTGGACGTTTAGTGTCGGTTAGATATTCATCGATGACCCAACGAAAATCCGAACCGTACACATCACGGTTACCAGTTTTCATGAGAGTACGTTGCATCAACTGATGTTGATCTGGAATAGCAATTCCCGCTTCACGTAATTGAGCAGCAGGAACTTCCACGCTCTCGACACGTTCTGCAACAATGTTGTATTCGGTTTCACCTGGCAAAGCATACTTAGCTTCCACCACATCCGCAGGCCAAAAATGCCCTAAACCACGCACTGCAATAAGCAGTAACAAACCTACAACCATAATGACTGAAATAGCCACTGCGCCTGCGTTTAGCCACACCCATGGATCACCAGACTTGACCCATTCAGATACGGATTTTTTCTTCATTTTCATTTCAGTACTCATTATAGCGACCCGTATTTTTTGCGTAGGTGCTGACGCACGGTTTCAGCGATTGTGTTCACCACAAAGGTGAAGATAAAGAGCACAAACGCCGCTAAGAACAAGATACGATAGTGAGAACTTCCCACCTCAGACTCTGGTACTTCTACCGCCAAGTTGGCTGCTAGAGTCCGCATACCCTCAAAGATGTTGAAATCCATAATCGGCGTATTACCCGTTGCCATCAATACAATCATGGTTTCGCCCACCGCACGGCCCATACCAATCATTACCGCGGAGAAAATACCAGGGCTTGCTGTTGGCAATACCACACGAGTCATGGTTTGCCAGTAAGTCGCACCCAACGCCAATGAGCCTTGAGTTAACGCTTTTGGCACACTAAAAATGGCGTCTTCAGTAATCGAGAAGATAGTCGGGATAACCGCAAAACCCATGGCAAACCCCACCACCAGCGCGTTACGTTGGTCAAAAGTGATCCCTAGATCATGAGTAATCCAGCCACGAATATTGCCATCAAAAAAGTTCAGCTCAATAATTGGGCTCATCGCCAAACAGAACCAAGCCAAAAATATGATGACAGGGATCAGCAACATTGGTTGCCAACCTTCTGGAACCAACCAGCGAATTTGCTGAGGCAAGCGAGACCAAATATAAGCAAACAATAGAATACCGATTGGCAAGACGACGAAGATACTAAACGTCGCCGCTAGATTTTCTTCTAAGAAAGGAGCAAAGAACAAACCGGCTAAGAAACCCAAAATTACCGTAGGCAAGGCTTCCATTAATTCGATCACGGGTTTGATCTTACGACGTAATGCAGGCGCCATGAAGTAAGCGGTGTAGATAGCACCACAAATTGCCAATGGTACTGCCATCAACATCGCATAAAACGCTGCTTTCAAAGTACCGAATGCCAATGGCATCAAGCTGTATTTAGGTTCGAAGTCATTGTTCGCCGCAGAAGACTGCCAAGTGTAAGTCGGCTCTTGGTAACCTTCGTACCACACCTTGCCCCACAAAGAGGACCAAGAAACTTCAGGGTGTTCATTTTCTACGTGGAAGAAATGCACACCTTTACTGTCTTCTAACAGCAAACCGTTTGCACGTGGTGCAAAGCTGATTAGACGAGCAGTTTTATCACTCAATTTTTCATTCAGTACTTGGCGAGTCGATGTTGCATTGTAGATAGCGACCAAACCACGCTCATCCAAGGTAGCAAAACCTTTGCGACGTTGCTCCATTGCCAAATCAACTAAGGCTACAGGTTGTTTTACGTCACGAATAAAGGTGAGTTTTTCTTCGTTTGTTTGGTCGTTGCGCACGTTGAACCATTGGCTCACTCGACCAGAAGAATCCGCCACCATAATAGAAGACTTGCCTAATAGATAAGTCATCGAAACCAGCTTGGTATTAGCATCTTTCAGCAGTGCTATTTCATCTTTAAGCTCGATGTTATCGAAATCTCGAAGATCAAATTCACTCATGGCGCCAGAACGCGTCGCCACATATAGATAACGCTGATCACCACTAAGTAGCATGCTAACCACATCAGGAACAAAAGGTAATGGCTCGCTCTGCGAACTCAATTCCACTTCATCAGTGATAAAGTTTACGTCTTTCGTTACTTTAGTAATCGCGCTTTTTTGGTCGCCAATCGCCGCCATGGTTAAACTGTCGCTACCATCACGAAGCGCTAGCTTCTTGATCGCGAAATCCGCCACATCAACAGGTTCTTCACCATATGGGTATTCAACCACTGGCGTGATTTTACGTTCGCCACCAGGATAAGAAGTCTTGTAATCGTGTTTTACAATCAGCGCTTTACCGTCTTCATAACCAAACGCCATTAAATGGCTAGTATCTGATTCAACAGCAAAGGCGGTTACTTTTTCAGTACGAAGATTTTTGACAATATCGATCACGCTGCCATCAGCAACAGAGAAGAAGACAATACTACCATTACTCGCCACTCGCATACCGATTTCAGCTTGCTCTTCGGTAGTTAAGTAAAGGCTTTCACCTTGATCCTGTGCAGGCAAGGTGTAGCTCGCCTTAGGATCAATACTAGCGCTAGAAAACAATGGCGCCACTTCATAAAGTAAATAGAAGCAAATCAGCAGCACAGCCAAAATAACACTGCTGCCACCCACGGCAATACCCATTCCAGCCATACGGTCTTTCAGGGCGCGAATTTTACGATGACGCTTTAAAGCTGGCGTATTGAAATCCAGTTCAGGCATCTGATGGTCAGTTGATTTAGTCATCCGCATTCATCTTTGTTGTGTGACATTTTTTTATGTGACAGTAGTGTGACAGCCTACTGCACAGAGAAAAGTAGGAGAGCGTTTCGGCCCTCCTACTTTAAGCATCTAATCCGTAGCTCACTACAGCGCTGCTTAGTTAATACCTAGATCTTTCAGATATTTACTAGCTACTTTCGCTGGAAGAGGTACATAACCGTCTTTTACAACAACCTCTTGGCCCATTTTAGAAAGAACCATTTTCACGAACTCACGTTGTAGTGGTTCAAGCGGCTTATTAGGCGCTTTGTTTACGTAAACGTAAAGGAAACGAGATAGTGGGTATTTGCCAGATGCCGCATTTTCTACAGTCGCATCGACGAAAGCACCACCTTCTTTCTTAGTCAAAGGAACAGCACGTACAGAAGACGTTTTGTAACCGATGCCAGAGTAACCAATACCGTTAAGAGAAGTTGATACAGACTGAACAACAGAAGCAGAACCAGGTTGCTCGTTTACACTGTTTTTGAAGTCACCTTTAAAAAGCGCGTGCTCTTTGAAGTAACCATAAGTACCAGATACTGAGTTACGACCAAATAATTGAATGTCGCGTTTAGCCCAAGCACCGTCTAGACCAGCTTTGCCCCAAGTAGTGATGTCTTCGCTGTGACCACCCTTACGAGTAGAAGAGAAGATTGCATCCACTTCTGGAAGAGACAAACCTTTGATTGGGTTATCTTTATGTACGAATACCGCTAGAGCATCGATAGCCACTGGGATAGCTGTTGGCTTGTAACCGTACTTTTTCTCAAACGCTGCGATTTCTTTGTCTTTCATTGTACGAGACATAGGACCGAAGTTTGAAGTACCTTCAGTCAATGCTGGTGGCGCAGTAGAAGAACCAGCTGCTTGAATTTGAATATTTACATTTGGGTATAGACGCTTGAAGTCTTCTGCCCATAATGTCATCAAGTTTGCTAGGGTGTCAGAGCCAACACTTGAAATATTGCCAGAAACGCCACTTGCTTTGCTGTAAGACATCAAATTTGAATCAACATCTGCAAAAGCGTTAACAGAAACGCTTACTGCCGCTGTCATCGCTAAACCTGCAACTAGTTTTTTCATCACATAAACCTCAGTGGTTGTAGTCAAATATTTATGAGCAACTGCCCATAGCTCGTTCGATGTTTTGTACTATAGGAAAGATATGTGACAGAAATGTTAAACAATGAAATATTTCAAAAATAAATTATGCGTCTTGACAAAACCAAAAGGAAATCGACACGAGCAAACAGCAAGTTTCTTTGTCCATACGATTTTAATCGCTGTAACATATTCCAACACTACGCCATTGAAAGGGCTCATTAAGTTGTTCAAACGTCAAAATAAACGCTTATCTAATCGTTACTTACTATTGTCTTTAGTAGTAGCGCTTGTGCCCTTATTGGTTTTTTCCGGACTCTATGACACTTATCTGAATCAGCTAGTTATAAAAATATCAAGTGAACAATTAAGCACGCGCGTAGCGACTGTTCAGAATGAATTTCAGGCCAATCTTCGTGAGAGACTTTATCAGCTTGATGTCCTTGCCGATGAATTAGACAACCCCCAAATTTATACGCTTGATGGAGCTCAGTCGTTGTCTTCTGAATTGCAAACTTTGCTAAGAATTCAAACAGATTTACAAAATGTCTATGGCATTGCATTTTTTGATGAACACAAACAATACTTGTGGAGTTTTCCTGAATACGCCTACTCGCAAAATCGCTACGATCAATCCTTGATCTATCCTGTTACACAATTTGAAGACGCTGGCATTTATGGTCCAGAAAACTATTCATTTGATCGCCCTTCTTCGGTCTTATTATTAAAACAAATCAATACCAGCAGCTTTGCCATCGAACATGCGCCATACATCGGCATCATTCTGCGCTTTAATTCACTCGCTTCTATACCCAAGATACTTGGTGTCGATGGTATTTATACACCATTATTAGATGTTCCTGGTGATCGTTTATTTGATATCGTCGGTCAGCCTGTAGACAAAGATACAAGCATTAATACCAGTTATGATTTGCTGCCCAACTGGTCTCTCAAACTGCGTCAAAACAAAGATCTTTCTAGCCCACCAAGTGCAGAAATGCGTTACTGGCTGATTCTCTTGGTACTATTTACCGCCGCAGGCCTATTACTGCTGCATTGGTATATTTCAAAACGCTTAAACCGACAACTGGATAAACTCATTGATCGCGTCGAAAGTATTGCTGCTGGCGATTTAGACTCACCAGTGCCATTGCAACCAGGAACAGAATTAAAACGATTAACCTTAGCCATTGATCGCATGCGCTTACAACTACATCACGTAATTCAAGCATCAGTAGAAATGGAGAGACAAGCCTCATTAGGACAACTGGCGGCAGGATTAGCTCATGACATTCGCAATCCGCTGACCATTATCCGTATGACGATACAAACTTTAATTAAGCGAGAATCCAACCCGCAACATAATGAAATGCTGGTGATGGTTGAAGAAGAAATAGAACGCGTTAATCGAGTCATTGAAAACTTGCTAAACTTCGCTCGACCGACACAACCAAAATTAGAGAAGATAAGCTTAATAGAACTGCTAGAAGGTATTCGAGCACTGGTAAATGCGTCTGCCAGAAAACAAAATGTTGGGATTACGTTAGACTGTGACCCTTTACTTGAGATAACTGCGGATTTGTCTCATATTCGACAGATTTTAATGAACTTAATACTCAATGCGATTCAGGCAATGCCAACAGAAGGTGGCCAAATCACCTTGCTTGGCTCAAAGAAAGATGGGCAAATCATTTTATCCGTAATCGACAATGGTAAAGGCATTCCAACCTCTCTCATGCCACGAGTATCGGAACCTTTCTTTACTACTAAGTCTGCTGGCACAGGATTAGGATTAGCAATCTGTCATGTATTAGCCAAGTCCAACCATGCTGAACTTTCCATTGAAAGTCAGGAGAATGCTGGCACTAAAGTTCAATTATGTTTTCAAAACGACCGGATAGAAGAAGATAAATATGAGTAGCCTAACTGTTTTGGTAATAGATGATGAACCCAACTTGGTTCGCAGCATCCAGTTCTCCCTTAATGACCAAAACATAGATCTCCACGCAGCGTATTCTGGAACCGAGGGTATAAAAACGTTTACAACCTTAGTTCCAGACGTCGTGTTATTGGATTTAGGTCTACCAGATATGTCCGGCTTAGACGTATTAACTCAGTTAAAAAGCCTATCTGCTGACACGCCAGTCATCATGATTTCCGCACATGGTGATACTAGAACCGCAGTAAAAGCAGTAAAAGAAGGCGCACTCGACTACATCACCAAACCGTTTGATATTGATGAGTTAGAACTTTTAATTCGTCGCTGTGGTGAACAGCAAAAGTTATCAAAAGAACTGCGCTTTTTGCGCTCTAAGCAAATCCATACGCATCGTATTATTGGCAATAGCCATAACACCCAACAACTCCGTGACATGATAGAACAAGTAGGTAGGAGTGCTGCCAAAACCATTTTGATCTCAGGGCAATCCGGAACAGGAAAAGCCTTAATTGCGCGCAGCTTGCACGATGCTCGTTTTGATGATGCTCCTTTTATCGAAATAAATTGCGCTGCACTACCTGAACAGCTTATCGAGGCAGAGCTATTTGGTGCAGAACGCGGTGCCTATACTGGCGCAGTACAAAAGCGAGATGGTCTTATTTCATTGGCAGATAATGGCACATTATTTTTAGATGAAATTGGCGAAATGCCATTAGCCATTCAAGCAAAATTACTGACGTTTCTAGAGAATCGCGTTTATCGCTCCATTGGTGGAGGAAAAGAACGCAAAGCCAATGTCGTGGTTATTGCCGCCACCAACAAAGACCTTAAAGAGGCCGTTGATGCCGGTACTTTCCGCGCCGATTTGTACTACCGACTCAATGTGGTACCAATTAATGCCCCAGCGCTAAGAGAGAGAACGGAAGACATTGATTTATTAGTAAGTTTCTTCAGTGAGCAGTTTGCAAAACAAGAAGGCTGTAACCCGCCAATTTGGAGCGATGACGTTATTTTTCAACTTAAAGCCTACTCGTGGCCGGGTAATATTCGGGAACTCAAAAACTTAGTCGAACGCATTACTATTTTGTATCCAGGCCAAGCAGCCATGCCAAAACATTTACCAAGCGAATATCGACAAAACCCACTGCCCCCTAAAATAGAGGACTCAAATTACTCTTCGTCAGTAGAAAACAAAGAACGAGAGCTAATTCTCAGTGCTTTAAGCAAATGTGGCGGCAGAAAAGGCCTTGCGGCCGAACAACTCGGCATATCTAGGCACGCGTTAAAACGCAGAATACAAAGACTTCATATAGATATTTAAACTCAGAAAAAATAACAATAAGAACGCCCTTATGAAAAAATTAACCTGGTTACTCGCCCTATTAGGATGTTTCACCATAACAAACAGCCAAGCCGAAATAGTGCTAGGCAATCAAGACAAAGCAGACATAAATGTTGGCTGCCTTTTTCCACTTACTGGACGTGGCGGTTTATATGGCGAAGACAGTAAAATTGGTATTCAGCTAGCACTGGAACAGTTGGCAAACAAAACTGATCACTATCCTAGTTTAAAAATCATTATTGAGGATTCTAGATCGAAGGCCTCACGAGCCACACGTTTAGTAAAAGAATTGGTAAGAAACCATCAAACACGTTTCATTTGTGGCGTGGTGAATTCATCTATTGCGTGGCAAGTTGCCCAAGTTGCAGAGCAAGAAAACGCCTTTTTTATTGGCACTGATCACGCTTCATCTCGCATGACAGATACAGGCAAGCGCCCTTTATATTTTCGAGTCAGTAATAACACCCAACAAAGTATGCTGGCAGGAGCCAAATATATTCGTGAGCATTTTCCGTCTTCCGCCAGCAAACCCATTAAAATTTCCTATATTGGCCCAGACTACGAGTACGGCTACACCATGTGGGATGATTTAGAAGATGCCCTTAAACAGCAACAAGTTAACTATGAAGTCGTCACTACTTTATGGCCTAAACTTTATGAACCAAACTACTTTACCTTTATTCAGGCACTACTAGAGAAGCCAACAGATTTGATCGTAAATGCCATGTGGGGGGGCGATCTTGTCACCTTCATTCAACAAGCCAATAGCACTAATCTTTTCCAACATGCACGTTTTGCTAATTTCGACACTGGCGCCAACTTTGAAGTCCTTGCAGCATTAGGCGAAGACATGCCCGAAGGACTCATTTTGGCATCTCGTCATCACAATAACTGGCCAGACACAGCATTTAATCAATGGTTTGTATCACGCTTCCATGAGTTAAGCGGACGCTATCCTTCTTATGCTGCAGAAGGTGCGTACTCAGGCATTATGGCCATTGCTGAAGCCGTTCACCTTGCGGGGGTCGATGCAACTAACGAAGAGTTACAAACCGTACTTGAAAACTTAGTAATTAAACTACCTGAAGATCCCGTAGGTTTTTCGTCCTACATGGACGCAAACACTCACCAACTTCAGCAAGTTATTTCCATCGGAACCTCGACTAAAGACACCTCCCTTCCCCCAGCAGCACGTTTGCTGCATAACTGGTCGGTTTACTACCCTGATCGTCGTCAATCACACTAGTTTTATGAGCGGTTACCGATCATAAAATGGCGATCGTCATGATCGGTAACCGCTCAAAAACATCCTTTTAGGCATACCGAAAAAAAACATTTTTTATATTTATCAAATAGATAGATATTATTAAAAAACTGGCATCCTGCTTGCTCTTATCTAAAAAGCAACATTGTTCTTAGTAAAAAAATAATAAGAGCGCGCATTAACACAAATGCCATCCTATCTCATAAGACCTCCCAGCGACTTGAGTGGCCTCTTATTGATTATTTATTTTGAGCAATGACGTGTTCGTCATCTGTTTATGGGTCCTTTGTGATCCTAGCAACGACAAAAACAGAGCGTCTTAAAATAACCAATATAAAGGTGATACTCATGTTAAAAGACATGTCACTTCTAAAAACTCGCTGCTTAGTCAATGGCGAGTGGGTCGAAGCCAAAGCAAAAACCACACACCCTGTCACGAATCCTGCGACCGGTGAAGTCATCGCAGAAATTCCTCACCTTTCACCTGAGGAAATCCCGGCCGTTATAGAAGCGTCTCGCATTGCACAAAAAAAATGGGCAGCACTCACCGCCAAAGAACGTTCAGTGATTTTAAGACGCTGGTTTGAGCTGATGATCGAGAATACCGACGACCTAGCCCTATTGATGACATCAGAACAAGGCAAACCGTTAGCTGAAGCAAAAGGCGAAATTGGCTACGCGGCTTCTTTCATTGAATGGTTTGCTGAAGAAGCAAAGCGCATTTATGGCGACACGATTCCAGCACCTCGCGCAGACCAGAGACTAACCGTTATCCGTCAACCTATTGGTGTAACCGCCGCGATTACCCCATGGAACTTTCCAGCCGCGATGATTACACGTAAAGCCGCGCCAGCACTGGCTGCAGGATGCTCAATGATCGTTCGTCCTGCGGACTTAACGCCGCTTACTGCGTTAGCCATAGGCGAATTAGCACAACGTGCCGGTATTCCTGCAGGCGTTTTTCAAGTCATCACGGGCTCTGCTAGCAAACTCGGCAAGGTTCTTACCGACAGCCAAGTCGTTAGCAAGCTGTCATTCACAGGATCAACGGAAGTCGGTCGCTTATTAATGGCGCAATGCGCGCAAACCATCAAAAAAGTCTCTTTGGAACTTGGCGGCAACGCGCCCTTTATCGTCTTTGATGATGCAGATCTTGATAAAGCGGTCGAAGGCGCTATGGCTTCTAAATACCGTAACGCGGGACAAACCTGTGTTTGCGCAAACCGTATTTTGGTTCAGCGCGGTGTTTATGAAGCATTCACTACGAAACTAACCGAAAAAGTCAAAGCGTTAAAAGTAGGTAGCGGTGTTGAAGCTGGCACCGACATTGGTCCTATGATCGAAGAAAAAGCCATCACTAAAGTAGAAGATCATATCCAAGACGCCATAAGCAAAGGCGCTAAGCTGGTCTTTGGTGGCGAACGTTTGGGAGGACTCTTCATACAGCCAGCGATTTTGACCGGTGTCACTGCTGACATGAAAGTCGCACAAGAAGAAACCTTTGGTCCGATGGCGCCGCTGTTTGCGTTTGACACCGAAGAAGAAGCCATCGCCATGGCAAACGATACGATTTTTGGACTCGCCGCGTATTTCTATACTCGCGATCACGGCCGCATGATCCGCGTATCAGAAGCGCTGGAATACGGCATGGTTGGTCACAACACAGGGTTGATTTCAAACGAAGTTGCACCTTTCGGTGGCGTCAAACAGTCTGGTCTTGGACGCGAAGGCTCTAAGTATGGCATCGAAGAATATCTCGAAATGAAGTACGTATGCAGCGCTCTATAAGCCAGCAACAGTAGCCAACAACAATAAACTGGAGATCATTATGACTGACGGCATCAAACCTTTTTCTTTTAATACGCCCGGCTCCATGCACCTTGAATGGGGTGGCGCAAAGCGTCTTGGTGAACTGCTTGGCGAGTGGTTCAAAGAACGTAACTTATTAATCGTCACTGACAAATTTTTGAATGAAAGCGGCCTATTGGAACAAACCAAAGACTCGCTAAAAAAACACGGTTTCACGGTAACGGTATTTGACGATGTGGTCGCGGATCCACCAGAACACGTGCTAATGGAATGTGTCGAGCAAGGCAAGAAAAGCCATGCCGATATCGTTCTAGGCTTGGGTGGCGGGTCTTCTATGGACATAGCCAAATTGGTTGCTGTCATGCTGACATCGGAACAACCACTCTCTGAACTGTACGGCATAGGTAAAATCACTGGCACCAGAACACCATTGGTACAAGTTCCTACTACGGCAGGCACAGGTTCGGAAGTGACCAACATCACCATTCTTACCACTGGCGAAACCACCAAAATGGGCGTGGTATCGCAGCAGTTGTACGCAGATCGCGTCTTGTTGGATGCCGAGTTAACTGTTGGTCTGCCAGCGTTACCAACTGCAGCAACCGGCATTGATGCCATGGTTCATGCTATTGAAGCCTACACGTCGGTTCATCTTAAGAATCCGTTGTCAGATGCCTTGGCGAAAGAAGCTTTACGTTTGTTGAGCAAAAATCTAGTCACGGCGTGCCAAGATGGGCAAAACCGCGCGGCCCGTGAAGCCATGTTATTGGGGGCAAACTTAGCGGGCCAAGCCTTCTCTAATAGCCCAGTGGCCGCAGTTCACGCCCTTGCTTATCCATTAGGCGGTCATTATCACCTACCTCATGGCTTAACGAACGCTCTCATGCTTGGTCCAGTCTTACGCTACAACATGGCAGTTGCTGCGCCATTGTATGCGGAACTTGCCGATGTCGTTCTGGGTTATTCAGATGAAGAGATGGAAATACGCTCAGCGAAATTCGTCGATTTCATGCAAAAACTGATGAACGAATCTGGCGCACCGCAGCGCCTACAAGATGTTGGTGTCACCGAAGAAAGCCTACCAACACTTGCCAAAGACGCCATGTTACAAACCCGTCTGTTAGGCAACAACCCTGTTCCCGTCACTGAAGAAGATGCATTGGCTTTGTATCAAGCTGCTTTCTGATTCTAAACAACCTTGCCCCATGAAAATGGGGCTAATAACTAAAAAAATAAAAGGAAATAACCATGAGAGAAGAACGCATTGATGGCCAAGAAACACCCTATTGGAAAATGGGGCCTTTTAAAGTCAGACTGCCTTTTGTCCATTATCGTTTCGAATGGCCGGATTACTTTCAAGGCCTACTAATGTGTGCGGTCGACTTAGCCGCCATTCCGTTAATGACTGAATTACTCGGGATGCCATTTGAAGTCGCATTGGCAGTCGTCATGCTGAATGGCTTGTTCTATTTGTTACACCATTTGTTAGGCGACCCTGTCGTACCTGGTTGGATCACACCAGCGATTCCACTACTTATGGCATATTGCTCAACCTTTCCTGAAGGGCCTGAACGAATACATGCTCTGGTGTCATTCCAGTTACTCTTAGGGGTATTTGCGATTTTTATTGGGGCCTCGGGATTGGCACACAGGGTAGTATCACTCATACCACAGGCAATAAAATCTGGCATTATCATAGGTGCCGGTATTGCTGCTGTCATGGCGGTATTTAAAGTCGACGGACGTTTTGATACTTACCCTGTGACTATTACCCTTGCGGTTGGCGTAGCGTTCTATGTGATATTTTCGCGTCATTTTGCGGAACTAAAGCAAAACAATGCCTTGTTTAATCTTATTGGTAAGCTGGGTATTTTCCCTATCGTTGTTTTAGCAATTGTCATTGCACCAACTGTTGGTGAAACCTCTTGGCCGACAATTCAGTGGGGATTCTCATCTCCAGACTTTGTTACTCTTTGGAAAGAGTACACAGTATTCGGTCTCGGTATGCCGCCAATTATGATGTTTATTACCGCAATACCAACCGTCCTTGCAGCCTACATTGTGTTGTTTGGCGATGTGTTACAAAGTAAAGCGATTTTAGATGAAGCTGATCTAATTCGTACTGACGAAAAAATTGATTATAGTCCAGACCGTGCACACATGATTTTTGGTGCAAGAAACTCAGCAATGTCAATTCTTGGGCCTGATGTCGCGATGTGTGGACCTCTTTGGGCGGCTATGCACGTAGTAATAACAGAGCGTTTCAGCCAAGGTAAAAAAGCTATGAACTCCATCTTTGGGGGCGCGGGCTCTTTCCGCTGGGGAACCAATACAGGTTTACTATTCATGCCTATCGTCACACTGGTTCAACCTATTCTGGGTGTAGCTTTGGCACTTACTTTGCTGATTCAAGGCTATGTATCAGTGAAAATCGGTATCATGGAGGCTAGATCTCAACGTGACCTTGGTATCGCAGGTATCGTTGCCGCTGTTCTGGCGACTCGTGGTGCAACATGGGCATTCGCTGTTGGCGTAGTATTATGCCTTCTAGTCTACGGTCGTGATTTCTTCAAGGGTGAAAAAGACACCACTTTTGTAAAAGATCAAACAAAGTAAAGATCCAATCAACAGACACGGCTCCGTCGTGTCTGTTTTTGAAAAACCAGAACCGTTTCCTCCTTGTTATTGACTGACTCAACAACAAAAGTACTTACTTAAAAAAAACAGGCACTCTCTCGTTCTCTATATTTTATTGTCAATAATCCACCTAATTTCCGTTATATGCCTTCTAACTTGCCTTTCACGCCGTCTGGAATATTCCCAAGCGTGGCGTTATCCAATAGACTAACCGTCCGGATTTTCTGGGCTTTAAGGCCTTACTAAACTTCCGATAATAATGTTTAAAACTGTGGGTATTTTAATGTTAAACAAACTGGTCAGTTCAGCTGAGGCGATTTCCCATTACATGGGAAGATGCGTTGCTTGGCTTACGTTAGCGATGATGCTACTTACCTGCCTCATCGTGCTGTTGCGTTATGGCTTTGGTATCGGTGCGAGCGCTCTGCAAGAGTCCGTGCTTTATATGCATGCCATGGTCTTTATGTTGGGCGCAGCGTACACATTTAAAGACGATGAACATGTTCGCGTTGATGTTTTTTATCGTGACTTTTCTGTCACTAAAAAAGCGTGGGTAAATATCATTGGCGGTCTTTTCTTTCTTTTGCCATTCACGCTTTACACCGCATATTTGAGCTTTGATTACGTGAGTGCTTCTTGGCGAGTATTAGAAACCTCTCCTGAACCTGGCGGTTTGCCTTTTGTGTATCTGCTAAAAACACTTATTCCTATCATGATGATTAGCCTGATCATTCAAGGTACGGCTGATATTTTGAAGAATATTGGCGTTGTGACTACGGCTCGCTCCCTCATTAATAAACAGGCTAAAGGACAAAACTAATGGCTGAATTTATTCCTTTATGGCTGTTTGCTGGCGTTTGTGTCTGCTTGCTTTTTGGTTACCCTGTAGCATTTTCTTTGGGCGGCACTGCGCTTATTTTTGCCGCGGTTGGCTCTATGTTCGGCACCTTTGATAGTGTTTTCTTAGAAGCCTTACCAAACCGTTTATTCGGTATCGTCGGCAATGAAACCTTAATCGCAGTACCACTGTTTGTCTTGATGGGCGTTTTGCTCGAAAAATCCAAATTAGCTGAAAAACTACTCGACTCCATGGCCATGTTGTTTGGCACATTGCGTGGTGGTTTAGGCATTTCGGTTATTTTGGTGGGCATGTTACTGGCGGCGAGTACAGGCATTGTTGGTGCAACCGTGGTTACCATGGGCATGATTTCGTTACCAACCATGTTGCGTCGTGGTTACGATCCAGCGTTAGCCGCTGGTACTATTTGTGCAACTGGTACGTTAGGTCAAATCATTCCACCATCCATTGCCTTAGTTCTATTGGGCGATGTCATGTCCAATGCTTATCAAAAAGCACAATTAGAAATGGGGATCTTCTCGCCTAAAACCATCTCTGTGGGAGATTTGTTTGTTGGTGCACTGATTCCTGGCCTAATCTTGGTTGGGCTTTATATCCTTTACGTCATCATGGTAGCTTGGTTGCAACCGCACAAAGCACCTGCTGTACCTCGTGACGAATTACGTAATGGCTCAAACGAATCCTTAGCTGTTCAGCTATTTAAAGGATTGGTGCCTCCTTTAGTACTTATCTTCGCTGTATTGGGCTCCATTCTTAGCGGGATTGCGACACCAACCGAAGCCGCTGGCGTTGGCGCACTTGGTGCTGCTCTATTGGCGTTAGGCAGCGGTAAACTAAACTTTCCTACCTTAAAAGACGCGGTATATTCGACAGCCAAAGTTACCTGCATGGTGTTTATGATCCTAATCGGCGCCTCTTTATTTTCGTTGGTGTTCCGTGGCTTTGGTGGCGAAGAGTTGATTCAAGACTTCTTCTCGCAACTTCCTGGTGGCGTTGTTGGCGCAATGATCGTCGTGATGCTGCTAATGTTCTTTCTTGGCTTCATCCTAGACTTCATTGAAATCACCTTTGTGGTTGTGCCAATTGTTGCGCCAGTATTGTTAGCAATGGGCTTAGATCCAGTGTGGTTGGGTATTATGATGGCAATCAATTTACAGACATCATTCCTCACTCCACCATTCGGATTCGCGCTGTTTTACTTGCGTGGCGTAGCGCCTCCAGAGCTTAAAACTCAGTCTATTTATAAAGGCGTAATACCTTTTATTCTTATCCAGGTTTCTGTGTTAATCATGTTATCTATCTGGCCAGAGATAGCTACTTGGCTACCTGAACAAGTCTACGCAGACTAAGGACATCAATATGAAAGCAATGCAAATAAAAGACTACGGCCCAGCCAGCGATTTATCGCTGGTTGATACCAAAACGCCAAGCATTAATGATGATCAAGTTTTGGTTCAAATTGGTGCCGCAGGGGTAAACCCTGTCGACACTTACATTCGCTCAGGCACCAATAACTATTCCACGACATTTCCGCATACTCCGGGATCGGATGGCGCTGGAACTATTGTTGAGTTGGGTGCCAATGTTACAGGTTTCGAAGTGGGGCAACGTGTCTACTTTAGCCGTAACCTAACCGGCTCATCTGCTGAATTTGCCGCCTGCGCAGCAACTCACACCTATCCGCTGGCTGATGCCTTGTCTTTCGAAGAAGGCGCTTGCGTTGGTATTCCTTACACAACGGCTCATCGTGCCTTGTTTGGTCGTGCTAACGGCAAAGCCGGCGACAAGGTATTAGTACATGGTGCAACTGGCGCAGTAGGTATTGCTACTGTGCAATTAGCCTTAGCAGCAGGAATGGAAGTGGTTGCCAGTTCAGGCACAACCGCTGGCGCAGATTTATTACGCCAGCAAGGCGTAAAAACTATCATTATGCACAATGAAGCTGATCATCTTGCGCCTTATCAGTCGTTAGAGACGGGTTTTGATATTATTATCGAGATGCTTGCCAATCACAACTTAGATCAAGACTTAAAAGCCTTGGCCTTTGGTGGTTGTGTTAGTGTTGTGGGAAACCGCGGCACGGTTGAAATTAATCCTCGTGACTTAATGGCTCGTGATGCTTCTGTCGTCGGTGTAGCATTAGCTAATGTGAAGCCAGCCGAGCTGACTTTGATTGCGAAATCCTTACGCCCGCTGTTTGAAAAAGGCGTACTTAAGCCCGTTATTCGTCATAGCTACCCGCTTACCGAATTAGCGAAAGCACACGAAGATGTCTTAAAATCTGGTGCGCTAGGCAACCTTGTTATTCGCATAAACTAGAACAAATCAATACAACTCAAACATGACGCTTCATAAGCTCTTTTATAGGCTTTTTATAAGCTCTAAAAAAAGAAAAGCGTCGTGTTTTTTTCACCTTCAATCTGCCTCTATATGCACTCCAAGCCCCTATTTATGCAGTAAAATCCGACATCTTCAAAAAAATACGCTACTAAAGCCGCCTTAAGGTCGCTATACTTTCTTACTTATGTTTATTCAAAAGGCACATTTTGACTCAGTCTGATTCCGATGTTTTCAGCCTACCTACCGAAGCGGACGCCCACGATCATGATTACCATCAACTGGTGGTTGTGCTAGATGGTAATACCGATTTCGATATAGAAGGCAAAAGCAAGCAGTTGCATACTGGCGAAGGTTGTATCCTTCCGTCAGAGAACAGCCATGCGTTTGCGGGTCTGGGTGAAAATCGCATCATGGTGGTCAATCTGCCTATTCCGCCGCAAAAAGGTATTACCGACGAAGAATACGAAGTCGTATCACGTTTGTTTGACCAAGCAGCGTATTTTCAGCTTAATCCGCGTTTACAGATATTGGCCTCTGCCCTGTCTGGTGAATTACAGCAGTATCCAAATGATATGATTCTGGCTCGCGCTTGCGGCAACACTTTATTGAGCGCCATTCGCCACCAAATAAACAATAAAGATGTACGTTCTCGTGGCAACCATCTTGATATCGATAAACTGGACCAGTTTATCGAGCTAAATTTATCTCGCCGTGTTCATATCGATCAGTTGGCAAACTTCTGCTTTTTAAGTGTTAGCCAGTTTCACGAGCGCTTCAAAGACCGCACCGGCATGACACCACATCAATACTTAATGCGTAAACGTCTAGAACGCGCCCAAAGCTTACTCGCTGAAGGTTTCCCGCCTATTCAAGTGGCCGAAATGTGTGGTTTCTCTAGCCAAAGCGCCATGACCAATGTGTTTTCTCAAACCCTTGGCATTACGCCATTAAAATACCAAAAGCAATTTGGTAATCGCTAATTCTCTTTCTTCCTAAAACACCATAAAACGCCCTATTTATAAGCATTTCGATCATTTCTTCAGATCTTCTGCACAAGAATGAATATATGTCCCATTTATTCTTATCCAGTCGGACTTTCTTATAAAAAAAAACGATTTTTTCGAAAGACAATTTATCCCTTCTGTCACTAAAGTGTCAGCATTATCCAGACATGCATTTTTTTGATTATGCAGAGTGAAAAGTAGTCAAAAAAGCGCTTAATGCTCTATAACAATATGCGGCCTTAATAAAAAGTCATTTGGTTTTTTATGTTAACGCGGGAGAATCCAACCATGTTTAAAGCGATTGAGGTGTTACAACCTAACTTCATTCAGCGTCCACTCAATGAATTGTGGCAGCTGATTTCCCCTCTTTACAATATGGATGAAGAGAAGTGGTTAAATGAGTTATTACCTTTGGCAAGACCCACTGAAGGTGAGCTAGAAACCCAAACCAATGCCGCTGCAAATTTGATTGCCGAAGTCCGCAAAGACGACGATAGCATGTCAATGATCGACGCTTTGCTATTGGAATACAGCCTAGACACCAAAGAAGGCATTTTGCTGATGTGTTTGGCAGAAGCGCTAATGCGCGTGCCAGATAAAGAAACGGCAGATGCTTTCATCAAGGACCGTTTGAGCGTTGCCGATTGGGCATCTCACGCTAAAAACTCGGATTCTTTCTTCGTTAATGCTTCTACTTGGGGCCTATTGTTGACGGGTAAAATCGTCACTATGGACGAGAAAAAAGACGGTACGCCAGCTAACTTGGTTAACCGTATGGTAAACCGTGTTTCTGAGCCGGTGATTCGTAAAGCGATGAACCAAGCGATGAAAATCATGGGACACCAGTTTGTTCTAGGCCGCAGCATCGAAGAAGCTTTGTCTCGTGGCAAAAGCTACCGTGACAAAGGTTACACCTATTCTTTCGATATGCTAGGTGAAGCCGCATTAACTGCAGCTGACGCAGACAAATACCTAACGTCTTATATGAAAGCGGTCGAATCTGTTGGCAAAGACACTTATAGTCAGAAACATCGCCCAACCATTTCTATCAAGTTATCTGCGCTACACCCGCGTTATGAAGTGGGTTGTGAAGAACGCGTAATGACAGAACTGTTCGACAGCGTTAAAGGCTTAATTATCAAAGCTCGCTCGTTAAACGTTGGCATTACTATAGATGCAGAAGAAGCTGATCGCTTAGAACTGTCATTGCATTTGTTTGAAAAACTATTCCGTGATGAATGCACCAAAGGCTGGGGCTTATTTGGCCTTGTGGTTCAGGCTTATTCAAAACGCGCTCTGCCGGTTTTGGTTTGGTTGGCAGCACTATCTAAAGAGCAAGGCGACCGCATCCCTGTGCGTCTAGTGAAAGGCGCTTACTGGGACTCTGAGATCAAGCTTTGCCAACAACGCGGTATCAATGGTTACCCTGTTTACACTCGCAAAGAGTCAACAGACGTTTCTTACTTGGCTTGCGCTCACTTTTTACTGAGCGAACACACTCGTGCGAATATCTTCCCGCAGTTTGCCAGCCATAACGCACACACTATCGCGACGATTAGCTGTTTAGCTAAGCAATTAGGCGCGACAACACAAGAATTTGAATTCCAACGTCTACACGGTATGGGCGATGCCCTTTACAACCGTTTGATCAAAGGCAGCGACATCTGCGTACGTATTTACGCGCCTGTAGGTAGCCATAAAGACTTACTTCCATACTTGGTTCGTCGTCTACTCGAAAACGGCGCGAACAGCTCATTCGTTCACCGTTTGATTGATGCCAGCTACCCAATTGCCGATTTGATTAATCACCCAGTCACGACTCTTGAAAGCCGTAAATCATTGGCGAATCCGCATATCAACTTGCCAGCCAACTTGTTTGACGACCGTAAAAACTCTTTTGGTCCGAACATCGAAATTGAATCTGATTGGACGCCTTTCAAAGCTAAAGTTGATGCCTTTATGGGACAAGACACCCAGTGGCGTGCTTTCCCTATCGTTGGTGGTGAGAAAGTAGCAACAGGTCAAACGCATTCTATTGAAAGCCCATACGATCACAACCAAACCGCAGGACAAATTGATTGGGCAGACGCAGCAACCGTCACCAAAGCAATTGATCTAGCCGAAGCTGCTTTCCCTGCATGGTCAGCGCGCCCAGCGACAGAACGTGCTGATTGCCTAGATAAAATGGCTGACTTGATGGAAGAAAACTATGCGGAATTAATGGCCCTTTGCCACCGTGAAGCAGGAAAAACCATTCAGGACAGTATCGACGAAGTTCGTGAAGCGGTGGATTTCTGTCGCTATTATGCGCAACAAGCTCGTAGCCACTTTGCTAACCCAACACATTACACGGATTTCTTAGGCAATGAAAAACAAGCTAAGCTAAACGGCCGTGGCGTATTTACTTGTATCAGCCCTTGGAACTTCCCATTGGCAATCTTTACAGGCCAAGTGGTTGCCGCTCTTGTGGTTGGTAACACAGTGGTTGCGAAACCGGCTGAGCAAACTAGTTTAATCGCTTTCCGTGCCATCGAAATGCTCCATCAGGCAGGCGTTCCGACAGACGTTCTTCACTTGTTACCAGGTGACGGCGCGACGGTTGGTGCTCCACTTACTAGCGACAAACGCATTGCTGGTCTTGCCTTCACAGGTTCCACTGGCACAGCACAATTGATCAACCGCACGTTAGCGGCTCGTGGCGTGGCACCTGTGCCAGTAATTGCGGAAACCGGTGGTCAAAACGCTATGTTGGTTGATTCAACCTCTTTACCTGAGCAAGTGGTTCGCGATGCAGTTCGTTCGGCGTTTGCGTCTGCTGGACAGCGTTGTTCTGCATTACGCGTATTGTTCGTGCAAGCTGACATCGCCGATCGTGTTATTCCGATGATAAAAGGTGCCATGGCTGAACAAAGCGTTGGCTTGCCTTACCTACACAGCACGGATGTGGGCCCAGTTATCGATAAAAAAGCACAGAGAATGCTGCTAGATCATATCGAATACATGAAAGCAGAAAGCAAATTGATTGCCCAAACCGAGCTTCCAGACTTTGCTAAAAACGGTACTTTCGTTGCACCAACGGCGTTTGAAATTGCCAGTATTGATCAGTTAACAGATGAGAAATTTGGCCCTATCCTTCACGTTGTACGCTACAAAGCACGTGATTTGGATAAGATCATCGACACCATCAATAACTCAGGCTTTGGTTTGACTATGGGTGTTCACAGCCGTAACGAAACCACTTGTGCACGCATTGCTAGTCGCGCTCGTGTTGGCAACCTTTACATTAACCGCGACCAAGTCGGTGCGGTAGTTGGTGTTCAGCCTTTCGGCGGACAAGGTTTATCCGGCACAGGGCCAAAAGCTGGCGGTCCACATTACCTTCAACGCTTCGCTATTGA
The DNA here is from genome assembly GCF_012726345.1 of Marinomonas sp. UCMA 3892. Taxonomy (GTDB): domain Bacteria; phylum Pseudomonadota; class Gammaproteobacteria; order Pseudomonadales; family Marinomonadaceae; genus Marinomonas. The sequence goes on from NZ_PTXN01000004.1 coordinate 149,966, forward strand.
GCAAGACCTTTAAGGGAGACATTACTATGACTATCGTACAACCTATCCAAATTCAGGTCGCTCAAAAAGTCTTCGAAGCATGGGACAAGCTTGGCGTAAACGGTCGTGCAGAAAAACTGCAGAAAGCCCTTAACGCCTTCCCTAACGAACAGAGAAAAATGGCTGCTTGGCAAATCAATAATGCTAAGCAATCTATTGCAGAAACACGCGTCATGCCTGGGCCAACTGGCGAACGCAATGAGCTATCAAACCAAGGCCGTGGCGTGTTCCTTTGCATGTCGTTTATCGAAGGTGATAAGGCAAAAGTCGGTTTAGTAGGCCAAATTTTTGCTGCACTTATTGCAGGTAACCCAGTGATTACTGTTGGTCCAATAGGCCAAGAAATCATGGATATGATTTCTTCATTTGTGGCTGAAGGTGTCGTGCAGAACATTGCAGAATCAGCGCAAGATTCTTTGATCGAAGCCAATCACCTAGCTGGTATCGCAACGCTTTGCGACCCTATGCAAGCGCAACAGCTTAGCCAACGTCTTGCAGCGAAAAGTGGCCTAATCTGTCAGTTGGTTGAAGAAACCGATGCGGAAAATTTAAGTGTTATTGCTAAGCCGCATTACGTTCTGCGCTTTGTTACTGAACGCACTGTGTCCAACAACACAACAGCGATCGGTGGCAACGCGACACTGCTTGAATTAGGCAGCATGAACGACTAATCCTCGCTCTGACAGAATACATATAAAATGAAAAAGTCCTTCTTGATAACAAAAAGGACTTTTTTTATATCACTCAGAACTTGATGGTAACAACGCATTTTCCCACGCTTTAATAAAACGTCGACGCTTAGAGTCATCAAGATATACCATCAAAGCCGGCCCTAATGGAATGGGATGAAAATTAATCGTCTGATCTTGTACATCTTGTTGTGATACCAAACTATCAATATCCGGGAATAAAGCCACCAGCTCGCTTTTTTTCGCAATCACATCCTGCCCTTCCTTAGATATCAAGAAATTCACAAAGCGCTGCGCATTAGATACATGTTTGGCTTGTTTGGATATAAACACAGCGCGGCTCACCACTAACGCATAATCTTGCGGAATCACCACACCAATTCGGCTATCTCGTTTTTCACGTCCCAAAGAGTAGGAACCCAATAAGTTATACCCAAACAATAATTTTCCTGACGCTATATCATCCAATAAAATAGCGGTGTGCCCATACACCTTGGTGCGAGCACGGCCTAAGCTTTCTTGTAGACGCCCGCTAATACTTGATGTTACTTCATCTTGTGTAGCAACCAAGTAGCCAATACCTGAACGACGCGCATCATAAGAGCCCACTTTATGAATAAAAAAATCATGCTCATTACGCATCACACTGGCTAATGATTCATGGGTCAAAGGCACTGTCTTACCTTGAAAGGCTTTTTTGTTGTAAACAAAGACAATCGGCTCGTAGGTAAACCCTATCACTTCATTACGCCAATTAGCCCAACTAGGTAAGGCCGCAACAGCTTCGCCCAACACGGGCTGGGCATAACCATCATTAACAAGTCGAACCTGCAGGTCCATGGCAGAGCTAATCACCACATCCGGCTGATTTGCTAAGGACTCAGCTCTTATGGTCTGATCCAATTCTTGAGTATCAAACTCATGGTATTCTAGCGCTATCTGAGGATTTTGTATTTTAAAGGCTTCAAGTACAGATTCGATTGCGTTTAAATCCGTCGCGCTGTATATGATTAATTTGTCGCTTTCCCGCACGGTTTCCAATGCCGCCGACTCGGCAAAGGTTTTGCTGGTCAGCAGTATAATCAAGATGCTTAATAGCTTCATGATAAAGCCTCATTGGGAAAGTGTAGCCGCGCCCGAAGCCCACCTAACGGACTGTCTTCTAAGTAAAATTCTCCACCATGTGCTTCAGCCACACTGGTCACAATAGACAAGCCGAGACCTGAACCATTAAGTCCATTTTCCAAGCGCTGAAAACGTTCTAAGGCTTTTTCTCTCAATTCGATAGGAATGCCTGAACCAGCATCGTCAATAATAATATCAATACCTGAGGAATCCATTTGTAAGCAAATCTCAATCTGATTCTGCTCAGGACCGTAATAAATAGCATTATCCAAAAGGTTGCGAACGGCTTCTCGTAAGCTAATGGAATCGCCCATAAACAAAGGTAGTTGCTGCTCGCATTGGTAAGAAAAATCTATCATACGATGGGCATTGTCTCGTACACATTCAGTTAATAACTGCTTCATGACTCTCTCGATATCCATCTTTTCGGTAACCACCGTATCACCTCGATGTACCACCATAGCGTGGGTGAGCAACTGATTGGTTAAACGCGTCAAACGTTCATGTTCTTTACGAATTTTACTTAAATGTTCTGGCAAGTCCGCCAAATTTTCGCTTTGGCTAGCAATGTCTAATTGAGCTTGAGTCGCACTTTGTGCAGTACGAATTTGATGACTAGCATCGGCAATAAAACGTTTCATCACAGCTAAATTGGATAATAGTTGCACTTGATAATCATTGATTGCATTTACTAATGGCGAAACTTCTTGAATGGGCGTTGCTTGAACAGGCTTGGCCGATATCAATGAGTGAGATGCTAGGCTCTTAGAAATAGAACTCAACGGCTCAAGGGCACGATTAATCGCCACCCACAAGACAATCATCACACAAGCCATAATACCAAACAGTACAGCGAAGCTTCGATATAGAATGTCATTCATCATCTTATGTCGCGCTCTAAGTGTTTGCGCCAGCACCACAGTGACCCAACCAGACACCGCAGGCTCTGATAGCCTTTTATGGCGAATTACGACACGAACCTCTTCAGATAAATAATGCGCATTATAAAAAACGATAGCCGAATCTTCGTTAAATTCATTAGGTAAAGGCATGTCTGGATAACCGGTAATCAGCTCGCCTTGAGTACCTAGCGCCTGATAAAACACCTTGTCTTCATCGGCAAGCTGCATCATTTCAAATGCGGCGTAAGGCAAATCGAGATCCACTTGTTTACCATAAACATGCAGGCCTTCCATGATGGACAAGCTAGCGCTGTTGAGTAGTCGATCATAGGAATAATTGGCTGACTGACGAGCGTAGTGCCAAACTCCCAGACTTAAAATCAGAAAAATTGACAGTAATAACAAGGCTGAGCGGCCTAGCATTCTCGTGCGTATTGAGTAGCTTTTCTCAGTCATTAACATGTGCCAAATACCCTAAGCCACGTATAGTTTTAATGATTAGCGTCGAACCATCTAGCTGCTTTCTTAAACGAGTCAGAGTTTGCTCAATAGCATTAGGAGTATAAGCTTCATCATAACTATAGAGCCGATTGGAGATGTCATCTTTGGTAAGAACACGATCAAGGTTTTTTAGAAAAAGCTCCAACAATTGCAGCTCTCTTGGTCGTAAATCTAAGGTTATGCCATTCACTTTGGCAGAATGCGCAGCCAAGTCATAAACTAAATTGCCGCATTGTATTTCGTTACTGGCTCCTCCTCGCTCACGTCGATAAAGTGCACGACAACGGGCTGCTAATTCACGAAAATCAAAAGGTTTTGCTAAGTAATCATCAGCCCCAAAGTCCAACGAACTAACTCTATCATCAACTTCGGTTCGAGCTGTTAAGACCAAAACAGGGATGCGATTCCCCTTGCTACGTAAGCTCTGCAACAGTTGGAAGCCACTTTTGCCAGGTAAATTTATATCTAAAATCAACAAATCAAAGTCGTCAAAAGACAGACTCGCTTCGGCTTTTTCAACTGAACCAATCCAATCGATAGGATGACCTAAATTCTTAAAATACACACGAATCGAGTCGGCCAAGCTCTCATTGTCTTCAATCAATAACATACGCATGACGGAACCCTATCTCTTCTTCTTGTCAGGTTAGTGTCAGTTTAAAGGAGTAACTTTGCTCACTCCTGTGCAACTTTGTACAGCAAAATAAAACAAAAATAAATTTGGAGAATAATAAATGAAATCCAATATTGCCTCTTTATTACTAGTAGGCGGTCTTACCGCTGCCCTAAACGCCAGTGCTTTTGAACCAAATAAACCAACTTGTATTGCTCCTGCTAAACCAGGTGGTGGCTTCGATTTAACCTGCCGTATTTTATCAACTGGTTTTGCCAAAGCTGAAATCACTAAGATCCCAATGGCCGTGACCTTTATGCCTGGTGGTATCGGCGCCGTTGCTTATAACTACATCAATTCCACGACGCCAGACGATCCAAACAAACTCGTCGCGTTTAGCTCTGGATCTTTGCTTAACATCGCTCAAGGTAAATTCGGTAAAGGATTAGACGAAAATAATGCTCGCTGGGTGGGCACAGCTGGTGTTGATTATGGTGCAATTTTGGTAAAAGCCGATGCTCCATGGAATACATTGGGTGAATTAGTAGACGATATCAAAAAAGACCCAAGTAAATTTGTGCTTGGTGCTGGCGGCGGTGTTGGTAGCCAAGACTGGATGAAAGCAGCAATTCTCATGAAATCTTCTGGAGTAGATCCTAAGAAAATGCGCTACGTTGCTTATGAGGGTGGCGGTGAAGCGTTAGCCGCACTACTTGGTGGACACATTAAAGTTTTCCCTGGTGATGTAGGCGAAATGGAAGGCTTAGTTGAGTCTGGCAAAGTGAAAGTACTTGGCATCATGTCTCCTGAGCGCTTAAAAGGTAAGTTCTCCAAGTATCCAACAGCCATTGAACAGGGCTATGACGCCGAGTGGACCATTCTTCGTGGTTACTATTTAGGGCCTAAGGTTTCAGACGAAGCCTACAACTACTGGGCAGCTCAATTCCAAACAGCCTATAAAAACCCTGCTTTTGAACAAGTTGTGGTCGACCAAAACCTTGTACCATTTAACATGTCTGGTCAGGTTCTAGATAGCTACATTAAAGAACGAGTCGCTTATATGCGTGGTTTAGCAAAAGAAGCTGGCTTAATTAAGTAGTGAATTGGGGCAATAATATGTTGTATGACCGCATTTTTGCGGGCGCATTATTGGTACTGTCCGGGCTTATTGCCTGGACAGCTTTCCATTTCGATGTCCCGTTTCAATATGAACCATTAGGGCCAAAAGCCTTTCCTATTATCTTATCAATTGTTTTAGCCGCATGTTGTGTTTGGATGATAGTAAAACCCGATAAAAACTCTTGGCATCCGACCAAAGAGATTCTAACCAAGATAGTCATAGGTCTGGTGATAATGGTGTTGTACGCCGCCCTATTTGAAGAAGCGGGCTTCATTATTGCCACAACCATAGTGGGTGCTATTTTTAGCTGGTTATTTGGTGAAAAGCCTCTTAAAGCCTTCTTGTATGCCCTCGCCCTAAGCTTAATTAGCTATTTCTTATTAGCCGATTTAATGGAGCTTAATGTCCCAACTGGCCTACTTCTCGGAGACTTATAATGGACGTTTTACATTATTTATCGATTGGCTTCTCTGTTGCACTAACGCCTCTTAACTTAGGGTTAGTTTTAGCAGGATGCTTTATCGGCACCTTAATTGGTTCACTACCCGGTATTGGTCCAATCAATGGCGTGGCTATTTTATTGCCATTAGCTTATTCCGTTGGCTTACCACCGGAGTCCGCCTTAATTTTATTGGCAGGTGTTTATTACGGCGCAGAATATGGCGGCCGAATTTCCAGTATTTTGCTCAACGTCCCAGGTGACGCTGGCGCAATAATGACCACTTTAGATGGCTATCCTATGGCCAAACGTGGCGAAGGCGGCAGAGCGCTTGCCTTATCGGCCGTATCGTCCTTCTTTGGTAGTATGGGGGCTTTATTGTTAATGGTGATTTTTGCGCCATTACTTAGCAAATTAGCAATCCAATTTGGCCCTTCTGAATACGTTTGGTTGATGATTTTCGCCTTCACCTGCTTAGCAACTATGGTGGGTAAACGCCCAATAAAAACCGTCGTTGGCGTGGTAATTGGTCTATTATTCGCGACGGTTGGTATTGACTCAGGTACTGGTATTTTGCGTTTCACCATGGGCATTCCAAATTTATTCGACGGCGTGGATTTTCTGGTTGTTGTAATCGGAATGTTTGCCATCAGTGAAGTACTCATCCTGCTAGAAAGCTGGGCACGCAATGACTTGAAACTCACACCAGTAGGCAAAAGCTTCATTAGTTTCTCAGACATCATGGCGGTGAAATGGGTGATTTTGCGCTCTACGCTATCTGGTTTCTTGATCGGGGTGTTACCAGGAACTGGCGCTTCGATTGCCAGTGCCGTTGCCTACGGTACTGAAAAACGTTTCGCAGAAGGAAAAGACGATCATTTTGGCGATGGCGATATTCGCGGTCTTGCTGCACCAGAAGCTGCAAACAATGCATCAGCAGCAGGCTCGATGGTGCCTATGTTGACATTAGGGATTCCAGGCAGCGGCACGACAGCCATCCTATTGGGTGCACTATTAATGTTTAACATCACACCTGGTCCGCTATTGTTTGAACAACAACCTAATATTGCTTGGGGTCTAATCGCTTCTATGTTCATTGGTAATATTGCCTTGTTAGTAATGAACTTACCGCTGATTGGCTTATTTGTTCGACTACTCTCTATCAAACAGTCTTACCTCGTGCCTATCATTGTGATGCTGACATTCGTCGGAATCTACTCCATTCATGGCGACACGTTTGACCTGTTCTTCATGATTGTATTAGGTGTTTTTGCCTTCATCTTACGCAAATTAGGCTTCTCTCTTGCACCGGTTATTTTGGGCTTGGTATTAGGAGAAGTGTTAGAAGAGAACTTACGTCGAGCACTGTCTATCAGTGGCGGTGATTGGTCTATCTTACTAAATGGCACCATGACTTATGTCTTAGCTTTCGCAACTGTTGCGGCGCTTACAGCACCGAGAATACTAAAAGCACTGAAAAAATAAACGTCATACACGAAATCGCTTATATAAAAAGCCTTCATGGTCAATCTAACCATGAAGGCTTTTTTGTTTTATAACGCACAGTTATATAAAACTTGGGTTACTCAAGTTCACGAGCATTGATAAAAGCCCGCTCCGACACTTCATGCCATGCTCTGACTTTTCCGTTGAACTCTTTGAACGAGTTGTAAACTTTTTGGCTCATTGGATCCGCGGCAGCCACTTCATCTAATGTTTCAGCTGCGGCTTTTTTCAATGCTACCAATACTTCTTTTGGAAATGGTTTCAAAACCACGTGATGCTCATTTACTAAGGTTTCTAACGCGGCGTTGTTACGCGCGGTAAATTCATCCAACATATCAGCATTCACCTGACGAGTTGCTGCTCGAACAATCAGCTGAAGATCGTTTGGCAAAGCTTCAAACGCTTCTTTGTTGTAGATCGCTTCCATGGTTGAACCCGGCTCATGCCAACCTGGGTAGTAGTAGAATTTGGCAGCTTTGTACAAACCAAATGCTAGGTCATTGTATGGACCAACCCATTCTGTCGCATCAATGGTGCCGGTTTGCAGTGCAGTGAAGATATCACTACCTGGCAAGTTAACAGGCGTACCACCGACCTTTTTCAACACTTCACCACCTAAGCCAGGAAGACGCATTTTTAGGCCTTGGAAGTCAGCAAGGGAGTTAATCTCTTTATTGAACCAGCCTCCCATCTGAACCCCAGTATTGCCTGCTGCCATCGGGATAAGGTTAAAAGGTGCATAAGTCTCTTCCCACAATTTCAGGCCGCCACCATAGTGCAGCCATGAGTTCATTTCTTGTGCGGTAAAGCCAAAAGGAACAGCCGAGAAAAACTGTGCAGCTGGAGCCTTACCTTTCCAGTAAAAAGCACCACCATGACCCACTTGAGCGGTACCACGAGATACCGCATCAAACACTTCCAACGCGGGTACTAGCTCGCCTGCAGCATACACTTTTACCACTAAGCGCCCATTAGACATTGCGGTAATATTTTCCGCTAAATGTTCTGCCGCTGTGCCTAAACCGGGGAAATTTTTCGGCCAAGTAGTGACCATTTTCCAATGAATGACATCCGCCGCTTTCTCAACCTTTGCCGTTGCTTTCTCTTCTGATCCACCACAAGCCACCAAGCTCGCCGCCGTCAAACTAACTAATGCCAGTTTGCCCCACATTTTTATTGTTCTCATTGATTATCCCTAAAAGACTGAATGACTTTATTTTTATAAAAGCTTTGCTTGAAGTTACTCACAAAGCGAAGACGAGTTGATTAACCACTCTATAGCCATAAATTATGCGCTAAGTATTTTTGATAGTATTAATTGCAATATCAAGGCTCAAGACTTTTTGGGTTTTATTTTTAAATAGTATTTATTAGTCGAACAATTAACGTCCTATAAGCAAATAAACTTAAAACTTCAGGCTAGTCAGCGCATCTGTCGCTTCCCACTCGGTTAATGCACCAAAACCGAACCTAAGGTAACCATTCTGTTTATGATTAAAGAAATATGAATTTAAAGCTAAATCTGTAAGATCCAACTGTGATGAGTCCCCTAAATTCAGCCAAAAAGCTAAGCCTCCAGCAGGAACATGGAAACTAACCCTGTCACCAAACAGCCGATTTAGCTCAGTAATACAGTGATCACGACGGGCTTTATAAAGTTTTTTACATTTCCTAATATGGCGCTTTACTTCACCTGATTCTAATAATTCTGCCAAGGCAAGCTCTGTTAACGTATTACCTTGTCTATCAATCATTAAAATCTCCTGCACGGCTTGTTTTATTAATTCAGGATTCGCCACTAAATACCCAACTCTAAGCCCTGGGGCAAATACTTTAGATAACGAACCTATATGCAGCACCCGTTCGGCACCAGGCAAACTCGCTAATGGCGGTATAGGCCGGCTGTCAAAATGAAATTCATGATCATAATCATCTTCCACAATGTAAAAGCCGTAACGAATTGATAGCTGCAGTAATAATAAACGCCGCTCCATCACCATAGTGACGGTAGTAGGATAATGATGATGAGGGGTCGTAAAAATAGCCGCTACTTTGTGATTAGCCAATAATTTTTCTAGATGTAAAACATCAAGGCCTTTACTGTCAGTTCTGCAGCGTAATATAGTAAAACCTGCCGCTTCAAAAGCAGCCAACGCAGGAGCGTAAGTAAGCTCCTCAAATATCATTACACCATCAGATGGCTTAATAATACGGGATGCCAAGTAAATGGCCATCTGACTACCTCGAACGGTACAAATATTAGCAGTCGTCAAATGCAGGTAACGCTCCTGAACAAGCATTCTCTGTAAGGCGCTACGTAATTCTATCGTTCCCTGAGCATCCCCATAACCCAAATATTGCTTACGACTGGCTGCAATTAATGCCCTTCGATACGCCCTCGCTAATAACTCATAGGGAATAAGGCGAGCATCTGGAATGCCGTCATTATCTACGTTTGTACAACTGTCCAAACTTAACGAAGTAGGAACAGCCTCAATGTCTACCGTAGCAGTACGTGTCACTAAATGTTGATACTGTTCTGATAAATGTTGCTCCGGCAATCGTGCTGAAACAAAGGTTCCGCGTTTTGCTTCAGCCACCAGCCAGCCTTGTGCAATTAGTTCGTCATACGCCACTTGAACCGTCTTACGATTTAATCCCAATATAGCCGCTAATGATCGCGAGCCAGGTAAAAGAGCACCAGACTCTAGCCGCCCATTTAAAATATCCTCTATAAGTCTATTGACCAACCGAGCATGAGTCGTATCACCAACACTATTCTCTAACCACAACTGCGTTTGCCATGGACGTAGCATAACCCTTCCTCTATCTGGACCATTGCTAATTATAAATCTGGATGTTATCTCTGGTCCAGATTAGTTTTATTCTGCCTACTCAAGCATGAACTAGGAGTTAAAACACGATGAAAACCGCACACCTAGATAAACAACAACTGATGGCTAATGCGCAACAACAAATGGATCGATTGGTAAATGAAGGTCAATTTAGCGACAGGCAAAAGCTGGCCTTAACTTGTCGTATTTTATATGAGCACGGTCATGATGCAGGTTTAGCAGGACAGGTCACTGCCCGTACTGAATCCGGCAATACATTTATCACACAACAATTCGGACTAGGATTCGATGAGATCACCGCTGACAATTTGCTGGAAGTAAATCAGGATTTGGAACCTATTGATCAACAAGCAATGCCAAACCCCGCCAATAGATTCCACACCTGGATTTACCAACAACACCCTGAAGTGAATTGCATTATTCACACTCACCCAACTCATGTAGCAGCACTGTCTATGCTCAAAGTTCCGCTGATGGTTGCACAAATGGATACCTGCAGTTTATTTGATGACTGCGCCTTTTTAAGTGATTGGCCAGGAGTTCCTGTTGGTAATGAAGAAGGCATCATTATTTCTAATGCTCTGGGTAAAAAAAGAGCCGTTTTGTTGGCCCATCATGGTCAGCTAGTTGTAGGTAAAACCATTGAAGAAGCCTGTAATCTCGCATTGATGATTGAGCGCGCAGCACGATTACAACTACTAGCAATGGCAGCTGGACAGATTCAGCCTTTACCAACTGAATTAGCAAAAGAAGCCCATGACTGGCTAACGACTGACCGCCGTAGCAAGGTCAACTTTGCGTATTACGCCAGAAAAGCACTGAAGTCCCACCCTGAATCCATCTAAGGAGATGAAAATGAAACTAACAGGCATTATCGCGTACCCAATTACCCCTTTTACTGTAGATACTAATCAACCCGATTTAGAGAAACTGGGACAAAGTTTAGAACTACTGTTACAACATGGCTGTGATGCTATAGCTCCTCTAGGGAGCACTGGTGAAAGCGCATATTTAAGCCTTTCCGAATGGAAAGAAGTCGCAGAACATTCAGTCAAAATTGTAGCGAACCGAGTGCCAGTGATTATTGGTATTTCAGAGCTAACAACAGAGCAAGCTATTAATAAAGCGCGTTTTGCAGCTCAGATTGGTGCCGATGCTATTATGGTGATACCTGTGTCGTACTGGAAACTCACAGACGAGGAAATCTTCAGTTATTATGAGGCTATTGCGGCAACAGTGCCCTTACCAATTATGATTTACAATAATCCGGCTACCAGTGGTGTAGATATGTCGCCTGAATTAATCGTCAAAATGTTTAAGGAAATTCCTAACATCACCATGGTAAAAGAAAGTACTGGTGATATTCAGCGAATGCACAAAATACATCAATTATCAGCTGGCGAGTTACCTTTCTACAATGGTAGTAATCCGTTAGCTTTAGAAGCCTTATGCGCAGGAGCTAGTGGTTGGTGTACTGCCGCCCCAAATTTATTGGAGACATTACCAAAAGAGCTTTATACCTTAATTAAAGCGAATGATCTTCAATCTGCGAAAGACTGTTTTTACCGTCAATTACCTGTACTAAGCTTTATTGTTGCTGGCGGATTGCCTAAAACAATTAAAGCAGGCTTGGCGTTAAAAGGCCTTCAAGTCGGCGAGCCTCGTAAACCTCTGACGGCTGCTAATGAGAAAGATAAAGCTACATTAGCAAAATTACTAAGTATTTAATTTCATACATAAAAAAAAGCTCCGTTATCAAAAATAACGGAGCTTTTAACTGTGCTAATCGACTATCAAGCAAAAACGCTTAGAAGCTTAATCGTCTGCGCGTGCATTAATATAAGCGCGCTCAGAAATATCATGCCACTCACTCACAGGTGCTAAAAAGCTCTTGAAAGAATCATAGACTTTTTGGCTCTCAGGATCATTCGCAGCCACTTCTTCTAGAGTCTCTGTAGACGCTTTCTTAAGTGCTTCCAACAAGTCTCGAGGGAAAGGCTTAAGAATCACATGATGCTCATTTACCAAGGTTTGCAGCGCAGCATTATTAAGCGCAGTAAACTCGTTGATCATGTCTAAGTTAGCTTGTTGAACCGCAGAGCGCACAATGGCTTTTAAGTCTTTTGGCAAAGCTTCAAAAGCGTCTTTATTAAAGATAGCTTCAACAGCAGAACCTGGCTCATGCCAGCCTGGATAATAGTAATATTTCGCCGCTTTATACAAACCAAACGCAAGATCATTATAAGGCCCAACCCATTCTGTAGCATCGATTGTCCCAGTTTGAAGCGCGGTGAAAACTTCGCTAGCAGGTAAAGTAATAGGCGATGCACCGACTTTTTTCAGTACCTCTCCACCTAACCCTGGCATACGCATTTTCAAGCCTTGGAAATCGGCTAACGAATTAATCTCTTTATTAAACCAACCGCCCATTTGCACGCCAGCATTACCAGCTACCATAGGAATTAAGTTAAACGGAGCGTAGATTTCTTCCCACAGCTGTAAACCACCGCCATAGGCAATCCAAGAGTTAAATTCTTGCGCGTTAAAACCAAAAGGAACCGTAGAGAAAAACTGCGCTGCTGGCACTTTTCCTTTCCAGTAATACGCAGTGCCGTGGCCCATTTGCGCTGTGCCACGAGATACCGCATCAAATACCTCTAATGCTGGAACAAGTTCACCTGCGGCATAGACTTTAATATCCAAACGGCCGTTAGACATTTCTTTGATATTATCTGCCAGCGCTTGTGCACCTGTGCCCATTCCAGGAGTATTTTTCGGCCAAGTTGTTACCATTTTCCAATGAATGACATCAACTTTTTGTTCTACCTTTGCGGTTTCTTTTTCTTCAGATCCACCACAGGCAACCAAAGTAGCTGTTATTACACCGACCAGTGCCACTTTTGCCCATATTCTTATTTTGCTCATTCACTTTATCCATTAAGAGACGAATTACATTTATAACTAGCGCTTTGCCCGATACGCTTTATCCAATAAATCGATCAAAACCAACGTGATAAATTAAGCCCTGTTACCAACAGATAGCAGGGCTTAATAGTGGCGCTAGTTCTTTATTCCATTAATAACAAACTAATTAATCTGTAGCGCGAGCATTGATAAATGCGCGCTCAGAAATATCATGCCACTCACTAACAGACGTTAAGAAACCAGTGAAGGAGTCATAGACTTTTTGGCTCATTGGATCGTTAGCAGCCACTTCTTTTAGTGTTTCATCAGAAGCTATACGCAAAGCTTCCAAAAGGTCTTTCGGGAACTTTTTCAAAATAACATGATGCTCATCGACCAAAGTCTTCAAGGCAGCGTTGTTACGAGCTGTTAGTTCACTCAACATATTCAAGTTAGCTTGTTGTGCAGCTGAACGAACAATCTCTTGTAGGTCTTCTGGTAATGCATTGAAAGCGTCTTTGTTAATAAGCGCCTCAACTGCAGAACCTGGCTCTTGCCAACCAGGGTAATAGTAATATTTCGCTGCTTTGTACAAGCCAAACGCTAGGTCATTGTATGGACCTACCCATTCAGTGGCATCGATAGTGCCAGTTTGAAGAGCAGTAAACATTTCACTGCCAGGAAGGTTAACCGTCACAGCACCAACTTTCTTCAGTACTTCACCACCAAGACCTGGCATACGCATTTTTAAGCCTTGGAAATCAGCTAAAGAGTTAATCTCTTTATTGAACCAACCACCCATTTGTGCGCCGGTGTTACCAGCAGCCATCGGAATGATATTAAACGGTGCGTAAACTTCTTCCCACAGTTGTAAACCGCCACCATAAGTAATCCAAGAGTTAAACTCTTGCGCCGTCATACCAAAAGGCACAGACGAGAAAAACTGTACCGCTGGCGCTTTGCCTTTCCAATAATACGCAGAGCTGTGACCCATTTCTGCAGTACCACGAGATACAGCATCAAACACTTCCAACGCAGGAACAAGCTCGCCTGCGGCATAAACTTTAATATCCAAACGACCGTTAGACATTTTAGTAATATTTTTCGCTAGCTCTTCAGCACTCGTGCCCAAGCCAGGAAAGTTTTTGGGCCAAGTCGTGACCATTTTCCAATGAATTGTTTCTACTTTCTTTTCTACTTTTGCCGTTTCTTCCGCTTTCTCTGATCCGCCACAAGCGACCAAAGACAAAGCAAACAAACCAGCAAACGCCAATTTGCCCAATACCATTAAATTACGCATTATTTTCCCTCAGAGAGCCAGTTACTTGATTACTATGAAACCCATGGTCTCAATAGAATCTATCTGTGATATGAAAATAGGGGCTATTAAAACATCGGTTAAATGCCACCTATTTCTGTATTTTTATAATAAATCAGACAGAAAATTGCCCTTAAAATGCATAAAACATTAAAAGGGCAAAAGATGATAAGAATTGTAGGAATCTTGCTCAACTCTTTTTTACAATTTCTCGCGACTAATTCACTTAACAGAGAAATTAGGCGTATAACTCCATGACATACGCTGACCACTTTCAGCAGACTGCTCCGCCAAACAGATCAAGTAAATCAACTGACAAGCCTGCTCCATCGCAACCGGAGCCTCACCTTTACCCAGAATCGCATCGCGTAATTGCGCATAGAAAGCTGCATAATCGCCTTGTGTTGCAGCCTCTTGAATGCTTTCAATATCATCTTGAGAATGCGCGACAAAACGAGTGATTTTTTGCTGGGCGGCTTTCGAAGGAAACTCATCCTGCCATGGCATTTGCCCAGCTCGCAGCGCTTCTTCTTGAGGATCTAAACCCACACATTGCCAGCTGCCTTTAGTAAATCTTGCATTAAAGCGGCGCATGTCACCTGCTTCAAATGGCGTCGACGCTAAACGCACGCGTTTGTCATCATAGCCCAACTCCACTTCAAACCAATCATGCGTTTGGCTACCGTCGCGTAACTTATCGATACTTGCATGCAACCACTTCGGCGGCCCAAATAAACTCAATGCCTGATCCAGAATATGCGGCCCTAAATCCCAAAAAATCCCCGTACCAACACCCGGCTCTTCACGCCAGCGCGCTTGCGTTGTTGGACGAAAACGGTCAAAACGAGAATCTAAGTGCTTCAACTCACCCAACTCAGCGCTTTCAATTAACGCTTTGAGACGCAAAAAGTCGCCATCAAAACGACGATTCTGATAAACACAAAACACCAAGCCTTTTTGCTGCGCCAAGGCACACAACGCCTCTATCTGAGATAAACGAGTGACAGAGGGCTTTTCCAACAAAACATGCTTACCGTTTTCCAACGCCAGCTTTGCCTGATCAAAATGCAACGCGTTCGGCGTCGTGATCACCACTAAATCCACATCCGGCGCCGCAAACACAGATTCAGCAGACGACACCACCGACACATCAGGCAGAACCGCCCTCACCTCATCCGCCTTCGAACTGCAAACATACGCCATCGTCATGCCAGGATCATTCATCACAAAAGGCGCATGAAACACCCGCCCAGACAAACCAAAACCAATCAAACCAACACGAATCGCCATGTCCCACTCCTTTTCAACTAAATCATTACAGCTCTAAACAGTTTACAGCCAATTTAAAAAAATTGCCGCAATTAAAAACATTTACTAGATTACAATTGGACAAACGAGAGAAATGGGAAAAAGCAGAACAATGGAATCTACTAAGAAAAACACTAAAGAATGGCAGCAAACACTCGATGCTTTAGAGTCAGTCGCCAAAGGCAAGGTTCTCGACGCGAACGAAGTACACAAATGGCTAAACAGCTGGGGAACAGACAATGAACTTAAAGCCCCAACATTCAAAAAAGACGATGAGATTTAGGGCAACTATACAAAGGTAAGCTGAGTCTTATTCCTGCTGACGCACTAACCCGCTTTGCTGCAGGCTAAGCAGTTTAATTTAAAGGACGCTGGTCTTATTCCTGCTGACGCGCTGAGCTTGCGAAGCAGGCGCAAAGGAATAAGACTCAACGTCCTTTTATCAAAAAGTTAAAGCACTTCCAATTTAGCAAACGACAACACCAGCCATTTGGTGCCTTCATCGTCAAAGTTAACCTGTACCCGAGCTTGTGGGCCTTGACCTTCGTAGTTGATCACTAAGCCTTCACCAAACACGGGATGATTAACTCGATCACCCATGTTCACGGTAACTTCTGGCGCTTTGTAATTGTTCAACACGCTACTGTTCTGCAGTTTGTTCTTTTCAAAGTTGTAATCAGGACGCTGCAAAGACACAGGACGGCTTACTTGTGAGCGAAGACGCACTTCTTCCAAGCATTCCGGTGGCAACTCTTTAATAAAGCGTGATGGGCTATTAAATGACTCGCTACCAAACAAACGACGAGACTCAGCGTATGTGATGTAAAGCTTCTCCATTGCTCGAGTAATGCCCACGTAGCAAAGACGACGTTCTTCAGCGAGTCGACCCGGCTCTTCGAAAGACATCTTGCTGGGGAAAATATTCTCTTCCACGCCCGTTAGGAACACCAATGGAAACTCTAGACCTTTTGCTGAGTGCAATGTCATCAACTGCACGGCGTCTTGGTATTCGTCAGCTTGCGCATCGCCCGCATCCAACACGGCTTTGTCCAAGAATGCCATCAGCGGGGAACTAAACTCTTCGTCTTCATCGCTCCAACTAAAACCACCAGCCGCACCAACTAGCTCTTTTAAGTTTTCGATGCGAGCTTCGCCCTTCTCGCCTTTCTCTTTTTCATGGAAAGGGATCAAGCCAGCTTCTTCGATAATCTGCTCAAAAATATCGTTCAGGTTCAAATCAGGCTGCTGCACCGTGGTACTTAAACCTTCAATTAGATGCAAAAACGCTTTAATCGCATTAGTCGCACGGCCAGGCATCAAAGACTGACGCACCACTTCTTGCGCGGCTTGCCACATAGAGCAGCCATTATCGCGGGCGATCTCACGCAAGGTTCCAATGCTGCGCTCACCAATACCACGAGGAGGCACGTTGATAACCCGCTCCATAGCGCCATCGTCATTTGGATCCAACGCCAAACGTGCATAAGCCAAGGCATTTTTGATTTCAAGGCGGTCGTAGAATCTGTGTCCACCATAAATTCGATAAGCAATCTGTTCCCTAACTAAGCATTCCTCAATAACCCGCGACTGAGCATTGGAACGATACAGAATCGCCATATCTGTCAAAGAGGTTCCCTTGTCGCGCCATTGTTTGATGATGCCAATGATAAAACGCGCTTCGTCTTGTTCATTGAAGCCTGCGTATAGCGAGATTGGATCGCCTTCGCCACTGTCGGTCCAAAGCTCTTTACCTAGGCGATCGTCATTATGTTTGATCAAGCCATTGGCTGCTTTCAGGATATGACCGGTTGAACGGTAGTTTTGCTCCAAGCGAATGGTGCTAACGTCTTTAAAATCTTTGGTGAAGTTTTGGATGTTTTCAATTTTTGCGCCACGCCAACCGTAAATCGATTGGTCATCATCGCCTACAGCAGTAATCGTACCTTGGCTGCCTACCATGATACGCAACCAAGCGTATTGGATGGTGTTGGTATCTTGGAACTCGTCCACCAGCACATGGCGAAAGCGCTCTTGATAATGGCGTAACAAGGCTGGTGTGCTAAGCATTAGCTCATGAGCGCGCAATAGCAATTCACCGAAATCTAATAATCCGCCACGTTCACAGGCTTCTTCGTAATGGTAATACAACTCGCGCATGCCTTTGGAGAAAGGATCATGACTATCTGGTACATGAGCTGCTCGTCGTCCTTCGTCTTTTTGCGCGTTTATAAACCAAGACACTTGCTTCGGCGGCCAGCGAGTATCATCGATATTCAATTCGCGCATGATACGTTTGATTAATCTCAATTGGTCGTCGCTGTCCATGATCTGGAAGTTTTCTTTTAGTCCAGCATCACGCCAATGGGCACGTAAAAGCCTATGCGCTAAACCATGGAAGGTGCCAACCCACATGCCTTGCGGCGGAACTCCCACCAGCTGTTCGATACGGCCTTGCATCTCGCGAGCGGCTTTATTGGTAAAGGTTACCGCCATCAGGCTATAGGGAGATAACTCGTAAGCGTGCATTAACCATGCGATCCGGTGCACTAGGACTCGGGTTTTTCCTGACCCAGCGCCAGCCAAAACAAGGCTATTCTGCAAAGGCGCTGCGACGGCTTCACGCTGCTTGTCATTCAGTGAGTCAAGGATAAAAGAAACGTCCATTACATTCCGCCATAATAATTAATAAATTTGTCACAAAAAACGCGTAAAAATAGGTTGATTTTCAATCTATTTGGGTTTTTTATTAGCTTGAAATAAGTTATCTGTCTATTTTGACTTTTTTTAACTGTCGATGACAGTGATCAATGCACTTCAATGTCGTCGAACGTCCAAAAGGGTATAACGATGAGCGATTTTGCTGAAACACTAACTGAAGTAAAAACCGACATAATGCACGCTTCCATTAGTTTGGATAATGAAACAAAAGAACGGAATCAAAAGGAAGATGCAGCACGTATGTTAAAAGCCAGACGTGCAATTGAACAGCATTTAGAAGAAAAACGTTTGCACCATGATATCTCTAACGGTTGGGACGATTAATTTCCCTACTCATTAGTTGATACTTAAAGTGAACTAAATACGACCTAGCTATCTTGCTAGGTCAATGTCTTTTTTCACTCAAAAACCCCTCTCTCAGCAACCGACGTGTTGTGACCTCACTCTATCAGCTTAAAAAAGCGGCCTTTTTTATGACAAACAACAGCATTTTATACAGTTAATTCTTACCCTTTTTCGCCAACTTATAGCGGTTACTCACATGTTGGAGTAACATACGGTCTGATTTTTATATCTTCTAATCCATAATAAAAAAAGCAAATAACCCTCTTGGGGGAGTTACCATGTTTGAACATATCCAAGCTGCTCCGGCAGATCCAATTCTTGGCCTGAATGACGCTTACAAAAATGATCAAAATCCGAATAAAATTAATTTGGGCGTTGGCGTTTACAAAGATGAACAAGGCAATACGCCTATCTTAAAATCAGTCAAACAAGCAGAAGAACGTTTGTTGGCTCAAGAAAAAACCAAAAGCTACCTAAGTATCGAAGGCGCACCCGCTTATCGATCTGCCGTGCAAACGCTTTTATTTGGTAAAGAACACAATATTATTACCAAACAGCTTGCTCAAACAGCCCATACCCCTGGCGGCACAGGCGCATTACGCGTCGCAGCAGAATTCATTAAAAAGCACTTACCCGAAGCGACAATTTGGGTCAGTAATCCAACTTGGGCTAATCATCAATCGGTCTTTCAATCCGTTGGGTTAGAAGTTGGCAGCTATGCTTACTACGATGCTGATAATAAATCTCTAGACTTTGAAGCCATGCTTGCAAGCTTGTCTCAAGTCCCTGAAGGCGATGTAGTGTTGTTTCATGGCTGCTGCCACAACCCAACTGGTATAGATCCAACACCAGAACAGTGGTACCAATTGGCTAAGCTATGTAGCAAACAAGGCTTCTTGCCATTGTTTGACTTTGCTTATCAAGGCTTTGGCCAAGGCTTAACGGAAGATGCTCAAGGCTTACGTACTTTCTTAGAGCACGTTCCTGAAATGCTGATTGCTAGTTCTTTCTCCAAGAACTTTGGTCTGTACAACGAACGTGTTGGCACACTGACTATTTTGTGTGAAACCGCCGAACAAGCGGAAACAGCGTTCACACAAATCAAACGCTGCATTCGCACCAACTACTCAAATCCGCCTTCTCATGGTTCTGCAGTTGTGGCCGAGATTCTGAATGATCCAGAGCTATTTGCTCTGTGGGAAAGCGAAGTCAAAGCAATGCGTACTCGTATCCATGAAATGCGTAGCTTGTTTGTGAATACGCTACGAATCAAAGGCGTTAGCCAAGATTTTTCGTTTATTTCACATCAGCAAGGCATGTTCTCTTTTTCTGGTCTAACACCAGATCAAGTTGCTCAGTTGCGTAAAGAGTACGGCATTTATATTGTTGGCTCAGGACGCATCAGTGTTGCTGGTATGACTCATGAAAATATGGGCCCACTTTGTGATGCTATTGCCGCGATTTTAAAAGGCTAAGCTAACATTTAGTCGCTACAGCACAATTCAAAAAAACGGCTTCAATTTTCATATTGAAGCCGTTTTTTTATGTCGGTTGTTTTTGTTTGTTGTTTTACAGCTAAAGAGACTGTTACCTTATGGGTCCGCTTTTTTATATGTACAGAAGTCATCTATGACCGCCACACTGATTTACTGCTACGACCCAATGTGCAGTTGGTGTTGGGGATTTCGTCCTACTTGGACCAAGTTACAAAAAGCTTTGCAAGATTTGATCGATGCCGATCAACTCATCATTCAGCCTATGCTGGGCGGTCTTGCCGTTGATTCCGATGTGGCTATGCCAAATGAGATGAAAGCTAAGCTGGAAGGCACTTGGCAGAATATTCAAGCATCATTAGGAACCAATTTTAATTTTGATTTCTGGAAAACAGCTGCTCCACGACGCTCGACTTACCCAGCATGCAGAGCCTGTTATGTCGCCAGAGACACGGGATTAGAGGAAGAGATGTATCACGCCATACAAGAGGCGTATTACCTGCAAGCCAAAAACCCTTCGGATCTAAATACTCTCGTCGAATGCGCTGAGCAAATAGGCATGAATGCAGACGGTTTTCAGAAAACCATGCAGCACGTTAAAAATGAGCGTTTATTGGAAGAAGAAATAGAGCAAGCTCGACATCTTGGCTTAAATTCATTCCCTTCTTTAGCCTTGCTTATAGGCGATAAACTCACGCCTATTCCACTAGACTACAAAGACCATTCAAGCATGTTAAATGCCATAAAAAAGGCGCTGTCTTAGCGCCTTCGTCACTTAAATCACATCAGTCCTATAAATCAACGAACTAAAATATAACTCTTCACTGTGCGTGCTATCGCAGCGGCTGAAACAACATATAACAAAGGTAAAGCGAGCTTATAATCGTTACCATCTACAAACACCATAATGCATGCAATAACTAGCAGGCTCAGCGTAAATAGGTGCACATAGGCACACAAACCAAACTTCCATTTTGCTGTGATCATCACACCACCAACACCTAAAACCACACCCAATGCGCCACCAACTAAAACATCCATTGGCCAATGCACACCAATCAACACTCGACTCAAGGCAACCAATACCGCCAACAGGATAAACGTCGCTTTAGCATAAGCATTTTGAACGTAGCAGAAACACACACTTGCTAATAAAAATGCCGTTAAACTATGGCCTGAAGGAAAACTACGTGCTTTATAGGCTCTACCCAAAAGATTAAAGGTTTCAGGATCAAGCACTGCCGGTGGACGCGGCATCGCAAAATAATCCTTAAGCAAGTTAACTACGATGGCACCAAGTAATGTGGTGAATAGAACTGTCCAATGAAAACGAATATTGCGGCAAGAAAATAACAACACTAAGGCCAACAAAAATACGCCATCTCCAAATACCGTCATATTTTCCAATAAGAAAGAAGGTATGTAGGTGCTAAAGCTATTTATTTCCATAAAGCCAAAGTGATAACCACCAAGAACATTACCAATCATGGCAGTACTTGCTAATACAACGGCAACCAAAAGCAAAATTTGAATACTAGATTGAGGAACTGTCATGCTGCTTGCTCTAGCTTGATCTAGCAGCGATTTATAATTGGTCGACATTTTAATTAAGTGACAACGCATAAAACCCTCATTTCTTTTGGCAAAAAGAGATATAACTTCGATGGTCACATTTTATGCACATTGAGTGAAAAATAAGTGAAATATGAATTAGAGATATGTAGCGAAAGGAATGTTTATCTTTTTTTTTGTGATTTTGTGTAAGGTTAACAAACAAAAGGTAAAAGAAGGATTGATGATCATGATGAAATCCCCGTTAATAGGCGAATAATCACGAGTTATTTTTCCATCTAGTTTTTCTTCTCTAGATTTTCCTTAATCTAGGAACAACAAGGTCGACAGGAACACATATCCCACATGAAGCGCAACCACACTATTTTGTCCCGATTAACTTCGGGGCTATGTTCTTTCTTCAGACAGGGTTTTAGAACAAAACCTAGTACTTCAAGCTTTGTTATTTTGCTAACGCTACTAAATACAGTGCTATATAACTGGCCTTTGTTTTCTTTTTCGATAAAAAATCTAGATGGCTTTACGCTGAATAGCTTGCAAACTCTTATGACCGTTTTTGCCGCTATTTATCTAGTCACCACTCTTGTGCTTTATGTTTTGTTTATTTTATCTAGACGCTTAGGTAAAGCTGTGTGTGTGGTGTTTGCACTTGCAAACTCATTGGCAGTGTATTTCGTGGTGACCTATAACGTCATCTTAGATAGAACCATGATAGGCAATATTTTTAACACCCAATATTCAGAATCTGGACAATTTTTAAGCCCAAAGCTGGCCATTTATTTTATTCTGCTTGGCGTCTTACCAGCTTGGTTAATCATTCGTGCATCGGTTCAAAAAACCTCAAGAATACGATTATTCGCGCATCTTATTATCACCGTCATAGTCACGTCTACTTGGATTTGGCAGTCACAAAGTCATTGGCTATGGATTGATGATCATGCCAAACAATTAGGTGGCCGAATCATGCCATGGTCTTACGTAGGGAATACGATTCGCTATCAAAACCAGTTAGCGAAAGAAAATGTGGTACAAACGCTATTACCAGATGCGACTTTTGGCTCAAATGAAAAAACCGTTGTAGTGTTAGTTATTGGTGAGTCAGCACGAGCGGAGAATTTTTCCCTATACGGCTATGACAAACCAACCAATCCTTTGCTAACCGCATCAGAAAATGTCATTACCTTAAAAAATGCGACCTCTTGTGCCACTTACACTACCGAATCGGTGAAATGCATTCTTTCACACAATAACCCAAGTGGTAGTTTCTCTGAGCAGTTCGAACCTTTGCCAAGTTACCTGCAAAGACAAGGCATTGACGTTTTTTGGCGCACCAAAAACTGGGGAGAGCCGCTAATTAAAGTAGCTAGCTATTTAAGTTCAGGGGATTTGAAAAAGAACTGTGAAGGCAGTGAATGCGACTATGATGGCGTGTTATTAAGCCATCTAGCCGAGCAAATTCAGGCATCGGATAAACAAAAAGTCTTTGTGGTTCTGCATCAAACAGGTAGTCATGGACCATCTTATTACAGTAAATATCCGAAGGAGTTTGAGGTTTTTAAACCTATTTGTCGTTCGGTCGAGCTTAGTAACTGCACGCAAGAGGAGCTAATTAACGCCTACGATAATACCATCTTATATAACGATCATTTCTTAGATCAGTTACGCAAAACTTTAGAAGGATTGAAAGACACCTCCAGCGCTTATCTTTATGTATCTGACCATGGAGAATCACTTGGCGAAGGTGGTATTTATTTACATGGAACACCTTATTCAATTGCACCTGAGCAACAATTTAAAGTGCCATTCTTTGTGTGGATGTCGCCATCTTTTATTGATCAGAAGCATATCTCTATCGATAAACTAAGAGCACGAGAACAAAGCACCCAAGCGAATATTTTCCATAGCGTCATGGGCGCCTTTGATATGAACAGCGAAATCTATAATAAAGACCTAGATATGTTCAGGGCCGCGCGCCAACAATAGCCATAGACAAGCGAACAAACAATAAAAGCCAGTAAACCTGGCCTTTATTGTTTTTATCATTTTCTAGAAAAAATGACTCTTTTTGGGCTCTAACCAAAGTCGTGATTAATTAAATCCAACATCGGGTTATAAAGTGGTTCGGTTGTGGCATTACGAGACTTTTTAGCTTCCTTCTCAGGCTGCGCTAAATCGCTTTCTATCGCTTCGACAAGCTCTTCTGTCTGCTTGTTTTCTTCCACTGGCTCAAGAGTCTCTACAGCTTGTTCTTCTATCTTTTCAATGACTGGTTCTACAGGATCAGTAACCAGCTCAACCTCATCAACGACTAAATGCTCCGCTAAGGCTTTTGCCAATGGTTCCACATCGTCCAAGGTGACATTCACCGCCAGCCAATTATTGGCATCGGCTTCATGACTAACCAAGGCTCCGGGCACAATCGCGTGACGGAAACTGGCTAGCAATGCAGTCATACTGGCAACATCTAATGGTTTTGATAAACGCATCCAAAGTGACATGCCACCTTTGCTGGCAGCAAAACTAACATGCTCGCCGAGACGCGTTTCCAGATGCGCTTTAACACGCTCAGAATTCGCCCAAACCTCTCTCGCACGTTTCATTAATGAGCGCTTACTATTTGGCTGTAACGCATCACTCAAGGCCATTTGTTGTGCATCGCTTAACGCCATATCAGCGCCTAAAAAAGCGCCCTCCAATAAAGATTGATGCTTACCAGGCAAACACCAGCTTGCAGAGCGATCTACGCCTTTTGATTCCACGCCGCCGATATAAACAATCTGATCAGAAGAATCCAGTGACTTGTAAGTCATCATAGACCCAGCGCGATACGCCAAATGTGAGCACAAATCCCACTCAATCACTGGCAGCTTGGTTTCTTCAATAATGGCTAACCAGCGACGCAAGCTTAAATTACTCACCAACTGGCCAGCTGGAAACGAGAACTGCCCCGGCAATATAATCAGACGAATGGATTTATCTCGTAAACAACGAATCGCTAAATCTAAATCGACGCCGCGTTCACCTGCTGTCAAGGCAATTACTTGTCGTCCTAAGCTTTGCAATGTAGTAGTAATCCGAGGATCACAAGGCGTTAACACCAATACGCTATCACCACGTTGAGTCAGTGTTTGTACGGTTTGAGTGAAGATTGCTAAAGGAGAACGCCCTAACCAAAGATGTGATGCATGAGCTTTAATACCAAGCCCTTTTAAATGCTCACTAACGGCTTCACGAGCCGCCAAATGGCCTTTGCCCAATACAGGCAGATGGACTTCTTCCTGACGCACTGCTGGACTTAAAAAAGTATCGCTTTGATCAACCAAAGCCGCTCGATGCGCAAGACACGACCAAGCAGGCTTAGTACCGTCTTTGGCGAGTTCACGTAATTCGTCACCAGCCAATAGCAACGCAGGTTTTGTCTCACTACGATGACAAACAAAGTAACCAGATTTAGGCCGAGACTCGATCCAACCGTCTTCACTCAATAATTCATAACCATGTATGACTGTGTTTAAGCTCAGACCCAATTGTTTCGATAAAGCTCGTAAGGACGGCATTTTATCACCGGGCACTATGGCCTCTTGTGACATCTGATCCAAGAACCAATCCACCACACCTTTATATAAAAAATCCGCCACCGTTTTGTACCTTTTCTAGTTTGTCATCTAGTATCTGTTATCAATCATTATAGTTGTCTTAAAAAAACGCAAGTAAAAGCCCAATAATTCCCGATTTTAGTGGGAGTTAAGGTACAATTTCTCTTATTTCAGGCTGATTCAAACGCAGAGTATTCATGGCTTTCGACCCGTTATTGCTTCGTCCCCTTTTTCCTATTTTGGCGCAATCAGCCTACGATCATCCATTAACCTACTTGGATAATGCCGCCACGACACAAAAACCGTTACCCGTGTTGGATGCCATTCAGGACTATTACCGAAGCTTTAACGCCAATGTTCATCGTGGCGCGCACTTCCTTAGCGACCGAGCAACCAACCGTTTTGAGCAAGCCCGAGATACGGTCGCAAACTTTATCAATGCGCCAGAACAAAGCCATGTGATTTGGACAAAAGGCGCGACAGAAGCCATCAATACGGTCGCTTTTGGTTTAGAGCATCTGCTCGAAAAAGGCGATGAAATTCTCATCACCAGTTTAGAGCACCACGCCAATCTTGTACCCTGGCAGCAATTGGCCTTTCGCACTGGCGCTCGGCTTAGAGTTTTACCCTTAACCTCTAATGGGGAATGGGAGCCCGAATTCAATCGCTATTTTACCGATCGCACACGTATTTTTGCGGCGACGCAGATTTCCAATGCCATCGGCGTAAGCACACCACTGCAAACCATGCTCGATCACGCCAAGCAACAAGGCGCTTTTACCCTTGTTGATGGCGCTCAAGCCGTGGCGCACTATCCTATTGATGTGCAAGCATTAGACTGTGACTTCTATGTCTTCTCTGGCCACAAAATGTATGGCCCAACTGGCATTGGTGTTTTATATGGCAAAAACCACGCTTTAGAGGTTCTGCTGCCATACCAAACGGGCGGAGAAATGGTGCGTCATGTTTCGTATCAAGCCACAGAGTTCAATGTTTTACCGTATCGCTTGGAAGCAGGAACGCCACATATCGAAGGCGTTATTGGCTTGGCTGCAGCTTGTGATTTTCTTAACTCTCAGGATCGCTTGGCGTTGTTAGCTTGGGAACAATCCCTAGCTACACATGTTTATACGAGATTGCATAAAGAAGGCGGTATCGAGATTTATTCGCCTGAGAAAAACACCACGTTAGTATCCCTAAGTGTACCCAATATTCATATTTTGGATTTGAATGCTTACCTAGATAGCCAAGGTGTAGCGGTTCGAGCTGGTAGCCACTGTGCCCATCCATTAATGGCACAACTTGGTGTTGCCGGAACCTTGCGTGCCTCTTTCGCCTGTTACAACACCATGGAAGAGGCCAATCGCTTCTGCGATGTTCTTCTAGAAGCCATAGACCTATTAAATGACGAGTAACAAGCAATGACAGACTCTTTAGGACAACAAAAGCCAGTAAACATAAAAGCCCTGCTGCAAGCTTGCCGAAACAAAGAAGAAACTTTTAAGACATTAGTGGCACTCAGCAAAACCTTACCGCGACTGTCCGTTGAAGAAAAAACCGAAGAAAACAAAATAAAAGGTTGTGAAAGCGCCGTTTGGCTCATCATGGAAGAAAACAATGGCACACGCCACTTCAAAGCCGACAGCGACGCCAAACTTATGCGCGGCGTACTGGTCGCCATCTTGAGCTTGGTAGAAGGAAAAACCCAAACAGATATCCAACAAATGGACCTAAAGGCAGAGCTGGCCGAGCTTAACTTATCAAGCTATCTAACCAGCTCGAGAACCAATGGTGTGTTGGCGATTTTGGATAAAATAAACAAGGCATAACATTTCTTTTGCTTCAAAATGCCTGCCACTTAGCTTTTATTTACAAATATCAATGACAATCCAAAGCCAATAAATATTCCACCTGTTAATCGATGAAAAAGTCGGTTAATGTTCTCTCTCGCTAGATACTGACTAATTGATGTAGTTGCTAATGCATAAAGACCCAAGCCAACCATAGAACAACAGGCAAATGTCCCAGCTAATAAACAAAATTGCGGCAGGACGGCTTGATTCAAGTCGATAAACTGAGGGAATACGGCAGTGTAGAATGCAATGGCTTTAGGATTACTCATACCAACCACATAAGCTTCAGTAAAAAGCTTTTTACCTGTAGTTAAAGGTTTAGAATCCTTTTGTAGAGCAGGCTTTGTATATCGAGTATTCCAAGCTTTAACTCCAAGGTACATTAGATATAAACCACCCAAGACTTTAATCAGGCTAAACAGTAAATCAGAAGCAAGAATAATGGCTCCCAACCCTGCAGCCGATAAACTGGCAAGGGTCATTACAGCCGCAACGTTGCCTGCAATCCCCTTCATGGATTGCCAAACACCAAAATTAGCGGAGTTCTTTATAGCGAGCAACACCGCTGGACCGGGGGAAAAAGTCGCTACCAAGCAGATCAGCAAAAACAACCAATAATCCATCTTCATTCTCCCTACTGATATCTGAATTAAAATTTTTCGTTATCTATTTGTTTTAGATTATTAATCTTAGGTTTCCCTAAAATTTTCAATAACACATTACGGCATGATCTTAATATTGGATACAAAATAGCAGCGACCTTTTTGGAGCTAAACAGCCAATAATTCAAGCGGTTAAACACGCCAGATCGGCCGCTAGTGCATTGATAGATCCCCTTCCTATTACATTTGTAGCAACCAGATAATTAGTGATAGTAACTCTTCTTATTTCTGCATAACAACACAATCGTTATTAAACTCTCGCATTGTTTTAGCGACTTTTTGAATGCTCTGAGTAAAACTATATAAGGACTTATGTTGTCGAGCGTTTGTTGGATACGCCAGTCCATAAGGATAATAAATCGCAGGCTCAAAAGGACGAATTACTACACCATTTCCTTCCCACACTCGTGCCGCAAAAGGCTCTAAAACCGCCACAGCTAAACCAGCCGCAATCATGGCATAGCCAGTATGTGATGTGTCTATCATGATACGCTGTTTAATCTGTGATTTTACGGAGTTTAATACTCCACCTAACTCGCTCCAATAAACAGGCGAACTGTCGACCACAGTAAGTACGGTTTCACCGATCAAATCTTGCGCGCAAATCACTTCTTTTTTAGCTAACGGATGATTAGACCTTGCTGCAAAGACAAATCGAGCATTACCAATAAACTCTCGCTCGATGCCGATTAATTGAGGCAATTCCAACCCTATTGCTAAATCAACTGAGTTGGTTTGTAGTTTCATCACCAGCTCAGCCATGCTGTCGGTATGAATGGTCACGCGTTCCTCTGGAAAGAACTTTTTATGTTCCTGCAAAGCAAGCGGTAATAGAGAGGTCGCAATAGCCGACGTACTGGCTATTTTTAACTCACTTGGTGTTCTTGTCCGAATTTTTGACGCTACCGATTCGAGCTTTTCTAGCCCTAAAAAACTTTCTTCTACGGAACGAAAAAACTCAGCAGCTTCATGAGTTGGATGCAGTCGTCCTTTACGGCGGTCGAACAAAGAAAAACCTAGCGAATGCTCAAGATCACTGAGTAAACGACTCACAGCAGGCTGAGAGACATGCATTTCGGCCGCTGCAGCCGCTGTTGTTCCTCGCAGCATGATGTAACGAAACGCCTCTACTTGCCTGAATTTCATACAGCCTCCCCCTTATTCAATAATATTTGATTATCAAGCATACGATAATATAAGTGGAAGTCATCGTATTAAATAAACATTATGAAAGTAGGTAAAGAATAAGAACTTAAAAAAATAGCTTAGATAGTTTGCCAAACACTCACTTAAACAGGTTGTGATTAGACAAAAAGAGCCTGGAGCAAATGCATCTTGATAGTAAGGATTATTTAGTGACAGACATCTCATCCGCTCCAATACTGACCGTCGAAAATTTATCGGTGGAATTCGGTCAATCTCGCGTTATTGATGATCTTAATTTTTCTGTCATGGCTGGCCGAACACTCGCCATCGTTGGAGAGTCTGGATCTGGGAAGTCTGTTACGTCTCAATCTATTATGCGCTTAGCTGAAAGTACCGGCGCTAGCTACCCAACTGGTCGCATACTCTTCTCCACTGAAAAAGGCGAAGTGGATCTGCTCTCGCTTTCGCAAAAAGAAATGCGCTCAATCCGTGGTAAAGACATTGCGATGATTTTTCAAGAACCAATGACCTCTTTAAATCCAGTTTTCACTATTGGCGATCAAATTTCAGAATCTCTGTCTTTGCACAAAAAAGTCACCAAAGACGAAGCCATTGAAGAAAGTATCAGGTTATTAAAAATGGTTCGTCTCCCTGACGCCGAAGATATGCTTAAACGTTACCCTCATCAACTATCTGGCGGTATGCGCCAACGAGTTATGATCGCCATGGCGTTAGCTTGCCGTCCAAAAGTGTTGATTGCCGACGAGCCGACAACAGCACTTGATGTCACCATTCAAGCGCAAATCTTAACCATCCTTAATGACTTGCAAAAAGAGCTCGACATGGCGGTGATTTTTATCACTCATGATATGGGTGTCGTTGCCGAAATAGCGGACGACGTTGTCGTCATGTGGAAAGGTAAAAAAGTTGAGCAAGGCGCAGTGAAAGAGCTGTTTGCCAACCCTCATCATCCTTATACCAAAGCCTTATTATCCGCGGTTCCAAAGCTAGGCAGTATGGCTGGCGAAGACTTTCCAAAACGCTTTCCAATTACCGTGATGGATGGCGAAAATCCACGCGTAATAGGTGAAGAAAAAATACAGGATACCGCTCGATATAATGACGGACCTCTGTTATCGGTACGAGATCTAGTCACTCGCTTTGATAGCAAGAAAGGCTTTTTTGGCGGCGTTACGCATCGTGTACATGCCGTAGAAAAAGTCAGCTTTGATATTTTTCGTGGCGAAACACTCGCTCTTGTCGGCGAGTCAGGTTCAGGCAAGTCAACAATAGGCCGAACCATTCAACAACTGCAAAAAGCCACCAGCGGTGATATTAGCTTTGAAGGCAATCCATTTGCCACAATGAGTAAAGCTGATAAGCAGCGTTTACGTCAGGAAATTCAATACATTTTCCAAGACCCGCTAGCGTCTCTTGATCCACGAAAAACCATTGGCTTCTCTATTGCTGAACCTATTAAAACCCACGACTTAATTCGCGGTGAAAAGAACATTCAGAAAAGAGTCCATGAGCTATTAGAGCGAGTTGGATTAACCGCCGAACACGCAAAACGCTATCCTCATCAGTTTTCAGGAGGTCAACGTCAGCGTATCTGTATTGCTCGAGCACTTGCCTCAAACCCTAAACTGATCATTGCTGATGAGGCGTTATCTGCTCTTGATGTATCTATCCAAGCACAGATCATCAACCTCTTTATGGAGCTACAAGAAGAACACGGCATCGCGTATTTGTTTATCAGTCACGATATGGCAGTAGTCGAAAAAATGAGCCATCGTGTCGCTGTACTGTATCTGGGACAAGTCGCTGAATTAGGCTCTCGCCAGCAAATTCTTGAAACTCCATCTCATCCCTACACACAACGTTTACTCAGCGCTGTGCCTATTGCTGACCCAACCATTAAGCGTGATTTAGGTCGCTTAAGTGGCGAAATTCCAAGCCCTGTTAGACGTGTAGGAGACGAGCCTCGCATCCTACCACACAAAGAAATCGCGCCAGGACATTTTGTGGCTGACGCTTCATAAAAATAACAATTTATCCAACTATCACAAAAGAACGGAGAGTTGAAAATGAACAGTAAAAAATCATTAGGGACGGTATTAAAAACCCTAGCTATTACCAGCAGCTTAACCGCTGCAAGTTTAAGCTTTGCCAATACATTAACCGTATCTTCACCACAAGATCCGGGGAGTTGGGACCCAATCGACACATTTTTAGTTAATTGGGCTTCCGTCGCAACCAATATCTATGATGGTTTAACCTATCGTGGTCCAGACCTAAAATTACAACCAGGACTTGCTACCTCTTGGAAGCAGTTGGATGACGGAAAGCGTATTCGTTTTACATTACGCCAAGGTGTTAAATTCCATGATGGCGAAGACTTTAATGCTGCAGCCGTGAAATTTACTTTTGATCGCTTAATGGGTGATGAAGGTAAAAAAGGCCCACAGCGTTCCAATTATTCCGCGATTGATTCAGTCGAAGTCATTGATGACTATACTGTCGACTTCCATCTAAAAGCGGCGGATCCTGTATTACTTACCAAGCTGGCAGGTTATGGTGCCATGATAGTGCCGCCAAAATACATTCAAGAAAAAGGTGAAGACTTTTTCAATACGCATCCGGTTGGTACTGGGCCATTTAAATTTGCTTCTTACGAGCCAAAAGTCGGTATCAAACTAGAGGCCTACACGGACCATTGGGGTGGCGCGCCGAAATTAACAAACCTCAATTATCGCTTTATCAGCGAACCGTCTACGGCGGTTGCCGAGCTGCAATCTGGACGCGTTGATTTGGTCATTCCGCCAACAATTCCAATTGGAATGATTACCACGATTGAAAAAGATCCAAATCTTAAAGTGGCTACCACCATCAGCCCTACGGTATACGCATTACGTTTCAATACTAAAAATGGCATTACCAAAGACGAAAAAGTCCGTAAAGCATTGATTTATGGTGTAGATCGTCAGGCAATCATTGATTCCATTTTAGGTGGTCAAGCAGCTCAAATTGCTAGTTTCCAAAGTGCTATTTCATTTGGTGACGATCCATCCATGAAGCCGCTGCCTTATGATCCAAACAAAGCCATGCAGCTTCTTAAAGAAGCAGGCATTAAACCAGGCACCAAGATTCAAATCGATATCCGTGGTAATGACGCCACATTTAATGAAGTCTCCCAAGCCGTTGCCAGCTATCTACAAATTGTCGGTCTAAACGCCACGATTAAACCTTATGAAACCAACGTGCTGCTCAATGACATTATTCCTGCAGGTAAGACAGGCGAAATGTTCCAACAATCTTGGGGTGGATGGACACTGGATTACGACAATACAGCGTATTTCATGTACCACACAGGCGAAAAGTGGAATCCATACGACAGCGATCCAACGCTAGACAAACAATTAGAGTCTCAACGCTCTATTACAGATCATGCTAAGCGAGAAGAGATACTGCAGTCTATTGCTAACTACACGGCAAACCGCGCCTTGGAAATGCCACTGTACAACTTAAATGCTATTTTCGGTGTGTCTAAAAGAGTGAAGAACTTTACTCCTGTACCCGATAGTCGTTTGCGCTTAACCGATGTAACTGTCGAATAAGCTCTTCTACTTAATCTTAGCTAACTAAAGTAAGCAGCATTGCTCAGTCGATTAATCGCTGAGTAATGCCCATTGTTTTTAAAAGGAAAAGTCATGGCGAACTTTTTAATGAAACGATTTCTGCAAGCAGTATTTGTACTACTTGCAGTCACCTTAATCGTTGCTTTTGCTATACGTTTAACAGGAGATCCAGCTTTGATGCTGACTCAAGGTGCAGGTAGTGTGACCGAAGCCGATCTGATGTTAATTCGAGAAGCACTAGGCATCAATAAGCCCTTTTTTGTTCAGTATTTTGAGTTTCTTAAAGGCTTATTTAGCTTCGATTTTGGTCGTAGTTTCATGGGTGGAACGCCAGTATCGGAACTTATCAGCAAATCCTTACCAGCAACGCTAATGCTTGCAGCATCCGTTATGTTTGTGTCTATCGCTATTTCCATTCCCCTAGGTATCAAAGCTGCTGTATCAAAAGGTAAATGGGCTGATCAAACCATACGCATCTTGTCATTAATTGGTCTGTCATTTCCAAACTTTTGGTTAGGACTTATGTTGGTCTTGGTATTTTCTATTTGGCTGCAGTGGTTACCACCAAGTGGTATGGATGGCTTTACTAGCTTCTTAATGCCAGCTATTACAATGGCGATTATTCTGACCGCAACCAATGTTCGTCTGGTTCGCTCGTCTATGCTTGAAACCCTTCAAGCACAATACATAATGGTCGCTAGAGCAAAAGGTCTTAGCGAAAACAAAGTGCTCTATAAACACGCTTTGCGTAATTGTGCGATTCCACTGATTACCTACTTTGGTCTGCAATTCGGTGGGCTATTAGGCGGGATAGTCATTATTGAACGCGTATTCAATTGGCCAGGTCTTGGCACTCTTGCCTTCGATGCAGTAAGTGGCCGTGACTATCCAGTACTACAAGCCGTTATCACCATCCTCTCCATGCTTATCGTGAGCGTTAACCTGTTGGTTGATATTGCGTATGGCTTGATCGATCCACGCATTCGTACGGAGTAATAACACTATGTCAGCGAATCGTTTTAGTGCCTCTTTTTCTCGCTATAAAAGCTTAGAGTTTATTCTCGGTATTTTACTGACCGGAAGTATTTGTTTTTTAGTCGTGTTTTCTGACTTTCTGTTTCACGGAGCCGATAAAATCAATTTATCTGCCCGCTTACTAGAGCCGTTTACTCATGTAGGCCATTTTTTTGGTACAGATCCTCTAGGTCGAGATGTTATGGCCCGAGTTGTGTCTGGTGGCAAGATTTCTCTTCAAGTCGGCTTTTTATCTGTCGCTGGCGCTGTAATATTCGGCGTCATTATGGGATTAGTCTCAGGCTACTATCGTGGTTTCTGGGATGTAATTGTCATGCGCTTTGCGGATGTTCAGCTTGCAATGCCATTTATTCTTTTGGCTATTACCTTTATCGCTATTGTCGGTGGTGGTTTAGCGAATATGATTTTTCTATTGATCATTTCCCAATGGGTTCAGTACGCAAGATTAGTACGCGGCTCGGTTCTATCTCTTCGTGATCGTGAGTTTATCCAGTCCGCACAAGCAATTGGCGTAAGCCACTTTAGTATTCTGTTCCGTCACTTACTGCCTAACCTTATTGGTCCCGTCATTGTTTTAATGACACTTAATGTGGCAAACAACATCTTGCTAGAAAGTAGTTTGACCTTTCTAGGTCTTGGTGTTGATCCATTAACGCCAAGCTGGGGCGGTATGCTCGCTGATGGCCGTACTTATATTCAAAATGCTTGGTGGGTCAGCGTCTTCCCGGGCCTTGCTATCTTGTTAACCGTTCTAGGATTGAACCTTTTGGGAGATTGGCTTCGTGACAGCCTTGATCCAACCGGTAGGACTTCACGATGACTCATATTTTCTCCACTAACATTACGCAAACAACTCACAAGTTAGTCGAACAATTTGGCAAGCCTGAGTATCAAGGACAACTTATTGAAGCTTGGGTCTTTGCCGATCAAACACATCGCTTACAAGCTGAGGCAGCGCTATTAGATTGCGGAGTAAAAGCTAAACTACGCAGTGCCTATAAGCCGCTATTACACTTCTTTTTAGAAGATATTGATGTGTTATCGAGCCAAATCACACGTATTGAAGTGCATTATCCTACGCATGAAGCCGCTTCAGAGAAACGTTTTTTACTTGAGTCATATCCTCTTTCTACTCTAGTCGGTAAAGCAAACATTCATTTCATTGCCAATCCGAAATCAAGCGAATGTTATGAAGTCATTTTACGATCAGCGACGGGAGTACAAACACAGCATAAGGTTTTTGCTCCTAATCATCTGCACCTAGATCTTATCGGCCAAACTCATCTATCACCAACAGGTTGGCTAAAGGTAACGGATTCGGAAGGCAAACTAGCGTTTAACGAGCGCCTTGTTACTGATTATGAATCTTTGTTCTTAGAGGGTATGAGGGCTATTTCACAATACGCTTGGACAGGTTCCGAACCATATTTTGAAGAGCTTAATATCCAAGTATGTTTACCTTGGAAAGCGCAGAAACTGGAACACAAACAAGAAGTAATCAGCTTAAGTGAAGCCCTACATGAAGATTTTTATTTTTCATTGCAGGAATGGTTTAAAACCAAAGCAGGTTATCTTCCTAATGAAAGAGAGGGCAAACCAGGTCAGATCGTACCAGAGATAGGATATACCACTGAAAAAAACCTCACTATCAAAGTCGAAACACGACCTTATCAAATACAATATTCAACAGGACAGCAGACTCTAGAAGTTGCTGAAACTCCGATCAGTATGGAGCAAGTAGAAGTAGAGCTAGCAAAAATAATCGGTGATACTTTTACCGCCAACACAATTACAGGGAGAAAAGTCAGTGCTCGCTATCATAAAGGTACAGACTTCCCTGTCATGATCAGTGGCGGACAGCATGCCAATGAAACAACCGGTGTGGTTGGTACCCTACGTGCTGCTCAAATTCTTAATCATCAAAAAGACAGCCACTTTACTATCTCGCCATTAGAAAACCCTGATGGCTACGCTCTGCATCAGAGGTTGATCAAAGACAACCCTCATCATATGCATCATGCAGCTCGCTATACTGCGTTAGGGGATGATTTAGAGTATCGAGTAAAAGGGGAACTTTATGAAAAAGAGATCCGCCATAAAGCACGAGAAATAAGCCAAGCACAGTTGCATATCAACCTACATGGTTATCCATCTCACGAATGGACTCGCCCGCTTTCTGGCTACGTTCCTCGTGGTTTTGATATGTGGACTATACCGAAAGGTTTTTTCTTAATCTTACGTCACAGCGCCGATAAAAAATGGACAACTTATGCAGAAGAGTTCGCACACCTAGTCACTTTAAAGCTGATTAAAATCCCAGGTGTATTAGCTTTCAATAATGAACAGGTTGAGCTATATAGAAAGCATGCAGGAGAAACTAACTTTCGCATAATAAACAGCTTCCCTTGCCTGATTTCTCAAGGTAAACAAGAAGACATTCCTATGCAGCTTATTACTGAATATCCCGATGAAACTATCTATGGAGAACACTTCATTACCGGCCACGACGTACAAACAGCTACTGTTCTAGCGGCTTATGAAGTGCATCAGTTACTGTCTGCTAATCAATAACAAATATCTAGGCCGGACAAGCGTGACCTGTCCGGCCTAATGTCTAAAACCGTTCGTTACCATCTTGCTTCAAATTATTAATCTTCGTTTCACTAATTCGCCTTCTGCGCCAGTTTTTCCAATACTCGACTGACAGCCACAAAACCAAACGTGGCCGTGACAACCGTGCTAGCACCAAAACCGGTATCGCAATTCATCTTGGTTTCTGTATCCCCTTTTTGGCGCTGCTCGCAAACTGTGCCATCCAACTGTGGGTATTTCAATTGTTCTAAAGAGTACACACATTCAATATCAAAACGACGCTTGGTATTACGTGAAAAATTATAATGACGACGAAGGAAATTACGTAATTTAGCCGCCAAGGGATCCTGCTCTGTACGCGATAAATCAGCAATTTGAATCTGTGTTGGATCAATTTGACCACCAGCACCACCAACCGTGATGATTTTTCGCTTATTGCGCTTACACCAAGCGATTAGAGCGGCTTTTGGCTTTAAGCTGTCAATCGCATCAATGACATAATCAAATGGCTCTGAAAGCAGCTCTGGGATGTTTTCGGGAGTGATAAAGTCTTCAATGCAAGTCACTTGGCAATCAGGATTAATCAACTTTATCCGCTCCTCCATGGCCTCTACTTTGGCCTTTCCTATGTTGCCATCCAACGCATGAATTTGGCGATTGGTATTAGTGACACATACGTCGTCCATATCGATCAGTGTAATTTTACCTATGCCTGAGCGCGCCAAAGCTTCCGCAGCCCAAGAACCAACACCACCAATGCCAATGACACACACATGAGCTTGAGCGAAGTATTCATAGGCGGCATGTCCATACAAACGGCGAATGCCACCAAAGCGTTGATCATTTGACACTTTTATCTCCTCGCGAAGGGTCTACCCTGCGCTTTTAATGCTAATACGTGTATTCTTGCACTTAGAAAATTGGAATTTAACTCTATCAATCATTCTGTACTGTGAGCGCTATGATTCAGCAAGCTTTTGAAATGCTTGGTTTAACACCAAGGGAAACGCAACTTTATCAAACGTTATTAAAGCTCGGACCTTCTTCTATTCGAGATATTGCCGAACATAGTGGCATCAATCGCGGAACAGCCTATGAGTCACTAAAGCAGTTACAAAGCAAAGGGATTGTTAGCTATTTTCCAAAGGGAAAACGCCGACTGTTTACCGCAGAAAATCCCGATATTTTATTGAATCTCGCGGAAGAAAAACGCAACCGCTTAGACAAAACCATCGACAATCTTAAAAATACGATTATTCCGAACCTACACCAACAACAGCCAGATTATCACCAAACCCATGTGCGTTATTATGAAGGCGATGATGGTATTGAGTGGGTGTTGCGCGATATTTTAAACGTGGTCTCGCAACAAGACCACAAAGAATATTGCGTGTTTTCATCCAAACCCATTCGTCCCTTTTTGTACCGCCCATTTCCTAACTACACCAAGCAACGAGTAAAGCTCGGCATTAACGTAAAAGTGATCGCGCTTGGCGATGGTGGTGAAGAAGCACAATTATCGGAAC
The DNA here is from genome assembly GCF_012726345.1 of Marinomonas sp. UCMA 3892. Lineage (GTDB taxonomy): Bacteria > Pseudomonadota > Gammaproteobacteria > Pseudomonadales > Marinomonadaceae > Marinomonas. Next base: position 187,461 of record NZ_PTXN01000004.1, read on the forward strand.
GTAAGTGGATTAAAACAGAAGGTTCTGTGGATGCCAGCTACATAGCAATCTATCCGCCCAAATGTGCCATCATCTCACTAGCCAGTAACAACTTTCCTTCCGCCGTGGTATTGGAATCTAAAGACATAGCCAAAGCACAACAGATTATTTTCGACACTCTGTGGAAGATGCTTTAAAACCAATCGAGCAAGCGGAATTTCAGCCAATAAAAAAGCAGCTCGAAAGCTGCTTTTTTTGACTTCAAATTCAATATTACCGCTTATTTGTTATTGCGGAACTGCTGAATAGTACGCAAACGGGCCATAGCTTCCACTAGTTCCGCTGTCGCACGAGTGTAGTCGACGTCAGGTTTTTGGTTAGCCAAAAGCTCTTTAGCATGTTCCTGAGCTTTTAGTGCCGCCTCTTCGTCCAGATCTCTTGCACGAGTGGCTGTGTTAGCCAAGACGGTGACGCGGTGCGGTTGAACTTCTAGGAAGCCACCGGACACGAAGATTACCTCTTCGTCACCATTTTCTTTAACCACACGAACAGGACCTGCTTGCAGAGTCGTCAACAATGGCGCGTGACCAGGCATAATGCCCAAATCGCCATAGCTGCCTGCAGCCACAAGAGATTGAACCGTACCGGAAAAAATCTCTTGCTCAGCGCTTACGATATCGCAGTGTACTGTGATAGCCATAAGTTGCCTCTCTTAGTCATACTTAGCAAAAGCGCCTTACAACGCTTTTGCTACGCGTGATGGTTAAAGTTTCTTAGCTTTCTCGACAGCTTCGTCGATGCTACCAATCATGTAGAACGCTTGCTCTGGAAGGTCATCAAACTCACCATCCAAGATGCCTTTAAAGCCACGAATAGTGTCTTTCAAAGAAACATACTTACCTGGAGAGCCAGTGAATACTTCTGCTACGAAGAAAGGCTGAGACAAGAAACGCTGGATTTTACGAGAACGGTTAACCGTTTGTTTATCTTCTTCAGATAACTCGTCCATACCCAAGATTGCGATGATGTCTTTCAATTCTTTGTAACGTTGCAATACCATTTGTACGCCACGCGCTACGTCGTAGTGCTCTTGACCGATAACAAGTGGGTCAAGCTGGCGAGAAGTAGAATCAAGTGGGTCGATCGCTGGGTAGATACCCAAAGATGCGATGTCACGAGACAATACAACCGTTGCGTCCAAGTGAGAGAACGTTGTTGCTGGAGAAGGGTCAGTCAAGTCATCCGCAGGTACGTATACCGCTTGAACAGACGTGATAGAACCAGTCTTAGTAGAGGTGATACGTTCTTGAAGAACACCCATCTCTTCAGCAAGTGTAGGCTGGTAACCTACCGCAGATGGCATACGACCTAGCAATGCAGATACTTCGGTACCAGCAAGCGTGTAACGGTAGATGTTATCTACGAAGAAAAGTACGTCACGACCTTCGTCACGGAACTTCTCAGCCATAGTCAAACCAGTCAAAGCAACACGTAGACGGTTACCTGGTGGCTCGTTCATTTGGCCGTATACAAGAGATACTTTGTCGATTACGTTCGAGTCAGTCATCTCGTGGTAGAAGTCGTTACCTTCACGAGTACGCTCACCAACACCTGCGAATACAGAGTAACCGCTGTGTTCGATAGCGATGTTACGGATAAGTTCCATCATGTTTACGGTTTTACCTACACCGGCACCACCAAACAGACCAACTTTACCACCTTTCGCGAAAGGACAAACAAGGTCGATAACCTTGATACCCGTTTCTAGCAATTCGTTGCTAGAAGACTGCTCAGCATAAGAAGGAGCAGAACGGTGAATTGACCAACGCTCTTCTTCGCCGATTGGGCCTTTTTCGTCAATCGGATTACCTAGAACGTCCATAATACGTCCTAGTGTTTTAGTACCAACTGGCACAGAAACTGGTTTGTTTGTATTTTCTACAACCAAGCCACGTTTAATACCGTCAGTGGAACCCATTGCGATGGTACGAACAATACCGTCGCCTAGTTGTTGTTGAACTTCCAACACCAACTGTTTACCCTCAATGGTCAGGGCATCATATACTTTTGGCACGCTATCACGTGGGAATTCCACGTCCATAACCGCGCCAATAACCTGTACGATGTGTCCGCTACTCATGTTCGGATCCTCTTAAATACCTAAATACCTTAAACCGCTGCCGCGCCGCTGACTATCTCAGAAATTTCCTGAGTAATCGCTGCTTGACGAGCCTTGTTGTACACCAACTGCAATTCATCAATGATATCGCCGGCGTTGTCTGTTGCGTTTTTCATCGCAAGCATACGAGCTGCTTGTTCACACGCAATATTCTCAACCACTGACTGATATACTTGAGATTCAATATAGCGAACCAATAATTCGTCCAAAATTTCAACGGCTTCAGGTTCATAAATGTAATCCCAGTGGTGCTTTAACTCTGTATTCTCTTCCGCTTTTAAAGGCAAAAGTTGCTCAACCGTCGGGTTTTGAGTCATGGTATTCACGAACTCATTTGAAACCACATAAAGACGATCAATGCGACCTTCGTCAAATGCGTCTAGCATCACTTTAACACTACCGACTAGGTCGTCAGCTTTTGGTGCATCACCTAAGCCTGTGTGTGCTGCTGTTACATTTCCGCCGTAGTTACGAAAGAATGAAACGGCTTTACTACCGATTGCACAGATGTCGATTTCAACACCAGTATCAGCAAACTGTTTCATATCTCTAATGGCTTTTTTGAACACGTTAACGTTCAAACCACCACATAAACCACGATCAGAAGAGATTACGATATAACCAACACGCTTCGCCTCACGCTCGGTAAGGTAACGGTGTTTATACTCAGGATTCGCGTTGGCCAAATGACCAACTACTTGGCGAATTCGTTCCGCATACGGACGAGAAGCGGCCATACGATCCTGAGCTTTACGCGTTTTACTTGCAGCTACTTTTTCCATAGCACGAGTAATTTTACGCGTATTGTTAATGCTCGAAATCTGAGTACGTATCTCTTTTCCGACTGCCATAATAGAACTGCCCTTGTGAGAATGTTATTTCACAAACTGCAAGAAAGTGGTGACAAGCTTTAATTGCTTGTCACCAAACTCATTACCAAGTTTGCGTCGCTTTAAACTTCTCGATTGCCGCTTTAAAGGTCGCTTCAATCTCGCCGTTAAAATTACCAGTTTTGTTAATGTCAGCCATAAGATCAGTGTGTTCACTGTTCATGTAGCTCAACAAAGCAGTTTCAAAACTACCAATTTTGCTTGTTTCAACATCTTCAAGGAAGCCATCATTAGCAGCGTAAAGAACTACGCCCATATCAGCTACAGACATAGGAGAGAACTGCTTTTGTTTCATCAGTTCAGTAACCTGTTTACCGTGCTCTAACTGCTTACGAGTCGCTTCGTCTAGGTCAGATGCGAACTGAGCGAAAGCCGCCAATTCACGGTACTGAGCCAATGCAAGACGAATACCACCGCCAAGTTTCTTGACGATCTTAGTTTGTGCTGCACCACCTACACGAGATACCGAAATACCTGCGTTCATCGCTGGACGAATACCGGCGTTAAACGAGCTCGTTTCCAAGAATATCTGACCATCTGTGATGGAGATAACGTTGGTTGGTACGAATGCAGATACGTCACCACCTTGAGTCTCGATGATTGGCAATGCGGTCAAAGAACCAGTTTTGCCTTTCACTTCACCATTGGTGAATTTCTCTACGTAATCAACGTTTACACGTGATGCACGCTCAAGAAGACGAGAGTGAAGATAGAATACGTCACCTGGGTAGGCTTCACGACCTGGTGGACGACGAAGAAGCAAAGAGATCTGACGGTAAGCCCAAGCTTGCTTGGTCAAATCATCATAAATGATCAACGCGTCTTCACCGCGGTCACGGAAATATTCACCCATAGTACAGCCAGTGTATGGCGCTATGTAAAGCATTGCTGCTGGATCAGATGCGCCAGCTGCTACTACAGTGGTGTATTCCATTGCGCCAGCTTCTTCAAGCTTACGCACGACGTTAGCAATAGTAGATTGTTTTTGACCAATCGCTACGTACACACACTTAATGCCAGAATCTTTCTGAGCAATAATGGTGTCGATTGCTAATGCAGTCTTACCAATCTGACGGTCACCGATGATCAACTCACGTTGACCACGACCAATTGGCACCATAGCGTCAATTGCTTTATAACCAGTTTGAATCGGTTGATCAACTGACTGACGTTCAATAACGCCAGGAGCCACTTTTTCAACTTTATCAGTTAGTTTTGCATTGATAGCGCCTTTGCCGTCGATTGGGTTACCCAATGCGTCAACAACACGACCAAGCAATTCAGGACCAATTGGAACTTCCAATATACGACCTGTACATTTCACTTTTTGACCTTCTACAAGGTCTTGGTATTTACCAAGTACTACTGCACCTACAGAGTCACGCTCTAGGTTCAAAGCAATACCGTAAACACCACCAGGGAATTCAATCATTTCCCCGTACATAACATCTGCCAAGCCGTGGATCAGAACGATACCGTCTGCCACGCTGACAATTGTGCCCTCATTTTGGGCATCAGAAGATACATCGAGGTTCTCGATGCGCTTCTTGATAATCTCGCTGATCTCAGATGGATTCAGTTGCTGCATGCTAAATTCCTCAACCCTGGTTTCGATTTAACGAAACACTAGGAGTTTATCGCCTCGGCCAGTTTCGCTAATTTACCGCGCACTGAACCGTCGATGATTAAGTCACCTGTACGAATAACCACGCCACCAATTAGGCTTGCGTCTGTTTCACTGGTTAAGTTGACAGTACGGTCCAACTTTTTCGCCAATGAAGCGGCTAATGCTTGTGTTTGTTCTGCTGTTAATTCAAATGCAGACGTAAATTGAACATTTACGGCTTTTTCGAAATTCAGTTTGAACTGTAAAAATAACTCAGAAATAGCCGGAAGAAGCGATAAACGCTTATTCACAGCAAGAGCTAGCAAAAATGCTTTGCCTTGTTCTGTTGTTACTTCTGCACAAACGTCCGCTAGAGCGTTTGCCTTCTCTTCCGCACTAAAAGCAGGATTTCCAAGTGCTTTTTTAAGCTTTGGCTCAACTGTTACAGAAGCTAATACGTTTAACATATCAGCCCACTCAACAATGTGACCTTGCTCTCTAGCAACTTCAAAAACCGCTTTCGCGTACGGTCGCGCGACTGTTTTTAATTCAGCCATTAGACCCTCGCTTAAAGCTCTTTGGCGAGCTGTTCAACGATCTCGCTATGTGCTTTTTCGTCAATGGTGGCTCCCAAGATCTTCTCGGCACCAGCAAATGCAAGAACGGACACTTGTGCACGCAATGCTTCTTTAGCACGCATTACGTCTTGTTCGATCTCTGCTTGAGCTGCTTCGCGCAGACGCTTGCCATCGGCAATCACCTGCTCTTTTGCCTCGTCGACCATTTGGTTCGCACGTTTGTTGGCTTGTTCAATAATCTCGGCCGCGTTCTCTTTGCTTTCACGTAAGATTTGAGAGGCTTGTTCTTGTGCCAACTCAAGGTCACGTGAAGCACGGTTCGCTGCTTCCAAACCGTCTGCAATTTTTTTGCTACGCTCTTCGAGCGCAGCAATAACTGGTGGCCACACATATTTCATGCAGAACCAGACAAAAATAGCAAACGAGATAGCTTGGCCTAGAAGTGTGAGATTTAAGTTCACGCTAATATCCTCGCTTTTAGTCGTTTAAAAATTATTTCCGCAACGTTTTGCAGAATATTAACCAGCGACCAAAGCAACAAAAGGATTCGCAAAAGTGAAGAACAATGCGATACCTACACCGATCATTGTTACAGCGTCTAGAAGACCCGCTACGATGAACATTTTAACTTGCAGCATTGGAACCATTTCTGGTTGACGCGCAGCGCCTTCCAAGAATTTTCCACCCAAGATACCAAAACCAATCGCAGTACCTAGGGCACCTAGACCGATTAGAAGGGCTACAGCGATCGCAGTAAGACCAACTACAGTTTCCATTTTAACTCCTACATTTTCACAGTTTTAGATAAGGTTTAAAAAATATTACTTTAAAGAACACACTTTTAGTGATTTTCGTGCGCCATACTCAAGTAGACGATAGTCAACATCATAAAGATGAAGGCTTGAAGCACGATGATCAAAATATGGAAGATCGCCCATGGCACGGATAGCGCCCATTGAACGCCCCAAGGCAATATAGCGATCAAAATAAAGATCAATTCACCAGCATATAAGTTACCGAACAATCGCAATGCTAATGAAACAGGTTTCGCAAGTAGACCAACACCTTCAAGCAATAAGTTGAAAGGGATCATCCATTTGCCAAATGGCTGTAACGTCAGTTCACCAACAAAACCACTTATGCCTTTTACTTTGATGCTGTAGAAAACAATCAAAACAAAAACAGACAGTGACATGCCTAGTGTGGCATTAATATCTGTTGTTGGAACAAATTTGAAATACACATGATGAGGATCAGCACCAAATAAGGTAACACCAATCCATTGTGCAGTGGCTGGCAAGAAGTCTACAGGGATCAAATCCATGAAGTTCATCAAGAAAACCCAAACAAAGATAGTTAGAGCTAGAGGCGCAATGACCTTACTCTTACCATGAAAGGTTTCTTTCACACTGCCATCAACAAATTCAACCATAAGTTCTACAAAATTTTGTAGACCTGACGGTGTATCTGCTGAAATTTTCTTTGCGGCCTTACGGAACAACCATAAAAACAAGAAACCCAAAGCAATCGAAATCGCCATAGTGTCTACATGAATTGCCCAGAATCCCATATCTGCTGCTTCTTTAGCATCATGGGCAAGACCCCATGTTCCATCAGGATGTTGACCGTAGGTCAAATTCTGAAGGTGATGCTTTATATATGAAGAAGCTGTTGGACTTTCAATACCCATACTTATATCCACGCTCTCTCAATGATTAAAATCCTATCGCCTACCATGCTAGGTATTTCTTAGCACGATAGGACTGAGCCAATGACTCAAAATTGCACCGCCAAAACCTGCAAAGAAAGCCCCTGCAGCTAATGGTTTTATCAAAAGAAAAACCAGCGACAATAAAACCACTGTCATAGCTAATTTACCGGCTTCTCCTCGATAGAATGATCTAACGACATCTTTTGCTGGACGAGTACCTTTGTAACCAAAGATTCTCCAAGCCATATAAACACTCGGTAATATGCTAGTTAAAGCACCCAATATAAACGAGTACCCATACAGACAACCAGCAATGTAAAAAATTCCCAAAGAAACTAAAAAAGTGAGTAAAAATTGCAATAAAAGGAAACGAAATATAGCCTTCTTTTTAGCGCTAATAATTGCACTCGCGCTTAGTGGCTTTTTTGTCTCCATTACCCAACTCTCTTTCCGCACTATAAAAGTGCAATCAATGTGATGATTTACAAAATTCGAGGCATTATAGGGGTAATAGCTGCCTTGTTCAACTTAAACCGATACACACGATCACTTTCAAGGCATCTTGTCTAGATAGAAAAAAGCACTTGTCACGAATTGCTTCATTTCCCCGCAAGCAATTCGCTGATCAAGAGTTCTAGGTGTTCTGGGTTACGATACTCAATAACCAACTTACCTTTTCCTTTGGCTGAAGGTTGTATTTTTACCGCCGCATTAATTTTTTGACTAATGCGCTCTGCTTCTGCACTTAAATCTGGCAGGGTAGGTTTGCTATCTTCATTTTTTTCAATAACTTGGAAGTTTTTCACTAATCTTTCCGTTTCACGGACAGACAAAGATTTAGTGACAACTTGTGACGCTGCTTGAATTTGCTTGTCATGCTCTAAAGGCAATAAAGCTCGCGCATGACCCATTTCAATATCGCCATGTTCTAACAAACGACGAACTTCAGGCGTCAATCCTAACAAACGTAATAAATTCGCGACAGTTGAACGAGATTTACCAACAGTATCGGCAACTTCTTGTTGGGTAAGGTGAAAATCTTCAACTAAACGCTGTAATGCCAATGCTTCTTCTACTGGGTTTAGGTCTTCACGTTGAATATTCTCAATCAAAGCTAGAACCACGGCATCCGCATCTTCAACATGACGAACAATGACAGGAACCTGCTTTAAATCGGCCAATTTGGCTGCTCGCCAACGGCGTTCACCCGCAATAATTTCATATTGATTGTGACCACTTGGTCGCACAACGATAGGCTGCATAATACCTTGGGTACGAATTGAAGAAGCTAAATCTTCTAATTGCGCAGGGTTCATGTCACGACGAGGTTGGAATTTACCTTTAGAAAGCCATTCTACCGGTAAATAAGTCAGGCCTTTTATTTGTTCACTATTAGAGCCACTTTCAGCCTCATTGGTTGGCGTTGATTGTGGTGCTAATAATGCATCTAAGCCACGACCTAGACCTCTTTTTTTCATCGTCATTTCATTAACCCTAATTGGTATTAAACTACGCTTATAAAACAGTAATTATGCAACAGATTTTCGAATAAACTCACCCGCTAATGCGAGATAAGCGATTGCTCCACGTGATTGTTTCTCATAATGCAAAACAGGCAATCCATAACTTGGAGACTCTGCTAATCGAATATTTCTTGGAATAACAGTATCGTAGACTTTATTGCCAAAATGCTTATGAAGTTGGCTAGATACATCATGCGTTAAACTTGGACGAGGATCATACATGGTTCGTAAAATACCTTCGACCTCTAGAGATGGATTTAACGCTTGAGTAATACGATTGATCGTTTGTAATAACGCTGTTAACCCTTCTAACGCATAATATTCACACTGCACTGGAATCAATACACCTTGAGAAGCAGCTAAAGCATTTACCGTCAGCATATTCAATGCAGGAGGACAGTCTAGTAAGATGTAATCGAAGTCATTTTCAACTTCGTATAGGCCAGCTCGCAGACGGGTTTCTTTACTCGGTAAATCAAGTAAAACTACCTCTGCACCAGTCAAATCACCATTTGCAGGCAATACCCAGTAATCTCCAGGCATGCTTTTTTTCATGACTTCTTTTACGCCATGAGAACCAATCAATACGTCGTAAACGCTAGTGTCTAATTCTTCTTTAGTAAAGCCACTTCCAGTGGTTGCATTACCTTGCGGATCTAAATCAATTAATAATACTCGGCGCTTCATTGCCGCCAGCGATGCCGCTAAATTGACACAGGTGGTGGTTTTGCCCACACCACCTTTTTGGTTGGTAACTGCGATGATTCTTGCCATGATTTATCCTTTACGCGTCATCACTACCATGTGACGCTCCGCTTGAACATTTGGCACATTAAGAGGCTCTACAGATACTAAACCAACCTCTTTTGGTAGCGCCGCTATTTCTTCACTAGGGTAAACCCCTTTCATGGCTAGAAAATTACCGGTATCTTTGGGAAGAGGTAAAGTCCAATTAATCATATCTTGTAAAGATGCAAAAGCTCGAGAAATGACGTGATCATATTCCCCTTGGTGACTATGTTTTTCAACCCGTTCGTTTGCCACTGTGGCGTTATGAATGCCCAACTCCATTTTAACTTGCGTCAAAAATCGAGTTTTCTTACCGTTACTGTCGAGTAAAGTGAAACGTTTTTCAGGGTAACATATAGCAAGCACCATACCAGGTAAGCCAGGTCCTGTACCAACATCTATAATATTGTCCCCAGTGATATAAGGTAAAGTCGCTAAACTGTCTAATAAGTGCAAAGAGATCATTTGCTCAACATCACGAATAGCAGTCAGGTTATAAGCTTTGTTCCACTTTTCTAGCATGGCTAGGTATTTTACAAGAGTCTGAATCGTTTCATCAGATAAAGCAGCGCCCATTTGTTGGGCGCCTTTTTGAATAGTGTCAAAGTGTGTCACAGTCGATCCATTTCTATAAAGATAGCAATTAGGGGTTATCGGCTGATGATTCTAGGCACTTTTGCGTGCAATCGCACGTTTTTTCAAGTGAATTAATAGTAAGGATACCGCAGCAGGCGTTACACCTTGGATTCGAGATGCTGCAGCAAGCGTAGCAGGACGTAATTGAGTTAGCTTTTGCTTGATCTCATTTGACAGACCTTCCATTTTTGAATAATCCAGATCGTCAGGCAATTCGGTATTTTCCTGACGACGCAGACGTTCGATATCTTCTGCTTGACGAGAAATATATCCAGCGTATTTTACGGCGATCTGCACTTGTTCAGAAACTTGCTCATCGACAGGCTCATCAAGACCGTTTTTTAAATTCGCAATATCGGAATAAACAATATTCGGACGTTTAAGCAAATCTAATAAACTGTACTCATGAGTAATCGGCGTTTCTAGTTTTGGATTAATGCTATCTGCTTCTGGCGTATTTGGCACAATCCAACTGGATCTAAGACGCTGTGTTTCTAATTCAATCGCTTCGCGTTTTTTACAGAAGGCAGCCCAACGCTCATCAGAAACCAAGCCAAGTTCACGGCCTTTTTCTGTCAAACGCATATCCGCATTGTCTTCACGTAAAATCAAACGGTATTCAGCACGGCTGGTAAACATACGGTATGGTTCTTTTGTTCCCATACTGATTAGATCATCTACCAATACGCCTAAATAAGCTTCATCACGACGAGGTGTCCAAGCGTCTTTTTCTTGCGCAAGTAAAGCTGCGTTTAATCCGGCAAGCAAACCTTGAGCGCCTGCTTCTTCATAGCCTGTTGTACCATTGATTTGTCCCGCAAAGAACAAACCAGGCATGTGTTTGGTTTCTAAAGAATATTTCAAATCTTGCGGATTAAAATAATCATATTCAATGGCATAGCCAGGTCGAATAATATGGGCGTTTTCCATACCTTTCATCGAACGAACTAACTCAATTTGCACATCAAAAGGCAAAGAGGTCGAAATTCCATTTGGGTATAGTTCGTGAGTAGTTAAACCTTCTGGCTCGATAAAAATTTGGTGAGAGTTTTTATCGGCGAAACGTACGATTTTATCTTCTATTGAAGGACAGTAGCGAGGACCAACACCTTCAATAACACCTGTGTACATTGGTGATCTATCCATACCAGCACGAATAATGTCATGAGTTCGCTCATTAGTATGAGTGATAAAGCATTCGATTTGGCGTGGGTGCATTGCACGGTTACCCATGTAGGACATTACCGGATCAATGTCATCACCTGGTTGCGCCTGCATTTGTGAGAAATCGACAGAGCGAGCATCAATTCGAGGTGGTGTTCCTGTTTTTAAACGATCTACACGAAATGGCAAAGCACGTAACTTTTGCGCTAGGCCAATAGACGGCGGATCACCAGCACGGCCACCCGAGTGGTTCTCTAATCCAATGTGGATCACACCACCTAAAAAAGTACCAGCGGTTAGAACAACCGTTTTACTATTAAAACGTATACCCGTTTGAGTAATAACACCACGAGCGGCACCATTTTCAACAATAAGATCTTCTGCTGATTGTTGGAAAAGCCAAAGATTTTCTTGGTTTTCTAGTTTATGACGAATAGCCGCTTTATATAATATACGGTCTGCTTGAGCACGAGTGGCCCGAACAGCAGGGCCTTTTCGAGAATTCAAAGTTCGAAATTGAATACCAGCTTGATCCGTTGCTAATGCCATAGCACCATCTAAAGCATCAATTTCTTTTACAAGATGGGACTTCCCAATACCACCAATGGCAGGGTTACAGGACATTTGTCCTAAAGTTTCAATGTTGTGGGAAAGTAACAAAGTTTTAACGCCCATACGTGCTGCAGCTAAAGCCGCTTCAGTACCGGCATGTCCGCCACCAACCACAATCACATCAAAGCGACTTGGGAAATCCACAGGAACCTCGGTATTACTAATAAATAGAAAATGAATAAAAAACGATCAACCATCGATTGAGGCCGCTTAGTATATAGGCAAATTTCCAAAAAGAAAGAGATCGAAAACCACTTATCCCGGTCATCAATATTAATATATTTAAGTAAGTATATAAGTTCTTTTATGTTTGTTATGTTTATATAGCAAGTAAATATCTGTGTATAAGGATAAAAAAACTTTATTTATTATATATTTATGTAGATAACATCTTGTTAAGACAGGGCTGGTTATCTTGTGATGTGGATAACCTGAACCTGTGTATAAAATAGCTACTTATACAGAGTCGATTTTTTTGGCCTAAGTTGTTAAAAACTGTGCAAAACTTCTTATCAACCTATTACCATACTTATCAACAGACGTTTTTTGAGCTTGTTAATACATTAAGATATTGTTTAAAAAGGAATTTTTTGATTTTCAACACAAAATTCTGCTTTTTTTTAAAGAATTTAATCCACAAGTAAATAAATAAAAAAATTCCATTTAGGCGCATTTTTTCTATTTCACCAATGTGAATAATTACGCTAGCCCCTGCTTTTTGCTGGTGTGTGAGTCATTGTGGAGAAAGAAAGACAATTAAAAAATATCCACCTGTGAGTAACTACTTTGCTGTTGTGGTAATTTTTATCAGATAAACGACAAAGTTGAGGATTGCTATGATTGAGCGAGCGGCTTGGATTCAATCACCTAAAGCGATATTGGCATCCAAGCGGATAGTGTTTTTCAAATTGAATGAACTGTGCGTTCGTGCAGCCATGGCCGCTTTTAGCAGTGCTTTTAATATACGGGGTTATAAAGCTAACCCGAGTAATGATGGCGGGAAAATGGACTGTAGAAATCGGCTATGTGATTAGAATTGATAGATAACTATAGAAATAGAGCAAAAAAAGCGCCCAAGGCGCTTTTTAACTATTAATCTATTTGAAGACAACAAAAAAGCTATAAAGCTCGATTAAGCTTCTTCTTTTAAGCTTTTCATATCAATGATGAAGCGGTATTTCACATCGCCTTTTTTCATTCGTTGGTAAGCTTGATTAATGTCTTGGATTTTAATCATCTCTGCGTCACATTCAATATTGTGTTCAGCACAGAAATCCAGCATTTCTTGTGTTTCAGCGATACCTCCGATCAAAGAGCCAGTAAGGATGCGACGTTTTAAGACTAAATTAGCCGCATGAACAGCAGGCTCCATTGGTTCGATAAGACCAACTAAAATGTGTGTACCATCGACTTTTAAGCAGCCAAGGTAAGGGTTCAAATCATGTTGAACAGGGATGGTGTCTAATAGATAGTCGAAGGTCATGGAAGCGGCTTTCATCTGTTCTTCATCTGTCGACACAATGACATGATCTGCGCCTTGCTTTTTGGCTTCGGCTATTTTGCTTTCTGAGCGAGTGAAGATAGTCACTTCCGCGCCAAAGGCTTTGGCGAATTTCACCCCCATATGACCCAAGCCGCCCATACCCAACACGCCTACTTTGTCGCCCGCTTTGATATTGTGATGGCGAAGTGGAGAGTACGTAGTGATACCTGCACATAATAGAGGAGCTGCTTTGCTTAATTCCAATGTTTCCGGAATCGATAGAACAAATTTCTCTCTTACAAGGATATGATCAGAATAACCGCCGTAGGTTAAGGTACTGTCGATTAAATCGTAAGCACCATAAGTTCCAACTGGGCCATTATCACAATATTGCTCTAAGTCTGCGGCACAATGGGAACAATGTTGGCAAGAGTCGACCATGCAACCCACCCCGACAATATCACCCACTTTATATTTAGAGACTTTACTGCCGACTTCCGTGACTTTGCCTATAATTTCATGACCAGGAACGATTGGGTAATTACTCGGTCCCCAATCACTTTCTGCAGTATGAATATCTGAATGGCATACACCACAGTAAAGAATATCTATATTTACATCGTCTTCACGAAGGGCGCGGCGTTCAAATGAAAAAGGTTCTAAAGGGGTTGTTGCAGACAGCGCAGCATAGGATTTTGCTTGGCTCATAAATTGTTACTCCAGTGTTTGAATATGAAATACTTGACACCTAGTGTAGATTAAAAGCCTTTATTTTGTGTTGTGCATTCTTGCTATTGTTTTGCCTATTTCTCCAAATTAGTGAAACTTAACTTTTCCTACACAATCTTGTATGCATAATAACTTCATTGATTTTTATAGGTGGATGGATCAAAGGTGAGTAATAAAAATTTAGTAGATTTGATCAAACCTCTAGTGAGTGAAGATGGCTTCTGCGATACCTTGATTGCTAATGTTCGTCTAATGAAGTGCGCAAAATCATTACCTAGAATGCCACTTATCTATCGACCAGGATTGACGATTATTGTTCAGGGACAAAAGATTGGTTATTTAGGTGATCGTGAAATTCACTACAATTCTGGCCACTACTTGGTTCAAACCTTACCTCTACCTTTCGAATGTGAAACTTTTGCAAGTCAACAAGAACCGCTTTTAGGTGTCTCTATAGATATCGACCCAGTGCTATTATCTGAGTTAGTTTCTGCACCTTCTGAAGAGAAGTTAAATCAATCTATATCTTATTTTCCTATGTCATCTGTCCCAATGAGTGATGAGATGGTCGAATCTGTTTCTCGCCTAATTAAAGCACTACATGATCCGTATACCGCAAAAATCATGGGACAAAGTCGGGTTAGAGAGGTCATTTTTGAAGCGCTGCAAAGCCCACAAGGTGATGCTTTACGCGCCTTAGTGTTAAACCAAGGGCGCTTTTCATTGATTGTGAATTCTCTTAAGCAGTTACATCTGCAGTTGGATCAAGAAGTTCGTGTTGAACAACTTGCTGAAGACGCCAACATGAGTGTTTCTAGTTTTCACCATCATTTTAAAAATATCGCTGGGTCTTCTCCTCTGCAGTATTTGAAGCGTTTACGTCTTTTAAAAGCACAAATGCTGTTAAACCAAGGTCATCTGAATGTCAGTCAGATTTCTTTAGAAGTTGGTTATAAAAGTGTGCATCAATTTAGTCGAGATTATAAACGCTACTTCGGCGCACCGCCGACAAAAGATAAGTTAAGAGAAGATACCGTTATATAAGACTTTTAAGTTCTTGAATTTAACTTTCTTGAATTTAATAGACGAGTGGTCTAAATTAATAAGCACGAATTCATTGCTTAGGTATTAGACATTGCAATCAGAAACTACTACTTCTCTAAATCAGCCTATAAAACCTCGTCGTGGGCGTCCTAAAAAACAACCAAATGATTCTTTGGACACCAAAGAGGCCTTATTGCGTGCTGGCATGCTGATGTTGACGGAGTCTGGTTTTACCCTCAGTGGTATAGATCCCATTTTAAAATCGGTTGGCGTACCTAAAGGCTCTTTTTATCACTACTTCACCAGTAAAGAAGCCTTTGGTTTAGCCGTTTTAGAGCGTTACCGCCGTTATTTTGAAGCAAAACTTGACTGTTTTTTACTCGATGACAGTTTTTCTCCGCTAGAAAGACTGCAGCGTTTTGCTCATGACGCCCAAGAAGGCATTGTCCATCATGAGTTTAAACGCGGCTGTTTGGTAGGAAATTTGGAGCAAGAGTCTAGTTTATTGCCAGACGTTTTTCGGGAGCAATTACAACGGACTTATCAAAGTTGGCAAACACGTGTTGCAGCGTGTTTATTGGAAAGTCAAAAATTAGGTGAGATTCATCTACATGACGGCATTGAAGAAGCCTCCCAAGCATTTTGGATTGGGTGGGAAGGTGCAGTGCATCGAGCTAGATTGGTAAAAAGCACGCAGCCATTAAGCTTGTTTATGAAATTTTTCATCCAAGCGATTCAAGTAAAAACACATTAATTACGAGAGCGATTTATTCGCATGATGTGCTCGTATTTTTATTTAACTGTTACTAGACGATCGGTCTAAAATTGGAGGACATATGTTTAAAGGTGTATTGATTACCCAAGAAGAGAAAAAAAGCATCGCATCAGTGGTTGATTTAAACGATGACCAGTTACCGGAAGGAGATGTGCTCGTCGAAGTGCATTACAGCACCTTGAATTATAAAGACGGTCTAGCCATCACAGGAAAGTCTCCTGTGGTGCGCTCTTTTCCCATGGTGCCAGGGATAGATTTGGTCGGTAAAGTTTTACAAAGCGATTCTGATCGCTTTTCAGAAGGCGATTTGGTTGTACTGAATGGCTTTGGTGTGGGTGAAAACCATTGGGGTGGTTTGGCTGAGAAAGCGCGCTTGAAAAGTGACTGGTTAATCCCTCTTCCAAAAGGTATAGATGCTAAGCACTCTATGGCAGTAGGTACAGCTGGATATACCGCCATGTTGTCCGTACTTGCTCTTGAAAAACAAGGTGTTACGCCTGACTCTGGCGAAGTTTTAGTGACGGGTGCAAACGGTGGTGTAGGCAGTTTTGCGATTCGTCTACTTAATCGTCTTGGTTATCATGTGGTTGCTTCGACAGGACGTATGGAAGAAAGCGATTATCTGAAGAGTCTTGGAGCAAGCGACATCATTGATCGAAATACCCTATCTGAGCCAGGCAAGCCTTTGCAAAAAGAGCGCTGGGCTGCTGTGGTTGATTGTGTCGGTAGTCACACTCTAGCCAATGCTTGTGCAAGTACAAAATATGGCGGTGTGGTGACAGCTTGTGGTTTGGCCCAAGGAATGGACTTCCCTGCTTCTGTAGCGCCCTTTATTTTGCGGGGTATTAAATTAATCGGTATCGACAGCGTCATGCGCCCAATTGCGGACCGTCTTGAAGCGTGGCAACGACTAAGCGAATTACTGCAACCAGAAGACTTTGACAGCATCAGTGAAGAAATTGGTTTGGAAGACGTGGTAGAAACGGCCTATAAATTACTCGATGGAAAGGTCCGTGGTCGGGTATTAGTAAATATAAAAGCTTAATAACTATATTTCTGCTTTATTGACTAGTACTAGAGAATATCACCTCAACTACCCAATTAGATCGTTTGATCGGGTAGTTGAGGTGATGGCCTAATGAAAACGTTACGGTTTTTTTACGCGCCAATACCTCTGCCCTTTGCTACAGTCTTGCTTGTACTCTTCTTTATTTAAAGGCGTTGACAAGCGACACCATGAAAATGAAAACACCAACAATCCCTTCTCACTATTTAGCCGTGCTTGCTGTTAGCACGGCTTTGCTGATCAGCTATGGATTGGATATTTGGCTTGGTTCCAATATTGCCGTTTTGCTGATTTTGCAGCTGGCGGTGGTGGTAGTCGCTTTATCCTGTCGTTCCCGATGGGTGTATGGCGTGGCGCTGTTTGAAGCGCTTTGCTTCAACTTCCTTTTTACTGTGCCGCGTTATTCGTTCGAGATGTTTAATGGCGATGACATGGTGAATTTACTGGTATTTCTGCTGGTGGCGGTAATCACCAGTAAGCTGGCAGAGTTATATCAACATCAGCAAAACCAATTAAAACAAGAGCAGCTGCGTAACAGTATTTTATTGTCGGTTTCTCATGATTTACGCACTCCGTTAGCGACCATTATTGGTACTTTGAGCACCTTAAAAGAATACATGGCTAAGCTCTCTGAGCAGGAAAAGCAAGAGTTGCTAGACAGCGCCACTATTGAAAGTCATCGTCTTCATCAATACATCGAGAATTTACTGCAAGCAACAAAACTGCACCATGGCGTGGTTGTCCCAAAAATGTCTGAGCAATCTGCCGTTGCCATTATACATCATGTTATGGATCGTTTTAGTCAGCAAAAATCCCGTTTAATTCTGCAAATAGACGATAAGCTGCCGCTGGTTTTAGTGAGTGCTTCGCTTATTCAGCAGGCAATTTTTAACGTCATTGATAATGCCTTACGATATTCACCAATAGACAAAACTGTCACCATTTCAATAAAGACATTAGACACAGATAACAAGCACTCTCAGGTGGTTATTGATGTACGAGATCAAGGGGTTGGTATTAGTTCAATCCACTCTGATACTGTCTTTGAGTTGTTTTATTCAGTCGACTCTTTCAAGCGAAATGACAGCGGCACAGGTTTAGGTTTGGCGGTATCAAAAGGCATTATTGTGGCTCACCATGGTTCTATTCAATCCGTTCCTGTCGAGCAAGGCTGTCTAATTCGTATCTGCCTTCCTGCGTGCTTTGAGACCTCAATTAACGGAAAAGGTAGCTTATCATGACCTCTTATAAAATCTTGGTGGTTGACGACGAGCCTCAAATCCATACCTTCATTCGAATTTCATTAGCAGCAGAAGGTTTTGAGTACCTTGGTGCGGAATCCATCGCCGCTGCAAAGCACGTGATTGAACAAGATTCACCGCATTTGTTGGTATTGGATCTAGGCTTACCTGACGGCGACGGCATGGATTTGGTCAACTATGTGCGAGCCACCAGCAACACACCTATTTTGATTCTGACTGCTCGGGATGAAGAAGATGAAAAGATTCGCCTGCTTGAAGCGGGCGCGAATGATTACCTGAGCAAACCCTTCGGCATTCGAGAATTAATTGTTCGAGTGAAAGTCTTGTTACGGGATTTAGTGAATACCCACTCACCGGTAGATGTCCTAGAAACCCAAGATATTAAGTTGGAAATCAGCAGCAATCAGGCTTGGTTGCAAGGTTCCCCTTTGGCGCTAACTAAGAAGGAATTCGCCTTTTTACGCATGCTGATGACCACGCCAGACAAGCTGGTGATGCAAGAAGAGTTACTGGTCAAAATTTGGGGCGTGACTCATACCCGGGACTCGCATTATTTACGGATTTTAGTTAGCCAGTTGCGTAAGAAACTCAATGATAATGCCAATGATCAGCGTGTTATCAAAACGGAACCTGGTCTGGGTTATCGGTTGTTATCCGATCGTTAACCTAGCAAAATTTTTTTTATAGGCTCTTAAAAGGCATAAATAAAAGGTAATCAATATGGCGCATTTTACAGTGATTGGTTTAGGGCGTTTTGGTGTTGCAGCAAGCATGGAGCTGATTTATTTAGGTCATACGGTAACCGGTGTAGATCGAGACGCAAAAATTGCGGAAAAGTACGTTGATGACTTCACTCAAGTAATGATTTGTGACTCCACCGATGAAAATGCGTTAAAAGAGCTCGACCTAATTAACAGTGATGCTGTGCTGGTGGCCATTGGTGAAGACATGGAATCCAGCCTGTTGTGCATCTTGGCACTGAAAAAGCTCGGCGTAAAAGAAATCTGGGTCAAAGCCAGTAGCCGCGCACATCATACCATTGTCTCTAAACTAGGCGTGGCACGTATCATTCATCCAGAAGAAGAAATGGGCGTGCGAGTAGCGCAAGCACTGAATTACCCGATGGTGAACGATTATTTGTCTATAGGCCATGGCTTGTACGTGGTGGAGATTCACATCAAACCACAGCTAGACGGACGTCCTCTTGGTGATGTTTTAGACCCAGCAAAGGGAAAAGTCGATGCGGTGATGGTTAAACGTGAGCAAGAGACATTTTTGCAGTTAGACAAAACCTTTGTCCTAAAAGAGAAAGATATCTTGTTGCTGTGTGGTCCTCGCAGTGAACTAAAACATATCGCACCAAGGTTGGCTTGATATGGTGAATTGGGATCCTGCTGTTACCGTTATCGAGCGTCATCCAAAAGCGGCGAAAAAAATCATGGCGGCGCCACCTTTGATTTTATGTGGTGGTTTCTTATTGTTGATTATTATCGGTACCTTGCTGCTTAAATTACCGATTGCCACCACACAACCGATTTCTTGGTTACACAGTGTTTTTACCGCAACGTCTGCGGTCACTGTGACGGGCTTAGTGGTAGAAGACACAGGCACAGCTTTTACTACGTTTGGGCAAGTTGTGATTGCGATTTTGATTCAATGTGGCGGTCTTGGTTTAATGACCTTTGCTATTGTTACTCTCGTCGCGCTGGGCGGTCGTATTGGCTTTTTACAGCGCACGGTAGCCATTGAAGCATTTAATCAAACAGACGCCTCCACCATCGTTTCTACCGCTAAGTCTGTGTTATTGTTTTCCTTGATCGTAGAAGTCATCGGCATACTCATTCTCGCGATACATTGGAGTGAAACCTTGGGTTGGAAAACCAGTTTATTCCATGGTTTCTTCTACACTATCAGTGCCTTTAATAACGCTGGATTTGCGCTCTCCTCAGCTAGCTTAATGCCCTACGTGGCTGACCCTATTGTGAATTTTACCATCAGCGGCTTGTTCATCATTGGTGGTTTGGGTTTTTCCGTATGGATTGATCTGATGAAAAATCGCCGCTGGGCGCGGCTTTCGCCCTACAGTAAAATGATGATTACCGGCACCATTATCATTAACCTTGTTGCCTTGCTTGCCATCTATTTTATTGAATACAGCAATCCCAATACTCTTGGTCCATTGAGCGAAACAGGCAAATGGCTGGCGTCTTGGTTTCAAGCGGTTACACCGCGCACGGCGGGTTTTAACACTCTTGCCATTGAAGAACTAAGAGACGCCACGACATCGTTGATGTTAGTACTGATGTTCATCGGTGGTGGGTCCTTGAGTACCGCCAGTGGCATCAAGGTGGTGACTTTTATGTTGCTGGTTTTAGCAACTTACGCTTATCTACGCCGTGATGAAGAAGTAAACGTGTTTAAGCGCGAAATTCCTAAGGAAGTAATCAGCAAAGCTCTGGCCTTGAGTATGATTTCTATCGGTGTCACTTGGTTGGCTATATTCGTATTATTGGTGAGTGAAAAACACGCACAAATGATCGATGTGGTGTTCGAAGCTGTATCGGCATTGGGCACAGTTGGCCTTTCTCGTGGCTTAACCGGATCATTGAGTAACACTGGGGAAGGCATCATCATCTTCTTGATGTTTATCGGCCGACTTGGACCGCTGACGCTCGCCTACTTCCTCGCTAGCCCAAGAAGCAAAAAAGTCCGCTACCCGAAAGTCAAAATGACCGTGGGTTAAGAGGCTTTTTCGAGCATTAAACCTTATGGTTTAGAGCTCGAATGCTTTTTACTTGTTTATCACTTTCCGATACAGAAACTAAAAATGTAAAACTATTCAAATTGTTAGAAGAATATTGGCGCACATGTGGAGTGCAACTCATTTGTCGGGTTTTGTCATGGAAGTATCTATTCTAGGGGATTATCAACATTTTTAAAGTGGGATATCTGGGAAAGTGGGAAAAGAATATAAACTGCTATTGTTACCCATTTTGAAGTTTGTATTGTCAGTACAAACTATTGATTTTTAATAATTATTTATCAAAACAGCTTGCATTTTACTACCTCCATGCGAATCTTTATAAAGCAGGAGGTAATCATGAAAAAATACCCATCTTTATCATTAATCGCTTTATGTGTGTCCTTGTCTGGTTGCGTAACTGGACCCCGTCATTATGCTCAAGATGAATCTCGGGCTTTAAATCTAGCGCGAGCCGGAGGCATCTACGATTTGGATTTGAGAGATTCCCACGATGGTGTCCACTCTTATAGCAAGGGTATGTTGGTTCCATTGCTTGATCTCGCCAGGCTAACGACTTCATTTGATGATCCGCTTAGGCGTCTTTCTGGTACGCAGACGTTCGCGTTTAACGCTACCGATATAATGATGACACCAGACAATCCCTCGGCTAGACCAAGTCTAATGGGATGGATGCCCGCATCTGCTGCTACTTCAGAATCTCAGGCTTATGAGAAATACGTGCATCTTGTCGACCAGGCTATCCAGCATGTGGCCGATGATATGGCGTTGAATGTCACTAAACTGAGTAATGTAGAAACACCGGAAATTGATGGCCATCCCATGATTCTTTGGTCTGTTGAAAGCGCTGAGCATGGATGCGGTATTGGTCAATGTGTGGTTGCTTACAACATTACGACTCCTTATCTCTGGAAGAGCCCGCTCTATATTAAAGGTGGTGAGTCCGAAAGCTATAACATCGTCGCCAATCACTCGAAGAACTATTCTCGCTTTGTTTTCCGCCAGTCAGGCCAACAAGACTTTCCAGTTGATGAGTTTTATAGAGCCGTCAGTGCTGCATTGCCATCGTGGATGGTGATCTATTACCCACCTAACCTTGTGGTTCAGGACGGCCAATCTCTCCCATATCCAGTGCTGTATGAACAAGGAAAACAACTGTTGTTTAAGGAGCCTGCTTTATGAATAGTGAATATCAGGATCTAGACAATATTGTTCTGGCGATGGATGAACTCCAAACGGACCCCATAATTATTACCTACCTGATCAGTCATCTACTGACGAGAGATTCGGTGTTTCATCAACCTAGAGTGGGATGTGTCAAATGCAAGAGCACGGGAGAATTAGTCTATCCACATAGTTGGATTGAGCTTCCTGGCGGTTGGATTGTTGATCTCAGACTGAATCAGACTTTCAACACATTAGACAGCTATCCGCACGGTATTTTTGAGCCATCATCCTATCGTAACCTTCAGTATTTTGGCATGCCTCTTATAGTCCCTGAATTCGAATTATCTGAACTCGATGAAATGACTGATTCTATGTTTTCCAAGTTATTCAGTTTACAGGGAATGGATATTCGAGTGAGCGGAGGTCGTTATGACTGCATTTGACTGGGGAATGCTTGGGATATTCCTATTTTTTAGTTTGGTCACCTTCTGGTGTCTTTACAGCTATAGCGCCAATCAGAAATTGTCAGGCCAAGACAAACCTCAAACCGAAGAGTTGGAGGGGAAACATGAGTCAAAATCTCAAAAATGATTTAGTAAATATAGTGTTGCTTGGTGTTTTGCTGCTGGGATTGATGCTAGCTCAAGACTCTGGATGGGGATTCTTGCTCGCAGGTTTGCCATTGGTCATTTGGTGCTTTAAAGCTTTCGCATTTATCCAACGCAGATGGTGGTTAGCCGTTCCTTTTTGGTGTGCGCTCACTTATTTGTGTTGGCAAATGTCCTTGGCACTTTGGGCTGGCTATCTATTCGTTGCGTTTGTCAGAAATATGATGAAGTTAAATAAAACCTACCCAATACCAAGTCGTCATAAACGAATGAAACCAGATAGTTCCGTTTTTATGGATAGTTTTGATTACGACTATAGAAACCATATTGGGTTTGATGACTGATTTTGGCACTTAGCTGGTTCCTTTTGAGTACACATCAACGGAACTAGCCATCAGACTGGTTTTACTACCAACAGAACCACCTAAACCAGACCAGAGATAAAGCACGACTTATAACAGACTGTGGAGACCTAGATGTTCATTCGAGCTTACCTTCGTGCATCAACCAAAGAACAAAATGCTGAACGGGCACGCGAATCACTCATTCAGTTTGCTGCTCAGCATGGCCAGCGAATCGCCGCTTTTTATATCGAGAATGTTTCTGGGGCCACGTTGCACAGGCCTGAGTTGATGCGTTTGATTGCCGAGTCAGGCGAGGGTGACATTGTGCTAGTTGAACAAATCGACCGCCTGGCGCGGCTTAAACAAAGTGATTGGGATACGTTGAAACAAAAATTGGCCAGCAAACGCCTAGCCATTGTTTCACCGGAACTGCCAACCAGTTGGCTGGCTTTGCAACAACATAGCGAAACTGACTTTACCGGTGCTATTTTACAGGCGGTGAATGCCATGATGTTGGACATGCTCGCTGCCGTTGCCCGCAAAGATTATGATGACCGGCGACGTCGTCAATCACAGGGGATCGCAAAGGCTAAATCCGATGGTAAATATAATGGGCGTCAACCTGATCTCAAACGGCATCAGCACATAGCTAGCCTATTGAAGACTGGCCATAGCTACAGCGCTATCCAGGATATGCTTGGTTGTTCAAGACATTTGATTTCTTGCGTGGCAAAACAGCAGAGAAGCGTGACATAAAAAGCTAGTTAACAGGATTAGATATTTGTATTTTTACATGGTGATTAATATTTATGCTGTGATATAAATGTATATACATATGTAATTGAGTCGCAAAAGGAAATGCAAATGTCTGGTTCTGGCGGTAGCTACTTCGGTCCTTCCTCTCCCACCACTTCATGTGAGGCTCTCCAATTTGTCACCCAGCTTGCTTCACCCAAAGCGCTGGTGATAGAAGAATTAAATGTTGATGATATTCTCGATGTTGTTTTTCAGCCCAGTAGTGTACAGGTTGTTGTTGCTCTCTGGCATGGAAATGAGGCAGGAGGTATTGTCGATCCACATCTAGCGCAGCTGCGTAATTGCATGAATCAAGGTGAACAGTTTCAGGCAAAGGTGTTGGCACTGAGTGGTGGCCAAGTTCGTCTTCGGGTCTACCACGTCTAAAGTCCATATTTAAACAAGGAGGTTAAATGATCACTGTCGTTGGAGGCGTCTACCGAGAGAGATGCATGCGCCCAGTATGGGATGATGTTTATGGTTCGGCAGGCAGGGCTGCCACGGCTATTGCCCGTTTTGGCGGGCAAGTTGAGCTGCAGGCTAGTGTGGATGAGGACACCCAAGTTGTTATCGAAGCTCGTGCTTCTGCTGAAGGGTTTAAGTTTAAGCCATCTATTGCAGATTCAAGTGTTACCTTTGAATACATTCATGGACTATCAACTCCTATTATCCATCGTAAAAAACATATCCAATCAAATTTGCAAGTTCGAGCCGAGAAAGTTCTTCGATTCGGAATGATAGATGGAACGGCAGTAGTGGATGCCGAGTACGCAGTCTTTGATCCACAGAATGCTGATAATCCAGAATCCTTTAAGGCCAATGGATCTAGTGCCAAACACTTCGCTCTGGTACTAAACCGTCATGAGGCTAACTTGCTTATTTCAAATTGTAGCTTTATACCCCCAAATGAGCTTGCAACCCAGTTAGCTAAGCAAGAAAACGCAGAGGTTGTAGTTATCAAAATGGGCCCACTTGGGGCTCTAATATACGATAAGGGGGATATTACTACTGTGCCAGCTTATCGGACACAGCGAGTTTGGAAAATTGGCTCTGGGGATACATTTGCCGCCCACTTCGCTTTAGGGTGGATGGGAAACGGTCTTTCTGCTCATGATGCTGCTGCATTGGCATCGCTAGCAACTGCCTTCTATTGTGAACATCAAGGTTTTCCAGACCAAGCATTACTCAACAAATTTAAGCCAAATCCACTACAACCTTCTGCCCGTTTTCGAGATGGTTTTATACCCAATGTATACCTAGCAGGTCCGTTTTTCACCCTTGCCGAGCTGTGGATGGTCGGACAGTCTCGCAGAGACCTGATGGCTATGGGGCTGAAAGTATTTTCCCCATACCATGATGTTGGTCTTGGTGCTGCTGAAGATGTGGTAGAGAAAGATATTGATGGTATACGCAATTGTGATGTTCTTTTTGCAATTACCGATGGACTTGATTCCGGCACGATCTATGAAATTGGTTACGCACGAGCTCTTGGTAAGCCAGTTATTTGCTATGCGGAGAATGAATCGGAGCAGGACAAAAAAATGATGGAAGGCTCCAACTGTTTGATCACCGATGATTATGTAAGTGCAATTTATCAAACTGTTTGGGAAGCCATTATTTTATGAAAACAGGACTTTTACTTTCTGGCGGTATGGACTCTCTGACACTTGCTTGGTGGAAACGCCCTGATATGGCTTTCACGTTGAATTATGGTCAGCTAGCTGCACAAGCTGAAATTCAAGCTTCAAGCATCATATGTCAACGACTACAAATTCCTCATCATGTTATTGAGATTGACTGTCGGCAACTAGGCTCGGGTGACATGGCGGGTAGCAAAGCGGAGCACTTAGCCCCCGCTTCAGACTGGTGGCCTTATAGAAATCAGATGTTAGTTACGTTAGCTGCAATGAAAGCTATTTCATTCGGTGTTACTCATCTTTGGTTAGGTACTGTAAGGTCAGATAGCCTCCATAAGGATGGAACTCCAGAGTTTATGTCTGCAGTAAGCCAATTACTATCCATACAAGAAGGCGGAATGGTGGTAGAGGCGCCTGCAATCGAGCTTTCTACAGTAGAATTAGTTCGCAAATCAGGCATTCCTGCTGAACTTCTTGCATGGGCTCATAGTTGCCATAAGTCTAATGTAGCTTGCGGTGATTGTCGTGGCTGTAATAAATACATGGAGGTATTTCATGAGGTAGGATATGACTTGGATCGACTTGGGTAAACCTGTTCCAAGACAACATCCTGAAAGGTATGAGTTAATCCAATGGGATGTAGGAGAGATATTCACACTCCCAGCATTATCAGAGGAGCTTGATTGGCCATTCAGCAAAGTACTAAACGCACGTATATCACAACGTGAATTTGGTACTTTAGATGATAAACAACTAGGGACATTTCTGTGGAACGCTTGTAGAACTCGAGCTATTGCTGTCTCAGAACTAGGTTTTGATTTGGAGCATCGAGCTTCTCCTTCAGCCGGAGCCATTCATCCGATACATATCGTCATAAAAAGGCCCGGGGATGGTCGTTGGTGGTTGTATCAACCCAAAACACACGAAATGGCTGAACTCAAAAACGTACAAAGCAAACTTAGTCCCCTTTATGAACACAGCTTGTCTGTTTTGGAAGGCAATAATGCGACTCGTATATTATTTTTGGCTGAAACAGGCAAAACTTTAGGTAAGTACCAAGATGGTTGCAGTCTCATTTGGCGAGATGCAGGTGCTTTACTTGCTGTAATGGCTTTTGTAGCTGCTGCCCAGGGACTTAACTTCTGTCCTCTGGGCATAACTGGTGAGCCGTGGGCTAGCAATTTAGCCGAGAAGGGAAAGTTGGCTGGAGTTGGACTCGCGCTTCTTGGTTCGCCGTTGGGAGATTGATTCTGACGTATTACGTCCGCCCCCTATTATGTTATGAACAGTGGTTGGAGACGACATCATCTCCAGCCACATCAGTGCATCGAGCTCGGATGCTCTGACCCCCAGCCCTTTACTGAAGCGAATAAATTGCTCTTCAAGCCTCAAATAGTGACGTTCAACCGTCAAGTTGCTCTCGAAGAATTTACCTAGCAATCCTGCCCGAAGAATATGTATGTCGAGGATAGCAACATCATCAGCGTCTAACCAATTACGTGCAATCCATGAAGCTGTTTTGTATCCTATACCCGGAATATCAAGTAACCAGTCACGAAGAGCCTTGCCTGTATGAAGTGGGGGCAATTCTTCGGATAGCTTATTAAGAGCCGCACTTAGATAGTGAGCTTTCTGCTTAGCAAACCGGTACCTTATGTGACGACCTTCAATTTCCAAAGGCTGTTTTAGCCACTCAAGTAATGTATCTTCTGGCGGTGGCGTATCTCCGAAAGCTCCGCAATCTTTTATATGGTGAAAGGCCGCGAGGCCAACCGCTGCTGGTATACCATGTCCGCCCAACAAACAGGCTCCAACTTCTTCTTTTAAAGTTGCTCCTAGTTTGTAGTTAATGCGATCACCTGTGAGGCGGCGAGCATATACTTGATAAGCCCAATACGCTGGAGTAGGGAATGCTTCCATTGATCCCCAAGGGACACCAGGAATAACTTCGTCATCAGCTTTGGGAAGCTCGACGTTAAAGACCGCTTGGCCCATGAAGATAGCACCTAGTTGCATTAGGCGACCTCCTCAGCATTACCGTAGTGTTCCTGCATCCATTCCAGTAACTCATGCCGTTCAATTGGATTTAAGTTATTGATACGAGTTCGAAGTCTTTCTTGTCGCCGTTGAATTGTTTGTCTTTCACGAAATGTTCCGCCTAAATAGCGACTGTCGTGCAAACGACCAATAGGTTCAAAGTTCATCCAAATAGTTTCAGTACGAACTTCTACATGAGTCTTAGCAGGAAAGTTCACCTTTTGCCATCCAACGAGTACGCGGTTATAAAGGTCATTGTCATATCCAGAAAGCATTACTTTACAAGGCAATGCAATTAAGCACTTTAGTAAGCGGATGTGGTCTTTTTCTGTATAGTCACAGCGATAGACCTTCTTCCTCCTGCGTGTTTCCGATAGGTAAGGGGGATCGACATACACTAACTCATGACCCTCAAAGGAATACTCTTCTAGAAACACAATAGCATCAACTTGGTAGAGTTCGCATAAATCTGGAAACTCCGTTTTCCAAAGCTTTATAACCTTTGGATCAAGGTCTAAACCAATATTCCGCAGGGCAGCTTTTTTGTTGCGCATAACAGCGCCCCCGCCAAGATGGGATTCTATATAAGTCTGATGTGGAGGCATCAGATTGATCAAGTGCTGATAGCACTTACCTTTTCCGCCTGGATATCTCATGTGATACATCATCGTCAAAAATGACGATGATGTCAATACACCATTTATATACTATCTTTGTTACTAAACTCCTAGGTTCTATTAGAATATTCAATCTTTTCAATTAGATTTTTATTATTCCAGTTGCAAAGTTGCCTAACGCGCATCAGGTTAGCGTTAGCTCTGCGGATGACGGCAAAGTTGTCTTCAACGAATTCGATGACTGGCTTTTCCCAGTCTTGAGCTAGGGAAAAAGTTGAGCGTAAATAGCGATAGTGGTCGCCACGAGACAGATAATGGCTGATGACGTTATAGCCATCAGCTCCTCTTTTACGAGTGAATTCATTGTAGAACCAGTACATTTCAAACTTTCTATCTCGTAGTCGTACTCTACAGCCGTAGTGTCCTGGATAACCGGGTGTTTCCTTACCTCGATGAGCTTTGTTATGTTGCCAAAATAGATCTGAAATCCGGCGTGCTACGTAGTAATAACGCAGTTGTTCCAGCTCAACAGACTTGTGTACGTAACGTAAATACTGTTGTGATGACAAATGGGTGAAAAGCATTGCCTCGTCGTGATCTATCTTCTCGTCATCGCTTGAGACAAAAGTATTCCAAGCAGTAATTTGTTTTTCCAAAGTCGTAAATGGATTCGAAGTGTCAGTCATAGAATTATCCTCTGTGTCGTGAATACAGATTGAGTCTATTGTCTCATGATCTAATTCATCGCCTGTCTTTATGCCTTTTTTGGGCGCTTAGGTCTTTTGTTGTTACGTTTTGACCAAAAAGACCCTGCCAATTCCTTTCCAGATAATTATCTGATGGGGGACCTAGGCAGGTTTATTCCATACAACCACTATCTTCTTCAAAAGACCTAATCCAAACGATTCCACTTTTTATGGGGGACCTAGCTTTGTTCAGTGTAAATCGTCAGGTCTCTAAACTTTCACATGTGAAAGTTTTTCTCTGGGTATTCACTGGCGCACAAATTGATACGGTAATGTCGGCCAACTCATTAATGGCTTAGCTTTTTGCTCTTCAGAGGCTGTTTTTAATCTATATGTTGAATAAATATCATTAAATATCAGCGTCTTGAAATTTATTGTTGAAGTTCCAAAAAAGGGCAGTTCCAGCGGTCTGTTTAGCTAGCCTTTTTCGAGATGATTACTCCTGCAATCTAGAGAATAAACAGGAGCCATCATGACGGGTAATAACCAACCTAAAGAAGAACGGTTACTAACTTATGCAGAAGTGTGTGACGTTTTGCAAACCTCGCAGGCGACACTTCGTCGCTACGTGCGAGATGGACGCTTTCCTCCTCCAATAAAACCTAATCCCAATGGTCGCTCTGTGCGGTTTAGGTACAGCGATATTGCCGCATGGTTGAGTGATTTGTGATGGGGGTTAGTGATGCAATATAAGTTGCAGGATGATGGGCTCTATTGCTTGTCCTCTGATCGCTGGCTGCGAATAGGCGGTTGGATTCAGGTTTTGGCTCGTACTCGTTTAACTGACAAACGGCACGGGCATGGGGCTTTGCTGGAATGGCTGAACTTCGATGGAGTAATGCTACGTGAAGTTGTCTATGCCCGTGATCTTAACAGCGATAACGCCCGCCAGATCAGGGATATGTTGGTTGATACCGGTTATCCCTTAACTCCAGGTCAGTCAAGTTGGAGTCGGCTTCAACATTTTCTAATAGAGCAGATGGCTCTTGCTGCTCCGGCAACTGTGGTGAATCGCACTGGCTGGCACGGGCCCATATTTGCCACAAGCAATTGGACTATTGGAACTGCTGATGAACCCCATCATTTCGTGGGTCAGCTATCCGGTTCAGCGTTGTTAGAAGAGTCTGGGGATTTGAGTGATTGGCAAAACCATGTTGGAAAGCTGTGCAGTGGGAATCCGCTGGCTATTTTTTGTGTAGGAACTGGGTTGGCCGCACCGTTACTCGCGCCAGCGGGCATGGAAAACGGAGCCTTTCATTTCGTTGGCGCTTCTTCCGCCGGTAAAACAACTTTGTTGCAGATTGCGGCAAGCTTATATGGCAGCGATAGCTATAGACGTAGCTGGATCTCGACAAGCAATGGATTAGCGGCTGTTTCGTCGGAGCATAACGACATGTTGCTGACGTTGGATGAGATAGGAATGGCTCGCCCTGAAGACGTTGATACCGCCATTTATCAGATCATGAATGGTTCAGGAAAACTGCGCGCTAACGTGTCAGGAGAGTTGGCCGCGACGTCACAATGGCGAACGCTGGTGCTCAGTAGCGGGGAAGTTTGGATTGCCGAATTACTTCAGCAGATAGGTAAGCCACTTAGGGCTGGTCAGCAGATACGACTGGTGGAGATCCCAATTTTTGGTATACATGGCGCTTTCGATGAATTACATGACCGTAAGAGCGCTCAACAATTTGTTGATGAGCTTAAAATGTCTTGTCAGTGCTTTCATGGCACAGTAATCCGAGAGTGGTTATCGCTACTTACAGGGCAGCATAATGAGCTTAGCCGCTACCTCAGTTATGAAATAGGTCGTCTTAGCAACGCTTGGACAAGCGACTCAATGGCCTCTCAAGTACAGCGAGTCGTTAGACGATTTGCACTGATTGGTACTGCACTATGCCTCGCTAGTCGAAATTTCATCTTGCCGTGGTCTGAGGAAGAGTCACTCGATGCGGTACATAAAGTCCTTAGTGCTTGGCTCGCTAATCGTGGGCATTCTAGGAATTCCGAAGAGTTTAGGCTACTTCGGTCATTGGAAAAAGCGATGCGCAACTGGGAACGCAATATCGGTGAAATTGATCAGGATTCAGGCAAGGGAATGCCTGGTTACCGCCGTTCACTGGATGGATGCGAATTGTGGCTTATCAACAAAACACATTTCCTGCAAAAACTTGAGCTTCCCACCCACTATATGCGAGAAGTGGAAATCTTGCTGCAACGCGGTTGCTTGGTAACGAACGAGCGCTCTAGGGGAACCTATAAGACGCGGATTAATGGTGAGTTTCAACGTTTTTTTGCGCTCAAACCAGACCAAGTTAGGCGCCACCTTGAAGATTTAGAGAGGGTTGAACATGACGACTAGCTTAGTGTTCCCAGTTTCCCGTTTATCCCACTTTAACTTGGCAGTGTAGGAGAGTATCAACATGACTGAAAAAGAGATGCTTCAGCGCATGCTGATGGATATGTCATTGCTTAAAAAACTGATTACCGATCATATCAAAAACGAGCAACGTCCTGACACAACAAAGGAAATCCTCACAGTTGAGGAATGTGCTGAGCTGACGGGGTTAAAGAAAAGCACTTTGTACCGGCTGACCCATGAACGCAAGCTCCCATTCTTCAAACCTAATGGTAATCGGGTGTTCTTCAGGCGAGCCGATATATTGGCTTGGTTGCAGAGTAATCGTGTGGCGTCTTCTGATGAGATTGATAAAGCCGCTGCTGATCATCTAGTTGCTAACCGAAAATTTTATGGTCGGAGATATTGAGTAGCTATTTAAGCTGCTGAAAGTAAAAATTAATCATTAGATGCGTTACATGTCACGTTCTCTAACTGTGACATGTAACGGTTGCTATTTAAATTGACAGATTAGGTTTTAATGACTAAGTCTTAATGTGCTTACGCGCTATCAAAAACACATCATTAACTATGGACGGTAAATATGTCTGTCAAACATACTCCAACAGGTGTAGTACACAGCGGTGCTAAAGGCGGCACTACTGGCTGCGGCACAGATACGAAGAAAAATGCAGATCATTGGGTTAATTCCCATGAGAAAATCACATGTGATAAGAACGGCTGTAAAAACTAACGATCTTATGTGGTTGATGGAGGGCACCGTTGATGTGCCCTTTATTTTGGCTTTGAAAAGACTTATTCGTTTGGCTGCGAAAACGTGTAGGAGAGGAATAAAGTTTCAGACTAGTCGAAACATTGTGGGACAAAAGCGAGTTAGGTTTTCAGTTCGAATTCGTGACTGTCGGATTAAAATTTCTATGGGGTGCGCTTCATAAAAAGTCAAAAAATATTGAGTTAAAATGAATCGCAGCGAAAAAGCTCAATGTTTTTAGTCCTGATTAAATGATTTGTTATGCGTATTTTCAACTAACATATTGAGCTTACAAACGACAGAAGATATTGCTTTTGAAAAACGTGGTATTTCGAGTACTTTGTCGAAGTAATACGGCATATAGCTCTCAATTGGGACTCTATTTTCTTCAATAAATATTCTTGCTATTGGATGTGATTTTTCACAATATATTGGCTTGTGGTATTCATCAAATTGATCAAGTGTGAGATCAAAAACTTTACCACTTATTTCCAACCATAAGTGGTATTCGATGCCATGGATCGATTCGTTGCGACCACTAATCACATCAATTTCTAAATCTGGGAATTTGAGATTGACATAAAACCCCAAAAACACAGACGTATGCTCACAGCAATTTTTGGGGAAATCTTCAAAAATCGGCAATTCTTCAGCTATATTACTGACTTCTATAGCTTCTCTAAAACTTCTTGCTAGTTTAGTCATGTCTTCCATTTGACTCCTTACACATACATTGCATTAGTACGTATGCGTGTTTTCTCAAATCTATCATCCAACCTTTTAAAATCTTAATGCTTTGATTTTAATTTTTTTATTTTTATTCTTATTCGATTGAGGTGGATCGCACAAGAACTGACTTCAAAACCAATTAAGTTTTAATATGATCGTATACCTATCCGGTTTCGATATCTCCTGATAAAGCGCTAATAGCAGGGTTAATCGATAAGAATTTATTGGGCGAGTTGTTCGTATGATTACGATTCACAGGTCAAGTGCTAAAAAGCGTTGGGATAACGCTCGTTAAAAAATAGACAATTGTTTGCAGTTCTATGTTAGTAAGAATAATGTGTTTATCGGGAAATATTTATAGATCGACATATAAACGATAGCCAACTCCAGGCTCAGTTCGTACATATTTGGGCTCACTGGGAGAGTCGCCTAGCTTTTGCCTTAAGTGGCTGACCACAATTCTCAAGTAATGAGTATCCTCTATATGACCTGGCCCCCATATCTCCTTAAGCAATTGAGTCTGAGTAACCACACAATTGGGTGATGAGGCCAGTTTAGACAATACTGCATATTCCTTCGGTGTGAGTTCGACAACTTGGTTATCAACTTTTACTAACCGACGACTTAAATCAATCTGTAATTTACCGTCATCTAATATAGGGAGTTTTTCAGGTTTGATATGATCCCTTAAAATTGCCCGCACTCTAGCCAGTAACTCTTCAACGCTAAAGGGTTTAGTCACGTAATCCTGCGCGCCTGCATCTAATGCTGCCACTTTTTCTCTATCTTGATTGCGAACCGACAATACAATCACAGCAACGTCGGACCATCCCCGCAACTCTTGTAGCACTTGATGCCCTTCCATATCCGGCAAGCCTAAATCCAAAATGACTAATTCAGGTTGCTGGCGAGCAACAGCTGCAAGTCCTTGCTGACCATTTTCTGCTTCAGTAACGTCATAGCCTTCACTAGTGAGGGCTATACGCAACATACGGCGAATTTGGGTCTCATCATCGATAACCACGATTTTTATTGCCACGTATCTAGTCCATTCTGTGGTTTATTAAAGATATTTTGGCTAAAAATGATTAGCCAGGAACGGGATAGTCTAACGGCAATTCAACTTCAAAACGAGTGCCTTGCCCCTGTAGGCAATCGGTAACGCGAACACTCCCGCCGTGTGCAGCTATCATGCCTTTACAAATAGCCAGCCCCATACCCGTGTTCTGTTTCTTCTGATCTCCATCGGCAACCACATAAAACATATCGAAAATTTGATCCCTATGACTTGCAGGGATCCCCGGCCCTCTGTCTTCTATTGCAATACAACAGCGATGATTTGAGATGGATAATTCAATACTAATAGGCTCTTCTGGTGGTGAAAATCGAACAGCATTTTCAAGAATGTTAAATAATCCTTGTTCAATTAGCGCCGCATGGACAAATAGGAGTGGTGGTTCTTTTTCCCTATGGTATTCAACGATAGCCCTAGGAAAATAGCGTTTGAGTCTACCGAGTACACTGCCAATAATGTCATCTGCCGAAACCCAATCACGCTCAATACTCAAAGTGCCATGACCAAGGCGAGTCATATCGAGTAAATTTTGAATATAACTGTCTAAACGCCGACTTTCCTGCAAGATAGTATCGAGTAACTCGTTGCGATCAGATTCTAGCAATTGCTTATTCAGTAACTTGAGGCTCTCCGCTGCCCCCATCATGGCTGAGAGTGGCGATTTTAGATCGTGGGATACTGACGATAATAATGCTGAACGTAATTGCTCTATCTCAGTTTTTACCCGTGCAGATTCTAAATCTGACACCAACTGAATACGCCGCCAAGTATTTGCGCCTTGCTGTAACATTGCCAGAATAAGCTCTCGATCAAACGGACTGAGTTCGTTGACTGTGGGTTGCCAATCTAAAATCGCCGCGCCAATCGTCGTCCCTTCAAGTTCAATAGGGAACACACTCACACCCGAAGCACTCAAGGTATCACTCAAACGCCCCGCTGCTTGCCCATGCCGTAACGTCCAATCAATGGCGGCTAAATCGAGATCATTGAATGGCGTATTAAGTATGGGTAAATAGGACCGCTGACCATCTTTATGTTGTAGGACAATATAACAATCGGCATTAACTGAAGCCGCAATCTTGCGCCCTATCGCTTGCCAAAGGGCTTTTTCATCATCAGCAACTGATAATTCTTGGGCAACATCCTTTAACGTTTCTGCATAACGATTTGATTCACGTAATAAAATAAACTGATGTCTAATTCTGGAGGCAGCTGGACCACTGATGAGCCCTATACAAACTAAAAAAATTAAGGTGGCGATGTCATCTTGGCTATTAACATTAAATGTAAATTTGGGGTCTGTAAGAAAGAAATTAAAGCTAAAAAATGACCACACCGCAGTTGCCATAGCAGGCCTAGCTCCATAGGTTAAGCCAATACCAACTATCAAGAAAACATACAAGAGCACGAGATTGCCATTGCTGAGCCAAGCATCTATAAATGCCACAATCGGAAAAATAACCACAACACCAATTAGCCCTAAGAGATGGCCCCGTAAATCACCAAAACTGGCTTTAGGCGTAATGGGATCTCGTACTTGTACTTGGTTGTCGGGAGCGTGATATACACTGACTTCAACAGGTAAACCGGATTCGATCAAACGTTGGTACAGCCTTTTACGCCACCAAGGATAGGTGCGTTTCACGCCAGCGCCGACCAATACAGTGTTAATTCGATGTAGTGCAACGTAAGGTAAAATGGCCTGATAACTGCTTGTGCCGCGTAATACTTCGGTCTGCGCACCAAGTTCTTTAGCTAAGGCAAAGGCCTCATTTAGCCTTTTTCTCTGATAAAGCCCCAGCGCTTTGCCGGTATCAACCCACAGCACTAACCATGGAATTTGCCGCCGCTCAGCAATCTGCCGACCAATGCGGATCAAGTATTGATGATCACTGTTATTGCTCACTAAAACCAACAATCTGTCTTTAAGAACAAAATCGGTTCCCTGCGCTTTTGCATCGAGCTCACAAATCAGTTTTGCATCGACTCGCTCTATGACTTTTTTCATTGCCAGTTCGCGCAGAGCCGTCAAATTCGATACCGAAAAAAAAGCATCCAAGGCTGAGCGAGCATACTCCGGCAGATAAACTTTGCCTTGCTGCAAGCGTTCGATGAGTGTTGATGGCGGTAAATCGACAAATATAATTTCATGGGCTTCATCAAGGAAGCGATCAGGTACGGTCTCCCGTACCCGCACTTGAGTAATCTGCAACACCAGATCATTCAAACTGACCAAATGCTGAATATTAACTGTGGTATAGACATCTATTCCTGCAGCTAATAATTCAGCGACATCTTGGTAGCGCCGTTTATGGCGGCTACCGGGGATATTCGTATGGGCCAATTCATCGACCAAGATGAGCTTCGGCTTGCGAAGCAGCGCCGCATCTAAATCAAATTCCGTTAAACGATTATTATGATAATCAATGGGTTTACGCGCCAATACCTCAAAACCCGCTAACATAGCCTCGGTATCGGCACGACCATGGGTTTCAACCAGTCCAACCAGCAAATCTACACCTTGTTGAGCTATTTCCCTTGCAGCACTGAGCATTGAATAAGTCTTGCCTACGCCAGGTGCCGCCCCAAGAAAAACCGTCAGTTTACCTTTATCATTTTGCTGTATCTGACTTAAGAGCGCATTGGCTTGCTGTGTTTGACTGATTGGTACCACGATTAGAAACTCCTTGAAAGACTCACTATCCAGCGCGCATCACACAGGGACTGGCACTGACTCTGCGATAAATCCGTATCGACATAACCAACACTCAACACATCCTGCTCAGTCACATTGAGGTTCACCCCAACTCGCCAATCTAAATAGTGGCTATTGCTTGCGGCCATAGAACCTAAAAACAGTGCCATATCTTGCTGAGAAGCAAAAAAATTGCTCCCAAGAT
This sequence comes from Marinomonas sp. UCMA 3892, assembly GCF_012726345.1. GTDB lineage: Bacteria > Pseudomonadota > Gammaproteobacteria > Pseudomonadales > Marinomonadaceae > Marinomonas. Next base: position 224,010 of record NZ_PTXN01000004.1, read on the forward strand.
GCAGTACTAGGCTTACGTTAGAGAACAGTTGCGGCTCATAACTGGCGTAAACATACTGAAAATCGTCCACATTCTCGCCAAAATAATCAGGAGAATAAACCAGCCCTAGCTTAGCATCGGCGTAGCTTACCACAGCATAAATTTCGTTATAACTCAGGTCTGTATCGTCCTGCGAGTATTGGTAACGTATCACGCCTAGGTCCGTTGTTAAGCCATTATCCCAATCCTTTGCCCAGCCAGCGGACAAGTCGAGTTCTAAACTTCCATCCCCAAATTCGATGTTACTGCCCCAAAGCGAGCCATACCAGCCAGAATCATGACTTAAGGTATATCCTGCTTGAACTGCAGGTCCTTCATCAGTTTGAGAAATACCGCGAAACGCATAATCACTGATGAGCATCACACTCCCTTGACTCTGCCAAGAGGCATTGCCCCCATGAGTCTCAGTGCTGGCAAGCGCGCCCATCGATAGTGAAGATAATGCCATCATCACACCCGCACAGAGGCGCGAACAAGGAGCAGACTTAATCGGTAACATAAAAATTTATCCTTAAATTCAGTAGAATATTGTTTTATTGAGCGTGTTTAGCAATCTGGTCGAGAGCGAGGTTGAGCTTGAGCACATTGACGCGCTCTTGCCCAAAAATGCCCCACTGCGGTGGTTCGATAAATTGCGCCACTAAGGTCAACACTTGTGGTTCGGCTAACTGTCGAGCCTGAGCCACGCGTGCGACTTGCAGTTTGGCTGCAGCGGGTGAAATATGAGGATCCAGTCCCGCCCCCGATGTAGCGAGTAAATCGACTGGGATATCAGCGGCCTGAACAGATTCTCTGGCTTGGATTTCTTGGCTCGTTGCCATCACACGTTCACGTAGCGCCGGGTTACTCGGCGCAAGGTTACTACCACCGGTCGCCATAGGATCGTAACCGACAGCGCTCGGCCGACTATAAAAATAGGCTGGATTAACAAAGGGCTGAGCGATGAACTCAGAACCCATCGCGACATTATCCCTGTGGATCACACTGCCCTTAGCTTGAACGGGAAATAAAGCGCCACCGAGCTGAGTCACAGTGCCGGTATAGACAACGCCACACACAAATAACAGGGCGAGACTGGCTCTCAACCCCATAACGGCATGCTGGGTTTTAGTGGGATATACGATTGAATTCATTACTGTCTCCTAGAGCATAAGTGCAATGATTGAGTCGAGCGCTTTAATGCCGACAAAGGGTAAAATCACCCCACCCAAGCCATAAATCAGCATGTTATTTCGCAGTAATTTTTCTGCACTTATGGGTCTGAGCTTGATGCCTTTTAATGCCAATGGAATTAAGGCGGGAATGATAAGAGCGTTAAATACGAGCGCTGCGAGTACGGCTGAGGTTGGGCTGTGAAGCTGCATCAGATCCAGTGCGCCAATCGCAGGCAAAGCCCCCGCAAATACCGCAGGAATAATGGCAAAATACTTAGCCACATCATTAGAAAGGGAAAATGTAGTCAAGGCGCCGCGGGTGATCAGCAATTGTTTTCCGACTTCAACGATAGCCAGTAATTTAGTGGGATCTGAATCCAAATCCACCATGTTGCCAGCTTCTTTAGCAGCTTGGGTACCCGAGTTCATCGCAAGACCCACATCGGCCTGCGCTAATGCTGGCGCATCGTTAGTGCCATCCCCTACCATAGCCACTAATCGACCTTTGGCCTGCTCTGCGCGAATAAGGGCAAGTTTATCCTCAGGTTTAGCTTCAGCGACAAAATCATCGACCCCAGCTTCGGCGGCAATCACGCCAGCCGTTAGCGGATTATCCCCTGTCACCATGATGGTCCGCACACCGAGCGCTCTTAAACGGGCAAACCGCTCCGCAACGCCTGGCTTAATCACGTCACTTAAGGCTATAACCCCTAAAATGTGCGTGCCACTGGCGACGACTAAGGGAGTTCCCCCCTGCAAAGCCACTTTACGGATAAGCGCGTTAACAGATTCAGGCCATTGCATTTGATGCTGCTGCGCCCAAAACTGCATCGCATCGCCCGCGCCTTTTATGCCTTGAATACCATCCTTTAAAATCACCCCAGAAACCCGAGTCTCTGGCGTAAAAGGAATAAAAGTCGCATCCGTAGGCTTAACAGGTAATACCGCTCCCAAATCAACAGCCAATTTGAGTACAGATTTCCCTTCAGGGGTGGGGTCATCTAGCGAGGAAAGCACTGCCGCATCACGCAGCATCTCAGGTGCAATGCCTTTCACGGGTAAAAACGCAGTTGCTTGGCGATCACCAAAAGTAATAGTGCCCGTTTTATCTAGCAGTAACGTATCGATATCGCCGGCAACTTCCACGGCTTTACCAGACTTCGCGACCACATTGGCGGCTAAGGCGCGGTTCATACCTGCAATACCAATAGCGGGTAACAAGCCACCAATCGTGGTTGGGATCAAACACACTAACAGTGCAATTAACATAGTGTAATCAAGGCTTGCACCAACAAAACTTGCTAGCGGCGGCAAAGTAACCACCACGAGTAGGAAAACCGCAGTTAATGACGCAAGTAGTACGGTTAACGCCGTTTCGTTCGGTGTCTTTTGGCGTTTAGCCCCTTCGACGAGCCCTATCATTCGGTCTAAAAAGCTATTACCGGGATCATTCGCAACCAGCACGGTAATTTCACCCGTAAGTACCTTAGTGCCGCCAATCACACCGGAATGGTCTGTGCCAGCTTCGCGCAGCACAGCCGCAGATTCACCGGTAATCGCCGATTCGTTGATAGTGGCTATCCCTTCGATGATTTCACCATCGGCAGGAATATAGTCACCCTGTAAAACCTTCACCTTATCGCCTTTAGCAAGCTGAGTGGCGGATATTAACTCCAACTCACCATGGCGTATTCGCCTAGCTTGTAATGCCTCTTTTGCAGACTTTAAACTGGCCGCTTGCCCGCGACCTTTTGCCTCTGCCACAGATTCAGCAAAGTTAGAAAACCACACAGTAAGCAAAAGGATAAGGGTCGTGGCTAACTCAAAACCGACGGTATCTCCGTTAAGGAACCTTTGCACGGTGATCAGTCCAGCGAGCAAAGCACCAACGAGGACCACAAACATCACTGGGTTACCAGCCATGCTCACTAAGGACATTTTTTTTACAGCACCAAAGGCAGCTTGCTTCACGCCGGCGCTATCTAATATTTGAGCAGGTTTATGCATGACTATTTCTCCAGACTCATAGTGGCAAGTTGTAATGCTTCGCCAATAGGCCCTAATACTGCCGCAGGTAAGAAAGATAGGAAGTTAATGATCAAAATCACGGCAATGAGGGTGAAACAGAAGGTGGGACTTTCAAGCTTAAGGCTCGCGTTACTGTCGGGGCTAACCCTTTTACTCGACATCATCCCCGCAATCGCCAGCGGTAAAAACAGTGGCAGGTATCGACCAAGCAGTAAGGCGATAACGCAGCTGATATTCCACCAAGGCGTGTTATCACCTAAACCTTCAAAACCCGAACCGTTATTAGCAAAAGCGGAGGTGTATTCGTAAAAGACTTGCGAAATCCCGTGAAAGCCGGGGTTGCTGTTGCCCGTAATACTCGGAATAGCCACAGTGATCGCCGTCAAACCTAAGACGCACAAGGTAGGTAAAACTAATAGACTTCCCAAAAGGGTGATTTCACGGGTTTCGAGCTTACGACCAAATATCTCTGGCGTACGGCCAATCATCAATCCCGATAAGAACACAGCAATCCACACATAAACGATAAAGTTAACAAAACCGCAGCCAATACCGCCCCATATCGCATTGAGTAACATGCCTGATCGCGTCATCAATCCCCCTATTGGATTGAAGGAATCGTGCATGGCATTGACCGAACCGTTAGAGGTTTGCGTGGTAAAAGAAGCCCATAGCGCCGAAAGCTCAGGTCCAAAGCGAACTTCTTTCCCCTCCATATTCGGCCCTTGGGCGCTTAATCCCGCAAAGGCGGCGTTAGGTTGCAACTCGCTGTACACTGTCGCCCCCAGAAAACTGACGCTCAATAGGCCCATAGCAACCAGAGCCATCAGGGTAAATTTTTTGCGTCTTAACATTCCGCCAGCCATAAAGACGACGGCCATAGGGATCAGCACTAAGGCAATGGTCTCGATTGCATTACTTACTGGCGTTGGGTTTTCAAGCGGGTTACTACTGTTGGGGCCATACCACCCGCCACCATTAGTGCCTAACTGCTTGATGGCCACCATAGATGCGACGGGGCCGATCGGAACAATTTGCTCAGTGATAGGCGATGCAGAATCTAAGGTATTCACTTTTTGCGCACCATCAAAACTACTCGGTACGCCTTGCCAAGTGAGCAATAGCGCAACAATAGCCGCTAATGGCAGCATAAGTCTGAGTACACCGCGCACTAGGTCAACATAATAGTTACCCAGATTTCGAGCCTCGCCTTCTTTGGCGCTGTCATTATTCAACCCGCCTAACATTCCCCGCAAAATCGCCACACAAACCGCCAGCGCCATGGCTGGAGTGACAAATTGCAGCGTGACAATTAAAAATCCTTGGGATAGATAACTGAGCTGAGCCTGCCCAGAATAGTGCTGTTGATTGGTATTGGTGAGGAATGACACCGCAGTGTGCAAAGCCAGATCCCAAGATAATGGCCCTATACCATCAGGATTTAGTGGCAACAGATGTTGGAATTTAAGGATAAGGAACGCCAAAATTCCAAGCACTAAGTTACTGATAAGAAAAGCCGCACCGTAGGATTTCCATGTCATCCCCGAATTGGCATTTACACCGATTGCCCGATAAACCCACTTTTCAATGGGATTAAATAAACGATCTGAAAAATGGGACTGACCAGAGAAAATCCCTGTCATATATGATCCCAACAACCATGCGAGCCCAAGCGCAGTAGTAAAAATAAGGGTAATTTCAAACATAACGACTCCTAAAACTTATTAGGGGCAAACATTGCCACTGCTAAGTAAATGAAAAGTGCTATGGAAAGTATTAGAAATATCCAGTCCATATAATTTGTCCTTAAGAAAGTGAGTAACAGCACAAATATATGAATTAACGGCGTAAAGTCTCTAGAGCTCAAATGACTAATCCCGTAAAGAATACGTAAAAATCATAAATACTCAGAGAGCCAACGTGATTAGCAACATGCAAAACAGGTGAATCTTGCGGATGACTAAGTAACAGATTCATTAGATGAAAATAAACTTGTAACTTTAACCATAATTTACATAGTGTTACGCTAAATTTGAGGAGGCCAATAAAATCGTCATATACTGCGAAAATAATGCGACTACAACCATAGGATTAACTGTAAAAGTTAAATAAAAAGCCAGCTAGAGATACTAACTGGCATTGGACGACGTTCACTTATTTAATACACTTAGCATTCAGCATAATGAGCGCTCGCACATTATGAAAACTTCATTATATCTTAGGTTAGTTGAGCTCTATATTTTTCATTTTTTTATAGCTATCCGTCTTAATTTCTTTAAGCACGCCTTTATTATCATCAATAAATAATGCTTTTATTCCATTACCATTTGCGACAGCTATCCCTTCTTGGCTTCCTAAACATAACAGGGCAGTTGACCAAGCATCAGCCCAAGAAGGATCGCTTGCTAACACAGTTACAGATACCGTGTTGTGTGTTACGGGCTTGCCAGTTCGAGCATCAATAATATGTGAATAACGCTGCCCTTGATGATCAAAATAATGACGATATGTGCCAGAAGTCATGATCGCTTGAGGGAAATCAATAAGTAAAACTTTTTGCATTGTACGTTGTTCAGGAAGCGGTTTTTCAATCGCAATTTTCCAAGCAGAGCCATCAAGTTTAGTACCGTGCACGACCATTTCGCCGCCAATCTCCACTAAGTAATTATCGATATTGTATCGCTTTAGCACATCTGCAACTTTGCCAACACTGTACCCCTGTCCAATCGATGACAAATCAAGGTGTACTTCAGGTGAATCTTTACTCAACGTTTGATTAGCAATGGTTAAATGGTGTAGGCCCACATAGGTTAATGTCTGTTGAAGCGCACTTTCTGTCGGTATGGTTAGTTGGTTATTGGTGAATCCCCACAAATCGAATAATGGTTTGATGGTTAAATCATAGCAACCATCAGTTTTCTTAGTCACGTCTTTAGCTATCTGGATAAGTCCTAAAATATCATCCCCTACTGCCATAGTAGAGTTCATAGTGTTAAAACGAGAGATAACTGAATCAGGACGATAAGTAGACATATGAAGATCTATTTCTGCTAATTGCTGATCAATCTCACGATTAATCTCAGCATTATTAATATTCTCTTTGCTCCAAAATGTAACATGCCAACTAGTACCCTGTGCAAGGCCTTCTAATTTGACGTAATTTGGAGGGTTCTGACATCCTTCCAGCATAATGAGTAATATAAATGTTAATAGCCACTTCATTTAATGATCCTTCCAATCAATTCGGCATAATAGCCGTGAACTAAAATTAGGTTTAAAATCGCCAAAATGCCCGAGAGAAAATAATCAATACTGGAAATATTTCTAATCGTCCAAAAAGCATAGCCACACACATCAGCCATTTGGCCGCATCTTTTAAAGTGCCAAATCCAGATGCAGTATCACCGTAACCAATCCCCATATTATTAATACACGCGGCTACAGTTCCAAAAGCGGTGACAAAATCATGCCCAATTGCGACTAATCCCCATACAAAAACGCAAGTAAAAAAGATATAGAGGAAAAATAAGCCCCATACTGAACGAATTACTCTATCAGAAACGACTTGGCCACTTATCTTCGTCGTTAAAATGGCATTGGGATGGATCAATTGATGGATTTCGCGGCTCCCTTGACGATACAAGAGTAAAAATCTGACGGCTTTAATGCCCCCACAGGTAGAGCCAAAGCATCCTCCAAAAAAGCTCGCACCTAAAAGTAAAAGTACGATATGGCTAGGCCAATTCGGATAACCCGCAGAACCTAATCCATTATCAGTCATAACTGAAACAGTTTGAAAAAAACCATGAACCAGTGAATCTTGGATATCGAAGGTTTGGGTACGAGCCAGCTCCATACAAGCAATTGCAACAACAATAGATAATATGAGAATAAAAAACCTAACCTCTGCATTATTCCAAATAGGTTTTATACTTCTCCGCACTAAGACGATGTAATATAGAGCAAAGTTTATTGCAGCAAGTATTGAAAAAACACCGCCAACGAGCTCTATACCAGCACTGTTATAATATCCCAAACTGTCACTATGAGTAGAAAATCCACCTAATGAAACTGTTGATAAACTATGGCATATTGCATCAAACCAATTCATCCCAGCAAGTTTATAAGCAACAGCGCAGCCTAAAGCTAGCACGCTATAAAGCCCCCACAAATTTCTAGCAGTATCAGCAAGACGAGGAGTCATCTTCTCTTCTTTCATGGGGCCAGGCATCTCAGATTGATACAATTTTGCGCCACCGATACCAAGGAATGGCATAATAGCTACTGCCAATACAATAATTCCTAAACCACCGAGAAAATTGAGCTGCGCACGATAGAATAAAATGGATTTTGGCAGACCATCAATATCTGAAAAAATAGAAGCGCCAGTGGTAGTTATTCCTGATACCCCTTCAAACATGGCATCGGTTAAGCTTAAATCCAACCGCCTATCAAGAAGAAAAGGTAATGCACTCATTAAGGAGAATATCAGCCAAAACAAACAAGCAACCATGAAACCATCACGCTTTTGCAGATTTTTATCTTCCTTACTTGTCATCCTCCAGCCGGAAAAACCAATCGTAAGGGAAAGTAAAAACGTCGTTAAAAATGGAGTGATATAGCCATCCTTATAAAAAAGAGAAACAGCTATTGGCATCAACATAGTAAAGCTGTATATCACTATCAAAAAGCTACACAAATGAATTATTGTATTAAACCGAGAGCTAGTTTGATTCATTCGATTCGCATCAATCATTCCAATGTCCTTCTTGTTCTAGCGGTAACGTGATCCTATATTGGCAACCTGTACCATCAGGAATGGCTTCTATCGTGCCTCGATGAGCTTTGATAATTCCCTTTGCCACAGCAAACCCCAAGCCCATTCCACTATCATTTTGATTCAAAGCCTGAGTGGAATAAAATAACTCAAAAATGCACTTAGATTGTTCGATTGTAAGTGCAGTACTCTCATCATAAATATCAATAAACACGCTGTTATTTATGCAATAAACAGTCACACTTACATTTTTATCGCATGGAGAATATCGCAATGCATTATCTATAATATTAAATACTGCCTGTTCGATTAGATTCTGACTAATCATCAGCAAAGGTATGGAATTATTATTTTCGAATAAAATTCGGTGCCGACTATCAGGAAAACGTTCAATGACTCGATAGATGACTTGTGCAATCGACAATTCAACCTTCTTAAACTGTAATATTCCATACTGTATTTTCGTTGCTTGCAGTAAATTTTCTATATACTGGTGAAGACGATGACTTTCCATTATGGCGCTATCAAGCAACTCCCTGACTTGAACCTCTGAGAGTTTTTCTCTGTATGCCTTTAGTGTTGTTAACGTACCAATAATAGTCGCCAAAGGTGTTCTAAAATCATGTGAAACCGATAGTAGTATGCGGTTACGGAGTTGAACTTGCTCCAATGACCTTTGCTGGTTTTTATAATGGTCGGCAAGTTTACTTGCAATTAATGCAACAAGAATGAAAACAGTCAGATTTATAATATCAGTAGCATGTATTACATGGAGAGAATATCGAGGGTGAGTAAATAAAAAATTAAAACTAACCGCAACTAAAAATGCCGCCATGTACGCGTATTGAGTACCACACTGAAACGAAATCATGATAACAGCAAGTTGAAGTACAAGAAGAATCGCTGTAGATGATGCCATCAAGTGGTCTAAGGGAAAACAAATCGCAAGCGCGAGCCCTAGAATAAAGGACAATCTAATAAAAGACTTAATTTTATTTGCTCTGCCCATCAAAACACGTCTTTTTGTTATACATACCCTCACAGTAACAGTTGAATGCGATTAATACGTGTAAAAAAAGCGTAAAATCTTTTAGAGACAAACGAAATAAACATTTAAAACAAAAGCTTAGGGTGAAAACGAATAAGCTACCATGTACGATTTAAGTCTATAATTGAACGCATGATTTTATTACAAAGCCCGCTAAAACATCTTAAGGTTGTTGTGGGCATCCCTAAAGGTGGTGAAATGGTTTTCTTAATTGGAGGTTATATTTTAGGGAATTTAATGCGAAAAAATTATCTTAGTACATTTAAATTATCATGTTCTGACTCGCTTTGGAGCATTTTAAATTAAAAAATGACAGCGTACTCGATAGAGTTCGCTGCTATCTTTGTATTATTCTTTAATACTTGTTATCGATCTTTATTATTCACCACCACCTATTCTTTTTTTGCAGCGAAAAATATTTGAGTCTGATTATTCATCGAAGATATCCGGAAAAGTCCGCATGGCCTCTGTGCGGCGGGTTTCTAGAATATCCGCGTAGATTTCTGTTGTTCTGAGCTCACTATGGCCAAGTAATCTGGAGAGGGAATAGATGTCCAGACCACGGGCAAGCTGGTTTACAGCAAAGGTGTGACGGCCTGCGTGAAAAGTAACGTGTTTGGTGATTCCTGCACGTATGGCCCACTGCACTAGCGCGACGTTGCTGTAGCTGTCGTAGCGTAAACCCTTAAAAACCCGTTCAGTCGGTTTCCCCTTGTTCTCCAAGTTGAGTAGACGCACAGCAGAATCCGGTAAGTCGAGATATTGCAGACCATTTCCTGAGTTTTTTAGCTTTATCTGGGAAAATATGATTCGGTAGTGCCCTTGAGCAAACAGTTCAATTTCACCCCAAACCAGCTTATGAATGTCTGACCAGCGAAGTCCTGTTGTGCAGGAGAACAGAAATGCTCTCCGTAGTACATCGTAACGGCATTCTGCCTTGGTAAGGGCCTTTACCTCCTCCAGAGTGAGGTAAGTGCGCTGTGTCCTCTCTGCTTTGATGGATTTGACTTGTTCAACAGGGTTATCTCTGATTATTCGGTCTCGTTGCGCTTGGTTGAGCGCAGCTCGGATTTTATTGAAGTAGCTACAGGCGGTATTCCTGGAGAGGCCGGTATCTGATTTTGTCATTGCCTCATGCTGTAGGTAATGGCGGAACCCTTCCAAAAAGTATTTATCTACCTGTTCAAAAGTGAGTTCTGCGTGGCGGTGATAACGGTGGAGATGGATGCCCGCAGAAACCCAAATTGAGTAGTTGGATTTGCTACCGGATGCTTTACTCGCTGTAATTTGGTCGAAGTAGTCAAAGAAGCTGGCATTGAGTTTTGTGCGGTCATCTAAGCCGTGTTTGGCTGATTCCATTTCCAGTAGACGCTTGGCTCGAATGGCCTCAGCTTTTTGCAATGTGGTTTTGTTGTGTTCGCGTTCAACTGCGTTTTTGGGCTTGGCGTAGAGGAACAGGTTTAACGTCTCATATGAGCGTTTCTGAGCTCTTGAGCCGTCTTCCGAGGTCTTTGAACCGTAATAGTACACAAGCCTGATAGCGCGTTGGCCATTCTTATCTGGATCTCGTTTATGTATGCTGATTTTCATTGGTTTTTCTCATCTTGTGCGCCAAATGTGCGCCAGAATTTATCTGTGGCGCACACGTGGCGCAAGAATCGACAAAACCCTTCAAATTGCTTCCCACCCAATAAAACAAAATTATTTTAAAATCATAATGTTGTTTTGATTTGGTTTGATGCGTTTTACTATTTTACTTCCCAATACAAAACGAGCCGAAGATGCGCCCTAGCAAGTCGTCGCTGGTGAAGGCGCCGGTGATTTCGCTTAGGGCTTGTTGGGCTTCTTTGAGATCTTCAGCGAGTAATTCTCCTGCGCCATAGCCGTGTAGTTGTTCGTTACCTGCATCTAAGAAGCGGTTGGCTTTGTTCAGCGCTTCTATGTGACGACGACGAGCGATAAACCCCCCTTCAGTCGTGCTGTCGAAGCCCATGACGGCTTTTAGGTGTTCAGTTAAATCAGTAACGCCCTCGCCTGTTTTTGCCGATAGAGACACTACAGGAACGCCTGAGACAGTTTCTATTCCAGTGCCTTCTTTGGTTAAGTCGACTTTGTTACGTACCAAAGTCAGGTGTTTAGTGTCGCCAAGCTTTTCCATAAACTCTGGCCAAATCTCATTAGGATCTTTTGAATCAATGGATTGGCTGTCGACCATCATGAGAATGCGATCTGCTTTGCTGATTTCGTCCCATGCGCGCTGAATACCAATGCGCTCTACTTCGTCAGGGCTATCACGCAAACCAGCTGTGTCGATAATGTGTAGCGGCATGCCGTCAAGGTGGATATGCTCGCGCAACACGTCTCGAGTCGTGCCTTCTATGTTGGTGACAATAGCGGACTCTTTCCCTGATAGTGCGTTTAACAAGCTGGATTTGCCGGCATTTGGACGCCCTGCTATAACCACATTCATGCCTTCGCGAATCAAGGCGCCTTGGTTCGCTTCTTTGAGGACTTCTGCTAGTTTCGCTTGAATGCCAGCCAATTCCGCAGCGACTTTACCGTCACCAATGAAGTCGATTTCCTCTTCTGGAAAATCAATCGCGGCTTCCACGTAAATACGCAGATGAATCAAGGCTTCGACTAACTCATCAACGCGTTTTGAGAAAGCGCCTTGCAGAGATCGCAATGCGCATTTAGCGGCTTGCTCTGATGTACTGTCGATCAAATCGGCAATGGCTTCCGCTTGAGTTAAGTCCATTTTGTCGTTCATGAATGCACGTTCAGAAAACTCGCCTGGACGAGCTAAACGTGCCCCAAGCGCTACGCAATGGCTCAGTAGCATGTCCATAATAACGGGACCGCCGTGGCCTTGTAACTCAAAAACATCTTCACCAGTAAAGGAATTTGGCCCGGGAAAATACAAGGCGATGCCTTCGTCGAGTTGTTCTTGACCTGTCGTTTTGAAAGGCACGTAATGGGCATAACGAGGTTTGGGCTCAAAGCCGATGATCTGCTTCGCAATGGCAAGGCTTTTAGGGCCTGATAAACGAATGATCCCTACGCCACCTCGGCCAGGAGCGGTGGCTTGGGCGGCAATCGTGTCTTGGTCTGTGGCGTATTGGAAATCAGTCATAATCAAACTCTGTGCGAAAAATAAGTAGAAGTGTTCGTTATTGTCCGTTAGCAAGGCGAGTATGGCAATCTAAACGTAAAAAAGGCCTCCCAACGGGAAGCCTTTTTAATTGAAACTTGGGCTTAGGTTTGAGTCTTAAGCTTCGTTTTCGATGCGTTTGGTAATCACATACTGTTGTAATATGGATAGGGTGTTGTTTGTTACCCAGTAAAGTACCAAACCAGCCGGGAACCACAAGAAGAAGATAGAGAATGCCACTGGCATGATCTTCATGATTCGAGCTTGCATCGGATCTGGCGGTGTCGGGTTAAGCGATTGCTGAACAAACATACTGATACCCATTAAAATTGGCAGTATGAAGTACGGATCCATTACAGATAGATCGTGAATCCATAGGAAGAAAGGCGCATGGCGCAATTCAACGGATTCCATCAATACCCAGTACAACGAAAGGAATACTGGCATCTGAACCAAGATAGGCAAACAACCCCCTAATGGGTTGATTTTCTCTTTCTTGTACAGGGCCATCATTTCTTGCGACATTTTCTGACGATCATCGCCATACTTTTCTTTCAGCTTGGCTATTTCAGGTCCGAATTTGCGCATTTTCGCCATTGAACGGTAGCTTGCAGCTGATAGCTTGAAGAAAATCGCTTTTACACAAACTACGATCAGGATAATCGCAATCCCCCAGTTGATAACAAAAGATTGGATCAGTGTTAGCAACCAGAAAAGTGGTTTAGCTAACCACCATAACCAACCGTAATCGACTGTTAGGTCTAGGTTTTCGGCAGTGCTTTCTAGGTGATCTTGTAGTTTTGGACCAACATAGAAAGTCGAGCTCAATGTGCCTTGTTTACCTGGGGCAATTTCCACTGATGTGCCAGTGAAACCAATGATGTTAAAGTCACCATTAGTGCGAGCTTGCAAGGTTACTTTTTGACCTTGTTCAGGAATCCAAGCTGATACAAAGTAATGTTGAAGTACCGCAACCCAACCTTTGGTAGTGGTTGTTTTGATTGGGTCTTCTTTCATATCAGAGAAAGAAACTTTGGTGTATTTCGTTTGCTCATCAGAAATCGCGCCACCTAGATAAGGCTGTAAGCCCATGCTAGTTGCTTTGCTTGGATCGGGTGTGTTGTCACGTTTGATTTGTGCAAACAGGTTACCGCGCCAAGTGTTTGATGAGGTATTGTCTACCGTGATCAATTGGCGAATACGGTACTTACCTTTCATAAAGCGGAAGGTTTTCGTGTATTTAACGCCTTTTGCATCTGTGTAGTACAGATTCACATCAAGAGAATCTTCACCATCAGCTAAGGTGTAAGCCGTTTTTTCAGATTGGTAAACTGGACGACCCTCAGGAGAAGCGTCTGGACCATCTTGTCCAACTAAACCACTTTGAGTCACATAAGTGCGCTCGCTGCCATCTTCTAAGATGACAAATGGATCCGGCTGGCCTAATTCTTTTTTGTATTGAAGTAGAGCAGCTTCAACTAAGTCACCACCGACTGGATTGATCGCAACACGAAGGGTATCGGTTGTTACTTCAATCAATTTCCCAGGTGCGATTTTTGTCACACTTTGTGGAATTTCGGCATTGGCTTCGGTTGTGCTTTGAGTTGCCATAGGCAAATCATCGCTCATTTGAGAGTTTGTCTCAGATTGAGACTGTGTGCTTTGAGCTACGCTTTGAGTGGACTGAGGACCATAATCTTGGCTCCACTGTAAAAACAGTAGGTAGCCACTGATAAAAAGCGCACCCCATAAAAAGTAACGTCTGAAATCCATGGTATTCAACTAATTTGTTTGGTTGGACAATAGGTTCACAGAACCCTTATAAAAATCACGCGCTATTAAACCAGCCTTTGGCAGTTTTTTCAGCCTATTTCTGTCTAGATTGATCGCGTTTTTTATTTTGAGTGGGTTTTAGGGCTTTTTTTGCCAACTGATCCCATGCTTTATCGAGTCGGTTGTGCAAATCGGCGTTTTCCAGCTCTTTGATACCATGTCGTGCTAAGAAGACAATATCAAGGCCAGAAAGGGGAATTTTGTGGTGACGGAAGGAATCACGCACCAAACGTTTGATACGATTCCTGCCTACCGCGCGTTTATCCGTTTTCTTAGACACAATAAGACCCAACCGAGTTTGGTCATCATCTCGTTTTCGTGCCAATAAAAGGAATTCGCCTGCAAATACTTTGGAGGAGGTGTCGTTAAAGACAGATTGATAATCCCCGGCATTCAGAAGTCTGACATGCCGAGGAAAACAATATTCGGTCATCAGCGTACTTATGCGCTTAGAACCTTGCGGCCACGAGCACGACGACGAGCGATAACTTGACGTCCGCCTTTAGTAGCCATACGAGCACGGAAACCGTGGTTACGTTTGCGTTTTAGAACGCTAGGTTGGAAAGTTCTTTTCATCTTAATTCTCTCACTGAATGCAGTGTTTGAGTTTTGAGGGTTAGCGACCGCCAAGCCTCTACATTTGATTGGTCAAATCAGGGCGCGGATTTTAGAGCCTTTCCTCAGCAAATTCAATGCTTAGCACAGCTTAATTAATAAAAAAATAGCTACACAATCCATTAAACACTTACACACAGACTTCTACCTCACTAGTGGATAAAGAATATTTTATAAAATTATCTTATCCACAAGGATGGTTTTTTATTAATTTATGTGTATAAAAATCAAAAAGTTAAAAAGTTTTCCACTTGTGTATAATATTAAAATAAATCGTTTCTATCATGTGTATAAGTGAGTGGTTTATGCACAAGGGTGAAGTTTTATCTACTCCTGTGTATAACCTGTCATGTTATTAACATTTTTCGATTTAAGGCCGTATGTAGTTTTTTTCTATTTATATGTGGATAACTTTAAATGCCCGATGTAAAATCCGCTCCTTGTCTGTCACTCAACCAGGGAGTACGTCTACAGTGTCTTTGGAGCATTGGAATCTTTGTCTGCAGCGCTTGCAGAGTGAGTTTTCCACATCTCAGTTCAACACCTGGATTCGTCCATTGCAGGCTGAAATGCTGCCGAATGGAGAATTGTGCCTAAGTGCACCAAACCGTTTTGTGTTGGATTGGGTGAGTAACAAATATCAAACGCGCATAAAGGAATTATTGTCTGAATTTGCTGGCGATGATCTTGCACCGGCTTTAAAGCTGGCCGTGAAAGCTCAAAATTTTGCCCAAGCGAATCAGATGTCACCTCCACCTCCTCCGGTTTCAAGTGAACCGGCTATTAACCCTTTAAATAATGAAGTGGCGAGAGAGTCTGGCTACCGTCCGGGTTTTGGTTTAATGGATGACGAAGAAGGTAGCCCGAATGCTGACCTTGAGTTTGAAGCACCATTGACTTTGTCCGGTACTGGCTTGCGTGGTGAGCTTGAACCTTATGAACAGGGCCAACTGCCATTAACTGCGCCCAAACGTAAAGTACAGGTGGAAGGTGGTATTAACCACGGCGCGAATCTAAATAATTCGTTTACTTTTGATAACTTCATCGAAGGTAAATCCAACCAGTTGGCTCATGCTGCGGCATTGCAAGTCGCTGAGAATCCGGGCGGTGCTTACAATCCTCTCTTTATATATGGTGGGGTTGGCTTGGGTAAAACTCACTTAATGCAAGCCGTCGGTACTGAAATGATGCGCCATAATCCGAATGCTAAGGTGGTTTACCTGCATTCTGAGCGTTTTGTTGCTGACATGGTAAAAGCACTACAATTGAACGCGATTAATGATTTTAAACGTTATTATCGTTCTGTTGATGCTTTATTAATTGATGACATCCAGTTTTTTGCCGGTAAAGACCGTACACAAGAAGAGTTTTTTCACACCTTTAATGCTTTGTTAGAAGGTGGTCAGCAGATGATTTTGACCTGTGACCGCTATCCTAAAGAGATCCAAGGCTTGGAAGATCGTCTTAAGTCGCGTTTTGGTTGGGGATTAACGGTTGCTATTGAACCGCCGGAATTAGAAACACGAGTCGCCATTTTGATGCGTAAAGCAGATGAAAGTGGTATCAAGTTATCTTATGATTCCGCATTCTTTATCGCTCAGAAAATACGTTCAAACGTACGTGAGTTAGAAGGCGCGCTAAAACGTGTTATCGCTAACTCGCATTTTACTGGACGAGCGATTACGCCAGATTTTGTCCGCGAATCGTTAAAAGACCTTTTAGCCTTGCAAGATAAGCTGGTAAACATCGATAATATCCAGCGAATTGTGGCGGAATACTACAAAATTAAGATCAGTGATCTGTTGTCGAAACGCCGTAGTCGATCTGTTGCTCGTCCTCGCCAAGTGGCGATGTCGTTAGCAAAAGAATTGACCAACCACAGCTTGCCAGAAATTGGCGATGCATTTGGTGGCCGCGATCATACGACAGCCTTGCATGCGATTCGCAAGATTAAAGAACTGCAAGATACGGATTCTGATATTCGTGAAGACTACAAACAATTGATGCGAATTCTGACCACCTGATGGTCTAAGACTTTGAGTTTACGAGGAAAATAATGAAATTTTCAGTCGTCCGCGAGACACTTCTTAAGCCACTTCAACTAGTGGCAGGCGTTGTAGAGCGCAAACAAACCATGCCTGTCTTGGCCAATGTGTTGGTGGAAGTGAAAGACCAACTATTAACGCTTACCGGTTCTGATTTAGAGGTCGAATTGGTTGGTCATGTGCCATTAGATGAGTGCGAAGAAGGCCGTATTACCGTGCCTGCTCGTAAACTAATGGACATTTGCAAAAGTTTACCAGACAGTGCAGTAATTGAGTTCACCTTGGATGACCAAAAAGCGGTTATTCGTTCAGGTCGTTCTCGTTTTAGTTTGTCTACGTTGCCAGCCGATGAATTCCCGAATATCCAAGATATGCAAGGTGATTTAACGGTTTCTATCGCACAAAATAGCGTGCGTCGCTTGATCGACCGTACGGGTTTTGCGATGGCAAACCAAGATGTTCGTTACTACTTAAATGGTATGTTACTTGAAGTTGCAGACGGCCAATTACGTGTGGTCGCAACCGACGGACACCGTTTGGCGACGGCTGTGGAAGATGCTCAAGTGAGCGGTGATTTGACTCAAGTTATCGTGCCTCGCAAAGGCGTTTTGGAACTAAACCGCTTACTGAATGATACAGATGAAGTTGTTGAGCTAACGATAGGTACAAACCATATTCGCGCGAAAGTAGCAGAATATGTGTTTACCTCTAAATTAGTTGATGGCAAATTCCCTGATTATCATCGTGTTATTCCTCGAAATAATGAAAAAATCGTCATTGCTGACCGTTTGGAATTACGTCAAGTATTCCTTCGTGCATCGATTCTTTCCAACGAGAAATACCGTGGTGTGCGTTTGATTTTGTCTAACGGCATGTTGCAAGTGTTTGCCAATAACCCTGAGCAAGAAGAAGCCGAAGAATCCGTATTGGTGCAATACCAAGGTGACAATATGGAAGTGGGCTTCAATGTGGGTTACTTGTTAGACGTATTGGGTGTCGTAGACTCTCAAGAAGTGCGTTTATCATTGAATGATTCAAACAGCAGTGCCTTGATCGAAGAAGCACAAAGTCATGCAGCACAATATGTTGTGATGCCGATGCGTCTATAATCATCGCATACATAGATGATAGACCTATCACCCGCTTGGCGATTTAGTTTTCTAAAATGCCAAGTGGGTTGTCTTCCTTCCCCGATTAAGGTTTAAGAGTTATGCCGCTGGTGCGTTTGGACATCTCTCATGTTCGCAACCTTTCTAGTGTGCGCTTTGAACCTTCGCCCCAAGTAAATGTGATTGTTGGCAAAAATGGCAGTGGTAAAACCTCTGTTTTAGAAGCCATTCACTTATTGTCGTTTGGTCGTTCCTTTCGTAGTCACAAGCACAAGACCTATATTCAACACGAAAACGATGCCTGTATCGTTTTTGCGCAGCTTCATCAAAAGCAAGGCAGTCCGATCCGTGTCGGTTTACAGCATCATCGTGACGGTCAGATAGACGTTCGTATCCAAGGACAGCGTGCACAATCGGTTATTGAGCTTGCCGAACGTCTTCCTGTACAGCTAATTAACCCTGACGCATTTCGATTATTAGAGGGTTCTCCGAGCATTCGACGCCAATTTATCGACTGGGGTGCGTTTCATTTTGATAAAGACTTCATTCAGGCGTGGCGAGGCTGGCAAAAAGCATTAAAACAGCGGAATACCTTGCTCAGACGTGGTAAAATATCCCTCAGTTTATTGGCGGCATTTGATCAGGAATTGATCCGACTGGGTGAGCAGGTCAATCAATCTCGCAAAGCGTATGTTGAAAAGTTAACACCGCATTTTGTGAAGGTTTTATCGCTATTAACCACAGAGCTTTCGGTGAGTTTACAGTTCTTTCAAGGCTGGGATGCACAGAAAAATTTAGCCATGGCGGTTGAAGCGGGACGTGAGCGAGATATCGAGTTAGGTTATACGCACACAGGCCCACAAAGAGCTGATTTACGTGTGAAAACGGCGACGGGTGATGCGTTAGATACGCTGTCTCGTGGGCAACAAAAACTTGTTGTTTCCGCGTTAAAAATTGCTCAAGGACAGCTACTGATCGATATGGGTCGCCCTCTGGTATTTTTAGTGGATGATTTACCAGCTGAGTTGGACGCTAACCACAGACAGAAACTTTGTCAGTTGTTGGAGTCATTAAACAGCCAAATTTTTATTACCAGTGTCGAGCCTGATACAACGGATTTTACTTGGGCCGACACAACAGACGTTCGCCAATTTTCTATGACTAATGGTGAATTGTCTTTATTGAGCAAAGGTTTGCAGGAGAGTTAAATGAGTGAAAATAAATACGATTCGTCCAGTATCAAGGTGCTCAAAGGGCTAGATGCCGTACGTAAACGCCCTGGCATGTACATTGGTGATACTGACGATGGCACCGGTTTGCATCACATGGTGTTTGAAGTCGTGGATAACTCCATCGATGAAGCCCTTGCTGGTCACTGTGACACGATCACAGTACTGATTCACCCTGATGAATCGATTTCTGTTTCGGATAACGGCCGTGGTATTCCGGTTGATATACACGAAGAAGAAGGCGTTTCTGCCGCTGAAGTTATCATGACGGTACTTCACGCTGGTGGTAAGTTTGACGATAACTCATACAAGGTTTCCGGTGGTCTTCATGGTGTAGGTGTTTCAGTTGTAAACGCCCTATCTGAAGCGCTTACTTTGACCATTCGTAAAAATGGTAAAGTATACGAACAGTTTTACGCTCATGGTGTTCCACAAGCACCATTGGCTATCGTTGGCGACTCTGACGGTGCCGGAACAACAGTTCATTTTAAACCTTCTCCTGCTACTTTTAGCAACATATTGTTTGTTTATGACATCTTGGCGAAGCGCCTACGTGAATTGTCATTCTTGAACTCAGGTGTTGCTATCCGACTTAAAGACGAGCGCACTGGTAAAGAAGATTTCTTCAACTACACTGGTGGTTTGCGTTCTTTTGTTGAGCATTTGAATACTAATAAAACACCAATCAACGATATTTTTCACTTCATGTGCCAACGCGAAGACCTAGAAGACGGTATTGCCGTAGAAGTCGCATTGCAGTGGAACGAAGGCTTCCAAGAAAACATTTATTGTTACACCAATAATATTCCTCAACGTGACGGCGGTACTCACCTTGCTGGTTTCCGTGGTGCTTTGACTCGTACCCTAAACACTTTCATTGAGAAAGAAGGTTTAGCGAAGAAGCAAAAAGTGGCAACAACAGGCGACGACTGCCGTGAAGGTTTGACCGCGATCGTATCGGTGAAAGTACCGGATCCGAAATTCTCTTCTCAGACCAAAGATAAATTGGTGTCTTCTGAAGTAAAAACAGCAGTAGAACAAGAAATGACTAAGCGTTTCTCTGAGTTCTTACTAGAGAAACCAAATGAAGCCAAAATCATCGTTAACAAAATGATTGATGCGGCTCGTGCCCGTGAAGCGGCGCGTCGTGCTCGTGATATGACTCGTCGTAAAGGCGCGTTAGATATCGCAGGTTTGCCAGGTAAATTGGCCGATTGTCAGGAAAAAGACCCAGCGCTTTCCGAAATCTACCTAGTGGAGGGTGACTCTGCAGGTGGCTCGGCAAAACAAGGTCGTGATCGTCGTACACAAGCGATCTTGCCTCTGAAAGGTAAAATCCTGAACGTCGAAAAAGCACGTTTTGACAAAATGCTGGCGTCTGTTGAGGTAGGCACTCTGATTACCGCACTTGGTTGTGGTATCGGCCGTGACGAATTCAACGCCGACAAATTGCGTTACCACAGCATCGTTATCATGACCGATGCCGACGTGGATGGATCGCACATTCGTACCCTGCTTTTGACCTTCTTCTTCCGTCAAATGCCAGAAATCATCGAACGTGGTCACATCTTCATTGCGCAACCACCTTTGTTCAAAATCAAACGTGGTAAGCAAGAGCAGTACATCAAAGACGAAGCGGCACTAGATCAACACTTGATCGAAGTAGCATTAGATGGCGCTCACATGCATGTGAACGAAGATGCTCCAGGTATTCAAGGTGAGCATTTAGCGAAACTGATGCGTGATTACATTCACATTGAAGCGGATGTTGATCGTTTGGCTCGTGTGTATCCAAAAGATGTAATGGGTAAACTTCTGTACTGCAAACCATTGACTCAAGACGATTTAACCAAAGAAGCAGCGGTTATGGAGTGGGTTGAAGCTATTCGTAGCCAAATGCCACAAGATGCTCGTACGGGTTTCCGTTTTGACTTCTCGGTTGAAAAAGACGAAGAGCGAAATATCTATCTTCCAGTCGTCGACATCATGTCTCACGGCGTGTCTAACCGTTACCGCTTTGAAGGGACTTTCTTCAACTCGCCTGAATACAAACGCATTGTGGCTATGTCTGAAACCGTAGCGGAATTGTTTGGTGAAGAATCTTACATCCAACGTGGTGAGCGTCGTGAAACGGTGAAAACCATCTCTGACATGAAATCTTGGTTGATGAAAGAAGCGTCTCGCGGCATGACTATCCAGCGTTATAAGGGTCTGGGCGAGATGAACCCAGAACAACTTTGGGAAACCACCATGGATCCAGATGCACGTCGTATGCTTCGTGTGACCATTGATGACGCCGTAGCGGCTGACCAAATGTTCACCACCTTGATGGGTGATGAAGTTGAACCACGTCGTAACTTTATCCAAGACAATGCCTTGAACGTAGCGAACCTAGACGTTTAATTCAGTCTGAGTTTACTTACTAAAAAAACGGTTAGAGTGAAAATTCTAACCGTTTTTTTTATAGAAAAATTTGCGGTATAGACCTACAACGCTGCTTTAATGCTGTCTTCAATTTGCGTGGTTGGGCGGCCAATTAGCGTTGATAAATCTTTGCTGTCGCTGAACAAGGCTCCTTGGGACGCGTCAACTTCTGAGTCCGCAAGGATGGCTGCGAAGCCTTCTGGCAAGCCTGCGCCAACCAGGATTTTGGTGAATTCCGCTTCAGGAACGTTTTGATAAGCGACGGTTTTGCCTGATACCTTGCTGATCGCAGCAGCGTATTCGCTTAACGTGAAAGCATTATCGCCAGCCAGTTCATAGACTTTGCCCGCTTGTCCATCTTTAACCAGTACGGCCGCGGCCGCAGCAGCATAGTCTGCACGTGCTGCAGTAGACAGTTTTCCATCTTCGGCACAACCAACAACACCATGCTCTAGTGCGCCTGCTACGCCCATTGTGTAGTTTTCCGAGTACCAGCCATTGCGCAGTAATACATAGGGTACGCCAGATTCTGCCAATAGATTTTCGGTGGCTACGTGCTCTTGTGCCAAGATGAGTGGCGAGCTCTCCGCGTTTAAAATACTGGTGTAAGCCAGCAAGGAAACGCCCGCTTGTTTCGCCGCATGGATGACATTGCTGTGCTGAGCAGTACGTTGGCCCACTTCGCTTGACGAGATTAATAATACTTTTTCAACACCTTGCATTGCAGCAACAAGAGAGTTTTGGTCTGTGTAATCAGCTTGACGAACTTGTACGCCCTTTTCTGCCAAATCAGCCACTTTTTCTGGGTTACGAACCGCGGCAATAATGTTGCTTGCTGCTGTTTTTTCTAACAATGAAGCAATGACAAGACGACCAAGTTGGCCAGATGCGCCAGTAACTAAAATCATAATATTCTCCTTTGAGTTTTAAGTTGATGGAAGTAGAATAAATCACTAACAAACTTTTAGTAAGTACGTACAAAAAGGTAAGTATGGAAAATAATTTACAAACTTCACAGAACGGCATGTCGCGCTTATTTGATAAAGGCGATGTGTTTTCAGACAAATGCCCTTCACGTGATATTTTGAAACATGTCACCAGTCGTTGGGGTGTTTTGGTATTGTTCGCACTGAAGGACGGTGAAACACAGCGCTTTAGTGAGTTGCGTCGCAAGATATCAGGCGTCAGTGAAAAAATGCTGGCGCAAACTCTTCAAGCCTTGGAATTAGATGGCTTTGTGTTACGTACTTCTTATCCTGTGGTACCGCCTCATGTGGAATACAGTCTGACGGATTTAGGGCTAGAAGTGTCCGTTCGAGTGGCTAGTTTGGCTGATTGGATTGAAGACAATATTACCGATATTTTGGCTATACAATCACAACGAAATGAAGAGTTAGCGTCTTAAATGTATATTTATTAGTATTTAAATTGAGAGTGAGTACTCACACTAAATTGCTTATTTATAATAATCACTTACCTTTATCACCGTTGATTAATTGTATTTTGCTGTTTTTGTTTGGCGCTTTTTGTGTGCAGTCTTGGGCAGTTGGAACAAAGTTCTCCGCCGTCACGGCGAAAGTGTAAGCAGCAAGTATGACGCACAAAAACAGGTGTTTCTGTTTCTTGCTGACTTAGCCCAGCAAGAGCTTTTAATGGCAAATTCATCTCCTGCGCCCAAAGTTGAAAATCCGTTTCTAGGCTGTATTTTTGCTCATCGGGCAACAAATTATTTATAGCAATTAACGCACTCATTAACTGATCAGCAAGCAAACCTTGATACAGTGCCGGTCTTCCACCAAAGGCATCAACATGAGCTGTTTCAAAGGATTGAAACATCGTATTGAGCTGTTCACTGGCTGTTTTTATCAGCGTCTCGTGACTTCCCTCTTGCCACATTCCATCGGGTAAAAAATACCCAGCGACCATCTCGCCACTTTGCTTTTGTTCTATTTCTTGCAAGCGCAACGGCACAGCTTTGAGCTGATAAACGCAAATCATCGCCAGATAGATTGGTTGCCAGCAAGCCAACCCCCAACATCGAATACGCCAATAAGGCGCACCCGTTTCTGGGTGCGCCTCTTGTAGTGTTTCATGTAAAACAAGCAATGCTTGCTCTGGCTCTTTGGCTGATAAGTTGGTTGTGCTTTGTTTTTTATCAGACAAACTTTCTTGCCCATCCAGCACAGCAATGTAAGATCTTGCAATGTTGAAAAGACGATCTATAGGCCTTTCGATTTTTCTATACCTCTAGTATTGCTGCTAAGTTGTGCTATGAAATGTTTAGAACTCATATCGTGCACTGACTTCGAAGGCTCTTTCATCTCCGAACCAGCAGTTGGATTCGTCGTAGCAGCTGTAATAGGTTTCATCAAATACGTTGCTCATCGAAAACCTGACACTGGCTCCTTGCCATTGCGCAGACAGCATTGATAAGTCGTAACCTATGGATAAATCGACCAATGTAAAAGACGGTACGGTATTAGAATTTGCTGCGTCGAGCTGCATTTGGCCAACATAACGTACGCCTGCACCGAGTGATGTACCGGCTAATCTTCCTTCGGTTGGCGTATAAGTTAGCCAAGTATTAAATTGCTTTTTGGGTACCCAAACCGGCGTATTACCTTCTATGCCGCTGTTGTCTTTGGTGACTTCAACGTCTTGAAGTGTATAGGCGGCTTTTACGGTAATGTCAGATGTGATTGCTTTTTGTAACTCAAGTTCGATACCGCGAGATTGCATTTCTCCTACTTGAACTTTTTGGCTGTAGTCTGTGCTGTCTGGATCGCGGGTAAGCACATTACGTTTAGTGATTTCAAAGGCGGTCGCACTGGCGGTAATATCTCGTTTTTTGTATTTTAGCCCGGCTTCCCATTGGTCAGCTGTAGAGGTATCAAATGTTTTACCATTGCGGTCAGAGCCTGTGACAGGTTCGAAGCTTTGGGCATAACTTATGAATGGCGCTAGGCCATTATCAAATTCATACAGTGCGCCGGCTCGACCACTAAATTGGCTCTGATCGACCTTGGTATTGGTCGCTGCTCCGTATTTACGGCCCTTTTCAGTTGCTTTAAATTGATCGTAGCGGCCACCGGCAATAAAGACCCACTGATCAAGACGTATTTGATCTTGCAGGTACACGCCAGTTTGTTCTTTGTCGATAGTGAAATCGCTGCTGTAACCAGAGCCAGCAAAATCAAGGTTATCTCTAATAATCTGGTCGTGATTTGGGTTATATAGATCGATGCTAGGCGCTACGGCATCTTCGTATATCACGTCAGATTTGAGTTTTAGATAGTCCACGCCGACCAAGACATTATGTTCGGCATTGCCAATATCAAAAACGCCTGAAAATTGGTTGTCTATATTGATGCCCTCCGATTTTTCATCAGTCAGGTAAGCACGACGATTTAGAGTTCTTTCATCACTGTCTAAAGAGGAAGAGTAAGTGTTTTCTTGGTAAACTTTTGCTGTAGTGAAACGAGCATTTTGAAGAAAGCTCCAAGTATTATTTATTTTATGGTCGAGTTTATAGCCAAGTAAAAGCACATCTCTGTCGTAGGTTTCCCAGTTTGTGTCTCCCGCATAAGCATCTGAAGATAGTTTTCCATTGATGCTGCTATAGACGGTGCCTTTTGATGGCAAGGTAGAATAAATACCCATGCTTGGATCTTTCTGATAATACAGATTGAGGTTAAGCATAGTGTTCTCACTGATTCTCCAATCAATAGAGGGCGCTATCATGATGCGTTCTTCTTCTGATGTTACAGCTTGTCCGTCTTTTTTTCGCAATAGACCGACGACACGATAGTTCATTGTGTCGTTAATGGCACCTGTACTATCGATCTGTGTTTCGCGTTTATTATCGCTACCTAAGGTTAATTCCACACTATGCTGGCTCTCAGACTGAGGGGCTTTACTAATGAGGTTCACCATGCCCCCAGGAGGCATAGCGCCATAAAGTGTTGAGGTTGGGCCTTTGAATACTTCTACTTGTTCTACCGCTGCCATATCGATTTGTGGTTGTAGGTTCCAATCGTTATAGAGTAATTGCAGTCCGTCATAATAGGCTTTGTCATTTTCGAACCCTCGGATATTAAAAAAATCCAAACGTGTTACCGCACCGCCACGTAACTCAGTGTTAATACCTGAGGTGTATCGAACGGCTTCCGCAACAGTTTCCGTGCCTCTTTGTTGTAGTGAGCTTTGTTCAATCACTGAGATAGCTTGGGGTGTTTCTTCTGGATCTAATTGGGTTTTTGTCGCTGTATTTCGATAAGTCTGTCCCTTTACCACTAATGCACTTAATTGATCTTCTGACCTTGTATCTGTTGCTTCTGACGCATCAGCTGCGAGAGAGTAAGACGGTACTGAGGTAATTGCTAAAGCAAGCAAAGTGAGCTGGAAATGCACAGACGGTTTCATGTTAACTCCGAGAATAGAATAAAACAATATTGATAATGAATCTCATTTTAATTTTATTGGGAGTATAAAACTTAACTTTTTGGTGCATCTTCAGTAAGAGGAAGAGAGGGAGAAATCATTGGATTAGATTATATAAAAGTTATCTTGGCTTGATCGGAAGCCAATATTCCATATAGCTCTTCGAACTGTTTGGATCGTAATCTGGTTCGTAAACTTCTAATTCGTAGCCCTGTACTCCGTAATAATTGGACTCAGGTAGCCATTGATAGATAAACCACTCTAGTGCTTTTTCAACCGCTGAAGATTTCCCATAAACGGGAATGACGGCGTATTCCTGAAGTGGAACCCTCACTGTATCTAATGGAGTGGTATTAAATGGGTTAGCGCCACTAAAAATGGTTGGGGATGATGTATTTATTGACTCTAAGTATCCGGCCCAATAAAGCATCTGATCTGGGTGTTGGGTATGGTCCTGAGTGTCTATAATGCCAATTGGACGATAGCCTTTTGTAACTGTCTCTACTTCTGAAATAACTTGAGACCAAAGTTGTGGAACACGTTCTGAAAAGTTTGGAGAGGCTGAAAAGAGTCCTCGAATCCAAGCGCTTCTGCCCTGAATGTGGAAACCATCGCGACTCTCAATACGTATTTGAGTGAATGTTTTTGGTGTCTCTGTCTGGGCTTTATTAGGACATCTATATTGTAATGGCGTACGTAATCCATGACGTTTTCCACGTTGCCGATAATCTCTAGGGGTACAGTTGAACATTTGTTTAAAGGCGCGGGAGAAGCTTATTTCCGAATCAAAACCACACTGTATCGCAATATCTACATGTCTATTTTTACTCGATAGTAACAGTTCTGCAGCTTTGCTTAAGCGTAATTCCCGAATGTATTGAGCTACGCTAAGACCAGTTGCTTGACCAAATACTCGTTGAAACTGCCAGCGCGACCAGCAGCTTTTTTCCGCTAAGCTAGATACATGAATAGACTCATCCAGATTTTCGTGGATGTAGTCTAAAACCTTTTCTATACGAGTAAGTCTGTCTTGATTAGCCATGAATCGCTTTATAAAAAATAATAATCATTATTATCTATTTTATTTTTAATGCCAATCGATTCTATGGTTGTTAGAGATTTTGTTATTGGTGGCTATTAATTAATCAAGTTGCGTGATTAAATCAAAATCATCTTTATACCATTCAAAAATAATATTAAAAATGGATGTTGCCCGATGAAGGAATTAACTCGAACTGCGCTGTATTGTGCCATGTTTATTGCTGTCGGCGCGGTCGCGGGTTTGCTGGGGCCGAGTTTGATTTACTTGGCCGATTTAATTGATGCCTCTGTTGCTGAAATCTCAATTGTTTTTACTGCACGTGCTATTGGTAATATTCTCGGCGCTTTGTTGGCGGGGAGGATGTTTGATCGCTGGCAAGGTCATCATTATCTTATTGTTATGTTGCTCTGCATGATTACCGGATTGGTGCTGGTGCCCTTTTCGACCAGTTTATCTATGTTGATTGTGCTGTTTTTCTTGCTAGGCGCGACAGAAGTATCGGCTAATGCGGGTGGCAATATGATGATGCTGTGGCTGCATAAAGAAAAAGTTGGCTCTTATGTCACCATTTTGCATTTGTGTCACAGTGCTGGATCTATGCTTGCACCTTTGATTTTGGTGTTCGCTCAGTGGACGGGGCATGGTTATGGTGCAGGCTATTGGATGGTGGCGCTGTACGCTTTGTTACTGCCATTGTTGTTATGGCGACAACCGAGTCCAACCTTCGAAGTCAGAGCCAGTGAAGTAGTTCCAGCGACAAAACAAAAAGCGACATTTTTGGCATTTCTAATGGTCATCTTCTTGTATGTGGGTTTTGAAATAACCATCGCTGGTTGGATCAGTACTTATGCTGTTCTGTCTGGTGAAGATCAAAATACCGCGGCTATTTTGGTTACTTGGTTCTTTGTGAGTTTGTCGTTGGGTCGTTTGTTCTCGGTATTTTTATTACGTTGGATTACGCCTCGACAAGGCATCTATGGTTTGCTGGTAGTGAGTTTCAGCGGAAGTTTGATGATGATTTTTTCTGATGCTTCGTTAGTGGTAATTGCCTTATGGCTGGGTTTGGGGTGTTCGGCATTCTTTCCAATGTTGTTCTCCTATGCCAACAGCATTATGGCGCTCAATGGCAAACGCACGGGTTACGTTTTTGTATGCTGTGGATTAGGTGCTTTGGTGGCTCCGTCGTTAACTGGGCCAATTATCGAGCTTTTTAGTGCCGCAGCGTTCCCGTATCTTTTATTGGTTCTAGCGTTATTAATAGCGTTTAGCTGGCAAAGATTGGCTGGAATGACGCGTGGCAGTTAGCTATTGCATCTGAATACCTTGTTAGTGAATGTCTACTAACAAGGTATTTTTTAGATTATAAATTCTCTATATTCGGTTAGCTGTATTTGTGCAGTGTCGCAATGGTGAATGCCGCAAGATCGGTGTAGACGCTGAATGGGAAGTCTATCGTCTTGTACTGTGTTTCACGGCCCTTTCCTGTCAAAACTAATACTGGTGAACAACCACGAGCATTTCCTGCCTGAAGATCTCGTAGAGAGTCTCCGACCATAATAGCTGGGTGATCTTCGAAGGATAAACCTAATTCTGCTTCAATCGCCTCAATCATACCGCTTTTGGGTTTGCGGCAGTTGCAGTTATCATCTGGGCCATGAGGGCAGTATTGAATGCCATCCACTTTACCGCCTTCTGCTTCGACTAGCATGGTCATTTTATCGTGCATGGCATGCAGTGTGGCTTCGTCATAATAGCCACGAGCAATGCCTGATTGGTTAGTTATCACAAAGACTTTAAAGCCTGCCTTGGACAAGGCTGCAATGGATTTAATGCTGCCAGAAATCGGCTGCCATTCATCGACAGATTTTACATAAGCGTCTGAGTCTTGGTTAATGACGCCGTCTCGGTCTAATAGAATGATGGGTTTAATTTGCGCCATGGGAATGCCTTTTTTGAATTATATTATTTGTTTCGTTGCTATTTCATCATGATGTTGAGCGTTATTTTGCTTCACCAATCGCTGCGAAGATGGCGTTACGACAGGCGCGGCTAAGATCATTTGGCGCTAGGCCGATATCCAGTCCTCGCTGTCCGCCGCTGACATAGATTTTTTCAAATGCCTGCGCACTTTGGTCAATACAAGTGATGAGGCTTTTCTTTTGCCCTACTGGGCTGATACCGCCAACCAAATAACCAGTAAGGCGCTCTGCATCTTTCACGTCTGCCATGTGCAATTTTTTAACGCCTAGTGCACTAGCCGCTCGTTTTAAATTTAAGGTACCTGTCACTGGCACAATGGTAACGAAGGTGTTTTTGTCGTCGGTGACTAATAGAGTCTTGAACACACAAGCAGGATCGAGATCGAGTTTCTCTGCGGCCTCTTCGCCAAAATTAGAACAATGTGGATCGTGTTCATATTCGTGAATACTAAACGCAATCTTCAGTTTTTTAAGTTGGTTAATCGCCGGTGTCACTATTTTAATCCTTACGTGTTATCTAATTTTTAGTGCTTTCTATTTTTGCCAGAACATTGGTGTGAATAATACCAACAAGGTAAATACTTCCAAACGGCCCAACAACATAGAAAAACACAGCATCCATTTTGCAGGATCGCTGACGCTGGTGAAACTGGAAGCTACATCACCCAAACCTGGACCTAGGTTATTTAATGTCGCAGCAACCGCAGACCATGCTGTTACCTGATCTAACCCTGTTGCCATTAGGCCAATCATTAGTACTACGTAAACCAATAAGTACGCTGAGAAGAATCCCCATACCGCAGACACAACTCTTTCATTAATGGCCTTGCCGCCAACCTTAACTGGAATAACAGCATTTGGGTGGATTAAACGTTTGATCTCTCGCATACCTTGTTTGAGGATAAGGAGTATACGAATTACCTTCATACCGCCACCAGTTGAACTTGCACAACCGCCGACAAACGATGTAACGATCAATAAGAAGGGTAAGAAATGCGGCCAGCTAGCAAAGTCTGATGTACTGAAACCGGACGTTGTCGCGATAGATACACTTTCAAATACTGCATAGCGTATCGAGGTACTCCAATCGTAAGTCGACGTCATGGCGAGTACGAGAATCGCCAAGATAACCGTACTGGAAAGTATCAATAAAAAGAAACGCGCTTCCGGATCTTTAAAATAATGCCACACGCTTTTGTGACGCCAAGCGTAGAAATGCAGAGCAAAGTTGAACGCAGATACAATCATAAAGAAGGTACAAATCATCTCAATAGCGACACTATTGAAATAACCAATACTCTCATCATGAGTCGAGAACCCACCAATAGCCACTGTTGAGAAACTATGACAAATCGCATCGAACAAACTCATTCCGGCGATCCAATAACCCAAGGCACAAACGCTGGTTAAGGTCGCATAAATGTACCAAAGTGCTTTCGCTGTTTCGGCAATTCGTGGCGTGAGTTTAGTATCTTTTACGGGCCCCGGTGTTTCCGCGCGATACAGCTGCATACCACCGATACCCAACATCGGCATGATGGCAACGGCCAATACGATGATACCCATGCCACCTAACCAAGTAAGTAACTGGCGATAAAACAGAATTGATTGAGGTAAAGCATCAATGCCAGTGAGGATAGTTGCCCCTGTAGTAGTGAGTCCAGAAATAGATTCGAACAAGGCATCGGTAAAGGTTAAGTCTGGCGTTTCAGCTAAGAAGAAAGGCACCGAACCGAACAAGCCTAGTACAGTCCAGAAAAGCACAGTGACTAAGAAACCGTCACGAATTTTTAACTCCCCACGTTCATTCCGAACTGGGAACCATAGAAGAAAGCCACCTAATAAATTTACGCCCAACGCATAAAGAAACGCATTAAGTGCGCCATCAGAATAAATCAAAGAAACGATAATGGGTGGAATCAGCGAGACACTAAATACCATTACCAATAATCCGATGACACGTAAAATAACACTAAAATGCATACTTGCTTCCTAGAACCCGACGTTATTCTTATGTCGAGCTGTTGTTAAAAATTAGATGAAGCTAATTGAGATTGGCTTCTATTTTTTGCTAAAAAGCGTTCAAATTAAAAGAAGGTTAAACCCACTTGGAAGAGCTGCTCAACCGCTGGGATTTGTTTTTTGTTGGTCACGAAAATGATGACGTGATCTTCTGCTTGGATCACCAATTCGCTGGTGGCAACAATCAAATCGTCTTCACGAACGATGGCGCCAATAGTTGCGCCTTCAGGCAAATTCAAATTGGCGATACTGCGACCAACGACTTTTGAAGAACGATAATCACCGTGTGCGACCGCCTCTAATGCTTCTGCGGCACCTTTGCGCATCGAGTGTACGTTTACCACGTCTCCGCGTCGGATATAACTTAGTAGCGAACTTATAGTGGTTTGTTGTGGCGAAATCGCAATGTCGATCATGCCTTCTTGAACAATGTCTACGTAAGCTGGGTTATTGATGATGGTCATAACTGTGCGAACACCGAGTACTTTTGCCAGCATGGAAGACATGATATTGGCTTCATCGTTATTGGTTAACGCACAGAATACGTCTGTGGATTCGATGTTTTCTTCAAGCAGTAATTCCTGCTTAGATGCATCGCCGTTTAGTACTATGGTGTTGTCCAAAGTTTCAGACAAATAACGGCAGCGTTCAGGATCACGTTCGATGATTTTAACGCGGTATTCTTTTTCTAAACTCTGTGCCAAACGCTCACCAATGTTACCGCCACCAGCGATGATGATGCGTCGATAAGGAACATCCAATGGACGCAATTCACTCATCACATCTAATACATCTCGTTGAGCCGTTAGAAAAAAGACTTCGTCGTTGGCACGGATTTGTGTGTTGCCGTCAGGAGAAATAGATTTACCATCACGGTAAATCGCTGCAATACGAGTTTGGATTGATGGCATGTGTTCTTTCAAGAAGCTGATTGGTTGGTCTATCAGTGGACCACCCTTTTCCGCTTTGACTACAACTAGCTGTACTTTACCTTCCGCAAATTCCATAACCTGCAAAGCGCCTGGATAACGAATCAAACGGCTTAAATGTTTAGTTACTTCTTTTTCTGGGCTGATACGAACATCCATAGGAATGGCTGAATCAACAAAGAGTTCTGGATAATTTGCATAAGCGCTAGAACGGACACGACCTATTTTAGTCGGTGTTTTAAATAAGGTATGAGCAATCTGGCAGGCGATCATATTAGTTTCGTCTTGGTTGCTCACCGCAATCAGCATGTCGGCATCGTTGCAACCAGCTTGATCTAGTACCGCAGGATGTGAACCACTGCCCTCAACCGTTTGAATGTCGAGACGATCTTGCAGTTCTCTAAGGCGGGTTAAATCTGTATCAATGACGGTAATATCGTTATCTTCACTTGCCAAGTTTTCCGCAAGCGTGGCGCCAACCTGCCCCGCGCCTATAATGATGATTTTCATAGTCTGCCTTAGAGCGTGATTTGTTTTCGGCTCTTTGTTTAGTGTATTAATTTAAATGTCAAAATTGAGTCGTGTGATCAATCGAGCATGCATATTTTTTGCTCGAATCAAGTAGAGCAAGTTTACCCACATAAGGACAATTATTTAACTTGAACTTGATAAATACTCGTAATTATTTTGGATGATCATGTAATGAGATTTTTTTTGTTACTTATCGAGTGTTGAAACTGAGAGGCAAGTTCGCAACCAGCAAGGAATAATATTAATTTGACGCAAAAAAATGCCCAACAAACTGTGTTTCATGTGAAACAATGTATTGGGCATTTTTATAAAACGACCTATATTTCAGTCGTTTGCTTGATATGATCTGTATCTGTATCTGTATCTGTATCTGTATCTGTATCTGTTTTTTATTTCTATTTACTAGGACGGCTTAAGCTTTTTGAAGAAGGCAGTAGTAGAAACCATCGTGACCATTTGCTTGCGGAAATAATTGTCGACCGTGACTAACAGGAATTCCCCACTCTACTGCAAGATCCGCCGCCAAAGAATTTAGTGCGACTTCTTTCGCGTCTTCTTGGTTTGCTAAGAAGTGCTGGATTTGTTGTTCGTTTTCTTCTGGCATCAAAGAACAAGTTGCGTACAACATGAAGCCACCAGACTTTAACGTTGTCCAAACCTTGTTAAGAATCTCTCGCTGGATGATAACGAGATCATCAATGTCGGCTGGCTTTCGATTGATCTTAATATCTGGGTTACGACGAATAACACCTGTCGCAGTACAAGGAACGTCGAGTAGAATTTTGTCGAAATGTTCGCCATCCCACCATGCATCAAGGTCGCTAGCATCCGCACAAATCAGTTGCGCCGAATAGCCAAGGCGCTCTAAATTGGATTCGATTTTTTCCATGCGCCAAGATTCTAGTTCAACGGCAGTTAGTTCCATTGAGCTTAGTCCTGCAGAATTGGCTTTCTCTAACAAGTGGCCTGTTTTTCCTCCAGGTGCTGCGCAAGCATCCAATACTTTTTCGCCTGCTTTGGGCGATAAAATATGTGCTGAAAGCTGAGCTGCTTCATCTTGAACACTAACATACCCATCATCAAAACCTGGTAGCTCTCCTACTCGAACGGCATTTTTTAGGTATAAAGCTGAATCTGAAAACTCGCCTTTTTCTGTATTTATACCCAAATCTAGAAGTTGCTCCTTGTATGTTTCACGTGAAACGAGACTCTCGTTTACGCGAATACACATCGGCGGATGTGTGTTGCTGGCTTCAATAATTTCTTCAAGATGCTCAGGCCAATGTTTATTAAAACGCTTCACTAGCCATTTCGGCATGTTGAATTCTACAGAAGGTTGAGTTTCTAGAATCTCAACTATGTCGTCAGCCTCTCTTTGGTAACGGCGTAGTACCGCATTCATTAACTTGGTTGCCCAGTCTTTATTTAAGATCCGGCACGCTTCTACTGTTTCGTTTACTGCTGCATGATCAGGTGTGTTCATGTAAGTTAATTGATACAAACCTAAAAGTAAGACAGCGTATAAATCTGTGTCCTTTTCTTCAAAAGGGTGCGCCAATAAATGCAAGGCAATGCTGTTTAATCTTGGATACTGACGACACACACCAAAGCATAACTCTTTAAGCATTGGCGCATGTTCACTTGCTACGTCTAGTTGATGACGAGCCAGTTGCGTACTAAGCGAACCCTGTTGAAGTAGGATATTAGTAATGACTTTAATCGCAACTTGGCGAGCGCTTTGTTGCCCAGTACTTTTGCTAGACTGACTTGTGTTGGATGGGAAGCTATTGTCGTGGTTCATGCTGTTTGCTCGATAAGTCCAAGGCGTTGGCCAATTTCTAGGGCGGCTTTGTTTTTACCGTTTAGGGCGTCTTGCACTTTCATGCGCTTGCCGCCCGCAAATTGGATCTCAGTAATAAGGATAGAACCTTGCCCTGTGGCAACGATAATGCCCTCTTTGCTAACCACCAAAATATCGCCTGGTGTGGAAGCTTCATCGCTTACGCTGGCAATGTGTGCCGCATGGATTTTCATTACACCAGCAAGGCTGTTGGTGTAAGCAACAGGCCAAGGAGATAAACCGCGAATTTGACGCTCGATCAATTCTGCCGAAGATGACCAGTTCACATCGCCCTCTTGCTTGGTGAGTTTCGCGGCGTAGCAAGTAAGACTTTCATCTTGTTGCTCAGGAACTAATGTTCCGGCTTTGAATTTTTCTAGAGCTTCAATCAGTGTGCTGCCACCAAGAACAGCCAAACGATCGTGCAATGTTTCTGAGGTGTCTGTTGGTTTGATATCACAGTATGCTTTTAACAGCATGTCGCCAGTATCCAAGCCAACATCCATTTGCATTATGGTGATGCCGGTTTCGCCATCGCCAGCAATCAAGGACCGATGGATAGGAGCTGCACCGCGCCAGCGAGGAAGTAAAGAAGCGTGAACGTTGATGCAACCAAACTTAGGTGTATCCAATACGACTTTTGGCAGGATGATTCCGTACGCGGCGACAATCATAAGATCGGCTTCTAATGCTGCGAGTTGCGCCTTGTCTTCATCCTGTTTGAAATTTAACGGCTGATAAACAGGAATGTCGTTAGCGATAGCAAGTTGCTTAACAGGACTCTGAACCAGCTTTTGACCACGGCCTGCTGGACGATCTGGCTGAGTATAAACGCCGACGATCTCATACTGGTTTTCAGCGTTTGAATCTTTCATCTTTGTTAAAAGTGCTTGCAGGCTGGCAGCAGCGAATTCAGGTGTGCCAGCAAAAACAATACGAAGTGGTGAGGTTGGCATAAAGGTTCCTTAACAAAAAATCAGGCCAAAGCCTGATTTTATAATACGAGTATTAATGATCTATTGGCTAAAAAGAGTCGTCTTCTTAGCCTTGTTTTTGAGCTAGCTTATGGGCTTTTTCTAATTTGCTCTTAATGCGATTACGTTTTAGAGGCGTTAAATAATCGACCATAAGCTTACCGTCTAGATGATCAACTTCATGTTGAACACAAACTGCCATTAGCTCATCGACTTCCAACGTGAATGGTTTGCCGTTGCGGTCTAATGCTTTGACTCTTACTTTTGCAGCACGATAAATGTGCTCGTAAAAACCAGGAACAGACAAGCAGCCTTCTTGGAATTCATTTGGTTCGTCGTCTAATACTTCGAATTCAGGATTAATAAAAACGATCGGCTCATTACGTTCTTCTGAAAAATCCATCACGACAAGACGGTGGTGATAATCCACTTGTGTCGCCGCCAAGCCCAAACCATTCTCGTCATACATGGTATCAAGCATGTCATCGATTTTGGTTTGTAGCTCATCAGTGAACTTGGTAATTGGCTTAGCAATTTTGCGTAAGCGTTTGTCTGGGTATTCAAGTACAGTTAAAACAGCCATGATCTTTTCCAACGATGTGTCTTTGTTCATGAGCGGAGACGTTCTCTCCTACTCTTTTCATTGTCTCTATTGTAACGCAAGTCTAGCCGTTGAGCAGTCTTCTCATGGCGGTTTTTTGGCCAATATGATTGAATAGCTTCTATAGTCAATGACTATTCGCTCTTGGTTTTGTATTTTAAGTAATGGTTTGGGCAAGGAATGTCCATGTTTAACACTCAAGGAAGCCGCTTATCATGTCTACCTCTAATGTCTCGGGTTTGTCGAAAACCGATTGGTTATGTTTAAGTTTTTTATCGGGCATTGGCCCATCTCGACTCTCGCGTCTTTATACTTATCTCAGTCAATTTGATTATCATGCATCAATGGATAATGCTGAAAACTTACCCTTATTTAGTAATGAAGAACTAAGCGACACGAGTCCTTCAGAGACGATAACTTATGATTTGTTGATCGCGTTAAAGTGGCCAGAGATTACGGCGCGTCAGGCCATGGATTATTTTTCCAATGGCATACTCACCAAAGAACAAGAAGCCAAGCGTGACGAGTCATTGGCTTGGTTGGAAGAAGCTGATCACCACTTAGTACTACAAGAAGACGAACACTATCCTAAGGCATTAAAAGAGATCTCCGTCGCGCCGGCGTTTCTTTATGTAGAAGGAAACCGAGACACCTTGGCATTACCAAAAGTCGGTATTGTGGGAGCGCGAAAATGTACGCGTTATGGAAGAGATGCCACCTTTCAATTTGCCGAGCAATTATCGGCTAGTGGTGTTTGCGTAGTGAGTGGCGGCGCGATGGGAGTCGATACAGCAGCGCATCAAGGTGCATTATATAACAAGACAACACCCACTATTGCGGTAATGGGAACTGGCTTATTTCACCGTTACCCGCATCATAATCGTCAGATGTTTGAAGAAATACTAGAGCAAGGCGGCGCATTAATAAGTGAATACCCACTATCAACTAGTCCACGACCTCACCTGTTTCCGCCGCGGAATCGAATTATCAGTGGTTTAAGTATGGGCGTGTTGGTATCAGAAGCTTCTCTTAAAAGTGGTTCTTTGATCAGTGCCAGTTATGCAATCCAACAAAACCGAGAAGTGTTCGCCTTGCCCGGTCGTTTGATTGATCCACAGTCAGAAGGCTGTCATCAATTACTTCGACAAGGTGCAACCTTGGTTCGTCATGTGGATGATATTTTAGCCGAGTGTTCAGATCTGTCCTTGCCCTCTGCTCCTATAACGAAAAGCGTTAATATAACGAAGAGGGTTAAAAGCTCGGCTGCTGAAAAGAACACTAAAAATCCGCTGTCCAACAATAGAAATCAAACAGCTGAAAGTATGCCTGTCTTAGTGTCAAATCAAGTTCATGCTTTACCGGAATCTACTTCAGATAATGCCAAGGCAGTTATTGCCATTATGGAACAAGAAGCACAACCGATGGATTTTGATGCCTTAATTCGCCACAGTAAAATAGACGCTGGATTGATGATGCAGGTGTTAATGGAATTAGAGTTGTTTGGTTGTATAGAGAATCGAGAAGGTTTGTATTTCCGGTGCTGACGACAATGACAGACCTTCTCGTCAGGCGAGCGAGCGGTTAGTAGGTTTAATCCATGCCACTAAAAATATCTTTCTTCAGCTGCTTAATATCACGACGCTCTTTTTTATTCGGCTTGTGGTCGGACATAATTCGGCCACCAAAAGACTTGTTTTCGAGAGCGCGTTTTTCACGTTTCTCAATCGACTCTGGTGTTTCCTCATAAAGCAATTGTGCTTCAGGTGCGCCACGACGCTGGCCGCTGATGTCTTTAATTTTGACGACCTTTTCATCCCAACCAACTCGTATGCCAATTAAGGCGCCAATTTCCACATTACGACTGGCTTTGCCCTTACTTCCGTTGTAAGACACCTTGCCGCCATCAATGGCGTCTTTACAAAGTGAGCGAGTTTTAAAAAAACGTGCGGCCCAAAGCCACTTATCTAAACGAACGGCTTGTGGTGCCGACTGCTTTTCTGGTTTACTCATAAAGAATGCGTTGACCCTATTCTGTTGTCATATTTGAGGCTGTTATGCAGGACATTAGTAAACACCCAATTTTTCAAGCTCTCCAAAAAATAATACACGATGCCGCCGATGTGATCATGGATATTTATCAACGTGCAGATTTAGGCATTGAACAAAAGCCGGATGATAGTCCTGTGACCGCTGCTGATCTCGCTGCGCACAAAGTGATTCTAGCAGGTTTGCAAGCACTTACACCCGATATTCCTGTTCTTTCAGAAGAGAGCTCTGAAGAAGGCCAGGTGACGTTTGAAGAGCGTTCTAAATGGCCAATGTTATGGATTGTTGATCCGCTTGATGGCACGAAAGAATTCATCAAGCGTAATGGCGAATTCAGTATTAATATCGCCTTGGTTGAAAACGGCGCGCCCATTCTAGGTGTGGTGTATATACCGACCACAACCGAAGGCTATTTTGGAGTGACCAAAGTCTGGCAAGGGTTGCCAGTCGGTGCGTTTAAATGGCAAGGTGATGAATACGAAAGCATCAATGTTCGTGAACCACGCGAACCTATTATTGCCATGACGAGTCGCAGCCATGGCCCTGCCCTTCCAGCTTCGCTAAAAAACAAATTAAAGCAAAGTTACGAGCAAGTGAGAGAGTTACCAAAAGGCAGCTCAATCAAAGGCTGTCGAATTGCTGAAGGGATTGCTGACTTGCATTTGCGTCGAGGCCCGACAAGTGAATGGGATACGGCCGCTCAGCAAGCCATCATCGAAGCCGCTGGCGGAATGCTCGTCACACCGGATGGAAAACCATTTCGTTACAACCAAAGAGAAACCCTACTCAATGGTCACTTCTTTGTATCGGGTGCTGAACTCGCACCGTATGTGATGAACTGGTATCTCGAAAACGAGGAAGAAGAGTAAGTGCTACTCTTCTTCCTCGTTCCTTTCATTACCTAAACGTAAGCACCTTATCTGATTGTTTCACGTGAAATATTTTAAGTGGTAACAAGCCCTAACTTAAAACGTTAGGGCTTGTTACCTATAAGATTTGTTACTTCGTTAAAAAGGCAAAACCATTTGCCCCCAATACTAGCGCTTTCCCTTCAACCTTAGTGTTACCAACTTTAATACATTGATTAAACTCAGTGGTATTTTGATAAGTAATCGACTGATTACCTAAGTTAAAGATACATAGCATTGTGTCACCTCGAACGAATGCTAAAAGTGAATTATCATCGTTGATGAAGAGAGTGTTACCATTTCGTAGGACGGAATTTTGTTTGCGAAACGCAAGCATCTCGCGATAAAAATTGAGTACAGACGATGGATCATTCTGCTGGTCAGCAACATTTAATTGGCGTTGAGTTTCTTTAACTGGAAGCCATGGAGTTGAAGATGAAAAACCGGAAAACTCTGAGTTATCCCAGCTCATTGGAGTTCGGCAGCCATCTCTCCCTTTGTCTTCAGGCCAAAACTCAATTCCTTGCGGGTCAACAAGTTCGTCATAGTTTAGATCTGTTTCTTGTTGACCCAGTTCTTCACCTTGATACAAGCAGACAGAGCCTTCTAAACTTAGTAATAAAGCACAAGCTTGTTTAGCTAAAGCGGTTGGATCTTCAGCGTGTTTTTTCCAGCGGCTAACATGCCGAACAACATCATGATTGGAAAAGGCCCAGCAAGGCCATCCTTTTGGTGCTAGTCGAAAGAAATCGGTTATTTGTTTGGAAAAATGTTTGGGTGAAAACGAATGACCTAACATTTCAAATGAGTATGCCATATGCAATCGTTTATCTGTCGTATACTCCCCCATCATTTCTATTGGGTGGTGGCTCTCACCTACTTCCCCAACCGATGTCGTGGCTCCATATTCATCTAGTAAAGCTCTAAACTTTTTAAGGAATACCAAATTCTCTGGTTGGTTTTTTGAAAATAAATGATACTGCATGTGGTAAGGATTCCAATCCGCTACAGATTTTTGACGAAAATCAGCGGCATCATCCCGTAGCAATTTATCATGAAAATAGTAGTTCACAGTATCTAGACGAAAACCATCCACTCCGCGTTCTAGCCAAAATCGTACAGTACTGAGAATCCATTCTTGAACATTTGGATTATGGAAATTTAAATCAGGCTGTTGGCGTAAAAAATTATGCATATAATACTGTTTACGACGAGAATCCCACTGCCAGCCAGTCCCTCCAAAAATCGATAACCAATTGTTTGGTGGTGAACCGTCAGGTTTTGCATCTGCCCATATGTACCAGTCGGCCTTATCATTGGTTTGATTTTGTCGGCTTTCTAAGAAATATGGGTGTTGATCACTGGTGTGTGAGAGCACTTGATCAATGATGACTTTAAGACCCAAATTATGAGCCTTGACTATCATCTCATCAAAATCGGAGAGTGTTCCGAAAGACGGATCTATGTCTATATAATTTGAAACATCATAACCCATATCTTTCATTGGTGACGTGAATATGGGAGACAGCCAAATAGCGTCAACACCTAAATCAGCCAAATAATCTAAACGGCTTGTGATGCCAGGGATATCGCCTATACCGTCACCATTACTATCCATAAAAGAGCGCGGATAAATTTGATAGGTAACACTGCCACGCCACCATTCTTGTTCAGTTAAATTCATTTTAAATAGCCTCTTGGTAAGATTTTGAAGGGATTGGTAAGCCATGATTGTCAAAACGATGTAGATGTTTTTCTAACGGACGAACTCTCAGACGGCTTCCCAATTGAATACGTTCTTGTCCATCCAGACGTACAACTAAAGGTTCACTTGTACCTAAATCTATGAATACAAAAAAATCTGAGCCTAGGTTCTCTGTATGTACGACCTCCCCGCTCCATATCCCATTCTGCTGATCGACAACAAGATGCTCGGGGCGAAT
Source organism: Marinomonas sp. UCMA 3892 (assembly GCF_012726345.1). Taxonomy (GTDB): domain Bacteria; phylum Pseudomonadota; class Gammaproteobacteria; order Pseudomonadales; family Marinomonadaceae; genus Marinomonas. The sequence continues at coordinate 264,717 of NZ_PTXN01000004.1, forward strand.
GCCGAGGGTGTGACAATAGTGTTGCTCTGCGATGTTACCTGTGAGGAAGTTCATCTTTGGTGAACCAATGAAACCGGCAACAAAAAGAGATTTCGGATGACTGTAGAGCTCTTCTGGTGTGCCAACTTGTTCGATATTACCGTCTCTTAGGACGCAAATTCGATCTGCCAGTGTCATGGCTTCCACTTGATCATGGGTAACGTAAATCATGGTTGTGTCTTTCATTTTGTGATGTAACTTAGCTATTTCTAGTCGCGTATCCACGCGCAATGATGCATCTAGGTTAGATAAAGGTTCGTCGAAGAGAAAAACCCTTGGGTCACGGACAATGGCACGTCCAATCGCGACGCGTTGACGTTGTCCTCCAGATAGCTGTTTTGGCAGACGTTCTAGTAAGTGGTCGATTTGCAACATCTTGGCCGCTTCAAGTACTCTATTTTTCATTTCTTGTGGTGAGACGTTAGCTAGCTTTAGGCCAAAGGCCATATTTTTATATACAGACATGTGTGGATATAGGGCATAGGATTGGAACACCATGGCGATACCACGTTCAGATGGCACCTTGTCATTCATGGATACGCCATCAAATAGTAGTTCTCCAGAGGTAATGTCTTCTAATCCACAAATAAGACGTAATAAAGTTGATTTGCCACAACCGGAAGGGCCGACAAACACCATAAGTTCACCAGCATTAATGGTGAGATCGACGCCTCGAATAACATCTGTGCTACCAAAGGTTTTGCTCAGATTTTTAAGTTCAATTTTAGCCATAATGAATACTCCTTAGCCTTTCACACCACCAGCGGTTAGGCCGGATACAATTTTTCGCTGGAAAATAAGCACCAAGATCACCAACGGAATGGTGACCAAAACAGAGGCTGCCATAATGAGCCCCCAAGGTGTTTCGTATTGAGATGAGCCTGACAGCATGGCAATGGCGACAGGCACAGTACGCATGGTCTCTGATGCAGTGAAAGTCAACGCGAATAAAAACTCGTTCCAAGCACCAATAAAAGCGAGCAACCCTGTGGTGACCAAGGCTGGCCAAAGTAAGGGCATAAAAATTTGTGTGATAATGACCCAAGGAGTGGCGCCATCCACTATGGCCGCCTCTTCTATTTCTACGGGTAAATCTCGCATAAAGGTGGTTAGCACCCAAACGGTAAATGGCAGCGTAAAAATGGTGTAGGACAAAATCATGGCCCAAGGCGTGTTGTAAATTCCAATAAAGCGAATTAGCTCAAATAAACCGGCCAGAACCGCAATTTGTGGGAACATCGAGATAGCTAAAATTGCCATAAGCAGCAGTCCTCGCCCTTTAAAACGTACACGAGCTAATGCGTATGACGCTGTAACAGCAAGAAACAAAGCGAATATAACCGTGGTGCTCGCAATGAAGACGGAGTTCAGAGTATTTCTAATAAACTGACCATTATTCAATACATCTATGTAGTTGCTGAAATTAAACGAGGAAGGAAAATAGTTCACTTTGAATAAATCAGAACCTGTTTTAAGGCTTGTTAAAATCGCGTAATAAAACGGAAAAACCGAGATAAGTACGATGACAACTACGACAGAGTAAAAAGCGGCCTTTTTGAATAGTGCCTTGTTAGTCATGATTTTTCTCCACTAAGGTCAAGCTTACCAAGCCAAATATAGAGCGCTACAAATATGGCAATAATGGCGAAGAGTAAGGTGGATTGAGCAGAGCCATAAGCAAACTTATCAAACTCAATGAGGTTCTCTCTAGAGAGAATTGACATAGTTTTTGTGGCTTTTGAGTTAGGTGTCAGTACATAAATCAAGTCAAACATTCGCAAAGCATCCAACGTACGAAAGATAACAGCGACCATGAGTGCGGGTTTTACCAAGGGGAGCGTCACTTGAAAGAACACTTTTATAGGATGTACGCCGTCAATCTTGGCTGACTCATACATATCTCTTGGGATCATTTGTAAGCCTGCGAGGCAAAGCAGAGCCATGAATGGTGTTGTTTTCCAAATATCGACGATTAATACCGATAACATGGCGGTATCAAGGTTAGCTGTCCAAGCTATTTTGTGATCAATTAAACCAACGCTTAGGAGCATGTCATTGATGATGCCGAATTGATCGTTGAACATCCATGCCCACATTTTTGCTGACACAATTGTTGGAATAGCCCATGGTATTAAGATGGCAGCTCGTACCAAACCACGACCTTTAAATTCCGCATTCAATACTAATGCCACCATTAAACCGATAATGGTTTCTAATGAAACTGAGACCACTGCAAACCTGACGGTATTCCAGACTGCATTCCACCATGCAGGGTCGGCTAAAGTTCCCGAATAAATCGTGCGTCCTGATGAGAAGGTTTTCCACGTCAAATAGTTTTTAAAACCAACCCATTCGCCACCGTAAAGGTTGGTTAATGAGGTATTGGTAAATGAAAAGTAAATGGAACGTAGTAACGGCCAAGCTGCAACGCAAAACAACACCAGCAGCATGGGGGCGAGAAACCAGAATGCTGCGCGCAATTTTTGGCGCTGTAAGCTGGATACCTCAGGTGTTGTTAGGATGTGTTTTTTAAACATACAAGAGCTTCCTATGTTAAAAGGAAGGGCTCAAAAAAGGATATTTTTATGAGCCCAGTAAACAGTTCGAATTACCAGGTATTTCCTTTTAACGTCTCGAGTTCGTATTCAAGTACTTCAAGGTTTTCTTCCGCTGAGCCACTTCCTGCAAGCGTGCTATGAACTGCGGAGAAAAATTTAGAAGACACTTCGTTGTATTTGATTTTTGTGGGTGCGGAAGGACGAGGAACAGCATGTAAAAACACATCTTTCCATTGCGCAATTATTGGCTGTTGTTCCTTTATATCTTTATCGTCATAGAGGGAAATAATGGTTGGTAAATTCGATGAATGGAGCGCCCGATACTTTTGTACTTCTTCAGATGCAAGGTATTTAGCCAATGAAATAGACGCTTCTTTATGCTTAGAGTATTTAGAAACTGCTACATTCCATCCGCCCAGTGTTGCCGCCGATTTATTTTGACTTGTGCCACTTGGCAAAGGTGCTGCGCCAAATTTACCTTTTATCGCACTTTCTTCGGTGTTGCCCAGAGAATAGGCATAAGGCCAGTTACGCATAAAAACGGCATTACCTGTCTGCCAAACGCCTCGGGCATCCTCTTCCTGATAAGCTAGAATGCCTGCCGGAGAAATATCACCTACCCAAGATTTTGCCATTTTGAGCGCTGCAACAGCGTTTGGGTTATTAATTGAAATCGTACCATCAGCTTCAACTATTTGACCTCCACCAAAAGATTTCACCCATTCTAAAGCATCACAAGTTAAGCCTTCATAAGCGTTACCTTGCCAAACGAATCCCCACATATCCGAGTTACCCGCTTCTCGTTCTTTTGTTTGAATGTATTTGGCTGTCTCAGTTAATTCTCCCCAAGTATTTGGCACCGGTTTATTATATTTTTTGAGTAAGTCTTTACGGTAATAAAGGGCCGGAGCGTCGGTGAAGATAGGTAGAGCAACTAGTTTTCCGTTGGTTGTTTGCGATTCAATGATGGAAGGGAAATGTTGGTCGACGATATCTCTAGTATAAGGAGTTAGATCGACAAAATTATTAGCAAGTTGAGGGGCCCAAATAACATCTGTTTGATACACATCGATATCAGCATTCCCTGCTGCTAACCATAGACGATATTGGCCAAATTGGTCTGTGGTAGAAGCTGGCATAGGAAAGACGGTTAGTTTATTTCCAGTGCTTTTTTCCCAAGGTTTTACCACTTCCTTCAATACTTCAATATCTTTACCAACGGCTCCAGACACCAGCACTACTTCAGTCGCTTGTGCGGCTGATGCCACGATTGATATGGATAGCAAGGAAGGTTTTATAAATTCCCACGGATTTCTCATTGTCATCACTCCTATTTTTGTTTTTTTCGAGTCTTATGTCAAAACAGAAACGTAAACGTTTACTCTTTGTTTTTAAGCTAAAGTAAACCTTTACTCTAGTCAACAGAATATCTGTTTTTTTAAATATTTTTAAAATTAAGGTATTTGAAAGGAGAGGTTTTTGCTCTTAGTCGCTTGCAGGGTGAATTTGCGATATTCTTATCAATATATTTAAAATCTTTTAGAAGTGATCCTATTCGCATGAGTAATAAGTCCGTTACGATTCATGAACTAGCCAGTTTAGCTGGTGTTTCTATAGCTTCGGTAAGTCGAGCATTAAATGGAAAACCTGGCATTAGTGAAGCATTACGTGCGCGAATTATATCTTTGAGTGAAGAGATTAATTACAAACCGAATGTTATGGCTCGTCAGCTAATCTCTGGAAAAACGCCAATTGTTGCACTATGTATGCCCCCTTCCCCTTATGAGTTTTCGGATAGACCTTACTTTGTTCATCTTTATCAAGCATTAACCTTATATTTACATCGAAAGGGTTTAGTGCCGGTTTTGTTTGCTTACGAAAATATTGAGGAAGTGTTTTCACAGGCAAGCTCAGCGATTTTATTAGGCGCTACAGAAGATGATCGCCCTGAAATTTTTGATCGTCAAAAGTTCCCCTACGTTACTTTAGAAACAGGGGTGGGTGCTTCTGTTGTCATTGATGAGGCAAATGGCGTGTATAAACTTACACACTATTTGTTTAAAAAAGGTCGGAAAAACATGCTTTTTTTAGGGGAGAATATCGACATTTCAACAAGCCAAGGGCGATTACGTGGTTATCGAAAAGCGATTGGTGAACTAGGGCTCCAAGAAAATTTTGATAATGTGCCTCGTCAAATTAGCTCTTCTCTAAGCGCTTATCGTCAGATGATGGAGCATTTTCAGTCATCTGAGCCTTTTCCTTACGATGCTGTGATTTGCGCAAATGATGAATTAGCGGTTGGTGTTATTCAAGCCGCAGAAGATGCTGGGTACAAAGTTCCTGAAGACATCTCTGTAACGGGCTTTGACGACCTTCCACGATTCTCTAATAAGATTACAACTATCCATCAAGATATTCCCAAGATTGCTGAGGCAGCTGTCAGTTTGCTATCAGAGCAATTAGATGGGCTTCCTCCGCGTGTTGTTGAAGTGATGACACGACTCGTTAGCCGAGAGAGTGCTTAACTCTTTTTTATCTAGCTATTTCTTCCCTTAATCTTCGAAACTTTTTGTATTAATTTTTTCCAAAAAGGCTTTTATTTTTTTGAGTAAACGTTTAAGTTAATTACGTAAACGTTTACTTTATTTTGTTTTCCATCATCAAAAAAATAATATCTAGGAGAAAAAAATGACAATAAAAGTGACTGTGTGGGGGGAAAATGTCCATGAAAAAACTAATAAAGTGGTCGCCCGCATTTATCCTGATGGTATGCATAACTGCATTGCTGCAGGCTTGAATGAAGATCAGGATATTGAAGCAACTAGTGTTACTTTGCAGGATAAAGAGCATGGTCTTACCGAAGAAAAACTAGAAAACACAGATGTTTTGATTTGGTGGGGGCATGCTGCTCATGGTGATGTTGCGGATGAAATTGTTGATCGGGTCCAGAAGCGTGTACTTGAGGGAATGGGGTTATTAGTCCTTCACTCCGGTCATTATGCCAAAATATTTAAACGTTTAATGGGAACTACCTGTTCTCTAAAATGGCGTGAGGCTGGTGAACGTGAACGACTCTGGGTGGTTAACCCTGGTCATCCTATTGTTCAAGGCGTGGGAGACTATATTGAGTTACCTCATACTGAAATGTATGGCGAACCGTTTGCCGTACCAAATCCAGATGAAGTAATTTTCATCAGTGCATTTGAGGGGGGGGAAGTATTCCGTTCAGGTCTTGTCTATCGTCGTGGTAATGGCAAAATATTCTATTTCCGTCCGGGCCATGAAACCTATCCAATTTACTATGATGACAAGGTGAAACGCGTTCTAAAAAATGCGGTGAAATGGTCACAGCCTGAGGGTAGCCGTTGGATCGACTCATGTCCTTGTGTCCCTGCTGATCAAGCTCCAAACCCTATTGAAGTTAAAGGCGAAGGTTTGCATAAGCCTGGTGAAGAGGGCTTCAAATAATGATTCGTATCGGCATTATTGGGACTGGCGGTATGGCGCGAGTTCACGCAGAAGAGTTTTCAAAAATAGCCAATTGCGAAGTGGTCGCGGCATGCGATCTAAATGCTTCGCGCCTTGCAAGCTTTGTTGAGGCTCATAATATTCCTTATGCCTTTGGATCGGTAGAGGCTCTACTAAGCAGCGGTCAGGTGGACGCAGTCTCTATTGTGACACCAGATCCATTTCACAAAAACCTATCGATTCAAGCACTTGAAGCGGGAATGCATGTGTTATGTGAAAAACCATTAGCACTCAATGCATCGGATGCCAAAGAAATGGCTGACGCTGCGAAAAAAGCTAAGTGCATAAATATGGTTAATTTAAGTTATCGAAATGCTCATTCGTTACAAAAAGCACGAGAGCTTATTGCAATGGGACGTATCGGTAATATTCGTCATGTAGAAGCAAGCTATTTGCAGAGTTGGTTAGTATCTCCTAAATGGGGGGATTGGAAGACCGAAGATACTTGGTTGTGGCGACTATCAAGTGCGCATGGCAGTAAAGGTGTACTAGGCGATGTAGGTGTTCACATACTCGACTTTGTTCGCTTTCCCGTTGGTGATTTTGCGAGTGTGAACTGTACTCTAACAACCTTCGACAAAGCTGAAAATAATCAGATTGGTGAATACCATCTCGATGCCAATGATAGTGCTTTGATCACTGCTCGAATGAACAATGGAGCCATGGCGTCTATTCATGCCTCCCGTTGGGCAACTGGGCATCTTAATGATTTGCGCTTAGTGATTCATGGTGACAAAGGTGCAGTGAAAGTCTCGCTACAATTAGACCAAGAATGGGATCGTTTGGAAGTATGCTTAGATGACGATGTTATTGACTGTGTGTGGAAAGAACTTAAATGTGACCACACACCGAATATATACCAGCGTTTTATTCAAAGCATTCTGTCTGGCGTACAGGACCAGCCTGACTTCGAAGCAGGATTGCAGGTACAACGCGTGCTGGATGCCTGTGAACAATCAGATCAGTCAGGTCAGACTGTACTGCTTTAGATTGAGTCACTTTAGGAGACAGTGGGATGGCGATATTACGATGGGGAATGGTGGGCGGTGGAGATGGTGCGTTTATTGGCGATGTTCACCGTATGGCCGCTCGTCTGGATGGAGGCTACCAGCTTGTCGCTGGTTGCTTCTCTTCTAACTTTGAAAGAACAAAAGCATCCGCTAAATTACTAGGTGTGGAAGCAGACCGCGCCTACTCTGACTTTAATGCCATGGCTGAGGTGGAAAGCCAACGAGAAGATGGTATTCAGGTGGTGAGTATTGTTACGCCTAATTTTTTGCATTATGACAATGTTAAGGCTTTTTTAGATCACGGAATTGCTGTGATTTGTGAAAAACCACTTACGGTTTCATTGCTACAAGCTCAAGAATTACAGACTTTGGCAAAGGAGCGAAACACTTTTCTTGCTGTGACCTACAACTATGTTGAAAATCCTATGGTTAAAGTTGCACGAGAATTGGTCAAAAATGGCGAGTTAGGTGAGTTGTTAATGGTAGATGCCTATTATCTACAAGATTGGCTGGCCGCAGATATTGAAAATTCTGATCAAAAACAAGCTGCTTGGCGTACTGACCCTGCTAAGGCTGGACGTGCAGGATGTTTAGGTGACATAGCCATACATGCTTATAATTTGGTTAGTTATTTGATTGGTTATTCTGCATCGTCGGTAAATGCACGCTTGGCTACTTTTGTCGCAGGGAGAAGAGTTGATGACCATGCGGATATTCAATTAGGTTACAGTGACAATATACTGCAAGGTCGGATATTGGCTTCACAAGTAATGACGGGACATGAAAATGATCTTGGTTTTCGTTTAACCGGTCGTGGAGCAACGCTTGAGTGGCGTCAAGAGGATCCTAATGTGCTGTGGTTTAAGCCAATGGGAGCGCCAGCTCAACGATTGACTCGAAATGGCTCGGGTTACCCGGAGCGTTTAAACGCTTTGTGTCGTATTCCAGCAGGCCATCCAGAAGGTTACTTAGAAGCTTTTTCAAATGTATATAAACATATACGGTTAGCATTATCGGAAAAGGACTTTTTGTATTACCCAAATGTCGATCTGGCGGTTAAGGATATGGGTTTTGTTGAAGCGTGTTTACAGTCCCATGACCAAGGTAATTGGTGTGAAGTTGAGTACATAATTCAGGAATAACTGCAAAGCAGTAGCCTGTTTACTAGCCCGTTACAAAGTAATTAATTTTGTAACGGGCTAGTAGTGACTATCATGTTATTTTTCTTATGTTGCATTCTATTTCAAGCGAATAAAAGACATGCTCATTGCGCCAAATAGCCAATGTGAAACCAATCTCTTGATAAAACATCGGTTATTTCCTTTCTCTCTACTGTTTGTGAAGTCCAAAATGTCCAGCGTGTTAGCAACCATTGTTACTTTCCTTTCAAGGTGAGGTCGCCATTGCGTCATTGCTAAATGACCATTCTTCAGTTTGGTTGGTTGAAATAATGATCATTAGGTCTGTTGGATTAAGCCCGACAGAAATTTGTAGTTTTGCTAATAGCGTTTGATAGAAAACTTCTTTGGTTTTGGTGTCTCTAGGTTTACCTGCTGTAATTTATTGGTGTTCCAGAGGCTCTTGCTGATCCACAAATGCCATTGTCGTTAGTATTATTTGAGAGCCCGTGTTTACTGCGCGAAACGGCGATAAAAGCGTTAGATGCAAGAGAAATTCCGTGGCGGGTGGCTATGTCTAGTCATAGTTTATCTGGAGTGTGGTCTGCAACAGAAGCGGGTTTAGGTATTACGGTTCGTACTCCAGCCGGTCGTCCTGACTCATTGGTCGTTCTAGAAAAAGAATGGTTACCAAGGTTGCCAGATCTTATGCTTTGTCTTATGCAAGCAGACGGATTGAATACAGCCGCTCAGAGTTTGAAAGAAACCGTGCTGGATGAGCTTAAACAGACTTTCCCTCGCTGGGTTTATTAGTATGAGTCTGCCCTAACCTTCCACTGGCTCGCTATTTTTTATTCCGCTGTTGAGTCGATTGACGATGCGTTCTTGGGCACGTTTTAAAAAGTCAGTTTGCAGTGGTTTGTCAAAAGATCGTGCAATGGCGACGGTTCCCACTAATGAAACAACTGTCTCTTCTGCTAGTGCTTCGGCTTCTTGGCTGCCACGCTTTTTCAGAATCTCTGCAAGGCGTTCAACCAAGCTATCGAAACAAGCTTGATAGGCTTGGCGAACTTTCTCTTCTTTGTGGGCTGCGTCGGTGACTAGAAATTCCAAAGGGGATGGATGCTCTTTGTCATTGCGGCTCCAGCTTAAATATCGAGTGACCAAGGCTTTTAAATGGGTTTCATTGCTTTCGGTTTTTTTATCATTTCGCGCCCAAAAACCATTAGATGTGGCGAACTGCATGGCTGCTTCATATAGGCTGCTCTTGCCGGAAAAATGCGCATAAAAGGCACCGTGTGTCATGTTGGCTTTTTTCATGATTTGAGTAAGCGTGACGCGATCAAAGCCGTTCGAGCAAAATAGTTTTGCTGCGGCTTGTAATATCCGTTGTCTAGTTTGTTCTTTGTGTCTTGGTGTGTAAGACATAGTTAAAACCTCCTAGGTAAGTTCCTTTGTATCCCATTATAAATCGGATTCTAAATATTATCTTGATCATATATAGACTCACTCTAGCATGGTGGCTTTCTTTTTGCTGAAACTTAAGAGGGTTATCACATGTCGCTTAAAGAACGTATTGTTATTACCGGTATGGGGCTGGTTTCACCACTTGGTTTGGGTGTGGCGTCGGTTTGGGATCGATTGGTTCGTGGTGAATCTGGCATTCGCTTGCTACCGACGACCTTGTCTGAAGGGCTAAACACTCATATTGCGGGACAGGTGCCTAGTCATACGGAACAGGCGAATGGTTTGAATGAATCGGACTATCTGTCACCTAAAGATCGTAAACGTGTCGATCTGTTTACATTATTTGCTCTGGCAGCGGCAGAAGAAGCGCTTTTTCAAGCGAATTGGCACCCTACATCTGTCGACGATCAAGAAGCCACCGCCACCATCATTGCTACTGGCATTGGTGGTTTACCGACGATCACTCAAGCCCACACAACCTTAGTAGAACAAGGCGCTCGACGCTTATCTCCTTTCACCGTTCCGGCTTTTCTTGCCAATCTTGCGGCAGGTAATGTGTCTATCAAATATGGTTTCAAAGGGCCGATTGGCACTCCGGTGACAGCTTGTGCCGCGGGTGTACAGGCGATTGGTGATGCAATGCGTCTATTGCGTACGGGAGAGGCTAAAGTTGCGCTAGCGGGCGGCACGGAAGCTTGTATTGATCCCTTGTCTCTTGCTGGATTTGGGGCACTCAAGGCGCTTTCTACGCGAAATGATGCTCCCGAAAAAGCCTCACGGCCTTTCGATAAAGATCGGGAAGGCTTTGTGATGGGGGAAGGTGCAGGACTTGTTGTGCTAGAAACGCTGGAACATGCCTTAGCACGAGGCGCGACTCCGCTGGTTGAGATCGTTGGTTACGGCACCAGTGGCGATGCCTATCACCTGACGTCTGGGCCAGAAAATGGCGAAGGTGCCGCGCGAGCAATGCAAACGGCATTAACTATGGCTGGCATTTCAGCTGAGCAAATTGGCTACGTAAATGCTCATGCGACATCCACCCCGGTGGGGGATCGAGGCGAGATAAACGCCTTGCGTCGAGTGTTTGGTGAAAAAGTCACAGAGGTGGCGATCTCTTCAACTAAGTCCGCGACAGGTCATTTGTTGGGAGCTGCGGGTGGCGTCGAAACCATTTTCAGTGCGCAAGCACTTATCACAGGTGTTCTACCACCAACTCTTAACCTTGAGAACCCAGAAGACAGCATGGCCGATTTGGATCTTATCCCATTGGTTTCACGTGAAAAAAGTGTCGAGTACGTGCTTTGTAATGGCTTTGGTTTTGGTGGTGTTAACGCAGCGATTATCTTGAAACGTTATTAATCTATCGAGCAATAAAGTATGTCTCGTCCTAAAATACGTTGACGATTTTTGTTAAGCCAGTATGGATTCCATACTGGCTTTTTCATGCACTTCTTCTGGTGTTTTCATATTTAGACTTAAGTGAGGTCGATACCTATTATAAATATCAATAGACTCACTAATATGCCTTTCTAACTCTTTAAAAGTTCTGCATCTTCCAATCAAAAATTCTTGCTTCAATATGCCATTCACCCTTTCTGCTAACGCATTTTGGTAGCAGTCATAGCCATCTGTCATCGACGGTCGTATTTTATTACGTTGTAATT
>NZ_PTXN01000038.1 GCF_012726345.1 Marinomonas sp. UCMA 3892
CTGTATCCGTGATCGTCGCCGTGATGCTGTAACCACCTTCATCCAACGCATTCGTTGGCGTGAACGTCCACGTGCCGTTCGCCGCATCGGTGCTCAACGTACCCGCAACGGCATTACCCGCCGCGTTGGTCACTGTCACCGTCACATCGCCATCGACCGCGTCGTATTTGCCGCTGATCACTGGCGTCGTGTCTTTACTGATGAAGTCGCTGTCGGATGAGCCTGTGTCGTCCGTCATCGCATCGATGGACACGGTCACACCGTCGCCATCGCTGTCGATGGTCGTATCGATCTTCGCACTGTCTGTACCAGCTGAAGACGTATTACCATGTTGATCACTTAAGGTCGCACTTACACTGATCGTGTTACCTTCTCCTGGACTTGCGAAGGCTGTCGTTACAAACCCCGCCGTTATTTGTGCAGCGGTTAAAACAATGCTTTGGGGTGTAGTGCCATCAGTTATTGTAATGGTATCACCTACCAAGGCTCCCGCTGGTACRCTCACCTTCACATCAACATCACCAGATAATTCWGYTTTATTGATTARACCATCATTATTGATATCTTCAGTAATCGTCACTGTTGGAGCTAAAAGGTCATTATCTATAATGGTTGCAGCACCAGACACACCGCCTACATTCAAAGTAAAGGTTTCACTACCTTCATTGATGCCGTCATCTGTCGTTGATACTGTCGCTKCAAACTCAGTAACGCCTGCTGGCACAGTAATCTTTCCTGTGCTGGAATTGTAAGTAACTCCATTACTAAACGTCACATGTGATAGATCTGTATCGTAGTCATTGCTGCCCGCCGTGCCGTTCGTCAAGCTGAATTCGTACGTTTGCGCCRTGCTGCTCGCGTTGCTTAGRCTCACGGTGAACACCGCGTCTTCACCTTCAATCACAGCGTTTCCATCGGCATTTACCGCCGAGCTCACACCGCTAACCGTCGGTACACCATCACCATCAATAATCGTAGTCGTTGCGCTATCTGCAGCAACAACTCCGGTCACACCTTCTACACTGATAGTAAATTTCTCGTTACCTTCATAAACAGAATCATTAATAGTAGGAACATTTAAAGTAACTTTCGTGACGCCAGCAGGAACCGTAAGAGAACCATCAGAACCAATCGCCAATGATTGAGTTTGACCGTTTTCATCCACATAACTCGCGGTCATGGTGCCAATATCATCGGCACTTGCAGTATTAAAGGATGTCGATAATTTAACGGTAACATCCGTTGGAGAAGCTTGGTTGAGTGACAGAGTGAAAATTGCATCTTCACCCTCAAAAGTGAATCCATTATCATCAAGCTTAGCAATAACAGTGCTTTTATCTTGATATACACCATCGGTGGACTCTGAAGTCGCAGTGAACGCATTCCCTGCTGCATCAGTTCCGGAAACACTCGCTTGTATAATACGATTATTTGTTAAATCACTACCTTCAACATTGATACTATAGACCAAACCACCATTTTCATTAGTAGTAACCAAACCCGTATATTTTGAACTGTCGCCATTAATCGTTAAGGTAACTGTATCGCCCTCAGCAGCATCACCATCTACTCTCCCTGTAATCGTTACAATACCACTCGCCTCAATAGCATTAAGTACATCATCACCAGCTATTGTATCAATGCTAATAGAGGCACTTGCTTGCGTATCTAAAGTGACATCTAGTGGAGTAGAAGTCKCTGTATTRCCAGCATTATCAGTCACTTTAACGGTAAGAGTGTTAGCACCTTCRGYTAATTGCCCATTAGTCGCTGTAAARCTCCAACTACCATCTGCTGCTTGTACTGCGTTACCTAATTTTGTTGTGCCGCTGAATACTTCAACAAGGGCCACATCACTATCAATGTTAGAAAGAGTGAATGTGGCGGTGGTGTCATTTGTTAGATTGTCGACTGAAGAATCACCAGTATCACTTGAAGAAGTTAAATCGATTACTGGTACATTTATAAAAGTATCAACCTTCGCACTGTCTGTACCTGCTGAAGACGTATTACCATATTGATCACTTAAGGTCGCACTTACACTGATCGTGTTACCTTCTCCTGGACTTGCGAAGGCTGTCGTTACAAACCCCGCCGTTATTTGTGCAGCGGTTAAAACAATGCTTTGGGGTGTAGTGCCATCAGTTATTGTAATGGTATCACCTACCAAGGCTCCCGCTGGTACRCTCACCTTCACATCAACATCACCAGATAATTCAGCTTTATTGATTAAACCATCATTATTGATATCTTCAGTAATCGTCACTGTT
>NZ_PTXN01000010.1 GCF_012726345.1 Marinomonas sp. UCMA 3892
AGCTCAAAGTGAACGAAGAAAAGACGCACCTTACGCACAGTCGTGAGGGAGTGAAGTTTTTAGGCGTGGAGATCGGAAGTCGATATACCCGAATCCAAACCAAGAAACTGGACTTGTTCAAACAACGGCTTAAGCAGATGACGAAACGAAACGGCGGTAAACCGTTGAGTGATGTGATCAAACAGCTGAATCCGCTATTAAGAGGGTTCAGACAGTACTTCAGGATTGCCAATGCGAGTGGTGAATTCAAGAAAATCGCCCAATGGTTAAGGAGACGGCTTCGCAGTGCTCAACTAAAATTATGGAAGAAACCTAAACGGCTGCATCGAAGGCTCAAGCAACTGGGCTACAAGCCGCCGTTTAAGTACATCTCGATGACCAGTTGGAGAAATGCAGCGAGTCCATTAGCCAGCCACGCGATGCCAAACAAATGGTTCGATGAGCAAGGTTTGGTGAATCTTGAAGAAGTGAGAACGGGGTATGTGTTCAGTGTTTATACTGAATGGAAGTTTGCATGAGCCGTATACGAGGTCCGTACGTACGGTTCTGTGAGAGGGATGAGGCGGCAACGCCTCACCCTACTCGATATTGGAATGATTTTCCTCTTGGGCAATAATAAAAACCTCTCAAAAAATCACAAAATGGAGTATCCATGCAGTACACCCTAAGTGAACTTGCTATCTATCCGATAAAATCGATCCAAGGTATATCTTTACCATCAAGTCAAGTTGAGAGTACCGGACTTTGTGGAGATCGACGCTACATGCTCGTAAAACCTGACGGCGAATTCATTACGGGTCGAAAGCACCCAAATATCACATTGGTAACGGCTAAGCCTAGTAAAAACGGTGCGTGGCAGCTTTCACATCCAAAGCTCGCTCATGAGCTATCTCTCAATTCATCTGCCTTTTCCAATGAGTATGCAGAAGTCACTGTTTGGGATAACTCAGTCAACGCACAGCTTGCTCAAGAAGATGCTAATGCGTGGTTTAGTGAGATAGCAGGCGAAACAGTAAGATTGGTGTATTTTGGTGAAAAATCTGAACGTTTTACCAAAAGAAGGCCCGAAGTTCCTGTAGGTTTTGCTGATGGATATCCTTTTTTATTGACAACTGAAGCCTCTCTGGCTGAGCTTAATCGAACTTGTCCTGAAGATATTCAAATGGCGCAATTCCGTCCAAATCTGGTTATTAAAGGCAATAAGCCGTTTGAGGAAGACAGCTGGAAACGAATCCGTATTGGAGAGGTAGAATTTGAGAACGTTAAACCTTGTGACCGCTGTATCTTTACAACATTGAACCCAATCACAGCGCAACGAAGTAAAAAAGGCGAGCCGCTAAAAACGTTAGCTAAATTTCGTCTGCTTGATAAGGAAAGCATTACTTTTGGCCTCAATATGATTGCACTAAACACTGGAGTAGTTAACGTAGGCGACGGGGTTGAAGTTCTTGAATACAAAGAACCAGAAGTGTATGTAGACAGACGTAAAGCTTAAAGTTTTAAGTCACTCTCATCTATTTTCACCATGAAAAACATATAAAAAAGAAGGCACTCAGCCTTCTTTTTTTATATCAAGAATATTATTTCTTGGTTTAAGCTTCTATTTTAGCCAAGTATTCATCATATGTACCGTGGAAATCGACAATACCATCGCTCGTTACTTCAACAATGCGAGTCGCCAAAGATGACACAAATTCACGGTCATGACTGACAAAAATCAGAGTGCCTGGATAATTCTCAAGCGCTAAGTTCAGTGATTCAATAGATTCCATATCCATGTGGTTGGTTGGCTCATCCATGACAAGTACGTTAGGCTTCTGCAACATCAACTTACCAAATAGCATGCGCCCTTGTTCACCACCTGAAAGTACTTTCACTGATTTCTTAATGTCGTTTTGAGAGAATAAAAGACGACCTAAAGTACCGCGAATGATTTGCTCATCGTCACCTTCTTGCGCCCACTGCCCCATCCATTCTATTAAATCAACGTCTTTCTCAAACTCATGAGCATGATCTTGAGCGTAGTAACCGATATTGGCATTCTCAGACCACTTTACTTCACCTTTAGTTAGCTCTGTGTCACCAACTAAACATTTTAGTAAAGTCGTTTTACCGATACCGTTTGGACCAATGACTGCAATGCGCTCACCCACTTCAACCATCATATTCAGACCACTAAAGATCTCTTCATCATACGATTTTGCAACGTTTTCAATTTGCACAGCCATACGGTGCAGTTTCTTTTCTTGCTCAAAGCGAATGAACGGATTCTGACGACTTGAAGGCTTAACTTCTTCAAGCTGAATCTTATCGATTTGCTTAGCACGAGACGTTGCTTGTTTAGATTTAGATGCGTTAGCAGAGAATCGGCTTACGAACGATTTTAGTTCGTTGATTTGCGCTTTTTTCTTCGCGTTGTCTGACAATAGACGCTCGCGAGCTTGAGTCGCCGCCGTCATGTATTCATCATAGTTACCAGAGAACAAACGCAACTCACCGTAATCCAAATCCGCCATGTTAGTACAAACAGAGTTCAAGAAGTGACGGTCATGGGAAATGATGATCATGGTGCAATTACGCTCCACCAAGACACCTTCCAGCCAACGGATAGTGTTGATATCTAGGTTGTTTGTTGGCTCGTCCAGCAACAGAATCTCTGGATCAGAGAACAAGGCTTGAGCTAACAAAACTCGCAGTTTTAAACCTGGAGCTACTTCGCTCATCAAACCATAATGCTGCTCGGTTGGAATACCAACACCTAGCAATAACTCTCCAGCACGAGCATCCGCTGTGTAACCGTCCATTTCAGCAAACTCTGCTTCTAGATCACCTGCACGTAAGCCGTCCGCTTCTGTCATTTCAGGATTAGCATAGATAGCATCTTTTTCAGACTTGATCGCCCAAAGCTCTGTGTGACCCATGATAACGGTATCAATAACAGAATATTCTTCGTAAGCAAATTGATCCTGTTTCAATTTACCAAGACGCTCATTTGGGTCTTTTGAAACGTTGCCTGAACTTGGCTCTAAATCGCCACCTAAAATTTTCATGAAAGTGGATTTACCACATCCATTCGCGCCGATAAGACCGTAACGCTTTCCTTCTCCAAATTTGACAGAAACGTTTTCAAAAAGGGGTTTTGCACCAAATTGCATGGTGATGTTGGCCGTCGTTAACAAAGTATTCTTCCGTTTATCATGAGGTAAATAATTGTGCTCTTAGTAGACTAAATCGTCAGAGCAAAGCTGATCCGCGCATTATCGCACAGATTGACTCGACTCTTTAAGGGTGAAAGCATTTATTACCAAAAAAAGGCGAACTTACTGTTACAGACAGAGTCCAAAAACTATAAATACAATACAAAACGATACTACTGTTTTAGCTCGAATAAGCCTAAAACTAATATAAACCTATTGGCTATTCAGAAATGAATTTTTTGGCCGATGATATAAAAAGAACTCATATAGACGGAGAGAGAAATGAAAACCGTCCTAGCAAAAGAATCACAATACGACATATCGCCAAAGCATTTGAAAGAAGGCTCTATTTTTGGCGCTTTATCGGAAGCCTCTATTCAGTTTCTATTGAATGAAGGCGTTTTACACAAAGTCACCAAAGGCGATGAGATTTTTTCTTATGGCAGTAAGGGGGAAAGCTTCCATGCTGTATTACATGGCAAGTTGGACTTCTATAAGCAACATGGCGAAAAGAAACTACGAACCAGAACAATTTGCTTCGGTGAAGCAATTGGCTTCGTATCGATGATTGCATTACACGAACGAGTTGGCAGCCTTTGCGCACTAGAAGATAGCTTACTGCTCGAAATATCCACTCAGCTATTCAGTGACTTTCACGACCAATATCCATTCGATTTTGGAATTTTGCTAATGAACTTATCACGGGATATGGCAAGAACTATTCGAGCATTAAGCAATGCTTTGGTGGAAAACGATGTAGTGGTAAAAAGAAATTAAGGAGCTAGAAAAGTATGTAGAATCAAATTAAAGATAGACTGGCGTACAAGACCCCAGCCCATCCAAGAGTATTATTTTAAAGCAGCAACAACAGATACTTCGACCAATAACTCTGGTCTTGCCAATCTAGCTTCTACACAAGCTCTTGCTGGAGCATGCCCTTCAGGAATCCACGCATCCCAAACTGCGTTCATCGCTGCAAAATCTTTCATATCACGAAGATAAATAGTAGCAGATAAAATATAGGATTTATCTGTCCCTGACTGCTCTAACAAAACGTCCACTTTATCTAACATGGTTCGTGTTTGTTCGGTAATATCCGTATTCGCATCAGCACCAACTTGGCCGCAAAGATATACCGTTTCATTGTGCTTAACGATACGACTCATGCGTTGACCAACTTCCATGCGCTCAATGGTTGCCATAAAAACCTCTATTAAATTGAGAGTTAAAAAATCATAACTTTATTATTAGAATGTGTTCTATAAAACTCTTGATAAA
This sequence comes from Marinomonas sp. UCMA 3892, assembly GCF_012726345.1. Lineage (GTDB taxonomy): Bacteria > Pseudomonadota > Gammaproteobacteria > Pseudomonadales > Marinomonadaceae > Marinomonas. The sequence continues at coordinate 4,476 of NZ_PTXN01000010.1, forward strand.
TTTCTAGCCGACTAATATAAAACGACAACGCATTAAAACTCCAGCCCTTTTTGAGCTTTAATACCTCGTTTAAATGCATGTTTTACTTCTTTTATCTCGCTGACTGTATCGGCCAATTCAATCAGAGCATCTGAAGCACCGCGACCAGTTACTACAAGATGCTGATTTTCAGGACGATTCATCAAGCCATTAAGTACATCATCTTCAAGTAAATACTCATAATGCAATAAGTAGGTTAACTCGTCGAGCACCACCAAATCGATACTTGGATCAGTCAACATAGCGGCGGCTTTTTCCCATGCTTGCTCAGATGAAGCGATATCAGATTCACGGTTCTGCGTTTCCCAAGTAAACCCCGCTGGCATGATTTCCCATTGCACGTTTGCTTGCTGCTTGAAGAAATCGATCTCACCTGTGTTCCATTCACCTTTTAAAAACTGAACCACCCCAACCTTCATTCCATGGCCCAAAGCACGGGCGACCATACCCAACGCTGAGCTAGATTTTCCCTTACCATTTCCTGTAAGCAGAACAAATGTACCTTTATCTTCTTGGGCTTTGGCAATACGTTTATCAACATGTGACTTAATCGCCTGCATGCGTTTTTTGTGTTGCTCTGGATCTTTAATGGTTTTTGACATGCAAATATCCTTTAAAATAGAAAAACCCAACCTGCGCTGACAAACATCGCAGATTAGGTTTATTTAAGCATAAGAGACAAAAAAGAAACTTATATACGATCGTCTTCAGGATCATAACCAAGATTAGGTGCTAACCAACGCTCGGCATCATCCTTACTCATTCCTTTACGTTCAGCGTAATCATCCACTTGATCTGGACCAATTTTACCGATACCGAAGTAAGTCGTATCCGGATGGGCAAAGTACCAGCCACTTACTGCCGCGGTTGGTAGCATGGCAAAGCTCTCAGTGATCTCCATATCTATCTTTTCTTTCACATCCAACAAAGACCAAAGCTTGGCTTTTTCTGTGTGATCAGGGCAAGCTGGATATCCTGGTGCCGGACGAATACCTTGGTATTTTTCTTTGATCAATTGCTCGTTGGTTAATTCTTCAGCTTCAGCATAGCCCCAAAATTCTTTACGCACTTTTTCGTGTAAATACTCTGCCGTCGCTTCAGCCAACCGGTCAGCCACCGCTTTGATCATAATAGAATTATAATCATCATGATCTGCTTCATATTTCGCCACAAGAGGGTCAATACCAAAACCTGCAGCACAGGCAAAAGCACCAATATAATCCGCCACACCACTTTCTTTTGGTGCCACAAAATCTGCTAGACTGTGGTTATATTTACCAGGCGCTGTTAATTCGTTTTGAATTCGAAGAAAAGACAAACGCTCGACGACTTCGCTACGAGATTCGTCTGCATAAATTTCAATATCATCATGATTTACTTGGTTGGCAGGGAATAATCCAACCACAGCACGAGCTTGCAAACTCTTGGTCGCAATCACTTCGTCAAGCATCTTCAATGCATCTTCGAAAACACGCGTTGCCTCAACACCGACCACGTCATCGGTAAGAATGCGTGGATAAGCGCCAGCCAACTCCCACGTTTGGAAGAATGGCGTCCAATCGATGTAATCTTTAACCAAATTAAGATCAATATCATTTTCGGTTAGTACCGTGATACCAAGCTTTTTAGGCTGAACCACATTACTGCCATCAAATGCAATTGGAGCTTTATTCTGCCGTGCTTTATCCAAGGAGACTCGACGACCCGCTTTGGCTCTGTCTTTATAACGAATTCGAGTTTTTTCGTAGTCAGCTTTAATTTCATCGACAAATTTCTGGCGGCGCTCTTTGTCTTTGCTTAACAAAGCACTTGCTACACCAACACTTCGAGATGCATTGGTAACATGTACTACTTGATTACGTTTATAGTTTTGCTCAATTTTTACTGCTGTGTGGGCTTTTGACGTGGTGGCTCCGCCTATCATAACGGGTAAATCAAATCCTTGGCGCTCCATCTCTTTTGCCACATGTACCATCTCATCAAGAGACGGTGTGATCAAGCCAGACAAACCAATCATGTCCGCACCTTCTTCTTTGGCTGTGCGCAAGATTTTTTCTGCGGGAACCATGACACCAAGATCGATCACTTCAAAGTTATTACATTGCAAAACGACGCCAACGATATTCTTACCGATATCATGAACGTCACCTTTTACAGTGGCCATAACGATTTTGCCATTACTAGATGAAGCTGTATCCATATTAAGACGCTTCTCTTCCTCGATAAAAGGCATCAAGTAGGCAACGGCTTTTTTCATTACACGGGCGGATTTTACCACTTGTGGTAAGAACATTTTGCCAGAACCAAATAGATCACCAACAATGCCCATTCCATCCATTAACGGCCCTTCGATCACTTCAAGAGGTCGGGCAAAGGCTTGACGTGCTTCTTCAGTATCTTCATCTATAAACTCTGTTATACCTTTCACTAGAGCATGACTAAGACGCTCTGACACAGGCAAACCTCGCCATTCTTGGGTTTCTTTTTCCGCTACTTCGCCAGTACCAGCAAACTCGCCAGCTATAGCAAGCAGATTATCTGTTGCATCAGGTGTACGGTTAAGTACCGCATCTTCTACAGCGTTACGCAGTTTCGTTGGGATATCTTCATACAAAGCAAGTTGCCCTGCGTTGACGATCCCCATTGTCATACCCTGTTTAATCGCATGATATAAGAACACAGCGTGAATCGCTTCGCGAACAGGATTATTACCACGGAACGAGAAAGACACGTTAGATACACCACCAGATACCTTGGCATAAGGCAGTTCGCGGGTAATATCACCCGTAGCCTCAATAAAGTCCAAGGCGTAACGGTTGTGCTCTTCGATACCTGTTGCGATGGCAAAGATATTTGGGTCGAAAATAATGTCTTCTGGTGGAAAGCCAACTTCATCTACCAATATGTGGTACGAACGGCGACAAATCTCAATTTTACGTGCACGAGTATCTGCTTGGCCAACTTCATCAAACGCCATTACGATGACTGCAGCACCATATTTCATAAGCTTACGAGCTTGTTCGCGAAATTTGTCTTCGCCCTCTTTCATACTGATAGAGTTAACAACACCCTTACCTTGAATCCATTTCAGACCCGCTTCTAGGATTTCCCATTTAGAAGAGTCGAGCATGATAGGCACACGAGAAATATCAGGCTCAGATGCGATGAGTTTAAGGAATCGCTCCATCGCCGCTTGCGAGTCCAACATGCCTTCATCCATGTTGATGTCGATAATCTGCGCACCGTTTTCAACTTGCTGTCGAGCCACATCCAAAGCCGTATCAAAATCACCTTCTTTAATAAGACGTTTAAACATTGCCGAACCGGTAACGTTAGTACGTTCACCGACGTTAACAAACAAACTGTTACCATCGATATTAAAAGGCTCAAGACCAGATAAGCGGCAGGCTTTTTCAATCTCTGGAATTACCCTTGGAGTTGAATCTGCAAAGGCTTTTGCGAACGTGGCAATGTGTTCTGGTGACGTACCACAACACCCCCCGATGATATTCAGAAAACCAGAGTCTACCCACCCTTGAATTTCTTCTAACATTTCTTCTGGGGATTCATCATATTCACCAAAGGCATTTGGCAATCCAGCGTTCGGGTGAGCAGATACGTGAGTGTCGGCAATACGTGAAAGCTCTTCAACATACTGACGTAATTCTTTTGGACCTAAAGCACAGTTCAAACCAACTGAAATAGGCTTAGCATGAGAAATAGAGTTCCAAAAAGCTTCCGTGGTTTGACCGGATAAAGTACGACCAGAGGCATCAGTAATGGTGCCAGAAATCATTATCGGATAACGCACACCCGTTTTTTCGAAGTAATCCAATACAGCATAGATAGCGGCTTTCGCATTCAAGGTATCGAAGATAGTTTCAATTAAGATAATATCAACGCCACCCTTGATTAAACCATCAACGGCAGTAGTGTAAGCATCTACCAACTCATCAAAATGTACGTTACGAAAACCAGGGTCATTAACATCAGGTGAAATAGTACAAGTTCGACTAGTGGGTCCAACAGCCCCTGCTACAAATCGCGGTTTATTTGGATTTTGTTTGGTAAATTCATCTGCCGCTTCACGTGCTAAGCGAGCCGATTCAAAATTCAGCTCGTAGCTGAGGCCTTCCATGTGATAATCAAGCATGGATATATAATTGGCGTTGAAAGTGTTGGTTTCAATGATGTCCGCTCCAGCAGCAAGATAACTGGAATAAATATCTTTGATTATCTTTGGTTGAGTCAAAGAAAGCAGGTCATTGTTACCTTTTAAGTCACTATTCCATTCAGCAAAACGTTCGCCGCGATAATCTTTTTCTTCTAATTTATATCCCTGAATCATGGTGCCCATGGCACCATCTAGAATCAATACGTTTTCAGCTAGTCGTTTCTCAATAATAGAATACGAATCGGACTTTACCACTCTCACCACCTCAAAAAAGAATATGCAAATGTACTATACCGAAAAGTGCTGCTTTGCGCGTTGAAAAAAAGTAATGAGGAGTTGAATGATCCGAGGGTAAAAAAACGAAGCTAACAAATCAAGGTTAGCTTCGCCATTTTTTAATGTCGCAGAAGTTTTAAGAATTCAGTTCTTGATTATTTTTTGATTTGTTAATACGGCCAATAAGAAAACCACCTAACAAGCCAAGCAAAATTGCAATTCCCCAATAACCATATTTTTCAATTAGGTTAGTATTAATCAAAGATAAGGTCTCATTACCTCGATATACTTGTCGTTGAATCGTTTGATCTTGGAAGGCAATTTGCTGACTAACAAATAGATTAAGTTGTGCTTCCGGCTTTTCGTTTAATCCAGCTACGCGCCAGCGCCATTGCAAACGGCCATTTTGAACGACTGCGCTAGCGATACGATCACTGATCATTTGAATATCACTGTCAGTAACTAACTCAGCTTGATAGACCTGACCGGAAAGTGAAGGACGAACGTCTGCAGAAACCAAAATTTCAAAATTGTTATGCAAAGCAATTTCATTAGGCAGTTGCCACTGTACGTTCTGTAATGTTGAGCTCATTTGCGATTGCAAAGCTTCTATTGCTGCAGTTACTGATATACCGCTATTTTCGTTTGTTTCCAACGCTTGTTGAGTACTGGCTAGGCTAGCAGATAATGCGCTAAGTTCCGTTTGACTAGCGACGAGCTGCTCTTCAGCTGCATTAAGCTGGGCGGTTAACGCAGCATTATTTTGCTGAGCTTGAGCTAGTTTATTATCAAGCTCCTTCCAGCGAGCCTCATAATCCGCACCTTCATCAAGTGCTGACTCCAATTTTAAAACATCACTTTTATATTCTTCGATAAGGGCTTTTTGCTTTACTAGTTGGTTTTTTAAGTCAGCCAGCTCAATCCGCATCCGCTCATTTTCACGCTCGTAATCTGAATTATCATCCGTAATTGGCTGAATAACTGGAGCGCTTGATTGCGGCACGCTTTCGGAACGAGCAGAGTCATCGCCACCTAATGATTGAATTTTGTCCCATAAAACTTGATGCTGAGCTCTTGCATCAGAAAGAGCTCCCCCTAACATCAAATTTTCTTTTTTAAGGGCTGTAAGCCGTTTTTGATTGGCTTTATTATCCGCTTCTAAATTAGCGTATTTGCTTTGTAATTCTGCATTATCATCCAACAATGCAAAATAGCTTTGTTTAAAGTCATCTTGTGATGTCGGCAGATTTTCTAAGCTAGACACCTGCTGTTTTAATGAAGAGTTTTCATTCTCCAGCTGACCGATACGACGTGTAAGTAAATCATTATCTAATTTTAATGCAGCATAGCGTGATTCAAGTGATTCTCGTAATTTCTTTTGTTCTTCTAATGCCGCTAAAGTTTTGGCGCTCGACGGTGATTTCTGCAACTTAGTTATGATGATGTCTTTTTCATCAAGAGATTTATTTAAGGAAGCAAGCTGCCTTTTATTACTCGCAAGTTGTTTTTGAAGGGAATCAATCAGTGTGTTTTTTGCCCCTACCCCTTTTTCTAATTGCATTTCTTTTACGTTAACAACTGGGGCTTGAGATGTGGTTTGAGAAACTGATTCGGTAGAACTAGCAGTTGGCTCAATCACAGAGTCAGTCTGCTGGCGTGAAGATGTCGTACAGCCTGACATCATTAGGCCCAAAGTAATAGGAATCAAAATCGTCGTACGTACTTTCATTTTTCGCTCCTTAATAAACTCAAGGTCGACAATAGGTTAACACTCTTATGCCAGAATTAAGTATAGAATGCAAAGAAGTAGTAAAGGTAACCATTTAATCCATATCATAGAAAAAACAAAAAAGCCCTTGAAGAGAACTCCTCAAGGGCTTTGTAACTTTAATCTAGCCACTCTATTAATTACTACGCAAGACTTTTAGAGATAACTTCATAAACATCTTTAGACAAATCTTCCGCTAAAATACGTTCAAGTTCAGCTTTCATTTTTAGACTTAGCTCTGGCTGCAATTTTTTCCATCGCGTTAATGGTGTGCAAAGACGAGAAGCAATTTGCGGATTGCGTTTATTCAATAAAATAATTTGGTCAGCTAAGAAATGATAACCGCTGCCATCTGCCTTATGGAAACCTGCAACACTCTGTCCAAAACCTCCAAGTACAGAACGAACTTTATTTGGATTCTTCAAATCAAAGGCCGGATGTTCCATCAAGCTTTGAACAGTAGCCAAAGCAGTTTCTTGCTCTTGGCTAGCACTTAGCATTAACCATTTGTTCACAACCAGTGGCTCAGTTTTCCACTGCTCATAGAAAGCAGCCAGTAGCTCCGCTGCCTTATTATGTTGAGAATTCACAGCAATAGAAAGCGCAGCAAATTGATCTGTCATGTTATTTGCCGTTTGAAACTGCGTCACAACCTCTTGCTGAGCAAGCTCATTACCCGTTTCAACCCAATAAGATAAGGCAATATTCTTCAATGAACGGTGAGCGATATCTTCAGCGGTTGCTTGGTACTCGCCTTGGATTTTATGTTCGTGATAAACACGTTCAAAGTCTGTCGACAATGCATTAGCCAACTGGCCTTTTAAATATTGGCACGCTTGTTTAATGGCGGCTGGATAAATCGGATTAGCTAATTCAGATAAGTAAGCCTGACTTGGTAATGCAAGAATTAACGCCACCATCGCCGGGTCTAGCGTTTCATCATTTAATAAGGCTTTAAAGCCATGAACTAACTGAGAATCAATCGATAATTCTTTTCCTTCAATTACTTGATTGATTAACGCTGTAAGTTCGTTAACCGCTAATTGTTGCGATGCACTCCAACGGTTAAAACCATCGGAATCAGATGACATTAAAAGCAATAGATCCTTTGTGGAAAAATCGTAACGTAATTTCACCGGTGCAGAAAAGCCGCGTAGCAAAGATGGCACAGGTTTCACGGTTAAACTACTAAACTCAAATTCTTGCTTGCTAGATTTCAAGTGCAACACATGATCTTCTGCAACAACGCCATTCACCTCTGCTGATAAGGCTGTACCTTGCTCATTAAGTAAACCAACACGTATAGGGATATGCAGCGGTAATTTTGTTGGTTGACCTGGTGTGGCTGGCGTATCTTGCAACATGGTTAAACGATAAATTCCGGTTGCTTCGTCAAAGCTATCTGTGACAGTAATAATCGGCGTCCCTGCTTGAGAGTACCAGCGTTTGAATTGAGAAAGATCAAAGCCAGAGGCATCTTGCATTGCAGCAACAAAATCATCACAGGTCACGGCTTGTCCATCGTGACGATCAAAATACAAATCTGAACCAGCACGGAACTTTTCAGCGCCTAACAATGTATGAATCATGCGGACAATTTCTGCGCCTTTTTCATAGACAGTCAGAGTGTAAAAGTTAGAAATTTCGATGAAGGATGCTGGACGTACAGGATGCGCCATTGGACCTGCATCTTCAGCAAATTGCGCTGTTTTAAGGAAAGAAACGTCTTCAACGCGTTTTACAGTTTCAGAATGCATATCCGCAGAAAAAGTCTGATCACGGAATACGGTAAAACCTTCTTTTAAACTTAACTGGAACCAATCACGGCAAGTAACACGGTTCCCAGACCAGTTATGGAAGTATTCGTGGGCAACGATCGCTTCTACTCGTAAGTAGGTATCGTCGGTGGTTGTCTCTGGGCTAGCAAGCAAACAAGAGGAATTGAAAATATTCAGCCCTTTGTTTTCCATTGCCCCCATATTGAAATCATCTACAGCAACGATCATAAAAATATCCAGATCGTATTCACGTCCGTAGGTTTCTTCATCCCAACGCATAGAGCGTTTTAGTGCTTCCATTGCGTAATCGACTTTATCGATATTGTGCGACTCGGTGAAAATTTGCAGTTTAATATCGCGGTTACTTTGTGTCGTAAACACATCATTTTTTACCGCAAGATCACCCGCAACCAAGGCAAAAAGGTAAGCTGGTTTAGGGAATGGGTCGTGCCATACAACAACAGTTTTACCTTCGTCCGTTTTACCACGTTCCACTTCATTACCGTTGGACAACATCACTGGGTAGCGAGTTTCGTCGGCAATGATAGTGGTAGTAAACACTGACATTACATCAGGACGATCGAGGTAATAGGTAATGTGGCGGAAACCTTCGGCTTCACACTGTGTACAGAACATAGAAGACGAACGATATAGACCTTCTAGGCGTGTGTTGTTTTGCGGCTCAATCAAGGTTTCACAGGTCAGAACAAATTCATCCGCGGTCGCTGTAATAATCAGTTTGTCTTCACTGATTCGGTACTCCTCTGGAGGTAGCGCATAGTCATCCATGGCAACACCTATCAGTTTAACGTCTTCACCACCGTCTAGAATCAAAGGTGCTGTCGATTTACCAAAGGCTGGATTACGGCGCATATGCAGACGAGAAGTAACGATCGTTGTCGCTTCATCTAGATCAAATGTGAGTTCTGTTTTATCAATTAGAAAAGGAGGGACTTTATAGTCTTTCAAATAAATCGCTGAAGGTTGACTCTCTTTCATGTGCTCTCTCCTAAAAGTTCAATGTCGCTTGATAACCAGTGTATTTACGAATGTTTATTACGCCAGTGTCAAGCATCCAATACTGACCCTTAATTCCCATCAAAGTACCTTCGATGAATGGCGTTTTTTCTGCATTAAGGCTGGTAATTTTGGTTGGGTATTCTAAAACTGGGTAGGTAAATTCGTGAGTTTCATTTTCATCGGATAAATCAGTGATGGACTGCAACCCAAACTCATGTTGCAAGGAATCCAAACCTTCATAAAGTCGATCAATTAAACGCTCTTGTTCTTGCTCAAGATCCATCTCAATGGATGATCCTTTGAGCATATTGCGCCAATTAGTTTTATCCGCTACTTGGGTTTTAAATAAGGCTTCGACTAAGCCTGACATTCTACGGTTTTGTACTCTAAACAAAGCCCTAGCTTGTGTCGCCCCTTGGTCAATCCATCGCGTAGGTAATTGATCACCTCGAGTGATGCCTACTTTTAAAGCTGATGAATTAGCCAAATAAACATAATGGCTTTGCATGCAATACTGCTCTGCCCACTCAGGCTCTCGGCAGGTTCCTAAGTGAAAGTGACACTTTTCTGGACTCATAATGCAAGTGTCGCAAGCGGCCAATTTCCGAAAGCAATTAAAGCAAAAACCTTGGCTAAACGATTTCTTTGTTACCTTGCCGCAATTAACGCAATGAATTGTTCCATCAAGATGCAAAGAGACTTTTTTGCCCAGCAGGTCATTAACCAACACACTATCATTCCCCAGATTCAGATGGTAATAAACTTGGCCATCATTAACCTCAGTAGACATTTTTTTAAGATTGCCCTGCAACATCAATCTTGTCCCTCAGGACCATCGCCAACCCATTTAATGGTGTCTTGTTCTTTAGCAGGGTCTTTTTTACCGACGTTTTTATGACCTGTGGTGTCGATGTAACCAACACGATCTTTCTCTTCTTTATTGCTGTAGTCATAAGTTATAACAGCTTGAAGACATAATTCTGTTTGATCAGGCGTCAATCTCACACCATTGGGCCATTTACCAAGTTCTACTGCTTGCTTCAGTCTGACGTACACTTCAGGCGACATATTGTCGATCATTTCTTTAAAATTCATTTTTCGTATCTCCCCGCGTTCAAGCAGGCTATTGTTAAAGTCTGATAAGTAAAATTCTATAAATTGAAATACAGCAAAAGGCTAGTCTAACTAACTTTGACGGTGTTTTGTCGCGAGCCAGTAAACAACTCCAAGCACTAATCCCGACAGCAAACCAATGGTATGAGCTGTATTGGCAATACTACCTAGCCCTAACATTTCAGGAAAAGGCGTATAACCGATGCCCAGCCAAACCACAAAAAACACCATCAATTGTTTGCTGATAATGATTGGCCAGCGCTTGCTTAAAATAGGCAACAGCCAAGCAAAACCAATTAAACCGTACACCACACCAGATAAACCACCAAACAAAGGGTAACCACTTATCTGATACTGTAAAACGTTACTTAGTACAGCGATGATGACAACACCAACACTCCAAACGACCGATCCTAGAATACGCTCTAATTTACCGCCAATATCCCAGATCCATAAGGTGTTAAAAACAATATGGAGCACACTAAAATGCAATAGTGCTGGAGTAAAAAAACGCCAATACTCACCTTTAGAGAAGACTTCAGCTAAATCATAAAAGTAAATATGCCCATTTTTAATATCAAATGGACTGATAGAAAAGTAGCCAACTGTCTTGATATCTGCACCAAGTTGAGTAATTACTGCCACCAGCAAAGTTAACAATAATAAGATTGTCGTTACTGGCGATAGTTTGAGCTGAGAAAAAATCCCAGCTCTAGAGGTGGTTCTAACTACAGAAGAAGTTGTTTTGGCTTGCTGCAACAACGCTGGATCGTCTTTCCAAATCGACATAAGTTGTTCGACTGCGGGTAATTGGCTTGGATCCAACAACCACAATTCATTATGACCATCTTTGAAAATAATTTGGTGTGCCACTTTATGGTGCCACAAGGCTTCGGTTAACCCTTTAGGGTCTTCTGTTTCTTTGAACTGATAGACAAAATACATGGAGCCCCTAAAGAGGATATATTTATAAAATGATTAAAAATTTAACTATAACCCACCTGTTTAAGGTCGGTAACTTGACTGCCAACCTAACTTGTCACGACACACGTTATAAAAATCATGATTTTTAGGGTGTATTAGTCGAATTCCACCGGCTTTTTTAGTGATGTGGATCTCATCACCTGGTGCTGCTGTAATATTAAGCTGGCCATCACAACTGACGCTTGGGTAAGTAAGGTTAGATTCACACACTACGATGCGGATTCTTGCATTTGCATCAATCACGATAGGTCGATTACTTAATGTGTGTGGATGCATCGGCACCAAAACTAAGGCATCTAATTTAGGCAGCATAATCGGGCCACCAGCTGAGAGCGCGTAAGCCGTTGAGCCGGTCGGCGTAGCGACGATCAAACCATCTGATTTTTGATTCATCACAAACTGATCGTCTATAAATAGATCAAAACGAATCATTCGAGCAGACTTACCAGGGTGAAGAACTAAATCATTGAGCGCAATACCTTCGCCACTGGGACGATTTTGGCGCTTGATTTTCGCTTCAATCATAAAGCGCTTTTCTTCATGGTATTCACCACGAAAAATAGGGTCTAATTCTTCTTGAAGATTGTGTGGAGAGATATCGGTTAGAAAACCCAACGTACCTCGGTTGATACCAAGTACAGGAATATCGTAATTACATATTGCTCTAGCAGCACCAAGGAAACTACCGTCACCTCCGACTACCATGACCATATCACAGTGATCACCTAACTCTTTTAATGCTGATGATGCGACTTTTACACCCGGCATCATAGTCGCTAACTGGTCTTCAAGCACCGGCGCAATGTCTTTTTCTTGAAGATACTCCATCAGTTTCTTAACCGTATCAAGAATCTGAGGTTTATCTAATCGAGCAATAATACCAACACGTCTAAAAAGACTCATGTGTCATTCTCTTCCCGTCTATCGATCTAAACAAATCAACCCACTAATATATTTATAACGGTTTTTATTTTTCATGTGGGTTTTACATAAGTTGGGCAACTTTAACATGAAGACGCTAACTATCGCCATCTCGTTAAGAGCACGCATAGGGATTAGTATCTTTTGAATATCCTCGCCAGCCTTGCAAACCGCCCGTATGGATAAATAATGTACGGTGATATGGCCACGCACCCTCTTTCATTGCATTAAAAATAGCAAACATGCTTTTACTTGTATAAACAGGATCAAGCGGGTAGTTAGGATTTACTTGTGCAAACTCTCTCATAAAGATGATTAAGGCAGGACTGTGTTTGGCGTAACCACCTTCATGACAATCGGAGTGAAAAAACAATTTTGCATCTAAGCTCTCTTTCGACATTGACTCAGCTGCTAGCTGACTTGCTAAGTCTAAAATTAAACTTCTTTGAGCGGGCTCACCTTTTAATGCACTGAATACATGTAAATCAGGCGTATTGATATTAGACAATAACCCTGCAGCGGTTGTCCCTGTTCCAGACGAGACAACCCAAGCATCGTATTTATTATCAATAGTACTAATGTCGTTCGCCCAATCATGGCAGCCCATAGCGCCAAGGTCTCCACCACCCCCCTCAGGAACCCAGTAGACATTATCGTGGTGTTTGTTTATTTCACTCACTATTTGTGAATCCATTCCAAGTCGATAATCGGATCTTAAAGAAGGCCATAACTCAACAGCATCTTCGACCATATCTCTTAAAGTAGGAGTCAATTGAGGCTGTAATTCTCCCCGAACAACAGCAACCGCTTTAAAAGACAAAGCTCTAAGTGTCATCCCAAAAGCATGAAGATGATTCGAAAAAGGTCCACCAAAGGTCGCGATGACAGAGGCGTTTTGTTTTTCGGCTGCTTTAAGGTGATGTTGCAGCTTATGCCATTTATTTCCCGGTGCGTTAGGGTGCTCAAGATCACCACGGTAAATGTCTAATTCATATTGAAACTTGGGTGATTGCTGGCAAGCTGGTGGCAAAGTGATTGGCTGAATAAAAGACACAAATGAACCTAGTTACGGTAAATGGAAATTCTTTGCATAATAACATGAGTTTTTAGAGGGGTATCACACACTTTTTCAACTCAGAAAAATCACTTTCTTAGTCGTTTATTTGTTAAAATCTGCGCACTCATCATTTGTGGAGATGAACCATGATTCCAAAGCTTTCTGAAGTCTCACCGATTCAGGCTAAATACCTTTCTTTCATCGAACGCCTGAAAGCTTCAGGATTCTCAGGAGACACCAATCCTGATTACGCCAATCGCGTTGTTCTGTCGACCGATAACTCAATTTATCAAGTATTGCCTCAAGGAGTTATCTTCCCTAAGAATACCCAAGATATTCAGTTGTTGGTGCAGTTATCCAACCAAGAAGAATTTTACGATATCGTGTTAAGCCCTAGAGGCGGTGGAACAGGTACCAACGGTCAGTCGCTGACGGATGGATTAGTGATTGATCTATCCAAGCATATGAACCGTATTTTGGAAATTAATGCCGAGGAAGGCTGGGCTCGTGTTGAAGCTGGTGTGGTAAAAGACCAGCTAAATAAAGCCATCAAACCCCATGGTTTGTTTTTCGCACCAGAATTATCAACCAGCAATCGTGCCACCATTGGCGGCATGATCAATACCGATGCAAGCGGACAGGGCTCGGTAATGTATGGAAAAACGCGAGACCACGTTCTTTCACTCAAAACCGTATTGTTAGATGGGCATCTATTAGAATCTTCTCCTATTGATAACGAGACACTTACTAACATCCAAAGCGGTAGCGATTATTCTGCCCACGCTCACCGTGTTGTTGATAACATTCAGAAAAGCAAAGCCCAACAAATTAAAGAAACCTTCCCTGAACTTAACCGCTGTTTAACCGGCTATGATTTGGCTCACATTCGCACAGAGGATGGCCAGTTCAATATGAACTCGGTGCTCTGCGGATCAGAAGGCACGTTAGGTTTTATTGTCGAAGCCAAAGTTAATCTTTTAGCCATTCCGACGTATGCAGCCTTAGTGAATATTCGTTATGACAGTTTTGAAGGTTCACTTCGTCATGCTCGTGAACTTCTGGCTGCTAAACCAACCTCTATCGAAACCGTTGACTCGAAAGTTTTAGGCCTTGCTAAAGGTGACATCATTTGGAATTCTGTTTCCAAGTTTTTTCCAGAAAATACTGGGGAAAACATTCAAGGTATAAATCTAGTCGAATACACAGGTAATGATGAACAAGAAGTCGCCGATAAAATTAAAGTCCTCACCGATAAGCTCGATACTTTAGCCAAACAAGGTGGTAGCAGTGCTTTGGGTTACACCATCGCAATGGGTCATGACAACGTTAATAAACTTTGGGCGATGCGTAAGAAATCCGTTGGTCTGCTCGGTAACGCTAAGGGAGAAAAACGTCCTATTCCCTTCGTCGAAGATACTGCTGTTCCACCAGAAAATCTTGCAGACTTCATTATGGAATTTCGCGCCGTTCTAGACAGCTACAACGTGCAATATGGCATGTTCGGACACGTAGATGCAGGTGTATTACATGTTCGCCCTGCTCTTGATCTTAAGGATGAGTCTCAAGAGCCGATGATTAGAGAAATCACCGACAAGGTAGTTGCCCTCACTCAGAAATACAACGGCTTACTGTGGGGCGAGCATGGTAAAGGTGTTCGCTCTGAATACGCCCCAGCTTTTTTTGGTGAACTTTACCCAAGTGTTCAACAAGTGAAAGGCGCTTTCGATCCAAGAAATCAATTAAATCCTGGAAAAATTGCTACACCATTTGAACTCGGTGCTGATTTATTAAAAATCGATGCGGTACCTTTGCGTGGTCAATTTGATCGTCAGATTCCGCTTCAAAACCGCGATCAGTTTCAGGAAGGCATGTATTGCAACGGCAACGGCGCCTGCTATAACTTTGATCCAAATGATGCTATGTGCCCTTCCTGGAAAGGCACCCGAGATCGCCGTCATTCGCCAAAAGGTCGTGCCTCATTAATGCGTGAATGGCTACGTGGAATGAGCCAGCAAGGCGTTGATACGGTTAAAGCAAGCAAAGACGCCAAAGATAGCAACTTTCTTTTCAGCTTCTTGCCAAGGCTTAAAAACACGTTAGCGAAACGTCGCGGAGACTATGATTTCTCCAACGAAGTTCATGAATCTATGATGGGCTGCTTGGCGTGTAAATCTTGTGTCGGCCAATGCCCAATTAAAGTCGATGTCCCAGAATTCAGGGCAAAATTTTTAGAGCTTTACTACAGCCGTTACCTGCGACCTGCCAAAGATTATCTTATCGGCTCGCTAGAATTCATGATGCCAACCATGGCGATATTTCCGCAGCCATACAATTGGTTGGTGAGCCGTAGTTGGGGGAATCACTTCAGTAGCAAGTACATAGGTTTGGCCGACAACCCCAAACTGAGCAAGCTCAATCTGAAAAAAGAAATGTCGCGTCGTGGCATTCGCTTAGCTACACCATTGGCCATTGAAGCCTTAAGTCCAAAAGACAGAACGCGCGCCGTTATTGTGGTGCAAGATGCTTTCACCAGTTACTTTGAAACCGAATTGGTACTAGACACTATGGAAACTCTAAGTCGTCTAGGCTTCCAAGCTTATCTCGCGCCTTACATGCCTAATGGCAAACCCTTACATGTACATGGTTTCATGAAAGCTTTTAACCGAACTGCTCGAAAGAACTTAGACATGCTGCAAAGCTTAGCATTTTATGGCTTACCATTTATCGGTATTGACCCTTCTATGACGCTTACTTATCGATCGGAATACACCAAAGCCTTTAGCGATAGTCGTCAAATACCGAACATCCAGTTGATGCAAGAATGGTTGATGAAAAAAAGTGCACATCTCATTAAGCAGCCTTTGATGTGTGATAACTCAACTTACCACCTAATGACGCATTGCACAGAAAAAACCAATGCTGCAGCATCAATTCAAGATTGGCAAAAAGTGTACAGCATTTTAGGTCTGGAACTAAAAGTCGAAAACGTCGGTTGTTGTGGCATGGCGGGGACTTATGGTCATGAAACCGCCAATAAAGAAACCTCGAAAACCATTTATGACTTGTCTTGGAAAGAAAAAGTAACCGACCCTGGCTTACTCGGAAAGCTAGTGGCAACAGGCTACTCTTGCCGTAGCCAAGCAAAGCGTTTTGATGATGTTGCCATTCCTCATCCAGTGCAGGCAATCTTGAAGCATCTCCGAGAAGCACGAGTCGAGTAGTTTTAAACGCTTAAAGCTTATCAATAAGGCTCGGTTATTCGAGCCTTATCTATTTTTATTGAAGGAACACTATGTTATTACATGACAGCGCAGATGAACTTGGCCCAATTCGCATTTTTGATGATGGTCAATACCGCATCCTATCTTTTGCTGAAGGTGATGAGCAAAGTCGTATCCGCCTTTCTACTCCACATATTTTGCAGCACGAATACACTCAAGCCATGATGCTACCTTTACTATTCTGTGAGCCAAAACGAGTGTGCATCTTAGGATTGGGCGGCGGCACTTTACTTAACGCGCTTCACCACACGGTTCCTGCAATTCATATCACAGCTGTTGAACTACGCCAAGAAGTGCTGGATGCGGCTGAAATGTATTTCAAATTACCTAGAGGCAAGCGCATCAGCTTGGAAGTCGCCAATGGGATTGATTACATGGCAGCAGGCCTAGCTAAGAAAGTCGATTTACTAATGACAGATCTTTATAACACAGAGGGAATGGATCGCTCGGTTCTTCAAGCAAGCTTTATTGAAAACTGTGCAAAAAATATCAAAGAAGATGGTTGGTTAGCTTTAAATTGTTGGATTGATCAGAAGAGTAACCATGAACTCACCACAGTGATTAAGCAGCACTTTAACGATGTCAGAGCCTTGGATACGGGAAGTGGTAACTGGGTGATCATTGCAGGCAAAAGAATGAACAATAATAACGCCAAAGAATTAAAAGCAGCAGCGCAAAAGCTAAGTGATAAAATGGGTTTTCAACTAACCAAATGGCTATCTAGGTTGTCAGAAATTTAATTCCACTTAGCCCATTCTCTGAAAACAAAAATGCCGCTTGTCTTTTTATAAGAATAAGCGGCATTTTTCATTACAGGTTTATTTTAAGTTGGATATCTACTAACTACCTAGCACACTATCCACTAAGGCTTTCGCCTCGCTTTCGAGTTCAGCAAGATGATCTTCTGAAATAAAGCTCTCTAAATAGATTTTATAAACATTTTCCGTGCCAGATGGTCTAGCCGCAAACCAGCCATTTTCAGTAGAAACTTTCAAACCACCAATAGCGGCATCATTGCCCGGTGCATGCGTTAATACAGACACAATCGTTTCACCAGCCAATTGCGTTTGCGTAACATCTTTTGCATCTAACGCCCCCAATAAAGCTTTTTGAGCTGTCGTTGCCGCTACATCGATACGCTTGTAAAAAGGCTTACCATATTTAGCAACTTGCGCTTCATAAAGTGTCTGCGGATCGTTACCTGTTACAGCTAAGATCTCGGCAGCAAGCAAAGCCATTATGAATCCATCTTTATCTGTGGTCCACACACTCGCATCTTTACGCAGGAAAGATGCTCCCGCGCTTTCTTCGCCGCCAAACGCCATAGTGCCTTCGTATAAACCTTCTACATACCACTTAAAACCAACTGGCACTTCACACAACTTACGACCAAGTCCTGCTACCACCCGATCAATCATGCCGCTGGAAACGAGCGTTTTGCCAAACTGAATATCTTGAGACCATTGCTTTCTGTGTTGTGATAAGTACTCAATTGCAACCGCTAGATACGCATTTGGATTCATTAACCCAAAGCCAGCACATACAATGCCGTGACGGTCATAATCAGGATCATTACCCACTGCAATATCAAAGTCATCTTTCAACTTTAACAATCCTTTCATGGAATACGGTGAAGAACAATCCATGCGGATACGACCATCTTTATCAAGCGGCACAAAACGGAAGGTTGGATCGACTTCTTTATTAACAACGGTAATGTCTAAAC
Source organism: Marinomonas sp. UCMA 3892 (assembly GCF_012726345.1). Lineage (GTDB taxonomy): Bacteria > Pseudomonadota > Gammaproteobacteria > Pseudomonadales > Marinomonadaceae > Marinomonas. The sequence goes on from NZ_PTXN01000010.1 coordinate 22,613, forward strand.
CATATTTTTTTGCAATGGGTTCCCAATAATGAATGCCTGAGCCGCCCATAGGATCAACACCAATGCGAATCTTCGCATCAGCGATGGCTTTCATATCAATGACATTTTCAAGATCATTCACATAATGATTAATATAGTCAAAAGGCTCTATTAAACCGCTGCTTTCTACTTCTTCTAACGAAAAACGCTTTACGCCATGTAGATTTTTTTCCAGCAAAGCGTTCGCTCTTTTTGCTACCCAGTCGGTAATATCTTTGTCTGCTGGGCCACCTTTACTGGAATTATATTTAATACCGCCGTCTTCCGGCGGATTATGAGAAGGCGTAATAACAATGCCATCACTAGTGTCTGTTTCTATCTTGTTGTGTGTTAATACTGCGTGAGAAATAACCGGCGTTGGCGTGTAACCGCCATTCAGCTGGGTACGAACTCTCACACCATTAGCGGTGAGCACGCTCACTGTTGTTTGAAAAGCAGCTTCAGACAAAGCATGTGTGTCTTTACCTAAGTATAACGGACCAAAGATATTCTGAGATTGGCGGTATTCGGCAATAGCCTGAGCAATGGCTAAGATATGATTTTCATTAAAACTGGTTAATAAGGCACTACCACGATGACCTGATGTACCAAAGCTGACTCGTTCATCCGGGTGAGTAGTAACTCGAGGCTTTTTTAGATAATAAGCCGACATAAGTTCAGGGAGATTTACAAGTAAATCGTGAGAAGCAAGCTGCCCTGCTTGAGGATGAATTGCCATATTTTAAATGCCCTATTAAGTCATTGAAACCGATGCAATTAGTCTCTCTTATAATCGCATCTGTTTCAATGACTTAACTTAGGTATTACTAAACTTAGACAATTTATTCAAGTATCGAAAAGAATGAGTAATTAACGCTTACGTAGTATTAAGCTCCCTATCGAATAACCTGCGCCAAACGAACAGATCACACCAATATCACCTGCAGTTAGGTCTTCATGGTACTTAGCAAAAGCAATAATAGAGCCAGCAGAAGCGGTATTTGCATATTCATCAAGAACCACAGGCGCTTCTTCGAGTGTCGCATCGCGACCGAGCAATCGTTTACTGATTAACAAATTCATATTGATATTAGCTTGATGTAACCACCAACGTTTTAGTTGTGACACTTGAATACCCTGGCTCTTCAAATGATTTTCAATATGATCTGCTGCCATCGGGCAAACTTCCTTGAAAACTTTTCTACCATTCTGATGAAACAACATATCTGCCGAATAAGGGTCTTCATCAGTGACGCGTGTCGTATAGCCAAAGTTAGAGCGTATATTATTCGAGTAGGAAGTAATACATTTGCTACTTAGCACATCAAAAGAATGCGCTGACTGACAAGTTTCGCTGCTCTCAACCACCACTGCGGTTGCCACATCACCAAAGATAAAGTGCGAATCCCTATCCATGTAGTTAACTTGAGGAGATGTCAGTTCAGGGTTGATCACCAGCACGCCCTTTGAGGAGCCTGCTTTTATTGCATCAACAGCACGCTGCAAACCAAAAGTAGCGGCCGAGCACGCAACCAGCATATCAAAACCAAACCCCTCAATACCTAAAGCTGATTGCACCTCAATTGCGATAGCAGGATAAGAACGCTGCGTATAAGCACATGAAACAATCACCATATCTATATCGCTGGCTTTTTTATTTGCCGCTTCAAGGGCTTTTTTTGCAGCAGCGATAGCCATTTCCGCCTGATGGGAGATTTGTTCATCGTTGCGAATTTCAAGTATTGGGCGCATTCGATTGATATCTAATGCACCGTCTTTTGAATAAATATAGCGACTTTTTATACCGGATGCCTTTTCAATAAATGCAGCACTAGAAAGAGGCTTAGCTTCTATTTGACCTTTCTCAATAGCATCAGCGTTTTTGGCATTAAATTGCTCAGCCCACGCATTATAGCTATCTACCAGCTCCTCATTGCTAATGCTGTATGCGGGAGTCCAAAGACCAACTCCACTAATGACGACAGAAGAAATCATGGTTTTTATCCTTTTTCTTATTATTCAAAAAGTATCGATTTATCTTTTGTATCTATTGCTTTAAAGAGTATAGCTAGGATTGTGAAGTAGATTGCTTAGACAGTCTACAATTAGTAATAACAAGAGCCCAATATCATTCAAAATACTTATATCAAGGTGTGGCATTATTCGCTAGCTCGCACCATACTGCATAAAAGCGAGTGATTGTTTTAATAGAAGAAAATAGTATTTTATGAGATACATGAAATGCTTGAACAGATTCAGACTAAGCGAGCCTTTATGACAAATAACAATGCATTAATATTATCTGGCGGTGGCGCTCGTGCCGCCTATCAAGTGGGTGTTTTATCTGCTATGGGAAAGATGCGCCCTAAACATACACCTCTTCCCTTTCCCATATTATGTGGCACCTCTGCTGGTGCGTTAAATGCCACCATGCTAGCGTCTCATGCTGATAATTTTTCTAAAGCCGTATCCTCACTGGCTTTTGTTTGGCGTCACTTAACACCAGACCAAATATATACAGTCGGACGATGGCCAGTGGCTAGCTCACTAACAAAAACTCTATTATCACTTTTCCACCTTCATAATCACGATAACTCTATCGCACTGATGGATAACTCGCCGTTAAAAGAGCTACTCACCAATCATTTAGATTTTACGAGAATAAACACTGCAATTGATAAACATCAGTTAAAAGCGTTAGCTATTACTGCAATGAGTTACAGTACAGGAGAATCTACCACTTTTTTTCAAGGTACTCCTGAGTTACAGGCCTGGCAAGGAAATCGACGAAAAGGTGTGGCAGCAAACCTAGGGGTCGATCACCTATTAGCATCTAGCGCTATTCCAACAATATTTCCTGCCCATAAAATTCATAATCACTATTATGGCGATGGCGCTATACGCCAAAAATCTGCAATTTATCCTGCTCTTAAATTAGGTGCAGATAAGCTATTTATCATTGGCGTGAGTGGCAACCGAAGTGCAAAGAAGTGGGCAACACAGGAAAAAGACGTCGACACTAGTGCACCGAGTATGGCTCAAATTCTCGGACAACTATTAAATAGCGCATTCATCGACAATCTTGAAGACGATATCTATCAATTAGAAATCATGAATAGTCTTATTCGCGATCTTCCAAAAGACAAACAAGCCAATCACCAAAACCTCCCTACGGAGACATTAATTATTTCTCCATCAGAAGAGCTAAATGAGATAGCTCATCATTACATAGCAACTTTACCTAAGAACATTAGAATTCTTTTAAAAGCCGCCGGAGGTTCAACAAGAGAAAAAATCAGTTCTGCAGCGAGTTATTTACTCTTCACACCACAGTATTGTCGAGCATTAATGGATTTAGGGTATCAAGATGCCATGTGGGAAAAAGATCGAATCATCGCGTTCTTTGAAAATAGCCATTAATCACTAAATCAATACATGCCTGCAGCCTTTAATAGCGCTTGATGATACAACCCATGAATTCAGGCGCTGCATATTTTTAAACCCAAGTGAGCTGCAAAGCTCTATACTACCTTGATTTTGACTGCTGTCTTGACATGTAGAAACAGCATCCAGTAACTGGCTCATATCATTCGGATAAGACTCTGTGAGGCGACGAATTAACTGAGCTGTCACTCCTTCACTAGGCTCTATGATTTCGCATTCGTCTCCGAGTATTTGCTCAAACAAATGTTTAACCAAAGGATAATGAGTACAAGCCAATACCAAGGTATCGATATTTTGAGCGAGCATTTCTTGGCTTAATTGCTCAATCGTTTGTTTAACTTTTTCTTCTGTTTCTGGCCAAGCATCAATATCAAAGGCTAACGTTAAGCTAGACATAATAGATACATGACTGTCCTCTTTCCAAAGATCGATCAATTGATTTAAGCGCGGACTTTCAGCTGTTACAGGTGTTGCTAGCACCGCCACTCTGCGTTTTTTACTAAGGCGAAAAGCTGGTTTTACAGCAGGCTCAACACCAATTATCGGCAGTGAGGTGCTTGCTCTAAGTGCATCAATCGCCGCCACCGTCGCGGTATTACAAGCCACAACAATGGCGCAAACCTTTTCATTCTCAAAAAAACGTCCAACTTTTACTAGTCTATCTTGTAATTGAGTAATGCTTTTACTGCCATATGGTGCAAAAGCATCGTCGGCCAAATACACCAGATCAAGATAAGGATGTTTTTGATGTATGGCATTAAGGATGGTTAATCCCCCTGCTCCTGAATCCATCACGCCGACTTTCACTTAAGTATCTCCATACCAAGAGGCAACTGAACGGGCTCTCGCTCCAAGTGAACACCATACTTATCGAAAACAGATTGTTTTATTTGCGCTTCTAACTCTAGTAAACTGGTCGCGTTGGTTTCTGAATGATTCACTAACACCAAAGCCTGTTTTTCATACACACCGACCCCCTGATATTGCTTACCCTTCCAACCAGCTTGGTCAATCAACCACCCTGCAGCCAATTTAAAACCACCTTCAAATGGGAAAGACACCAGATTAGGAAAGCTCTCTTTTAATTCATCATGCTGAATTTTACTAACAATCGGATTTTTAAAAAAACTACCTGAGTTTGCTAATACGGCTGGATCAGGTAGCTTTTCACTTCTAACGCGACATACAGTGTCAAACACAGCCTGAAGGTTTGGCTTCCCTTCAATTCGTTCAGATAATCCTCCATAGCTTAATAAAAGTTCTGATTGTTTTTTCAGTGACAACTCAACCGAAGTAATGAGCAACATATTCTTCCATTGGCCTTTGAAATAACTATCGCGATAAGCAAACCCGCAGTCTCTACCGTTTATCCAGTAAACATCGCCAGTGTTTCTATTGATGACTTGAACACGAGCTAAGACATCTTTTATTTCAACGCCATAAGCACCAATATTCTGTACAGGTGCGGCACCTGTAGTGCCAGGAATTAAAGCGAGGTTTTCGATCCCGTACCATCTTTGAGCAACAGCGTATTCGACTACTTTATGCCAGTTTTCACCCGCAGCAACGGTTAAACTAACAAGGTTACCTGCGTGTTCTCTTGCATTGATACCGGAGAGTCGATTAATGATAACAAGGCCAGAAACATCTGCAGAAATAAGCAAATTACTTCCACCGCCAATCATGGTGACAGTTTGTTGAAAATGTTTTGCCCAAGCAAGTAAGACTTTTAATGCCTCCAAGGTATCTGCTATCGCAAAATATTCAGCTGAATAATCAAAGCGAAAGGTGTTATACGCGGCTAAAGAAACACTTTCTTGAATGGAGTTTTCAATGCGCTGTGCAAAAGCATCTTCGGTATTAAATCGCATTTTCATTGTCTGATTTAATCTTCTCTATTTGAATGAAGGTGATGCACAAATGCGTCAGCAATCAGATAAAGGTGTTTTCTCATCTCAACAAAGCCGGCATCACCACCATAATAAGGATCCGCTACCTCACCAAACGCAGCATGATCATAAAACTCACCGAACATAACTAATTTAGCTTTGCTGTCTTGAGGTTGAATTTTCTTGAGATTGGACAGATTCTCTCTATCCATCGCCAAAATCCAATCGAACTTATGAAAATCGTCTTTAGTCACTTGCCGAGCTTGTTGACGGCTAATATCAATGCCAACCTGATGAAGTGCTTTAATAGATCGTGAATCGGGCGGATTACCTAGGTGATAAGCCGCTGTTCCTGCCGAATCAAGCTCTAAAAATATATTTTGCTTAGCGGCAACACTTTCTAAAATACCTTGCGCCGCAGGTGATCGACAAATATTACCTAAGCACACTGTCAACACTTTATAGGATTTCATTTTGCAGAACCAGAATCTAAACGCTCATCAGCTGTTAATGTGCGCGCTTCTGTTTCCAACAAAACAGGAATGCCGTCGCGAACTGGATATGCCATGCCGCCCACTTTGCTAATTAATTCAGTTCCGTCTTTACTTAAAGTAAGGGAAGCTTTGGTAACAGGACAAACAAGGATGTCAAGTAAGGTTTTATTCATGGGAATGATCCATTTTCACTAGGTTAAATTTTTCGATAAATGCTTGTTGAAAGCTATTTGGTAACACTAAAGACACAGGTAAATACCAAACATTTGAATTCGATAGTTCAAGAGATTGGCATTTCACTGCATCTTTTTCAGTCATAATTACAGCGCCATCAGCAGGAATATCAGCTACTTCAAACGCATGATGATCAACAAACCACTGATGAGTGATGTTTTTCTTTTGTAATCCTAAGCGCTCTAGCGTTGCCATAAAACGTTCAGGGTTACCAATTCCCGCCATGATATGCCAGTTTGAATTACCTGAAAATGCTTCATGGCAGTCTAGACTCTTAGTTCCATCCAATGAAATCAGTTTAGTCGACACTAGCCTTGTTAAAGTGACTGGCAAATTCAAAGCTTCTAGGGGCTTAGTCATTGTCTCAGAAACACTTACTACAAAATCTACTTCAGTGAGTCGACCAATAGGTTCTCGTAATGGACCAACAGGTAACAAATGCCCGTTACCCACACCACGAGTCGCATCCAGCATTGCTATCTCGAGATCTCTATTGAGTTGATAATGCTGCATACCATCATCACTCACCACAACATTAGCATCTGTTGTACTAAGTAAGAATTTTACCGCTTCATCCCTTTTCGGAAAAACCACCATAGGACAAGCGGCTCGTCGAGCCAGCATCACAGGTTCGTCACCCACTTCGTTAGGCAAACTATCTGAATATACAGGTGTCGGCGAGTCCATTTTTGCACCATGGCCTCGAGAAACAATACCTGGGCGAAAACCGTGTTCAATTAAAAGCTCACATAGAGCCACAACCATGGGCGATTTCCCTGTTCCACCAACGCTAATATTTCCCACAATAATCACTGGAACAGGAGCTTTGTATGACAACTCTGGATGCGCTAAAAAAGCTTTGCGTTTATTATGCACCGCTTTTTTAATCAACGGCTGCAGCGGACGAAATATATTTGTCCAACCACAACGGCCATACCAAGAACGTGTAAAAAATGACTCTAGGCTCACTGGACCGGCTCTTTCTGAGCAGTATGGGCGAGCTTTGTAATACCAAGACTTGCTGCCGCATCGTAAACTCTTAGAACCATGTCATAAGATGCTTTCGCGTCTGCTGTAATAATCAGAGGTCGAGTGTAATCCCCTTCCGTCACTTCTTTTAGCCCTTGAATCAAAGTATTCACTTTTTCATTGATAAGAGTCTGACCGTTAATGACATACTGGCCATCTGCAGTAATCACCAACTCTACATTCTTAGACCGATCAGAACTTGGTGCATTTGACGTAGCAGTAGGCAAATCAATGGTTAATTCAGTGCTCTGGTTAAAGGTCGTGCTGACCATAAAGAAAATAAGTAACAAAAAGACGACGTCGATCAGAGGTGTTATATTGATTTGAACGTCATCTATTTTTTGACGACGAAACTTCACTGTGCTGCTCCTGACTTGTCACGATCACCATGTAAAGAGTCAATCAACTTAGTAGACTGCTGCTCCATAGTAACAACCAGCTCGTCAATTCTACGACTAAAAAAACGGTGGAAAATCAAAGCTGGAATCGCGACACCAAGACCAGCTGCCGTTGTTAGTAATGCTTCAGATATGCCGCCAGCCAATAACGCAGTATTCCCTGCGCCACTTTCCATCAGTACTGAAAAAACTTTAATCATACCGACAACCGTACCCAACAATCCAAGTAATGGTGAAATTGCTGCAATTGTACCAAGCGTATTCATGAAGCGTTCTAATTCGTGAATAACATGACTTGCCGCTTCTTGAACACTTTCTTTCATTGCTCCACGACCATGCTTTGAATTTAATAGTCCCGCAGCAAAAATAGAAGCTAGTCCTGTTTTGGCTTGCATTGAACGAATGTACTCAATGGTCATTCTGTCATCTCGCAATCTCGCCATAACATCAGACAAGAGTCCTTTTGGTGCAACCCCCGCTTTGCGAAGCGTCCAAAAACGCTCAATAATAATAGCCAGCGCCAGGATGGAACACGCCATTAACGGCCACATGAAAAAACCACCAGTTTGAATAAAGGCTAACACTTCGCTCTCCAATTTAAGTTTGCACGTAATTTAACACACTCTCTAACTTTTCTACACGTTTGCAAGTGTCAGATTTTAAGAGAAAAAATGAATAGACACAGGAAGAATGCCGTAATGAAACATGGCTGTTTCGGAAATAAAAAGCCAAAGATTCATCAGCAGAAATCACTAACCAATCAACGCTTAGCGCTTCCAGCATCGCCAATGTTTGCTCTGACTCCTTCCGTTTTAGTATTACCCACTCAATACCGTAATCTAGCAGCATTTGAGGGGTGAGGTCTTTCACTACTCTAGGCGATAAGATGTAAGCATTCTGTCGTTCCGATTTCAAATAAGAGCCAAACATCAGTCTTGAAGGATCAGCGCCAGCCCAAGAATCAGCTAACAACAATTCATTTTGCTCTAAAATAATTAGACTATTTTCTTTATTTTTCAGCGTAATATCTGCAGTTGAGCCATTAAATAACATCGAAGAAAATAAAATACACCAAATACCAAGCGCACAAACAAGCCCCCGATTTAAAGGACTCTGATAAACCCAATAGCCTATCAACAGCAACATTATTAATCTCGGAACACTTGAAGTAAATTGCTCAAAAAACAACAAGGGCAATTCAAAAGCGCTCCAATCCACAGGTGTCATTACGTAGTAGAGCAATCTATCTAATAACTCATAACTATACGTCGATCCGATAACCGATACCTCTAAGAAAGATAACACTCCCCATGGAAACCATAAAAAAGCCGCAAAAGGAATCAGTAAAACATTCACTATAATAGAGGCACTGGATATAGCTTCTTGCCAGCCCAATATCAACACCATTGAAGCAGTACTAAGCATGACTTGTACCATGAGTAACCGTGACAATTTTGTTGACGTTTGGCAGTAGCCAATTAACAAGTACACCATACTAAAAGATAGCCACAATCCTGGACTAAGCACTGCTCTAGGGTTAAAAAGTAGCACTAGCCACAAAGCAAAAGTAATAATGCCATATGGCGAGACTTTCAGAGCTAACATGCGAGAACACAAATAAACACTGAGCATGATAGATGCCCTCACCACAGGCTCTCCCCAGTTTGTTATATAGGCATAAGTTAGCAACAAGGGCATGACAATTATTGCATCACAATGCCAGCGAGTTAGACCAGAAAGCATTATTTGACTGGGTAACAGCCTCCAAACAGCTCTACTCACCAAACATCCGATAGCGAACATAAACCCAGTATGCAGCCCCGAAACGACAAATAGATGAGCCAACCCAAGCGTACGAATTACCCAAGTATCTCGTTCACTCCACAAATCATTTCGCCCTAACAACAAGGCTTTGGAGAAGCGCCAAGAGTTGAATGCGCCAAACATCATATCTAGTTTAGTGAGTAGCTGATCACGGAAAGAGAAATGAACCTGATCAATACTAGAAAGATCCTTATGTGAAAATTGAATAGTTAGCTGAGCAACTTGTCTTTTTACATAGAGCTGCTTTTGCCACCACGGCCCATTTTTATCTGGTAACAAGATACTTTTTAGCTCACCTCGATATGATAAGTTCGAATGAGCTTTGTGAATGGAATCCTTACCAGACGCTGTCAGATAAAAATTATCTTGTCTTTGTCTTTGGCCTTTTCCAGAGAAATACACAATACTGACCGGACCTATTTCAGACAAATCCCACTCATTTGAAAGTTGATCCTGGTTGACGATTAAACTTTTCCTTTCAAAATCAACAAATACCACACTACCAGCCTGTAAAAGCAAAGATGATGCAGGTAGAAACTCACTAGAAATGATGGAAATAAAGGAGAGAAGTGTCAAAAACAAAACTATTAAACGCTTTGACCATATTAAGTAGAGACACACTAGAATGATATGAGTAGAATACACCCACAAATAATCGCTCGGCACCAGTATGGCGCCCATCAATATGGACAAACTACTTAGTAACATAAGACCTCCTTGTCTTAGATCGCTAAATTATTTTTTACCTGATTATGCCGAAGAATTATCTTAAAAAATTCATACCTAATCCAGAAAAGTTAAAGCAAAGTAAAGCCCTAGGCCTTTTAGGTGCTCAAATTTATGAAGCCAACTTATGGCATTTAAATCGTAAATCTGTAGCAAGAGCTTTCTTTAACGGCTTATTTTGGGCCTTTATTCCGATGCCATTTCAAATGCTTGCATCAGCTTTACTTGCGGTACCGCTGCGAGCAAACATTCCTTTGTCCATTGCTCTCGTATGGATTACCAACCCCCTAACGATGCCTTTTGTATTTTATTTCAACTATAAGGTCGGTACGTTAATTCTAGGCTCCCATGACGAAAAAAATTTTCAACTCTCCGTTGAATGGATCTGGGATAAAATGGAACACATTTGGATGCCGCTTTATGTTGGCTCAATTGTATCAGGTTTGATTGTTGGTGCGATCAGCTATGCCGCAATCACCATCTTATGGCGTCTTCATGTCATCAAACGCTGGAAAGAGCGCAAACTTAGAAACAACAAATAATCCATTTTAGTAAAAACAAAAAGCCAAGATTGAAAATCTTGGCTTTTTTGTGACTAAACAAACTTAGCTCGACTAAGCATTCGCTTGCTTTAGCGGATGCAAGGCCCCTTGCGACAAGCGATAAGCACAATCCATCCAGCTCAACATTTTCTCATCATGGGTAACAACTAGAAACGCCATATCATAAGTAGTTTTGAGTGTATTGATTAGATTCTGTATCTCTAAAGAAGTCGTTTCATCTAAGTTACCAGTTGGCTCATCCATTAACACGCATGCAGGTCGATTTGCTAAAGCACGCGCAATAGCAACTCGCTGACGCTCTCCACCGGACAGCTGTGACGGCTTATGATTAAAACGATCCTTAAGACCAACTTGAGTCAAAAGCTCTTCTCCACGCTGTTTGGCTTCTTTTTTATCTATACCTGCAATCCACATTGGCATCAATACATTTTCTAACGCCGTAAACTCTGGCAATAGGTGGTGAAATTGGTACACAAAGCCCATTTCTTTATTTCGCATCTTGGCCCGCTTTGAATCCTTCATGCTAGACCAAGACACACCCGCCAAACTAACATCACCAGTAGTAGCTAAATCCAGACCAGCTAAAAGGTTCAATAATGTCGTTTTACCTGAACCTGATGAGCCAACAATGGCACAAGCTTCGCCTTTGTTTAAGATGAGATCAATAGAACGAAAAACGTCGACCACCTGCTTACCGTCTTGATATTGCTTAGAAAGTTCACGACATTCTAAAACGATACTATTATTCATAGCGCAATGCCTCCGCAGGTTCTACTTTCGAAGCTCGCCAAGCCGGGTAAATAGTTGCCGCTACCGTCATAATAAATGCAGATATAACAATTAGCTTCACATCAGACCATTGAAGCTCTGAAGGCAAGTAGTTAATAAAATAGACGTCCGCGCTTAAAAACTGGACATTTAATAATGTCTGTAGAGCAGCAATAATTTCACTCACATTGAGCGCTAAGGTTACACCCAAGACAACACCAATAAACGTCCCAAGCATACCTATAAACATCCCTTGAACAACAAATATCCACATAACTTGACTCGAGGTTAAACCCATTGTTCTAAGAATCGCGATATCGTTACGTTTATCTGTTACCACCATTACCAAGGTCGAAACGATATTAAAAGCAGCCACGGCGACAATTAACAACAGCAATAAACCAATCATGGTTTTTTCCATTTTTATCGCTTGAAAAAGGCTGCCATGAGTACGAGTCCAGTCACTAACTCTATTTTGTCCTGGCACAGCTCGGGCTATATCCCAAATGCGTGAAGGAGCCACAAACAGATCATCGAATGAAATTCGCAGCGCTTCCACATCATCAGCTTTATAGCGCTTTAACTTAGCCGCGTCAGCAATATTGATGTAAGCAAGACTGCTATCTAACTCGGCCCCAACTTCAAAGGTTCCTACTACAGTAAATCGCTTGAGAACAGGCGCAACACCCGCAATAGACACATTAGCTTTAGGCAATATAGCCGTTACTTTATCGCCTATATTAACTCTTAGCATCTTGGCTAATTGAGCACCGAGGACGATCCCAAAGCTAGTATCCTTGAGAGCATCTAAAGAACCAGACGCAATATTGTCACCAATGATTGAGACTTTTTTCTCCATGTCTGGGTTTATGCCATTTAAAATAGCGCCATGAACACTTTCGCCAGACTGAAACATGACTTGCGCTTGGATATGTGGGGCAACGCCAACAACATCAGGCATTTTAGCAACCAGCTTTGCTGTATCACGCCAATCATTTAGCACTGGATCCCCCCACAAAGTCGCATGAGGAACCATGCCTAATATCCGTTGACGTAATTCGCGGTCAAAGCCATTCATAACTGACAGGACGGTGATAAGAACCATCACACCGAGTGCAAGACCGGCAATAGAAGAAAAGCTAATAAAGGAAATGAAGTGATTGGAGCGTTTGGCTCGGGCATAACGCAGACCGATAGCAAAAGGAAGGAAGTTAATCAATGTATATCCTTGTATGACAAGCTTGCGTGGTAAAAATAGAGGAGCAACGCTCCTCTATTTTGGACTAAGTTACCAATCCGCTTATGCGTCGAAATCGATACCTATACGACGACCTACATCTTCGTAAGCTTCGATCACGCCACCCAAGCCTTGGCGGAAACGATCTTTATCTAATTTTTCTTTGGTTTTAGCATCCCATAAACGGCAGCCATCAGGAGAAAACTCATCACCCAATAAAACCTCACCCTTATATAGGCCAAATTCCAATTTGTAATCAACTAGAATCATGCCGCCTTCTGCAAAAATCGCTTTTAATACATCATTCACCTTGAATGTAAGCTCTTTTGCTTTAGCTAAGTCAGATGCTTTTGCCCAACCGAATGATTCAACATGAGATTCGTTGATCATTGGGTCACCTAATGCATCGTTCTTTAAAAACAATTCAAACGTTGGTGGAGTAAGAGTAATCCCCTCTTCAACACCTAAACGTCGGCACAAGCTACCAGCAGCAACATTTCGAACGACACACTCTACAGGTATCATATCAAGACACTTAACAAGTGATTCCGTATCACTTAAAAGCTTTTCAAAATGTGTTGGAATGCCTGCTTCCTGTAATTTTGTCATGATGAATGCATTAAACTTATTGTTCACCATACCCTTACGGTCAAGCTGTTCAATTCTTTTACCGTCGAATGCAGAGGTGTCATCACGAAACACTAGAACCATTTTGTCAGGATCATCTGTACGAAATACAGATTTTGCCTTACCTGCATATAGCTCTTGTCGTTTTTCCATTGGAGGGTCTCCGGTTTTCTTTTGTGAGGGGTTAATCTAAATAATTTTAATTTACAAAACGTTGTGCCAAGTGATACGAGACCACTTCAGGTGAGTCCATAGAAGAAACATCAATAACTAAAAAGTCACCTGCTTTTTGATGAGTTATTTTGTAGGTATATTCACGCTCTTCCCAGCTAACATCATCCAAGTTTCGGCGAATAGTTTTAAGTGATTTTATTTTATCACTATCTACTAATGGTAACGTTAGATCTACAACGTCACCAACACGAGCTACGTCTTCTGGCGGAACTGGTGCAAGTAATTGGTCTGATCCAGGTATAAGATAAATACCTGCAGCGTTCAATTTAGTTTCAAGATCGGAAGGTGAAACATTATTACCTAGATGAATTGCAAATAAACCATGATGATCTACCCAAATAGGAAAAGATGCCACATCACCACGATTAGAAAGATATGCAGAGGACTGATTTAGCTGACGTCCCATTGTCCCCCATAAACGTACTGCGACAGAATAAGCATCATCATTTTGAACTGGGCTCATCCAATTTCCTGGCTCGACATCTTGCTGTTCATCACGGAATTGAACTGTAACCAATGTTTTACCTTCTTCTTGCTCATGGAAGCGAAAAGAAAACGCAGTTTGAGCCGGGTGAATACGAGTTATATCACTCCATAATGATGCCCACCAACCTTGTGGATGAAAATCAAATGGTACACTGATTATCTGACTATCACTTTGTGAGGCAATCGATGTTCCGTCACCATGAAGCGCTGTAAGGAAATCAGCAACAATACGTTTCACTTGAGCAATATCTGCAGGCACAGAGAACTCAATAGCATCATCTCGTTCTTCGGTAGCTACAGCAACCATTGGATAAAATACAAATGGTGCCCTAGGCGTAGTATAGGCCGTCTTCCCATCTAGATTTGCAATGTTTTTTTCATTAGGGATAACTAAAGCATCACTTACGGGCATAGATCCTGCTGGCAACTCTAGTGTTGAAGTGACAGGTTTTTCTTCTTGATAATCATCTGAATGATCAGTAAAAAAAACACTGCACCCAGACAGCAAAATAGTCAACGAACTTGCGCTCAGCAACTGTAAGGTAAACTTATTCATACTAATAAAACTCCAGCTTCTATCATGGCTTGTCGTACGGCTGAATGATACTGTTCAGAAAGGGGGGTAAGCGGCAATCGAATTCCTTCTTCACATAGTCCTAGTTGGCTACAAGCCCATTTGACAGGAATAGGATTAGATTCTAAAAATAAATTTTTATGAAGCGAAGAAATCGTTGTATCAATTGAATGTGCTTGATCTGCTTGTCCAGCTAATGCTAATTCAGCTGCTTGGGCAACGGCTTTAGGCGCTACATTTGCCGTAACGGAAATATTACCTTTACCACCCAAAAGCATCAATGAAACTGCTGTTGGATCATCTCCAGAGTATACAGCAAAACTTTCTGGTAAGGCTTTAATTAATGCCTCCCCACGTTCTAAATTACCAGTGGCGTCTTTTATACCAACAATATTCTTAACCGAAGCTAAACGCACAACGGTATCATTTTGCATATCGCAAGCAGTACGACCTGGTACGTTATATAGAATTTGAGGAATATCAACTGCATCTGCTATCGCTTTAAAATGCTGATACAAACCTTCTTGTGTTGGTTTGTTGTAATAAGGAGTAACAAGTAAGCAGGCATCTGCGCCAGCTTCTTTAGCACTACGAGTAAGGTCGATGGCTTCATGTGTTGCGTTTGCACCAGTGCCAGCAATAACAGGAACACGGCCATTAACCGTATTAACAACCTGACGAATTACATTAGCATGTTCTACCGGTGTAAGAGTGGAAGATTCACCCGTGGTCCCTACAGCTACGATTCCGTGAGTACCCTCGTTAATGTGAAACTCTATTAGATCATCTAATTTTTTAGTATCTACAGCGCCATCTGGTGACATAGGTGTAATAAGCGCAACTAAACTACCTGTGATCATTTCGAGTCTCCGATAAAATTATAAGCGCGCCTATAGTAACGTCCAGACTCTGGTTTAACAATAATTGACAGACGTAAAGCCGGAGTAAATTAACAAGTAACGCCATTCAGGGGGATTTTTCACTTGGGTCTTGCTAAGCTACTGGCTGTGAAACAAATACTAATTATAGGCAAACTATTTTTCTTTAAATATTTCGTTGAACAGTAGAGAAACTTTATGACAATCGAAATCGGACAAACTGCACCAGATTTTAACGCAAAAGACCAGAATGGCGACACCATTACACTCAGCCAATTTAAAGGCAAAAAAGTCGTCTTATATTTTTACCCTAGAGACTCAACTCCCGGTTGTACAGCTCAAGCTTGTGACTTGCGTGACAACTATCAAGCATTACTAGATCAAGGCTTTGTCGTGCTTGGAATCAGCACGGACACTGAGAAAAAACACCAAAACTTTATCGCAAAATATGATCTGCCTTTTCCACTGATCGCAGATACTGAAAAAGAAGTACATGAATTGTATGGCACTTGGCAACTGAAGAAATTCATGGGCCGTGAGTCAATGGGCACAGTAAGAACGACTTTTATCATTGATGAAAATGGCGTAATTTCAGACATTATTAGCAAGGTCAAAACCAAAGCCCATGCTGAGCAAATCTTGAAATAAGCAGAACAAAAAAGGGTGCGATAATTTCGCGCCCTTTCTTTATTTTGCTACTAAAGCTCAAATACCTCCGCGAATATACTCTCTCACTTCTTCCCGATAAAAATCTGCCAGTAATGTATGTAGTTCTTTACTTAAAGGCGGCAGAGACGATACGGCCGCATTGCGTACCACTTGGGAAGATCGACTAGCACCAGCAATAATACTTGAAACTTGAGGCTGATCTAAAATCCAGCGTAAAGATACATCCAATATATTATGCCCTTCTGGAAGTTTTCCCTTTAACGCTTCAACTAACTCAATACCTTTTTCAAAGGGTATACCATTAAAGGTTTCTCCAACATGAAATGCAGCACCATCTTTATTGTATGAACGATGATCGCGCTCACTAAAGGCATGATTAAGATTCATCTTTCCTGACAGCAAACCACTTGCTAATGGCAGGCGCACTATGATACCCACGCCATTTTTTTCAGCTAGCGGCAATAGTGATTCTGTCGCATCCTGACGAAATACATTGAACAATATCTGCAAGCTGGCTAGCTCCGTATGACCACAACAAAACATCGCTTCATCCAACACTTCCACACTGGCACCAAAATGTTTAATGACACCTTCTGTTTTTAGATCTTCCATCCAGGCCAATATATCGCCTGAAAACAGTACTTCGCGAGGAACACAATGCAATTGAGCAAGGTCGATAGACTCAACACCTAAACGCTGAGCGGAAGCCTGCAAACTTTTCTTCACTGCCGCTTTACTGTAACCATTAGGATAAAGCTCAGCGCTCCTACCTACTTTGGTCGCTATAACAGGTGATTTTTTCAACGACTTACGCCATTGCCCTATTCGCTGCTCACTTAGACCACCACCGTAAACATCCGCCGTATCATAGAAGCGAATGCCTTCATCCACTGCTGTTTGCAGTATTGCTATCGCTTCGTTATCTTCCACCGGGCCAAAATCATTACCAAGTTGCCAGCAACCCAAGCCAATTTCCGACACCTCAAATCCTGTTTTCCCTAATGTTCTGGTTTTCATACACGCTCCCATAAACGAATTAATGATTAATGATTAATGACACTACTATACGAGGGTTTTAACTGTTTATAATTATCGATATATTGAATTTATTGTTTAACAGGGCTTAACAATATGAGCACTTCTTTTCCAGAAGGCATAAGAGAATTTTTAGCAGTAGTTGAAGCGCACAGTTTTTCAAAAGCCGCTGAGCAGCTCAATATTTCTCGCGCTAGAGTGTCACAAATCATCAGCCGTTTAGAAAAAGATTTAGGCGTCCAGTTACTCTATCGATCAACCCGCTCTCTTTCGCTGTCCCCTGCAGGAGAAACTTTTTATCAGCTTGCACGCCAAGGAGTGGATCAACTTGAGCATGCGGTTCTGTCAGCTCAAAACGCTCATTCAAGCATTGGAGGTCAAATCAGAATCAATTCCGTTGGCGGTTTATTTGGCGAAGAGATACTTGCACCGATTTTGATTCGATTTATGAATGAAAACCCTAAAGTAGAAATAGAACTTAGCTTTTCGAGCACGAGGGAAGATTTAATTGAGTCGCAATACGATCTTGTGGTCAGAATGGGCACACTTTCTAATTCAAATTTAATTGGACGAAAACTAACGAGTTACACCAACTACTTAGTTGCTAATCCTACTTATTTTGATAGCATGCCGAAACTAAACAGTCCGAAAGATTTGCTTGATCACACGCTAATCAACGGCTCAGTAAAAAGATGGTCTTTTACACACATTAGTAGCAAAGAGAAGTATGAGCTTCCGGTGCAAGGTAAACTAAAATGCTCCAACGGACATGTCGTAAAGTTGGCAACGCTGGAAGGAACAGGCATCTCTAGACAACCTTCCTATTATGTAAAACAAGACATTCAATCGGGTCGACTGATAGTGCTACTGCCAGACTGGCAATTACCGAACTCTGATGTCACTTTACTTTATCCTCAATCAAGAAATATCAGCCTTAGGGTAAAAGCCTTAGTGCACTACCTTATGGAAGCCTTTAATATTAAGGCTGAATAATTCCCATAAAAACTTTTGCACGGCGACTGCACTTACCTATCCTCTGTGCAAAGATCTCCCATAGATAACAATATCTCACTAAGGATCTCTATGCTTTCGGCATTGACTAACTCATTGGCTCCAATCTTATTGCTTATTTGCTTGGGTTTTTTTCTTGGTAAAAAGACAGACTATTTAGAAAACCCATCACTGGCCGCACTGGTTTCAAACTTGGGTTTGCCAGCTTTGCTACTTTATTCTGTTTTATCGATGCAGATGCAAATTTTCAGCATGCTCAAAATTATCGCAGCGACAGCTCTAGTATTAGTTTTGATGTCGCTCATGTCATTTGTTTTTCTCAAAGCACTCAAGTTGCCTACACGCTTTTATCTACCGCCGTTAGTCAATCCTAATACCGGTAATCTCGGTATCCCTGTTGCCTACGCATTATTTGGTGCCGAAGGTATGGCCATCGCGGTTGTAATTTCGTCTGTGGTACAGATTAGTCATTTCACCTTAGGCGTTGGCTTTATGTCCGGAACCTACCATCCCAAGCAACTGTTAAAAAATGGTCCCGTTATTGCCCTAGTGGTTGGCGCCCTTTTCCTAAGTTTTAACATTAGCTTACCCGCGCCCTTGATGAACACTCTGAACATGCTCAGCCATATAACATTGCCTATAATGCTAATGTTGCTTGGTAATTCCATTAGTGGTTTATCTGTAAAAGAAAGCAGCAAAATTGGTCGCGCTTCTCTCTTATCACTATTTCGCCCAGTAATAGGTGCTCTCTGTGCATGCTTGGTGGTCTATTTCTTTCCACTTAACCATTTGGAAGGCTCTGTATTGATAGTACTTAGCACCATGCCTGTCGCAGTCATTAGCTATATGCTAGCAAGCAAATATAAGGGACCAGTTGATGAAATCGCTCTTATGATTCTTTTATCTCTACCTCTTTCACTTTGCGCTGTTGGCTTATTGTGGTGGTTGTATCTTTGAGTAGTCTTAAATAATCAATTTTCGAAAAAAAACCGCATAATTTTTTAAATTATGCGGTTTTCGTTTTAAAGCTAAGTAAAAGCTACTGACGCGTTAAACGATCATTCCCCAACACCAATGGTGCTGTTGAACGATATGGATTGATATCCAATCCTCCGCGCCTTACATAACGTGCATAGACAGTTAAACTCTCCGGCTTACACTGACGCATGATATCAATAAAAATCCGCTCAACGCATTGCTCATGAAAGTCGGTATGCTCACGGAATGAAATAACATACTTCAGCAAGCTTTCGTGGTGAATCTTAGGGCCTTTATAATCAATAAAAACCGAACCCCAATCTGGTTGATTGGTCACAGGGCAATTTGATTTTAAAAGATGGCTAACCAATCGCTCTTCAACCACCCCCATTGTCTCATCAGTCTCTAATAAGCCTGCATTTGGGTGGTATTCTGATACATCTACATCCAGTTCATCGATGCAATAATCAGGCGTCAGTACTACCAACGATGCCATTGAATCAACATCGCGAATAATAACTGTCACTTTAGCTCCAGCGGCCCGCGAAAGATCTTTCTCAAGTATGGCTTGGACTTCTTCAGCTGAGTCATACCGCATTTGATTCAATGAATTCAAATACAATTTAAACGATTTTGATTCAATAATATTTGGCGAATCACAAGGTAAACGAAATTCAGCCAAGGCAACAATTGGCTTTCCTTTCAAATTTAACCATGACAGTTCATAAGCATTCCAAACATCTTCACCAAAAAACGGCAGACGCTCAGACTCAATGGCCATTTCAGTCCATTTATCAACTCTTGCAATGGGGTAAAGCAACCCTGCATCGTACTCAGAAACATATTCTGTTTGCTGACCTAAGGGTAAAAAGCCCATATAACACTACCTCAACTTCTAATACCTTTGCCCTGATTGAGCAAACGTAGACCGAATCCAAACAACACCACAATAAATACGCAAACAATGACAAGTGCCCAATATACGTTGATATCTGAAACACCTAAAATACCGTAACGAAATGCATTAACCATATAAAGAACTGGGTTTAATAGCGAAACGGATTGCCAGAAATCAGGCAGTAAATCGATAGAATAAAAAACACCACCCAAATAGGTAAGCGGCGTTAAAATAAAAGTCGGGACAATAGAAACGTCATCAAAACTTCTTGCGTAAATTGCATTAACAAAACCACCCAGAGAAAACATAATAGCAGTCAAGCACACTACAAGAATCGTTAGGAATAAGCTTTCTAACGCCAAATGAGTAAAAAACAGCGACAGTACAGTAACAATCAAGCCAACACACAAACCACGAGCCACCCCGCCAAGAGTGTACCCCATTAGAATCACCCAATTTGGTGTAGGTGAAACCAATAACTCTTGCACACTATGTTGAAACTTCGCAGAAAAAAACGACGAAGACACATTTGAGTAGGAGTTAGTAATAACAGACATCATGATTAAGCCTGGCACAATGTATTGCATATAACTGAAGCCACCCATTTCCCCTATTCGATCACCGATTAAGTTTCCAAAAATAGCAAAATATAATGTCATCGTAATGGCTGGTGGCAATAATGTTTGTGGCCAAATACGAGTAAATCGACGAATTTCTCTAACCAAAATCGTATAAAATGCGACCCAAATTTCCGAATTTTTCATCTATCTAGCCTTTAATTAATTTTACGAAGAGCTCTTCAAGTCGATTAGACTTGTTACGCATACTCACGACGTTAACGGAAATTGCATCAAGCGCTTGAAAAATAGCATTGATAGACTGCCCTTTAATCACTTCAACTTCGATCGTACTCGCATCTTTACTCATTACCACACTGAAGCCAGGCAAAGCCCAGCCATTAGGCAGACTAGTATCTAAATCCAAAATAAAGGTTTCTTGATTAAGTGTTTTCAACAAAGCCTTCACACTGGTATTTTCAACAATCTCCCCCGCATTAATAATGGCAATATTGCGACATAACTGTTCTGCTTCTTCCAAATAATGCGTGGTTAAGATAATTGTCGTGCCTTGCTCATTAAGTTTTTTAATGAATTCCCACATTGAACGACGAAGCTCAATATCAACCCCTGCAGTGGGCTCATCTAGAATAAGCACTTCAGGCTCATGAATTAACGCCCTCGCTATCATCAGACGACGTTTCATACCGCCAGATAACATTCTAGATTGATCGTTTCTTTTATCCCAAAGATCCAAATGCTTCAAATATTTTTCCGCTCGCTCTTCTGCTACAGAACGACTAATGCCATAAAAGCCCGCCTGAGTTACCACCACATTAAAGACGGTTTCAAAAACGTTAAAATTAAACTCTTGAGGTACAACACCTAAATATTTTTTAGCTTTAGCAAAATCCTTATCAATATTTGTACCAAAAATGGAAACATTGCCCGATGTTTTATTTACTAACGAGCATAAAATACCGATTGTCGTAGATTTGCCCGCTCCATTTGGGCCGAGTAACGCAAAGAAATCTCCTTTTTCAACTTTTAAATCGATACCTTTTAGTGCTTCAAAGCCGCTATCATAGCGCTTTTTAAGGTCACTAATTTCGATTGCATATGTCATAATTGAAGTTCTCGTACGGCAGTAGCCGACTAAATAGTTACTTAATTAAATAGGGTTTTACGTGGAATCACGCACACAATACATACTTGACGCTTTTGCTGATTTACGTCAGCGCATCGCAGAACACACACCTTTTGATCAGCCAGAATTGGCAGAAGAAGAATTAGACTTCTTAGAAAAGTGGGACGACCTGATAAAAAATATTCAGGAAAATACCCATGATTATACTTTTGATGCCCAAGAAGTATTATCACGCTTCATACGATGCTACGCAAATCTAGTCCCACTAATAAAGAGGGAGCTATTATGGTTTATCGGTGGCGAATGCCTGCATTTTCTAGGTGATGAGGAAATTGCTCTTTATCAACAGCTTGAAGACCGTTTATATGAGCTAGACAGTCAAAATAAAAGCTATGACATATCAAAAGAAATCAGTGCATTACGTGGCACAT
This sequence comes from Marinomonas sp. UCMA 3892, assembly GCF_012726345.1. Taxonomy (GTDB): domain Bacteria; phylum Pseudomonadota; class Gammaproteobacteria; order Pseudomonadales; family Marinomonadaceae; genus Marinomonas. The sequence goes on from NZ_PTXN01000010.1 coordinate 44,762, forward strand.
CAACTCAAATCCATTAATAAAACGAGCTACGGTGGGCAGACTATCATCTGCCCACCAAGTTTTAAGAAGATATCTTCTTAAACACTAATGTTCCATTCGTACCACCAAAACCAAAAGAGTTATTTAAAACAACTTCTATTTTACGTTTTTGTGGTGTTCCAGGCACATAATTTAAATCACAACCTTCTCCCGGCTCATCTAAATTAATAGTTGGTGGAGCAACCTGATCTCGAATAGCAAGGATCGAAAAAATCGATTCAACTGCTCCAGAAGCACCGAGCAAATGCCCTATCATCGATTTAGTCGAACTAATCGCAACATCTGATGCATCTTCACCCATTAACACTTTTACCGCATTAGTTTCAGCCAAATCACCAGCTGGAGTCGATGTGCCATGAGCATTAATATAATCAATATCCAAAGGCGTAAGACGAGCATCTTTAAGTGCCGCCCTCATAGCTGAGGCTGCGCCTTCACCACTATCTGGCGGAGCTGTCATGTGATAAGCATCGTCACTCATACCAAAACCAGCCAATTCTGCATAAATTTTCGCGCCGCGTGCAACAGCATGTTCGTATTCTTCTAGCACTAAAATACCAGCTCCATCACCCATTACAAAACCATCACGGTCTTTATCCCATGGACGACTCGCTGTTTTATGGTCATCATTGCGAGTAGACAAAGCTCTAGCTGCTCCAAAACCACCTATACCCAATGGAGTAATAGCCATTTCAGCACCACCAGCAATCATCACATCAGCATCACCATAAGCTATCATGCGACCAGCCATACCAATATTATGCGTACCAGTAGTACATGCAGTAACAATAGAAATATTTGGGCCTTTAAAACCAAAACGAATCGCAACATGACCTGAAATCATATTAATAATCGCGCCTGGAACAAAAAAAGGAGAGATACGTTTGGGGCCTGACTCATTCAACAGCTCAAGGTTCTTTTCAATCATTGGCAAACCACCAATACCAGAACCTATTGCGCAACCAACACGGCTTAAATCCGCTGTATCAGCATTAAGATTGGCATCATCCAAAGCCTGCACTGCAGCTGCGATACCATATTGAATGAAAAGATCCATTTTGCGAGCCTCTTTAACGCTCATATATTGAGTCGCATCAAAGCCATTTACTTGCGCTGCAAAACGAGTGGAAAACAAACTGGCGTCAAAAGAAGTGATCTCAGATACACCACTTTTTCCTTCCAAGATACTATCCCACGTATCTTTCACATTATTGCCAAGGGGTGTCACCATTCCCATTCCTGTGACTACAACCCGACGACGAGACATAAGATTTCTCCAGCAATTCGCCCTCAATTCTTTAAGAGCTATTAATAAGAAAAGCCGCTGTAACGAATACAAGCGGCTTTTCGGAAAACTCAGTTCACCAATATCTTACAAGTTAGCGTTGATGTAGTCGTTCGCTGCTTGTACGGTAGTGATTTTTTCAGCTTCTTCATCAGGAATTTCAGTATCAAATTCCTCTTCAAGAGCCATTACTAGCTCAACTGTATCTAGGGAATCTGCACCTAGGTCATCAACGAAAGATGCTGAAGCAACAACATCCTCTTCTTTAACGCCTAGTTGTTCACAAACGATTTTCTTAACGCGTTCTTCAATGCTACTCATTAGAAGTTCCTACTCTACTCATTAACAGCTCAGTGTGAGCATATTATAAAAATTCGATCACCAAGAAAGGTGTGATTCTCGACATGAACCGGAGACGTATTTTCGTTGAATTAAACATAAAATTCAACTCAAATTACGACATATACATACCGCCATTGACATGTAATGTCTCACCGGTAATGTAAGCAGCGCCATTTGACGCCAAAAACGCGACAGCTGCCGCAATTTCTTCTGGTTGTCCAAGACGTGATGAAGGCACTTTTTCGACCAATTTAGCCTTATGCTCTTCAGGTAACACCTTAGTCATATCTGTTTCAATGAATCCAGGAGCAACACAATTTACAGTGATACCACGAGATGCAATCTCTGCAGCCAAAGAACGACTAAAGCCTTCTAGACCAGCTTTAGCTGCAGAATAATTTGTTTGTCCGCCATTGCCCATAGAGCCAACAACAGAACTAATACTAATAACACGACCGAATTTTGCTTTAGTCATGCCACGCAAGCAAGCTTTTGTAACGCGAAAAACAGAAGTTAGATTAGTATTAATTACTTGATCCCACTCATCTTCTTTCATTCGCATCATCAAATTATCACGAGTAATACCTGCGTTGTTAACAAGAATAGTTGGCGCGCCGAATTCCGCAGTAATTTCTTTAATTACCGCATCCACAGACTCACTTGATGACACATCAAGCACCCAGCCTTTACCATTAACACCCAAATATTCAGTAATACTTTGCGCACCAGACTCGCTAGTTGCCGTACCAATAACAGTCGCCCCTTGCTCAACTAGAGCAACAGCAATTGCCTTGCCAATACCGCGAGTAGCTCCAGTTACTAAAGCAATTTTTCCTTCAAGACCCATGCTTGTCTCCAACAATCTATTTCAAAAAGTGCATTTCGAACAAATAATAAAATATTATTACGCAGACAAAGCCGCTTCAAATCCAGCCAAATCACCTAAAGAAGATGTCTCTAAACCTTTGACGATTCGTTTATTAAGGCCACTTAGCACTTTACCAGGACCACACTCCACTGTAGACATTACACCCAATTCCGAAAGCAACACAACAGATTGCGTCCACAAAACCGGCTCACTTAGCTGTGAAACCAAGTTTGCTTTGATCACAGAAGGATCTGAAACAGCCTGAGCAGTAACATTCTGCACTAACGTACAAGAAGGCGAATTAAAAATAATAGTCTCAAGCTTTTCGGCTAATTTAGCGCCAGCAGGAATCATAAGCTCACAATGCGATGGAACACTCACAGGCAAAGGCAAAGCACGCTTTGCACCAGCTTCTTTTGCATTTACCATCGCAGCTTCTACCGCCGCGACATGACCAGCAATAACCACCTGACCAGGCGAATTAAAGTTAACCGCGCTAACAATACCAGGAGCCGCTGCGCAAGCAGCAACCACTTTATCATCATCAAGACCGATAATAGCAGCCATTGCACCCTCACCCGCAGGAACCGCTTGCTGCATGTATTCACCACGCAACTTAACAAGCTCTACCGCATCAGCAAAAGCAATCACACCAGCGCACACTAAAGCAGAATACTCACCAAGACTATGACCAGCGACATAAGCCGGCCTATCACCACCCTGCTGCTCCCAAAGGCGCCATAGGGCAACACTGGCCGTCAACAGCGCCGGCTGCGTTTTATCCGTTTGACTTAGTCTCTCCGCATCATTTTGCACAAGATCCCATAAATCATAACCAAGAACATCAGATGCTTCGGCGAAAGTTTGCTCTATTATTTCATGCTTTTCCGCCAAATCAGCCAACATTCCCAACTGCTGAGAACCCTGACCTGGAAAAACAAAAGCTAATTTAGTGCTCATTTAATCTCCTAGCTATAAAGCCTAACTACAAAGACGCGCTTCTATCGCAGAATATAAATCTGCTCGCGCAATATCAATTCCATACTCAATCGCACCGACCATCGCAGATAAATCTGAACGACCATGACCTTTTACCAAATTGCCACGCACACCCACCAAACAAGCACCATGCCTACGCTCAGTTTGGTAAAAAGTCTCAAACAAGGATGATACACCATCAACCTCTTTAAATTTACTCATTATGAAAGACAACAATCCCTCTGATGCTTTCAATACAGCATTACCAACCATACCATCACATACGATGACATTTTTATCGCCATCAAACAGTTCAGTTCCTTCTGCATAGCCAAAATAATCAGGCCATGATTTGCTAGCTAAAAGCCGATCTGTTTCTCGAATAACCGCACTACCCTTCGAGCTTTCAACACCAACATTTAACAGTCCAACCCTTGGCTTTTCATCACTGAGCGCTTCAATATAAGCCGCACCTAACTCTGCAAAACCAACCAACATTGATGGCGGACAATGAACATTAGCACCTAAATCCACTAAACAACGTAACGGATTAGAATAAAGTTCTCTAATTAGCGCAGGATACAGCTTGGGACGCAAAACTCCCAGTATATGTCTCGCTAATGCAACCATAGCACCGGTATTACCCAAGGTTACAACAACGTCTGACGACCGCTGAGCCAACGCATTTAAAGACTGATAAAGCGTACTATTTCGACGACGAAATAAAGACAAGACTATTTCTTCATCTCCATCAATAACGTCAGTACAAGCAATCAAAGACAAACGTTCATGAGGCGCAGGAAGTTCAAGACCGGAGCTAGGGGAATAATAGATAGTGATGACGACATCTGGATAGCGAGAAAGAATCTCTACTGCACCGTCAAATGCAATGCGGGGACCTAAGTCCCCGCCCATAGCGTCTAAAGCTACCCTAATCATGGGTATCTTAGTTACTCACCTTTAGGAGTGATAACTTGACGACCACGGTAAAAACCGTCTGCAGAAACATGGTGACGACGGTGAAGTTCACCAGTTGTCTTATCTACAGAAAGAGTTGGACCAGTCAAAGCATCGTGTGAACGGCGCTGGCCGCGACGTGAACGAGTTACTTTACTTTTTTGTACTGCCATTTTTGGAGCTCCTAACTTTACTTAGCCTTTAATTGGGCCAATATACTAAATGGATTCGGTTTTTCGTCATCCGGTGCGTCATCGGTAGACGAGGCATACTTTACAGCTGTTGGGTTGCAACCACTTTCTTCGTGATAGGCGACAATTGGTAAGGCAAGTATAATTTCTTGCTCCACCATATCTGCCAAAACTACTTCACCATCGGTCATGACAACAGGATCGTAATTGTTCGGTAGATTTTTAGCATGATCTTCGTCATAAACGAAAGCCAGCGATAAATCTAAAGCTAAATCATGTGAAACAGCTCCCATACAACGTTGACAAACAACCTGTACTTGAGCAGTTAATGATCCAGTAGCAATATAGCGCCTATCCTCATCAACTCTAAAGTCTAGATGAATAAAAGCATTACCCTCATCAGAGGCTAATATAGCACAAAGCTCCTTAAATTCATTAAGGGGCACGTACCCTTCAAACGCTTGCTCATAGCTAGCGTATTTACGAGGGTCAAAATATTTAGGTAACGTATCATTCAACATGGCGGGGGATAATATTGCTAAGGGCCCTTTTTGTCAAAGTCTAACTGCTCTTAAAACGCTTTTTTTCACTTTTTTAAGTCATTAGAGGTAAAAAAAAGTAAAATCGTCTTTCATCCAAACAAAACGATACAAAAACAATGCAAAAAAAACTCATACTCGGCTCATCTTCTCCTTACAGAAAAGCACTATTAGAACGCTTAAGAACTCCTTTTGAATGCCATTCACCCAACATTGACGAAACTCCACACCCCCTAGAATCCGCTGTCGATTTGGTCAAACGACTTAGTATTGCCAAAGCGCATGCTGTAAACAACGAGCGTCAACAAAATAATCAAGGTTCAAACGATCTAATTATAACATCTGATCAAGTTGCAGTATTAAATGGCCAGATTTTAGGGAAGCCTCATACAGAACAAAATGCCATAAAGCAGCTTTCTAGCTTCAGTGGTAAAAAGGTAAGTTTTCTAACTGGTCTTTGTATTTTAAACCAACAAGATCAATCTTATCATTACACATTAAATGAATACCATGTTCATTTTAGGGTGCTAACCTCACAAGAAATAACTCAATATATTTCAATCGAGCAGCCTCTTGATTGCGCAGGTAGTTTTAAATGTGAAGGGCTAGGAGTATGCCTTTTTGAAAAGATGGAGGGTGATGACCCTAATAGCTTGATAGGCTTACCACTTATATCTCTATCTCGATCACTTAGAGAACTAGGAGTAAACCCTATAGGCTAAAACAGCTAAAACAAATACTAGTAACCCTTAGGAAAAGAAAAATAGCTCGACTTTGGTGACTCAAGACCATCAATTGACTTTAAAGCGGTTTCATAACCAAACTCTACCAATTCTTTAGCCCGCCAGAACTCATAAAAACCAGAGATATCTTTAGGTATAGAGATAAGTAAATCTGGCGGATATCCAGCTAATTTATACTGCGTAAGAGATTCTTGCATAGTCTCAAACATCATATTGATAGTTTGTAGTCGCCCCCAACTTTCAGGAGAATACTTAGCCTTCTCATCGACTTCCTCTTTGCTTTTACCAAAAAAGCCTTTTGTACTCAACCACCAAGCAGGCCCTTCAGGACCACTATCAGAAATATTGCTCACAACTCGTTCAGTTGGCCCATTAAGATCAACCGCAACAATATAATCCGCACCAGCCGGTACAGAAGGAATAATGGGCAAGGGATTCAGTACCCCACCATCAACATACATTTGACCATTTAACGTCACAGGCAAGACCAGAGAAGGTATAGCTGAAGATGCACGCATAGCACTTATCAAATCCCCCCGCTGAAACCAAAATTCTTTTTGCCTCAATAGATCAACGGCCACTGAGGTATAAGCCATCGGCAAGGACTCAATAGTTGGCTCCCCTATCATATCTTGAATTTTCTCAAAAAAACGATCGCCTTTTACATAGCCACCGTTCAATATCGACATATCCAATAGACGAATCACATTCATTCGATCTAAAGATTCTGCCCACTCACGATATTCAGATAACTTGCCCGCAGCATAAACACCGCCAATTATCGCTCCAATAGAACAACCAGAAATACTGACAATTTCATACCCACGATCTTCAAATGCTTGAATTACACCTATATGTGCATTACCTCGCGCGGCTCCACTTCCCAAAACTAGAGCAACCGTCTTTTTCATACTCACTATTACCGCCTAAGGACGAACATAAACAAAAGATATGCGATTAACACCAAGTGATTCTCGCCCAAGATCCGCTAAGTTAATAAAACGAACCTTATTTTTAAGCTGATCCCCTAAACCTGCCGACGCCATTGAAATAAGTCGATCCCCCGACTCAATAGCACTTAGCGTTCCTGTTTTTCGACTTGTAACAAAACCGACCACATTTTGGCCAGCCGGCAAATCACTGACGAAACGACGTATTCTGGGAATATCCTGCACATCCATCTGAGCCACAATTTCGAATTCAGTTTCATTTGCCTCTGCCGATTTCACTTCATCTAAACGAACCATCACGTCACCTGCACCACGACGATTAAGGTATAAAATTTGATAAGTATCTTGTTTATTTTTAACGACAAGCAAAAACTGACTTTGGTCCGAGCCATACAGAAGATAATCACCAAAAAAATTATTAGCCCAAGCGTTGCTACTACCACAGCTTCGACTATCACACTCAAATAAGATACTGCGACCATCACTCAACATTTGTGATCGGTAGTGTGTGTATACGTCAGACAAAAGTGCATTACGGTTAATTTTGTATAACGATGAAAAGTAATCACCTTTCAAGCGAATAACCGTCTCAGGTTCCCATCCACTGCCCGCACGGCGGATTTTACTTAAAGGAATTTCAACAAACTGTTCAACTTGAGAGTTACTTTTAACTAACTGCGCATCACGATAAGGTTCAATGCCTAAAACTCCAGCAAAAGAAACACTACTAAAAACAGCCAATAGGCATAACATACCTCGAAACTTAACCATACAACCTTCCTTACATCCCAACTAAGGATGGGTTAACGCATTAGTTTTGATCAATAAATCGCTGAATTTCAGTTGCCACCGCAAAGCAACTATCTGGCTCAAGATGGAAGTGGTGATTACCTTCAAGCCACTTTAACTTTATCCAAGGAAATTGAGCCGCACGCTTTTCCACTAACTGATGATCATTGTGATAAATCCCATCTTTAGCTACCAAAGCCAAAGTTGGACATTTAATTTCCTGAATAAAAGCTTCGACACTTTCTTCATCCATCCGAAATGGCGAAGGAAAAGTTAATTTCCCATCATGGCGCCACACCCAAACCCCATCAGCATTTTGCCTAGCACCACGCTCAACCAATACTTTCGAAGCAGATTTTGACAGCCGAGTAAAACCATCCATTCGAGCCAGCACCATATCTTCTTTTGTTTGATAACTTGTATCCCTACCCAAGCGATATTTGGCCATTTTATTTACAGCCCGTTGTAACGTTACCACTCGCTCCGTTGGCACCCCACTCAAAGGCCCCATATTATCAAGCACAATCAATCCGCGAACTTTATCAGGAGCTATAGCCGCTACTAACATAGCAACAGCGCCGCCCATACTATGGCCAATTAACCATACACTTTGCTTGGATTGGTTTAAAATAGACACCACATCCAAAACATAATCCCACAAATGATAAAAACTTCCCGCAGGTCGATGCAAAGACAAACCATGCCCAGCAAGATCTAATGCAACATGAGAAAAATCGGAAAGATGAGGAGATAGGTTTGAAAAACTAGCTGCATTATCAAGCCACCCATGTAGTGACAACACTTTAAATGCCGAAGTATTTTTAGGCAGCCATTGTAAAGCAGCTATTTCAGTATATGCGAGCTTATAAACGATTTCATTTCCCATATTTACTTTTAACCAACTCATTCAATTAAATAATTTAAGAGGGTGAAATACACCAACGAAATTGACAGCAAGCTCCAGCTAAAAATTCACCTTCAACAGAAGCAAGGGACGCTGTTGTCATCGCAAAACCTACTGGCAAAGGTTCATTAACTAAATAGTCTACAAATTGATGTGCAAAAGGCTGATGAGTAACTAACAAAATAGACTCATATGGTTGCTCGTTCAGCCAATTTGCCACTTCCATAATGTGACCATCTGGAGTAATTAAAGGGCTATCTTTAACATCGACAGGTACATCCAAACTTGATAAAAATATTTTAGCGGTTTGTTGCGCACGTATATAAGGACTGACAAAAGCCACATCAAATCGCTCACCTTTGGCACGAAAAAGTTGAGCGGCTGTCTTAACTTCAGCCACTCCAAGCTCAGTCAACTCACGACGTTCATCCTGATCATAACCAAACGGTTGAGCATTTCCGTGGCGCAATATATATAGGCGTTTAAGCTTCTTCATCCACATTTACCTGAGGCCATGGCTGAAATGGAAAAGGTTTTTCCTCAGACTCAAAAGACAAAAATGAAAAAATCTGACCAATGAAAGCAGCTACACTTTTTAACCAAGAAGACAAAGTAATAGGCTCATGTTTGGAGCCCAATTTCACCAAACTTACCAAAACAAGCAATACACCAAATACAGTGACAGCAATATTCAAAACCACCCAATACAGCAGCATAAAAATCACACGAAACCAAAAACCTTGATCAGCATAACCTGGCTTAGACATTGTTATTCCCCTCATTTGTCGCAAATTCGACATCCCATTTTTGCTCGCCTGTCATCATCGAACCAATCAATGATTCCAGTTTAGCACCTTCAAATAATAATTTAGACAAACCTTCAGCAAGAGGCATATACAAGCCATGCTTGTGAGCCTCCTCTACAACCATTTTCAGTGTATTAACCCCTTCAGCCACCTCGCCGATACCGCCAACAGCCTCTTCTAGATTTTGCCCCGAGCCGATTGCAAAACCAACACGATAATTTCGACTCAATGGCGATGTACAGGTAGCAATTAAGTCCCCCATCCCCGCTAAGCCAAGGAAAGTCATAGGGTTTGCTCCGAAGTGAACAGCAAAACGGCTCATCTCAGCCAGACTGCGAGTCATGATCATTGCCATCGTATTTTCACCAACATTTAGTGCTTTTGCTAAACCGCAGACAATTGCATAAATATTTTTTAGTGCACCCGCCAACTCGACACCAGTACTGTCCGCATTTTCATAAACTCTAAATGTAGGAGATTTTAATAACTCAATGACTCGTCTACGTACTTTATCGTCTGCACTAGCAATAACCGACCCGGTCATTTGTCCTGCCGCAATTTCTTTTGCTAAGTTCGGTCCACTTAAGACACCAATTTTCTGAGTAATAGGGTTTCGACGCAAAACATCACTCATAAGTTCAAAACGATTTGGATTAAAACCCTTAGTAGTACTAATTAATATCTTATCCGCTGTTAACAAAGGCTCAATACGCTGAACAACTTGTTCAAAAGATTTTGAAGGAATAGATACAAATACGGTATCACTATCCCTGATAGCCTGCTCCAAATTACTCGTTGCCAATAGCTCACGATGCAGTGGTGCATTAGGTAAATAACGACTGTTTAGGCCGGTCAAATTAATTTCTTCTACCTGATCTTCATTACGCATCCATTGACTAACTTGATGACCATTTTTGGCCATAATATTTGCCAAGGCTGTACCAAAACTACCACCACCTAATACACATACAGAATGCTTCATAATGACTTTTTTCTCTTAAAAATATCGTCTGACTAAATAAAAACAAAGATTAAGACGAACAACTCACTTCTAATGACTTCCCCCACTCAGGCGCCCTTTGAGCAAGCGATTCCGATTCAGAGTGCTCACCAAAAGGGTGAGTAAGTACATTTAATAAACGACGAAATGGTAAATAATCACCCTGTTCAGCCGCAACAATTGCCTCATGAGCTAAATAATTTCTTAAAATAAATTTCGGATTGACCGCAAGCATAGAAGCACTCGCTTGAGACCATAGCAACCCACCTTTATCCCGTGCAACCTCATAGCGCTCTAGCCAAGCCAACAGCCGCTCTCGATCAATTACTTCATCCAGTAAAAATGCGAATTCACCTTGCTCATAGTGGCTTAATAAACGGAAAAACACTGTGTAATCCATTTTTTCAGCGGCCAATATTGTAAACAACGCTGGCAATAACTCATGCACATCTTGCGTAGAGGTTAATCCCATTTTACTCATCATCAATGAATCATAATGAGTCTGCAATTCTGGCTCATAACATTGCAAAATAGCGATAAGCTGATCGCGCTCAAGATGCTTTGAAAAACAGCGCATCAAACAATTTAAATTCCACAACCCCACACCTGGCTGTCGCGAAAACGCGTATCGCCCTTCATGATCAGAATGATTGCAAACCCAATCAGGCTCATAATCTTCCATGAAACCATAGGGGCCATAATCAATCGTTTCACCTGTAAAAGAAAAATTATCCGTGTTCATTACACCATGCTGAAAACCGATCGCCTGCCATTTAGCAATCATTCTAGCGGTACGTTTCACCACTTCTGTCAACATGCTTTCTAGAGGGCAATCCGTTGCCGAACACTCTGGATAATAGTGTTCAAGGCAATATTCAATAAGCTGATCCAGCTCCGCTTGTTTACCTTGATAAAAGAAATATTCAAAGTGACCAAAACGAATGTGACCCTGCGCCACTCTAAGTAGCATAGCGCCGGCCTCTGGCGTTTCTCGGTAAACCGCCTCTCGGCTATCATAAAGTGCTAAAGCGCGGGAAGAAGGCACTGACAAAGCAGTCATCGCCTCACTCGCTAAGTACTCACGAATACAAGAACGCAAGACAGCACGACCATCACCACGTCGAGAATAAGGTGTCGGCCCTGCGCCTTTCATATGTAAATCATATAAAAGGCCATCTTGGCCACGAACCTCACCCAATAGTACACCACGCCCATCACCCAATTGAGGTGAAAAACCGCCAAACTGGTGACCTGCGTAGACCATGCTAAGACTATAAGGCAAAGCCTCTTCGCCACTCAAAATGCATTTGGTTTCAGTAGATTTGATATCAATAGACAGAAAAGAAGCGAGCGATTGGTTAAATTCAACCAATCGTTGCTCAATAAGTGGCTGGACAAGCGTTTTCGAAGAAAACGCTTGTCCCAAACTTGCAAAATGGTGTTCTAAAATCATCTTATCTCACTTAAAAATTAAGCGATATTTATAGAGATGTATCAACCATGTACTCACAGCGAATGCTCTCACCAACGACCCTTTCTATTTCAGGAATCATGAAAGCATCATCTTCACTGGCAAAACTCACAGATTTACCAGTTTCCCCACCACGACCAGTACGGCCAATACGATGTACATAATCTTCAGGATCTTCTGGTAAAGAGTAGTTTACAACCAACTCAACGTTATCTACATGAATACCACGCCCAGCTACATCTGTTGCCACAAGTACTTGAATGATACCTTCCTTGAAGTTCGCTAAGGTTTTTACACGTTTATCTTGCGCAACTTCGCCTGATAATATCGCACAATTAATATTAGCTTTACGTAAACGCTCATAAAGATCACGTGTTTCATCACGGCGATTAGCAAAAATGATAGTCCGTTGACCGCCATTTTTTTCAATCAATTGTTGCAAGACAGGCCATTTTTGATCCGCTTCAACAGTATAAATCACCTGATCGATGTTTTGATTTGTTGCTTCTTTTGGAACAACTGATACTTCTTTCGGAAAGTAAGTCCATTGTTGTGCTAGCGCCTGAATATCTTTCGGGAAAGTAGCACTAAACAACATGGTTTGTCGGGTTTCTTTATGTGGCGTCATGCGAATAATACTTTTCACATCCGGAATAAAACCCATCGACAACATCCGATCAGCTTCATCCAACACCAAACACTCAACTTTACCTAATTGCACTTTGCGGCTGCGAGCAAAATCCAACAAACGACCAGGCGTAGCAACCAAAATATCAACATTTTCTGTTTCTAATGCGATTTTCTGTTTTTCGTAACTCAAACCACCAACCAAAGTCACAACATTCAAATGGCAATTCGATGTTAGCTTTACCGCTTCATCAGCAATCTGTATTGCCAATTCTCGAGTTGGGGCAATAATCAAACCTCGCGCAAAATTGTTCGCTCTTTTTTCTTCAAGAGGGTAATCAAGAAAGTCACTGATCATCGCGATCAGGAAAGCGGCTGTTTTACCTGTACCTGTTTGTGCTTGACCAATAATGTCATAACCCAACAGAGTCATTGGCAAGGTTTCAGCTTGGATTTCACTGCAATATTCAAACCCCATTTCTGCAATAGACTTAATGACGCGATCCGGAAGATTTAAATCATGGAAGCGCATCTTGCCTTCAACTTCAGCAACCGGAAAATCTTCTATCGACCAAATTTTAGAGTTTGCATTCCCTGCAAGTTTTGTTTCATTATTCGATTGTGCATTCTCTCGAACGCTTGCAGAACTATCATCATTACTTCTTGGACGCTTATTTGGGCGACGGGTACGTTTTGGTTTTGCTGTGGTTTCTGATGGTGCTTCTTGAGTTTGGTTTTCCATATTGGAATCTATACGCTTCTATTGTGTTTTGAGGTTAATAATCTGTGCAAGGAGTGTACCTAATTGGTAAAGCTTTATCACCCCTTGCTTACGCTTTGTTGAAGCAAGCTACTGATACTTATACGGTGGCAAGCTATTAATTAATTGCGAACCATAACGTTTAGTCCGTAAACGCTTATCTAAAATATGTATTTCACCTGAGTCTTTTTCGCTTCTCAATAGCCGTCCTGTTGCCTGAACCAAGCGTAAAGAAGCATCTGGTATGGTAATTTCCATAAAGGGATTACCACCACGTTTTTGAATCCACTCTGCTAGCGTTGCTTCGACGGGATCATCTGGCACCGCAAAAGGAATTTTGGCAATGTACACACAAGTCAAATAATCACCTGGCAAATCTACACCTTCGGCAAAGCTAGCTAGACCTAGCAATAAACTGCCTTTCCCTTCATCAATACGAGATTTATGCGAATCCAAAATAACGCGCTTAGATTGCTCACCTTGCATCAAAAGTATTTCTTGTAATCCTACAGACACAGACTGAGCCACTTCCTCCATCTGTCGACGAGAAGAAAACAGTACTAAACTACCCTTTTCCGTGTTCACATGTTTATCTAAATAAGTAACAATTTCGGCTGTATGTTGCTCAACTCTATTTGGCTCATGCTCCATATCTGGCACAACCAAAAGCCCATTTTCTTGAAAATTAAATGGACTTATCACCCGCAAGTATTCACTCTCACGAGGAACGCCAGAACGCATATTAAATCGATGAAATTGATTAAGCGCAGTTAACGTAGCAGAAGTCACAACCGCCCCAAAACACTTATCCCATAATTGTTGCCTTAGGGTAATTGCAGCAAGAATAGGCGAGCCTCCCAATTCAATATCTTGCTCCATTCCTTGTCCAGACAAAACTAACCAACGCGCATTAGGCGGAAAGTTCTGATCATCAACAGTAGAATACAAACGCCAAAGCCCAATACATTGCTCTAAGCGACCAAGAATAACACCTAAAATAGGCTGCCAAGTTTCCGCTGTTTCTGGAGTCACCCCCATTCCTTCATTTTGTTTAGTCTTTTTACATTCATCTTGGATACTTTCAATGTTGTTAAACAACTTTTGATAAGACGTTTGCAAACTATAAGCCAGTTGGCGTAATTCATCTGGAATTTGGCCAAACTCAAAACGGTGCTGATTATTTTCTTGATCCAACCCCAAACCTTGAATATAAGGCGCTAAACCTTGCTGGGCATATTGGATAAAATTCACAATACTTTGTATTTGCTGCGGAATTTTCAGCAGCAGCTGACCAGTCAAGCTAACATCATCTGTTAACTCTTGTTTCAAGTTAACTAGGTTTTTTTCCAATTGACGTAACCAAGTAATACTTTGCTGCAAACGAACTTCGTGACGGAAGTGCCCTATTGCTTTATCTGGAAGATGATGACCCTCATCAAAAATATAGATAGTTTCTTTTGGAGGTGTAAGTATTGCACCACCGCCCAATGATAAATCCGCTAATACCAAATCGTGGTTGGCAACAATAACATCAGCCACTTCAATTTCAGCACGCGCTTTAAAAAATGGACAAGCCGAATAATTCGCACAATTCCGATTGGTGCATTGCTGATGATCTGTTGTCAAACGTCGCCAGTCTTGGTCACGAACAATTCCAGCCCAATTGTCTTTATCACCGTCCCAATCGCCTTTTTGTAAAGCTGTATCCATTTCTTGATAAAGAACAGTATTAATATCATCGGAATGAAGATGCTGCTCGAAAAGTCCGACAAACATATCGTCCATTGCTTGCTCTTCTGAACTCAAAAAGCCCTCAAGATTATTTAAACACAAATAACGCCCTCGCCCTTTAGCAAGCGTGTACTTAAAAGTAAGCTCTGTATGTTCAAGCAAATCAGGCAATTCTTTATGCAAAATCTGCTCTTGAAGCGCGACAGTTGCAGTAGAAATAATTAATTTAAGACCACGCGCCTTCGCGATAGGAATCGCCGCAAGGCAATATGACAAAGTTTTACCCGTGCCTGTTCCTGCCTCAATTACGGCAACATGCTTTTCTTCAAGGCGCTCACCTTCCGAGCCTTGTTTAATGTTACCCAAGGTTCGGGCGATTGCACCAATCATTTGGCGCTGTCCAGCCCTTGGTTTATGGGACTTCGCATCCAAAGATGCTCGGTATGCAAGTTGAATCTGTTTTTTTAGTTCGTCTGAAAGCATTTATATCATTGAGTATAGTTAGGAATGCTGTATATAATAACAGTAACTGTATAAACAACCAGATAACCTATGATTAAATTAACCAAAAGACAATCTGACGTACTAGAAACCATTCGCGAATTTATTAGTGAAACAGGTTTCCCACCAACCAGAGCAGAAATAGCACGCCGGCTTGGGTTTAAATCCCCTAACGCCGCCGAAGAACATCTCAAAGCCTTATGCAAAAAAGGGGCTATAGAAATGTTGTCTGGCGCTTCAAGAGGAATACGCTTAGTGGACCGTGCATCAAATGATGACCCCACAGACAATCTTGGCTTACCCGTCATAGGCAAAGTTGCTGCAGGTTACCCTATTTTGGCACAAGAGAACATTGCTTCTCATGTGAACATACCTGCAAATATGTTCTCCCCACAAGCCGATTATTTCTTATCTGTCTCAGGCACCAGCATGAAAGACATAGGAATAATGGAAGGTGATTTATTAGCAGTACATAAAACAACCACTGTGCGTAACGGCCAAATTGTTGTTGCTCGCATCGGTGACGAAGTAACCGTTAAGCGTTTTGAGCAAAAAGGCAGTATCGTTCGACTAATTCCCGAGAACGAAGAATTTAATGACATCATTGTCGACCTTGAGAGCGAAGAGTTTGCAATTGAAGGCCTGTCTGTCGGTGTGATTCGCCAAGGACTTTAAGTGTCAATTGTAATATCTACATCCAGTTAATAAAAAAGCGAAGCTTATGCTTCGCTTTTTTGTGCAAATCTACACATCACACCAACAGCACAGACTTAATGCAGTATTTTAGGACGAAAATCTTCATCATCAAGATATTCTGAGTCTTCGTCAAAAAACGAATCATCCGAATAAACAAAATCAATTCCCGCATGGAACATGCATTTTGCCAATTCGAAATAACGGTCCTTTAAATAAGATCGAGTATCATCCGGTATCTGCAATATTGCTAATGGAACGGTTTCCTCACCATCTTCACTGGCTGGACGCAGCACAATATCGCCATTATCCAGCTCAACAATTTCTAGGTAGGATTCTTTCATATTCAATACTCTGATGACTCCTCTCTAAAACGTAACACCAACTCAACCAACTTGGTCAAATAGAAACTCACGGACGCACCCGCGTCACTTCCACGACCAATCAGATTGTCACTTTGTACCACTGATGGCATAGAAGAACGGCATTCAAACTGAACCAAATACGCTTGATTCAACTGAGAAAACCAAGAATCTGTTCGCGAAGACAAGTCCGCCAACTCTGCCAATACAGGAATAACAATTTGCTTATCTTCTGACTCAGTCAATAACTTAACAACATCCAGCGACCCAGATAACGAATAAGCGGCAGTGACTTCTTTCAGCAAACCATTAAGAGCACTTCTTAACTGAAAAATAGCCGAGCTTTCCAGCCCGACTTTTAACCATGCCTCATCACTGTCTTGACTCTGCTTAATAAAACGTCTTGCCGTATCGAGTTTTTGATTGGTTAAGCTAGCTAAACTGGCTCCGCTCATTTTTTCTTACCTTCCTCAATCACCCATTTAGAGCCGACATAAAATGCCTTCCAGCCTGTTGGCTTGCCTTCTTCTTCCGTCATGACATATTGCTCTTTCGTCTTACGGCTATATCGAATGATGGCTGGGCGACCTTCAGAATCTTTTTTAGGCGCTTTGGCAAAAAAATGATATTTAGGATCTATTTGATCCATATATGGAAGCAATTCTTCAACCAATGGGGCACGAGTTTCACGCTTGCGTGGGAATTGACTGGCTGCTAAGAATAAACCCGTTGCGCCATCGCGAAGCACATAATGATCATCTACTTTTTGACAAGCAAGATCTGGCATTGGCACAGGATCCATCTTAGGTGGCGCAGCTTCGCCGTTCTTCAATAACTTACGAGTATTTTTACAGCCTTCATTAGTACAACCAAAATACTTACCAAAACGGCCCGTTTTCAGCTGCATTTCCGAACCACATTTATCACACTCTAATGTAGGACCATCATAACCTTTAATTTTAAAAGCACCTGTCTCGACTTCATAACCAGAACAAGCCGGATTATTACCACAAACATGTAGTTTGCGATGCTCATCCATCAAATAGCTGTCCATGGCTGAACCACAGATTTTACAACGATGCTTATTGATTAGAGCCTTAGATTCTCCCTCTTCGTCATCAACAGGAATCGCCTCATCACCACGGGTTAGATTAATCGTTGCTTTACAACGCTCTTTTGGTGGTAACGCATAACCAGAGCAGGACATAAATACACCTGTACTGGCTGTACGAATCTGCATTGGACGAGAACAAGTTGGACATTCAACATCTGTCGGCGTTGGCTCATTTGGCATCATACCGCCATCTGGCGACTCTGCTTTAGCAAGTACAGAACTAAAATCTTTATAGAAAGCATTAAGTGTCTTAATCCAGTCTTTATGCCCTTCAGCGATATCATCTAACTGCTCTTCCATTTGTGCCGTAAAGCTAAAGTTCATCAAAGAACTAAAACTATCAACCAAACGTTCAGTTACTATATCGCCCATTTTTTCTGCATAAAAACGACGATTTTCAACTCGCACATAACCACGATCTTGGATCGTAGAAATAATAGAAGCATAAGTTGAAGGACGACCTATACCACGTTTTTCAAGCTCTTTAACCAAACTCGCTTCACTAAATCGAGCAACAGGCTTGGTAAAATGCTGTTCTGGCAATAACTCTTTAAGAGTCAGATATTCCCCTTTCCCAACATCTGGCAAAATGTTGTCTTCACCTTTTTTCGCGACTGCCTGCATCGCGCGCGTGTAACCATCAAAACGTAAAATTCGGCCTTTCGCTTTGAATTCGTAATCGCCTGAAGTTACTGTGATTGTTGTCGAAGTATATTCGGCTGGTGTCATTTGACAGGCCATAAATTGACTACGGATCAAATCGTATAAACGATGGGCATCTTTTTCCATACCCTGTAAATCATCTACTCGAACATTCACATCAGATGGACGAATCGCTTCGTGAGCCTCTTGAGCACCTTCTTTACTGCTATATCGAATAGGTTCGGCTGGCAGATAGGCCTCGCCAAATTTAGAAAGGATATATCCTCTTAGCGCCTCTACAGCATCAACACTTAAGTTTGTCGAATCAGTACGCATGTAGGTAATGTAACCACCCTCATACAGACGCTGAGCCAGCATCATGGTCTTTTTAACGCCATACCCCAAACGAGTGCTAGCTGCTTGCTGAAGAGTAGATGTAATGAATGGAGCTGACGGCTTACTGCTAGTCGGCTTATCTTCACGGCTACTTACAAGGTATTTAGCATCATTTAAACGAGCTACGTGCTCATCTGACTGTGCTTTATTGACTGGTCGATATTCTTTATCTTGGTATTTTGCTGCCTCGAATTTAATAACTTCTTTCGATGGCGTCGCAAGCATTGCGTCTAATTCCCAAAACTCATCAGGAACAAATGCACGAATTTCTTTTTCACGCTCAACAATCAAACGAACTGCAACAGACTGAACTCGCCCCGCAGACAAACCTCTCGCCACTTTTGACCAAAGTAGCGGCGACACCATAAAACCAACTACTCGATCCAAGAAACGACGAGCCTGTTGAGCGTTTACACGATCCATGTCTAATTCAGATGGGGTTTCAAACGCAGCTTTAATGGCTTTTTTTGTAATCTCGTTAAATACTACACGCTTATAGCGGCTATCATCGCCACCAATGGCTTCTCGTAAATGCCAAGCAATTGCCTCCCCCTCTCTATCCAAATCGGTTGCGAGATAGATGGTGTCAGCATTTTTTGCTAAACGCTTTAGTTCATCAACAACTTTTTCTTTACCTGGCAGAATTTCGTAATGAGCTTTCCAGTTACTTTCTGGATCAACACCCATTCTAGAAATCAACTGTTTGCGCGCTTTGCTACTTTTATACTCAAGTTTTTCTTCCGGACTCATTTTACGCGTCAAAGCAGCCTGCTTTGCTCGCTCTTGAGGCGTAGAGGTGGCAGTTGTACCTGAAGGCAGGTCACGTATGTGCCCGACACTAGATTTGACAATAAAGTCGTTGCCCAGGTATTTGTTGATGGTTTTCGCCTTAGCCGGCGATTCCACGATAACCAGTGATTTTCCCATTGAACTGTGTAAGCCTTTTAATAAAGTAGGTCTGCAAATCCACGTTGCACGAAGTTTAATCTCTAGGGGCGCTGATATTAAGCAAACACCTTTTATATGACAAGCGATCCCTGTATTGTTTCACACATTATATCTTGCTGAACTTAGTATTTCTTATTTAACATACTGAATTCGTTGCTTAAGGACAATCATGGCTACCCTCCAAATATTAACAATTGCATTTTTGATCATTATTGTACTTTTATCTGTGATCATTGGATCACGCGCCCATCAGAAAGAAAAAGAAATCACTGAAAGACGCGTAAAACAATTGCAATTGTCAAATCGTGCGGATCGTGTAGAACAACATATCCGCGGTTTAAAAGATATTAATACCGATACCATTGCCACCGATGTGCTTTATGATTTCTATCTAGACACACTTCGAGAGCTTCTGCAATATACCGATGATCCAGAAAAGATCGAAGTGCGAATTGCAACTGCCGAGGAAGGCCGAGATAACGACCCAATTGAATTTAACCCAGAGCCAGATCTTTTTAGCTTTCAAGAAAAAACAAATTACAAAGAACGCCTTACAAAACTGGCTAAAATGTTGCTTTATTTACGCCGCAAAGGACGTATAAGTAACACACACTATCAAGCTTGTTATGAGTATCTACGCTGGCTTAATTTGTGGATTCAATTAAATCGCCAAATGGTACAAGCAAATAAAAATTTTGCCAGCGGTGATATGCGAGTTGCACAAACCTTATACGGGGTAATTTTGTCGCACATTAAATCTGATGCAACCGAGCGGCCAGAAAAAAACGCCCTCAAAAATTTCGTCACAGACCGAATGAAACAGATACTGTCTCCTAAAATTGAAGCCATGAAGGCCAGCGATAACCCCGAAGAAGTATTAAGCGAACTCCTTCACAACCTAGAAATTCCTAAAAACTCTTAATTAGATATTATTAATATCATAATAAGCGTCATTCTAATTTCTAATTAGGGACGCTTTTCAATTCCACCAATGAAAACACAAGCTCTGCCAATTCATCCAAAACCAACTCGTCGCCAGCCTCATCCCAATACAATGCCACAAACTCAGGTGTGATTTTTATCCCTACAAGCAACACCCTGTGCTTTTCTAAAATTTTTTGCGCATCAGCAGTCAATACGAACAATTCACTAGACCACCACCCATCAAGCAAGGCATTATATTTCCATATTTCATAAGGTAGTAGCCAAATGCAATCCGGCAAGGAGGCAACTGGTTTCAAGCGATAAAAAGAGTACGCCACTGTTTTTTGACGATTCAATGATTTATCCCACTTGTCAGGGAGGTCAATTGATGTAAGCTGAACAGTAAGACCAAGTTTTCGAGCATGCATACGTAAAGCCATGCGTTGACGCTCTTTTTTAGGGGGCATAATCCATAGTGCTGACCCCATTAAAGATAATGTAATAAAAATAACAATAAGAGCGGTCATATTTTCATGTCTCTCTAGTTTTAAACTAAAATTAATTAATCGAGCCAAGTTCGGAGGTGTTCTATGATGTATAACAGAATTCTACTCGCTGTTGACCTAACTGATGAAAGTATCAAAGTAGCCAACAAAGCCGTCGCGCTATGCAAAGCAACGGGTGCGGAACTTACCATACTTCATGTGATTGAATCACTCAATTACGCCTATGGTGGTGATGTACCAATCGATATCACAGATATTCAAGCGCAGTTACAAGAAACAGCCAAAGAGCGCATCGCCATCCTTGAAGCCCAATTGGACGTTCCCGTTCAAGAAAGCTGCATTTCTCAAGGCGGTATTGAAAGCGAAATACACCGTATTGCTGAAGAAAAACGCGTTGATCTTATTGTTGTAGGAAGTCATGGCCGTCATGGCCTTGCTCTATTACTAGGTTCTACAGCTAATGGCGTTCTTCACGGCGCACCATGCGACGTATTAGCCGTTAAAGTAGTAAAAGACAAGGACTAACAATAAATAATTAACTGTGTAATTAAAAAGGCGATGGATTACATCGCCTTTTTAATTATTATCAATTTCCCACTTTAGCTTCTGGTCCAAGTCGTCCCTTCTCGGCTATCAAGAAGCTCAATTCCTTGACTAGCCAGTTCATCACGAATTTCATCACTACGAGCAAAGTTTTTATCTTTGCGAGCTTGTGTTCTTTCGTCGATTAAAGCTTGTATTGCCACCTCACCCAATCCTTCAGACACAGTACTATTTTGCAAAAAGTACTCTGGATCTTGATACAACAAGCCAAGTAATTCTGCCAAAGAACGTAACTCTGCTGCCAATAGCGAGGCTTTATTTGCATCTTCTGTTTTTGCTTTATTTAGCTCACGAACTAGCTCAAACAACACAGAAACAGCGACTGCAGTATTAAAGTCGTCCTTCATGGCCTCTTCAAAGCGCTCAGTAAAGACGGTTGGCTCGAATGACTCAGCAACCTGCTGTTGACGCAAGGCAGTGTAAAGGCGCTCTAAAGCAACCTTGGCCTCTAGCAAACTTTGATCTGAGTAATCAATCGCGCTGCGATATTGGCTTGAAACCATCAGGTAGCGAACCACTTCAGGGTTAAACTTAGCCAACACGTCACGCACTGTAAAAAAGTTTCCCAAAGATTTGGACATCTTTTCGTTGTTAACACGAACCGCACCACAGTGCATCCAATAGTTCACATACTCTTTACCAGTCGCAGCTTCAGACTGAGCAATTTCATTTTCGTGATGCGGGAACTTAAGATCAGGCCCACCACCATGAATATCAAAATGACTACCAAGACAGTTAGTCGACATAGCAGAACATTCAATGTGCCAACCAGGACGACCCTCCCCCCAAGGAGAGGACCAAGACACTTCACCAGCTTTCGCTTGTTTCCACAAAACGAAATCTGCAGGATGCTCTTTGGCTACCTCAACATCAATACGCGCACCAGCTAACATATCTTCAAGCTTACGGTTATTTAACTTGCCATAATCTTTAAATTTAGTAGCTCGATAATAAACATCACCAGAAGTACCCTGATAAGCAAAACCTTTATCAATTAGGACCTGTACCATATCGATAATTTCTTGCATAAACTCAGTGGCTTTTGGTTCACGATCCGGCATTTTATTACCAAGACGCAATTCATCTTCACGCTGCGCTGCAATCATACGCTCAGTCAACGACTGCGTTGATTCGTTATTTTCTTCGGCGCGCTTAATAATTTTATCGTCAACATCGGTAATATTGCGAACATAATTCAGCTCATAACCTAAGTGGCGAATAAAGCGCGAGATCACATCAAAGGAAATCATCGCGCGCGCATGGCCAATATGGCAGAAGTCGTAAACTGTGTTTCCACAGACATACATTCCCACTTTGCCTTCTTCAATTGGCTTGAAAATTTCTTTCTTCCCACTAAGGGTGTTATAAATCTTCAACATGCACTTAATTTCCTTTTGCTTCAATTTTCGCCCAAGAATCACGTAGCGTAACAGTACGGTTGAATACCAAACCGTCTTCTTTCAAATCGCGACAGAAGTAACCTTCTCGTTCAAACTGGAACCCTTGGCCTTTTTCAGAACCCAATAAAGAAGGCTCAACTTTGGCATTTGTCAAAACAGTCAAAGACTCAGGATTAATGAAATCCAAGAAATTTTTGTCTTCATAGTTAGCATCAGGCGCTTCATTGATAAACAAACGATCATAGAGATTAACTGTTGCATCTACCGCGTGCTTAGCACTAACCCAGTGAATCACGCCTTTTGGCTTATAATCTTCTGGGTTTACACCAAGCGTGTTTTCATCATAGCGACAAAGTAGCTCAACCACTTCACCCGCATCATTTTTAATTGCTTCATCACAAGTGATGACATATCCACCGCGAAGACGAACCGCACCACCTAAGGTCAAGCGTTTCCACTTACGAGGAGGCACTTCAGCAAAATCAGCGGCATCAATATAAAGTTCTTTACTGAATGGTACTTCACGAGTACCTGCTTCTTCGTTTTTCGGATGATTACCTACGGTGAAAATTTCTTCTTTGTCTACTGGGTAGTTGGTCAAGGTCACCTTAATTGGATTTAATACGACCATGACGCGATTTGCGCTCGCATCCAAATCTTCACGAATAGCATGTTCGAGCATGCCAACATCTACAACGCTATCAGACTTGGTTACACCAATGCGCTCACAGAAGTTGCGGATAGACAACGACGTATAACCACGACGGCGCAAACCAGAAATGGTTGGCATTCGAGGATCATCCCAACCATGAACATGCTTTTCGTCTACCAATAACTTCAACTTACGCTTGCTTGTTACTGTGTAATTCAAGTTCAGACGCGCGAATTCAATTTGTTGCGGATGTGCCGTATTTAATGTTTCTAGAACCCAATCATACAATGGACGGTGATCTTGGAATTCCAGCGTACATACAGAATGCGTAATATTTTCCAGTGCATCGGACAAACAATGAGTAAAGTCGTACATTGGGTAGACACACCATTTGTCACCTGTTTGGTGATGGTGTACATGGCGAACTCGATAAATAATAGGATCACGCATGTTAATATTTGGGCTTGCCATATCAATCTTTGCACGCAAAACAACTTCACCATCTTTGTATTTGCCGTTTTTCATGTCCATAAAAATGGCCATATTCTCTTCAACGGTACGATCGCGATATGGGCTGTTTTTACCAGGCTCTTTTAAGGTGCCACGGTATTCACGCATTTGTTCAGCATTAAGCTCACAAGCATAGGCTTTGCCAGCCTGAATAAGCTGCACAGCAAAATCAAATAGCTGATCAAAATAGTCTGAAGCAAATTTAGGCTCGCCTTTCCATTCAAAACCAAGCCATTCAACATCACGTTTAATAGACTCAATGTATTCAACACTTTCCTTCTCTGGGTTAGTGTCATCGAAACGTAGATTACATTGACCATTGTAACGCTGCGCTAAGCCAAAATTTAGACAAATAGATTTAGCATGGCCAATGTGCAAGTAGCCATTTGGTTCAGGTGGAAAGCGAGTAAGAACCTTACCGCCATGTTTGCCTGATTCGTTATCTTTATCAATGATTTGGGTAATGAAATTACCTGTTTTAGACGTTTCTGACATGTTTGATGTAAGTCCCGATAAGTGTTGGTCTAACAATATTGTTACTTCGACCGATAAGTATATAGCATTTAGGTTTGCATGGGATATTGAGCGGAAAATCTTTTCTGTCTTTTTCGCTTTTTTTATAAAGAAATCCCGTATTTCGCCACAAAGAAAACTAAAACGCCCACTAAAATGGTCAACAACTGTTGCTGACGCCAAATCCCCACAACAAAAGCCGCCAATGCACCAAGTAACCATGGATTAGATAACGTGAAATCCACCTGCTGATTCGGCATCAAAATCATAGGCGTGATGATGGCCGTCAAAACTGCAACGGGGACAAACTTCAACGCTTTTTCAATAAAAGTAGGCATCACAACTTTATCCGCTCGCGCGAACAAAACAAATCGCACACCAAATGTCACGGCAAACATACCCAAAAGAATGAGAACTCCTTGCCATAAAATCATTTGCTCACCTCTTGCATATTGTCATCTGAATTTGAAGTTGTTTTATTCGAAGAATCCGCTACATAGCCCATCATCACGCCTATGACGGCTGAAACCAGCAATCCTAAATTGTTTGGTAAACCTGATAACACAATTGAGGATGCAGCTGCACTTAATAAACACAACCAAAATGCGTTATGTTTTAGGTATGGCGTAATGATGCCAATGAAGGTTGCCACCATAGCGAACTCCAAACCCCATTCACTCATCCCAGGAATAAGTTCACCCGATATGACGCCCAAAATAGTCGTGACATTCCACATTAAATAAAACGAGAGAAACGAACCAAGATAGACTTTGTGTCCATTTTTATCATCAGCCGAGCCCATCTCATACATTGGACGAACCGCCGCATAGGTTTCATCAGTCAACCCAAAGCCCATAACAATTCGCATTGGCATTGGTAGATGTTTCACAAATTTGACCAAATCCGCGGCGTATAAAAGATGACGAAGATTGACAATAAAAGTTGTCGAAACAATCACCCAAATGGGGGCATGTAGTGCAATTAATCCAAGTGCGACAAATTGCGCGGAGCCCGCAAACACAAAAGCCGACATAGCTACAGCAAACCAAGGACTTAACCCATAACTCGAAGCTAACGAGCCAAAAAGCAAACCAAAAGGAATACCGCCAATAATCATAGGTATGGAGGCTACAGCACCTCGTCGCATATGTTGCATTGTATTCATGAAGGTTCTCGATGTGTTTTTAATATTAATGTTTTTTCCATATAGACATCCGCTCTTGCGTACAAAGAAGGATTGGGAAATGGCTTCTCAACAAAACCATTTTTATCATAGAGATGCCTTGCCAATTTTAGGCACGACGCTGTTTCTAGCGACAACACAGAAAAGCCGCCTTGAGTAGCAAAATCAATAGCAGTAGACAGCAAACGTTGAGCAATCCCTTTTCCTTGAGCGTGCTCAGCAACCGACAATTTAAATACTTCACCTCTTTTATTATCCAAAGCACTGTCTTTCAGAGGAGCAAAAGCAATGGTTCCAACGACAGAATCTACCGATTTTGTTTTGCGAATCGCCACCCAAACAACACCGCCTTTTTCAATAACTTCTTCTTGCGGATTACTCAACACTATCCGATCTTTCTCTGCAATCTGTTCTGGAAAATATCGCTCAAGCCAAGCCATATTTAGATCATAAAACGCTTTATCATGCTGACTTTCTAGCGATACAATTTGAATAGGTTCTAAGCGGTCTAGCACTTTATCCGCTAAGCTTCCACCTAAAACCTGCGACTCCAAATAAGACAGGCCGTTCATAAAATTATCACTAGAAAAAGCCGTCATTTTTTCAAGAACAACTTTCATTTCTTGTAAGACAGGCTCCACGCGCTGCATAGCATTTAAGCCAAACTCAGAAAGGTGCAAGGAAGATCTTCGCTGATCTTGCTCATCCACTGTTTTCTCTAACAGCGCTTCTTTGATCATCTTAGTAGTTTGCTTGCTCACTGCAGGGTGACTTAGATGCAAACGGTCAGCAATTTCCATCACAGATAGACTTCCCGTTTTCTGCAACAACCTAAGAATAGGAAAATAGGTTGCCGAAATAGGTATATCGCACTGGGAATAAATTTCTTGCACCTGAATAAACAAATGATCACTTAATCGCTTTAATCGACTACCTAGTGTCAGTACTCCGAACTGTTCCATGAAGTTTCCAGCATATAAATTTTTTACAATAGAGTAAGGCCGCCCAAAAATAGGTAACCAGTTACGGATATAAAAATATCGCAAAGTTCCAATCGTTACAAGCACAACTTTCTCTTAGATTTCTAGTTTGAGTTATTGGCTGTCTGCTATACTCCGCGCTTTATCAACCCTCGCCTTATTAGTGTCATTTTTGCAGTAACAAATAGGGCTTATTTTGAGGAACCAAAACATGTCTGAAAAAGCCGTCGTGGTGTATTCGGGAGGTATGGATTCTTTTACCGTTTTAAATACAGCAATTCAAAACGGACTGGATGTTTATGCTTTATCTTTTAATTACGGACAAAAGCACAGTAAGGAATTAGAAGTCGCCGCACATGTCTGTCGTAAATTAGGTATTTCCCATAAAGTTGTCGACATCACTGCTATTAATAGCTTAATGGCAAACTCATCATTAACTGGCGATGCAGAAATCCCTGAAGGTCATTACGAAGACGACAACATGAAGTCAACTGTTGTGCCAAATCGCAATATGGTTCTACTCTCCATGGCTATTGCTTATGCGGTATCTTTAGAGGCTGGCAAAGTGTATTACGGCGCTCATTCTGGTGACCATCATATTTATCCTGATTGCCGCCCTGAATTTGTGGAAGCCATGAATGCTGTTTCTAAGATTGCCAATTATCAGTCTGTAGAAATTGTCACGCCATTTTTGCATTCATCCAAGGGCGAAATTTTAAAAGCCGGTTTAGATATGAACCTTAACTATGCCAATACATGGACTTGTTACAATGGTCGTGAAAAATCTTGTGGTAAATGTGGCGCCTGCTACGAACGTTTAGAAGCGTTTGCTGAACAAGGCAAAACAGATCCATTAGAATACGAAGCTTAAATTTTGCCATTTTACGAACTAATTACTTAATTCTGATTTTAGTCTGTTTGCTTTAATGACAATTGGCTTTTGTTCCACAAATGCCCGATTCAAGTCATTAAATTATCAACTAAAGTTATAACCCTTACCTCGACTGTTTTTCGAGATGTAATAGGTGTAACCCAATGTACTCTATTAAAGAAGCCTTTTATTCATTACAAGGCGAAGGCGCCCACGCTGGTCGCCCTGCACTATTTTGTCGTTTTACCGGCTGCAATTTGTGGTCTGGTTCTGAAAAAACGCGCGCCACATCTGAATGCCAATTTTGTGATACTGATTTTATCGGCACAAATGGACAACATGGCGGAAAATTTAAAACAGCCGGACAATTACGCACCCATTTAGATGCGCTTTGGCCTGTCGGCCAAGCACATAAATATGTTGTTTTTACTGGCGGTGAACCTGCCCTGCAGCTAGACAATGCTATTATTTCTGAAATGAAATTATATGGTTATACCATTGCCATAGAAACCAATGGCACAATAGCATTACCAGATGGCATTGATTGGATTTGTGTGAGTCCAAAAACAAACAAACCACTAGTGGTTAACAAAGGAGATGAGCTAAAGCTAGTTTACCCACAGAGCCATCTATCTCCAGAATTATTTGAAGCTCTTGATTTCACAAATTTTTATTTACAACCGATGGATCAAAGTCACCTTACAGCGGAGCAAATACCTCTTTTAGATACTCAACAAGCCACTTTACACTATTGTTTATCGCATCCACAGTGGCGTCTTAGCTTACAAACACATAAAATGCTTAACATCGATTAAGCGTTTTATACGATTTACTTATTGCCACATTGTTATATTAACTACACAAGGAATCTTAAATGATCATTTTACATACAAACCACGGTGACATTCACGTTGAACTAGATTACGAAAAAGCACCTAAGACAGCTAAAAACTTTGAAGACTATGTAACTTCTGGTTTCTATGATGGCGTTATTTTCCACCGTGTAATCAATGGGTTCATGGTTCAAGGTGGTGGTTTTGAGCCAGGAATGACTCAAAAAGAAACTCGCACTGCAATTGAAAACGAAGCAGATAATGGCCTTAAAAACGAAGTTGGCACATTAGCTATGGCTCGTACAATGGACCCACACTCTGCTTCTGCGCAGTTTTTCATCAACGTTGCAGACAACAGCTTCCTAAATCACCGCAGCAAAACTCCAGATGGTTGGGGTTACGCAGTATTTGGTAAAGTTACTGCTGGCATGGACGTAGTAAACAAAATCAAAGAAGTGAAAACAACAATGAAGTCTGGACACCAAGATGTTCCTGCAGAAGACGTTATTATTGAAAGCGCTGAATTAGTAAAAAGCGAAGGCTAATGATTCGTTATTTCATTTCAGACTTACATCTAAGTGATAAACGCCCGGATCTTATCCGAGCGTTTATACGAATGAGCAAAGAACTTATTTCACGCGATGAAAAGGCCGAACTCTATATTTTAGGTGACTTCTACGAAGCTTGGATCGGTGACGATTATCAGGCAGATTGGAATACTCAAATAGAAAATGCTTTGGCAGAAATATCTCAGTCAGGAATCGCTTTGTATTTTTTGCATGGCAACCGAGATTTCTTGATTGGTAGCGATTGGATTAACCGTGTAGGTGCTAAACTCATTCATGAGCAAACCAAATTACCTCTTGAAAGTTGTACTGTACTACTAACACATGGTGACGAATACTGCATAGAAGATACTGAGTATCAAGCGTTCAGAAAAACGGTACGTTCTAGCGCATGGCAAGAACACATTCTCGCTATGCCACTTGAGCAACGTATCTCGCTAGCAGCTCAACTTCGCAATGACAGTAAATCCATGGCGACAGAAAAATCCATGGCAATCATGGATGTCACGCCATCAGCTGTTGAAGACTCTTTGTCTCAACATAACTGCAAAAGCGTGATTCATGGTCACACGCATAGACCAGACGTTCATAAAGGTGATCTCTATTTGCGCTGCGTATTAGGCGATTGGGATACCTTTGTCTGGCTAGCAAGCATTAAGGACGGTATTTATTCTCAATCAAAATCATTGGTAGAGGATTTTAACGAAAATGGGCTTGCTGGACTGCAAGAAGTTCATCGTAAAACTTTACTTATTTGTTAGCACTCTGCATCAAAACTACGCTTCACCTCTGGTTAGCACAGGCTGAAGCGTTTTCTCCCCACGAACTATAGCGTGAAATGATCAACAACCCACCTATTGCGATACAAAAATAATCCTATCGGACTTGACCGTGTATCAAAAAATAGAGAGTATTCAGCCCTACTGTATTCTTTTTCGTGATCCGAAAGAGCGGTCTGGTAACTAATTCGTACGCCCAACTTACCATGTTGAGCACTACCATAAAAATAAATATAAAGGTACAACCTTCATGTCTGATAACTATTCCTCGGCTGGATATTCTGGCTCTACTAAATCGTCATCTACCCGTGTTCAATGGTCAACTAGAATGGCATTCATTCTTGCCGCCGTCGGTTCGGCTGTTGGCTTAGGCAACATATGGAAATTCCCTTACATAACCGGCGAGCATGGTGGTGGTGCATTCGTACTAGTTTATCTAGGCTGTATTCTGATAATTGGCATCCCCGTTATGATGGCTGAAATCGCTTTAGGCCGACGCGGTCGACACAATCCAGCCCAAGGTATTGCTACATTAGTTCGAGAAGCGGGTGCGCATCCTTTCTGGAAAATCATCGGGGTCATGGCATTGCTGTGTGGCTTTATGATCCTTATGTTTTATACGGTTGTGGCTGGCTGGGCATTCGCGTACGTTCCGAAAGCAGCTTCCGGAAGCTTTGTTGGAGAAAATGGAGACACGATTGGCTCCATGTTTGGAGGTATGTTGGCGGACCCTATTGCTCTAACCATCTGGATGACTGTTGTTTTGGGCTTAACCATGGGCATTGTTTTACGCGGCCTGCATGGTGGACTTGAAAAAGCAATTAACTTATTAATGCCGGGCTTGCTAATTTTGTTACTGATTCTAGTAGGATACGCAATGACTAGCGGACACTTTATGGAAGGTGTTAGCTTTTTGTTCAAAGCGGATTTTAGCAAAATGACAGGAACAGGGTTCTTAGTCGCGCTCGGTCACGCCTTTTTTACTCTAAGTCTAGCGTCAGGCGCCATTATGACTTACGGCTCATACCTACCTGAAAATGTCTCGATTGGCAAAACTACCATGATAATAGCAATCATGGACACGGTTGTTGCACTGGCTGCAGGTCTCGCCATCTTCCCACTTGTCTTTGCAAATGGTTTGGAACCGGGTGCTGGACCGGGACTGATCTTCGTAACCCTACCTATTGCCTTTGGTCAAATGCCTTTTGGCAGTACATTTGGCACTTTGTTTTTCTTATTGCTAGCGGTTGCGGCTTTGACATCAGCTATCTCAATGCTTGAACCAACTATTTCTTGGCTAACCGAAAAATTTAAAATGACACGCTTTAAAGCCTGCATGTTGGCAGGTTCGTTGCTTTGGCTTGGTGGCTTAGGTGTTGTGGCCTCTCTCAATATCGGCTCCGAATGGACACTATTCGGGAAAACATTCTTTGACATGCTTGATTATCTAACCTCCAGCTGGCTTATGCCGCTTGGTGGCTTATTGATGGCTATTTTTAGTGGCTGGATATTGAAGAAAACAGTCATGCTAGATGAGCTAGGCTTAAGCTCTACTATCATGCATAAACTCTGGTTATTTACCATGCGTTACATTACGCCATTGGCTATTATTATAGTATTCCTAAACGTATTAGGTATTATTAGTTTCTAAGGTTACCAAAAAAATTAAGCCCAAGACCAAACTACCAGTTGATCTTGGGCTTATTTGATTATGCTAAGATGTAAATTTACTGTTTTAAATGATTTATCTATCATATCTCAAAATAACCCTAGTTTATGTTACTGCGGCTTCTGGCTCCCCCTCGATAACAACTCTCTCACCCAAACCGTCTCATCTGTATTTCTAGACCTAGAAAACTCTATGTTACGATTATGCAGCATGGCTACAGCACGAAAAAAAGCGTTATTTACAATTACAGGACTTAATTGAATACCATACGCTTGCCACCAATGTTGTTGCACTTTGCAAGTAAGCAGTTGATACAAGAAATCTAGCTCCAGAGAGCCTTTATACATCACGTCCAAGTCCACCACAGGGTCTACTTTCGCAATTTCCAGTGCTAGCCAATATGTGACATCTGGCAGGGTTTCGCTCTTATGTATGCCCATTATATTCTCCAGAAGATCTGAATGATAATATGAGTGTAGCATCCTGCTTAAAAGTCACCATTAAGATGCGTAAGTAGATTGTGGAATTTTGTAACTTAGATCAGGCTTGGTGGCCCACTGTGCATACGGAACTCTGTATCAGGTTCAGTAATAAGCTTTTCTTCTAGATCGCGGAAAAAAGCCACGCGATCATCAATGGGTTCGTTTGAATACTCTTTTGCCAATGCCAAATAATCTTCAAAATGCCTTGCTTCTGATTTAAGCAGAGATATATAGAACTTCGACAACTCTTCATCTAAATGCGGAGCCAGCGCAGCAAAACGTTCGCAAGAACGTGCCTCAACAAAAGCGCCAATAATCATGGTATCAACCAAACGCGCAGGTTCGTGGGTTCTAATATGTTTGCGCAAACCATCAGCATAGCGTGAGGCCGACAAATGATCGTAGGCAACATCGCGTTTTCGCATGATTTTGTGTACTTGCTCGAAGTGCAATAGCTCTTCGCGAGCCAAACGAGACATCTTGTGAAGCAAATTATCACGATCAACATAGCGATACATTAGGCTCATAGCGGTGGAAGCCGCTTTTTTTTCACAGTGAGCGTGATCATTTAATAGCAGAGTTTGATTCTCAAGAGCCCAATTTACCCATGTCTCAGGAGATTTGCAGGGAAGGAATTCAACAAGCTCTGGGTACGCTGATAACATTACTCTACCTTTTTGTGTTAAAAAACGTGATTATACCCTGTATTAAACACTTAGGCAGCAACGTCTTGATTTGGATATCAAATTCGTAATGAATGATTTTTATGACCCAAAAAAACTAAAGATTGGCCAACATGTTGGCGTCGAGCTTGATCCGTACGTTTTAAACTACCCAATGGATACCCATAAAACCACTTGGGTTGCAGATCAAGGTGGACGCCCTTTTGTCCTGCGTTTCTTTCAATCCAACAAAGGTAAGGTTGAAGACTTTCTTCAAAACGCCCGAAAATACGCTAGCGTAAAACACCCTGCCATCACACCAAACTACCCACCTTTTTATTCAAACTTATGGGTATTTTCTTGCTCAGCGGTATGTGGTGGCGAAAATCTTTATAGCTTCCTAGGGAAATACCCTGATGGCGCCCCTTTAAATGTTGTCATTAGTTTATTCGACAACATCGCCAAAGCATTGGATCAAGTTCACCGGAACG
This sequence comes from Marinomonas sp. UCMA 3892, assembly GCF_012726345.1. Classification (GTDB taxonomy): domain Bacteria; phylum Pseudomonadota; class Gammaproteobacteria; order Pseudomonadales; family Marinomonadaceae; genus Marinomonas. The sequence goes on from NZ_PTXN01000010.1 coordinate 78,022, forward strand.
GTCTTTTCCATGGCCATTTGGATTTAAACTCTATCCACGTGGTTAATGGCCTAGGTTTAATGACAGGGTTTGGTTCTCATAACTGGATGAAGCGAATTGAAAGCAGCGAAATGGATGTACGCTTCTTTCCTCCTGAGTATCTAAAAAAAGACCAACAACGTACACCGGCTTCGGATAGCTTCGCTTTTATGCGACTCTTAATGGCAGCGTTATTGGGAGAATCTATCCTTGATAAAGATTTCACTACAGGCCTTCCAGATACCCACCCTAATTTAAGCGATGCCACATGGGGCCGTTTACTAAAATGGAGTCGTGATAGCGAACGCCATCGGCCCAAATCGTTAACTGAAGTAATTCGAATCATTCGAGCCAATCTTTATAAACCAGAGGTTAGCGATACTTCAGCAACAAAACGAGCTGTTAAACGCTACATTCGCACTTTATCTCCCATCTCTATTATTGCTGCTGGTGCATTTGTTACCACAAGTATTGTTGCTACGATTGTCTTATGGCCTGATACACCACCGGCTGAAAAGGTTGTTATTACACCTAAAACAATACAGCCTGAAGTCGTAACCGAAACGCCTTTCGAAGCTTTGCCACAAATACTAGAAGAACCGCTCATATCAGGTGGCACAGCGCCAAAAATTGAAAAAATCCCTCCTGCCACCTTTATAATGGGTGATCAAAGCAAAATGGGTGATGACAACGAAAAACCAGCCCATGAAGTTGATATCCCAAACGGTTTTTATATCAGCAAATATGAAGTTACTTTTGATCAGTACGACAAATTTGCCAAAGCGACTAACCGAGAGCTCCCTCCTGATAATGGCTGGGGACGAGGACAACGACCAGTTATAAATGTTAGCTGGTACGACGCCAAAGCGTACACTGCGTGGATTTCGAGCGAAACCAATGCGGAGTACCGCTTGCCTACAGAAATTGAGTGGGAATACTCTGCCAGAGCAGATTCAAATACTGCTTTTTGGTATGGCGACAACGTTAAACAAGGCTATAGCGTTTGTGACAGCTGTGGAAGCCAATGGGATGGCATATCTTCAGCGCCAGTTGGCAGTCAAGCAAGTAATCCACTAGGCTTATTTGATATGCACGGAAACGTAGCGGAATGGGTAGAAGACTGCTATCACGATACTTATGACGGAGCACCTACTAAGAACCAAGTTTGGCTGGCAAATCAGTGTAACAACCGAGTACTTCGAGGTGGATCTTGGTTTGATATACCAAGAGTTGGGCGCAGCTCTACTCGTTACAGAGCACAACCTGATTTAAAAGCCAGCAATTGGGGGTTTAGGGTTGTAAGGATTATTCAGCAATCTGATGATTTAGCTAAATCAGAATAATTCCGCTAAATGTCACCTATTCGAAATTGTTATGGTGCATTGTAAGTATTGAGCACTTTTTTTCTATAAAATAAGCCCATCAAAAAATGGCAGTTGTGTCATTTGAATTGATTTGCTTTACACCAAGTCGACTTTTACAAAAATGAGACATGTAAAGTCGAAAATAAAAACAAGGGGAGTCAAGATGCGTATCGCATGTTGCAAACCAGTTTCACGACTAGTTTTTAGGCTTTTCCTAATTCTCCCTTAATGCAAAAGACGATCTTTATAGAAAACGCTGATCAAAGGAATGAAATTAAAGGTTTAGAGTCAGTATTTTGCGCAAAGCAACTATACCTAACCTAGGTTCCATAATTAGCACGCAATATTATCGTAAATTATTATTCAGAGGTGCAAATGAGCTTATATTTAGAGTACTTACAAGAAATAGAGAATCGTAAGGAACAGGGATTACACCCTAAACCAATTGATGGTGGCGATTTATTATCTGAAATCATTGCTCAAATAAAAGATGTTAACCATGAGCACCGCAAAGAATCTATTTCTTTCTTCATCTATAACACCTTGCCTGGCACCACTAGTGCAGCGGTTGTTAAAGCAAAATTCTTAAAAGAAATCATCTTGGGCGAAGCCAAAGTTGAAGAAATCACTCCAGAGTTTGCTCTAGAACTGCTTTCTCACATGAAAGGCGGCCCATCTGTTGAAGCGCTAATTGATTTAGCCTTGTCAGATGATAAAGCGATTGCTGCACCTGCTGCTGAAGTTTTGAAAACTCAAGTTTTCCTATACGAAGCTGATATGGAACGTATTGCTTCCGCTTACAAAGCAGGCAACACACTTGCTAAAGACATTCTAGAAAGCTACGCACAAGCAGAATTCTTCACGAAGCTGCCAGACATCAGTGAAAAAATTGAAGTCGTAACTTACATTGCTGCTGAAGGCGATATCTCTACAGATTTACTATCTCCTGGCAACCAAGCACACTCTCGCTCTGACCGTGAACTTCACGGCAAGTGCATGATTTCTCCAGAAGCACAACAAGACATCAAAGACCTACAAATCAAACACCCTACAGCAAAAGTAATGCTAATCGCTGAAAAAGGCACGATGGGCGTTGGCTCTTCACGTATGTCTGGTGTGAATAACGTAGCTCTTTGGGCTGGTCAGCAAGCAAGTCCATACATTCCTTTTGTAAACTTCGCTCCTATCGTAGCGGGTACAAATGGCATTTCCCCTATTTTCATGACAACCGTTGGTGTTACTGGCGGTATTGGTTTAGACCTTAAAAACTGGGTTAAGAAAGTAGATGCTAATGGCAAACCAGTTCTTGACGCTAACGGCGACACCATTCTTGAACAAGTTTACTCTGTAGAAACTGGCACAGTTTTAACAATCAACACCAAAGAGAAAAAACTTTATAACGGCGATAAAGAATTAGCTGATATTTCTTCTGCTTTCACACCTCAACAAGTTGAGTTCATGAAAGCGGGAAGCTCTTACGCTGTTGTATTCGGTAAAAAGCTACAAACATTTGCTGCTGAAACATTGGGCGTCACAGCACCAACTGTTTACGCTCCTGCAAAAGAAATCTCTAAAGAAGATCAAGGCTTAACCGCAGTTGAGAAAATCTTCAACAAAAATGCAGTTGGCGTTAAATCTAAGAAAGCACTCCACGCTGGCTCTGACGTTCGCGTACGAGTTAACATCGTTGGTTCGCAAGATACAACTGGCTTGATGACAGCACAAGAACTTGAGTCTATGGCAGCTACTGTTATCTCTCCAAGTGTTGATGGTGCTTACCAATCTGGTTGTCACACTGCCTCAGTTTGGGATTCAAAAGCACAAGCTAACATTCCAAAACTGATGTCTTTCATGCACAAGTTTGGCTTGATCACTGGTCGTGATCCGAAAGGCGTTTACCCTCCAATGACAGACGTAATCCACAAAGTATTGAACGACATCACTGTTGATGATACTTCAATTATCATTGGTGGTGACTCTCATACTCGTATGTCTAAAGGTGTTGCTTTTGGTGCTGACTCTGGAACAGTAGCCTTGGCTCTTGCAACTGGCGAAGCAACAATGCCAATCCCTGAGTCTGTTAAAGTAACCTTTAAAGGTGAAATGAAGAGCTACATGGATTTCCGTGACATCGTACACGCTACACAAGCTCAAATGCTTAAACAGTTTGGCGGTGAAAACGTATTCCAAGGCCGCATCATCGAAGTACACATTGGTACATTGATGGCAGACCAAGCGTTTACCTTCACTGACTGGACTGCAGAAATGAAAGCAAAAGCTTCTATCTGTATCTCTAAAGATGAAACATTAATCCAGTCTCTTGAATTGTCTAAAAAACGCATTCAGATCATGATTAATAAAGGCATGGATAATGAAGCTCAAACGCTTCAAGGCCTAATCGAACTTGCTGACAAGCGCATTGCAGGCATCAAATCAGGTGACCAACCTGCTCTAGTACCAGACAATAACGCTAAATACTATGCCGAAGTGGTTGTTGATCTTGATGAAATCATTGAGCCGATGATCGCGGATCCAGATGTTAACAACGAAGATGTATCTAAACGCTACACTCACGATGTTATTCGCCCAGTGTCTTTCTACAAAGATAAACCAGTAGATCTAGGCTTTGTTGGATCTTGTATGGTTCACAAAGGTGATATGCAAATCATCGCTCAGATGCTACGCAACATTGAGAAGAAAAATGGCACAGTTACCTTTAAAACACCATTGGTTGTTGCGCCACCAACTTACAACATTGTTGATGAGCTAAAAGCGGAAGGTGATTGGGATATTCTGAAGAAATACGCTGGCTTCGAATTTGACGACAGCAACCCTAAAGGCCAAGCACGTACTAAGTACGAAAACATCCTTTACTTGGAACGCCCTGGGTGTAACCTTTGTATGGGTAACCAAGAGAAAGCAGCACCTGGCGACACAGTTATTGCAACCTCTACTCGCTTGTTCCAAGGCCGCGTTGTAGCCGACTCAGCTGAGAAGAAAGGCGAATCATTACTCGGTTCAACACCAATCGTTGTGCTTTCTACTGTATTAGGTCGTTTACCTACATTGGAAGAGTACAAAGAAGCAGTAGACGGAATTACATTGACTGATTTCGCTCCGCCATTAGATGAAATGACAATGGCACCTGTAGAATTTATCCCAGTAAGCAACGTTTAATTCTACAAAAAATCATATTATCCATATGATCAAATGCCGATGTACCTAGCTAGGTACATCGGCATTTTTGTTTGCATAACATCTTATTGATAAGTAGCCATAAAAAGTATATTGCAAAAACAAAAAAGCCCCGCGTTAGCGAGGCTTTATCCTAGGGTTTTGGTTAACTAAATAACTTCACGTTCAACAAGCTCGTCAAATTCAGCTTGCAACTGACGCTCTACAGGGCTTTCTACATCCTTAGCGTTAATATGGTGCTGCCTACCAGCATGCTTTGCTTTATGTTTAATTAACTGCTTTTCTAACTTGCCAACTAACATGTCAAGGGCAGGTTTAAGTTGTTTCTCAGTTTGAACCATTGCAAAAAGATCATGACCAGGGATATGAACACTGGCTTCTACTATTAATTCATGAGTCCCATGCTTCTCTGTATTTAAGGTCACATTAATGGTGGTTATCTGATTATTGATACGCGCCAAGTGATCCATTTTATCTTTTACTACTTCTTGAACTTCTTCACCAGATTGGACGTGGTGACCGCTAATATTCAATGTATACATAGAGAATTTCCTTCTGTTTTGGTCAGGTTTTTTATTAACTTAAGTATTGGTTCTCCTCTGTTGCCCTTACCTATAATCTAAGGATGGTATAACTGAATTTCAATACCCATATTGTAAATACTTGCTTAAGATCATGAATAAAGCTAAGAACTTACATATAAACGCAAAGATCCTCCCTTAAAACACTTTATATATCAATATCATAAGTCTAAAAATCTAGCAAACATTTCAAGTCTATATTATATAAAATATATGTTTTTATTTTTCCTATAACTAGCTTTAGCATCATTACAAAATGCCTAAAGAGCAAATTTTATCTCCCCTCTAAACCGACTCCACATTCCGCATCAAACGACTACTGTACAACCGATAAAGAATAGCAAGGAATACACACAACCCAGCTGGCACAGATAAAGCAAAAAAACCAAACTGATGAAACAACCATGTCCCTATTGAGCCACCAAAAATAAAACCTGTCACTATGATAAGAAACAATAAAGCCCTTCGCTTATCAATAGGCTTGCCTTGTAACGCTCCTCCCAACATAATTCCCAAATCAGTGAAGATACCTGTTAAATGAGTAGTTCGCACCACAGCACCACTGTAGGTTGTTGCAAGAGCATTCTGAAGACCACAAGCCGCTGACGCAAAATAGTGTCCAGATGTATGGTTATTTAACAAAAAATACATGGCAGTTAATAAAAGCGCCGCCTCAATGATTAATAAGACATCATATAAGCGACCTAGTTTCAACGATGTTCCAGTCAACATAAAACCAGAAAGTGCAGAACCAAATAAGAAGCTTAGCAGTATTCCAATTAGATGCAAAAGTGTCCCCGATATTGGATCTAACAAAGCACTCCCAACAAGCGTAGCAGTACCCGATAAATGCGACACGGCTTGATGCTGAAAACCTATCAAAGCAACTGCATTAACGCTTCCAGCGATCAAAGCAAGCAGAAACGCACCATACTCAACCCACTTTGGCAATCTTGATAACACACATCCTCCTAGAGCTTCTATTTTTTCTTAACCGCACAATCCTACAACCAAAAAATGGAGTCATACCACTCATTGATAACATCATGCTCTACTTGAGCAAGCAAGCAAAAAAAAGCGCCAGTCACGAATGACTGACGCTTTTTACGAAAGATAAACTAGACGATTCTAGTCATTTAGCAAGATGCGTAACATGCGACGTAGTGGCTCTGCTGCACCCCATAATAACTGGTCGCCAACAGAAAAAGCACTAATATAATCAGGCCCCATGTTCAGCTTACGAATACGACCAACAGGAATATTCAATGTTCCAGTCGCCGCAGTCGGAGTTAGACGCTCCATAGTTGCTTGTTTCTCATTAGGAACCACACTCACCCAATCGTTATGTTGAGCAAGCATGCCTTCTATGTCCGCAACGGGAATGTCTTTGTTTAGCTTGATAGTATAAGCCTGACTATGACAACGCATCGCACCGATACGAACACATAGGCCATCAACTGGAATTGGCTTACCATCAATACCTAAGATCTTGTTACACTCGGCCTGAGCCTTCCATTCTTCACGGCTTTGACCGTTATCAAGCTGACTATCTATATAAGGGATCAAAGAGCCAGCCAATGGCACACCAAACTGAGCAGTAGGTAATTTATCAGAACGCATTGTTTCTGCGACTTTACGATCTATTTCAAGAATCGCACTAGCAGGATCAGCAAGCTCACCGGCAACAGAATCTTGCAGCATGCCCATTTGATTGATTAATTCACGCATGTGGCGTGCACCGCCGCCAGAAGCGGCTTGGTAAGTCATAGAGGTCATCCATTCAATATGGCCTTTCTCGAACAACCCACCTAGCGCCAATAGCATTAAGCTAACAGTACAATTACCACCAACAAAAGTTTTTACGCCATTACTCAAACCTTGCTTAATAACATTTAAGTTAACTGGATCAAGCACAATAATTGCGTCTTTTTCCATACGTAATGAAGACGCTGCATCAATCCAGTAACCTTTCCAACCAGCATTACGTAACTGTGGGTAAATAGCCTTGGTGTAATCCCCGCCTTGGCAGGTAATAATAATATCCATCTTCTTCAATGCTTCAATATCACTTGCATCTTGAAGCAATGGAATATCTTTACCAATTTCTGGACCTTTCTGCCCCGTTTGAGAGGTAGTAAAAAAAACTGGATCAATATGATCAAAGTCTTTTTCTTCCATCATGCGTTGCATCAACACGGAACCGACCATTCCGCGCCATCCGACTAAACCTACAGTTTGTTTTGACATGGTTAACGTTACCTTTTTTTGTGGGGCCACTCATACCAAGAGCAGTATCCCTAATGAATGCCCAATATCATTATGATATTACGCTTTTAATGCTGCTAGAACCGCATCGCCCATGGCTTGCGTACTAACAGTGTCGCATCCTTTTGATGCAATATCTGCAGTTCTTAGACCTAGATCTAGAACCTTACTAACTGCCGTTTCAATAGCATCGGCCGCATCTTTTGCGTCTAAAGAATAACGCAACATCATAGCAACTGACAAAATTGTCGCCAATGGGTTAGCAATTCCTTTGCCTGCAATATCTGGCGCAGAGCCGTGACATGGCTCATACATACCGCGACCTTCAGCATTTAGAGAAGCAGAAGGTAGCATACCAATAGAACCTGTCAACATGGCAGCAGCATCAGAAAGGATATCACCAAACATATTGCCAGTAACCATTACATCAAACTGTTTTGGTGCACGAACGAGCTGCATTGCAGCATTATCTACTAGCATATGAGTCAATTCGACGTCAGGATACTCTTTCGCTACTTCTTCCATAACTTCTTTCCAAAGTACCGTTACTTCCAACACATTGGATTTATCTATAGAGCACACTCTTTTACCACGTTGACGAGCGGCTTCAAAAGCAGAACGACCAATTCGACGAATTTCTGACTCATTGTAAACGTACGTATTAAAACCTTCACGCTCGCCATTTTCTAATACACGAATACCACGTGGCTGACCAAAATAAATGCCGCCCGTTAACTCACGAACAATAAGAATATCTAAGCCAGCAACGATTTCTGGCTTCAAGCTAGACGCATCAGCTAACTGCGGATACAAAATTGCAGGACGAAGGTTGGAAAACAGTTCAAGGTTAGAACGCAACCCAAGCAAGCCCTTCTCAGGACGAACTGACATATCTAACTTATCCCATTTAGGACCGCCTACAGCACCAAGTAAGATAGCATCGGCTGTTTTCGCTTTTGCTAATGTCGCTTCAGGTAACGGAGAACCAGTCTCATCGTAAGCAGAACCACCAACTAAAGCGCTTTCATGTTGAATATTTAGTGAAAACTGCTCATTTACCGCATCCAACACTCGTACCGCTTGCGCTACGATTTCTGGACCGATACCGTCACCTGGTAATACCAATATATTTTTCGTCATTTTAAATCCTTAAAAGCTAAGTCTTTTGTTTATTGACCGCGAGGCAAGAACAGCCAAGGCGCATCATTCATTCGTTTTTCTTCGTAACGACGGATCGCAGCATCTTGTTGCAGTGTTAAACCAATATCGTCCAAACCATTCAATAAACAATGTTTACGGAAGTTATCAACATTAAACTCGAACGTCGCACCGGATGGCGAAGTAACCGTTTGGTTCTCAAGATCGACAATTACTTGAGCACCTTCACGTAATGCAACTTCTGCGAATAATTGATCCACTTCTTCAGCTTGCAAAACAATCGGCAATAAACCATTTTTAAAACAATTGTTATAAAAAATATCGGCAAAGCTTGGTGCAATAATAGAACGGAAACCGTAATCGTCTAGGGCCCAAGGTGCGTGCTCACGGCTGGATCCACAACCAAAGTTTTGACGAGCCAACAACACGCTAGCACCTTTGTAACGATCTTGGTTTAGTACAAAATCTTTGCGCAACGGGCGGCCATCGCATTCTTGATCTGGCTGACCTTCATCTTCATAACGAAGTTCATCAAATAAATTTTTACCGAAGCCAGTACGCTTGATAGATTTCAAGAACTGCTTTGGAATAATCATATCCGTATCAACGTTTGCCAAATCCAAAGGAGCGGCTAAACCTGTGTGTTTAGTAAAAGGACGCATGCTCTTTCTCCTAGTGTTTAACAAACTCATTAACATCAACAAAATGACCAGCAATTGCCGCCGCTGCAGCCATTGCAGGACTAACTAAGTGGGTACGTCCACCAAAGCCCTGACGACCTTCAAAGTTACGGTTTGAAGTAGACGCACAATGCTCACCAGCGCCTAGCTTATCTGCGTTCATTGCCAAACACATAGAGCAACCTGGCTCACGCCATTCTAGACCAGCGGCTTCAAAAATCTCGTGTAAGCCTTCTTTTTCCGCTTGAGCTTTTACTAAACCAGAACCTGGAACAACGATCGCTTGCTTAAGTGTCGATGCCACTTTACGGCCTTTGACAACCTGAGCAGCAATGCGAAGGTCTTCAATACGCGAGTTCGTACAAGAACCAATGAAAACACGGTCTAGCACAATGTCAGACAACATAGATTTACCTTCAAGCCCCATGTATTTCCAAGCTCGAGCATAACCTTCTTTTTTCACAGGATCTTTTTGATCTTCTGCGCGCGGAATTGGCTCATCAATAGCGATAACCATTTCAGGAGAAGTTCCCCAGGTTACTTGTGGTTTGATATCTTCGGCTTTAATTACAACAACTTCATCGAACTGTGCATCTTTGTCAGATACAAGATCTTTCCATGCCTCAACAGCCATTTCCCAATGCTCGCCTTTTGGTGCATAGGGACGGCCTTTAACGTACTCGATAGTCGTATCATCAACTGCAATCAAGCCAACTCGAGCGCCCGCTTCAATCGCCATGTTACACACCGTCATACGGCCTTCCATGGATAATGATTGAATACCTGTGCCGCCAAATTCAATCGCGTAGCCAGTACCACCAGCTGTACCAATTGCACCGATAATTGCCAAAACAACGTCTTTGGCAGAAACCCAAGGAGACAATTCGCCATCCACTCGGACTAACATATTGCGGCTTTTCTTCTGCACTAAGCACTGAGTCGCTAAAACATGCTCAACCTCAGAAGTGCCGATACCATGGGCTAAAGCACCAAACGCACCATGAGTCGATGTATGAGAATCCCCACAAACTACAGTCATACCTGGCAGCGTCGCACCTTGCTCTGGCCCAACAACGTGTACGATACCTTGACGAATGTCTTTCATGTTGAATTCAGTGATACCAAATTCATTACAGTTATCATCCAAGGTAGTGACTTGGATTTTGGAAACAGGATCTTCAATACCATCTACACCAGAAATACGCTCTTTCTTCGTTGTTGGTACATTATGGTCTGGCGTCGCAAGACTTGAAGACACGCGCCAAGGCTTACGTCCCGCCAAACGAAGGCCTTCAAACGCTTGCGGTGATGTTACTTCATGAAGCAATTGCAAATCGATATAAATTAATGCGCTGCCGTCATCTCGTTGCTGAACAAGGTGGCTATCCCACAACTTGTCATAAAGGGTTTTACCTGACATAAGTTCTCTCCTCAGAAATCTATTGCGCTATCCTAAAACTTTGGCTTAAATTACTCAAATTCATATTTTTCATATTTTGGATAAATTTTTGGAATGATAGACATTGCCGAACTGCTCACCTTTATAAAAGTCGCAGAAACTAGCTCGTTTTCGGAAGCTGGTGATCAACTTTTTGTTACTCAACCTGCTGTAAGCAAGCGTATTGCTTCATTAGAAAGTAGCCTTGGCGTTAAATTGTTTGATCGTATCGGTCGTCAGGTCCAATTAACAGAAGCTGGTATTAGGCTATTACCAAAGGCACGAAAAATGGCTGAAGACCTGCAAGATATAAAACGCAGTATGACATTACAGATGCAAGACGTAAGTGGTGAATTACGCATATCAACTGGCCATCATATTGGCTTGCACCGCTTACCTAAATCTCTCAAACGATTTCAAGAAAATTTCCCAAACGCTCAATTAGAAATTGAATTTGTTCAATCTGAAGAAGCTTATCAAGATGTATTAAAAGGACGAGCAGAACTGGGGATTATCACTTTATCCAACAAAGAAAATCCGTTAATAGAATCATTACCCATTTGGTCTGATCCACTTACCTGTGTAGTCAGTAAAGACCACCCTCTCGCGCGCTATAACAATGTCAGCTTAATTGAATTAGCTCAGCATGCATGTGTATTACCTAACAAAAATACTTTCACTAGGCAAATCGCAGAGCAAGCCTTTGGTAAACAAGGTTTAAAACCTCAGGTACGAATGAACACAAACAACCTGGAAATACTCGCGATGCTAGTTCATATTGGCTGGGGCTGGTCATTATTGCCCTCCACTTTAGTCGATGAAAAGCTCGTCGTATTAAACTTACCAGATTTAAACGTTGAACGAAAACTTGGGGTTATTCATCACAAACAAAGAACATTAAGCCGTGCAGCAGTCGCTTTTATTGAATTACTTAAAAGCGACGGCACAAGTTTATAAAAGATTTAGAACAAATTTAGGTAAGAATGTTTAGGAAAACCAACGGCGCTGACTAATAAGAAGTATTGTAAGTGCCAGCGAACTAACACAAGCAGCTAGAGTAAACACCCAAGCTCCACCCAACCATTCCCAAAGATAACCGGTAATCACCATTCCTAACCCACCACCTAAACCGATCGCAAAAGCACTGTACATTGCTTGACCTTGACCCGCATAACGCTCTGGAAAAAGACGTCTAATTTGCTCAATGGAAACCATATGAAATAAAGCAAACGTTATAGAATGGAGTAACTGCGTAAAAATAAGCACCCATGCAATTGAGGCAAACCAGCCAACTAATAGCCAACGAACAATACCGCAAATAAAACAAAGCGTAATAATATGGACTACATCAAAACGCTTAATCGTGTTACCAAAAAATAAGAACAAGAAAATTTCAATCACCACGCCCAACGCCATTAGCAATCCAATTTCTTCCCCGCTGTAACCAAAGTTCGACAGGTGCACAGCGAAGAAAACATTAAAAGGTGCATGGGACATAAAAGCCAAAAATGCTAGGACAAAAAACAGCAATGATTCTGGATTTTTCACTAATGCAAAAAAAGAAGTTGTGGCCTTTTGTTGATTTATCTCATAGGCCTGTTCTTTGAGAAAAAAAGACGTCACAACTGCAAGTGCCATAAATGCACACATAGTAGGTATGACGACCACGGTGCCAAATTGCCCGATTAAAAAGCCAGCACCAGTTACAGCAAACACATAACCAATTGAGCCACCTGCTCTTAAACGAGTATAGGGAACATCTAATTGCCGTATACTCCGTACAGTCAAAGAGTCAGTCATTGGAATGAGTGCCGAATAAAACAACGCCATAGTACAGGTCAATAGCCACAAGGTTTCAAATTGGTCACTCCAATTAAACGGAATGACAGCAATGAAACAACCTAATATAGCTAATTGAAGTATACGTTTTGGCAAACCAACTTTCGCTGTTAACCACCCCCAAAAATGCGGCACCAAAATACCTGACAAAGTAAAGGTAGACATCAATCGACCAATCTCGGAAGCAGTTAAGCCAATCGATTTATAATACATCGAAATATAGGGCATCATAACGCCAACAACGGCACAGAAAAAAAAGTAAAAGAAAAATAAAGGCCAAGCCACAGGGCGAGCATTTTCAGAAAACATCATGGCTCCAAAAAATTACGATGCTTACTGCCAAATAAGACAACAAAGATCATGCATTAATTATAATGATTAAGTATGCTGGAAATATTACAAAAAAGCACGACAGATAATGGTGTAAAACCACTACAAATTTAACCTCTTTTATTAATGCTCACATTAAAAATCTTCTTACTTTACAGCGAGAACAATCATGACAGACAAAACAGAATGGTGGCGTGGTGCGGTAATTTATCAGGTTTATCCCCGTAGTTTTTTCGACTCAAATAACGATGGTATCGGCGACCTCCCCGGCGTAACGGCGAAGATGAGCTATATCGCTTCATTAGGTGTTGATGCGATTTGGCTCTCCCCCTTTTTTACCTCGCCTATGAAAGACTTTGGTTATGATGTTTCCAATTACTGTGACGTGGATACTATTTTCGGAACACTGGCCGACTTTGATGAACTGATTGCATCTGCTCATCATCACGGCCTTAAAGTTATGATTGACCAAGTGCTAAATCACAGCTCGGATCAGCATCCTTGGTTTGTTGAATCTCGCAGTAGTCACGACAATGACAAAGCCGATTGGTACGTTTGGTCGGACGCCAACCCTGATGGCACCGTGCCAAACAATTGGCTATCCGTTTTTGGCGGCCCTGCTTGGCATTGGGATAGTCGACGTAGGCAATATTACCTTCATAACTTTTTAGACAGCCAACCCGATTTAAACTTCCACAACCCAAAAGTGATAGATGCATTACTTGAAACCGTAGAGTTTTGGTTAAAACGCGGCGTGGATGGCTTCCGATTAGACACCGCCAACTACTACTATCACGATATAGAACTAAGGAATAATCCGCCAAAAAAAGAAGTAGCTGAAGGCAGTATCGGCGTAAGGCTTGATAACCCCTATGCTTATCAACTACACATTTACGACAAATCTAGACCTGAAAACATTGGCTTTTTGCAACGCTTGCGCAGTCTATTGGATCAATATCCAGGCACAACCACGGTTGGTGAAGTGGGTTGCGACTTTGCCTTAGAAACCATGGCGGCTTATACACAAGGAAAAGATAAGCTACACATGTGTTACTCATTCGATCTATTAACCCATGATTCATCCATGACACATATTCGCAACACCATGGAAACAATAGAAGCAGGATTAGGTGACGGCTGGCCCTGTTGGTCCATTGGCAATCACGATGTAGAACGAGTTGCTACACGCTGGGGAAACAATCACGATCCTATCGCCAAAAGTAAAATTTATATGGCGATGCTTTTAACCTTGCGTGGCAGTGTGTGCTTATATCAAGGAGAAGAACTTGGACTGCCTGAAGCTGAACTAACTTTCGAACAATTGGTTGACCCTTTCGGCATAGCCTTTTGGCCAGAATTTAAAGGGCGTGATGGTTGCCGAACGCCAATCCCTTGGAAAAATGAAACGTTAGGAGGGTTTACTAAATGTAAGCAGCCTTGGTTACCTATTGCAGAAGCTCAACGTCCTTTAGCGGTAAGTGAACAAGAAGGCAATCGCCACTCAGTGCTTCATGCTTATCGTGATTTTCTTCATGTGAGGCGCATCCATCCCGAGCTACGTCATGGTGACATTCAATTTATTTATAACGATGAAACGACACTGACATTTCTTCGAAGCTATAAAAATAAACAACTTTACGTCGCCATCAATACCGCCAATCAAGACATCATCTTACCAGTCGACTACACATTAACAGCCTTAACGATGCCAGAAGCCATCCACAGCGGCTACATAGATGGTAACACAGTCGTCCTCCCTCCCTTCAGTATTTTAATCGCGACAGTTGTTGCCTAAAACAAAAAACTCGCTCTTAATGCCAAGAGCGAGTTTTTCATCATTCTAACTGCCTCTTAGGGAGTCAGCTGCTCTTGGTTTGGCCACGCATTAATAATGGCTTTTACCAAAGTAGCTAATGGAATCGCAAAAAATATCCCCCAGAATCCCCATATACCACCGAAAAACAATACCGCAACAATGATTGCCAGCGGATGCAAGTTCACTGCCTCTGAAAACAGCAAAGGGACCAGCACATTACCATCCAACGCTTGAACGATTAAATAGGCAACAACCACATAGATGAATTCACTCTGAGTTCCATATTGATAGAATGCTACCAACACAACAGGAATAGTCACAGCAGCAGCACCGATGTAAGGAATTAGCACCGACAAACCAACTAACAAGGCTAGCAATTCTGCGTATTTCAAACCAAACACCAAAAATACAACATAAGTCACTACACCAACGACAAACATCTCAATGAACTTACCTCGAATATAATTTGCAATCTGGCCATTCATTTCATGGGCAATATTGCGCATCATTTTTCTTTCTTTTGGGAGCCAAGACGTCAAATAAGTAAGTATTTTGTCTTGGTCTTTTAACAAGAAAAAAATCACCAATGGTACTAATACCACGTAAATAACAACTGAGAACAACGAAGGAATGCTCGACAATGAAAAAGACAACAACCATTGCCCAAGATTTGTTGATTCATTGGCCAGTGAATTTGTCACCTCATCTATCGCCGCTTGACTAACTAAATCACTATGCCCTTCTGCAAATTGCTGCACCTCGTTGCGAATCACCATAAACATCCTCGGAGCATCTTGCACGAGTCGTACAGCCTGGCGCCAAATAATAGGCACCATCACACCGATAAAAACACTACAGGTGGTTAGGAAAGTAAAAAAGACAATAAAAACAGATGGGAGATGCCCCAGTCGGAGACGTTGTAGCCGATCAACTAAACCCTGCAATAAAAATGCTAAGACGATAGCAATTAATATTGGCGCTAGAATCCCGCCCCAAAAAGCCAAAACACAAAGCGTAGCGATCAGTAATAAAAGAAAGACCACCACTTCTTCATTAGAAAAATACCGTTTAATCAGCGTATCAACAATTTTAAACATATCGAGTCCGTTTTAACTTTTTTGAATAACAAAGGTATACACATCATTGTCTTCACATGTTGACAATAAAGTAAATCCGACGAGTGCCGTATATTGAGGGATATCTTTTAACGAACCTGCATCGCAGGTTGTCAAACATAAACGCTCTCCCACCGCCATCTTACTTAACGCCATTTTTGCCTTTAACAAAGGCATTGGGCATCGATCTTCTCTTGCATCCAAGATTACGTCATACTGATCGCCTAGATTGATCGTCATTTTATAATTTACCCAATGAATACATTAGCCATATTATGAGACTATTTTCAAACGTTACAACAGCCTTAAGCATCTTAGCTGTTGTTTTTACAAGTACTTTATCCAACATAAGCTCAGCCAGCATTCCAGACTTGGAAGCAAACAAAGACGAAAGAGCCTTGTCTAATCCATCCTACATACTAGGACAATATTGGTTTCGAAAACTAAATGGAAGCCGAGCCTTAATCGACTTTCCACCAGCCTATGACTATTTAAAAGACGCGCTATCTCAAATTCTTCCACAAACGAACCTTTATAACACCACAGTCGAAATGACACTTTTGAACAGCTCACAGAGCAATGCTTTTGTCATTCCAGGCAATCATCTTTTCATTTACTCGGATATTATGGAGATGATAACTAGTGAAGACATGCTATTCGGCTTATTAGGACACGAAATTGCCCATTTGGACCTTCGCCACTATGAGCGCCAAACCAAACATTCTGGTGAAGAGTTACAGAAAACCCTTGTCATGTTGGGGGCTGGCATAGCAGCAGCATTAGCAGGAGCTGGATCTGATGCCACAACAGCACTTTGGCTAGGAGGCATAGCGAATCAGGCAGAAAACACTCTAACCTATAGTCGTAACCAAGAACAAGAAGCCGATCGACGTGGTCGTGAATATCTAATCAATGCAGGGCTCGCACCAGAGGGTATGACAAAATTATTTCAGGCTTTCTTTAAGCAAGCACTGGGAAGACCCAAACTGGAATATTTATCTAGCCACCCTTCGCCAAACTCAAGACTATCTGATTCCTTTAGCACCGAGACTAAAGAAACTATTTTAAGCAACAATAGAGCAACAGACTTTGAATTTTTTAGAGCGAGCTTACTTGCGTACAGAGCAGGTATTGAAGACAAACCGTTTACCTATTTAGATCAAAAAATACAGGACAATGACGCTAAAAATTTCGCCAAAGGGCTTTTTTCTTACCTTATCCAATCTCCCGATAGAGCCCTAGTTTTTTTGAATAAACTAGAAAAGCACAATCAATTTACAGATTACTTACAAGCGCTAAGCTATGCTGCTGCAGGCCAAACAGAGCAAGGCCTTAATATTATTAATAATCGACTAGACCTTGCACCAAAAGACATTCTTTTTTCAATGCTCTATGCTCAATTAACTAAAACAAAGCCAATCTCAGTTCATTCAAATTATCTTTATGAGCAAAGGTTAATTTGGAGAGCCAACATTCAATATTATCAATCTAGAAACAATATCCCTATGGCACTAAATTACCGGGCCTTATTAGACTTTAGCCAAGGAAAAGATAAAACGGCAGGATATTTAATTAACAGAGCAGAAAATGATGCTAAAGATAGCGATAAAAATGCCATACAAGAGACAGCAGCAAAATTTAAAATAATTAATGAAGCAGAAAAACAAGAAGACTTAGGAGAAGAAAATAGAAATTAGCGTAATATAGAGATAAAAGCCAAACTATAAGTTTGGCTTTTATCGGCAGTAAATCAGCATTATTCTGCTGATTGTGCGTGCAGTTCATCAAACTGTGCTTGCAATTCTGCATGTTTATTTTGGTATGCAGATACTTTTTGATCAACAGTATATGCGCCATTTAAATTAACATTTGCATCGACATCAGCGCCCATATTCTCAAGTGTTACAGCAAGTGCTTCTACACTACCTTTAGCACTTTGAATACGATCAGTAGAACCCTCACCAGAAGCAGCAAACGCGCTGGTAGCCATTACAGATGCTGTTACTAGAGCTAGAATAGTTTTATTTAAGTTATTCATAATATTCACCTTTAAAATTAAATAGTATTAGAATCGATTATCAAGCATTCAATTATTCTGCAGCTTGTGCGTGCAAAGCGTCAAATTGGCTTTGAAGTTCAGCATGCTTCGCATTATAAACAGCTGCTTTCTGATCAAAAGTATAAGCACCATTTAAATTAACACTGGTATCAACATTAGCGCCCATATTCTCAAGGGTCACACCTAATGCCTCAACACTACCCTTTGCGCTTTGAAGACGTTCAGTACCTGTTTCAGCAAAAGCTGCAGTTGTCATTGCAGAAGCCGTTAATAGAGCTAAAGTTACTTTAGTAATAGTTTTCATATTTATCTCCTTGAGAGAGCAATCATTAATATTTAAAATTCAAATCGTTTATCATTCCGATGAATTTATAATAGTCCTTTAATGAAAATTAAAAAGATCAAAACTATATGTTCCACCTTTGTTCCAAATACGTACTAACAAACATCAATTCGAGTGAAGATCACAAAAAAAAGGTAGAAATCAAAATAAATAAGACAAAAGAACCGTGGAATAAGGAAAAAATACACAAAGCATGTCTTTCACTCAAGAACGGTTCCCGATACAGAGACAAATTGATAGGGATGGATCGAAATATTTGCTAATATACATCATCTGTTTGGATATAAAAGATTATGACACCGCTTGCTTTAATAGATAACTTAGAACATTTACCTAATCCTTTTACTCAGTTTGAAGGTATTGTCGCTCATTTAGAAAGCTCTACACCTCATCTCAATGATCCAGAGTATCGCCGAGATCTTCAGCTAGCATTATGCTTTATCTATAGTTACAACGGCTCACAAGCAACATTCAACTCTTACAGAAGAGAAGTTGAGCGATTACTCCTCTGGTCATGGCATATAGCCTTATGCCCAACAACCCAGCTACGCCGTGATCAGATCGAAGAATTCATACATTTTTGTATAACACCTCCAGAAAGCTGGATTGGCACGAAAAACGTCGCTCGTTTTAAATTACATATGGGACAGAGAACAGCCAATAAAGATTGGCGACCATTTGTTGCGCATGTGAGTAAATTAGAATTTAAAAATGGTGATGTACCTAAAGCCAAACAACACTCATTATCTCAAGCAGCCATCAGGGCAACATTTTCAATCCTATCGTCTTATTATGGATTTCTTATGCAAGAGGATGCTGCACAGCAAAATCCTGTGGCATTGATTCGACAAAAAAGTAAATTTGTAAAAAAAGAAATCACTCGTAAACAAGTTAGACGTATTTCTAATTTGCAGTGGGATTATGTAATAGAAACAGCAGAAATGTTGGCTGAAGAAGATCCCGTACACCATGAACGCACTCTATTTATAATGAATGCTTTGCTCGGCATGTATTTACGAATTTCTGAATTAGTCGCCGATGAACGGTCTGCGCCAGTGATGGGCGACTTTATAAAAGACGCCGACGGACATTGGTGGTTTAAAGTTCTTTCAAAAGGTAATAAAGAACGACTGGTTGCCGTATCTGATGATATGTTGAATGCTTTAAAACGCTATCGACAGTTTCGAGATTTACCATTACTGCCAACCATTGCTGAAAACACACCTCTTGTACCTAAAAACCGAGGACAAGGTGCGATGACAAGCTCAAGACAGGTTCGCAACATAGTTCAGCTGTGCTTTGACAAGGCTTATGAACGCATGTGCGAAGATGGCATGAGAGCCGATGCTGATGACCTACGCGTTGCAACCGTTCACTGGTTACGACACACAGGCATATCGGAAGACGTAAAAACGAGACCAAAAGAGCACGTTAGAGAAGACGCTGGCCACGCCAGCATGGCAACAACAGATAAGTACATTGATACTGAATATCGAGAGCGTCATGCAAGTGGCCGAAAGAAAACCCTTCGACCTCATTAATTACCACTCACAACAAGAACTAGCACTTCTCTTTATTGTGAGGTGTGCTATTTAGACCAACGCTCTAGGCTTTTTTCGTCGTTAGTATTAGCCTCTACCCAACGACTTTCTGAGCCTTCAGATTCTTTTTTCCAAAACGCTGCTCGGCTTTTCAAATAATCCATAATAAAGTCACACGCTTGAAAAGCTTCGGCACGATGAGAAGCACTGACACCAACAAATACAATTTGATCATCTACCGACAAAAAACCCACACGGTGCACAACGCAAACGTCCAATAAAGGCCACCTAGCATTAGCCTCATCAACGATGACTTGTAAGTTCCGCTCTGTCATTCCTGGATAATGCTCAAGCTCAAAGCTGCAGACCTCTTTGGGCAAATCTGAAAACTGGCGCACTAAGCCAACAAACATGGCAACGGCACCAGTCTGATTGGCTTTTAATAGGCTTTGATATAAAGCACCAACATTAAAGTCTTCTTCCTGTACGAGAATCATTTAACCCCCAGTGACAGGTGGAAAAAATGCCACCTCATTAACAGAATCTGGAACAATATCCGTATCTCTAGCAAATTCGAAATCAATAGAGGATTGAATGCCTTTTGCAAGCAACACTTGTCCTTTGTCTATTTCATTAGCCAATTGTTGTTTTAATTCACCAATACTTAAAGGTAATGTCAAATCCGCTATATATTCACTCTGGCCAATACTTTCTTTCAGAGATGCGAAAAATACCACTCTCACCTTAGGCATTTCCTTTACTCCAATCACCACTTTTACCACCTTTTTTTTCTAACAAAGATACATTCTGGATAACTATACCTTTATCAACTGCTTTGCACATGTCATATAGCGTCAATGCTGCGATACTAGCTCCCGTAAGCGCTTCCATCTCCACGCCCGTTTTACCAGATAATGAGCAGGTACATAACACTTCTAACTCACAATCACTGATAACATTAATATCAACAGTGACTTTCGTTAACATCAAAGGATGACACAATGGTATCAAGTCTGATGTCTTCTTTGCGGCTTGAATGCCTGCAATACGAGCAGTTGCCAATACATCGCCTTTTGGCAAACCACCTTCTATTACTTTCTTTAATGTCGTAGGTTGCATTAAAACAATTGCCTGAGCGCTTGCTGTGCGCTTAGTCACGTCTTTGTCTGAGACATCAACCATGTGTGCATGGCCTTGATGATCTAAGTGGGTAAGTTTATCGCTCATAAAAATCCTAAACAGTATACATGGATGAAAAATGTCGCCTATATTTTAAGAAAGCCAATAGAAATGCAAGCAAAGCCTTACTAGAGATAGCAGTACTATTGTTATAATGCAGGTCTCAGAAGGATCCCTAATCATCTCATTTTCAATTAGGAACAGCAGGAATGGCAGCAAAGTGTTTTCTCTTTTTTCTTTTCATAACTACACAACTGTGGGCAGAAAACACAATCATTTCCTATGAAAATGGGGCAAGAATCAACACCCCAATTCCAAGCTTCAGAGAAAAGCAGTCCATCTCAGCCGAAGAAGCACTGTCAACAGGTTTATTCCAGCAAAGTATTTACGAAGAGTCTCAAGGCTTCTCAGAAGATGCTTACTGGCACAAAATGACCTTTCCTAAACAGACATCATCTAATACAGAAAAAACGATATACCTTAGTTTAAATTACTATTTGATTGAACATCTAGATTTCTATTTATTCCATGGCAATCAACTAAAAACCCATTGGAAAAGAGGTGCGTTAGATAACTGGAAAAACAACACAAAACACTACGAAGGAATTTGGATCCCAATCTCATTATCCGATGAGCAGAATACAACACTATTGATACGCAAGCAGGGAAATAGCCCGTTATTAACACCTTTCATACTTTTTAATGATACAAGTGCTGAAAACAAAAAAGAGGAACAACTGATTTTTTGGACCTTTATTATCAGCAGCTTGTCCATTTTACTCGCCCATAACGTCTTTGTTTTTATCTTACTTAGACAACCCGGCTTCGTTTACTACCTAGCTCTCAATGTCGCTATTATTATTGCATTATCTGTTATTACAGGATTCAACCGCTGGATTTTTTCTCCAGATATTAGCCAATGGGTCATTAGAAACTTATTTACTATATTTGGCACTGGTGCTTGGATACTGTTTCGTTTCAGTCTGCATTTTTTAAAAGAAATTCAGATCCCCTCTCCTCAATCTTTCATTAGAAAATATGGTGATGTTTTCTTCATTGCCTTCTTACTTTTAACACAAGTATCCTCAGTTAAAACAAGCGCACTATTTTTTGCTTTGATTGAAGTATTAATGTTCCTGATCTGCACATATTGGGGAATCAAAGCCTACCGAAAAGGCTTTCTTGCGGTTCGCTTTTACTTATTTTCTTGGTTCGTTTTGATCATTGGCAGCATACTAAACACACTCATTTTCTGGAAAGTACTGCCGATCAACCTCTTTACAGAATCTATTTTTCCTGTTTCTAGCATTTTGCAACTACTTGGATTTTCTTTTGCGTTTGCGGATAAAGCCAAGCAATTCGAGCGTAGTAGAAAACTGCAGGCACTCACTGATCCATCAACCGAGCTCCCAAATCGAACCTATTATTATGATACGTTACCCACACTATTACCAAACATGGAACAAAACACACCGCAGTTAGCGCTTATCATGATAGACATAAGCAATTATCAAACCTTAAGCCAAGCCTTTGGCCCAGCAAAGGCTGACTCTGCGATCTGTGAAGCGATAAAAAACATACACAAACAAATATTAATGATGGAAGGCATTCTGACCTTCCCCTTACCTAACAAAAGCATTCAAAAACTCATTCGAATAACGGCAACCAATGTCGTCTTAATCAGTACAACTCCAGATCAAATCAAACAACAGATTTCAAAGATTCAGCAGATTCTTGATATCCCGACACTGGTCAACAAAATTCATTTCAGACACCAATATAAAATAGGTAGCGCACTTTACCCTTCACAAGGATCGGATCTAGACAAGCTTTATCAAAACGCACTCATTGCCAACAACTCGGTTACATATTCATCAGGCAGCTGGGCTGTCTTTACTGATAATTTAAAAAGTAACCATGCCCATCAATTGGGTTTAATAACCCAATTGACAGAGGATATTGAAAATGAAAAGCTCTATTTTCACATTCAACCTCAAGTTAATTTAGCAGATCGAAGTATTATCGGTGGTGAAATTCTTGTTCGTTGGCACAACGAGCACTTAGGACAAGTATCACCTGCAGAATTTATTCCATTAGCCGAACAAACAGGCCTTATTTATAAGCTCACCGATATGCTGCTTGAAAAAGTGTTTCAATGGGCTTTTGAACACCCAGCTGCATTGTCAACACAACGTCTATCAATCAATATATCTGCACTTGATTTGCTTCAAAAAGACTTTGCTATTCAAGTCATTGAAAAGCTTCAAAATCATCATTTATCAGCCTGTAAGTTCACTATAGAAATTACTGAGACCAGCATCTTCCAAAACAACGACATAGTACATAACAACGTAAGACAGCTACATCATGCAGGTTTTAAGCTTGCTATCGATGATTTTGGCGTAGGTTATAGCTCTATGCAAAATCTCGTTGCTTTAGAAACAGATGAATTAAAGATTGACCAATTCTTTGTAATGAACTTATTAAATGATCCCCAAAGCCAGACCTTATGCCGCAACATGATAGATCTCTGTAAGGCACTTAATATCGTTAGTGTTGCTGAAGGAATTGAATCCGAAGAAATCTTACAACTATTACTACAGTGGCAATGCCAAATTGGACAGGGTTATCACCTCTACCGACCTATGTCGCCGAGCGATTATCTCAAATTATTAGATTAAAAGTTCCGCCTTTGTCAGCGCCAACAAATCGTGCATAATGCTGTAAACATGAATGACATCAGAATCCACTCACCACAAAAACACGGTTAATAGCTAATATCGCATGAGCCTAATAGACGATTATCAACTGCTGGAGATCCCAACCACCGCCAGCGAGCAGGAAGCAAAAACCGCGTTTAGACGTTTGGCAAGGCGCTATCATCCTGATAAAAATCCCGATAAAGACACAACGGAGCTTTTTCAGCGCCTTCAGGCTGCTTACGAAAATGTTACCAACGCCATTCGCCTAGGTGCGCAAGTCAACGACTGGAAACCTTTTACCTTTACCAAAGAGAACACACAAAGCTCTGGCGCCAAAAACCGCTATACGAATTTTTCGACCGCCACAGACAAAGAACAAGAAGCCTTTGTCAAAGAGCGACAACGTGCTTATGAAGAAATGAAGCGCAACAACGCTCACCATGAAAAAACGCGCAATGACGCTATCAAAGCTGCACGCAATACCCTAAATGAAAAACGCGTTAAAGCCCTCTACGAAGAAGCCTTCAAGGCATCCAAAAACTTTACTTCACACGGCTACAGTTATACAGACAACCAAAGCGGCGAAAAGCCAGACATACCGCCTTATCAATCCTTTGTGGACGATGAAGAGGAATACACACAATCTACACAGTCGTTCTATAACGAACCAGTTAGCCATCCGATTAGATTAGACGCAGCAAAGGCCGCCTTTCGCGCTGCTACTTATATAGCCTGCTTTGCTGCAGGAATTTATAGCACACTGTATTGGCAATCATCCAAGCAGGAAGCAGCCTCCGATCAAAAAGTAGCCACCTACATTAGTGGTTTGTACCCACAATTTCGTGTTGGAATAAGTTACACCTTAGCCGATACCACACTTTATGCAGAGCCAGATGTATCCAGCGCCATTTTGCAAACCATCCCGATTCAATCAGACCTGCAAAGCATTAAATCACAAGGTAATTGGCTAACTGTACGATACGACGGGATGAATGGATGGGTTCAAGCAAAAAACATCGGTTTTGGTAGTGTGCGGCATGCGCTTCAGACAGGCTGTTATGGCCAGCCCGGTGCTGCACCTCAGCATGGCCAGTTGATTGGTGCGGCTGACGGAAGTAGTCGTTTGCGTATTTTGAATCAATTGCCTGAGCATAGCATGCTCACGTTCGAATCCTATGACGGACAAGCGCCCTTTTCCATCTACTTGTATGGAAAACAAGCATACGCAGCCAATTACATACCCAGAGGCAACTACCGGTTGGTGTTAGAGACAGGTTCCCTGTATCATCACGCCTGTAACCAATTCCTCTTTAATGACACAACCAAAGTCATCTTAGACAATGTCGATTTTGCCAGCACCGAGCAATCACTCACGCTGAAGCCATAATCACCCTAACTGACAAACAACCCTGAGTACTTCAAGACCCATGCTAAGTAACATCCGAATCGTACTAATCAACACTTTTCATCCTGGAAACGTCGGCGCCATTGCCAGAGCTATGAAGAATATGGGACTAACCAACCTTTATTTAGTTGACCCAAATGACTACCCATCAGAAGAAGCCACCAGCCGCGCTGCCGGTGCTGTTGATCTGCTTGAAAATGCCACCATCGTTTCTACATTAGAAGAAGCCATCGCAGACTGTAGTCTTGTCATTGGCACAAGCGCTCGTCATCGCACTTTTCAGCTTCCTATTATGAATGCTCGTGAATGCGCCGAAAGCGTAATACCAGAAGCCGTTGATCATAATGTTGCTATTGTTTTTGGCCGTGAGACCACAGGTTTATTAAACGATGAAATTGCTCAATGTCATCGCCAAGTTTATATCGACGCCAATGATGAATATCCGGTATTAAATATTTCACAAGCGGTACAAATTGTCGCTTATGAAATCTGGATGGCAAATCAAAACAAAGAAAACTACAAAAAAGAAACGCCAGAATATCCACATAAAAAAGACATGGATCTTTTCTACGAACATTTAGAAGAAACACTTTATGGTATCAACTTCATCATCCGTAGCCATCCAGGCAAGGTTCTAGATAAGTTGCATCGCTTTTTTAATCGCTCTCGTCCAGAGAAACAAGAATTAGGAATTTTACGCGGAGTGTTGGCTGCGGTTCAACGCGAAGCTGGACTGACGGAAGCAAACAACCATCCAGAGAAAAAAACTAAAGACGCCATGAAAAAGGCAGCTAAAAAAGAGTAAGTAAGCTCTTTCTTCTTGATTTCCAAAACAAAAATGCAGCCAACTGGCTGCATTTTTTGATGCTCTGATTACTTACAATTTGAATTTTTGCACTTGCTCACGCAAGGATTCAGCCAATTTTTTCAAATTATGGGCTTGCTCAAGACCATGATCCATTTCCTCTTGCAGCTCAGAAGAAACATCACGTATGGCTTGAGTATTTCGAGCAATCTCAGCCGTCACACTGGTTTGCTCTTCTGCCGCGGTGGCGATTTGTGCTGTCATATTATCAATCATATCAATCGCACTAGCGATTTCAGCAAAACTATTACCAGACTTCTCCGTATCATTCACACTAGTACTTGCCAATGTGTGACACAGATCCATTACTTTCACCGCTTTAGAAGTGGTTGATTGAAGCATGCTTATCATAGAAGAGATCTCTTCAGTAGAAGAGTGTGTTCGTTGAGATAATACGCGCACCTCATCCGCTACAACGGCAAAACCACGACCTTGTTCGCCCGCTCGTGCCGCTTCAATCGCCGCATTTAACGCCAGCAAGTTCGTTTGTTCAGCAATCCCACTAATAGTTGAAACGATAGAATTGATTTTATCGCCTTGCTCACTCAATTCGGCAATAACTTGGCTAGCAAGAGAGACCTCTTGTGCAAGCTGATTAATAGAAGTCAAACTGGTATTGGCTAGATTCTGCCCAGTACCACTTATAGCAACAGTATCATTTGCACGCTGTGCAGTCTGTTCTGCATTGCCCGCAATCTCTTGCGTTGCTGTGGTAATCTCTTCTACAGCAGCAGCCACAGAAACTATTTCATTCTGCTGAATATTAATACGTCTTGTACTTTGCTCAACAGAAGCAGCACTGGCTTTGGACTGATCAGAAAGCACATTACTTAAACCATCAATGCTCTTAATGATGTCACGTAATTTGAACACGAAGTTATTGAAGTTCTGCGCGAGTTTACCAACCTCATCAGTACTTTTCGTTTCAATTTTAACTGTTAAATCGCCATGCCCCTGCGCAATATCTTCCAAAGCATTAGAGACCAAAACGAGATCAGCCAATAGAAAGCGAATGAGTAGACTCAAAACAATAATCGATAAAACGATTAACACAAGTGCAATAGTAACTTGATAGGTAATAAGGTTAGATATCGGTGCCATCAATACTTTTTTATTACCCAATGAAACCAAAGACCAGTTAGTTCCCTTAATTCTTACCGAAGACATCATATATTCAGTGTTATTCACTGACACATCAACGATATCTTGCGAGGTTATATTTTTATTAATGGTTTCTTGTGTAATATTAGAATCTAAACTAGATAAAAGCTTACTGTTATAGCTTTCATCTGGATAAGAAATAAACTCACCGGAATCAGATATAACGAAAGCATAACCTTGGCCTGGTATTTTTAGACTGGCAACAACATCATTCACACCAGAAAGTGAAACATTTCCAGAAACCACTCCTTTCATTTTTCCATCTACGATTACTTGATCTGATAGTGAGAAAATGAGTGATTTAGAGGTCGATCCCATAAAGGGTTCAGAAATACTTGCACCACCTTGTCTTTCTGAAGCTTGATACCAGTCTCGCGTTCTAGGGTCATAACCATCTTTTGTATTCTTGCCATTTGTACGATATGCGTCACCATTATCAACACCATACAAAACACTAATCAAATCTCCTGCAGTCTGAGCCTGATTAAGTGCCTGAATAATATAATCATCATTGCTTGAGTGTGCCTCTACTGCTTCTTTTAATGAAGCAACAACACGTTGTTTGCTGGCTAGCCAAGCACTCACCCTACTTGCTCCACTCTCACCATAACTGCTCATCGTATTTCTAAGATCACTCAGAACCTGTTTCTGCATTGAGACTGTTGATATAACCGAAATAATACAAGCAGCGAGTATTAATATTGAGCAGCTTGCTAATATAAGCTTGCGATGTAATGACATTTTAACCTCTTATAAATCCATAGTTTTTTATTACTGCAATATCCATAGCATCTGCTTAATTTCCATTTATTTTTTCATTTGCATAGAAATTCTTAAAAACGATTAGTATGTAAAACACAGTGATTACAAATATTCTTTGAAAAAGCCACGTCAGCTTAGCCTTCCATCCTATATTTCTTACGAAACAAGCATAAAAAAACGCAGTCTTTGACTGCGTTTTCAATTATGACACCAAGTATTAAATAATGCTTATTTATCAGCACGACCTGCAAACTTTCTTTCTTCTACGTTGACCTTGATACGGTCACCTGTAGAAATATGCTCAGGAACTTGAATCACAGCACCTGTCGACAATTTTGCCGGTTTGTTACGAGATGTCGCAGAAGCCCCTTTGATTGAAGGATCTGTTTCGATAACTTCTAGCTCAACGTTAGTTGGCAGCTCGATAACAACAGGCACTTCGTTAACCAAAACGACCTGAATTCCCACTGTCTCTTCGTTAACAAAAAGAATCTCTTCTTCAATAGCGCTCTTGTTTAAACTGTAAGGTGTATAGTCTTCGTTATCCATAAAAACAAATTCATCACCATCAGAATAAGAAAACATCACTTGACGACGAACAAGATCGGCAAGATCGATCATATCGGAATCTTTGAACGTTTCATCCAATTTGCGGCCAGTTACCACGTCGTACATACGCATACGATAAAGACTACCGCCTGCGCGACCCTGTGGTACAGAGCGCTCAATGTCTTTTACTATGTACGTTTTATTGTCATAGCTGATAGCAATATTCTTTTTGATTTCACTTGCCTTAGGCATTTTTCTTCGTCCTAAAATTACGTTTTATAAAAATAAATATGGGGATTAAATTCATTGCAATTTCGAATGCCAGATCCTAATCCAGTTTGCCCAAGTTCGCTAGACACTAAATCAAGATTTACCTTACAATTAACGGAAAGTGGCTACAAATAGAAGTATTAACGGCTAAAAGCTAATACTGATTGTATTTTTTCGCATTACCTTTCACTTTTTCGACAGGATAACGCTCGGCATTTTTAGCGATTTTTTGTTGTGCTGCGCTTAACAGATCAACGTTCAGTTTATCGGCCAGACGAACAGTAAAAAGCAACACATCCGCTAGCTCATCTTTCACCGCCGACATCTGCTTACTATCCAACTGATAAGATTGCTCTTCTGTTAGCCAACGAAAGCAGTCCAATAATTCAGCCGTCTCGCCCGCCAACGCCATCGATAAGTTTTTAGGAGAGTGGAATTGCTCCCATTCTCTCTCCTGTGCAAATTGGCGCATGGCGAGTTTTAATAACTCTAAGGAGTCGTTATTTGTAGCAGACATAAATCAATCATTTGCCTTCATGTGAGCACTCATAATCACTTGATGAATTGGGTACAAGACATCAGCACCCAGAATTTTCGCCCGCTCTGGAGACCAGCCAACAACATCATCTGGCAAATTATCATTATCTTTAAACGGCATTTCTAGGGTAAAGGACAAACACTTATACGTTTCTCCTACCCATTTAGTTGCCACAGTTAAGTTCGCTTCACCAAACTGTGATGGTGTATAGCCAATCTCGGTCTGAAAATCTGGGCTGACCGCCGTAAAGACATCTTTAAACAGAGTCTCCATGGCTTCCATACGTGCATCAAAGGACGGTACACCTTGACAACCATCCACAAAGTTAACTGGCAAAGCTTCGTCACCATGAATGTCCAAGAATAAATCAACGCCAGTTTCAGCCATTTTCTTTTGTACGGCCAACACTTCTGGACTGAATTCTGCCGTTGGGTTCTTCCATTCACGGTTCAGGTTTACACCTTTTGAATTCACACGCAAATTACCATGCACAGCACCGTCTGGATTCATGTTTGGTACAACATAAAAACGACATTGCTTTAAAAGTGAGCGCGCAATCGGGTGAGACTCATCAAACAAACGCTCAAGCAAACCTTCAACAAACCATTCCGCCATGGTTTCACCTGGATGCTGACGAGCAATAATCCAAATGTTTTTTGCTAACCCTTGGGTTTTACTGATTTCCAGCAAGGTAATATCACGACCTTCGGCGGTTTCGCCCAAATGATCAGTAATACAATCTTCATTGCTGGCAGCCCAAGCAATCATATCCAAATGACGTTCGTAGCTGTAAGGCGCAAAGTAAGCGTAATACACACTGTCTTGTTCTGGCTGATGAGTAATCACCAATTTACCGTCTACATATTCGGTTGGCACGCGGAACCAATACTCTCGATCATAAGACGCTACTGCCTGATAATCCACCCAGCCATCTGGGTAAGCGGCATCGCTGGCGTTTTCAAATTGGATGACGCATTGCTCTCCCATTCCACCTTGTAAACGAAAATAAAACCACTGCAAAAATTTAGAGTTTGTATCATTAGGGATCTTTACTCTAATATTGTCCGGCTCCGAAGCGTCAATAACGGAGATGTTACCGCCATCAAACGCACTACTGATCTTGATTCGGCTGGTCATTTACTCTTCCTTAACAATCAAACATTGGTTCTAAATTATGGCAAGTTTACCTATATTCATGACGGCTGTCGCCAACTCTTCAGACGAGCCAGCTTTCCCATTACTTTTCACTTGGTCGACTCACGAAGCACAAGTCAAAGAAGTGCTAGTGATACCTGACGACGAATGGCTAGAAAATCATCGTATCGAGCCTAACGCACACGACCTTGATGAACAACAACTCTACGAATTTGGCTTTGAAGCCAGCGATATCTTAGCGGAATGGATCAATGAATTTGATACTGACGTGATTTACGCTCTTGAGCCAGAGTCACTTAGTCTTTTAGTCGAAGCTACATACGACATAAAAGGCTTAGAGCCGAGTTTCGAAGTACAAAGCATTCACTCTTGGTTTCAAGAACGTGACGTTGACCTAGACGACGCCGTAGCAGAACAAGGCCAAACAACGCCTTTACACCTACTGCCGCCAGATGAACTTGTCATTCAACTGCTACAAATCGCAGTAGAGCACGGCCTAATCGACCCTAACGACATCCCGACAATAGAAGACTAATCACATCACTGAATATTGAATATCCATCAGAACCACTGGCTATTTAACATCCACCTACTTAGAGTCAAGGACATACTCTTTGACTCTAAGTAGGTGCCCATATGAAAGACCTCCTCCCAGATCTATGCGACTTATACCCAGAAAAGCTACAAATCGCTGAACCTATTTTTACCTCTTATGGAAAACGCAGTCATTTTTATGGCGAAGTCGTGACCGTATCCTGTTTTGAAGACAATAGTCGAGTAAGAGAATTAGTCGCTGAAAATGGCAAAGGAAAAGTCATGGTCATTGATGGCGGTGGCAGTAAACGACGCGCCTTGCTTGGCGATATGTTAGCTGAAAAAGCGGTCGATAATGGCTGGGAAGGATTTGTTATAAATGGAGCAATTCGTGACATAGCAGCTCAATCACAACTAAACATTGGCATCCACGCTTTATGCGCGCACCCAATGCCAACGGAAAAGCGCGGCTTGGGCGATCTAGGAAAAACACTTCGCTTTGCGGGCATGACGATCGCCCAAGGGGATTACATTTATTGCGACCTAAATGGTATCGTCGTATCCAAACAACCATTAGCCCTTCCATAGAGGGCTAATGGTTCACAACTACAATGACGCTAGCGTGTGTGTGAACAAACTACGTACGCCGTTAACGAGCATCTGCACCGACATCATCAGCAGCAACATACCCATCAAACGTTCTAACGCTGCCAAGCCTTTCTCTCTCAATATTCGGTTCAACAAAGGTGCCATTGCTAGAATAGCAACGGAAATAGCCCACGCCGCGCCGACTGAAATCAATAAGTTTTGCTGATCGTTTGGATAGCTCTTAACCATCACCAGCAAGGTCGCCAAAGTGGAAGGTCCTGCCAACATAGGAATAGAAATCGGTACTATGAATGGTTCCATGACCGGACCTGCGTCTTTAGTATAAGGCGAAGGAAAAATCATCTTCAACGCAATAACGAATAATACAACACCACCGGCAATCGAAATGGATTCTGTTTCCAAATGCAATAACGCTAAAAACTCCGCACCGAAAAACAAGAAACACACCAGAATAACCAAACCAATCAAACCATCGCGTACCACAATTTGATATTGACGCTTCTGTGGAACACCCTTCATTACAGACAACAAAATAGGTATATTACCGAACGGATCGATAACAAACAAAAACAACAGGGTGGCAGATAAAATAGAAAACTCAGCGCTCATTAGATACTCTGGCTAGTATTACGGGAAATTATGGGCGCATAGTTTAACGCATTACAACTCGTGGTGATAGCTGATGTTATTTGGCTTTTCGCTCTCCCCTCCCTTCATTCGTTCACCAGCAAAAAAATCAATATTCTCAAAGAAAGCTCTTGTGCTAGCGAATTAATCAACTCGTTTATGTCGCATTGATATCTGCACTGCAATCTTCAGAGCTTCATAATTCAAATTAATTGATAATTGTCAGTGATCAGTGTAATTCTAATCATTCAATTTGACATCCTTTAGTGTGCTAAGTAGTTTTATCTAGTCATTTTTTTAATCAAACACAAGGAAAGCCAAATGAAAGCTGCTCGTTTTTATGATAGAGGTGATATCCGTATTGAGGATATTCCAGAACCTAGTGTTGAACCTGGCACGGTAGGCATTGATGTTGCTTGGTGTGGTATCTGCGGTACTGATCTACATGAGTTTATGGAAGGACCAATTTTTATTCCGCCTTGTGGCCATCCACACCCTATTTCAGGAGAGTCTGCACCAGTGACCATGGGGCATGAGTTTTCAGGTGTGGTTTACGCTGTTGGTGAAGGCGTAGAAGATATTGAAGTCGGCCAACATGTTGTCGTAGAACCTTATATCATTGCCGATGATGTACCTACTGGACCAGGTGAAAACTATCATCTTTCAAAAAACATGAACTTTATTGGTCTTGGCGGTTGTGGTGGTGGATTATCCGAAAAAATCGCCGTGAAACGCCGTTGGGTTCATCCTATTGCTAATTCAATTCCATTGGATCAAGCTGCTTTAATTGAACCGTTGGCTGTTGGCTACCATGCGTTTGTTCGCAGCGGAGCAAAAGCTGGTGATGTTGCCTTAGTTGGCGGCGGTGGTCCTATCGGTTTGTTGTTATCAGCGGTTTTAAAAGCCAAAGGCATCACTGTCATCATGACAGAGCTGAGTGCAAAGCGTAAAGAAAAAGCCCTTGATACAGGCGTAGCGGATTACATTTTAGATCCAACTGAAGTAAACGTTACAGACGAAGTAATGAAAATTACGGAAAATCGTGGAGTGGATGTTGCCTTCGAATGCACCAGTAACAACAAGGTTTTGGACACTTTAGTGGAAAGCACCAGATCCACAGGGACAATTGTGATTGTCTCCATTTGGAGCCATCCAGCCACAGTAAATGTTCATAGCGTCGTAATGAAAGAATTAGACATTCGCGGTACGATTGCTTATGTAAACAACCATGCAGAAACCATTAAACTGGTTGAAGAAGGCAAAGTAAACTTAGAGCCTTTTATTACTCAGCGAATAGAATTAGATGACCTTATTTCTCAAGGGTTCGATACGTTAATTCATAATAATGAATCCGCTGTGAAAATTATTGTTCGTCCTTAATGCCACCGAATGGTATCGGCTTGTACCTGGTACCATTCTCTTTTTCTTCAATAACAAGACAGCAAATAACGCTCTAAGCGTTTATTCAAACCTTCTTTCCATTACAAAATTAGTCAGCTCTTGCCCACGTACAGATATTCTCTGCTCATTCATAACCAAAAAACCAAAGTGTTCAAAGAAAGGTCTAGCGGTAATACTCACATGAGAATAAAGACGAGAAACGCCTCGTTCATCTGCTAAGGCTAAAATATGGTTCATCAACGCTTTTCCAATGCCTTGACCTTGATATTCATGATGACAAAAGAAATGATCAATCAAACCATCTGGCTGTAAGTCGCAATAACCAACTATCGCACCAT
This sequence comes from Marinomonas sp. UCMA 3892, assembly GCF_012726345.1. Taxonomy (GTDB): domain Bacteria; phylum Pseudomonadota; class Gammaproteobacteria; order Pseudomonadales; family Marinomonadaceae; genus Marinomonas. Next base: position 111,859 of record NZ_PTXN01000010.1, read on the forward strand.
TCAATTCTGAGACAAAAGGTTGAAGATCGTTCATCTTGTTTTGCCAAACAGATATATCAAAAGACTCTGGTGCCCAAGCTTCGACCTGATCCTGAGAGTAATTCCGAGCATTAACAACGCGAACCGTATTGAAAAATAAATGCCAAAGAGTGTCAGCATCGTCAGATTGATATGGGCGAATTTTGATCATGATATCTCCGTATAAAATTCATATGAATTAATAACAGCGTTAATACTATTGCAAAAATGACCATCAAAATATTAATGTCACAATAGCTCTGTAGAATGACCGTTCGAATTGAGCCCTAAGGAACTATTTAATGAAATTTAAAGCTCTGTTATCACTGCTTTCCGCTGTATTAATTATTGTTTCTACGTTTGCCAATGCCGAGACGTTATACGCCGGTAAAGTAACTCAAGTAACGCTTCGCGATTTGATCCCTACTCAACCATCGATTGGATATGATCAGGTGTATTACAAATTGGGACGCTATAAGCTGGATAGTAAGAAAAAATTTGATGAAATCTGTGAGGCAAATGGCCAAAAGGGCTTGGCGCATTTCGATACAAACTCAACATCAAACGATGCCACAAGTTATCAATGCGATGAACCAGTAGGTTCACGCCTTAAAGACATGAAAACCATTGTGATTGCCCCTAACGGCCATTACTACTTAACAGATGGACACCATACTTTTAATGCATTTTGGCATATGCAAGGTGGTGGAGAGCAATTTAAAATTAACGTTGTTGTCGCCAAAGATTATCGTAATCTAACCAATATGAGTCAATTCTGGAGCGCGATGGTAGCTGATGGCAATACTTGGCTACAAAACAGCAAAGGCAATACCATTTCTTATAAAGCTTTACCAACATCACTTGGAATGGAACATTTCGAAAACGATAAATACCGCTCACTTATGTACTTTTCACGGGATATTGCTTGGGATAAACCAGCGGCGCCAGTGCCCTTTCTAGAGTTTTACTGGTCACGAGAATTACGTAAAGACATTGATCTCGATAAGTACGACCTAACCACGAAAGAAGGCTATCGCCAAGCAGTCTCTGACGTTAGCCATTACTTAGTAGCCATGAAAAGCGACAATGTGGGTGGTTCTGGAAAATCGACAAAAGAGATGGGACAGTTCGATAGCTTCGATGAAAAGAACCTAAATAAATTGTTCGATGCCAAAAAAGGTAAAGCGACGTTTATGCTGCAATATAAGAACAATCTATAAGCTGAAATCTTGCTCTTTGCACCACTTTGCGCTTCTTCTAAAGTTTTTTGACAGAAGCGCCATAACAATGTTTGATGCGTTTCAACATATATATCCAATTAGTCAGAACATTAAACCTTCAACATCCTCAAATGCACCACAGTCCATTAATTTCATGAATTAAATATGCAAAAAATTCTCTATTTTCCGGTTATGTAGACCAATTTAAACGCTTTATAACAGTGTCAGGATCAGTGAATTTATTTCACTATTCCAGTGAAAATACGTCGTTTGTTGAGCGGGATCAGTGGCCCTATTATCAGCGCACAAACCAAGCCGAAGGGGAAAACACCATGAAAAAAATTGCGACAAAAGACATTCTACAAAAAGTCAAAAATGCACTGACTCGCGCTTATGCAGTATATATGATGAAAGGTAACTTCTACACACTATCAACCTTCAATATTAACCGAGTTAGACGTATTAATTGGAGTGGTTGCGACTTATAGTTTTTTATAATTTTGTGCTATCACCTCTTCTTCGATACTTTGGTAAGTCATGTTCCAACTTGCCAAAGCTATCAGCCCAAGACAAACCTCTGTTAGTAAAAGCTATTTTTTAGTACTCTGCGTTTCCTATTTACTATATAGTTTTTATTTTCTCATGCTTAAAAACACCTTCATTTTACTGTCTCTTCTGATTGTTATGCCTTTCCAATTGGCGTTTGCAGCCCCCGACTTCGCCATTATTAAAGCTCAAGCCAAATTATCAGACGATACTTATCTAGAAGCCAATACGCTGGAACAACGCCTTCAAGAACAAGGTCAAACATTAGTACATCAGTCTTTAATTCCCTTATCCCAAGTGAGTTATTTTTTAAGCCGTGCTAATGGTGTTCAAACCATTGCCATTCGAGGCACTGCTAATTTAGAAAATGCCATGTTGGATTTAGATCTTGAGTTAAAGCCAGACGCTATTCTTGATATAAAACTGCATCAAGGTTTTGGCTCTGGTGCAAAAGCCGTTTACGAGGACATCAAACCTTTTCTCGCTAAAAATCAGCCAATCCACCTAACGGGACACAGTTTGGGTGGCGCTATTGCTGTCATATTGGCTATGTATTTACAAAAAGATGGCCTCCCTGTGGAACAAGTAATTACCTTTGGCCAACCAAAAGTCACCAATGTCACAGGTGCAAATAAATTCGATGACTTACCTTTAGTCAGAGTGGTAACGCTTAACGATATCGTTCCTTTGGTTCCACCTATTAGCCCGATGCAAATTAGAGATTTGGATATTTTTTGGCATATGGGCGAAGAAGTAATTTTATTAGGCAATAAAGAATTCACCCAAACTAATGGCGTAAAAAGTATGCTAAGAGCCACAAAATTCACCACGTCGATTCCAAGCGATAAGAATCTATTGGCACATCAAATGGCGACGTATCTGAGCTTAATAGAGCAACTACAAGCCTCACCGAAAAAAATTCCTTATAAAACTGATATTAGTCTATTCGGTTTTTCATTCGACTAGCCTTTTCTATATCGGCCTATTTAGCTAACAAGCAAGCAACACCAATCAACTTTCCAATGTTAAAAACGCAACGCGATTTATAAAACGTCACGTTGCGCATTTCGTCACATCTAATTGAATATAAACAGTTAAAAAGAATAATAAGAAGCGTTATCATTATTATAGTTTATTGGCCTACCAAGCGTTTCAAGTATTCTTGGTTACTTGTTTTTCAACAATTCCCCATTAAAACTGCTGTAGATATTCAAATCAAAGGAATCCGTTATGTTGCTTAATCGCCTCTTTTTAAAAAACATCTTGCTCTATGCCTGCATCACAACATCGTTCAGTGCTTTTTCCGAAGAACATAGTGTCACTACCAAATATGGCGAAGTGAAAGTTAACGACGATGTAAAACGCATAGTGACATTATCCGAAGATGCTCTAGACAGCGCAATTGCTCTGGGTGTGAAACCTCTAGGAGCTATTGCGACTCGTGGTGGAGATTCTGTAGCTGAATATATTCAAAAACGCGCGAGTGGCGTTAATATAGTAGGCACTTCTCGTCAAAATAATCTTGAAGCTATTGCTGCACAACGTCCAGATTTGATCCTAGCATCTACGAACTTACCTCAAGATCAATACAACATTCTGTCTAAAATTGCACCAACCATCGTCCCACTTTCCCCTGGAATGGTATCCGATAGCTGGATAACCATTGCTAAAGTGTATGCCCAAGCACTAAATAAAAGCGAGCAGATGGATGACATTCTAAATAATATAAAAGACCGTGAAAACGCTCTGAAAGATGTCATTACCGCCAAGCTACCAAAAAACGAACGCTCTGCAACATTAGCGCGCTGGATGCCTCAAGGCCCTATCGTTATGTCATCACAGATTTTCTCTACTGATGTTCTCGCAGCAACTGGGTTTATCATCAACGATGCAGGCGTGATAAAAGAAGGCCGTCCACATAGCAGTCCTCTTAGCTTAGAAAACTTATCTAAAGTCGATAGTGACTGGTTGTTCTTGGCAACACTCAACACTGAAGGTAAAGATGCACTTGAAGCTGCCAAAACATCGCCCTCTTTCTTTCGCCTTAAAGTGGTAAAAAAAGACAAAGTTATTACGGTAAATGGTCAACTATGGACAAGTGCCGCTGGCCCACTTGCCGCACATGCCATTCTTGATGACATCAAAACTATGATTGATCACAACATCAAATAACAAGATAAATACCCTAGATGATTAGTTGGTTTTATATAGCTCCTGCACAACGACCATTGTTTAGTGTTTTTGTGTCAGCACTTTTTGTGCTGGCACTTTGCTGTTTTTGCAGTTTATTGTTTGGAGCTGGCGGCTTAAGCCTTCAAGCTTCCTTTCAAACACTATTAGGTAATGGTTCTGCAGACGCTCAATTCACTGTATTTCATTTACGCGCCAACAGAACACTGGTTGGTTTATTTGTCGGTTTAACTCTGGGTATTGCTGGTGCTCTCATGCAAGCCGTTGCTCGTAATCCATTGGCAGAGCCAGGCTTGCTCGGCGTCAGTGCAGGAAGCTCTTTTGCAGTTGCCATTACCTTGGTGCTCGGTGCAAGTACGGCCACATTAACCGTGGGTGTAGCTCAGTTTGGTGCTTTGTTAGGCTGTTTGTGTGTACTTAGCGTCGCTCGCATGCAAGGGCAACAAAACGACCCCATTCGGTTAGTACTGGCTGGCGCAGCGCTTTCCAGTCTGTTGCTTGCTGTGACTTCTCTATTGTTACTATTTGACCAAAGAGCCGCCGATGAAATTCGCTTTTGGATAACAGGCAGCGTCGCTGGTCGGGACACTAATACCCTATTCTCAGTTTTGCCTTCGATGCTGATTGCGATAATTTGCATTTTATATACAGCGAAGCCATTAGCTTCCCTAGCACTTGGGGAACGCGTTGCTATTGGACTTGGCCATAAACCTCAACGAGTTCGCGCTGTAGTTATCGTCGCAGTTGCTTTGTTAGTAGGTGGTGCAACCGCAATTGCTGGACCGGTCGCCTTTATTGGCCTCGTTGTACCTTTCGCAGCACGCGCCTTAGTGGGGCCTGATATTCGCCGCACTCTATGGCTATGCTTACCTCTAGGGCCAATTATTGTAATTTCTGCAGATGTTGTATCACGCCTTGTTGCTCAACCAGCAGAAATGCCATTAGGAGTGCTAACCGCGATTATTGGGGCCCCGGTACTACTGTTGATTGTGCGATCTAGAAGAATGCCTACCTTATGATAAATCAAAGTCTCTCACTTCCTAATAACGAAGAAATTACTACAGCACCAAATGGTCATCGCTTATTGTCTCTAGGTCGTCATATGACGTTATTGATTGAGAAACAGGCGATTATTCGTAATGTTTGGTTATTAATTCTGTTGGCGATAGCTTGTGTAGCAACACTTGGTATGGGCAGCATGCCAATATCGCCAAAAGAAGTCATTGCCGTGTTGTTTGGCCACGGCAATGTCATGAGTCAGTTCATCGTGCACGATTTACGCTTACCACGTTTATTAGCCGCTATATTTACTGGTGCCGCTTTTAGTTTAGCAGGATGTCTAATGCAAACTATGGCGAGAAACCGCTTAGCGACACCAGGCATAATTGGCATAGATAACGCTGCGATGGCATTCGCTGTGTCGTCAGTGGTTGGTATGGGGGTTTCACTCGCGCCTTCAGCTATGGCATTGGCTGGTGCAGCAACTGCAACCGCTTTGGCTTTTGGCCTCGCTGGTGGCAGTGGAACACGAGGCTATCGTTTCATTGTCGCCGGCATTGGTATTGGCGCCATTGCTGGTGCGGTAACGCAATTACTATTAAGCCAAGTCAGTATCGATGTGGCAAACAGCGCCTATCCTTGGACGGTTGGTAGCTTGAGTGCTCGCGACCCTATGATGGTCAAAGTGTTAGGCATTGGGCTTGGCACCTGTTTAGTAGCTTGCTTATTTTTGGCCTCTCAGTTTGCTTTGATGCCCTTTTCCGACCAAGTCATTACAGGTCTTGGCGCAAACATCAAACACATTCGAATCATTGCTTTAGTTTTGTGTATTACACTAACCGGCCTTGCCGTTGCGGTAGCTGGCCCTGTGGGCTTAGTTGCCTTGGTTGGTCCTGAGATCGCTAGAGTTCTGGCACGTTATCGTGGTATTCCCTTGATAAGCTCTGCGCTCACAGGCGCCCTGGTGATGATTCTCGCCGATCTATTTGGTCGAACGGTATTGTCACCAATAGAATTACCCGTTGGTATTGTCACTGCCGTTATAGGCGGTCCTTACTTAATTTGGATACTTGTACGACGCACTTCAAGGACTTCGTTATGACGGCCACGTCTCTACAATTTAAACAGACATCTGAAATAAACAACCTAGCTCGTCTCGGGGCTGAAAGGCTCACCTTAAAACATGGCAAAGCCAGCATTATTGAAAATCTAGATGTTTCTCTTCCAGAAGGGAAAGTAACAGCCATCGTTGGGCCAAATGGCTGTGGCAAATCCACCGTGTTAAATGGCTTATCTCGTGTTCATTCACCCAGTTCTGGTGTTGTACTGCTCGATGGAAAAGACATTCATTCTCTTCCTTCCAAAGAAGTCGCTAGAAGACTCGCACTATTACCACAAGACACTTTAGCGCCAGATGGCATTACCATTGAAGAATTGATTCGCTTTGGCCGTCACCCCCACCAAAGTCTACTAAAACAATGGGCTATGGATGACCAACAAGCCATCAACTACGCTTTAAACGCTGCCGATTTAGAAGGGCTTAAAGATCGATTACTAGACACGCTCTCTGGCGGACAACGCCAACGTGCTTGGATCGCCATGTCGATTGCCCAAGAAACGCCTTTGCTCTTATTGGATGAGCCTACGTCTGCGCTGGATTTAGGGCATCAGATTGAAGTCTTCGAGCTCATACGTAATTTATCAAGACAAGGCAAAACTCTCGCCATGGTAGTCCATGACTTACCAAGCGCTTGCCGATATTCTGATCATATTATTGCTATGAAAAAAGGCGAGATCATCACCCAAGGCAGCCCCAAAGAGGTGATGACAAAAGAGCTGGTACGTGAATTATATGGTGTTGAATGCGACCTAATTCCAGATCCGATGACTGGCAGCCCTATTCTTATTAATATGAAGCGAGTTAGAAGCTAGTTTTTTATTTTCTTGAAGTAAAACGGACTTAAAACGCCCTTTAGCTATCTCTTTACTAAAGGGCGTTTAATCTAAATAAACACCTCTAATTATAGAATTTTTCTTGATCAATTCGCCCCGCTTTCATAGTAACAGCATGATCACACATATAATCCACCACATCTGGATCATGACTGACCATTACCATAGTTAAATCTCGCTTGGCTTTTAAATCATTTAATAGATTTAGAATTTCCGCCTGCACAGACATATCCAAGGCTGACGTAGGTTCATCCAATAACAAAAGCTTTGGTTCCAGCAACAAGGCACGAATAATCGCCACTCGCTGACGCTGGCCGCCAGACAATTGATGGGGATATCGATCAATCATGTTTTCAGCCAAACCAACTTGCTTAAAACCTTCACTCAAACGATCATCAATATCTTGATAACCCAGCAATTTCAACGGTTCTGACAAAGCACGACGCAGACGATGCTTAGGGTGCAAAGAAGCATAAGGATCTTGAAATACCATTTGCACACGGCGACGCAAGTCACCAGTGAACACCTTGCCAGCAGTCAAGGGCTTATCCAACATGTTTATACTTCCGCTCCAATGCGGATTTAACCCAGCCAACACCCAAAGCAAAGTCGACTTACCACATCCAGAAGGGCCAACCAAACCAAAGCACTCGCCAGCTTTAACAGTCAAATTTACATCATGGACAACAGTATTACGCTCCGAGCCTTGAACATGACTGATACTGACGTCATTTAATTCGATCAAGTTCATCGAGCGGCCCCTTCGGTTAAACTGGCTATCTGTTTCCGATTCAAGATAGGCAATGATTTACCTCGTTTATCAATATTCGGACGACATGACCATAAGGTTTTCGTATACGGATGTGACGCGTTGGATAATTCAGATGCCGCCAACTGGTCAATCAACTGACCTTGATACATAACCAATACCCGCTCGCAATAATCTGCCACTTGCTGCAAATCATGACTAATCAATAACAAGCCCATATTGCGCTCTTCAACCAAGGAAGAAATTAACTCTAAGACCTGATCTCTCACCGCATGATCTAGTGCCGACGTCGGTTCATCAGCAATCAAAAACTGCGGATCATTTATCAAAGCTATTGCTAACATCACTCGCTGCCCCATTCCGCCTGACAACTGATGAGGATACATCTTGCGTAGTTGGGCTGGATTCGATAATCCAACGGCATCCAGCATATGTTCGACTTTTTCGATTCGCACATTTTTCGATAAAGACTGATGTAGCACCAAAGGCTCAGCCACTTGTCGGCCAATATTTTGTGTCGGATTCAACGCGTATTTAGGATCTTGCAGCACCATAGCAACTTGCTTACCACGCAATTGATTCCATTGTCTTTGATTATAAGGCAAGACGGCTTCGCCAAGCAGTTCAAAGCGATCCGCCTGAACGTGTAAAGAATCTGGTAGCAATCCCATTAACGAACGTGCGGTAAGTGATTTTCCTGAGCCAGATTCTCCAACAAGCGCAACCCGTTCACGCCCCATCGAAAAATCAATGCCTTTAACCAATTCTGTGCCGCCTTCCAAACCAATTTTCAGGTTCTCGATGCGAATCAAACTTGAATTATTTGTCATGACGAGGATCCATTTTATCTCTAAGTCCATCACCCAGCAGGTTAAAAGCAAGGCTAGCGAACAAAATAGCAAAACCGGGCACCGCAGCAACCCACCATTGATCAAATATCACACGACTACCACTGGATACCATAGACCCCCACTCTGCCGTCGGCGGCTGAATGCCCATACCTAAAAAGCCAAGGCCAGCTGCAGCAAGAATAATCCCCCCTAAATTCAGCGCAGCTCGAACAATCGCACTCGGCAAAACCAAAGGTAAGATATGGCCCACAATCAAACGCAAACCTGTTACACCTTGCATTCTAGCCGCTGACAAATAATCACTGCGGCGAATAGACAAGGTTTCTGTTCTCGCTTGTCGCGCAAATGAAGGCCAACTAGTAAACGCCAAAGCTAATGCGCCATTCATTAAGCCTGGCCCTAAAATAGAAACCAAAGCCAATGCAATAACCAAACTAGGTAAAGACATAACAATGTCAGTAATACGCATCAAGATACGCTCGACCCAACCGCCAAAATAGCCTGCAAAAATGCCCACAGCCAAGCCAATAGGAACCGTCAGAATGACTACCAGACTTACTAAAATAAGTGTTGGGCGAGCACCGAATAAGACGCGGGAGAATAAATCACGGCCAAAACGGTCAGTACCAAACCAATGCACAGCATCGGGGGCCAATAATCTGTCTTGGATATTTTGAACATTAGGATCAAAGGGTGATAGAAGCGGCGCGAGCAAAGCCAAGCCTAATAGCATCATCACCATGATTAAGCCGATATTAAAAGTATTCAACCAGCGAGGTAGCCGAAAGCGACGCTTCTTCTGTATTGTATGAGAGTTAAGGTTATTTGTTGAATCCATCATCTTGTTCTTGGGTCCACCCATTTAGTGAGTGCGTCGGCAAATGTATTTAGCAAAATAAAACAGGTACCAATTAATAACGTTGAACCTAATATCGCAGAAATATCCGAAGCAAATAATGCACTGGTTAAGTAACGACCAAGCCCAGGCCAAGCAAATACCGTTTCTGTTAATACGGCACCTTCTAACAAGCTTGCATAAGACAAAGCCAGAATTGTGATTAAAGTGCCCAATACGTTAGGAAAGACGTGCACCACTAGAATTCGAAGACGACTTGCGCCCTTAGCTTGCGCCAAAATCACATATTCCTTATTGGTCTCTTCTAGCATGACAGCACGCAACAATCGCGTAATCGACGCCATAGAAAGTAGCGCCAGTACAGCCACAGGTAACCATAAATGCGCAATCGCATTTTTAATTATTTCCACATCCCCACTACGAATGGCATCAACTAAAATAAAACCGCTGTTTTGCGTCATCGTATAGGTATAAATATCGTCTAATCGGCCAGGCCCTGCTGACCAATGTAAAGTGGCATAAAACAATAACAGCCCCAATAAACCAAGCCAAAACACGGGTACAGAATAACCCAGCAAGGACACAAATCGCGCCAAATGATCCATCCAACTACCTGGCTTATACACAGCCATTCCAGCAAGCAAAATACCAAAGAAAGCACCGAAAAACATGGCACAGGTTGCCAGCTCAATCGTCGCTGGAAAAGTCCGCATCAAATCGTTAACGACTGGTTGCTGAGTTAGCTGAGAAACACCCAAATCGCCCTGAGATAATCGCCCCAAGTAATGAAGAAATTGCATTGGTAAAGGCTGATCTAAACCTAATTCATGACGAGCCTGTTGGTACGTCGCCTCACTGGCATGATCTCCTACCAGCTGCAAAACAGGATCAACAGGTGCAGCACGAGACAATATAAAGGTAAAAACCAGCAAGCCGAATAAGGTCAGCGCCAATGAAACAAGGCCGCTCGCCAGAGTCTTGACGCGGCCTATCCAAAGTCGGCGCGTTTTCGCGCCGAGTGACAGTGTTGAAACGCTCATTATTTAGAGGTGCCCATTATTTAGAAACGTTCTTGTAATAAACCATATCTGGCATTATGCCCTGTACGTAGCCTTGCAAGTCTTCTCGAATAGCAACTAGCTTTTTGTTTTGCAAGCCAACAACAATAGGTGAGCTTTCACGAACTTTTTTCTGCAAGGCTTGGTACATTTCAGTACGTTTTGCTTCATCTGTTTCAGCTCGAGCCGCAATGGTCATCTTGCTTAACTCTGGAATCTGCCAGTTAGCACGCCACGCGAGAGTTTTTGAACCATTTTCAGGGTTATACGCAAACGCTGACGCATTGGTGTTTGGATCAAAATAGTCTGGGCCCCAAGCAGTCACTGTGGCTTCAAAATTATGACTATTCACTTCACTAGAAACCTGACTGCTAATGCCCGGAATCAATTCCACTTTAATGCCTGCACGCTCAAAACTCGCTTGCAAAGCTTGCGCAACATCCAAATACGGCGGCTGATTGCTGACAATTAACTTGAAGTGAGGATTTTTAATGCCCGCTTCTTTCAGGATGGCTTTCGCTTTTTCTGGATCATAGCGGTATGGCTGATCAGTCAACGCACCATTGAAACCAACTGGTAAAAACGATTGCTGAACTTGAAACTGACCGCGCATCAAATCAACGCCAATACCTTTGTAGTCAAACGCCCAATGTGCGGCTTCCCAGAATTTCGGATTGCCCAAATCTGGGTTATTTTCCACCTTGGTATTAAACAAAATGTAGTACAAAGAAGCATAAGGTAAAGCCAAAGTTTTCACGCCTTTTTTACCTTGCAATGATTGAAACTGATCCGAACCTAAATTACGGGCAATGTCCGCATCACCTTGCTCAATCAGTAACTGACGAGTTGCCGCATCAGGCACATTCTTCATCAAAATCAAATCTAGCTTAGGTGCGCCACCTGGCGAAGTTTTATTCGCAGACAACACCAAGGCTTCATGGGGAATGTATTGTTTAATCTGAAAAGGGCCACTACCCGCTGAATGATTATTCAACCAAGCATGACCAAGATCGCCGTTCTCAGCATTCGCCATTGCGGTCTTTTCATCAACAATAGAAGACGCAGGTGCAGACAATAGGCTCAATACAAATGAAGGTCCGACACTCACATCCCAAGTGATTTTCACTTTATCATCGGCAATTTTCTGAATGTGACTATCAACATTGTCTTTATTCCAACCCAATTGAGTCAAAATAAACGACGGCGCTAGATTCAGCTTAACCACGCGCCCCAAAGAAAAGACAACATCTTCTGGACGAACTGGATTACCACTAGCGAACTCCGCACCTTTGCGCAGAGTTAACGTTAAACTGTTGGATGTTGATTCCCAACTAGACGCCAAAGTAGGCTCCAGACTGGTTGGATTTTGTGGGTCAGATTGAACCAAACGTTGATAAACATTGGTAAAGGTTTGTACAGAGGTTAATTCAAAACCTTGTGCTGGATCTAAGCTGGTAACATCGTCTAATGATTGTGCCACAACTAAGGCATTTGGTGGCGTTGCTGCAAAAGCAGAAAAGCTACTGGCGCAAACCAGCAAACTTGTTGCTAATAGTTTTTTCATAAATATAGCATCCTGATAATCGGTTCATTGTATGTAAAATAATGAATGTCAAAGAATAAGCTAAAACAATAGCCATGTTATCTATATAAAAAATATAGATCTCTTTAGTAATTAAAATAAGTGGATTTTTTTAGAGTTATTGTTTGATGTTCTTGTTTTAGAGTGATCAGACCGCTTTATCTAACAAAATTAAGCAGTAGAGCACACAAAAGTTATGCTCTGACTGACATGATAACAATCTAAACATAAAACAGATAATCAGCATTACTGATAAGCTTATTACCTGATAACCAACATCAAACTGCATAAGCAAAAAACGCCCAATGCAATACATCGAGCGTTTTTTATAACTAAAGATAGAACGTAAATCGGATTACTATACAAGACCTACTTGAAAGGCACTACAAGCGCAATCCAATTGGCAAACTTTCACCAACTAAGGCATTAAGCTCGTCGCTGTTAATCTCAATTTGACTTTCTAAACGCTCAAGCCATTGAACTGGGCATTTGTCTTTTTTGAGTTTGTTCGCCACTTTTTTGCGTAAAGCGCTGAGTTTATCGGATTCACCAACGCTGACTTGGCTCATCAGAACGGCTGCCAAACCTGCTTGCTTACGCTTTTTCCAATCTTCTTTAAGTGTAACTTCTAGGATCGGAAAGAGCTTATTCTCAGCAATTCTTTGCTCTTGCTTTCCAGATAAAAGATGACGGGAGGCAATTCGTCCTATCGTCCACCAAGCAGTATCCGGCTCAGAGGTTTTTTGTAAACGTTTTAGTAACCAATCTATTGCGGTGGTTTTATCTTCATTAGACAAACTCTCTAACGCACCAACCAAACGAATTAAATCGTCACTGGACTTAGTGGTCAGAGCTTTCATCTTGTCACGAGAACGCTGCCCTGTTGGCGAATAGTATTGGCTAAATTGTTTGAACAAGTACGTTTGTTGTTCAATAGATAAACCGCCTGCGATACGACGATATAAAGTCCAATATTGCCCCCAAACAGGCGCGGTGTCGAACTGAGCACCGGCTTTAGTGGCATTCACCACTTGCTGTACACGAGCCAAATCATCCGCAGCGCCAAAGCCAGGACGTAAACAATAGCCCATCAACTGCAACCATTGACGCTCATGCTGAGCACTTTTGGTTCGACCAGATTTAAGACTTAAAAGCTTATCGACCAAACGTCGCGATGTGGCAAGGTTCCAATCATCACGATTACCCAGTAACTGCTCCAAATCCTGTTTAAGAGATTTTACCAAGTCCGGATTTTGCTTTTGACCCGCGCTAGAAAAACACTTCGCTAAATGCTCTTCCGCTTGGCCCATATTGGCATGCAGTAAACCACTTTCATCAGATTGCTCAGAGTCTTGCGAAGAACTAGCTTGGGTTGAAAAATCCAAACGCCATTGGTCTTTCTGGTTGTTCGCGTTTAACACTACTTGCAACACCCCCACTTCGGTCATTTGCACCGATAGCGTTACGGCTGTTTCTTGCGAATCGATGGAGCCATCCAGCTCGGTCATCAAGGTAGAAATATAGTGCAATCCATCTTGATCACGTACTCTGCCAACCACACATTCAAGATGATCGTCAGAGCGATACAAAGGGAACTGTACTTGCTGGCCCAGAGTGACAAAGAACTCTTGTTCTAAGCGAATGGTTTCGCCTTTTAAAGTGCCTTTTGGCAAAATGCCGACAAATTCATTCTCGCCAACTTTAAGGTATAAACTGTGCGCCACGCCACTTTCAATGCGTGTACTTTCGCCTGCTAGGGCGTTTAAATACATGGCGGCACCTTTGGCAACCGCATCGTTAGGTTCGTCTGCAGAGCAGGCTAAAATAGGCTTAGAAGACCAAGTATTCAGCTGTTCTAGTAAACGAGCTTTTAACACAGGACTGTTAAATAAACCGCCGTTAAATAAAACTGCATCTGGCATAATCGAGCCGGTTGCGGCTTCGATTACTGCTCCATGTTGCTGTAAAAAAGCCGCTAAATGCCGTGTGAAAGCAGGATCTGACTCATAAGGCAAACCCAAGGTGTGCATGGCATAATCGCTCTTTTGCACCTTATCATCACTCTTCACCAAAGGAAAAAAACCGTTACGGATTTGTTCTAATAAGGCTTCTCTCGATACATCAAATTTTTGCGAACCACCGATTAAACGACTACCACCACCAAGCACAGTAATGCTTAACGATTCCGGTGCGTCTTTACCTAATAAGGTTTCTTTAGCTTGGCGAGTTTGCTGAACCAAAGCCGCTAAACGTGTAGCAGATAACGCAGAGATTTGCTTAGGATCTAACTGAAACGCCAAGGCTTGATCAAGGTTATCGCCACCAAGCAATAGATGCTCACCTACGGCGATTCGTTTAAGCGAAACGCTTTTCGCCTTTGCTGATGTAGGCTGAATAGCAACCAGACTAAAATCACTGGTGCCTCCACCAATATCGACCACCAAGAGCATTTTTTTATCGACTAACGCGGCGAGTTTTTCGTCATCGCTAATGTAGTGATAACAAGCTGCTTGCGGCTCTTCAAGAAGATATAAATCGTTTAGACCAGCCAGTTTGGCTGCTTCCAAGGTTAACGCTCGCGCTTCTTCATCAAAAGACGCAGGCAAGGTTAACGCTATGGATTGAGATTCTAACGGTGCATCAGCAAAGCGATGATTCCAGCTCTGCTTAATATGCAATAAAAGAATCTTACTCGCTTCAAGTGGGCTAAGTTTTTTAGGAAACTCGCTCGCCCAAGGCAAGATCGCCGAACGACGATCTACCTGACGATGGCTCAACCAGCTTTTCGCACTTTGCACCAATTGCCCAGCTCGACGCTGGCCTAAAGCTAACGCTCCAACACCAACGATTCGTTCTTTATCATGGTGACGCCAGGGTAAAACTGGATCAATTTTACCGATCTCATCTGACGCCAACACATAAATTGCACTCGGTAAATAAGTAAACTCTTGTACCGAGCCATCCGCCATCACTTGCGGAATAGGCAGCAAAGCGGGCGCATTTGCATTCGAATGGTCAGATACTGGAATGTAAGAGACGACACAGTTAGTTGTCCCTAAATCAATCCCAACTCGATAAGCAGAATGAAAAGCTGGTTGTGCCATGGTTTACGACTCCCTAACTTGAAACTCAATTGTCCAACTTAGGTCAGATTGCGTATCGTGCGCTTGCAATAACAGTAAGCCCAATTCGGTAACACGAGCGGTTAAATATACTCGCACCATGTCACCCGCATGATAATGACCCGCGTCTAAACGAACCGATAAAGGATTCAATTCATCGAGTTGAGATATCGAAAAAGACGCAATAACTTTACCAACTGAATGCGCTTCGCTGTTTTTTGATTGGAAAAAACGGAAGGTTACAGTTTCGCCAACAACGAGCGAAAACTCGTTCGGGAGCATTTGCTCTTCGGAACCTTCTTCCAAGCCAAAAGGTGCAACACAAATAGCATCGACAGGTGGCGCCATGCCCGGAATCGCCGGCATTGGGCTAGCTACACCAATGTAATAGTTAGCCGCTAAACCACTTTTAACTTTAACTCCGCCTTCCGCTTGCACTTGGGCATAATAGGTCGCGCCTTTCGCAACCGCGTGATCCAAATGTGATGGCGTCAACATGGTTAACTCTCTGCCGCTCAACGACTCAGACAGCATTGCTGCTAAACGAGTTTCCAGTGTGCTGCGAATTACATTAGCGTTAAACACGCCGCCGTTTAGCAAGATCTTCGTTGGCTTCACATCATGCTGAGCTAAGAACTCACTAATATGACGAGTAATCGCTGGATCACCTTCGTAATCCAAATTGATCGCACTAAAGCCACTGCGCGCTGTTTTTTGAGCTTGCTCACCTAACTGCACTTGCGGGAAGAAACCATCAATCAAAAGCTGCTGCACATCGTGTTGCGTCAAGGTCGCTTTGATGCTGTTATTGAACAAGCTACGACCGCGACTTGGCACAACAACGCTGACTTCTTCTAGATCAGCATTGGATAGCAAACGTTCTTTCGCTTCACGGCAAGCTTGAGTTAAACCGCTGATTTGCCAAGGTTCAAGATTAGTTCCATTTTGTGCTAATTGAGCAGCCAAATGGTAGGTCAACGTCAAATCCATGTTGTCGCCACCAAGTAAGATATGACGACCAACCGCCACGCGCTCTAAGCCAAGAGCACCCTCTTGCTCGACGGCTTGGATCAAGGATAAATCTGTCGTGCCACCGCCCACATCGACAACTAAAATATGCTCGTTCACCTCTAGGCTTTCAGACCAATTTTGTTGATCACTCAACCATGCGTAAAACGCGGCTAATGGCTCTTCAATCAAACGAGCACGCAAGCCAACTTTTTCAGCCGCTTGCTCGGTGATAGCCCGAGCCGCAGGATCAAATGAGGCTGGCACAGTAATGACGACTGTTTGCTCAGCAATCGGCGCATTAGGAAATTGGTTTGCCCAGGCACTGACTAAATGAGCTAACAGGGTTTCTGTCACTTTTGCTGGGGAGACTTTTTCAACTTCTTCCAGAGCATCAACAGGTAAAACCGCTTCATCTGAGCTGACGCGCGAATGGCACAACCAACTTTTAGCGCTTTGCACCAATCGGCCAGAAGATTTTGCACCCAGCTCACGAGCCAACTGACCCACAATAAAAGGCGCTTTACCCCAAGGAAGCTGTAGGTCGCTTTCTAAAAATTCGGTTTTATGGTGGAAATATACAAACGAAGGTAATAAAGGACGAGCATCCACTTGGCCTGCCGCGATAAACTGCGGAATGAGCAATTGTTGAATGCGCCCTACTTGATTCGTTTCTACTTCTGCCTGGTTAGACGGAGAATAATAGACAGCCGAATGCGTGGTACCAAGATCGATACCAATGAAATATTGACTCATGAGCTATACCTCGATTTCAGCTGGCGCTAGAATATTTAAACTTTCGGTATTAGTTACTTTTGGCAAACGAGTTTCAGTCACCTTCCAGCCGGGATGAATAAGCGTACCAACATATGGGCCATCGCCTTCAACTCGACCTTCTAGTTTGATCTGTTTTGCATCATAACCAGATGGCACTTCTACACGACTATTTTCTGCCGCCGTGTTCACTACGTCTGTAGACACGACATCTATGGTAAAGTGTTGCTTCAACACTTTAGAACAACCGGCGTGGATTTGGCGAGATGCCGCCCCCACATCCTCATCGCTGTAATCATCAATGCTTTCTTGAATGAAATCGACGAAACGCGCTTCTTGTTGTAATAGTTGCAATAATTGATGCGCACCATCGGCGTTTACCGTATCCAACACAGGCGCAGCGACTTCGATTTCCCGAATCACTTCTACTTGTTCTGTAATGATTTTTGGTTCAACTTCAAAGGCAAATGGTTCGCCTTGACCAACAGTTTGGCAGCGAGCGGCGTAATCGCCGCTCCCCATATATTTAAAAAACTGACCAAATGCGCCCAAAAAGCGCGGTACAAATGAAACTGGTTTTACTTTATTCGTCATAATTTACCCGTTTTGCGCAGTTTAACCGTTTTGCATCTCTTCAAGCTCTAACCAACGCTCCATAGTTGTCTCAAGCTCTTCTTCTTTATGCGCTAGCTTTGCTAAGGTTTTTTGCACTTTATCCGCATCACCAGCATAAAACTCTGGTGCGCTGGTTGTTACATGTAAAGCTGCAATTTCTTCTTCCAACTTCGCAATAGTCGCTGGCATATCATCAAATTCGCGCTGAATTTTATAACTTAGCTTGGCTTTTGGCTTGGCCTGTACAGCAGATTTCTGATTGGCTTTTTTCGGTTCAGCTTTGGCTTTTTCTTTTTTGCTTGGCGCGTCGTCAGTTTGGGAAGTAGATTCTGTTGGGAATTTACCACCTTGACGAATCCAGTCTTGATAGCCACCAACATATTCTTTCACTCGACCTTCGCCTTCAAAAGCAATAACACTGGTTACAACGTTATCAAGGAAAGCACGGTCATGACTTACCAATAATAAGGTGCCATCATAGTTCATCAGTAACTCTTCAAGAAGCTCCAATGTTTCTACATCAAGATCGTTGGTTGGCTCATCCATAATCAAAAGATTAGCTGGGCGAGTAAATAGCTTCGCCAACAATACACGGTTTCGTTCGCCACCAGACAAGGCTTTTACTGGCGTACGAGCACGCTCAGGTGGAAAAAGGAAATCGCCAAGATAGCCGATAACGTGTTTGTTCTGGCCATTAATTTCGATAACGTCTTTGCCTTCACCCACGTTTTCTGCAACGGTTTGTTCTGGATCAAGTTGCTCACGTAGCTGATCAAAATACGCCACATTAAGTTTAGTTCCTTGACGAACAGTGCCAGTCTCAGGCTCAAGATCCCCTAAAAGAATTTTCAGGAAGGTACTTTTACCACAACCATTTGGACCGATCAGACCAATTCGGTCTCCACGATTCACAATAAAATCCATAGGTTGTAGGATCACTTTGTCAGCAAAGGAGTGACCAACTTGAGTGAATTCCGCTACTAACTTGCCAGACTTGTCTTTGGTCTCAATCGCCATTTTAGCATTACCTTGGCGATTAATACGTTCAGATCGTTCTTCACGTAACGCTTTCAAAGCACGAACTCGGCCTTCATTACGAGTACGGCGAGCTTTAATACCTTGTCGAATCCAAACTTCCTCTTCAGCCAAACGTTTGTCAAATAAAGCATTTGCGCGCTCTTCTTCTTCAAGCATTTTTTCTTTAAAAGCAAGGAACGCAGTAATATTACCACTGAAGGAAATCAAATTACCGCGATCAAGCTCGATGATACGGTTAGCTAATTTCTCAAGGAAGCGACGGTCATGGGTAATGAACAAGATCAAACCACGAAATTGCTGCAGTTGTTGCTCCATCCATTCGATTGTTGGAACATCCAAATGGTTTGTTGGCTCATCCAGTAGCAAGACATCAGGGTTAGAAATTAGCGCTTGCGCTAAAATGACACGACGACGCCAACCACCTGAAAGCTCAGACATTAATTTGTCTGCAGGCAAAGCCAAACGTTGAATCATATGATTCACACGCTGTTCTAGATCCCAACCTTGAATCCGATCTAATTCGGTCTGAATATCGCTTAATTCATTGGAGTGGTCATTCTCGAAATCTTCTAATAGCTTAAAGTAACGCGCCATTAAAAAATGCGCTTCTCCAGCCCCTTCACTCACCACTTCACGAACGGTTTTTTCATTCGCATCAGGTAGTTCCTGTGGCAGCTGCCCGATGGTCATGCCACCTTCTAAACGAACCATACCTTCATCGGCAATTTGCTCACCTGAAATGACTTTTAACAGCGTAGATTTACCTGCACCATTACGTCCAATAATTGCAACACGCTCTCCAGCTTCTGCTGAAAAACTGATTTTTGACAGCAGCGGATTATGCCCAAAAGCTACACTGATCTGTTCTAACGACAATAGACTCATATCTATCCATATAAAGTAAAAATTTTGTGGCGGTATAGTATCATCCTTCTAGGCGAAGGTTGAGCAAATAGACGAGACTAGATATTAAAAAGAAACAGTTTTTTGCTCGCAAAAAATATTTCCAGCAACTTTGATCATAAAATCACGATTTATTCTTGCTATTGTGTGCACAAGGTTTAATCAAAAACGCTTTCTTCCTTATTATTTACGAATATACTAACCCCCACATAATGATAATTTTTATATTTCATGGAGTATTTGAATGGAGCTTAAAAGCAAGGTAGGGCCAATTACCGCTGTGGTCGTTGCCGTCGCTACCGTAACCTGGATGTTTGCAGGAGGCAATGGCATTACGGTTAGCCCAACAGAAAACAAACAGAATGAAGGTACTGTTTCATCTCAGGCAAAAGAAAGCAAACTAGCGTATCCAGTTCAAGCCAAAACATTAATAACTAAAACCATTGAAATGCACTTGCCATTAAGCGGAAAGACATTAGCAGATGAGACTTTGCAGCTTATCAATAGTTATCAAGGACGCATAATAAAACTACCTATCGAAAAAGGGCGTTTCATTAAAAAAGGCACCTCTATAGTACAAATAGATACTCGTACTCTTAAGGTTCAAATAGAACAAGCTGGTTTACTCGTCAAACAAAAACAGCTTGAACTAGATGGCATCAGAAAACTGAATGCAGGCAACTTGACTTCAAAGGTCAATCTAGCCCAAGCGGAAACAGATCTTGCTTCTGCAAAAGCGACAGAAAAATCATTATTAGTTGATTTAGAGAATGCAAATGTAACCGCGCCCTTCTCAGGCATACTAAATACCTTAGAGGTCCAAGAAGGACAAGTATTAGCTGTTGGTGCAACAATTGGCACCCTAGTTTCAGTGAACCCGATAAAAGTTAGTGTCAATATTCCACAAAATAAAATTCAACTCATAAAACTTGGCACTCAAGGCAACATTCGCCTTGAATCTGGCTATGAAGCCGAAGGGTTCGTTTCCTATATTAGTTCAACAGCTAACGAATCTAGCCGAACCATCAGTGTCGAAATGCAAGTTGAAAACCCTGGCAACACTATACCTGCCGGCTTAACTGCTGCCGTTGATTTCATTTTAGATCAACAAAGAGCTCATGCTTTTTCGCCAGCACTACTCACTTTAGATAATTCAGGTAGAACGGCCATAAAAACTATCAACATCGATAATACTGTTGTTGTATCACCTGTTGAAATCATTAAATCAGAACGCGATCAAGTTTGGGTGCGCGGCCTTCCCGATAATGTAAACATTATTACCGTCGGACAAGGTTTTGTGTCTGCGGGCGATAAAGTCGAAGCCCATTATCAAAACTAAGGAGGCCCACAATGCAAACATTGATTGAGGCAGCCTTAGCTCGCTCTCGTACCGTAATGATGTTTTTCGTCCTCATATTGATTATGGGCACGGTTTCTTATATCGAAATAGCAAAAGAAAGTGACCCCGATATTACCATTCCAATGGCTTATGTCTCCGTCTCTCTAGATGGCATTTCACCAGAAGATGCCGACAGCTTGTTGGTTCATCCGTTAGAAAAAGAACTCAAAGGACTAGAAGGCTTAAAAGAACTAAAATCTACCGCCTCAGAAGGCCATGCCTCTATCATGTTGGAGTTCGAGTCTGGCGTAAATATTGACCAAGCAATTAGCGACACTAAAGATAAGGTAGACCGAGCAAAAAGTGAATTACCGGACGATGCAGACGAACCAACAGTCACCGAAATTAATCTTTCAACCTTTCCTGTGTTACGTGTCAACTTATCAGGCAATGTTAGCTTCGCCACACTTAGTCGCACAGCAAAAAGCCTACAAGACTCTATTGAAGCAATTGATGGTGTTTTAGAGGCCAAAATCAGCGGTGATCGTGATCAACAAGCGCAGATCATCATTCGCCCAGAGCAACTCGAATCATATAATTTATCATTATCTGACGTGGCCAACTTCGTTTCTGGCAACAATCGTTTGGTGGCTGCAGGCAATCTAGACACCGGGGCTGGACGCTTCTCTTTAAAAGTCCCAGGCTTACTCAAGACAAAAGAAGACATTCTAAATTTGCCAATTAAAGCTGATGGTGATCAAGTCGTCTTACTAGGCGATATTGCGACAGGTGAACTAACATTTGAAGATCCAACCAGTTACGCTCGAGTAGAGGGCAAACGCAGTATAACACTTGCAGTATCCAAACGAGTCGGTGTAAATATTATAGAGACCATTGAAGCAATTAAAGCCGTTGTAAAGAACGAAAGCGAACAGTGGCCAAATGGTGTCGAATACAACCTTACCGGCGATAAATCCACCGACATTGAAACCTCTCTAAACGACCTATTTAATAACGTTCTAGCGGCAACGTTACTAGTAATGATAGTTATAGTCTGGGCACTTGGGGTACGAAGTGCTTTCTTGGTCGGTTTAGCCATTCCAGGGGCCTTCCTTTCAGGAATTTTAATTCTCGATTTACAAGGCTACACCATTAATATGGTGGTTCTTTTTGCATTAATACTTAGTGTCGGCATGCTAGTTGATGGAGCCATTGTAGTCACCGAGTACGCAGATCGAAAACTGGCTGAAGGTGCATCTAAGCGACAAGCCTACAGCGAAGCAGCAAAGCGCATGGCTTGGCCAATCACTGCTTCTACCGCCACTACTTTAGCGGTGTTCATGCCGTTACTCTTCTGGCCCGACATAGTCGGAGAATTCATGCGGTTCATGCCTATTACCATTATTGCAACTCTTGCCTCGTCTTTAGTCATGGCATTAATTGTATTGCCAACCATCGGTTCTATTATCGGCAAAAAAGGTGCCTATACAGAAAAAACCATGCATGCCTTACGCATCACTGAAACAGGTGACCTAAAAGAACTTACTGGCCCCACAGGTTTCTACGGAAGAACACTAACTCGCTTAGTCGAATATCCTATTTGGGTTTTACTATTCACCATTGTTCTGCTGCTTAGTATTTTTGCTAGTTATGGTAAATTTGGTAAAGGCATTGAGTTCTTTCCTAGTATCGAACCTGAATCAGCCAACCTAGATATACGTGCCCGTGGTGATTTATCTCTGGAAGAAAAAGATGAGTTAGTAAGACTGGTTGAACAGCAAGTTATTGGTAATCCTTCACTAAAAAGCGTTGTTTCAACAACTTATGCCACCCCAGGCAACAATGCGGCACCGGATAGTATTGGCTCAATCAGTATGGAGTTTATTGAATGGTACAAAAGAGCCCCTGCTGGCGTTATTTTAGATCGCATACGAGAAAGAACTAAGCAAATCCCCGGCATTGAAATAAGCGCCGAGAAAGAACAAGGCGGGCCACAATCTGGGGCTGATATCCAGCTACAGCTTAGTTCAAATTACACCGAAGCCCTCAATCTCGCTGCTGATGAAATAAGTAAACAGCTTTTGTTAAGGGATGAAATTATCACGGTTAGTGATGACAGATCTCTCGCTGGGATAGAATGGCGTATCGACATTAATCGCGAAGAGGCAAGTCGCTACAATGTTGACGTCAATAGTCTTGGTAATGTTATTAAACTTGTCACCACCGGCATAACTTTAAGCGATTTTTTGCCCGAAGGTGCTGACGACAAAATTGATATCGTTTTACGCTACCCGGTGAATCAACGCAGCCTCGATCAATTGGATCAACTACAGGTTCCAACAAACCAAGGCAGCATTCCAGCCAGCAACTTTATTCATCGATATGCAGCACCAAAGCAAGGAGTGATAAACAGGACCGATGGCAAAAAAACCATTAAAATTGATGCCGACGTGAAAGACGGCTTAGTCGTTGATGAAGTAATAAAAGCCATAAAAGTAAAACTAGATGCTGCTGGTATTGATAAAGCTGTCAGTTATGAGTTCCGTGGCAACACCGAAGATCAACAAAAATCCATGATATTTTTAATCAAAGCATTTGGCGTAGCTTTTTTCATCATGGCGATCATTCTTGTCACTCAATTTAACAACTTCTTCCAATGCTTATTAATTCTGAGTGCGGTGATCTTTTCAACCATGGGTGTATTCATTGGCCTAATGGTAAAAGGGCAGCCGTTCGGTATTGTAATGAGTGGAGTTGGTGTTATCGCTTTGGCAGGCATTGTGGTTAACAACAATATTGTTCTAATCGACACTTTCAACGGTTTGCGTAAACAAGGCATGATGGTACGTGAAGCGGCTATTAGAACAGGTGTTCAGCGTCTAAGACCTGTTATGCTAACCACTATTACGACCATTCTTGGTTTGGTTCCAATGGTTTTTCAATTTAATATTGATCTCGTGCACCAATCCTTTAGTATCGGCGCACCATCGGCTCAATGGTGGACACAACTATCTACTGCTATTGCTGGAGGCCTCACCTTCGCCACGCCATTAACGCTTATTCTGACGCCCTGTTTATTGGTTTTAGGTTACCGACGTAAAGAGCGAAAGCAGCTCCAAGCATTAGAAGAGCAGACAATGGAAGGAGAAAATCCAAAGGGAGAAAAACAAGAGCAGTCGTTTAATACAGCTGACAACAACTCCCCCGACAAAGACAGTTAAAATTTAGCTGTAAAAATGCGATAACCGAATAGAAAAAGCGGACTTAGAAAACATTCTAAGTCCGCTTTTTTGTTTGCCCAGCGAAGCTGGCAAACCCGTCAGGTTGTAAGAAACCTGTCTCACCCCGACTGGGGGGAAGAGAATCCGAATCGCAAGGGCGTTGCTGGCCAACGGCAGGGTCTGAAGGAAGCGATAGGAAGTTAACAGTACACAACGCAAGTGAACCTGCTTCGGCAGTTTAGGTGGGTAAGCGTGCAAAATAGCGCAAAGCCCGATACTCAGTCAGACCTAGGCTGTGTTTGAGGGTGGCATTGTTAACAGGGCGTCAGTGCAGTAACTGGGGAAGCCTGGCATCCAATCCGGTCTTGAATTGGAAGCATGCGTTCGAGGTGTGAGCCAAGGCGTGTGTTGGTGTGAGGTGGCAGATGAATCCGTAGTAGTGAGTAAAGCTCAGCCAATGAAACCCAGTAATGGTGTGGAGGAGAAAACTGAGCTGACCAACAGCATGACGTTTGTTGGGGCATCGTTTAGTCAAAAGCTAATCGGTGTTGCGAAGGGAGGAAGTAAGCTTTAAGTCTGTGATGAGCAGATGTTTTTTTTTAGTGGTACACGAACTGACGAATAATCGGGGTCTTCCAGCGTGGTGATCTGTGGAAGCAGAAAACTGGAGTTGGAAACCGTACGAGGGAGTAGATCTGACACCGTTTTAGTAAATTGCCATTGAGCTAGAAGGCTAAACCTCAGAGCGAAATAGACCAACATGAAGAAGAAACATTTTGTCCCCACACAGCGCACAACCCAAGAGGAGAGGCACCGAGTTTATTACAGCATGTATGGTCACTTGCTGAGTAAGGAGAGACTGTACAAAGGCTTCAAAAAGGTGTGGAAAGCAAAAGGCGCGGCTGGCATAGATAAGCAGAGCCTGAGTGACTTCGCCTCGAAGTTGAGTGATGAACTGGATCAACTTCTTCTTGAACTGAAAACCAAGCAGTATCAACCGCGTCCAGTCAGACGGGTAGAAATCCCCAAAGCGGACGGTGGTGTGCGATTGCTTGGGATCCCGACCGTTCGGGATCGAGTCGTTCAACAAACCCTAACCGACATCCTTACGCCCATTTTTGAAGAACAGTTCCATCCCTCGAGTTTTGGCTATCGACCAAAGCGAAGCTGTCATGATGCGATCAACAAAGCCACGATGTTTATGCGCCGTTATAGCCTAAACCATGTGGTGGATATGGATCTATCAAAATGCTTTGATCGACTGGATCATGGCTTAATTTTAAAAAGCCTGAGAAAGCGAATCACAGACGGCAGTGTGTTGAAGCTGATAGAACAGTTCCTAAAAAGTGGCGTAATGGTTGGTACGGATTGGCAAGAAACAGAGCAAGGTAGTCCGCAAGGAGGGGTGATCAGCCCCTTGATAGCAAACGTCTACTTAGATGAGTTTGACCAACAAATGCGTCAAAGAGGTCATCGAATCGTGCGCTATGCGGATGATATCCTGATTCTGTGTCGTAGCCGAGCGGGTGCAGAGAATGCACGAGCACAGGCAACGATCATCTTGGAGAAACAGCTTAAGCTCAAAGTGAACGAAGAAAAGACGCACCTTACGCACAGTCGTGAGGGAGTGAAGTTTTTAGGCGTGGAGATCGGAAGTCGATATACCCGAATCCAAACCAAGAAACTGGACTTGTTCAAACAACGGCTTAAGCAGATGACGAAACGAAACGGCGGTAAACCGTTGAGTGATGTGATCAAACAGCTGAATCCGCTATTAAGAGGGTTCAGACAGTACTTCAGGATTGCCAATGCGAGTGGTGAATTCAAGAAAATCGCCCAATGGTTAAGGAGACGGCTTCGCAGTGCTCAACTAAAATTATGGAAGAAACCTAAACGGCTGCATCGAAGGCTCAAGCAACTGGGCTACAAGCCGCCGTTTAAGTACATCTCGATGACCAGTTGGAGAAATGCAGCGAGTCCATTAGCCAGCCACGCGATGCCAAACAAATGGTTCGATGAGCAAGGTTTGGTGAATCTTGAAGAAGTGAGAACGGGGTATGTGTTCAGTGTTTATACTGAATGGAAGTTTGCATGAGCCGTATACGAGGTCCGTACGTACGGTTCTGTGAGAGGGATGAGGCGGCAACGCCTCACCCTACTCGATATTTATAGCTTGCTGTTCAACTATACTTGTCGGCTTTTGGGAATGATTAATGGTGTACCCGAAACAGGATCTTCCAGAATCATACAGGGTAAGCCAAATACGTCTTCAATAAGTGCTTCAGTGACTATGTCTTTGGGGGCGCCAGAGGCAATGATTTTTCCTGCTTTCATAGCAATAAGATTGTCAGCGTATCGGCAAGCGTGATTAAGGTCATGCAGAACCGCCACCATGGTATGACCTTGTAGGCGGTTTAAGTCTTGAAATAAATCCATCAGCTCAATTTGATGAGCGATATCTAAGTACGTTGTTGGCTCATCTAATAACAGTAATGGCGTTTCTTGAGCCAATGCCATTGCTACCCATACACGTTGTTTTTGCCCTCCAGAAAGTTGATCAACATGATGCTGAGCGAACTCCATTATGCCCGTTGCTTTCATTGCAGACTCTACGGCTATCTGGTCTTGTTCGCGCCAAGGCTGAAACCATTTCTGATGGGGGAAACGGCCACGAGCGACTAAATCGACCACTTTTATGCCATCTGGAGCAATTGCGCTTTGTGGTAAGAGCCCCAGTATTTTTGCTACCTCACGGGTTGGTAAGCTATGAATGTCTTGGCCATTTAGTCGTACTTGGCCAGATGTTGGTGGCAGCAATCTACTCAGTGCTCTTAGTAAAGTGGATTTTCCACAGCCATTTGGGCCAACAATAATACTGAACTTACCTTCAGGAATATCAACCGAGAGATTGTTGGCGATGATTGTTTGATCGTAACCGAGGGTAACAGATTGGGTCGACAAAGAAAGTTCTGGCAAAGCTTGATAGTCTGTATCGTTTGATTTGTTCTGCTGAATTTCTGTGACTGTTGCTGTCATTTTCTTCCCTCACGAATAATTAAAAACACTAAATAAATACCACCCAAGCTCACGGTGATGAGTCCTACCGGTAATGTCGAGCCTTCCCAGCCATGTTGCGCGATAAAATCTGCGCTAAGTAATAACAAGCCGCCGACTAGAGCGGATGATCCTAATGAGGTGCTCGCGCTGTTTTCAAGACGTTTTGCTATCTGAGGCGCGGCCAGAGCAATGAAGGCTATTGGGCCTGTGATGGCGGTGGCTACAGCGGTTAGAGCAACGCCAACAAACATTAGGGCGAGACGGGTTTTATTCACTGAAACGCCCAGCGCCGCCGCGGTATCGTCGCCCATTTCGAGTAATTTCATACGAGTATTAAGCAAAAAAGCACAAAGGATAAAGACCGTAATGAGTACCGCTGCTGGCAATATGCGCGCCCAGGTCATACCATTGAGTGTGCCTGCACTCCATAGCGCTGCTGTCATTGCTGTTTCCAATGAAACGCTGAGTATCAGCCATTGGTTAAACGCAGAAAGGGTGGCACTAATCGCGATGCCTACAATGATTAATCGAAAACCGGAATGGCCATCTCTATAGGCAAAAATATAAACGAGCAAGGCAGAAAAAAGACCGCCCAGAATTGCGCCCAATACACTGAACCAGTAGAGATTGCTAAACAAAGCAATAGACAGCAAAACCCCGGTAAAGGCGCCCACATTAAAGCCAGTGATGTCAGGGCTACCCAAAGGGTTACGAACCAATGATTGGAATACGGCACCGCTGATTCCTAGCGCCGCACCGATTACTAAGGCGGCAAACAATCTAGATGCTCGCCATTGCCACACAACAATGGATTGATATGGGTCTGCTTGACCTGTGATAAGTTGCCAAATATCTTGAGTATTTTCGGCAATGTGTTGGCCAAAAAAAAGTGTGGCAATGATCAACGCAAGAGTAAAAGAACAAATGATTTGCTTTGGGTAGTGGCTGATAACATTGGTTATTGTCAGTGTGTAGGTACGATAGATCTTCATAGTCCAGAAGCTCCTTTTTTGCGCACTAAATAAATCAGAATAGGTGCGCCGATAAACGCGGTCACAATAGAAACCCGTAACTCCCCAACAATTAATACACGCCCGATGATGTCAGCAATTAATAGCAATATAGGCGTTAGGATAAAGCAAAAGGGGATGATCCAACGTTGATCTGGGCCCACCATCCAGCGAGCAATATGCGGCATCATAAGACTGACAAAACCAATGGGTCCAGCCGCCGCAGTGGCAGCGCCACAGAGCAATGTAACTGCTATTAGCCCTAACAACTGAATTCGAGCGGGTTTGCTGCCCAGTGCTGAGGCCAAAGAATCGCCTAATCCAAATGCATTAAGAGCTGGGGTAATCGATATGGCTAATAAACAGCCACCGATGACAATAGGGGCGATAAATAATGGGACAGATAACGAGCGAATATCTAGACTACCAACTGCCCAAAAACGCATCTGATCAAATGCACTTGGATTAAAAAGAGTAAGGCCAGAGCTAATACCGCCAAATACGGCGCCAAGGGCAACCCCTGCTAGCGTAAGTTTCAGAGGGTCGGTTTTACCGCCGCCAATGCTGCCAACGAAATATACTAATAAACTGGCTAAAAAAGCGCCCAGAGCCGCGTAGCCAAAAAATTGAGTCAGCTGAGTTGCGCCTAAAAAGACGATGGCAATTGCTATGGCTAAACTGGCGCCTAAGTTAACGCCAAGAATGCCGGGATCCGCCAAAGGATTTCGGGTTATCGCCTGAATCAGTGCGCCAGACGTTCCAAGCGCCATACCGACAAAAAGCCCATTTAAAGTGCGTGGTAAACGACCTTCAATAACAATGGTTTTGGTAAGTCCATGTTCTTTGCCCATGAAGATATTCCACAGAATGTCCATGGAAATCGGCTTAGCCCCAATGCATAAACTGGCGATCATAATAATGAATAAAAATAGCAGCAATGCGAATAACCAAGCATATCGCTTGCTCTTTGACGCGGACATTGTGTTATTGGTCATGACTTTTCACGTCCAAACAGTGCTTGTAATCGTTTTAATAAATTGGTTGCGCTGTAATAGTCCAAGCGAAAGGTATCATCGCCAACAGCGAATACCTGTTTGTTTTGTACTGAGCTTGTTTCATGTAAATAAGGGTTATCTATAAAGGCTTGTTCTCTATCTGAGCTGGCTGAAAACAGCAGTGTAGTGTTGCCAGTTACCGCATCAGGAAACCTTTCCCCAGTAGCGATGATAATGTCATGACGAATCCCCATGCTGATATTGCCTTTTACGCTCTCGGGGATGTCAGCTAGAGTAAAGCCAAGTTCTTGTAATAATCGACCCTGTGCTGACTCTGAGGTCCAAATATTGGCACCAGTGTCGTCTTGGTAGTAGACCATGGCCGTGGTCGGTTGAGGCGGTAGATTAATTGTAGTTTTGGTGTGTTTCACTTCTTGTTCGAAGTGCTGGATCATGGTTTTCGCTTGTTCTTCTAAACCAAGAATGTCGCCAAAGATGTTTGCTAATTGCATCCAGCTTTTGTCGTCATACGCAATGACCAATGTGGGTGCGATATCTTTAAGTTGCTCATAAAGCTTGATGGCGGAATCGCCACCTGTTGCAGAAATGATGATCAGATCTGGGTTGGCTTTGATTATCGCTTCGGCATTGGGTTCGGTCTGATATAGGGGGATGATACCTCGAGTTTCTGCGATATCTGCCCACTGGCGCATGAACCCTTGTTCAGATGCAACGCTGGTATTCGCCATGGTGGCGCCAGAACCAACAAGTGGTGCCTTGATGGCGAGTAAAGTACCCGTCAAGGTGACGCTGGTGGACACAATTCTGGTTGGTTTTTTATTGAGGGTGAGTGAACCTTCAGGGGTCATGATTGTTCTTGGCCAACCCGATGAGCTTTTTTCTACCTGATCTATTTTTAATTGTGATTTGTCTGGTAAGGCTGGAGGTGATTGATCACAGCTTGCTAAAGTGAGACTTAAAAAAAGAAGAGCGAAAACTTGTTTGAAGTGTGTCATAAAACGAACCATGTCTAAAATCCTGTAGACTAAGAAGAACGCGTCATTATATAGATGAGAATAGAATATTTATACTATTGATAATCATCTCTATTTATTTTTTGTGTCTCTATCTGCTACACAGTAAAACACCAAAAGTTTATGCTATGAGGGTTGACTAGGTTAAGCTTTGAAAGCTTTGGGAAGTCGCTGAATTTAACCTTGCCATTTTTGAATTTGGGTTTGATGCCAGTGATACGGATTTTTTTGATGTGAGAGAATCCGCAGTGACTTCGAATCGTTTCTTTTTTGATCCAAAGCCGTTGCAGTGCAGAATTTTAGGATTGGCGGACATGTTGATAATGAGTAAAGTGCATTTGCCTTCCTTTCTTGCTTGCACTATGGCAATAAATTTGAACATAGAGGTCGTTGCTTTGATCATACAAAAAAAGCGCCTATCCATTTTAAATAGACGCTTTTTTATGCTCTGCCATTAATGGATATGGTTTAGAAATCCATTGATGCAGATAGCGTTAATGATCGTCCCTCAACAAGACCTAGAGCGTTATAGCTTGCTGTTGTCCAAGCGTCTTTATCAGTTAGGTTGTTGATATTGGCTCTGATAGTGAGAGGTTGTTGGTTTACCGAAGTCACATAGCGCGCCCCTAATCCAAATATAGTGTAGCCAGGAATAGATCGTTTATTATCATCTTCCAGATACTGTTTAGATATGCTGTTTGCATTAACTATTAGCGTTAGGTTTTGTATATATGGGGTGTCCCACTCAGCTCCAAGTTTGGCTTGCCACTTTGGAACGCCAGCAGACTGCTTGCCATTATTATCTCCGTTACTCGTTGATCTTAAGTCTGCCTCAATATGTGTCAGGCCACCCATTAGTCGAATATGGTCAACTGGTGTACCAAAGAAGCTCCATTCCACACCACGGTTACGTTGCTCACCATAGATACCAAATAACTTGGTGTTAGGGTCTGTATAGCTGTTAGGCTTTTCAATTTCATAGAGACTAACGGTATGGCTAAAGTCTCCTAGATCAAGCTTTAAACCTACTTCTTTTTGCTTGGTTTTGTAGGGTGCGAATTTTTTACCAGCATTATCTGCGGTGGTTGGTGCTGTTGGGCCTTTGCTTAACCCTTCAATATAGTTTGCGTAAGCAGAAACTTGATCTGCTAATTTTATAATGAGAGCAGCTGAGGGGCTTATTGCACTTTTATTATAGTCTGCTCCAGTAGATAAGATTCCCCCCGTTTCTTTTGTTTTTATTTGCTGATGGCGTGCACCTAGCGTTAATTGATATTTGTCATCTGCAAAAGATAATGTATCTGCTAGCCCAAAACTGGATAATGTTGTTTCTGTGGTCGTCAAAAGAGGTAGGTTTAAGTCCAGATCAGGTCTTGTCCCCCATACTGGGTTATATATGTTAGAGTCGATCGTCACACCTTTAAATCTCGCCGCATAGAGGTTGTATTCTTCTTCGTAACGAGTGATGTTTGTTGCTACCTGGTGTTTCACTGCACCTGTTTGGAAGCGTCCATTTAAACCAATTTCTAGTGATTTTCTTTGATTGTCATCGCCGGTAGCGCCAAGGGTCGTTTTTATGTCTCCAGCCGAATTGTATATTTCAGCTTTATCTGCACTAAGGCCGTGGTAGTCCCACTTAGTTATACCGACAGAGGCATAAGCGGTCAGTTGGTCATTAATGTCAAATTCGCCACGTGCCATAGCTCCCTTAGTTTCACTTTCAAAAAAATTCCAGCTTGGGTTTAGTAAGGTATCGTTAGAGGGCGGACGTGGGATATCAAGCCCTTTTGCAAGGTTTATTCCTCTCGTTGGTGCGTCGACATTTTCTTTGGTGTGATAAATGTCAGCGGATAAGCGAATTCGACTACTGCGCCAGTCTAAAGCAATGGCTCCTAATTGAGACTCATTTTCTTGGTGATCAATGGTTCCATCACCTGATAGATATGCACCGTTTACACGAATACCAAATTGCTTGTCTTGACCAAAGCGGCGGCTTACATCGACACTAGCGCCGACTTGTGAGTCGGATAGGTATTTAGTTGTTAAGCGAGTTAAAGGGTCATTACCGGCACGTTTGGTGACTAAGTTAATGGATCCACCTATAGAACCGCTAGGAGGCATACCATTAAGCATGGCAGAAGGGCCTTTTTGCACATCTACGCTCTCATACATTTCAGTAGCACTGCGATAGTAAGGTGCCATGCCTGCTAAACCGTTAACAGTCGCATCGTTACTATCGAAGCTGAAACCTCGGATAGAATAGCTTTCTCGACTTTCGCCACTGGTGTTAGTGCTATGAACAGAAGGGTCTGTCGCGCTGATGACATCTGAAATATCATTAGATTGTTGGTCTTGGATATATTTGTCTGTATAGCTGATGGCATTGAATGGGTTATCTAAAGCGTCTTTATCTCCTAAAAAACCTGTGTGGCTTGTTTCTAAAACTTGTCCATTACTGCCAGAGTACACTGGTTTTTTTTCACGAGAATCTTCCACAGTTATTTCTGGAAGGGCAACCGCTGAAACTGCGTTGTTTTCTTTTGTCGTTGTTTGAGTTTCTGCATAAGCAGATTGGCTATACAAAAAAACGGTTCCAGCTGCGATACCTGCATAGAGTGCATTTTTTGCGGCGTGATATTTTAAAAAAAGCGTTTCTTGGTTGCTTTTTTTAGTCTTTGTTTCATTTCCCGCATATTGAGAGGAGTACATATAAAACATCCTATTGTTTTAGTAGAAGAGTTGATATGAGTAAACATAAAATTAATGTTAATATAGCTAGTAATAATCATTACTAATAAAAATTATTCTTTGATCTTTTTATATCCTTCGGCGATATCGTTAAGCATAATTTTAATGGCGGTAGGGCTTGCCGCTGCAATGTACCAAGCATCTGCATCGGCAAAAATGACACGCCCATTTTTCCAAGCTTTGGTTTGACGAAGTAGTGGATTACTTATCTCATCAGATTTGATTACGTCACGGCGCTCCATAACGGCTGTTCGATCGACTATATAGATGATGTCTGGATCTGCTTGTTTTATAAACTCGCTCGAAATGGGTTGGCCGTGAAGCCCTGTTTCTTTGTCGCTGTTTGCTGGTTGAACACCTAACTCATTAAATACGAAGCCATAACGTGACTGTTTGCCAAAGCTACTAAATGAGCCGTTGTTGTGGAGGACAACGAGTGCTTTTTCTGGTCGGTTTTGTGTTAGCTGTTGTATTTCTTTGACTTTATTGTCTAGTTCGAGAGATTTTTCCTTTGCCAATTGCTCTTTACCGAAAATACTTCCTAAAGTGAGTAGGTGCTCTTTGATACTAGCAATGTGATGATTTGTCATTGTGTTGAAATACAGTGTTGGAGCAAATCTAGATAGCTCTTCATAATTGCTTGTATGCAATGGCGTCATAAGGATTAAATCAGGTTTTAAAGCATGCACACGTTCCATATTTGGCTGAACAATCGCGCCTAAGTCCTCAATGCTCGAATCGTTTTTATAAGAGGCAAGGTAATGAGGTATAAAATCTTTTGCCATTCCGGCAACGGGAATGTTGAGTTGATCTAAAAAGTCGACTTCATTCATATCAAGAGCTGCCACTCGCTCTGGTCTTTGGTTTAAGACGGTTGTACCAAGGTCATGTTGAATGGTTAGTGGAGGATCAAACTTGTGTGACACCTGCTCTGATTCAACGGGCTTCTTTTCGCATCCTTGTAATGAGATAAGTAGCATTGCACTAAGACCAAAAATCCATTTTCGTTTATTCATCTTCATATTTTTCTCCTTACAGATTGAAGTAGTTGCATAGGCAACCACGCTTATTTCGAATGACCTCAAAATCCAGGTCGTACAAAGCTTTTAGATTGTTTTCTGTTATTACTTGCTCAGAACTACCATTAAATTTCAGCGTGCCATTTTTTAAAGCGACAATATGGTCTGAGTAGTTTGCAGCGAAGTTGATGTCGTGAATGACTAGAAGCACGGTACGTCCTTGCTCATCACATAGGCGACGAAGGGCTTGCATTATCTGAACTGCATGCTTCATATCTAGGTTATTTAGGGGTTCATCCAGCAGTAAAATATCTGTCTTTTGGGCTACCGTCATCGCCAAGAAAGCCATTTGTCGTTGTCCGCCACTTAATTCATCTAAATAAGCGTTTCGTATAGCTTCCAGCTCTAAAAATTCGATTGATTCTTCAATAATGTCTCTATCTTCTTGAGTTAGGTGTCCTCTGCTGTAAGGGAAGCGCCCAAATGAAATGAGCTCTTCTACTGTTAGCCGTAGATTAAAACCTGGAGACTGACGAAGTGTGGCAACTCGGTGAGCGTATTCCGCTGTTTTTATATTGTTTACTTTCTGGCCATTTAAAGCGATGTGACCGCTACTTGGTTCGAGTAGTTTGGCTATCATCATTAGAAGCGTTGATTTACCCGCACCATTCGGTCCAATCAAAGAGGTGATGCCAGCCGTCGGAAATTCCAGACTGATGTCTGTAACTACCGGTTTTGTGCCATAGGTTTTATGAAGGTTATGAACAGTTATCATGTGGTTCCTCTAGTGCGAGCAATCAGTGCAAGGAAGTAGACTCCACAAACAAGATTGATAAGAATGCTGACGCTAGTTTTATAGTTAAATACATGCTCAACGAAGAGTTGAGCTACTAAAAATATAATCAGGGAAACCGTAACAGCGATGGGAATGACTGTTCTGTGTTTATTACTTCCTGCGAGTACATAAGCTATATTGGCAATGAAGATTCCCATAAAACCGGTAGGGCCAATTAAGCTTGTCGATATTGCAACCAGCACAGCAATTAGAGCCAAATATAAACTGATGTATTTAGCGTGATCGACCCCAAGAGATATGGATTGTTCTTTACCAAGTGACATGACATCTAATATGGGGAGTGTCTTTCTGCCCATCCACAAGCAAACGGCTACTATAAAAGCGCCGTATAAAAGAGTTTCAGGTTTTGAGCGATTAAAGGAGGTATAGCTTAAGCCTTGGAAAATAGAAAACTCCCCTGGGCTAATGCTAAGCTGAATAAATTGTGTTGCCGTTGTGATAACGGTTGTCAGTACTAATCCAAATAGTAATAACATGAAGATGTTGTTTTTACACCGAGGCAAAAGCCAAAAATGCAGAGCCCATGAGTAGAACAGCATGATCGTAATTGATATGGCAAAGTTACCACTAACACTCAAGATGGTTAGTCCGTGAGCGCCTAACATGAATAGCAATACGGCCTGCCATAACAAATAAACGGACTCATACCCCATTATTGATGGCGATAGAATTCGATTACCAACAATGGTCTGGAATAAAACCGCTGATACGGCTAGGCAAATACTGCCAAGAAGAATGGTTGCAAGACGCAATAAACGCTTAGGAATGATGTAATTAAAGTCGAGATCTGACCCGATTAAAATAAAAAAGCACATCAGTAGTAAGGTGAATAGCAATGTCCCCCAAATTTTCAAACTTGTACTCATTTGATCCCCCTCAATATTAAGATGAGGAACATCACTCCACCTATGCCTCCGGCTGTTAAGCCAATAGGGACTTCAAATGGGTAAATGATTAAGCGTCCCAAAATATCGCAAAGGATAAGTAAGCATGCGCCACCTAAAGCGACGATAGGTAGTGTTCGCGATAATTTTTCTCCGTACTTTAGGGCAACCAAATTTGGAATAACCAGACCCACAAATGGAATACTGCCAACCGTGATAACTGTGGCTGCTACGGTAACAGCCACAAGTATTAGGCCGATGGCTGCTGTGCTGGCGTAGCCAAGCCCTAAGCTTGAAGCCATCTCTTCACCCATGCCTAATACGGTAAAACGGTGGGCGTAAAGGTAAGCTAAGATGATGACGGGCAAGATGATATAAATGAGCTCGTAATGCTCCTGCACCACTCTAGAGAAATCACCTAATAACCATCCTTGCATGCTCTGGAGGATATTATTTTTATAGGCATAAAACTCCGCTATTGAGCTTAATACGCTGCCATACATTAGACCTAACACTGGGATAAGTACGGTGTTTTTGAATTCAATACGATTAATAATGAAAATAAACAAGAGGCTTGCGGCTAAACAAAAGAGCATAGCAAATATCATTTTAGAGCTTGTGCTGGCCCCAGGAAGCATAGTCAGCGAGATCAGTAGCCCAAGTTTGGCGGCATCTAGCCCTCCAGAAGTAGCTGGCTCAACAAATTTGTTACGCACTATATGCTGCAAGATGACACCGCTAATGGCTAATCCTATACCTGTCAGTATTAAGGCAATTAATCTTGGTAGACGGCTGGCGGTAAGAGTTAGCCAAGCGTCTTTAGATGAATCAAATAAATCGGACCACACTAATTGCTGGGCTCCAATCATAAGTGATGCTATACATAGCATCACAAACAAAGCTGATAAGCGTAATATCATGAGAAGTATTCTTCACTTGAAAGAGGCGTTTTTTAAAAAGTATTAGTGCTTTTTCATGGAATAAATGGCATTAACTATTTAAATAAATAGACTGTGTGGGTTGCCAAATAGATGGGTCTCTATGAGTTACAAAAATGATGGTCGCAGATAGATCATGAATTACGTTAATAATTTCCTGTTCTGTTGCCTCATCTAGCGCTGCTGTTGCTTCGTCTAATATTAAGATGGGAGCGTTTTTGATTAGGGCGCGAGCCAATGCTACACGTTGGCGTTCACCTCCTGATAACGCGCTACCTTGCTGGCCAATTGATTGATGTATGCCATCAGGTGAACGATCAATTATAGAGCTGAGTGTAGATTTTTTCGCAATATCTTCGATTTCTTTATCTGAAGCATCTGGCTTACCAATGCGAATATTATCAGCTAAAGTTCCTGTAAATACGATAGGATCCTGTGGCACAAAAGCGATATTAGAAGCCAGTTCATCATAGGTCATTTCATTTAGTTTAATTCCATTAATTGTAATATGACCTTGTGTGGGATCATCAAACCTCATTAGAAGTTCAAGTAGGGTGCTCTTGCCGCTACCACTAGGACCTGTCACTAATACTCTGCTGCCAATCGAAATGTTTACATTGATATTGTTTAGCATAGGAGCATAGCTTACACCTTGAACTGAAATATGGTGGTTATCTGATGCATGCTGTACGTTTGCCTGTGCAGTAGTAGGCTCGGGCAATATTGGTGTGTTTGTAGCGGCCTTATAATTATTTAATGAAGCTCGTAGGTCATTAATGCTTAATCCTGCTGTTGCCAAGTCGCCAAGAGGGGCTGCGGCACGGCTAATCATGATTAGGAGTGCTAATATGGCTGTAGGGCTATTAAATCCAGTAAATATCAAATATGCAGCCATTCCTGCTATAGGCATTATGCTTGCTAACGAAGAAATAAATACGGCGAAAGCAGCCGCTTTATTAGTTTTGATTAACGCCTTTTCCTGATTTTTCCAGCGATGCTCAATTCGTTCTATTGTTCGTACGGGTCCTGCTGCTGTTCGTAATAGCTCAATATGATCAACTAATTCAATAGTTGCTTCTGATGTTTTTGCTTCTGTATCATGTCGCCTTGCATCTGCATGTCCAAGTGCTTTCTGAGATAAGAATTGTGTGATCAATGATAATGTAAGTAATGCGGCGGCAACTAGGGCTACATCTAGACTCACAAGAACATATATACCGAATATTAGAAATAGAGGAATGCATGGTGCATGAAGAAAATTTTGGAGTTGGTGAGCTGGGATGCTCATAAATCCAGGAATACCTTGCCCAGCAATGTGGGCTATTTGTGCTCGATGATCATTGGTAAACCAAGATAATTTAGTCCGAGCAAGAGATTGCCCTAATGCTGCATATAAATCGCCAGCGAGTCTAACCCCTGTTAAATAGCCTAAACGGTTCACTAAAACTGTTGCGAAAACAGCAGCGCCAGCGCTGATTAAAATCCATTTAGGTGGCCAATAGTTGATAATCCCAAGAGCCAAAATAGTGTAAGCAATTGCTTCTAATGCGGCTACTAATATCCAGCCAATACTAACAGTAATTAATCGCCTACGTGCGATGGGTGGCAATATAGCTATTGTTTTTTTGTCTGGTGTATTTACTGCAATGCTCATAATAACTCTCCTGATGCAGTTTTACGCTTCAATTCAAGGTGAGCACTTGCTTTGGTTGCTAAGGCTTTATCGTGCGTAACAATAATAATAGTTTTGTCTTGATTTCGAGCTAAGTGTTCTAGAGATTCAATTAATTTAGTTGCCTTTATTTGATCTAAAGCGCTGGTTGGTTCATCAAGTAATATCACAGGTGCTGGAGATAGAAATACTCTTGCAATACCTATTCGCTGTCGCTCACCACCTGATAGTATTTGAGCATCTGTATTTAAATCGATGTCCAACTGTGCTGTTATAAGGGCTGATTTTAGTTGTTCATCAGTAGCATTTGGGGCTGATAATCTTAAATTTTCTTTTACGGTTGCGGGTAGTACATCAGCACCTTGCGGTATGAGTAGGAAGGTTTCGTGTCGAACTTGTTCATCTAGTTGAGAAATGTCTGTTTGGGCCAGCTGAATGTGCCCTTTTTGCAGAGGTTCAAGCCCTGCTAAAATGCGCAAGAGGGTTGTTTTTCCTGCACCACTTGGACCAGTGATTGCAGTCATAGTGCTGGGTTCAAAAATATAGTTTAGTTTATCAAGAGTCTTGACTTTGCCTATAGAGTATTCAGCATCTTTAATTGCAAGTATAGGTGGAGTACCTAACTGTGTTAATTGACCTGTTGGTAATGCAGGCGTCTGCAGCAGCTTTATTATTCTCCCCATTGCTGATTTCCCCGTACTTACATAATCAAGTCCATGTCCGAGCCGCAAAGCGGGTGTCACAATTGCTAAGCTGAAAAATAATGTTGCGGCTAATATTATAGTGTTTTGGTCATAAGACACTAAATAGGCAATAGCAAACGTCGCGACAGCTTGTAGTAATGCTACGGCAATCCCTGCAAATGTTGCGACTTTACTTACCCACATAACCATGCTGTTAGTAAAACGTTCCGCTGAATCATGATAAGTGGCTAAAGCTCCAGATTGACGCCCATATATTCTATTTACTCTAATGCCGCGCGCGTAATCGTCAACTGCAGATATCACCTCACCCATAACCTTCATGCGTGCAGCTCCATCGCGAGCAGTAATACGTGGTACTACTACGAGATAATATAATGAGGCAATAAGGCCTGGTAATAACACCCAGAGTGTTTCAGGACCAACCATGCTAATTAATAAAGTAATAGAGGCTAATGGTAAGACTGCTAAGTTAGCAATTTCTGAAGGTAAATGAGCCACCATATGATGTAGTTTTGCAATATCATCTGAAACAAGGCTTCTTAAGCTCTGGTCACCTTGTCCAGACAGTGTTGATGCAGGTAAGCGAGTAAGGTGATTGGCAACTTGACGACGTAACTTTCCTGAAAATGCGGCCTCGGCATCGTGTGCAAGCCATGAAGCTGAGGCTGAAAATGCAGCACTTAAAAGCCACAATATTATCGCAGTAATAACCCAATAAGCAGATATATCGCTAATCAATTGAACCATGCACCAAAAGGCTGCGAGCGTGGCTAAGCCAGATAAGGATGATAAAAGCGTCCCAGCAAGAAGCTTAGGCAATGCTGGTTGTAATGTTAATCCTATCAATGGGTTAGTAATAAGACAGCGTAAGTTTGGTTTGCTCATGTTAGCCTCAATTGTCCATAATTTAGTTGTTTCATAAGGTTTACAACCTTATCTTTATTAACTCTGTTATCTTAGGTTTGGCTGATGTTGGTGCCAAATTATTAAGATTAAGCAGCATTCTAAGAAGATGTTTTTTTTCTTTGTTATGAGCTTGTTGATTAGTAGATTGGTTATGTAATGACTAATGATAGCGTTATTGATAATGGTTATCAATATTGTGCTTGTTTTGTGTGTTGATAAAAACTACAAAGTAAAACACCAAAAATTAATGCTGTAGGGGCTGACTAGATTAAGTTTAGAAAGCCTGGGGAAATCACTAAGTTTGATTTTTCCATTTCTAAATTTGGGTTTGACTCCGTTGATGCGGATCTTTTTTGATGTGAGGGAGTCTGCGGTAATTTCAAAGCGCTTCTTTTTTGAGCCAAAGCCGTTGCAGTGAAGAATTTTTGGATTGGCTGACATATTGATAATGAGTAGGGTGCATTTGCCTTCTTTTTTTGCGCTATGGCAGTAAATCTGCACAAATGGGTCGTTACTTTGCACGTCAAAAACGTGTTCTCCTATGAGCTTCCCCCATAACCAGCTGACCCAATAATCTGGATTTGGTTTTAACGTTTGTCGATTAATAAGGGCGTAGTCACCGCCGATTAGACTTTGTCTTATCATGACCTTCTGGCCGATTCTTGCGCCTCGACCAAGTTGATCAGCCCACCAAAAACAGGATATAAAACGATCTGATAGTTTGGCTTGCCCACCGCACTGAGCCGATCCAGTTTCTCCGGTCCAAAGTTGAGCATTAGGTTGATATTGATTGCGGAGCTTTTCTAGCTGTCTCGAATATCTTTCATAATCCATTAGAGAACTTGGAGAGAGAATGTTTTTGATTGTTGCCGCGCGAGTTTTGACTGGAGACCGGTTGCTTTGAAACGGGTAATAATGCCAATCAACTATATCGAGTGGTTCTTCTAGATTATCTAAAAATGGCGCGGAGATATTACTGAGTGGTTTGATGGCTTCGCCGATTCTTGGCCAGAATGCACTGCCAGGACCAGCAATTTTGCTATTGGGGCTGTGTTGTCGAACGCAGCGAATAAAAGTGTCATAGTCTTTGGCGAGGTTTTTTGCACTTGGTTGAGAGGTTAAACCATGAAACGCCCAATATGCATTGAGTTCATTGCCCAGCTCACAAATATCGATAATTTGTCCATGAGTTTGGCTATGTACTAATAAGTCTTTAACTTCGGTTGATTGCCATGTTCCTTGTTGACGTCGTTCAAACAGACCATATTTCATGGTAAACATGAGGGCTAAACCATTGCGTTGGCAAAAGTCATGAAGCTGGTGCCACATCTCTTTGGTGACCGTAAGTGCGTCTGAATTGCTATTAGTTGGGACGTTAGCACTCGTAAAGTAATGTACTTTATCTGCTTCAGAGCCGCCTACACGAATATAGGCGGGGCCGAGAGCTTGAACTAATAAATCGAGTTTTTCCTGTTGTAAGTTGAGAGGATCAACCCGTTGAGTACCAAGTCCTCGTTGCGTTCCCTTACTCCCTTCCCACCAGAAACCGCCAGCCAAGACGGATATATCAATTGAGAAAGATAAGTATCTTGGGTCTATGGTTGTAACAGGTGTCGTGCTGTTAAGATTAACGACAAGCAATTTATTTTGGCGAATGTTGTGTTGTCTTTGCAATCTAGAATAAAACAAGAGTTGTCATCCTTCTCAAAAGGTTTTGCTAGACTGCAATAAAAGTGTGACATTTGTATGATGCTCTAAATGCCCCGATTTTTTATAAAGGACACTAAGATGAAAGTACCGGTTTGGATGATGACGATTTTGTTGGCAGGCTGCACTTTATTAACTGGTTGCACTAGTGCTCCAAAAAATATTGATCCCGTAACGCAATTTCAAGTGGAGCGTTATTTAGGCACTTGGTATGAAATTGTGCGTCAAGATCATGCTTTTGAAGAAGGTTTGTCTAATGTAACAGCGACTTATTCTATGCGTGATGATGGAGGTGTTGCAGTGTTGAATCGTGGTTATTCTGCGGAAGATAAAAAATGGCGGGAAGCAGAAGGCCGCGCCTATTTTGTCAATTCTTCTGACGTCGGCCATTTGAAAGTCTCTTTTTTTGGACCGTTTTATGGTGCGTATGTGATTTTTGAGCTAGATCAAAAAAACTATCAATACGCCATGATATCTGGGCCTAGTCGAGACTATTTCTGGCTGTTGTCTCGCACTCCTACTATGCCTGAAGACGTTAAGCGCCGATTATTAGCTAAAGCGGAAGCGTTAGGCTTCCCTATGAATAAGTTGGTTAACGTAATGCAAAGTAGCAATGTGCCAGGCAGTTAGCTTTTCCTGCTATACATTTTTAGAAAAGAGTGCAGGTAATCGATTCCTTTGCTTCAGGAGTTGAGCAAACTTCAGTGTAAGCTGTGGGGTTTTGAATAAGAGCATAGTGCATATTGGAGTCTCGACATAAGGTGAGAAAGTCGTCATAGCGTTGATTGAAATTGTTTCTTGTTATCTCATAATTGATTGTTGCGTCATAACCGCCAAAATTATTATCCATGGCTTCTGCTTTTACTCGCTGAATTAGATAAGTTAATTCATTATATTTGTGCCGAACTTGATGGCAGTATGCGCTATTTGGTGTAGTTTCAGCGCATTCTATCATTGATGTTTCGAGCTGGGCTTTCTCTGTTTGATAGCGATCTAAGTAATTTATCGATTGGCTATTTTTCCTTTGTGTTCTTTCAGACTGTAGTGATAGCACTTCTAATCTATTTTTTGCTTTATTTAAGCGCTCTTCTTTTGCCAAGCACTCTTTTCCAAAGGCTATTAAATCACTGCTATGTACTAGACTTACAAAGGAGCATCCTAGTAAAAGAACGCCGTATTTAATGGTCGAAATGCGCATTAGATTGCAGATCCTGTTTGTTTTTCGTTATACATTTTGTGTACGTTCATGGTAATTACGCTTAATTATACACTGTGTTTTTCTGGAGGAAGTATGGAAAAATTTTTATCAGTAATAGGTGAGGGTAAAGGAATTTCTGTTTCTCTTGATAGAGGGCCTTTTCAGAATAATGGTGCGTCACCTTGGTATGCTTATGTTGGGGTCGGCACGCCTGAGCAGGCATTGAAGTTTTCTTTTGATACAGGCAGTGACTTTATCTGGGTGACATCTAGTTTATGCAAAGTAGATACTTGTCACCATTATGGTAACCAAGAGTTTGCTTATCAAATATCATCCAGTTTTTCTTGGGTAAATTCGCAGACAATTGAAGTTAATTTTGGGCCGTGGGGAAATATGGAGGTGAAAACGGGCAAGGATATTTTTACCTTAACACCTGAAGCATTGGGACAATCAACGAGTGGCTCAGTATCTTTGCTGTCGGATGTGTATTTAGCGCAGTCTTATCAAGGTGTTCAGTTTCGAGAGCTTGACTGGGATGGTGGCATAGGTATTCCAAGCACAACGGAATTATCAGATTCTCTTTCTATGTATCGATCTTTTCGAGCTATGACTCCGAGTAGTAAAACTGAACCGACATCATTTCATTTCTTTCAGAGTTTGCTTGATCAAGGAGTGGTTAGTTCGACATGTCCTTATGTGACATTTCTAACAGATATCGATAACAAGAGTGGCCAAGTGGAATTTGGTCAGCTGAATCAAGATTATCGAGAGAATAGGGAGTATCTATTTTTGCCTTGGGATAAATACAGTGCCCCTTATTTGTGGACCAGCAAGATCACATCTTTATCTATTGGTGATACTCAGGTTATTTCCCCTGAATCAATTACTAGCACGCCATATTTTTTTGCTTTGGATACTGGCTCATCTCAGTTCAAAGGTGATTTGGATGTAATGACTACGCTTTACAACATAGCGACTAAAACAAAAGAAGATCTGGTGATTGAGATCGGAGAAACGGATTGTGGAAATGTTGGAAAGTTGGTGGTTACCTCTGACATGTACGATGTATTGATTGAGGCTGGTGAGAATAAAGGAGAAGTTATTGCGCAATTTCAACCAATGGAAAATGCTGATTATATCGCATTGGTAGGTTCTGTATTGATGGATTATTTGTATACGGTGTATGAATTTAGAGTAGTTCAACGTGAAGGCGAGAATTGCATTATTCCTGTTGGCATGTGGATATTCAATAAAGAAAAGGGGCCCAAAGTGATTGTGACAACTCAAAATAAGCCGGCACGTATTTTCAATTGATGTCTACCGATTTTAGCGAATAGATAAAAATGTTTTAACCATAAAGGAGTAATGCATGTCTTTGATGTTGAATGGCTCATGGGAAAATAGTTATGGTTCAACGATGACGTTAGAAGTCGATGAAGATGGTTTTATTTTTGGAGAGTACGGATCTCATACTGGCTCGACTGGAACTTATCTTGTGATCGGATATTGTCGGCCAAGTAACCCAACTAACGCTGCTGGACAACCATTAGTACTGTCTATTTATTGGCGTTCAATTGGTGGTGAAGAACCTGACGAAGGCTCTCATTGGGTGTCTACCTACTGTGGTCAGCTTGATAGTGATGGCCAAATGACGGTAATGAATTCGTTGGTAACGACAACCAAATATCAAGCTTTTGTTCCAGGAGATTACATCGATAAGTTGATCTTCAAGAAATATTTTAGCTCTAATGAAATCAAGACAAAAAATATTGAATCGATAGCACAGGAAAAAGCGAAATTTGCTAATCCTATTAATGGCGTTTGGGTAAACCAAGAAAAAAGTATTCAGCTAACGGTGTTTTTGCAGGATAAAGAATATGGTGTTGTCAACGGCTGGCTAGCATATGGAAGTGAGCTAATAAGCATGCTTGGTTTCACAGATACCTTAGATAATAACAATATATTACAAAGTGTTAGCT
Source organism: Marinomonas sp. UCMA 3892 (assembly GCF_012726345.1). GTDB lineage: Bacteria > Pseudomonadota > Gammaproteobacteria > Pseudomonadales > Marinomonadaceae > Marinomonas. Next base: position 156,628 of record NZ_PTXN01000010.1, read on the forward strand.
TAAGTGGATATATGCTAAAGACATCTCAACCGATATCACTTATCGGTCGTATAAGCCAAGACGCTAATACTTTGATTCTTTCTCGTTGGTTGGCCAACTCCACAAATGCTGAGGCGGCCTACTTTCAGGCAAACTCTGAAAACTGGGAATTAACGAAAAAATCATAGTTGAGTCATGATCAAATTGTGAGGGAAAACAAATGAGCTTAGGTAATGCATTCAATAAAGAAGAGCATGATCAAACTATAATCGATTGTTTTCTACAAATGTGGCGTTATTCAGCCGATTTGATGTTTATCATGGCCGTAGAAGATGGTGATGAGTTTTCTTTATACGACAATAATCCAGCGTCTAAAGCCGTAATGGGTCTTGAAAAGGGAGCAGAGATACATCGTCTTAACTTACGAGTGCAGTTTGGTGATGAAATGGCAGAGCAGGTTTATTCTACCTATCGTCAAGTATTGCAAGGTGGAAAACCTGTTTCTATTGAACAAGCTGGTATGCGAGGTGACGGTAGTCAGATTTATTTTGATACCTTGTTTGTTCCTATTTTTGATTCATTAGGTAAGCCGATTTTTGTATGTGGCGTAAGTCGTGATATTACGAAAATAAAAGAGGCCGAAACCGTAGCGTTAAAAGCTAATGAAAAACTTCTAGAATACAGCACCGCACTGGAAACGATCAACCAAGAATTGGATCGCAAGGTACAAGAGCGAACCAAAGAATTAGAAAATGCAAAACGCATAGTAGAAGAGTCATTGGAGGCAAAGTCCTCCTTTGTTGCCAGAATGAGCCATGAAATACGCACCCCAATTAATGCTGTGATTGGATTAAGCCACCTAGCTTTAAAAACGTCTTTAAATCATGAGCAACAAGACTATATCAACACTATTTTATCTTCTGGTGAAAACCTACTGAGCCTTGTTAATGATGTATTAGATTTTTCGAAGATTGAGGCTGGAAAAATGGGCATAGAAGAGGTGCCTTTTTCTCCTAAATCGATTGTTCAGCACGCTATCAATATGAATGCTATTAAAGCAGAAGAAAAAAAATTGACAGTGACGGTCGATATTTCTCCATCATTGCCGCCCATGCTATTAGGTGATCCATTACATATACAGCAAGTGTTGGTCAATCTTGTTACCAATGCTGTTAAGTTCACCGAACGAGGCGGTGTTTGTGTGCGCATGTATACTGATGAAAATGATGATAAATCTGTTTTGTTAAGATGCGATGTAATTGACACTGGTATTGGAATATCAAAAGCGTATTTGGATCAACTATTTCAATCATTTCATCAGGCTGACGATAGTGTCACTCGTAAGTTTGGTGGGACCGGTTTAGGCTTAACTATCTCTCGCCAACTCTGCTCGCTGATGAACGGTGATATTTGGGTGCACAGTGAATTAGGGCAAGGGTCCACTTTTAGTTTTGTTCTCCCTCTTAATATCGCCCCTGATTTATTGCTTTTAAATGAAAGTAAACTAAATGAAAAAGTGATAAAGGAAGAGTATAGAGAGGATGAAAGTATCCCAGATCTTTCTCAATATAATGTTCTTTTGGCAGAAGATAATATTATTAATCAAAAAGTTGTCTTAGGATATTTAGACGACACCTTAATAAATGTTGATGTTGTTGAAAATGGTGAGGAGGCTATTAAGAAATTAGAAGAGAAAAAATATAATTTGGTTTTGATGGATATTCAAATGCCGATTATGGATGGGTTAACCGCTTCTAGAAAAATTAGGCAGTCTTCAAATTATGGTGATATACCTATAATTGCAATGACAGCTCATGTCTCGGATGAAGCAAAAAAACAGTCTGCACAGGCTGGTATGAATGCGCATTTAGATAAGCCAATTAAAAAATTTGATTTATACAAAATTTTACAAAAACACCTAGTTACAAATAATCAGTATAACCCCTTAAAAATGAATGGTTTTGTGATGCATGAATGGGTGGTATTGCATTCTGATGTGTTGTCTAAGTTGTACTCCATAGATACATTAGATGTAGATGACGCGATAAAAAATCTAAATGGTAAAGCGGACTTGTATCTTGAGTTAATATTGTCTTTTTATGATAGATACAAAGATTTTTCTTCTGCTGAATGTATAGGTATTAATTTGGATGTGATTATGCATTCATTAAAGTCAAATGCTGCTTATATTGGAGCATCAAATATATCAGTGTTTTGCGCTGAATTAGAAATTAATATTAAAAATGAATTTTTTTGTTCTGAAAGAACAGAGCATCTAGTAGGAATGGTTAAGGTGTTGATTAATAAATTGGCTATTATTTTAACACCTTATTTTTCTTTGATCAAACCAAGTGAAAATATAGAAGAATTTAGCGAGAATAATTTAGTAAATAAATTAAGAGAAATGGTGCCATTATTAAAGAAATCAGATTTTTTTGTAGAAAATCATTTCAGCTTACTGCGCAAAATGGTTCGCGGTAGTAAGTATGTTCTGGATATTGAAAACTTAATTTATGATGTGAAAAACGTTGAGTTTGAGACAGCTACTGTTACAGGGCAAACGCATGAACATTTTCTGAACAGTGTGTGCTGCATTTGCATTTAATCCGTGTTTGATGAATGATCGTTCCCTTTTGATGCCGATGACTCTATTAGACCGTATGATGCTGTTAAATGACCCACGCCAGCAAGCAAAATGTACCCACGATTTAGGGGAAGTGGTTTTCATGACTACCTGCGCGTTGCTTTGTGGTGCGGATGACTGGGAGTCGATTCAATTCTTTGCGGACACCCGAAAGGATTGGTTCAAACAGTTTTTACGCTTGCCAGGCGGCATCCCATCACATGACACCTTTAACCGTTTATTTTCTCTGTTGGACCCGGTCTGTTATCGAGAAATGTTCTGTGGCTGGGTGCAGGATATGTTAATTGATACCCCATTATCTGGCGTTGTCGCAATTGACGGAAAAACTGCACGGGCGTCGCGTTCTAGTAAACAACAAGCTATTCACATGGTGAACGCTTGGGCTTCACAGGCTAGCGTGTCTCTTGGTCAACACAAGGTCGATAAAAAGTCTAATGAAATCAAAGCAATCCCTAAACTATTGGAACAACTGGCTATCAAAGGCTGCTTGGTCACAATAGATGCGATGGGGTGTCAGAAAAACATTGTATCCAAAGTCATTGAAAGAGAAGCTGATTACTTAATTACCGTAAAAAGTAACCAGAAAACGCTACATAAAGAGCTTGTTAGGTATTTCGATCATTACTGGGAAACTCATAAACAGGACACGTTAAGTGAGCACTTTTTTGAGCAACAAAACGAAACACATGGTCGCAAGGAGCACCGTCGATGCTGGTCCACGATGGACTTGTCGTCTCTGTCTATTGCAACAGAATGGCAAGTACAAACCATCGCCGCGATACAGTCAGATCGTATTGCTAATGAAAGAGGCCGAAGCCATATTCGTTACTTTATTTCCAGCAAACTGATGACGGCAGAAGAAGTATTAAAGGCCACTCGCGAGCATTGGGGCGTCGAAAACCAGCTTCATTGGGTTCTGGATGTCTCTTTTGGGGAAGATCAGTGTCGAGCTAGGCAAGGTTATGCGGCAGAAAACCTAGCAACCACCCGACAAATCGCTCTAAACCTACTAAAGCAGGAAACCAGTGTAAAACTGGGTATCAAAAACAAGCGTAAGGCCTGTGGTTGGGATGATGCGTATCTGTTCAAGGTGATGGGGTTGATCAAATAATGTTCGTGCGTTTGCCCTGCAAAATAGACGCTAATCGCTTAGACACATTTACCAGTAACTTATCCCCCAATTCATGGCCAAAGGCATCATTAATGGTTTTGAAATGGTCTAAATCCAAAATCAACGCAGCTAACTGCTTATCTTTTTCCTGACAGCTTACGATTAATTCATTTAGTTCAAGCTGTATTTGATAACGACTTAACAACCCGGTCAGCTCGTCAATCTCGATACGCTTATTGATTGAATCAAGCATAGAGAAATAAGTTAAGGACAATTTACGTGAATAATAGGCTAAAAATAGCGCAAAAAAACCAAATACAAATAAGGGAGCAATAACTAAAAACCAATGTATTCGAGTCATAATGTTTTCAGTATAACGAGTATCAATTCGCCATTTACGTCCAGCAATAGAAAGATAGTGCGTATCAAAATTTACACCTTCCCATGAGGAAGGTTCAGCCGTGTCGACAAACCAAAGCATACTATCTGAAGAAACATCGGCAAGTCGGTAATAGAAATCGTGGCGAACCAAGGAGTTAACTTCTTTAAACAGGCTATCTACTTTAAAAAACGCACCGATAATGCCATGAAAACCTATATCGTCTGTTAACTTATAAGAACGCGCATCAACAGATAAGTAAATTGGCTTTCTGATAATGAAGGTATCGGCCTCCGCACTCAAACTAGCATCAGAAAAAGGCGAAAATGTCGGCTCGGACAAAGTGACAGAAGAGGAATTACGAGCCTGAATAACCGAACTAAGATTCCGGTATTGCGAAGATAAAATGTCATAACCATAAGTAAATTTATCTGGATACCCTAACGTCAAGGGCATGTACTCAGACCTATCACCATCGGGATAAATTCTAAAATTATAATTACCTAACAAAATACGTTTCTGCATTTCGTATTCGCTTTTTTTACTGGCAGGTACATACTGAGCAAAATATAAATTAATGCCTTGAGTAGTGATAACTCTCTGAGCAAAACGCGAAAAATAGCCAGCAGTCACCTCCCCTTTGCTAGACTCAATAAGAGCAGCAGCGATAGATACCCCCGTTATATATTGCGTCAAACTATCATTTAGTTTTTCAGTAAAGTGCTCCCCTACAGCTTTTTGATCGCTGTAAACATGCTTGCGTTCTTCCAAATAAATAGCAAGGCTCGTAGCCATTCCACATAAAAAAACAAAACAAAAAACGACGTAATGCATTTTTCCATTTTTCACATGGTTTCTTAAAGAAATCATTGTTTACCCATCGATGTTTTCCCAACAAAAAGGCCGCTATAAATCACTGCATCATAACAACAAGCCACTTTACCTAAAAACAATATAAGCGGCACGGAATAAATGGTTAAGAAAAGTATTCACGACAATTTTCTGGTATCCTGCCTCTATTATTGACTCAACTAGACAGGCCTTTTGTGACCACATTTCAACACGCTCTAAACAACCTTCTTCCAACTAAGCTAACTACTTTACTTTCGGATATGGGATTCACCACCTTCACCCCCATTCAAGAACAAAGTTTACCGCCTATGATTGAAGGCAAAGACATTCTTGCGCAGGCACAAACTGGTAGTGGTAAAACGCTAGCTTTTTCAATTGCTCTTTTACTCAAAATCAACCCACGTTTCTTTGGTGTTCAAGCCCTTGTAATGTGCCCTACTCGGGAACTAGCAGATCAAGTATCCAAAGAAATTCGCAAAGTTGCACGTTATCAAGACAATATTAAAGTGCTAAGCCTATGTGGAGGCATGCCATTTGGCCCACAAATAGGATCCCTGGAACATGGCGCTCATATCGTTGTTGGGACTCCTGGCCGTCTAATGGAACACCTTCGCAAAGGCACACTTAAGCTCAATGCACTAAACACGCTAGTATTAGATGAAGCTGACCGCATGCTGGATATGGGCTTCGTCGATAGCATTCGTGAAATCGTTGAGCTAACACCAAGCAACCGCCAAACGCTGCTTTTTTCCGCAACCTATGGTGATGGTATTGAAGCGATCAGCAAGGAATTTCAGAGCACGCCAATTAGCATCAAGGTAGAAGCACAAGAAGATCTTAAACCTAATATAGAACAGTTTTTTGTTCGTAGCGAAAATAAAGACAAATGCGAGACCTTATTGGCGACATTGCAACATTTTGAACCTCGTCAAGCGATTGTATTTTGCAATACAAAAGCAGAATCACAAGTGGTCGCAGACTGGTTATCTGAACACAAAGTTGCCGCTCAAGCCATTCATGGGGATCTAGAACAAAGACAACGCGATCAAGTACTCGTGCGCTTCAGCAACCAAAGTAGCTGCGTACTAGTAGCTACGGATGTCGCTGCTCGCGGTATTGATGTAAAAGAAATTGATCTTGTAGTGAACTATGACACCACACGCGACACCGATGTCCATACACATCGTATTGGCCGAACTGGCCGCGCAGGTGCCGCAGGTATTGCTGTTAACCTTGTGACATCAAAAGACGATTACAAAGTTCGTGATATTGAATCACGCTTTAATATCACCGCGAATTTTATTGAACTTGAGGCGATTGATCCTCACTACCGCTTAATTCCGCAAAAGACCACCATCTCTTTTGATGCAGGTCGTAAAAACAAGCTTCGCCCAGGCGACATACTTGGTGCATTAACCGCTGGCCTTGGATTGGATAAATCACAAGTTGGCAAAATCGATATTTTTGATTTTCACGCTTACGTTTCAGTCGACAACGAAGTCGCTAAAACCGTTGTTAAAGAGTTTGAAAACAAAAAGATCAAAGGCAAAAACATTCGAGCGCGCATTTTACGATGATCAAAAGGCTCACCTCACCGACGGCGCAAGCTGTCGGTTTTGTTTTAGGCGCACTTATCATCTGCCTAGCCACATTAACTCCTGCAGATATCCTTCCGTCAGTGCCTGGCACTGATAAAACGCATCATGTTATTGGCTTCGGTGGTTGGGCGCTTCTATGCGCGTTTGGCCCAATGAAACGCTTTCTCTTGCTGTCCATGTTTATCATATTTTTAGGCGGCGCAATTGAACTGATTCAGCCTTATGTAAACCGCTATGCGGAATGGTTAGATTTCTACGCTGATGCTTTCGGTGTCATTTTAGCCATCCTAATAAGGCTAATAATTGGACTATTTCTTAAATCAAAATATAAGGTTTAATGAAAGTACGAAAAAGACCTGATAAAGTATAACCATTCGGTCAAACTTTATATTTAAAATCATTTTAGAAAACACACAAGAGAAACATATGAGCCATTTGAAAGCGTGGCGCTCCGCCATTGTTCACTGCATTGCAGATCCCAAAGACGTCGGTATTGATGCTGCATATGAATACTTTGAAGATGGCTTACTAGTCATTCAAGACGATAAAATTTACGCCCTAGGTAATGCTGTCGATCTACTACCAACACTGCCAGATAACACCTTAGTTGAACATCACCCTGATACCATTATCACACCTGGCTTTATCGATACTCATATCCATTACCCACAAACTGATATGATCGGCTCATACGGCGAACAATTGCTAACTTGGCTAAACACCTACACCTTCCCAGAGGAAAGTAAGTTTAGTGATAAGGCTCACGCTCGCGATGTCGCAGATCGTTTTCTGAAAGAACTTTTACGCAATGGCACGACCACCGCTTTGGTATTCGGCACGGTCCATAAAGTATCTGTCGAAGCTTTCTTCGAAGCCAGCGAAGTCCATAACTTACGCATGATTTGCGGCAAAGTCATGATGGATCGCAACGCGCCTGATTACCTCACAGATACACCAGAAAGCAGTTATCAAGAAAGCAAAGAGCTTATCGATACTTGGCACAATAAAGGCCGTTTGCATTACGCTATCACGCCTCGCTTTGCCCCAACCAGCTCTGGTGAGCAGCTTCATTTAGCAGGCAAATTGCTGAGTGAATATGAAGACGTTTACCTGCACACTCATTTATCCGAAAACAAAGATGAATGCGCTTGGGTAAAAGAGCTATTCCCTGCAAGCACCAACTACTTAGATGTTTATGACCAACATAAACTGCTAAGCGAACGTTCTGTTTTTGCCCATGGCATCCATCTATGTGACAGTGAATACCATAGACTGCACGAAACAGGCTCGGCTATTTCTTTCTGCCCAACCTCTAACCTTTTTATCGGTAGCGGTTTATTCAAACTCAATAAAGCAGAAGAACATAAGGTCAACGTAGGTCTTGGCACTGACGTAGGCGGCGGCACTAGCTTCTCTATGCTACAAACCATGAACGAAGCCTACAAGGTCATCCAGTTACAAAATGAAAACCTGAATCCAATTAAATCTCTGTATTTGTCTACTTTAGGTGGCGCTAGAGCACTTCGCCTAGAAGATAAAATTGGTAATCTAGCGGTAGGCAGTGAAGCAGACTTTGTTATCCTTGATAAAAAAGGTACGCCGTTATTAGAATCGCGCTTAGCGTTATCCAAAAATATCGAAGAAAGCCTATTCGTCTTCATGACTATTGGCGACGACCGCGCAATTCAAGCAACTTACTCCGCCGGCAAATGCGTTCACCAACGATAAAGCCGAAGCTCGCCTAGCAAAAAACCAAAACGGCCACTTTACTTACCTGTAAAAGTGGCCGTTTTTTTATATAATCGTCACAATTATTTTTCTATTTAGCACAAATGTTGAGCACAAATATTATGCACTCTCTTGCCACTGTCGCGCTTGGCGCCTTCGCTATTATTTTTTTCTGCGCTGCATTAATTGTTGGACTCATTGTCCTTAAAAAATACAAAGCAGAACAAATACGACTAAACAATCTTGCTAAAAAAAGAGCCGAAGAACAGAAGAATAATCAAGATATATAATAGCAACCAAGAGCAGCAATAGCCCTAGGGATAAAGTCGAACAATGCCGCTTTTCCCTTCTATATCACCGAGAATCCAAACCTTCTCGAAAGCATGAGGAACGGGTATGGTAATAAGATGCTCAAGCGCTTTAATATCTGTTTGGCTCCACGCTGGATGAGTATTTCTAATAACCAACCACACTCTTTTTGAATCGTATTGCTTACTAGACTTATTTTCTAAAATTTTATTCAAGGATCTCAGTAATCGCTCGTCAGCAGGCTCTTCTTTCAGTGCCCGCAAGACATTACGCGTAATTGGGGTAAGATCTCTTCCAAGAATCTCCATCGCCTCTTCTTCTGATCCATAAAGATGAGCTATTTCTAAATCCAGCCGTTCACCTTCCAACATACAAGAGACATCGGGACGAATCGGATCATTGTGCCAAATATGGCGAATATGCTTACCCGTATTACGCTCATAGCAACGCATAAAAAGCTTAGCCGCTTGATGCTCAAGAGCAATTTTTTCTTTCTCACTACTGTGCATAATCAATGCCTCTTGGCAGCATAAGATATGCCATCACAACACGATCTCGAATTTCCGAACCGATATAAAACTGACGCTCTCGATATTGTTGACAATAAGTTTCGCCCTCACCTTGTCCATGTAAGAACTCATTATGAGTAATGCCCTTCAAGACTATCTGCCACTGCTGCAATAAGGATTTCGGAGGGGGCGGCAGTATAGATAAAATACGTTCCGCGGCTAAAAACTCACTTTCCATAGTCATGGCTAACATATCGTCGTTGGCTTCACCTAGCCAGCTAACACCATCTTCTCGCACATACAGCATAGGTAAAAAAGGGGCTAAAGCTGGACATATGTCATTTCTATATACTTCAACATTCCAGTAGGATCTAGCTATTTTGACGAATTGCTCGAAGCTTGCAATATTGTAAAATTGTGACTCGATAAGCGGAAGAACTTCTACTCTAGGTTTATTCGGATTTACTGTATCGTTAGAAACATCAAGATACCAATCACCTAATACCATAGCATTCTGAAAATATTCATCACGAAGAGAGCCCCATACTTTTTTAAGCACCGTTCCTTTAGATAACATATCGCGTATTAATACAAGCCCCGGATCTGTTGATTGTGGAAGCTTCTCTTGAAGCAACACAAACACCGCATCACGGATCTCTTTACAGCGCCCTAAAGGATAGGTTTTATCACCAAAATGCGGGTAACGAGGAACTAAATCTAAGTCGGCTAATAAACGTAAATTCGCTAAACTTTTTATTACGATATCAACCTTTTCAGCTGACCATGCTGAATTAGTATCATTAAACTGCGTCATTAAACTGCCACTACTAAATACGTTAAAATAATCTCTAGATTACGACTAAAAGCCTGACTCTCTAATAAACACACCGTAGATACGTCGTAAACCATCTATCAGTAAACTATGGGGCTCAATAGCTAAGTTAACCTTACCAAATTGCTGCTGCATCAATGGCACTTCGCCAATCAATTTCAGCTGCACTTCATAAGTCGCCTCTTCAGGAATTAATTGATCTTCTAACTTCTGGGTCGCAATTGCACCGCCATAAGTGGATCCAAGACCTGGATAATTGAGGCTCTTAATGGCAGTAGGTAACACTTTGTCTATAAGAAGTTGCTCAGATAAAATCTCACCATCGTTACCAATAAAATCTACCTTACTGCCTTCTTTCAATAAAGGCACGATACGCCCTTCAATATAGGCTTTGACCACTAAACTTTCATCATCATACAAGGTTGCTAAAGGAGATTGACCATTGACATAATCACCTTCTGTTAGCGGTAACCATTCGCCAATATAACCATCGTAAGGTGCTTTGATTGCTAGTTTTTCTCGACGTTCGAGTAAAGATTGAAGGCGAGACTGCTCCCGTGACAATTGAGTTTGTAAAGTAAATACTGAGTCTAATTCGACAGCCCCAGAGCTTGCCCGATACCAACGAGTTTGCAAGGCATCAAGCTTAATCTGCGTTAATCGAATTTGCTGCTCTACATCGGGCGATTCTAATAAAATCAGTAATTGTCCTCTTTTAACCTTTTCGTTTGGAGTCACTTGCCACGAAACAACTCGACTCGACTCACTAGGATAAAAAGTCTGATGTCGCTCAAAAGTAGCAACAGCAGGCGCACTTATTTGGCTTTTCCAAGGTAATACTAATGCAGCCAAAGCCAATAAAAAAAACAATAAAGTCATCACACTAGTACGGTTTAACGACATTTTTTCTCTCAAACTCACCCAAACCTTTATTTCTTTAACAATAGGAAGCAGTACAAACCAAATGATTTCCACCAAAAAAAGTACAATACCTAATATCTTGAACGCAAAATAATAAACTAAGGCGGCGATACCCAAAAATAAAAAGAATCGATAAATCCATGTACTCCAAGCATAAGCGACCATCAGCAGGCATTTTTTGCGATTAAGCGGTTCAGGGGGCAAAAAACCAAAACCAAACAATCGCTCACGCAAAAACCACTTACCCACCAAAAAAGATCGAGGCTGTAAATTCTCCATTCCTAAAAAATCGGATAATGCATAATAACCATCAAAGCGCATAAATGGGCTCGTGTTGATCAACAACGACGATATCCAACTGGTAGTAGCAATAAAAAACAACACACTCCTAAAGCCACCATCAGGAACAATTCCCCACAAAAAAGTAGCAACACAGGCGATATAAATTTCAACTTTCACCCCTGCCATCACAATACTCAAGCGCTGAAACCGTGACCTTAATCGCCAAGCATCCGTCGTATCTGTGTACAAAATCGGCGTCATCAATAAAAAAGCGATCCCCATTGAACTCACCCGACAGCCATAGCGCTTGGCAACGAAGGCATGACCTAATTCGTGGGCCGTTTTTACAAAAATCAATGCCGCAATGTAATAAAAAATAGCCGACATACTAAACAAGTTTTGAAAAGTGTGGGTAAATGTATCCCACTGCTTCAACACTACCACCAAGCCTATACAGCCCAACACGAGCGCGACTCTATCCAGACGTAGTCTGAACAACTGTTTTATAAAAGGATAAAAACGCGTCAATAGTAAATCGGGGCGAATAAGAGGGATTTTGATGAACAAATAGTTATGTAAAAGCCAAAGCAAAACATGTTTTTTTTGTTTAGCTGCCTCTCCGCGAAGGCGAGTTACATCATTTTCAGATTGAGCCTCTAACAGATGGTTACCTTCCAAGAAGCGTAAAAAATATTCTAGTTCAACTTCTTCAACATCAATTCCTCGCGCCTCAATTCGAGAAAGTAATTCTACAGCGCTGCTTACATGACGCCATTCTCGAAATAAATAAAAAGCAGTACGAGACAAGTAAAAAAACTTATTACTGACTGGATCAAAAATTTGCCAGCGAGGCTCTCCATCTTCATCAGGTGGCGCGACTAGTAGAGACAAGTTCTGACGTAATTTTGGCAGCGGTGCATTCACGTCAACAGGCATCTAAATACCTAAATGTTGACGGACAAAAGTAATGGGACGACGTAATAAATAATAAGCCAAAGAGACTTTTTCACCATACAATTTTGCCGTACCACGCAAGCCAATACGAGGAGGAAGATCTTCATGCTGAATGTCAGCCACAATACGATAAGCAATGACTTGATCAGGTGTCAAACTCGGCTCAAAAGAAGAATAATCCAAGCTAAAGGGAATAGGGTTTAGAGGATCAGTATCTAAGTAAAACGTGACATCATTACCATTTGCTAAAGAAATAGCATCGGCAACAGGAAGCATTATTTGCAACTGCACTTTCAATGGATCCGCTATGGATAAAATACGCTCTCCTACAACAACTGGGCGGCCCTTCCATTTTTCAGGATCATCCAGTATTGCAATACCTGACTTCTTCGCAAGAATCTGAGTTTGAGATAGCTTAGTTTTCAAATAATCGCGCTCAATGGTTTTCAACTCGACTTGAGATTCCAACTCAGCCAATTCAGATTTTTTCCTGCGATCCACATAACCAGCTTGTTCAGCAGTTCTTAGTTCCGCCTGAGTTCTTTCTAACTCTCGCTGAGCTACATCAAAAGCCCCTTGAAATTCAGTCATATCCATTTGCACGAGAGGCTGGTCAATGACAACTTGATCTCCAGGCTTTACTAACACCTCACGAACCGCACCAGCAATCGCCGAGGTAACCAAAAGAGATTCTTTTGCAATGATTTCTGCAGGTGCTAAAACTGTCAGCCGAACTGGAACCAATCCAAGCAAAACGATGGCAATAAGGGCGCCAAGCTTCACTTTCTTAGAATTTAATCCACTTAACCATGCTCGCCAACCAGAACGTTGAGTAAACAGTTGCATTGCATGAGCGTAACTCGATGCTAGATGTTGCAAGAGCCCTATTTCTTTCTCTGTCCATGGTTCGGACTTAGCTAATAAAAGCACACCTACTCGTTGAGTAGGTTTAGCCGGTATAAGCAAAGGCAACCACAACATATAAGGCGGAGAGAACTCACTAAGATCATTGAGCAACTCAGCGGGCCAACTCTTAGTATCTATGGTATGTGCTTTATCACCTATCTTTGAAGCACTTACAAAAGCAGAAACTTGCTCAAGCCAAGCACTAAAGGGTGTAGATCGATCGACAAGAGAAAGATCACTCACCGCTTTTAATTTCAATTTTTCCAATTCATTACCAGACAAAAACATTGCTTGCTGGTAAGGCACCAAGGTTCGCGTCATATTCACCATAATAAAGCTCAGATCCGTCGAGGTTTCACAACGACGAACCTGCTGCTCTATTTGCAGTAACTGCGCAACTGATTGATCAATAGACATAAATTACGACGCTAACAACTTCATCAAATCATTTCCATATTCATCAAACTGTTCAGCCGCAATAGCTAATTGCTCATCTAATGGCACAAAGATAGCACCATTAGCTTGAGCAGCTGACTCTGTCGACTCATCTTGAACAGAAGCAGGCAACTGGTCAAGGTCTACTTCAACCTCTAATACCCGAATATTACCACTCGCATCCACGGCATTAATTTTCAGGGTGATTTTACCTTGTCCAGATGGTGGCGTCATAGAGATTTCACCAGTGGTTGGATTTACTTCCACCCAACTTGGCAAACTCGATCCATCCACTAAGGTGGCACTGTAGCTTGCAGCGACTCCTGTATCAGACAAAGAAATGGACACCCTATCAGCTTGAGTAACCATACTGGCAATAGTTAAACCAGTGCTATTAGATAATTGACCAACGCCTTCTGTTACCCGAACCTGACCATTAGCCCCCACATCAACAGACACTCGTGATTCCGATACTATCACTCCATTAGAAGCCCCTTGGCCATTACTTTCTGCTGCTGGGGATGGAACGACACTAACAGCACTGTCAATAGGCGCTGCAACATCAACCAATTGAACATCATCAGCTGACTCTCCAGCAAAACCACTGACGCCAGCACCTGAATCTATAAGACCCGAAGGTAGCGATTCAACATTAGGGTCAACATCTGGAGCATTGAAATCAGCCCCCCCACCTAGAGGCTGTAACGGTGCCGTTGTATTAGGATTCGTCTCAACTGGCGGAGTTACTGGCGATGGTTTCAAAGTCAAAGTTACAGGAACCTTAACTTGACCCCCATTAGAATCGGTTGCTACGACTTGTAGTGTATTTACTCCTTCAAAACCACCCTGCGGTGTTCCAGATATAGTGCGAGTCGCCGCGTTAAATACTAACCCAGTTGGCAGGTTCTCAATACTCCATACCAGCTTACTCGTTTCTCCATTATCCACATCAGCAAATAAATTAGCCGGTAACGTCACTGGATTGAACACCAGACCAGAAGTTCCTGTCATTGCGGCAACGGTACTAGAGGCTATCGGTGCATCATTCACCCCAGTTATGTTAAATACAGCACTAGTGCTCTGAGTCGCATTGCCATCCGTAACTTGAATCGTAAAACTATCAGTAACGGACTGCCCAACCACCAAAGATTGAGTGTCACTATCATTGTTGTTCAGGACATAGCTCACTAAATCAGTCGATACAGTTAATGTCGCTGTACCATAAGTGCCGATTCTTGAGTAAGTAGCGCCATTATCTAAAGTAGTCCAGCCATTATTCGTTAAATACGTAGCGTCATAACTAACGCTACCAACCGTATCAACATCGCCTTTAGTGAGGGTAATAGAGGAACTATTAGTACCAGCTGCGGCATTATTCACTCCTCCTGCTTCCACTAGGATAGCCGTTTCGGCCCCAGCACTCACCGTTGGCGTATTGTCGTTCAAGTCATTGACGCTGACGGTTACCGCTTGCGTGGCACTCAAGCTCCCCGAATTGAGGTTCCCTGCACCGTTATCTGTCGCAATAACATTAAAGCTGTAGCTGGACTTAGTTTCATAATCTGCTGAGGCTTTTAACGTCACCACACCAGTCACCGCATTGATATCCAACAACACCGCATCGGCACCAGACAAACTGTAGCGCAAGGTGTTATTGGTGGCCGTACCGTCTACATCGGTCGCCGTTGCGGTGTAAATAACCGTACTGATATCAGCATTCTCATTGACACTGCCCGTCGCACCGGAAGTCATCACTGGCGTATTGTCGTTCAAGTCATTAACGCTCACGATCACCGCTTGCGTGGTACTCAGACTGCCTGAATTGAAGTTGCCGGCACCGTTATCCGTTGCCACAACATTAAAGCTGTAGCTGGTTTGAGTTTCATAATCCGCTGAGGCTTTCAGTGTCACCTCACCAGTGGTCGCATCGATGATTAACTTATCAGCATCATCTCCAGACAAACTGTAGCGCAAGGTATTATTCGCCGCGGTGCCATCTGCATCGGTACCTGTGGCCGTGTAAATCACGGTCGAGGTATCGGCATTTTCATCAACGCTGCCTGTCGCACCAGAAGTCATCACCGGCGTATTGTCGTTCAAGTCATTGACGCTCACGATCACCGCTTGCGTGGTACTCAGACTGCCTGAATTGAAGTTGCCGGCACCGTTATCCGTTGCCACAACATTAAAGCTATAGCTGGTTTGAGTTTCATAATCCGCTGAGGCTTTCAGTGTCACCTCACCAGTGGTCGCATCGATGATTAACTTATCAGCATCATCTCCAGACAAACTGTACACCAAGGTGCTGTTCGCTGCCGTACCATCTGCATCGGTCGCCGTTGCGATGTAAATAACCGTACTGGTATCAGCATTCTCATTAACACTGCCCGTCGCACCAGAAGTCATCACCGGCGTATTGTCGTTCAAATCATTGACGCTGACGATCACCGCTTGCGTGGTACTCAAGCTACCAGAGTTTAGGTTCCCAGCACCGTTATCTGTCGCAATAACATTAAAGCTGTAGCTGGACTTGGTTTCATAATCCGCTGAGGCTTTTAACGTCACCACACCAGTCACCGCATTGATATCCAACAACGCCGCATCGTCACCAGACAAGCTGTAGCGCAAGGTGTTATTGGTCGCCGTACCGTCTGCATCGGTCGCGGTAGCTGTGTAAATAACCGTACTGGTATCAGCATTCTCATTGACACTGCCCGTCGCACCGGAAGTCATCACTGGCGTATTGTCGTTCAAGTCATTGACGCTGACGATAACCGCTTGCGTGGTACTCAGACTGCCTGAATTGAAGTTACCGGCACCGTTATCCGTTGCCACAACGTTAAAGCTATAGCTGGTTTGAGTTTCATAATCCGCTGAGGCTTTCAGTGTCACCTCACCAGTGGTCGCATCGATGATTAACTTATCAGCATCATCTCCAGACAAACTGTACACCAAGGTGCTGTTCGCTGCCGTACCGTCTGCATCGGTCGCGGTAGCTGTGTAAATAACCGTACTGGTATCAGCATTCTCATTGACACTGCCCGTCGCACTGGAAGTCATCACTGGCGTATTGTCATTCAGGTCATTAACGCTGACGGTCACCGCTTGCGTTGTACTCAAGCTACCAGAGTTGAGGTTCCCAGCACCGTTATCTGTCGCAATAACATTAAAGCTGTAGCTGGTTTGAGTTTCATAATCCGCTGAGGCTTTCAGTGTCACCTCACCAGTGGTCGCATCGATGATTAACTTATCAGCATCATCTCCAGACAAACTGTACACCAAGGTGCTGTTCGCTGCCGTACCGTCTGCATCGGTCGCGGTAGCTGTGTAAATAACCGTACTGATGTCAGCATTCTCATTGACACTGCCCGTCGCACCGGAAGTCATCACTGGCGTATTGTCGTTCAAGTCATTGACGCTGACGATCACCGCTTGCGTGGTACTCAGACTGCCTGAATTGAAGTTGCCGGCACCGTTATCCGTTGCTACAACATTAAAGCTATAGCTGGTTTGAGTTTCATAATCCGCTGAGGCTTTCAGTGTCACCTCACCAGTGGTCGCATCGATGATTAACTTATCAGCATCATCTCCAGACAAACTGTACACCAAGGTATTATTCGCCGCGGTGCCATCTGCATCGGTCGCGGTAGCTGTGTAAATAACCGTACTGGTATCAGCATTCTCATTGACACTGCCCGTCGCACCGGAAGTCATCACTGGCGTATTGTCGTTCAAGTCATTGACGCTGACGATCACCGCTTGCGTGGTACTCAGACTGCCTGAATTGAAGTTGCCGGCACCGTTATCCGTTGCTACAACATTAAAGCTATAGCTGGTTTGAGTTTCATAATCCGCTGAGGCTTTCAGTGTCACCTCACCAGTGGTCGCATCGATGATTAACTTATCAGCATCATCTCCAGACAAACTGTACACCAAGGTGCTGTTCGCTGCCGTACCGTCTGCATCGGTCGCGGTAGCTGTGTAAATAACCGTACTGGTATCAGCATTCTCATTGACACTGCCCGTCGCACCGGAAGTCATCGCCGGCGTATTGTCGTTCACATCGGTGATTGACAGAGTAACGTCTTGTTCAGTGCTGCGCATACCATCGGACGCAATCACGGTAAAGTTATAAGACGACTTAGTTTCGTAGTCCGCCGCTGCTTTCAGCTTCACTTCACCAGTCGTTGAATCAATAGTAAATACGTTGTGATCATCCGTCACTTTTAAGCTGTAAGTCACGCTGTTATGAACGGAAGTGCCGTCGGCATCGGTGGCATTTGCATCGTATACAACTGTTGTCACTGCCGTATTTTCAGCCAAAGTCGCTGTTGCCGCAGAGCTAAACACAGGCGCATTGTCGTTGATATCATTAATAGAGATAGTGACTGCCGCTGCGGTAGAAGCTTGCCCTACTGCATCGGTCGCCATGATATTCAGTGTATAAGAGGTCGCAGTTTCATAATCAATCGCTGCAGCACCCGCGCTGGTAAGTGTCACGACACCATTATTGTCAATCGCAAAGTAGCCATTGTCGTTACCCGATTGAATCGAGAACTGACTTACTCCGTTCGTATCTGTGGCTTTAACTTGGCCGATAACGGTATCAGCCACCATGCCTTCATCAAGATTAAAAGCTTGAGAGGCCGTCACAACAGGGGTGGTATTATCAATCGTTAATGTATCGCCAGAGGTAAATCCAGCCCCGATGGCGTTACTCACTGTATCAGTAATACCCGTACCAGAAGCGTTAAGGTCAAGACGAAGGCTACCATCACCACTGATGTTATTCACGGTGACCTGATAAGTACGACCCGAGCCTGTTATTGAAGCAACAGTACCCGTTGCACCACCAGACAAACTAAAGTCGCTAACATCGACACCGGTTACGGCCTCGTTAAAGGTTACTGTATAGGTTGCACTGTCTGCGGTGGTCAACACAGCACCATCTCGGTTAATCGCAACAACACTTGGACCTGTATTATCTATAGTGATTTGTTGCCCTGTAACCCCAGCGCCTATCGCATTGCCCGCCGTATCAGTGATCCCTGTTCCAGAGTCTTTTAAATTCACCCCCAAAGTACCATCACTACTAACGCCATTCACTGTAATGGTATAAACCGAATCAGAGACTTGCGTCACACTCGTGATCGAGCCACCAGCGGCGGTGCCAGTCAATACAAAATCAGCGGCATCCACTCCACTCACGGCTTCACTGAATACCGCGGTAAAAGTGGCCGCACTGCCGCTTTGTGTATCTGCTCCCGCACGCACAATCGCCACGCCCGTTGGTGCAGTGGTATCAATAACAAAAGTATCACTGTCACCATCAGCTAAAGCATTACCAGAAGCGTCTGTAATGTTTGATTTATTCAAGGTCAATACATAAGTGCCTTCCGACGTTGTCACGCTCGACAAATCAATGGTATAAGCATGACCACTGCCCGTCACTGACAACCCACTGATATCTACCGTATCGCCATTACGAGTAAGTGCGAAGTCTGCAATATCAACATTAGTCACTTGCTCACTGAAGTTAATAGTAACCGTACCCGCATTGGGTTGAGTAGGATCGGCAATATCTACAATCGCAACCGTGGGCGCTGTAGTGTCTACCGTACCCGTGGTAAAGTTATAACTTATTGTATCGCTGATGGCTGCTAGAGCATTATCTGAACTGTCTGTTAACGCACCCGCCGTTATCTGAATGGCGTACTGGTTGGTCGCCATCAGATTATTCGTTGGGTTGATGGTCAATTTATTACCCACAATAGCAAGCTGCCCATTGTGGTTGCCCACATCAATGGTCAAACTATTCGCACCATTGCCTGTAATATCGTACAGGGTAATGGTGCCAGCATTACCTAACTGAACCCCCTCATCAAAGGTAATCTCAATAGAGTCCGCGACCGACACCCCAGTGGCATTGTCGGCAGGTACTACAGCACTAATAGTCGGTGCAATATCATCACTCACCGTAATACTGAACGATTTCTCAAATGTGGCATCGCCATCGTTCACCTGTACACGGATGCTATAAGTGCCAGCAGGCACATTCGCACGGTCCGTCACACGCAGATTGGCGCCATCAATATTGAACTTAGCGTTATCCGTATCGTTCACGCCAGACACTAACGAATAAGTGAAGCTTTCACCAGTATCCGCATCGGTGGCGGAGAAGCTACCGACCACTACATTAGTGGCACCTTCAGAATGGCCGTATGTCGTATCACTCAATACAATATCGGTTGGCGCATCGTTAATAGAGGTACTCACTACCGTAGTAGTACTATCTATGCCGTTTGTGGTGCCATCGTTTACCGTAATAGTGAACGTGGTAGACTCGGTTAAGCCTACTGCGACACGATTATCTGCCGGATCAAACACCAAGGCACGCAACGCCGCCTGAGCCGAGGCCAAAGTCGTCGACGTTAGGGTATAAGAACCACTACCGGCATCGGTAAAACCAGAAGCGATTAACGAAGCGGCAGTAAAAGTCCCTTTCGCCGCCGTATCCAACGCCACCGTCATCGATACATTAGCACTATCCACATCAGCCAAGACCACATTACTAAATGGCGTCAGAGTGGCAGAGTCATTAACGGCTTGATTTGCAGAAGCGCCTGAAATAGTTGGCGCATCATTAACCTCGGTAATATTGATACTAACCGTTGAGTTAGAAGCTAAGGAGGCTGAATTGGCATCGTTAGCACTGATAGTTAGGGTTGCAGCACCATTACCGCTGACATTATTTGCACCGGTATATTGAATGTTTGAAGCAGTGTCCAAGTAAGTATTGATATCTGTAGCAGAACCAGACAACGTAATAGTTTTGCTATCAACCAAGGTTTCGGTGACACCACTTCCAAAACCGCTGCCATCAGCTGGTGATGAGAAGCTCCCCTTGTCGATCGACAGAGTCACCGTCAGGTTATCATTATCTACATCCGCAAAGACCACACTAGAAAGGTCTAGGTTAGAAGCCGTGTCTTCCGTTACTGAAATGGTTGCAGGTGCATTAGCAACCGTAGGCGCATCATTCACATTGGTAATATTAATGTTCACCGTTGGGTTAGATGCTAGATTCGCGGTGCCATCGCTGGCGCTGATGGTTAATGTGGCGGCATTGGTACCCGCAGCATTCGCCGCACCGGTATATCGAATATTAGAAGCCGTATCCAGATAGGTATTAATATCCGTAGCACTACCTACTAACGTAATAGTCGTTGCATTGACTAGCGCCTCAGTCACTCCCGCGCCAACGCCAGAACCATCGGCAGGTGTAGAGAAAGTTCCATTATTCACCGACAAGGTAACGGTTAACGAGTCATCATCACCATCGGCAAAAGTCACGGCTGAAAGATCAATATTAGATGCCGTATCTTCTGTTGTAGTAATAGAAGCTGGTGCGCCGGAGATCGTTGGGGCAGCGTTGGGAGGAGCGATCGTAGAAACATCTACTCGCGCAGGTGTGCCTTGAAGGTTTGGCGTGCCTTCGTCGTCTTCTGCCACTACATAAATATCATAAGCCGTGTTAGCAGATAGCCCTGAGACACTGAAGGTGTTCGAGAAAGCGCCGGTACTGACAGCAGCATTACCTGACGTAATGGCGGCACCACCGCCTGACGCCGTTCCAGCTTTTACTTCCGCAGCGGTAGGCGCTGTCGCTCCATCAGGTACAACAACGTAGTAAATCGTACCTGCTTCATCAATATCGGCAGTTAAATCTAAAGTAGTGGTCGAAATATTCAATGCGGAAGGCGTTGAAGTTTCAAAGCTTGGAGCTGCTGTATCGACGCCAGCGCCAGTAGTAAAACTTAGCGTGGTTTTATCAACAATGCCCACAAAGGTCATGCCATCGGCATCAAAAAAAGCTTGCTTGTCGATTTGAATATAGTATTCGGTGCTGGCATCTAGATCGGTTGTTGGGTTAATCGTAATCGTTGAAGAACCCGAGCCTGTGACTCTGCCATCATTGCCTGGAATAGATTCCACTAAAGAATTATCAGAAGTTTTATAAATCTTAATTGCGCCAGTGCCAGTTGAAGAAATGATTTCATCAAAGGTTAAAGTAATATTGGCGGTCGGTTCAATCCCTGTTGCATTATTGGTTGGCGTGGCTGAGTCAATAACAGGGGGTTTATTATCTGTTCCGGCAACCGTTCCATCCTGACGATAATAAGAAGGGACACCAGCGCCATCAGCAACAATAACATCTTCGTCACCATCATGATCAAAATCTGCGACTAGGAAAGCTTCACTGTTCTGCAGAGGAAAAGAGGTATTCGGAGTTACTTTAGTAAAGCTTCCACTTCCATCATTGTCGAAAAAGGAATAAGCCGCCCCATCATAAGCTAGAAAGTCCTGATCGCCGTCAGAATCGTAATCAATAGCAACTGTATACAGCCAATTATCACTACCAGTTACTGCACCAGCTGAGGCTAGTGGATCTTGGCTGAGTGTGAAAGTAGAATCCCCGTTATTTAGATAATAAGAAGGCAACCCTGTGCCATCAGCAGCAATAACATCTTCGTCACCATCATTATCAAAATCTGCAACTAGGAAAGCTTCACTGTTCTGTAAAGGGAAAGAGGTATTCGGAGTTACTTTAGTAAAACTTCCACTTCCATCATTATTGAAGAAGGAATAAGCCGATCCATCATAAGCTAAAAAGTCTTGATCGCCATCCGAATCGTAATCAATTGCAACGGTATAAAGCCAATTATCACTACCAGTTACTGCACCAGCTGAGGCCAGTGGGTCTTGGCTGAGAGTGAACGTAGAATCCCCGTTATTTCGATAATAAGAAGGCAACCCTGTGCCATCCGCAACAATAACATCTTCATCTCCATCATTATCAAAATCAGCGACTAGGAAAGCTTCACTCTTCTGTAAAGGGAAAGAGGTATTCGGAGTTACTTTAGTAAAACTTCCACTTCCATCATTATTGAAGAAGGAGTAAGCCGATCCATCATAAGCTAAAAAGTCTTGATCGCCATCCGAATCGTAATCAATTGCAACGGTATAAAGCCAGCTTTGATCACCTGATACGGCCCCAGCAGCTGCAAGTGGATCTGCAGTTTGAGAGAATTGTGAAGCTAAAACCCCCGAGTAATCACTAACAGATATATTGTTAGATTCAATACTGGCAGTTGATGCTTCCAACACCCAATCCCCACCAAGCACCGCAGAACCAGTCAAATCATCAGAAGCCGCGATATCAGCCCCTGTTACTTGGGCAAATTGATTGATAAAAGCCATACCCGTGTCGCCTTGGGCGACGTTACAGCCGTAGAGCAAGATGTCGCCACTATCGCTTAGAGCCTTGCCCCAAGCGGCGTAAGTAGCCGAATTTTGTGTGATAGCATCCGCTGAAACCGTTTCTGCACCGAGGTAGATTTCGCCTACACCGCCGTGAGACAGAATGTGTAACGCATCCAAGTCACTGTAGTTGGCAAGGATTTCGGTGATTTGCTCGGTGGCAGAGCGTGAACCATCCAACAACCAAATATCCGCTTCTGGATTCGCTTGCTTGGTCAGCTCGACTAAACCCGGCACACGGGAGTCAATAATAATAACTTGCTTGGCATCGGCAACGGATTGCTCAAGCAAGGTGCCTTCGCGGTTCAGATCCACAATGGCATCAAGCTGTGCTTGGGTCAGCGCCCCTTCATTAAGCAATGTACCTGCAATAGTATAATTGTCGCCAGAGGTAAATTGGGCCGTGGACGCCTGACTAAGCGCATCATCAGCAGAACCCGTGAAGCTCAAGCCGACCGTTTGGCCTATCGTACCATTTACACCACTAACCGTGACCTTGAACACCTTACCATCGGAACTAGAAACATTGCTCACACCAGTATTACTTGCGTTACCTGTGACAGCAAAATCACTGGTTTCAATTCCAGTAACGGTTTCACTCATAACAACAGTGAAAACGACATCGGTGGCGGTATTTGCTTCAACCTGATTCACCATGCCACGACTTATAGACGTTACAGTCGGCAAGGTATTGTCGATAGTATAAGATTCGTCCGTTGCCAGTTCTGTCCCAGCCAAAGCATTACCAGCTATGTCTGTAATGTTTTGGCCAGAATTGAAGTTCAAGCCAAGGGCACCATCACCGACAATATTACTAACAGTAACGGTATAAGAAGAACCCGAACCCGATACGGCTGAAATAGCGCCGGTTACATCACCAGAAATTTCAAAATCATCCATGCTGACATTGGTAACGGCTTCACTAAAGGTCACATCAAAGGTCACCGAATCTGCCGTACTTAAAGCGGTATTCGTCGTGATAATCGCGGTAGCAGTCGGTGCGGTGTTTTCAATAGTGTAGGTTTCTAATAACGCACTAGGTGTCGTTGCAGTTAACGCATTGCCCGCAATATCATTTACTGTCGCCGCAGACTTAAGCTGTACGCCCAAAGTGCCATCACCATCGACGCCAGAAATAGTAATCACAAAGCCATTGCCGGTACCCGTTACGCTGCTAATATTTGCACCGTTGGTCGCCGTTCCGGTTAATTCGAAATCATCAATACCCAAACCTGTTACGGTTTCGCTAAACACCGCGATAAACTGTACTGAGTCGGCATTAGTCGTGGCACTGTCTACGCGGTTTATTGAGATTAACGTCGGTGCTACCGTATCAACGGTATATACCTCATCATCCGCTGGTTCTGCGGTAGCGAGGGCGTTACCCGCCGCATCCGTCACAGCATGATCGGACTTCAAGTTAAGCCCTAGCGTGCCAACACCAGAAATGCCGGTGACATTGACGGTAATCGTATTAGTGCCTGAGCCAGTAATGCTGCCAATTGTGCCCGCTACTGAACCGCCGACATTCAGCTCAAAATCTCCAGCCACCGCAGTAACCGCTTCATTAAAGGTCAAGGTAAAGCTAGTTGTATCACTGTTGACCACATCGTCATCGGCGCGCTGAATCGATAAGAACGTCGGCGCAGTAGAGTCGGTAACACCTGTAGTAAAGTTCAACGTCGTGTTATCACTGATGCCTGCATAGGTATTCCCTGCCGTATCGCGTACGGCGTTACCATCTATACGAATCGCATAAGTAGTGGCTTCATCTAGGTCAGACACTGGATTCAAGGTAACTGTATTGCCAGAATACGTTAAATTACCGCCGTTCAATACATCAAAAGTCTCTACCGTAGTACCGGTCGTGACATTGATTAGGGTAATCTCATCATAACCTTTGGCAATGTCTTCACTAAACGTCAGAGTGATGTCGCCACTTGGGGCAACTGAAACAGCCCCATCAGCAGGGTTACTAGAAGACAAAGTCGGAGCGGTATCATCGACAGTAATGGTTAAGCCAGAGGATGCCACACTGACATTGCCGGCCGTATCGGTAGCTTTTGTCGTTAAGGTATGACTACCAGTAGAAAGCTCTGAGCTGGTAATGCTCCAATTACCTGAACCATCCGCCGTTGCTGAACCAAGTGATGTGGTTCCGTCGGTATCATAAAGAACCACGGTCGCGCCAGCTTCAGCGGTTCCTGTCACGGTTGGCGTTGTATCATTTGTTATGTCATCGGTGGAAGAAGTACCACTGTCCGTCCCCGCTGTCATATCTGGCGTAGTCGGAGAACTAGGCGCTGTGGTGTCAATCACGATCGCTTTATTAGCCCCAAGAGAGTCAGATGCGCCAGGAGTCGCTAAGGTTAAAGTAGCGTCATAACCACCCGCATCTTTAATGCTACCTCCGTTTAAGGTTAATGCAGATGTACTGATGTAATCTAAATCAGCACTGGTATCACCTGCTTGTACCGTATAATTAAACGTCAGCGTATTGCTGCCAGAACCAGATACATAATCGACAACACGGTCTTCGGAGCCTGTTTCTAATATTAATTGTGGCGTGCCTGTCACAGTAACAGCATCATCAAAGGTCACTGTTATTGCAATAACATCGCCTTCATTATAACTACCATTACTTGTAGTCGCAGCCACACTGGCCACCACTGCAGGTACTTGAACCACAGCCACCGTTGACGCAATAGATAAGTCCGCTACATTATCATTAGCACCAGTATTACTTCCAGAATCAGTAATAGAGGTCAATGTGACTACTCGGTTTCCTTCTGTTGGTGCTTCAGACGTGTTTTTATATTTTAAAAATGGTACATAGTTCTGCCAAACCGCTGCAGTATCTGAGGCATTGATCGTCACAGTCGCTGTGGTGCCAGTCAAGCTCACCGTATAGCTAAACACTGCCGGGCTAGTATGTGAGGCACTTTGATTATCTTGCAAAGCAATATTAACACTACCAAAGGTTAAAAATTCATTGCCTAGATCACTGATGTTACTGACAGTAAGCGTCAGCTGTTCAATGGTTTGACCTGCTTCAACCGTGCTCGCATTGGGATTATTGAATAAGGTGACATCAGCACCTCCTTCAGTAAAGGTAGGATTCAAAGGAGTAGCGGTTAACGTCGGCTCATCGTTGACCTCAGTAATATTAATATTTACCGTTGAGATTGTAGAATCCGTGGTACCGTCATTAGCCTTGATACTAATCGTTGCGGCATTATCACCACTGGTGTTGCTAGCGCCTATGTATTGAATGTTGGTGGTAGTGTCCAAATAAGTATTAATATTCGCGGCAGTACCTGAAAGTGTCAACGTTCCCGTACCGGAGTTACTCACTGTCACATTGCCACCAGAAGAAGCGGCTAACGTGCCAGCCGATGTGGTCAGGGTGACCGTAAGATTATCGCCATCGCTGTCAACAAAAGTCACGCCAGACAGGTCAACATTGGAAGCGGTATCTTCAGTGACAGTAATATCTGCAGGTGCATTAGAAATGGTTGGCGTATCATTGACTGGCGTCAGTAAAAGCGTTTTAGTAACAATATTACTCTGATCAATGCCGTCATTTACGACAAAAGTCACACTTCTTGAAGTACTTATCAATGTAGGCACATCAGAAGTGGATGAGTAGGTAACGGCTCTTAACGCACTTTGCCATTCAGCTAGATTAGCTGACGCACTCGCGGAAGTTAAGGTCAGTGTGCCATTAATCGAGTCGTAAGACGCTGAAATGTTACCCATACTGCTGCCGTCATTTATAAACGTCAGAAGATCACCTGTTGTGAAATGCGTGCTAATAGCAATGGTTGCCGTGGCTAGCGTTGTACTGTCAATGTCACTTAAAACTAAATCTGACGCAACCACAGCAGCTGTACCACCTTCTGTATAATTAACTGGTGGTTTGAAGTCAGAATCTAAACTCCCTGAGCTGGAGTATTTGGCAAGAACAAAATCATTATTTCCATTCGCCTGATAGCGATTTCCAGCAATAAAAATATAACCATCGGCATCAATATCAGCTCCCCAAGCATAATTTTTACGTCCATCTAAATCGGTAGTAACTTTGCCACTCGTACCAAATGTCGTGTCCAACGAACCGTCTGCATTGAAGCGCATTAACTGATAATCGGCACCACCACCATTCGCATTATTTCCAATTAAATTAATTTTGCTATTTGCATCAATAATAATTTCTTTATATTGACTAAAACCTAAACCTGACAGGTTTATAAAACCATTAGTGCCAAAACTGCTGTCAAGACTGGCCGTCGTTAAATCCACTTTCAATAGTTCGCTGTTTTGAACAAAAGAACCATCTAGATATTGTGTGGAGACCATCGCAAAAAGCGCATTATCACTGGCACCCGATATACTGACTGTAAATGTGAACAAAGTACCAGAATAATTGGGCGTAATAATAGCAAAACCTGCCGTACCAAAATCAGTGTCAGCAACACCATCTACAGAATATTTGACAACTACCAACTTTTTGTTAACAGTATCATTTAATGTTTGATAGACACTACCATCAGAGGCAACTTTGAACCCCCCACTCGTGGCGTTTGGATAGGTTGCATTTTTTAAGACTCCATTAACACCCCAATTAGCATCAAGGTTGCCAGAAGCGTCTAATTTAACCAATGTCGAATCTGACGAATAGCCAAATAGATAACCGCCATCCGAAGTTAATTGTACTTTCCAGAAATAAGCACTGCTGGGCTCATCATAAGTAAAAAAACCATTATTACCAAAGGAAGTATCGACAGAGCCATCCGAGTTATAACGCACAACAATACTTTCGTTTTCGTTTACATCATTCTTAGTTTGACCCGCAACCACAATTTTGCCATTGGCATCAATCGCGATGGCATAAGCTCGATCATCCCCAGACTCTACACTTGACTCTGTATTCGTTGCAGCGCCTAAACTACTAAACGACGTTAAAACTACTCCATTATCACCAAATGAACTATCAAGACTTCCATCTGTGTTGTAACGCAATAGAGCAATGTCATCAGATGTACCTGTCCAGCTATAACCGACTACAACAGCTTTTCCATCAGACTGAACGGCGACTTCATAGGCACGATCTGTTCCTGAGCCAATGGCCTCACCAAAAGTACCATACTGATCACTTAATACAGGCGCATCATTCACCGCCGTCACCGCGATATCGCGGATGTTCGATCCTTGGTTCCCCGCCCCGTCGGTCAGGTTGAAGGTCACCGTGCGAGCCGAGGCACTTGGGTTGTCTGATGTGCTGTTATAACGAATGGCCTGAAGCACTCCTTGGATATCTGCCGCCGTTGCGGAAGATAAGAAGGTTAAAGTCCATATTGTGTTGTTGGTCACACTGGAGGCCGTCACGGTACCAATATTGGTCGAACCAGAACGTAAATCTGTTCCGTTGACGTTAATGCCCGTCGATATGCCCGTGGCGAGTGACAAAGTATCAGTCGCTTCCGCATTAGCGGAAATCTGCACGGTTAAGACGGACGAACCGGGGCTTCCCACTTCGGTTAGTGTCGCGCCGCCGTCAATGACAGTTGCAGCGTCATTTTCCATATAAGTCAACGATCCGCCCGTGGTGGAAATCACCGGATTGGTCGCATCAATGGTGAGCGTTAGTCCAGAAGAAGTAGAAGACACATTGCCAGCCGCATCGGTGGCCTTGGTCGTGACGATGTGGGAACCATCCGATAAAGCGCTCGACGTGATTGACCAATTGCCAGCCCCATCGGCAGTGGCGGTGCCCAGCGACGTGGTGCCGTCGGTGTCGAACAAGGTCACCGTTGCGCCCGCTTCCGCCGTACCGGTAAAGGTCGGCGTGTTATCTTTAGTAACATTATCCGTACTGGATATACCGGTATCAGATGCCGCTGACAAATCCGGTGTTGATGGGGCATTAGGGAGCGCACTAGCCGCAGTGATATTCGTTAACACAACCGAGTCAAAGTCTACTACGACACCTAATGAATCTGAAGATGTCATGGTGATATTCGAAACACCTTGAAATCCAGCACTACTTAGATCAATAGTAACCGTTTGACCAGAACTTATAGTTGATGTGGTAAAAGCTGCTCCGTCATTAGGGGTAAACGTAAAAGTAGCATCGGCATTAGCGTTATAAATTTTGATGGAGGTAAAATCGAAGACCTTACCACTTATCGTAAACTCAAGCTGACTAGTAATTTGGGAACCGGTATAAGTTGAAATTGAATTGCTACCATCCACAGAAGTGGTGGTCTGTGTGCTATCCCCAAAGTTTTCTGTTGCAACTACCGTCAACGTTTCACCATCTTTGGTCTGTGTCACTGTTTTGCTCCCAACACCCGAAACACCTGACTCAAACCCAAAGGTAACGTTTGCCAACGTGCCTTGATAATTCACATCCTGTAATGCGGCCACATCAATCTGGCCTATACTTTTCTCAAGCACCCAATCCCCACCTTTACCCGCCGCACCAGTGATATCATTAGACGCTGCCACATCCGCTTGGGTAGCTTGGGCTAGAGCAGTAATAAAGTCTTGCCCTTCTCCGCTGGCAACCGAACAGCCATAAAGCAACAAATCACCTTCTTCGTTCAGCGCTGCGCCTAATTGGGCTAAATCAGCAGAGCGAGTTTTGACGGTAATATTATCTAGACTAAATCCCCCTAAATTGACCTGCCCTTCGGCGCCATGGCTAATTACATGAATAGCATCATAATCGCTGTGGGTCTTTGCCCACTCTGCCATTTGCGCTAAACCATCTTGGGTGGAATCCAATAACACAACTTCCACACCAGTATTTGCTCCGTCGATTAAACTTTGGTAATCAGCAACGTTGTCTTCAATGAAAACTACTTCTTTTTTACCATTATTTAAGCTTGGGTCTACCGCCCTAACTTCTGTGGGTGCAACAACAAAAGAGGTATCTGAACCCTGATGACTATTGTCTATTTGCGAAGCATCATGAAGCTGCGAGTCAGTTAGCACATCAACTGCAGTGGCAACCGCAGCACCATCCAACAATAAACGCGGCTCTAAAGCAGTAATCAGCGGCTTACGCGCCTGTTTTTTATTGCCTAGAGAGTAATGACCTGACGCTTTTTTGCCTGATTTGTTGGAATATTGCTTTTTCATGATCACCACCTCTATGGGTATATTTTTTAGCAACTCATGTATTGTTGCTAAAATTCATTCAATCTGTTGTAAACGCTGCTTTATTGTTTTTAGCAACATTTGTTACTGTTCTTTTAAAAATACTGCTCTTTAAATAAGTACTAGTATTAAAATTCTATTTTTTTACTGAAACATCGCCACCACGCTCATACCAGGTAAAACCTTGACTGGTACTTTTTTAATCGTAGCTCGTATTTGAATAGTTTGGCTCGTTGGGTCGACACTTGGCCCAATATGGCTAACCACCGCCTGCAATGTTTGTTGTGTCTCTTCGACCTGTAATGTGATTGCTTTATTTATTGTCAGCCACGCCATCCATTGTGCTGGAACAATTATGTCGGCTTCTAATCGATTCAATCCGACGATTTTCATCAAGGCTTGTTGCTGTTGCACAACTTCAAATGTATGACTATCGAGTTGTTCAACCACACCATCAAAAGGCGCTTTAATATCACAACGCTCTACGTTTAGTTGTGCAATAGTGCGCTCTGCCTGAACCTTTTGTAGCTCAGCTTGTGCAATAGTGACTTCCAATGTTCCAATAGAATTCAGCCGATTAAGCTGCTGAGTGTTATCTAATCTTGCTTGCGCGACTTTCGTTTCGGCATCCACTTTTTCCAATTGAGCCTCAAACAACCGACAATCTAAGCGAATAAGAGAATCCCCTTGCTTAAAGGATTCCCCCATTCTTTTGGGCACTGCAATCACTCTGGCAGATAACTCAGTAGACAGCGTCGCCTTATTGGTTGCGACCAATATACCTCGCGCTTTAAAGGTCTCTTGTGCGATAACTGGCATCGTTATTACACAAAAGAGCAGGCACACCACAACTTTCAGTTTGAACATCATCAAAACTTACTTCTCAGCCACACTTTTTGCCGCTAATGCAGATTGCATTTCTTCCGCTGAAATCACTTCAATGTCACCTTGCTCCCAACGAGCAAACATGTTGTTAAAAGCCGTAGATAGCTCTTCTAGACTCATATTGCCAAAACCTTCTGGCAATGGGTCCAGACCCATAGAAACTAGCACTCTACCGAAGTTATTTTGCAGATCAGCATAAGCCACATCACGACGTAACTCTGCCAACAAAGCATTTAGATCCTCACGAATAACGGTTAAATCACCAATACTTTGCGCTGTGCGGCTAGAATCTACTTGGGCTTTAATACGCTGTGCCACATCATAATATTGCGTAGCCAGTGCATAAGTATCATTCGATTCTTTGAATTGAATATCAGCAATGTGAACCTGAGAGATAACCGCCATAGAGGTTGCTAGAGATCGCTGTTTGCCCGCGGCAATTTTCAAGTCATTCAACCTATCTAACTTGCCATATCGAAACACGTTCATAAGGTTCCAATTCAAACCCACACCAGCAGACGTCCAGTCGTTATAACGAAGGTAATCAGAATCGTTGTAATTCAGGCCTGCACTAAGGCTTAAGCTTGGAAAAAGAGACAAAAAGGCAGAATGCACTTCTTCTTGAGTAATACGCTCTTGGTATTGCGCTTCTCGTAGTTCTGGACGAAGTACTAACGCAGTGCGCTCCATAGAACTCATGTCGACATTAAGAACAGGGATATCGCTATTAGGATTATTAACATCTGCCAATTCAAAATTAACAGCAGGATTTAGGCCCATTAAAATTGCCAACTCAGTTTTAGCCGGCATCAAATCCTTACGAATGTCTTGAAGGGTACGCAAGGTTTCCAATAGGGAACGCTGATAGGTTAATGCTTCCATTGGGGACTGAGCACGAAGCTTTTCTATCTTAGCTGAGTCAACTAGTGCTGCACGAGCCTTAACGATTAAAGGGTTGATTTTAGATAACAAACGTTCCGCAGAAACCGCCCGATAATAAGCATTACGAGACTGCTCCATAATAGAATGAACCACTTTACGTTCGCGCTCTTTGGAAATCAGAAAGCGATCTGCTTGCTGTTTTGCACGATAGTACGACAAGCCAAAATCGAGAATATCCCAAGTCGCGCCAATACTCGCATTTACCGTACTTTTATCAGATGAAACCGAGTAGCTCGGATTGCTACCTAAGCTCGATGGCTCATCACCGGAGAAAGTAACCGATGCAGAAGCCGCGTAATTATTACGATGATTATAACCTGCCTTGGCAGCTAATTCTGGCAACATATCAAACTTATCGACAGCCAATTGCCCCTGCGAAACTACAGCTTCAAAGGCTTTTAAACGCGCATCGCGGTTATACTTAATAGTACGAGCAAAAGCTTCGTTTAAATCGATTGGACCAGTAATAGGGGCAACATCTTTATTTATCTCATCAGCATTTTCAGCCGCCTGAGACAAGATTTCTTGATTAGTAAATTGTTTAGGGGTTACCGAACAACCAGCAACCGACAAAGACACAAAAACAGCCAAAGCAGTTCGACCAAATAGTAGGCGAGAAGTCATAAAAACCCCTTATAAATAAATAATAAAAAAAATCATCGGTAGACAAATGGAATAGAAATAAAAATTAGACCAGTCAAATATATAACAGGCAGAAAGAGAGGGTATTTAGAACAGTTTATAACGCTACATTCCATGCAAGCTCACTTTACTGTATCCGCATCAAAGAATTTGATTGCGATTGCCATCAAATATATAGGCATCGTATAAAAATCACAAAAAAAGCGCAATAAAAACGAAAAAAACACTAGGTAAACTAACATAACTTACGACCTCATAGACTAACCACAAAACACTTCCTTATTTCATGCACATATTTGCAAGCAGGGCTTTATAAAGCCTGAGTATAATACTCGACTATTATTAGAATTCGAGCTTGCTCACAGCTCTTCAAAACATCATTTTTTCTTTGGATAACATATGGAAAATGCCCACAACAACACTTCGTCTTCCGGTATGGGGGCGAAGGAGTTCACACTCTTAGTTGCTCTATTAATGTCGATAACGGCAATCTCCATTGATGCCTTACTACCAGCACTTGGGATTATCGGTAACGAACTTGGTGCAGTAACAGCAAATCAACCACAATTACTCATTAGCATGTTGTTTTTAGGTTTGGCAATGGGGCAATTAATTTGTGGGCCACTGTCAGATGCCCTAGGTCGCCGCCCTATTCTATTTGGTGGCTTTACTCTCTACTTAATTGGCACTGTAGTCTGCTACCAAGCCGATAGTTTAGAAATGCTGATGTTGGGGCGCTTTATTCAAGGCTTAGGGGTAGCAGGACCTTATATATCCGCTATTTCCTTGGTTCGCGACCTATATCATGGCGCGCAAATGGCTCGTATCATGTCATTGGTGATGATGATTTTCGTCTTGGTTCCAGCCATCGCCCCTACACTTGGGCAAGCGATTATGTTTGTCGATGATTGGCGCGGTATTTTTGAGATGTATCTTGTTTATGCTGTGTTATTGATTGTTTGGATTGGCTTGCGTTTAAAAGAAACACTACCAAAATCCAACCGTATTCCTTTTTCGAAAAAAGGCTTTTACGAAGGATTTAAAGAAGTAGTAACAAATAGAATCACGGCGAGCTACACCATTTGCATGGGGTTATTCTTCGGTAGCTTTATTGGCTATTTGAATTCTTCACAACAAATATTTCAGGTGCAATTCAAAACTGGTAACTTGTTCGCACTTTACTTTGGTTTACTGGCCTTAGTATTGGGATTTTCTTCTTTGATTAACTCACGTATCGTTGAAAAATATGGTGCTAAATACATCGCCTTCCGCGCTATTTGCCTTGTCGTTATTGCGTCCATTGCTTTCTTTGCTTTACACGCTTTTGTGACGATCAGTTTATGGATGTTTTTAGTTTATGCTACCGTTTTGTTCTTCTGCTTTGGGTTATTGTTCGGTAACGTCAACTCCCTAGCAATGGAACCAATGGGGCATGTTGCGGGCATTGCATCTGCGGTTATTGGTTCAGTGTCATCAATTATGTCGATGAGCATTGGTACTGTGATAGGCCAAATGTACAACAATACCTTGATGCCAATTTCGGGTGGCTTCGTGATTATGGGCTCACTAGCAGTATGCATCATGTATTGGGCCGAAAAAGGCCGTGTTGAGGAAGAAATTGAAGAGCAAAGCGCAGCGGTTTAATTAGGGAAGCAACCTGTTGAGGCTTTCATAGTTTTTTGCCGTGCTCTAGCGCGTCAAGGGTTTTAGTTTGGTGTTATCGGCCTTTTGACGGCCTAAAGGCGCTGCCTTGATTTTGGTTTCATCAAAGCGTCCATCTAAGTAAAGCCGAACACTTAACTGCCTAGAAATAAACCGCCTTTCATCAGACTATCAAGCTGACTTTCCAAGTCTGCCTTATCCATCATCCGCTGTTTCATCAAGGCTGGCATCAGGAGCGCTTCTTTGCTCACCGCTTTCAATGCAAAGAAATTCACCGCAGATACACTAAAGTCCGCAATCCATGCCTTCAAAGTGGATTCTAAAACCGCTTCAAACTCAGCAAATAAGGCAAAGGTAGAAGGTGCCATTTTATGCTGTTCACCTAATAAAATGCGGTACACAGCAAGGTGCTCCGCTTTATTCACCCACACTTGCCAAAGTAACATCCAGCCATTTATTAGCGACACCTCTTTTTTAGATTGCAAACGACCTAAAGCTTTTTGCATATCACCTTGCGCTTGCTCTGTTAACGAAGTTAACACCATTTCCCACAATACCAACTTGGTAGGAAAATTACTGTATACCGTAGGCTTAGACACGCCAGCCGTGGCAACGACTTGGTCAATGCTGGTGCTTTGGTAACCCTGCTGAGTAAATAAGCCACATGCGGACTCCACTATGTGCGCTTTTTTACTGGGTCTTCCTCTTGCCATAATTTCCTCGATCTAACTATTCGCTATAAATTATATAGTAACCTATTGATGTTCATCTGCTTTCGTTTTCTAACAACGCAATTTGGCTTTGTGTCTGTCTGAAGACTCAATCTCTATCCTCTAAAACTTAATTTCCCATCAACAATTCAAAACACTTGACGAACGCCTATCATCGCATTAAATTAACTAAACGGTATAGTTAAATAAATAACAATTTTAGGAGCAAGTCATGCAAAGCGAGAACGGTTTCTACGGGCAATACGGCGGTAGCTATATTCCTGAAATCCTTTATTCGAGCCAACAGCAAATTTTACATGCGTTCGAAGAAGCCAAAAACGATCCAGAATTTCTCGCTGAGCTGAATAAACAATGGCAGCAGTTTTCTGGCCGCCCAACGCCGCTGACTTTTTGTGCGAATTTAACTGAGCATTTCGGCGGCGCACAGATTTACCTTAAGCGTGAAGATTTAAACCACAGTGGCGCGCACAAGATGAACAACGTGATTGGCCAAGGTTTACTAGTCAAACGCATGGGTAAAAAACGTGTGATTGCCGAAACAGGTGCAGGACAACATGGTATTGCCACCGCTTTGGTTGCGGCACGATTAGGGTTGGAGTGCACCATTTATATGGGCGCGAAAGACATTGAACGCCAATATCCAAATGTATTCTGGATGAAACAACTTGGCGCAACCGTAGTGCCTGTTACCACAGGCGCACAAACATTACGTGATGCACTAGACGAAGCATTGCGCGATTGGTCTTCTAGTCATGAAGAAAGCCATTATTTGATTGGTACATCTTGTGGCTGCGCCCCTTTCCCTGAAATGGTCGCATTCTTCCAATCCGTTATTGGTAACGAAGTACGCGAGCAAAGTGTCGCGCAATTCGGTCAATTTCCAGACCGTTTGTACGCTTGTGTTGGCGGTGGTTCGAATGCTTGTGGTTTGTTCCTACCTTTCCTCGATGATAAAGAAGTGGAAATGGTCGGCGTCGAAGCAGGCGGTAAAGGTTTGGAGCTTGGCGAGCATTCTATTCGTTTGTCCCATAATCTTGGACAGCCTGGTATCGCACAAGGCTTTGCTACCATGTTCTTGCAAGACAATGCCGGACAGCTACAAGAAACCCACTCAATCGCAGCAGGCTTAGACTATGTTGGCGTCTCTCCTATCATTGCCCATTTGGCCGAAACAGGTCGAATTAACATGACCTATGCCATGGACGATGAAGTAATTGCCGCTTGCACTCTTCTACTAAAAAAAGAGGGTATCATTCCAGCACTTGAGTCTTCTCATGCACTAGCGGGCGCTTTTAAAGATGCACCGAACTTACCTAAAGACTCAAAGATCGTTATCAATCTTTCTGGTCGAGGTGACAAGGATATCTTTAACGTGGCAAAAGCGGTGGAAGACGAAACCTTCCCACAATTTTTAACCGATTACCTAGCCTCTTACCCAACCACTCAAAACAAAGGGGATAAAGCATGAGCCAGTTAGCGACTTTTATCGCAGAAAAACGCCAAAACAAGCCAATTTTATCCATGACCCATGTGGTTTATGGGTACCCAAGTGTTGAAGAAAGCTTGAACTGGATGGAAAAATTGATGGAGGAAGGGGTGGACTTCATCGAAGTACAATTTCCTTTTTCCGATCCTGTCGCCGACGGCCCAAGTATTGTTGCTGCTTGTCATAAAGCATTAGAGCAAAAGCTGGACGTGGAAACTTGCTTGTCTCAACTAGGAAAAATAGCAAAAAACTTTCCTGACAGCCGCATTGTGTTGATGAGCTACTTAAATCCAATGTACCGCTTTGGCTTAGACAAATTAGCCAAACGCGCGGCAGAAGAAAACATTCTGGGGTTAATCCTTCCAGATCTACCAATTGAGCAAGCCGCTACTTATCAATCGGCTTGTAAAGCCAATAACATCGATCCAGTTTGGTTAGTAACCCCTGTGACCCCACCAGACCGTTTAGCCATGCTAGCGAACCAAGCCAGTGGTTTCTTATATTGTGTCGCTCGCTCTGGTGTAACTGGGCATTCTAGCCATGAAGGCAAAGCCAAACAGACTTCACTTGATGACTACTTGGCGCAGATCAAACAACATGCCAGCGCTCCGATGGGCGTCGGTTTTGGTATACGCGAACGTGCCCAAATCGAACAGCTCACAGGCAAGGCAGATATTGCCATTATTGGTTCTGCCCTCTTAGATGCCTACAACCAAGGTGGTCAAGAAGCAGGCATTAAGCTAATTAAAGATTTGTTTCACTAATGAAGAGTCAATAATTAGTACTTGAAAAACGCAAAACCTGAACATATGATCCATATACAATTCATATATGGATCATATATTCATGGGTATTATTAAAATCTCCGACGAACTTCACGATGACATACGCAAAAGCAGTACCGTCATGTCCCGCTCCATTAATGCTCAAGCCGAATTTTGGATAAAAATGGGACGCTTAGCCGAGCTGAATCCAAGCCTCACTTTTTCCGAATTAATTGCCCAAGAACTTGCCAACGCGAATGCGGATGAAATGCCACTTAAGGCTGTAAAGTAATATGCAAGTCCATATCAAAACCCCAGCAGAAATCGAATTCATGCGTGAATCTGGCAAACTTTTAGCCAGCGTCTTTCATATGCTTGATGACTTTGTTGAAGAAGGCGTGTCGACCCTAGAGATTAACAATCAGGTCGAACACTTTATTCGCAATACCTTGGGGGCAAGACCTGCGAGTCTTGGGCAATATGGCTATGAGTTTTCTCTAAACTCTTCGCTTAATGAAGTCGTTTGCCATGGTATTCCAAGTGAGCATCGACAACTAAAAGCAAAAGACATCATCAACCTCGATATCACACTGGAAAAAAATGGCTTTATCGCTGATTCCAGTAAAATGTATGTGATGAGCGAAGCCAATCCTGTAGCTAAGCGCTTAGTTAAAACGACTTATGACGCCATGTGGGCTGGGATCAAAAAAGTAAAACCAGGTGCTACGTTAGGCGACATAGGCGCAGCCATCCAAAGTCTTGCAGAAAGCAAAGGTTATTCAGTGGTCAAAGAATACTGTGGTCATGGCATTGGTCGAGAAATGCATGAAGAACCACAAGTTCTGCATTACGGCAAAGCCGGAACAGGAATGAGCCTGAAAGAAGGCATGACTTTCACCATCGAACCCATGATCAACCAAGGTAAAGCCAAGACCAAGACAAAAAAAGACGGCTGGACAGTTGTGACAGCTGATAAAAAACTCTCCGCTCAATGGGAACACACCATCTTGGTCACCTCGACCGGATTTGAAGTACTCACGCTGAGAAATGAAGAGCACACTCTTAAACAGTCTTAGCCCAATGACTTTCCATAAAATCAATGAAGACTCTCAGTCTATTCGGCATAAAACGCATTGCAGGAAACTGCATGTATATTCCTCCTTGGAAATCGCTATTTAACTGCCAGTCTTCTAGTACTTGCACCACCTCCCCTTTTTCTAAAGCATCTTGGACGACAAAATCAGGAAAAGGTGCAATACCAAAGCCATTCATCACGCCTTTCAGGCGCATTTCAGCATCAGTCATCATGTAGCGACCATCCACAGTAACGACCGTCCTCCGTTCCCCTTGGCTAAAAGTCCAGATATTATCACCATCAAATAATCCAAGTGGTAAACAGGAGTGATCGGTCAAATCTTCTGGAGAGTTTGGTACACCATGATCTGCCAAGTATTGAGGACTAGCGCACAAAACAGAGCGAACACGGCCTAATGTTTTGCAGACCAAATGCTCGTAAGGCTTCTCGGCGATATAAAAAACTAAGTCGACATTCTGATAGGCTGGATCCACTCGCAAGTCTGTCACTTGCACTTGCAAAGAAACCGCTGGATACCGCTGCATAAAAGACACAAGCAAAGGCTCTAAAACCTGTCTGGCAAATGAATCCGGCGCGGCGATACGCAGACGACCGGAAGCCTCGTTGGCATTATTTTCTGAGGCAATAACGGCTTCTTTTGCACTGTCTAGCATTTGCCGACATTGCTCGTATACCGCTCTGCCTACCAAAGTCGTGGTTTGACGACGTGTCGTACGTTCTATTAATACCGCCGACAAAGCGGTCTCTATTCTTGAAACTTGCCGACTAACGCCAGACGGTGTCACGCCCAGCTTTTGGGCCGCTTTAGTAAAACTTCCAGTTTCAACAACGGCAACAAAAGCCGCCATATCAGGCAACAAAGCAATCAGTTCATTTGTGTCCATGAGTCATAAGTCTTTTGATTTGTTAGGTAATTATAATCATCAAGAACACAAGTTAGCATGCTTTATCACTCAACTCACCCTTTCTTAGAGAGCAAATATGGCATCACAAACGCTAACTACCCCATCCGTTTTTTCAAAATTGCCCATCGCTGAATTATCGCTTTTGTTCACCGCTTTTTTTTGGGGAACAAGCTACGGCATTACAAAAGATGCCTTGCTCTATACCGGCGTACTGGCCTTTATTATCATCCGCTTTGGTTTAACATCGCTTATACTCGCTCCCATTTTTATAAGAGAACTGCGCAAAGGGTTAGCAAAAGACTGGAAATTTGCCGTGCCAACAGGCGGTATTTTACTGTGTATTTTTCTTGCTGAAATCTATGGTGTTTTTCACACGACAGCATCTAAAGCGGCTTTTTTGATCAGTCTCTGTGTACTTATTACGCCATTGGTCGAATCCATTGCGGACCGAAAATTGCCCAGTAGATCGATAGTATTATTTGCCTTACTGTCTGTTTTTGGTGTTTTTCTACTAACCACGCAAGGCATCGACCAGCAAACACCTAATATCTTCTCTTTTAATCTGAATAAAGGAGACTATTCAATCCTATTAGCGGCGTTGCTACGAGCCTGTATGGTCGTGACAACAAAAATCTTACTGAAAGATAGAGTATTATCGCCCCTGAGTACGACAAGCATTCAGGCCAATATCGTCACTCTTGGTGCATTACTCATTTTTATTGTGAGCAATAATCCAATTGAGCAGTTAATCCCTACTGACTTTTCCTTTTGGGCAATCATTTTTTACCTAGTAATTTTCTGCACCATCTTCGCTTTTTTTGCGCAGAACTTCGGTGTTAAACACACAACACCCTCACGAGTCGCCCTGCTAACGGGTTCAGAGCCCGCCTTCGGAGCAATTTTTGCGTATTATTGGTTAGGAGAATCCCTGAATACGGTACAGATGATAGGAGGCGCTTGTATTTTATTGGCCACCATCATGGCGACGTTAAGAAAATAGAAATCACAATTCGAAAAACGAAAAATAAAAAAGGCTTAGGTACTATATAAAATAGAAACTAAGCCTTATTTGAAACTCCCTGAAAGCTACGCTCAATGACGAAAAAAGAATGATTACTTAGGTAAAAGCACGGTATCAATTACATGAATCACACCATTAGATTGTTTAACGTCAGCAATAGTCACGTGTGCAACACGGCCATTTTCGTCTTCAAGCATGATTTTATCCCCCATATAAGTAGCCATTAATGTACAACCACCAATAGTCGGGACTGGGTGTTTACCCATATCGTCATCAATCATGGTTTTAATGGCACCAGATAGAGCATCCGCTTTTACTACGTGACAAGCCAAAACCTTAGTCAAAGCAGCCTTATTTTCGGGTTTCAAAAGATTCGCAACGGCGCCATCTGGTAATTTATCAAACGCAGCATTTGTTGGAGCAAAGACAGTAAACGGGCCAGGACCTTGAAGTGTTTCCACCAAGCCAGCGGCTTTAACAGCAGCGACTAATGTGGTGTGATCTTTAGAATTCACCGCATTTTCAATTATATTTTTGCTGGGAAACATTGGAGCACCGCCAACCATTGGATTGGCTGTGTCGTTAGTACTCTTCATACCACCAGCTGAACAACCAGCCAAGGTAAGGATTGTAGCAGCAGAAACAAGACTTAATAATTTCATTGTTATTCTCCAATTTTATTATCCATAACAATTCGCCATGGTCATAAAGAGATACGGTGAGAATACAAAAAGGTTTCAGATTTAAAAAAATACCGACTCGCCTTTCTCAACGACACACTTTATGCATCTTTAGAATTGCGTAACAGTAATAGGAAAAGTTTCAGATATTTTATGTTAAAAAATGGAAAACGCGTGAAAGAAACTAAGGCTATAAAGCTTAAATTGAAAGGCAAAAAAAAGGGTAAGTTCCGAAGAACTTACCCTTTTTTAAATATTCTTAGTAACTAATTAAAGTACTGTAATATTTTCTGCTTGAGGACCTTTTTGGCCAGCAGTAACAACGAATTCTACTTGTTGGCCTTCAGCCAAAGTTTTGAATCCTGAGCTAGCAATAGCGCTGAAATGTGCGAACACATCAGGGCCAGACTCTTGCTCAATAAAACCAAAACCTTTAATTTCGTTGAACCACTTAACGGTTCCTTTAACTGTATTAGACATAAATAATCACCTGAGTTTATATAGCCCTTTTGGGGCCGGTTTTGCAAAAAAATAGACTTGTACTTAGAAACTTTCAGACGAGGATTTTATGAATAAAACAACGTATTGCAGAGTTAATAATTTAGACTTCTTTCTAGCTTGTGCCGCCATAGTATAGAGATACGCTTTGGATAGATAGCTTTATTCCAACTTATTTAAAATAAGTTGCTACCTACCCCATACTTTTTGTCCATCGATCCAGGTTGACGTGACAAAATAATCTTCGCTTAAAG
Organism: Marinomonas sp. UCMA 3892; assembly: GCF_012726345.1. GTDB lineage: Bacteria > Pseudomonadota > Gammaproteobacteria > Pseudomonadales > Marinomonadaceae > Marinomonas. The sequence continues at coordinate 198,115 of NZ_PTXN01000010.1, forward strand.
CAACAAGACTAGCTCGATAACCCGCTTTAATACGTCCAAAATGATGCTCTATTCCTAAAAATTCAGCAGGCCTTAAAGACGCCATTTGCAAGGCTTCCGTAGGTGTTCGGCCAATTAAAGAAATAGTATTGCGTACGGCAGTTGCCATATCTAAATCGGAGCCCGCTAATGTGCCATCTTCGGTGGTGACTTTGCCTTCACTGCGCAGTACTTTTTTGCCTAAAAATGGCATTTCTTTTTCATCTGAACCCACACTCTGAATAGCATCGGTTACCAAAAGCATATGCTCACAGCCTTTTGCGGCAATAGCAACTCGCATACTAGCAGGATGAACATGATGGCCATCGGCGATTAAGCCGCACCAAGTTGGGATGTCGGTTTGCAATGCAGCACCAACCACACCAGGCTCACGGCTAATTAAAGGCGTCATAGCATTAAACAAATGGGTGAAACCACGAGCACCATCTATCACAGCTTGCCTTGCTTGATCATAATTCGCAGCAGAATGGCCAATACAAACAATAACACCTTCAGCAACAAGCCATTCAATAAAGCCTTCTGGCACTTGCTCTGGTGCTAATGTCACCATGAGCTTTCCACTTCGACTCACTTCTAACAACGTGGCAAGCTTACCTTCTGTGGGTTTACGCAGTTTAGATTCATTATGAACACCTTTACGAATAGGGTTAAGATAAGGTCCTTCATAATGCATTCCTAAGATCCCTGCCATGTTTTGTTTCAATGCTTCGCAAACCGTTTGGTGAGCTTGCGACATGATCTCGTAATCATCAGATATTAATGTCGGCATCATAGCAACCGTACCGAATTGAGCATGCACAGCCACCATGCGCTCTAATGCTTCAATCGTCGGTGTATGGTTAAACAAGGCACCGCCACCACCATTTACGTGCACATCAATAAACCCAGGCGCCAAAATATCCACTACTTCTGTATTATCATTTAAATGCTCATCTGAATAATCAGGCACAGAGACAATAGAATCAATTACTTGATCTTTGAAGGTCACTTTTTGATTCATTAACCAGTTTTCGCCGTCGAACAGACGTTTTGCAAATATAGTTTTCATCATATGCTCCTTCATATTGCCTTTCTCCCTATTTGCGCTTTGGCCATCAAAATCGCACCCGCCATAGCATCACCCTTTGGCTGACAAAAGTAAGGCGAAAAACGCTCAGGCAAATATTCTAAAATGGCTTCTGAGACGCCGCCGACCAAAACGATCTTCTGCGCACCTTTGGTAATTAAAGCGTCTAAATACTGACTTACCCATTCCACTTGCTGCTGGATGATTTTTAACGCGATAGGATCTTTTTGCTTAGCAAACTGAAAAACCTGAACAGCAAAAGCCCCGTATTCTTTCGGAAGTGGTGCGCGATTTTGATACAACACATATTCTTCCGCAGACAAAGAAAATTCAGCATTAATACTGTCAGTGAAAGGCGTCGAAGGCGAAATACCATCTAGCGCTGCTAACGAATACTCCAGTGCAGATAGGCCAATACGCGCCCCACTCCCCTGATCTGATAAGGGAAAACCCCAACCACCAACAATGCTGAATCGTTCATGTTGATAAACGACACCACAACTGCCAGTGCCTAATATCAATAACGCGCCATCTTCACCGTTAAACGCCCCCAAACAAGCCGCATGCGCATCGGTTAATAAGTAGCGTTGCCCAAAAGGGGATTTTTGAGAAATCACCTGTTCTTGTTCTAACGGCTGATTGGCACCCGCCAAGCCTAAACCTAACGTAATTTTTGCATAAGCTTCGGGAGGAATATTGCCTTGGCGGCAGGCTTCAAGACAGGCATTAATAATATTCTGCCATGCCGCTTCTATTCCTATTCTTGGATTACCCGAGCCACCTACGGCCTCACCCAATACATTACCATCACTATCAACCAAGCGGGCTCGACAGAAGGTTCCTCCTCCGTCCACTCCTATATATAAGCCGCTCATGACACATTCCCCTCATGTAATTGTTGTCGTTTTTGTTCGCACCATTGGTAGTACTCTTTTAGCGCTAATAAGCTAGCTGCCTCTTCATCCAATACTATGGTTGCCGCTTCATGTAATTGCAGTGCCGACGCTGGACACATAGCAGAAAGCGAGCCTTCTATCATGGCTTTTACCGCCTCTGCTTTCGCTTTTCCGGTTGCCATTAACAACACTGCTCGACTATCCAAAATGGTACCTATTCCCATAGTGAGTGCTAAATGGGGCTGAAACTCTCCGTCTTTGAAAAAACGTTTATTCGCTACAACAGTGGATTCCGACAAGGTTTTGATACGAGTTCGTGATGCAAAGCTGGAAGTCGGCTCATTAAAACCAATATGACCATTTACACCAATGCCCAAAATCTGCAAATCAATACCACCAGCTTGCTGAATACTTGCTTCATAATCCTGTGCGCTGTTCTTTAAGGTGCCTGCATCTTGGCTTTCGGCCAATGGAACATGCGTGTTCGTAGCAATGATATCAATAGCATCAAACAGATGCCGATTCATAAAAGTGCGATAGCTCTGCTCATGAGAGTCGGCAATACCAATATATTCGTCCAAGTTAAAACTTGTCGTGTGACGAAACGATACTTGCTTAGATTGATAAAGCACCACCAGCTCTTTGTATAAAGCGATGGGCGTAGACCCTGTCGCCAACCCTAAAACAGGATTCGTTTCGGTATTAATCACATCAATGACGCGAGCAGCCGCATACAAGGCCACATCATGAGCAGATGGGAGAATGATAACTTGCATAAGAATCCTCTTTTCTAAACAGAACAAAAACAAAACCAATATAGAACCAATTAGAGCGTAAGATCAATTTATTTTCCACAATATTGTCATATTTGTTTGCCTGAACGAATAATTGGTGCTAGTTTTTAAGAATAATCAATACCTAAAAAATACCAATAACATTTTAGCACCTAATTAAAAAAGCACTCATATCACAATTGGAAAACACAATCGGAGAGTACTCATGTTCAATGTTCGTTCCGCTTCACCTGAAACAAAAATGGCAACAAAACTTACTTGTCTAGCCGCCATCCTGCTTAGCAGCACTGGCATAGCGCAAGCTGCGAACGGTTTGTCGATAGAAAGTTGGCGCAGTGATGATGCTAATATCTGGTCTGATGTCATCATTCCAGCTTTCAACAAAAGCCATCCAGATACAAAAGTAAACTTTGCCCCAACCCCTCCAACGGAATACAACTCAGCCTTACAAGCAAAATTAAAAGCAGGTTCTGCTGGTGACTTAATCACTTGTCGTCCATTCGATACGGCATTAGATCTTTATAAAGACGGTTATCTTGCCAACTTAAATGATCTAAAAGGTCTAAAACAATTCTCTGACGTAGCGAAAAGCGCATGGGTCACGGACGATGGCAAAGACCAATTCTGTATGCCTGTTGCGTCGGTTATTCATGGTTTTGTTTACAACAAAGAAATCTTTAAAGAACTTAATTTATCCGTGCCTAAAACCCGCGATGAGTTTTTCAAAACACTTGATACCATCAAATCAGAAAGTCGTTATATACCGTTAGCAATGGGAACCGCGGATCAGTGGGAAGCCGCAACCATGGGATTCCAGAATATCGGACCAAACTATTGGCAAGGTGAAAAAGGCCGTAAAGCACTACTAAGTGGTAAAGAAAAATTCACCGACAAAGCTTATGTCGATACTTGGAAAGAACTTGCCCAGTGGAAACCGTATCTAGGTCGAGGATTTGAAGCGCAAAAATATTCTGACTCACAGAACTTATTTACCTTAGGTCGTGCTGCTATCTACCCAGCGGGCTCTTGGGATATTCAGACGTTCAACAATCAAGCGGATTTTGAATTTGGTGCGTTTCCACCTCCAGTGGCAAAAGCAGAAGACACTTGTTACATCAGTGATCATACCGATATGGGTATTGGCATCAATGCAAGTTCGACTAATAAAGAAGCCGCTAAAATCTTCTTAAATTGGATGGCAAGTAAAGAGTTCGCCACGCTTTATGCTAATGCGGTACCGGGCTTCTTCCCGTTGTCTGATCATCAAATTGACATCAAGGATCCTGTTGCACAAGAGTTTATGAGCTGGCGTCAGCAATGCGAATCGACCATTCGTAACTCTTATCAAATCCTGTCTCGTGGCACCCCAAACCTAGAGAACCAACTTTGGAACGTGAGCGCTCAGGTAATCAATGGCACCATGACACCAGAAGCCGCCGCCAAAGAAACACAGGAAGGCTTGGAGCAATGGTACAAACCTCAGCAATAAACTAAACCATTAAGAGGTCGTCCATTAGGATGACCTCTTAACTATATGCAATTTATCTAGATAGCACGTTACATTGAGATGAACTATGACTCCATCCAACCAACATGACGAAAAGAAACCTTTCCCATGGCACTTGGTATTTTTCCTCGGGCCGGGATTGCTTATTTACGTTGTATTCAGTGTTTACCCCTTGCTCGATACGCTCGTCTTAAGTTTGTTCAACGAGCAACAGGGACAAAGTCATTTTGTCGGACTACAGAATTTTATTACCTTGGTAACCGACGACACTTGGTCACAGGCTTTTTGGAACGCACTGGGCAATAACTTCAAATTTTTCGCGATTCACATGCTTGTACAAAACCCGATTGGTTTACTTCTTGCGGTTTTATTAAGCTCGCCAAAACTACGTTTATCCGGTACTTACCGAACACTTATCTTTATGCCTACCATGCTTTCTGTGGTGATTATAGGTTTCGTTTGGCAGTTGTTGTTAAGCCCTATTTGGGGAATTTCGGAAAACTTCCTTTACAGTATTGGTCTTGGTCAATACTTCGATGCTTGGCTTGGTAAAGAAAGTAGCGCACTAATCACTTTAGCTTTTATATCAGTCTGGCAGTTTGTCGGTATTCCGATGATGTTGATTTACGCCACCTTACTCAATATTCCTGATGACATTGTCGACGCCAGTGTGGTTGATGGTGCAAATTCATTCCAGACCTTTTGGCACATTAAATTACCGTTAATTTTGCCAACTATTGCCATGGTCTCAATTTTAACCTTTGTGGCGAATTTCAATGCATTTGAACTGATATATGCGGTAAAAGGCGCCCTTGCCGGCCCGAATTTTTCGACCGATTTAATGGGAACTTTCTTCTACCGAACATTCTTTGGCTTTCAGCTACAACAGGGTAGCGCATCCATGGGTGCTGCGGTGGCAACACTGATGTTTTTGATCATTTTAGTGGGCGTCATGCTGTTCTTATTCTTTATTCAACGTCGCATTCAGCGATTCCAATTTTAAGGAAGTTATAATGAAACTATTTAGTCGTTTTATACCTTCCTCTAGAATGAGGCAAGTACCCAAAAGTGTCACCGTGCATGCTGTTTTATTGGCCTATACCGTGATTGCTCTTTTTCCGATTATTGTCGTTGTGATCAATGCCTTTAAAGAACGTCGTGCAATTTTTCGTGATCCACTCGGCTTACCAGACAGTGATTCCTTTACCTTAGTGGGCTTCCAGCAAGTTCTATTGAGATCAGACTTCGGCTTGTATTCTTGGAACAGTTTGGTCGTCACTATTTTGGCGGTCGGTTTGGTACTTTTACTTGGCGCTATGGCCGCTTGGGCTCTGACAGAATACAAATTTAAAGGCAACTTACTGATTACTTTTTTGTTTGCCATGGGCATCATGATTCCAATACGTCTTGGCACGGTGAGTATTTTAAGCCTGATGGTCAACTTGGATCTAGTAAATACACTTACTGCACTGGTGCTGGTGTATATCGCCCAAGGCTTACCCCTTGCTGTGTACATATTATCGGAGTTTGTACGCACCATTCCAAAGGAACTCACCGAAGCAGCTCGCTGCGATTCGGTTAGTGAATACAAGATTTTCTTTTGTGTCATCTTGCCACTATTGAAACCTGCGATGGCAACCGTTGCCGTATTCACCATGATTCCGATTTGGAATGATTTATGGTTCCCACTGATACTCGCGCCGGGTGAAGAGACTCGCACTATAACCCTTGGCGTACAGCAATTTGTTGGTCAATACGTCACAGACTGGAACTCGGTTTTGTCAGCGCTAACCTTGGCGATCGTTCCTGTGCTGATCCTATACACCATTTTTTCAAGACAATTGATCCGCGGCTTAACCAGCGGAGCGGTCAAATAATAGTTTATATCTTTGACCGTTGGAGGTTTATTTCATGGCTAGTGTAAAACTTAACAATATTAAAAAACGCTTTGGCGATGTGGACGTACTGCATGGTATCGACCTTGATATCAAAGACGGCGAGTTTGTCGTGTTGATTGGCGAATCTGGTTGCGGTAAATCGACCTTATTGCGTTTGCTGTCAGGATTAGAAGACATCACCGAAGGCGACTTGTACATCGATGACGAACGCGTCAATGGACGCTCGCCAGCCAAACGCGGCATCGCTATGGTGTTTCAATCTTATGCTTTGTACCCTCATATGAACGTGTTTAAAAACATGGCATTTGGCTTAAAAATTTCCGGCAAAGACAAAGCGTTTGTGAACAACAAGGTTATGGAAGCGGCGAAGAAGCTAAAGATTGATCATTTATTGGAGCGATTACCGAGAGAATTGTCTGGTGGCCAACGCCAACGCGTTGCCATCGGTCGTGCCATTGTACGCGACCCGAAAGTCTTCTTATTCGATGAGCCTTTGTCTAATTTAGACGCCTCACTACGAGTTCAAACTCGTGTTGAGCTTGGCAAGCTTCATCAGGAACTAAAAGCCACGGTGGTTTATGTTACTCACGATCAAGTAGAAGCCATGACATTGGGCGATAAAATCGTCGTGATGAACAAGGGCCGTGTCGAACAAGTTGGCGCACCGTTGGATTTGTATCACCATCCAAAAACACAATTTGTCGCTGGCTTTATTGGTTCACCTAAAATGAATTTTTTGAAAGCGAAGATCAGTCAATCCGGCGCTGAAAACACGCAACTTGTGCTAGAATCTGGCCGCGTTATTCAAGCCTCGATCGATACTTCGTCTTTAAATCAGGGCGATATAGTACAACTAGGCATGCGGCCAGAACACATGGCGCTAAACTGCGAAAGCAACATCGTAGAAGGCAAAGTTACTCTGATTGAACACCTTGGTGAACTGTCTTATTTATATGTTGATATTGGGCAAGAAGGCGAAATGGTGCTTAAGGTGGATGGCGACAACCAACACCAAGCAGGTGATAAAATTACCTTTGGCATTCAACCTAATCGCTTGTATTTATTTGATCACCAAGGCAAGGCTTTAACGAGAGTAAACGCGCATACGTCAGCGACTATTCTCCTTTAGAACTGACATACTTAGCTCTTAGAAAAAACGAGTACGAATACGGGAACCCCTTCCCGTTCAGGACACTGATATGAACCAAAATCGGGTTAATGAGTTATTTGGCGCGGCCCAAGCATTGAGAGAAAAAGGCATTCCTCTTTATATGCAGGTAAAAAAAGCCATTTTAGCGTCTATTTCTGCAGGTCGAGTACTTGGTGGAGATACGCTTCCACCAGAGCGTGATCTGGCCAAGTATCTTGATGTTTCACGCGTCACCGTGCGCCGAGCCATCGACGAGTTGGTAAAAGAAGACGTATTGACGCAACGTCAAGGCGCAGGAACTTTTGTGAGTGAAAGGGTTGAACAACCGCTGAACCACTTGCGTAGCTTTACCGAAGTCATGAAAGCACGTGGTAAAGCCATTACATCAAAATGGCTAGATCGCTCTTTAGGTATGCCTCATGAGGATGAATGCAAAGCACTTAAACTGTCAGCAGAGCAAGAAGTGGTACGCTTTTATCGTTTGCGTTATGCCGATGGCAAGCCAATGGCGCTTGAGCTGGCGACGATTCCAAGCCGTTACATTCTCAACCCTTTTGCGATGGAAGGATCATTGTACGATTTGCTGGAACAACAAGGCTGCCGCCCTGTTCGTGCGTTTCAGCGTCTTCGCGCCATTAGCATTGATGAACAAAGAGCTCATCTACTCGACATCCCAGAACTTAGCGCTGTACTTTACATTGAACGTACCGCTGTCACACAAGATGGTACGCCCATTGAGTTTACGCGCTCATGGTTCCCTGGGGATTCTTACGACTTCGTTGCAGAGATTCATAATACAGTTTGATAAAACCCTAATAAAACAAACCTCTAATCACAAAAAAGGCTTTCTACGGTAACAATAGAAAGCCTTTTTTGTGTGTTTAAAAAAACAAAACGACGACTACTTTTCTTCTTTGGCCTTAGCCAGCAACAAAAACCGCTTATGTATTTTTCGCGTTGCTAGCCATACACTGCCAACAACAATAGGCACGGACAAGCCAATCACTAAACTTTTATCAAAATGGACACCTTTGTCGTACACAGCCTCAATCAAAAACTTCAATAAACCTACGCTGTAGTAACTGATCGCAGCAACAGACAAGCCTTCGACCGTATGCTGCATGGCAAGTTGAATTTTCGAACGACGATCCATGGAAGTAAGCAGTTGCTGATTCTGAGATTGAATCGACATTTCTACTTGAGTGCGCATCATATCTGACACTCTATCAATGCGAGTAGAAAGACTTTCTAAGTGATTCCCTGCTGTATTACAGGTTCTCACTGCAGGCGTTAAGCGACGAGTCATGAATTCGGTAATGGTTAAGTGTCCAGATACTTCGTCTTCTTTTAACTCAGCTAACCGTTTTAAAACCAGCTCGTGATAAGCTCTTGTAGCACTGAAGCGAAAAGAGGTTTTTGATCGTGTCGCTTCAACCCAAGCGGCCATATCGATTAGTTCACTCAATAAGGCTTGCTCATCAAGGGGTTCCGTCGCATCAGACAAGCTAGCGGTAGTTTGGGCTAACTCTTCGTCCATGACAACCAGTTCTGCGTTGTATTTACGCGCCATGGGTAAGGCTAATAACGCCATCAAACGGTAGGTTTCGATTTCTACTACACGCTGAACCATGCGGCCTAATTGACTATCACTCATGCGTTTGTTGTAAATCAAAAAGCGCCCACAGCCATCACTATGTAGCTGAAAAGTGGTCCAAACCTGCGCGTCACCATTTTGAGGACGACTACCGACTAAACGCATACCCTCAAAATGACTTTTTACAAGGGCCAGATCTGGTTCAGGGATGGTTCGAGCGTCTTCAACCGACACATGAAAAGCCGCAATGGTAATGCCAGGCATGCTTGACAACCACTCAACCGGCAAATAAGCCAAGGCATTTTGATCAAAAAAACCTAGCTGCGCATCGACCTCAGTATAGATGACCATATAAGAAACAAATTCAAGGTGCTTATCACGGCGAACCTTAAAAGAACCAAAATCTACCTCAAAACACACACTGTCATTTTCTGGCGGAGTGCCATTAAAATAATTATAAAGTGAGCAAAAGTGCTCAAACTCTGCTTGCTTTTGATCTGACCTAACAATAACAGCAAGGTAACTGATTCTGGCTGGACTAGGAAGTACCTGAAAAGGCCGCGAATGTAGCTCTGCATACAATACATCTCTTAACGGATGCATCTCCAAACCATACGAATTATTAACCTTGTTCATTACAAACCTTATATTAAGAGTAACCTAAAAAAAACAAACATCACTCAGCAATTGTGTGCGGGTTACTCGGCAATTTCCATAATATTTTATTTTTACCACTTTTTTTCGCGAGCCCCAGCATTTCATCCGCTGTAATAAAAAGATCATCGCTACTGCAACTTATATTAGGTAATTTTGTACTTCCTCCCACACTAACCGTTACCTTACCGCTAAAATCTTCATGACTGTAAGCTAAATTTAGGGCCTCAACTCCTTGCATACAAAGACGAGCAACCTCAGCAGCATCTTCTTGAGTATGGTCAGGTAGCAAAATAACAAACTCTTCACCACCATATCTTGCAACAAGTCCTTTATCTAAAGCTTGCTTAGCTAATACCATTGCTACTTGTTGAAGCACTTTGTCACCGGTTGCATGGCCGTAACAGTCGTTATATTGCTTGAAATTATCAATATCAATGACCAGCAAAGAAAGACATCCTTGATGAGTAATGGCTTTTTGCCATTCTTGCTCAATGACATCTTTATATTTACGACGATTAGCAAGTGATGTTAAAGGGTCAATATTAGCTAGTGTTTCTAACATTTTACGCTGTTTTACAAGCTGTAAATGAAGTCGTACACGAGCCTGCACTATATTGGTATGCAGCGGTTTTTGAATATAGTCGCTGGCCCCCATTAATAGGGCCTTTTCTTCATTGCTTGAATCATTTAAAGCAGTAATAAAAATAACAGGTATAGCACTTGTGCGCACATCATGACGAAGACGAGTCATGGTTTCAAAACCATCCATTTCTGGCATTATAACATCCAGCAAAATCAAATCTGGCTTATATTCTATAGCCTTTCTAATCCCCTGCTCACCACTTTTTGCCAGCATAACGCTAACTTCATCGCTCAGTATATCACTGATGATTTTCAGGTTAATTTTTTCGTCATCAATGACTAAAACACTTTGCTCTTCTGTCATCGTATCTAATCACCTTGAAGCTCTAAAATAAGCTGAGATGCTTTAACAGTAGCCAGGGCAAACGCACGAACATTATTTGATCAACCCCATCACCTTGAACAGATACGCATCATCCCAACCACAGGCCTTACGCTTGTTTTTGATACCCAGTTTTACACTGGTTTCCTGCTTTAGTAGGTTTAGAGCGATTTGTCGGGTGGTTGCTAGGTTTTCTGCCGCATAACCTTGCCTAGCTCGACACTGATCTTCCCCAAAAGAGACATCCAGAACCCAATGAAGCTGGTTTTCGACGCCCCAATGCTCGCGAGTGGCCTTTAATACTTCTTCTGCCGTCATCAGTTTGCTGGAAATAAAGTAACGAATATGGCTTCGGCCTCTTTCATTAGCAATACGATCTGACTGTATCGCGGCGATGG
>NZ_PTXN01000011.1 GCF_012726345.1 Marinomonas sp. UCMA 3892
GGCCATACGAGGTCTACCTTTTTTCTGTGGTTTGAGTCGAGATATACCTTCGCAAGCATAGAGTTTTTGCCATTGAAATAATATGCCTGAAGATGATAAATCGAAGTAGGCACTTGTATAGGTTAAAGACCACTCATTCATATGCATCGTTTTAAGTGCTTTAAGCTTAAAGGATTGGGTATATGACATTTGTTTGTGTAAAAAACTGCTTTCACCATGAATACGATACACTTGAGACCAGTAACGAACTTGTCTCGAGTCAACACCGAATTGACGCGCAATCATTCTTGAGCTTTGGTGCTGAGATAACTTTGCTAAATAGAGTTTGAATGCTCTGTGATATTTGGACATAAAAAGACCCCCAGTAATTGGAATGTCCAACTATTGGGGGTCAGTTCAATAATTGGGGCTTTTTGTCGTGAGCGTTTAAAGTTTGGGGATTTTGCGAGCATTAGTAAGAAAATGTGCTAATCCTTATGAATAATCGGAGAGCCTTGGTTAAACTCATCGGCTGTTACCGCCTTGCTAACATAGTAGCCTTGACCAAAATCACATTGGAACGCCGCCAGCATTTTCCATTGTTCTCTAGTTTCTACACCTTCCGCTAATACTTTGATATTGAGTTTATGAGCCATGGCAATGATCGCTTCGACGATTTTGCGATCATCTGGATCATTCTCTAAATCCATCACAAAACTACGATCAATTTTTAGCAAATCTACAGGAAGGTTTTTAAGTTGAGATAGCGATGAATACCCAGTGCCAAAATCATCAATAGCGATACAAATACCCATGTCTTTTAGTGTTTGTAACAAATATCTAGCCAGATGTATGTCTTCAAGAATAGAGGTTTCAGTGATTTCAAAACCAATTAAATGAGCCGGCACTTGATACTTTCCAAGCAGCTCTTGGACTAAAGCTACAAAGTGAGGATCTGATAATTGTTCTGACGCAAGATTGATATGTAATAGAATATCAGGTCTACCTTCCTGTTTTCGCTTTGCTAGGTAAGCGATACTACTTTCCAGAACCCAATAGCCCAATTCAACAATTTTTCCTGTGCTTTCCGCGAGAGGAATGAAGTCATTAGGGAAAATTACACCTTTTTCTGGGTGGTTCCAGCGAATTAGTGCTTCAGCACCAAAGACATGATTGGTGCGAATATTAAATTGTGGCTGGTAATACATTTCAAATTCATTTCTTTGTAACGCAAGCGTTAAATCTTCTTCCGCTTTAATTAAGTTATGCGTGCTGATCTTCATTTTTTCAGTATAAAAAGCATACTGATTTTTACCCTTTAGCTTAGCTTGATACAGTGCCATGTCGGCATTTTGCATGATGGTGACTAGATCATAACCATGCTCTGGAATCATCGCGATACCCAATGACGTGCTTAAAATATACTCTCGTGAATCCATTTTAATGGGAGTTCGAACGCTCTCTAGTATTCGATTCGCTTGTTCACTAGCTTGTTTTTCATCGCCAATCTCCCCCAGTAGGATCCCAAATTCATCACCGCCTAAGCGTACAACAAGATCAGACATGGCTTTTAGTTTGTTTAATCTGTCTCCAACAATAACAAGTACTTGGTCCCCAACATCGTGTCCGATGGTGTCATTAATGCGTTTAAAGTTATCTAGATCGAAATAGATAAAAGCAGATATCCGTTTACGCCTCTGGTTGTTATGCAGGGTCTTGGGTAAGCTATCTTGTAAAAAACGTCGATTTGGCAAGCCAGTTAACGGGTCTTTATAGGCGAGCTCTTGAAGTTCTGCGGTTTTTTCTTTGACTAATTTTCTGAGTTTTAATGGCTGGATTAGGATGGCATATAAAGCAAGAGAGAGTAAAAATGCCACCGCAAAGCTGATGGCATAGCCAGTTATCTTTCGCTGTTTTAACTGTGTGTCTAATGCTCGGCTTATTCGCAGAGTCCAAGTGCCCACTGGCAGAATTAGATTTGTCGAAGCTTGAATATCAGAAAGTGGTGTAACTGAGTCTGATAAAACGATGATTTCCTTTGTCGCAGCATGCTTTCTTGACAGGCTATACTGATAACCCTCACTTTCTAGTTGTTTTAATTGTGTTGCTTCTAATAAATTGTCTAAATAAATAACTGCTGAAGCAAAGCCCCAGAATAGCTCTCTTTGTGTTCCTTTATGCAAGAAAATAGGGGCTCGACTGATGACGGCAACGCCACCTTGAACTAATGCGACCGGACCTATGACAAACATCTGATGATTTTTAACAGACAGCATAGCCTCTTCTTTAAAGCCAGGTGTTGATATGACGTTAAACCCTATGGCGTTTTCGTTTCCTTTCAGAGGATAGATATCAGAAATAACACCATCGGGCGCAAGCTGAAGATTTTCAATACCACCGATTGACTCGATTAGCTTGTTTGCATAATTAGGAAACCACTCACCGCTACCGCCATTTTGTTCTACTTCATAAGCTAGAATTTGTGCTGAGGTGAAGGCAGACGAAAGTCGTCTTTCTAGAACGGATGCTTGTGTTCTAGATATGCCACTTAAAAGAGACTGTTGCTGATTCACTATGGATTTGTTTGTTGACTGAGTCCAATAGCCCCCACAAAAAGCAATAATGAAGAAAGCAACGAATGAAAAAAATAAGGCGGAAGGCTGCTTAAACTCTGCTTTCTTCAACTAACGATCCTTCACTTGATAAAAAATATACCGAAAATAATACAGATAAATTCTTTATTAGTATTTAGTTTTTTTGTAAGCCTGAATAATCGGTATTAGAGTAAAAGCATTGGAGCTTGAGTGATGACTGGTTGAGAGGCTTAGTAGGAAAATATTTCCTGTAGAAGGAAGCGACCACTGTTTTTTTTGTAGACAAAGCAGTGGTCGCTAAGCTTATGCTAGCGCTAAAAATAATCCAGCGATAGCAATTAGACTACCTGTTACGCGAGTCACAATAGGTGCTTGGAAGCGGGCAACAGCCATACCAAAACCGATACCAGCAACATGCAATAGTGCTGTTGCTGCAGCAAACCCCAGTGCGTATTCTGCGCCATTAGCATCTAATGGCATTTCTAAACCGTGTGCAGCACCGTGAAAAAGAGCGAATAAGCCAGCAATACCAGCACAAACGGTAACAGGGAAACGTGCAGCACCAACTAACAAAGCCCCCATTAGAATCACAGACAAGACAATACCTTGTTCGATGAAAGGAACTTGCATGCCAGCAACAGCTAACGTACCACCTACTATCATGGTGCCAACAAAAGCTGTTGGCACAGCCCACAAAGCACGGCCGCCAAGGCTAGCGGCCCAAAGGCCAATTGCAAGCATAGCTAACAAATGGTCTAACCCCCCCATAGGGTGCATAAAGCCTGTCATGAAGCTAGTTGTGTGTTCGTGTCCTGGGTGAGCTGATGCAAGAGCTGGTATTGCGGCAACAAGTGCGGCTAATCCCATTTTAAGCGTCGATAAACGCATGGTGTTGTCTCCAAAAATATATGAGTATGAAAGACTTTACAAAATAGTCCTCTCTAAACCACCGCTCTTGCGGCTGGATGGAGAGATTTTAGCATACCTAGAGTGAGGGTAAATTGAATGATGCTGCCAATAGATAACGAAATATTCAGTTTGCTAAATTCAAGATGATGTAATGGTTGTCTAACTGTGTAATTGAGTCGTAGAATCGGTTGAAAAAGTGACCAATATTTAAACGTATAAATAACAGGGAGGTTTATCAGTGATAATATTTTATTTGGTTTTGGCTATTCTCGGGACTTTTATTCCTTATGCAGCTTTTGTTCCTTGGCTGGTTCAAAATGGTGTCAATATACCACTTTTTTTTGCTGAGATGATGGCAAATCCAATTAGTATTTTTGCATGGTTGGATGTGTTTCTTGCGGCAATTGCCCTCTTGGGTTTTATTCTCCATGATGGCCAAAAGAACCAAGTTAAGTGGCGCTTTATAGCAATAATAGGAGCCTTAAGTGTTGGAGTATCCTGCGGATTACCTTTGTACCTGTACTTGCGGGAAAGGCAGCGTTGTGCAGAACCAAGTAGAAGCGAATAAGAGTATTATTTAATAACAAACTTAGGGGCCGGTATGACCTTTCATCTATGGACTTTGTTTTTCTTGGCTTATTTAGTGACCACTCTGTCGCCAGGGCCGAACGTATTGCTAGTGCTTAAAAACAGTATTCAATTTGGTTGGAAGTCTGCCTTTATAACTATTTTGGGTAATTTGACTTGTCAATTTTTGATTGTTTGTTTGGTTGCCTTGGGCGTTGGTGCGCTCTTACAGACATTACCCGTCTGGTTTCTGGTAATGAAAATAATGGGTGGAACCTATTTGATCTACCTTGGAATTAAAGCTCTACGATCAAAAAAGAAATCAACCTTTGACGCTATAGATAATATAGCTGTCAATAAGTCGACTAAAACCGGACTTGCGCTGTTTGGTGAAGCCTTCTTGGTATCAGCAAGTAATCCAAAAACATTAATATTTTTGTCTGCCTTCTTACCGCAGTTTTTAACCTTAGAGTCGCCAGCATACCAACAGTTTTCAGTCATGTTTATTACTATCTGCGCTATCGTGACCAGTGTGCATATCGGCTATGCTTTTGGTATCGCTCGTCTAGGAAAACGTTTCTCACTAAAAAATATGGAAGCCAAAATTACCAAAATAACTGGCGGCTTGTTTATCACTATGGGTGGCGGAATATTGTTGAGTAATCGATAAGGCCAATACAAAGAAGAGGGCTTGCTTTATGGCTAGTGGTTGGGCGCAAGATGGCGCGGTACAGGATCAAATAGACGCGACGGTCGACTCCGAAGTTGAGCGTGCAAAAAATAGTATGCCAAAAGGAGAGAGTCTGACCCATTGTGAAGAATGCGACGCAGTGATTCCTGAGCCTAGGCGTAAAGCTATTCAAGGTGTGCGCTTGTGTATCCAATGTCAGTCTGAGCTGGAGAAGAAAGGCCGTACTGCTTTGTATAATCGCGCAGGTAGTAAAGATAGCCAACTAAGATAGGTTTTGTTGGTTATTTTCTTCCATTCCATTGATATTGATTCCAGTATATTCCACGGAATCTGTGTATTTATCGTCGAATTCTGCCTGCTTGATCCTCTCCATTATGGTAAGGTTTCGTTTATCTAAAAGAGTATTTTGACCATGAATACTGATGCTCTGTTTCTTTCAGAATAAATAAGGATGAGGTTGTGGTAGACACTTACTCAATAGAAGTGAATAAATTAGAGAAATTACGTGCTGCTTGGTTGCCTGCGGTGGAGTTTCTTTTTGGCGAAGCTGTGACTGAAGCCAAGTTTGATGGCTTTGAGGTTTGGGATGACATTGCGAAACCAAGTGCAGTATTTGAACATGCTGACGAGCCATATCGATACAAAATCCACATGCCTGCGAGAGTATTCAGCAATGACGTTATGTTGCTAGCCGATGTGATTCAAGAAATGGTACGTGGCCAGTATCCAGTGGGTTATGAAGGCGCAAAAGTATCGGCTTTATGTGAAGGCGTGGCTGTATTTGGTGCTGTGACGGCCATTAAGCAAGTGTTTGGAGAGGAGTCTGTTGACTCCTACTTGAATGCTCTGAAGGAACAGGCGTTTCCTTATTACGATGCTTTCTCTTACGTAGCGGTTTTGTTGGCAGAAGACCCTCAAGCGATTAAAAAATTGCGTGGTGTTCAGCCTTTCTTATATAAGGTTGAAAAGGCAGACTTTGAAACGGCGCAGGTAGAAATAGATCGTAAAATCAAAGACATCCTTTTATTAGCTTTTCGTGCTTAATAAATAACGCAAAGCGAAATGAAAAAAAAATGCCGCGTAATAGCGGCATTTTTATTGGTAATTGTAGCGAATTTTGTTTCTAGCTTTTTAGCTCTGACAATTCTTCACTAAACCAGATTTTGCGTTTAAAACGAGGGTTTTTAGACGACATATCGATTTTATAAGGGTTCGGCTCGTGGGTCTGTGGCAAATCAAGAATGTTGCAAAGCTCTTGAGCAAGCCATTTTTCCACTTTCAATACGACCATTTTCTTACGCAAGCGACCTTGTTCATCACGGTTCAAAATAGTCGGTAGGGTATTTAGTGTCAAAATTTCGCCAATGGCTGGGTGTGCCATACGTTCACGACCTTCATCGCTGGCATAAAAATGCGATACCGCAAACACCATACGTTCAGGGTTGATTTGCTGTAAGAATTGGCAAGATTTCACGACGGTAGAGCCGGTGCGAACCATATCGTCAAACAACACAATGCTTGCCCCATCTAGGCCGTCAAAAGTGTGTTCGCTTTCTTTATGCAGAGTGATTTCTACTTTGCGCTCCGCAGTACGGTCTTTATCAAGCATGATGAATTTGGCTTTGCTCAGACCTAGAGTTTTGAACATCTCTTTAACGAAATCACGAGCGCCTTTGTCTGGAGCGCACAGTACTAAGCCTTCGCCGTCTTCACCGTAGTTCAGAATGTTTGAATTCAACAAGTAATGGGCGTAAATTTCATAAGGGATTAAGTTATGGAAGTCGCCTTCAAACACTTCGGTAAACATTTTTTGAACGGAATCAGAATGGTTGTGAATCGTCATCACAGTATCCACACCAGAAAGCTTCAATAGTTGAGCGTATAGCTTGGCAGTGAATGGCTGACCATCGAATTTTTTAACGTCTTGGATATCACGTTCAAAACTGGTTTCACCTAAGCTCTGATGAGGGCCTCGATCTTGCGCGCTGTAGAATAGGTCTGGCTCAACCAAAATAACGCGGTCAGCTCCGTTTTCTTTGGCAGCGCGGGCGATAATTAGATTCGCCATTGCTAACTCTTGGCGGCTTTTTACATGGCTACCAGTACTAACAATAATGACAGACTTACCCTTCAGTTTGCGGCCAATGTTATCAAAATCGGCTTCGTCAGAGATAAAACGTGGGCAAAACTCAGAGTTCATGAATTGCTTCATGCTGATCAAATCAGCGATGTCTTCGTGTTGACCCATTGCATAAGCAACATCAATAGCAAACGGATTATCGGAAGAGTTACTAACAACGACGACATTAGTAGCCTGACCGGTCGACAAAGTCATGAGAGATCCTTAACTAAGGGTAGGGGAATTTGCGCTGATTTTAATACTTGTAGGGTTTTTTCGATAGGGCTGATTGAGGAAAAAGGCATTTTTATGTCGATTAGGTGTTACATGATATTTGTGACAGGTGTAAACCGATGTCATTCTACGTTTTCTTAAAGTCTTATTAGAATGAATAGATCATGGAGCTCCAGTACTGCTATATTTTGATTTTAATCATTTTTTGTTAATAGCCATAAATTTTATAAGGCAGTAAGTATGAGCACGACGGATATTCGTAACATAGAAAAAACGCTGTTATCCGATAACTGGTATACCTTAAATAAGTTTTCTTTTGAACTAAAGGGCAATAATGGTCAGTGGCAATATCAAGAGCGCGAGGCGTACGATAGAGGCAATGGCGCAACGATTCTGCTCTATAACACTGAAAAAAAGACCGTAGTGTTGACTCGACAATTCAGAATGCCCACTTTTGTGAATGGTAATCAGGATGGGATGCTGATTGAGTCTTGTGCAGGTCTATTAGATCAAGATAATCCCGAAGATTGCATAAAACGAGAAACGGAAGAGGAAACAGGCTTTAAAGTTGAACACGTCACAAAAGTCTTTGAAGCTTATATGTCGCCAGGTTCTGTCACGGAAATGCTGTACTTTTTTGTAGCTGAATATTCAGACAATATGAAGGTATCTGATGGTGGTGGCCTTGAGCATGAACAAGAAAATATAGAGGTGCTTGAATTAGATTTTCAGCTCGCCTGCTCTATGGTTGATTCTGGTGAGATTAAAGATGGAAAAACCATTATGTTGCTACAATACGCCAAATTAAATGGTTTGCTTTAACCTTGCCTAGCGTAAAAGCAAAATTTGAGGTTTATCCTGAGAACGTGAGAAGAATCATGTTAGTAATGAAACAATTTACTTCTTCGGTGGTAGAGGAAAAAACTCTTTATTCAAACGAAATTGATGTGGAAGATAAACTGGCTCGGTTGGTGGTGATTGATTCCAAATGGCTTTTAAGGTGGCCACTGTAGCTGGTCCATACAAGCTTGCAGGAACCCCAACTGAGTTTAGCCAGTTGGCAATCCAAGGGTTAAGCGGGTTGTCATCAAAGCCAAAAAAAGTGAAGTCTTCCACAATATCTAACCCCATTTCCTGAGTGAGACGATAGGCGCCATAGGCCAGCATATCGCTTAGGCAAACAATGACATCAGGTCTTTTGGGCATCTCCAATAAAGTTTGCATACTTTTATAGCCAACTTCCAGATGATTCAGCCCTTCTGTGTGGGCATGAGGAATGTCTTCAGGGTTAATGCCTTCCTCAGCCAACCTGTCTAGCAAACCTCTACGCCGTTCGGCAGCCGCGGTAAATTCCAAAGACGCATGAATAATCCCAATGTGTCGTTTTCCATTTTGCAAAAGGATATTGGCAACATCGACCCCAGCTTGGTAATTGTTGATGCCGACATAATGGCTGTTATTGTGGTTTGGTGCAGGGCGATTAACAAAAAGTAGTGTAGTACCGTTATCACGGTAATCGCTTAACAGTTCACTTTGCACGGCACCAATAATGACCACGGCTCGTGCAAGTTGAGACCGCATTTCTCGCAAATATTCGTCTTGAATGTCGGCTTCTTCATGAGTGTCACAAAGGGACATGATGTAGCCTTCGTCTCTTAATGACCGCTCTATTGAAGAGGCCATGGCAGACATGGTTGGATTCGCCAAACTCGCTGCTAATACGCCAACCATACGGCTTTCTTGACACCTCAAGGCTCTGCCAATACTTGCTGGCCGGTAACCAAGTTCTTTCACCGCTTTTTTGACTTGAATGATGGTTTGTTCAGAGGCCTTGTTGGTAATGCCGTTAATAATACGCGAAGCGGTTGCTGTCGATACTTTGGCGTGAGCCGCCACCATAGCCAAAGACACTCTGCTGCTTGTTGAGTGTTTTTGTTTACGACGTTGGCTGGGCGGCATGAGATATCCTTAGTAAAGGTTTTGGCGTGTAAAGATTCTAACTGCGTTTGATAAGGGCAACAAGCAAGCGGCTTGATTCATTGAGCTGGGAATGCTTTAGGGCTTGAGAAGGAAGGAATACCTTGTTTATACTTTGCTTGGTTAATCGATTACCCAATAGTGAAATTCAATACTGCTTGGTAAGCGTTTTAGTCTTCAAAAAATAAAGATAATAAGGATGGTTATGATGATAAATAAGCCGATGACCCGATGCGCCTTAACTCTATTGGTCGCATCCTGTATCCCATTTTCTGCACTAAGAGCGGAAAACAGAATCGATACAATACGCGCAGACGCCCCCGAGCTTGCTGCTTACGGAGAACAAACGGTTGGCGTTAGGCAATTAGATTTTATTCATAAAAATCAAATTGATATTTTGAATACGGATATGAATAGAAAAGAGGGCGATGCGTTTCCCTATTATGATCGTCCTTTAACTGTTGAGGTTTGGTATCCGGCACAGGCCAATTCTAGCGGTTCTCGGGTGCTTAAAGCCTATATGCGAGATGGCAAAACACTCGTTGATTTACATGGCAAAGCCATTTTAGGCGCCAAGCCTGCCAGCACCAAGCAAGCATTCCCCTTGGTTATTATGTCCCATGGTTATCCTGGTAATCGCTTTTTAATGTCGCCGATCGCTGAAAATATTGCCTCAAAAGGCTATGTAGTCGTGTCAATTGATCATACGGATTCTACCTACAGCACCTTGTCTAAAGTCAGCTCAAGTTTGGTAAATAGAACCAAAGATCAGTTGTTTGTTTTGGATCAAATTAGCCAGTTAGCCAAAGATAAAACGTCCTTTTTGTATAATTTAGTTGATGCCGATAACACAGGAATCATTGGTTATTCAATGGGCGGCTACGGTACGGTTGTGACCGTGGGCGGTGGATTAACACAATACGCTTTGGATCAGCGAGAAGGCTTGTTTTCTACTCCAAAAGGCACATTGGACCAGTACTTGAGTGGCAGCAAAGAATATTTAGCTTTATCTGATAAGCGAATTAAAACCGCCGTGACTTTCGCCCCAGCAGGAATGAAAAGACACTTTATGGACTCAAACACCACAAAAGGCATTCGAGTTCCGATGTTCTTTATTGCTGGCTCAGAAGACGATGTGGTCGGCTATGAAGAGGGTGTGCGTGCATTATGGAAGTCGGCAAGCGGAGTAGATCGCTCTTTGCTGACTTTTGAGTATGCAAATCACAACGCAGGTGCCCCAATGGCACCACCAAAAGAAGCCAATGTGATGTCTCCAGACTTGGGCTTTAACCTAAGTATGCATTACCTTGATCCTGTTTGGGACAATGTAAGAATGAACAATATTTCAACTCACTTCATTACCGCTTGGCTGGGCGAGTACTTAAAACAGGATGTCGCCATGTCGAGTTACTTTGATCTTGTTCCAGTATCCAATGACGGGAAGTGGAGCAAAGACAAAAATGGCATGGATAAACCAGATAATACCTACTGGAAAGGTTTCCCTAACAGAAGCGCAAGTGGCTTGAAATTGGAAAGCTTAAAAGCTGGCTCTTAAAAAAAAACACTAAAAGCGTCATGAATTGATACCCTAGGCAATATCCAAAAGTAGTTAATTAGGCTTTTGGGTATTGCTTTCTATTGCGAAATTAACTGGCTTTAGTTTGTGTTATGGGAAAATGGTTAGCTAAAGGGTGATCTAAGGTTACGCTGTAATTTTTCCGGAATTGCATTGGGGTTACATTGAAGGCAAGTTTAAATTTTTTAGCAAAGTAGGCTGAGCAATTGAAACCACTCTCAAAGGCAATGTCTGCGATTTGTTTATTGCTTTCAGTCAGCAGTTGAACCGATTTTCGCAGCCGATAATTCAATAAATAGCTGTTTGGTGAGCAATTCAGAGCGTTGCGAAAGATGCGATAACATTCACTTTCGCTGATGTTTGCAGCTTCACTTATATCGGCAATAGAAATACGTTCTTCATAATTGCTGTGGATGAAATTTAACAAGGATTGTATTCGTTTTTCATTAGCCTTTGCTGTGTTGTGAGTCGCGGTGATATCTTGCTGATTGGTACAGAAAATATACCAGAATTTCATTAGCGCAATGTTCATATAAAACTCGCGGTCGGAACCTTGCTCTTTCCATACATTAAAGGCTGTCGCCAACTCATTGATCGCTTTCTCATGCCAAGCTTTAGCGCCGGAGAATTTATAAAACAGCAGCTCTTTGTTATTGATAACAGGAAGCACATGCTTTTTATAAATTAGCCCAAAACCCATACCACCAAGCATTTTTGGACTGAACACCACGTTCAGTATTCTACAGTCTTCAGTGCCATAGTTCGTTAGCTTGTGTAAGGTATTGGCATTGATAAAGACCATTTCTCCAGTTTTTACGATATCACTGGAATTAATACATTCGACTTTGGTGGCGCCTTCTATAACCAACACGACTTCTATTTCATCATGCCAATGCCACGGTACTTCGCCACCAACAAAATGTGAAAAATGTTCGTCATAAGATTCACAAGGAAAGTCATGACTACCGTGAGTCGTTAGCTCTCTGCCATTTTCTTCTGTTTCAATTTTATAAATTTGCATAGCACCACTTATTGAGCGCGTCTTGGTAAAATCAATATTGATAGAATCGTTATATTTTAAGAGAGTATATACCTATATATAAAACTATGTAGACGGTATTGTTCTAAAAAAATTAAAACAGGTACGTTTATGTTATTGCTTTTTATTATCTATATCGCTTTTATCAGTTTAGGTCTACCTGATGCGGTACTCGGCTCATCATGGCCCGTGATGAGAAACGACTTAAATGCTTCACTGGAATTCGCTGGTGTTATTTCTCTCATTATCAGTGCTGGTACAGTGATCTCCAGCCTTTATGTAAACAAGGCGATTCATTATTTTGGAATAGGAAAAGTTGTTGCGCTAAGTGTCTTACTAACTGCACTGGCATTGCTTGGTTTTAGTATGTCCAATCTGGCATTGGCGCTTGTGTTCCTAGCTATTCCTTTAGGTGTTGGGGCTGGTGCTGTAGATGCTGGATTAAATAACTTCGTTGCATTGCACTACAAAGCTAAGCACATGAACTATTTGCATTCTTTTTGGGGAGTGGGGGCGACAGCTGGCCCGCTTCTCATGGCGAATTTTTTAGCTCTTGCAGAAGGTTGGCGTGATGGCTACATGACTATCGCGGTAGTGCAATTCTTACTGGTCATTTTATTATTTGCTTCCCTTCCACTGTGGAAACAGTTTGTTACCCACTCAGTAAAAAGGGATGAGACAAGTGCTCCATTAGTCACAAATATGACTGCATTAAAAATGAAAGGTGTATCGCTGCAATTAATTATGTTCTTTAGTTATTGTGCCATAGAAACGAGCACAGGGTTATGGGCTGCGAGTTACTTAACGACAGAGCGAAATATTTTGCCAGTTGATGCTGCTTTTTGGGTAGCAATGTACTATTTAGGTATTACCGCAGGTCGCTTTGCCTGTGGAGTGATTGCTGAAAAAGTGGTAGAAGAAACCCTTATCCGCTCTGGTGTTGTGATTATCCTATTTGGTTGTGTCTTACTTGCTTTACCCTTTTCAGGTGAACTTACAAAAATGGGATTGATATTCATTGGACTTGGTTGTGCACCTATCTTTCCTAATACCCTTCAAATGACCCCAAAACGCTTTGGCTCATCGGCATCGCAAGCCATTATTGGGCTATCCATGGCGACGGCTTATACCGGCATCATGGTTGTACCACCAATACTTGGTGCCACAGCAAAGGTCTTCACCTTTGCTTCATTCCCCATGATATTGCTGTTTCTGGTCGCCATCTTATTACTAACCACGGAACGATTAAGGCGTTACAGCGACATGTCATTGCGCCAGTAGGAAAGTGAGGAATTCTGATGAGCAGCAGGAAGATGCAAAATATCCAGCGACAACAAACCATACTGCTTTTGCTAGCACTGGATGGAAAAATATTCTCAGAGACATTAAAAAAGCGATTTAATGTGCCAGAAAACATCATTTGTAACGATATAATTTATTTAGAAAAAGCGGGTTTGTTAAAGCGTATTGAAGGTGGGGCTATTGTTTTAGAATAGGGGGCTGAGACAGAAGAAAACGAATTGTTTCTTATCTTTTTAACTGTCACGTTTTTAGAGTGGCGAAGACAAATTAAAATATATGGACTATGATTTAGATCCTTAGAGAACCTCAGAGAACTTTAATGTCTTTAAAAGCAACCTCTGTCAGATTAGACGAAGAGACACTAAAACGCGTAGGTCAAATGGCGGAAGCGATTAAACAATACGTTGCCCGTGAAGATTGGTTTATCCGTGAAGTGGAAAAAGGCATTGAGTCAGCGGACAAAGGGAAATTAATCGACCACTCGATATTAAAGCGAAATGGGATGCAAAGCGTGCTGCTCAAATGGACTGACTTAGCAGAACTTGATCAATTTCAACCTTACTATTGCTTGGAGTACTTTTAAAATCACAATAACCAATGAGTTGAGCTTCTCTTTCAATAAAATAGGGCTTCGCCCAGACATTATCGACGGCATTGCTGACCAGCTCCAACTAGCGATTTTATAGATGAATTATCGGAATAGACTCTTCTAAAAACCTCATGTTAATAGGTGTTTCGCCTGACTGTATAAGAGCTTCTAACTGGTTCTTATTGAGTTTTTTAGCTTCCTGTTTTTTTGATATATTTCATTTTAACTGTCAATAGAGAAATATCCATTTTAAGAAGACCTCACTCCATAATATTAATTTTTTATTTGAATCTATTGCTCTGTTCTGAATCTTATTTTAAATGAAATGGCTTCCTTTTCTATTTTTTCATTATTTAAAAAATCGACACCTTTTACTTTCCATATTTTTGGTGATTTGCTACAGGTATCATGTACAAAATGAATGTAATAGTTTTCTTTTTCTTGTGCAGTTAATAACTCGTTTTTTGAAATGAAAAAGTGCTTGAAACCTGCTGGATTTGATGTGGACTTTACCTCAATATATATTTCATTTCCCCTTAAATCGAAAGATTTTATATCGTACCCAGCACTATCGTCATGTCGTGAAATATGATCAACTTTTTTTGATAAATCTTCTCTACCTCTATCTTTTAGATATTTACGTTGCTCTATAAGAGCAATCAATTCGCCTCGATCTCCAACAATCTTATTCCTTTTTGATTTTTCTATGAAGTCAGCTTTATTTTCTCTTATGTGTCTTTTACTTGACTCAGATGATAATGTTTTAAGGCTTAAATCAACTTCTTCTATTTTTATACTTTCTATTGGAGGTAAATTTCCGATAGTATGATTTTGTAAGGCTTCATATGAATTACCTAGATCATTTTTAGGTGTGCCAAAAGAGTCATAAAGAAATTGATTAAAGGTTATTGTATTCCAATCTTTCATGACTTCATCATGTTTTTTAAAATCTAATAGTACTTTTTGCTTTACTATCTCAGATTTGGAGTTGTTCTCAAGTGAAAGATTGTTTATAAAATGGTCTAGGTAAACAAATGAAAATGTATTAAGAAATTCATCGGGATAGTAAAGTGATAATATTTTACCTTTAAACATTGGGGATAAATTGTTTTTCTTAAGAGTTTCTAGGTCTCTTTTATTTTCTATTAGCTCAATTATTTGTTCTTTTACATTTATGAAAGCTTCTTTTATATTTGAACCGAAAGAGTGTTTTCCTATTCTATATTTTTTGTTTTTATCATCGCCAAGTGTTCCATAGTAAACACCAAACTTCCTTGCTGTACTTCCATGTATATTCCCCCATAGGTTAAGTTCAGTTTCTATTCGATAACAGAATGAGGATTTAAGACCTTTTCCTACCACATATTCATCAAGTGAAAGAGATCTTATCTTTTCAATTGGATAGTCTTTTACAAAACGTTTTCTGAGTTTTAATAGTTCTTTTGATTCTTTTGAATTTACATATTCTTTATAGTTAAAAAATGCTTGATGCTCTCTTAGCTCACTAATTTTCATTTTTTATCCTTTGCAAATGAATTTTATGGTTGTTGAATTTTAAGTTAAAAATATAAAAAAATTATGTTATAGCATTTTTTTAGCGCTAGTAAAGAAGCCAAGCCCTGCATTGCGTTGCGTTGACGACGTCAGTGACGCAAGCAAAACACCACAAAGTTTGGCTTCCATTGATAAATTTCCCCCAAATAAGCCAACTACCGCGCCTCGCATTGCTTATAGCAGCTTGGCGATCTTGGGCAAACGGCACCGCGTGAGCAAATCAATCGAGCATCGTTGTCTATGCCGCGTTCTACCCAATTAATATTGAGAATTTTCGCTACGCTCATGAGGTCTTTTTTGATGCTTCTCGGGATTTGGGATGAGCCTCCTTTGGTCACGCAAGCTTCCCGTAGATCGGCGGCGATGGAGAGGGCGTCTTTGCCTTGGGCATCAATGGCTGGGTTCAGATCAATACCGGAGCAAAGTACGTGGCTGTTGCCAGCAAGGTCTTGCACTTTGACCGACTCACAAGCGTAAATGCGTGGCTCGTCGCCAACATTAAGAATCGATATTTGTGCCGACGTGCCCGTGCTTGGTTCGCTTATTTTGCGAAACACAGACCAGTGCTGACACGGGTCTTCGACCATACTCATATTGCCCCAAGGCAGAGGAATGCCATTACCCCGATACACAGCCTTCAGTTTGCCAGGCGCATAAGCATCAAAATAATGCCAATGAGGATAAGGCGATGCTGCTGTCATGCGGCGCATGGTCACGGATTCAGAAACACCCGCCAGTTGTGCAGTATTAATTTCGTAACCATTGCGGTCCAGCATTTGTCTAAATGGCACTTTGGGGCACAGCAGCGCACCAGCAAAAAAGCTACATTCAAAGTCTCGCCAAGCAAATAGAATATCCTGAGCGTCCATGCCAGATGATTGAATTTTGGCGTTTTTCGCTTGCAGTGGTGATATCTCATTTCGCCCTGTCACTAACACGTTCTTTAGCCCGTCTTTGTCGTGTAATACCGTGTGACCTATGTGTACCGCAAGATTGTATTTCAGGCGCTGAGGCTGATTTTTCATGATTTGATTGATGTAAATCGTGCCTGGTGGATCAAAAAAAGACGTCACTACATGACTTTCATCAATGCCCATTTCTTGTAAAACCGCCAGCGGTGTTTTGCGGAACCATTTGATTTGTAAGCCCATCTGTTTAGTAATGGCGATAATTTCATCAAGGCTCAATGGTAAGCGTTTGAGTCCCACTTCTTCCGCCGCACGTTCTAAATCTGGGAAATGATTTTGATGATGTTCTTGGTGGGCGCGAATCAATAAATGAGCAAATTGACGACCGCTGGTGCCAGTCTGAGAAAGCATTTCAGGGATGGCTATTTGCAGTATTTCTTTGGAAAACAAAAAGTTTGGCTCTAGCGCCATGCCATCGATACCACCGCCAGATCCTTTGGTTGGGGTAATGGCTTCTTCTTCCGGAATATCATCCAAAAACCAGTCAACATCTTTTTGAAAAACGCTGGCAATCACTTCCAAAACGTCTTCACTGGGAATGCGTTTCCCCCTTTCTATCATGGATAAATATGAAACGGATGGTGCTGATTCTGCATCGACTTTTATGCAGCGAGCAGAGAGGTCTTCCATCGTCAAACGGTTGCGTTTACGCAGGTTGCGGATCTTTGTGCCCAAAAAATGGGCCTTGCGATTGAGGCTATTTTTATTTTTCATTTTTGTAAAATTTACACTGTGTAATTCTTATTGTGAAATTTTAGCTTAGACGGGCATAGACTATAAATCAAGCAATCGTTAGAGAGTTTAAACGCATTGCTAACCCTAAGAATCAGAACGATAAGAGAAAGAAGGAAAGCGAGATGAATATGCCCCAAGCTAAAAATAACAGTGTGATTCATCCAGGGTTTTGCCACTTCATCAATGAAGAAGTGCTATCGCTTCACACGATTGAACCAACAAAATTTTGGCGTGATCTTGAGCAATTAATCGCTGATCT
The DNA here is from genome assembly GCF_012726345.1 of Marinomonas sp. UCMA 3892. Classification (GTDB taxonomy): domain Bacteria; phylum Pseudomonadota; class Gammaproteobacteria; order Pseudomonadales; family Marinomonadaceae; genus Marinomonas. The sequence continues at coordinate 17,093 of NZ_PTXN01000011.1, forward strand.
GTCGCCCATTAATCGTCAACTTTTGGCTACTCGCGATGCAATGCAGCAGCAGATTGACCAATGGCATCTTGACCACAAAGGTCAAGGGATAGACATCAAGGCGTATGAAGCTTTCCTACGTAAGATTGGTTATTTAGTCGAAGAAGGGGAAAACTTCACTGTTACCACTTCAAATGTCGATGAAGAGATCGCGAGTCTTGCTGGCCCTCAGCTGGTGGTACCCGTTAAAAATGCGCGTTTTGCGCTGAATGCCGCCAATGCTCGTTGGGGCAGTTTGTACGACGCTTTTTACGGTACGGATGTGATTGCGAAAACATCGGGCTTAGAAACGACTGTTTTGGACAATAAAGGTTACAACCCTGCTCGTGGTGAAGCGGTTATTGCCAAAGCGAAAGACTTTTTGGACCAAGTGTTTCCATTAGAGTCTGGCTCTCACCATGACGTCATCAGTTACATGGTTTATTACCACCATTTATTGGCCTTTTTCCAAGATGGTAGCCAAACCGGTTTGCAACAGCCTTGTCAGCTGGTGGCCGTGAATGGGCAGCGCAGTGAGCCAGAAGCCATATTGCTAAAAAACAATGGTTTGCACGTTGAAATTCAATTTGATCGTAATGGAAAAAATGGCGCAAATGACCCAGCTAATATCAATGACATTTTAATTGAGTCAGCCCTAAGCACCATTATTGATTGTGAAGATTCCGTCGCCGCGGTGGATGCGGAAGACAAAATAGAAGTGTATCGCAACTGGTTAGGACTGATGCAAGGCACGCTGGAAGCCAGCTTTAACAAAGATGGGCAAACGCAAACACGCCGCATGAATCCTGATCGTATTTTTACGGATTTAAATAACCAAGAATACCGTTTGCATGGTCGTTCTCTGCTATTGGTTCGTAATGTTGGTCACTTGATGGAATGCGACTTGATGCAAGACGAGCTGGGTAACTTTGTTCCCGAAGGCATTATCGATGCCGTGGTGACCAGCTTGATTGGCGCTTTGGATTTACAACGTACTGCCCATAGTCGAATGAGAAATAGTCGCACTGGCAGTATCTACATTGTGAAGCCAAAAATGCATGGCCCAGAAGAAGTCGCGTTTAGCTGCGAATTGTTTTCTCGCGTTGAGCAAATGCTAGGTTTGCCCGAAAACACGATCAAGATCGGCATTATGGATGAAGAGCGTCGCACCACTCTGAACTTGAAAGAGTGCATTCGTCAGGCGCAATCAAGAGTCTTCTTCATCAATACCGGTTTTCTAGATCGTACTGGCGATGAAATTCACACCAGCATGCAAGCGGGTGCCTTTTTGCCAAAGGACCAAATCAAGAATCAACCTTGGATCCAAGCTTACGAGAACCGCAATGTAGACATTGGATTGCAATGTGGTTTGCCAGGCAGAGGACAAATTGGCAAAGGCATGTGGGCAATGCCAGATGAAATGGCGACCATGATGACGGCAAAAATAGCCCACCCTAAAGCGGGTGCAAATACGGCTTGGGTGCCATCACCAACTGCTGCCACATTGCACGCATTACATTATCACCAAGTGAATGTATTTGAAGTGCAGGAGCGTATTAAAAACCGCCCAAAAGCGAATCTAACGGATCTACTAACTATCCCAACGATTCCAAGCAACCTTACTTTGTCGCAGCAAGTGATTGAACGTGAAATCGAAAACAATGTTCAAGGGTTACTCGGTTATGTGGTGCGCTGGGTAGAAGCGGGCGTTGGTTGTTCAAAAGTCCCTGATATTAACAATGTGGGCTTGATGGAAGACCGTGCCACTTTGCGAATTTCCAGTCAGCACTTGGCAAACTGGTTGCTGCATGGAATCTGTAGCAAAGAGCAAATTGATGAGGTGATGCAACGCATGGCATTGGTGGTAGATGAACAAAATAAAGCCACCGAGGGATATCGTCCGATGGCGAACAATGCCAATAGCGTCGCTTTCAAAGCAGCGCAGGATTTGATCTTCAAAGGTGCCATTCAACCTAACGGTTATACAGAGCCCTTGCTACATGCCTATCGAATACAGGTGAAGGACACGCACTGAAAACGAATTAATTTCTGAGAATTTGTACCCATTTAAACAACCTAAAGAGCGAGAAAAATGATGCATACTTACAAAAATAAAACGCAACAAGCTAGCCAGACGATCCATTCACAAGGTCCAACTTGGGCAGCGATGAACCCAGAATCTGTGGTTAGAATGCAATTGCAAAACCGTTTTAATACGGGGTTAGATATCGCGAAATACACAGCTAAGATCATGCGCGAAGACATGGCGAACTATGACAAAGACCCAGCGAATTACACTCAGTCTTTAGGTTGCTGGCATGGTTTTATCGGCCAACAAAAAATGATTTCTATCAAGAAACATTTTGGTACAACCCGTAGCCGTTACTTGTACTTGTCTGGTTGGATGGTCGCGGCGATGCGTTCTGAATTTGGTCCATTGCCAGATCAATCTATGCATGAAAAAACTTCGGTGCCAGCTTTGATCGAAGAGCTATACACCTTTTTGAAACAAGCAGATGCCCGTGAGTTACAGCATTTATTCAAAGAGATGGACGAAGCGAGAGAAGCGGGCGATCAAGTTCGCGAGCAAGCGACACAGCAAAAAATCGATAATTTTGAAACTCATATTGTGCCAATTATTGCTGATATCGATGCTGGCTTTGGTAACGAAGAAGCGACCTATTTGCTAGCGAAGAAAATGATCGAAGCGGGCGCTTGCTGTATCCAGATTGAAAACCAAGTGTCTGATGCTAAGCAATGTGGTCACCAAGATGGCAAGGTAACCGTGCCGCATGAAGACTTCCTAGCGAAAATTAATGCTGTACGTTACGCCTTTTTAGAATTGGGTGTAGATGATGGTGTGATCGTAGCGCGTACAGATTCTTTGGGTGCGGGTTTAACGCAAAAGATCCCAGTATCACAAACGGCTGGCGACTTGGCGGAACAATACAATGCCTTTATTGATGGCGAAGAAGTGACGTCACTGGAGCAAATGAAGTCTGGTGATATGGCGATCAAACTGGGTGAGCGTTTGATTAAGCCAACTCGTTTAGCCAATGGTTTGGTGCGCTTTAAGTCGAATACAGGTGAAGATCGTGTGGTGCTGGATTGTATTACGTCTTTGCAAAATGGCGCGGATCTATTGTGGATCGAAACGGAAAAACCGCATATTGGTCAAATAGCTTCCTTGGTGAATCGTATTCGTGAGGTTATGCCAAATGCTAAGCTTGTGTATAACAATAGTCCGTCTTTCAACTGGACATTGAACTTCCGTCAGCAAGTGTTTGATGCTTGGATGGAAGAAGGCAAAGACGTGAGTCAATATGACCGCGACAAGCTGATGTCTCAAGATTACGACGGTAGCGCATTGTCAGAGGAAGCGGATGAGCGTATTCGTAGTTTCCAGAAAGACGCGGCGGCTCAAGCGGGTATTTTCCACCATTTGATTACCTTGCCGACGTACCATACAGCTGCCTTGTCTACGGACAATTTAGCGAAAGACTACTTCGGTGAACTTGGCATGTTGGGCTACGTGAGAGAGGTACAGCGTAAAGAAATTCGCCAAGGCTTGGCTTGTGTGAAACATCAGGACATGTCTGGATCAAACATTGGTGATGATCATAAAGAATATTTCTCTGGTGAGCAGGCCCTTAAAGCCTCTGGTAAAGACAATACTATGAATCAATTTGCGGTCTGATTTAATGGAGTAAGTGTCAGAGTGTATTGATAGCAAAGGCCTACAGTCTTCCCCCTGTAGGCCTTTTTTTGTTTGGTTTTCAATAGTACTTAAATGCACTATGATGGATAAATCAGTCTATTGAAGCTGATGCACCTTAAACTATTAATGGGCATTTAATCTGAGAACGCTATTGAATAATTCACGCTATACGTTGGGCGATCAACAACTCAATGATATTAGCTTAAAGGATTTAGCTAGACGCTCTAGGTATGGCGGTGTATTTTATTTATTAGCATTCTGGGCTGCTACTTTTAGCTCTACAACAGCTCGTGAACACATAGATATTATTGGTGTTTTTTCAGGCTGTTTTTTACTGTTGCAGATTTATCGTTTAGTGTTATTTTTTAAAGTCTCTTCATCAAATGATATTGATATCTCCACGTACTTTCCTCGTTATGCTTTTATCTACAATTTATCCGCCATTTTTTGGGTAAGCGGTTCTGCTTGGCTTTTTTACATTAACCCGATTGTCGACTTGGCGGTGACTATTAATATGATGGCTGCTGCAGGTATCAGTATTGGTGGTGTCACAGTACTGGCACCTTCTTATAAATTAATGCGCAGTTATTTTGTATTGATTTGCTTCCCTTTCGCCTTAGCTGCCGGATTGCTGCTAAACGAGCCTGGTAACTTGATTGTAGTGGGCTTAATTATTGGTTATGGCTTGTTTATTTTTATAACTGGAAAACAACAAAATCGTGTTTACTGGCAGGCCCTTAATGATAATTTGAAACTTTCAGTACAGGCAGAAGAGCTAGAAAAAGCGAAAGTTGAAGCCGAGCGCGCAGGGCAAGCAAAAGCCGATTTTTTAGCCGCAATGACTCATGAGATCCGCACACCTATGAATGGCGTTCTTGGCATGGCTCAATTACTGGCGATGGGCGACCTGAATGAAAAGCAAAAGCAGCAAGTGACGGTCATCAATAATGCCGGTCGAACCTTGATGCATATAATCAATAATATTTTAGATTACTCTAAAATTAATGCTGAACAATTGGCGCTAGAAAAAATTCCTTTTGATACACGCAATGTTGTTAATGAAGTGAAATTATTGCTTGCCCCTCAGTTCGAGAAAAAACCAATCACACTCAAATCTAGTATCGAAAATATTCCCTCGTTCGTACTAGGTGATCCTTTTAGACTGCATCAAATTCTTTATAACTTGGTTGGAAATGCCTTTAAGTTTACCGAAAAAGGGGAAATCTCGATTGAGGTTTCTAGTAAGGAAAGTGATGCAGAAAATACCGTAATCTTGTCGTTTTCCGTTAAGGATACAGGGATAGGAATTTCCCCCGAGGACCAAAAGCAAATTTTTGAGCAATTTTATCAGGTGAGCCATTTCGACCCTAATATTCGTGGAACAGGATTAGGTTTGAGCATTACCCAACGCTTAGTTGAGTTGATGGGCGGAACCATTTCATTGATCAGTGAAATAGGAGTTGGTAGTCGATTTACTGTCGATATTCCATTTGTTTTGGCGACGGAAGTAGAAGGTCAAAAACTTTCAATTCCCATGGAAAATATAGCCGTGCAATCCAATATTGAGTCTGATCTTTGCATCCTTTTGGCAGAAGATAATAAAGTGAATCAAATGATCTGCGAGCAATTCTTTTTGAAGCTGGGGGGCTCTGTGGATCTAGCTGAAACAGGCGTTATGGCATTGGAAAAGTTTAATGGCACCAAGAAATACGATGTGATCTTTATGGATTGCAACATGCCTGAAATGGATGGATTTTCGACTACGGTTGCCATTCGGCGAATCGAGAAAGAAAGAGGGTTAAAGCAAATACCGATTGTTGCTCTAACTGCCCACGTAGAAGAAAAAATCAAAAGACAATGTCTTGATTCTGGTATGAATGCTTTCATTAGCAAACCTTTTTTGTTTGAAGATATAGAGGCTATGGTGAATAAGGTACGAAGCAGGGAATTGCTTTGACTTATTGAGTAAGCAAACTCTCGCTCGTCGGGCGATTTTTCGCCTGACCCCAAGCGAAGTTTTGCTCGATGGTAGAGTGTGTTTTTATTAACCCATTGAAAATATTGACTATTTTTAATTGGCATCCATCTTGCTCTTCCTAGGGCGAGTGTTAAAAACACGTTTTTACTATTTTTTAAATAAGGAATTTTATTATGCCAACGCCATGTTTTATCTCGATCGAAGGGGAATCTCAGGGTCTTATCACTGCTGGTGCCATGACAGTCGATTCTATCGGTGACGTAGGCTTGGAAGGTCATGATGACGAAATGCTGGTGCAACGCTTTGACCACAATGTCACCGTACCGACTAACCCACAGTCTGGTAATCCATCTGGTCAACGCGTACATAAGCCATTCAAATTCACCGTTGCTTTGAACAAAGCGGTTCCACTGCTTTACAACGCCTTGTCTTCTGGTGAAAAACTGCCAAAAGTAGAATTGAAATGGTACCGCACGTCTGCAGAAGGTAAGCAAGAGAACTTCTTCGTTACCGCACTAGAAGGCGCGGTTATCGTGGACATCCATTGCGAAATGCCACATTGCCAAGACCCTGCGATGGGCAACTTCACACAGAACCTAACGGTCTCTATGGCTTACCGTAAGATCACTTGGGATCACATCAACTCTGGTACGTCTGGTTCTGACGACTGGAGCAAGCCAATCGAAGCGTAAGCTCGTTTTGGTTTAGGCCGCCTGTTTGCTCAGGCGGCCTTTTTGCGTATTAATGGTTCACATTTTTTGCGCAATCCTCACGTTCTTCGGGGTAGATGGTCGGTTACGAACGTGAATAATGGGCTGTTTAAAATAGGCACTTCACCACTTGCATTCTACGAATGAGATAGACCGTCATAACAAAGGAAACTGGTATGGCTACATTGATGTTTACACTGGCGCTCGACGGCATGGAAGACAACACTCTGCTTGTCCGAGAATACCAAGGGCACGAATCGCTCTCCGATTCCCTGCTAAAAGACGGCTCGCCTTGTTATGGCTTCCGTTACCAATTGGCCCTCGCCAGCCGTCAATCGGATCTGTCTGCTGATACCATCGTCGATAAAAACGCCGAGCTGCGCGTGTTTCGTAACGGCGAACTGATTCAACGAGTGCACGGCATTGTTCGTCATTTTGAAAAAGGCGACACCGGACACCACTTTACCTACTACGGCTTAACCTTGGTTCCAGCATTGGAACGCTTATCGCTACGTCACAACAGCCGTATTTTCCAAAAGCAAACCGCGCAAGACATCATCAGCCAACTGCTGAATGAAATGGGCATCACCGAACACCTGTTTGATACCCAACGTACACCGCTTGAGCGCGAGTTCTGTGCCCAGTACCGAGAAAGTGACTTAGACTTTGTTCACCGTTTGGCCGCCGAAGAAGGCTGGGTCTACTACTTCACCCACGAAGAAGGCAAACACCAACTGCACTTTGCGGATCAAAGCCAACTACTGCCCAAACACCCAACCCCGATTCCGTACAACGTCTTATCAGGTGGGGGCTCAGACGATCAATACATCGCCACCCTGACGCACCATATACAAAGCTTGCCTAGCCAAGCTGTGCTCAAAGATTACAGCTTCAAAAAGCCCGACTACCGCTTCTTGCATCAGCAAGATGGTGAGAACATGGATTACCAGCTGCCAAACTACGAACACTACGATGCCCCTGGGCGATTTAAAGACGACGTCACGGGCAAAGCCTTTTCACGCATCCGTCTAGAATACCTACGTCGCAGTGCACGAACCTTAGTAGGAGAAAGCAACCACGCCGCCATTCAAGCGGGCCTAAAAATCACCATCGAAGGCCACAGCGAAGACAGCATCAACCAAGAGTGGTTACCCGTCTCGGTCGAACATCACGGCACCCAACCGCAAGTCTTGGAAGAAGAAGGCCAATCTGGCAGCACAAACTACCACAACCGTTTTACCTTCATCCCCGCCACCACCAACTGGCAAGCGACACCGCAACCCAAACCCAGTGTCGATGGCCCCATGATGGCCATTGTGGTGGGGCCCGAAGGGGAAGAAATCTTCTGTGATGAGCACGGACGCATCAAACTGCACTTCCCGTGGGACCGCTACAGCGAAGCCAACGACCATAGCTCCTGCTGGGTACGTGTCTCCCAAGGCTGGGCTGGCAACCAACACGGCATGATGGCGATTCCACGAATCGGCAGCGAAGTCATTGTCAGCTTTTTAAATGGCGACCCCGATCAACCGATCGTGACCGGACGCACCTTTAACGCCAAAAACACCCCGCCGTACCTTTTGCCTGACCATAAAACCAAAACCGTGTGGCGCAGCGATACTCACCAAGGCGAAGGCTTCAACGAGATCAGTTTTGAGGATCAAGTCGACAACGAAAAAGTCTATGTCCACGCGCAAAAAGACATGGAAACCGATGTGCTCAACGACCGCATCACCCACATCGGCCACGACCAACACGAACAAATCGACAACGACCGCTTCACCCAAATCGGCGGTGAAAACGGCACAGGCAATGAGCACCTCACCATCAAAGGCGAAAGTCGTCATAAGATAGATAAAAGCCACACGCTTATGGTGGATGGAAGTCTGCAACAGAAAGTTGGCTCGAAAGTCGTACTGGATGCAGCAAAAGAAATTCATCTAAAAAGTGGCAGTAAAGCCGTGATTGAAGCCGGATCAGAAATGACGGTCAAAGTTGGTGGCAACTTTATAAAAATCGACGCGGCTGGCGTACACGTTGTCGGCTCCGCCATCAACTTCAACACCGGCGGCAGTGCAAGCTCTGGGAGTGGGTTTAGTGGTGTAGAACCTGAGCCACCAGTAATTGACGAAACAACCGAGTAAGTGTTTTACGTAGTAAAAGAGAGCAGCGACACTAGCCGAGCATTCACTGGTGCACTGCCACTCTTTCTTTTAGCTGAAGATAAAATAGATAGCAATCTACGGCTCTGATTCATCGCTCATTATAGAAAAGCATTAAGTTATAAACAGAAACTACAGCACAAAACTATTGAAAAAGCAGAGTGTTAGCAACACTCTGCTCATCCTATCGGCTAAAAAATCGCTTTCGCTTCCTTAAACTCTTTTTGGTTAAATATAGAAATGCCCTCGTCAATTGTTGTCGCGAAGGCATTAAAAGAAACAATCAAACAAAGGCTAGTTAACGAGAATATTCTTCGAAACAACTACTTATAATCCTCTGTACTAAAAATCACCGAAGAAAAGCGTGTACACCTGAGGCTTCGTCGATGAATGAGTTTAGATCGTAGTCGACAAGACCCCCCTTGCCTTTTCTTCAATTTTGTCTTTTGTTCTGCTTCAAAATGGGTACATATACCGAGCATGGTTACACTCCCTCCCTGCGGCGATAGTTTCACCCATACAGCTTTCATCACATGACCAACCTAAATAATCACAATAGCGAGTATAACTTGATACCATTAAGTGTATCACCCATGGGTCACTCGCTTCTGTGCCTGGATGCAGTGAGGAGCTGCTCCCCCCCTTGTTCGGAATTAAGTCACACAGAACCCAAAAATAGCATGAGCACTTATACTACTAATCTATAGCTCAACCATTCTTTAATATTACATTCTGCCAACTCCCTTATAAAACGGGGAGAATAGTGATACCTTAACTAACAAAATCACTTAATAGATTATCGTGCAACAAGTGCACCGACTGTCGAATCATCAAGAAACATATTTATAGTAAGGTCTTTAACAAACTCTTGCGCTCTAGATTCCACTTCTTTCATCTCACTATCTGACAAAATATTAATATAAACCTCTTCCCCTTTATCATTAACAACTTTTTCTTTTATATAAAAAGTCCTATCTTCCCCACTAAAATACTTTTCAACTAATGAATAGTAGTAAGCATTTTTATATTTATCCTTAATATCTTCTGATAATTTTTTAATATCAGACTCAGTTTCGATGTCAGGCAATTCGCGTGAAAAATAAAACAAAAGAGAAAATGCGCCAGAGCTATAACCTAGCGACAATGCCTGTCTTGCTAAATCAAGATTCTCAACACTACTACTATCATTTATATAATATAAATCCATCATGGCAGGCGCATAACCTTGTGTTGCTTCATACTCTAGTAGCTCAACATTTTTTTTCATCTCAATTGGTATGTACATATTATAACTAGCCGCTTTATAACCTCCTGCTTTGACAGCCTCTTCAACCAACTCACCGTATTTTTTTTTCTTCAAAATGGGCACGTACGCCCACCATGGCTTGTCCCCCCAGCGCAATAACGCATACATCGACTTACCATCACCTTCATCAGCTCTTTTTTTCCATTCATCTACTGCCTTATCCATCCAAGCTTCGTCACAAGGCCACCCAAGATAAGCACAGTTACCATTATAGCTTGGCACCATCAGATGCATTGCCCATGGACTTCCGGCCTCTGCCGCTTGAAGCAAAGTGGAGGCTGCAGTAAATTGCTCTCCCGTCTGAAACTGAGTAACCCCCAACCAAAGCATCGCTCTTGCATCACCTTTCTCTGCAAGTGGCTCAAATACAAGAAGAGCTTGCTTGTATTTCTGCTGATTAAATAAATCAACTCCTTCGTCAACTGTTGCGGCGAAGCTTCCATATGAAAACACAACAAGACAGCTTATCAGCCATTTTACAATTTGAATCATTCGATAATCTTCCATTTAGTTTTTTTATACCCCTGTTCAGCCATCGAAGCTTTATCACGGGAAGACATATAATCAGGGAAGTTATTCCTACCACCAACATAATATTTATAATTGTCCTTTTGATATAGACTATTTCGATGGGTTAATTTATCTATATAAAGAACAAATGAATCATAGTTAAGAACCATTAATTCATTATACTTCCGATTTTTAACATCATTTTCCAATGCATACTCATATTTATTCATTACACACCGGACAAAGAACCCCTTTATCTTCAGCAGATTATCTGCATACTTCTCCCACTTTTCACCTGGATCCAAAGAGGTCGGATCTTTCAGATACATCCGTTGAACTGTATTTTCAAAGCGATCCAATTGCTCAGCTTTTGGAATATCTGATTCAGCCCCCAACCATTTAAATATCTGTAAGATGGCGTTACTCTGAGCGGCATTTTGCTCAGCTAGTGCATTCGCTTCTTGTTCTGATGCCCAGTTAAACCAATTGTCTGGGATAACATGATAATGCGTCAGTACCGTTAACAGTTTCGATAACGTTTCCGGCAGTGCGTTTTTGATCCATAAAGCATTTTTGTCAGTATAGGTTTTGTTGTTGATGAAGTTTGCTACAAAGCCAGCGTTTCTTTCTTCCAGTGCTCGCGACTCCATTTCACGAATCAGTCTAAACGGTAGCATGGCTACAACCCCCGCCTTTAAGCCGAACGAAATAGCCACCGTCATTACACTATTTAACGCTTTAAATGTTTCATCATCTCGGCCTTCTTCATCAAAAAAAGCAAACCGTTTAAAACTACTGCTATTCGTAATAGACAATAACAAACTCAAAAATGCCTCCATACTCTGCGGGTTCAACTCGGCTGAGATTGTTCCACCGCAACCAATTCCCTTAGTCACTCCTGCATTAAACATGACGATAAAGCGACTTCCATTGAACGTCAAAGTAAACGAACATTCTGCACCAATACCTAAGGTTCCTCGGACGCCGCCACCCACTTTAAATAAATTTAAAAAAGCATGGTTCAAGTTAAGGTTTTTGGCGTCCGTCGCAGTCGGTTTCCAATTAAACTCACAATTAACCGACCCTCCGACCTCTAACCCTGCAAACGCCTTGCCTTCTACCTTGGCAGGTTTATCGCCCGCAGAAAAGTTAGCAAAGCTCGAACTTGTCGGTGTCGTCCCCCGCACTCCAAACAAACCATTTGCCGTATTACCAATATCTAGTTCTGTCGAGAGGTGTAAACTTGCAGCTATCGAGCCGTAAACCGCGCCCATGATCTTAACTTGAAAAGAGCCAATGTTTCGCTCCTGCTTGGTCTCCGGCAGCGCTTTACCATTGGCATCCATACCGCTATGTATATAGGGCAACATAAGTGGCATTTCTTTTTTCGGTAATGTCAGCGTAATGCTACTCTGGCCTGCAGCCACATCCACACCGGTTTGAATAAGGTTATAATTGGCAGCAGCGCTCTTCTGCCCCGAGACAAGATCCTTCTTTATCGAAATAGAGCCGCCCCCAGTCCAGACAAAACGCATGAATTGCGCTGATGCACTTAAATCCGCACCACCTTCCACACCAAACAGGTTCACATCTTCTTTAAACCATGGGAAGCAAGCCACATCATCCATATCAGACAGTTTTTTGCCTCCAGACCAAGACAAAATATTCCCATATTTCGCTTCTAGGCTCGCCGAAAGCTTTTTCATATCAACAAATGAAGTAGTATCTTCCTTCATATTGCCGCCACCAGTCGCACCTCCAATTGGAGAAAACTGATAACCCACCACGCAGTTTTTGTGCTGAGATAGCTTATCGCTCAGAACGGCATGATTGGAACGAATGTACAAAGGCTTATTTGGTTCACTGGCTAATGCACATTCAACAATATGGCATTGTGCACTACTGTTCGTTGCATATAGCTGATTGGTTAGGTTTTCCGGCTGATAGTCATGCTCGTCCCAGATAAGCTGGATGGGCTGCTGCTCTAGGACTTGGTCAGCAAATTTGGCCCCCTCAACCCTATAGTAAAGCTGCGCCTCCTTCTGTTTTTCTGCACACTCCCTCAGAAAATCAATACGTGCCTGACATTTGTGTGCATAGGGCAAAATTTTGTTTACTTGCGCAACATAATCCTGATTCTTACCAACCAGATCTTTAAAGTCCTTAATCCTTTTAGCCACCTCACGTACGATCAACAATTGCAAGACGTAGGCTGGGTAATACCCTAATGTCTCAACTTTGATTTTCGACAATACTGACTCAAGTTTAGTTAAGCTTGAAGTTTGGTTTTCAAACATTTCACGAATGCGGTTTACATCCGCTTTACCGCTCAATAACTGATCTTCTGTTAAACATTGCTCTTTGACCGCCACGGAAAGCAAGTTCAAGCCAACTATACGAGCCATTATCGTGTAATAGCCGATAGGTATAGAACTATTGATGTTATAACGGACAAAGGCGTCCTCTAGCTCATCTGCCGAATACCCATTTCGACGCAACCGCACATTGGTATAAAAGTCCTTGTTTAGACATTCAACTATCATTTTGTGATTACGGTTTTTCCATATATTGTAGAATTCTTCAACCCGGTCCAAGTCGACAATGTCTGTGTCTGGTTTTATATCCTTAATATCTGCTGGCACATCAATGCTGGCACGCTGACGGTACTCGCGCACTGTATTCAATAGCTGAAATACAGCAGAGCCTTTTGCGGAAGAATAATAGCCGAATTCGCTAAATTCATAGCTGAGCTCCCCTTGAGGAAGCTTGACGGACTTTGCTATTTTCTTAGCCTTGTCTTCATAGTCCGCTATTTTATCTTTCACATCATCAAAGACACTATGAAGCAAGTAAATTAAAGACCTGCGATACCGTTTATTTAGATTCGTACGCGCGATCTTACTCTCTTCTGCCAGTTTGGGTATTTGCCGATAATTATCCCCATAAAGATCGCAAAACCTTCTTTCTAGCCTTTCTTCTTGTGTTTTGTGTAGCCGCTCTTTGATCTCTAACTTACGCTTTACACCTATAACCCCAATATCCCGATTATCTTCTGGGAAAGTTAAATTTTCTGGCTCAATTTCAACCTGCCTACTCAACAAAGCCTTTATAAACAAGGCCTCTCGATAATTATCAGCATCCTTGGTGTTTTCTTTGCTGTCATTCATTCGTAAGAAGACTTCATGAGATAAGCTATTAAAGGCATCAAGAATGCCTAACTTACCCATTTCCGCAACTCGAGAAACATTGTCAGGGATAGTGACCGCTTTAACACAAAGGTCATGCTCGGCCTTTACCGCATCAACAGCTTCCTGAGCTAGAAAAAGGTATTTTTGCTCTGATTTACCTTGTTCACCAAGAAAAGAAGGAACATATAACACATCGGTCAAAGTCACGTTCTTACTGCATTCAGATTGTGTAATCAGAGTATTAGGAAGTGTATTTTCAATTTCTTTGTCCTGAGGCTCCCATTGTGCAATGGTCGATTCCTCCGGTGTAACCAATTCATCGCCGGTATAAATTAAGTTGATGTCTTTTATTTGATCGGCATTGAGCTTTTGCAACGTCGTCACGTCTGTATTGTACAGTTTTGCTAATGAGGAGAGAGTTTCTCCCTTTTTAATCATGTGAATTTTAGTCACGATAATAATTCCTCAGCTAATTCCTTGCTAATCATAAGCGGCGATAGAGTTGGAAAGTCAGATGGATTGGTTATAGGTAATAACGCGTCTACATCTATGACCAAAGAAGAAACACTCAATTCTCGAGCCAACCCACACAACACAGATATTTGAGTCAAATCTAAATGCGGTAAAACGACCATAAGTGATTTCGGTGAATAGAAACGAAACAACAATAAACGGCCGTCTTCTGAAGTAATGGTGATATGTTGCTGTAATGAACTAATAACGTCTGCTTGCAATACAGTATCGTCAAACTCAAAACAAACAGAACTACTCGCCCACTGTTTGTCATTTTGCCACCGCTGCCACACTTCATCCCCCTCATAAAACTGAATCCATAGAGGACTACTTTCTATTTGTGTTTGCCATTGTGTACCTAGATAGAGTTTGCCATACCTAATTTCATGCTCAGCACAAATTCGTGCAACTTCTGGAACACGAATTACATCAATCACAAGGTAACGTTGAGTGTTGCTCATGTTATGCATCCTGAATACATGTACAATTTGCTTTTGCGCAGGCTCCATCAGCCTGTCTCTGACAAAGCTCCATAACAGGTAAATCCAACTCAGCAACAGCAGGAAGCGTTGCCTTCATGCTCGGGCTATGTGGAGCCATAAGCGACTTCTCTGGAGCGACAGGTGAAAGGATACCACCAGGTAAGAGAGGCTCTCCCCCACTAAACCCACTCCCCGCACTTGGGCTACCGCCAGAGTTCAGGTTGATAACGGGGCCGACTAAATGGACACCGCCGCCGTCGATTTTGACGAAGCTGCCGCCTGCGGCGAGGGTAATTTCTGCTCCGGCTTCAATCACGGTTTTGTCACCGCTCTTGATGTGTATTTCTTCACCTGCCTCTAATACGGCAATTTTTCCGACTTTCTGCTGTAAATTCCCATCAATACTGATGGATTGATCTTTATCTATCTTATGACGACTTTCACCTTTGATGGTCAGGTGGTCATTGCCTGTGCCGTTGTCACCGCCGATTTGGGTGAAGCGGTCGTTGTCGATTTGTCCGTGTTGGTCGTGGCCGATGTGGGTGATGCGGTCGTTGAGCACATCGGTTTCCATGTCTTTTTGCGCGTGGACATAGACTTTTTCGTTGTCGACTTGGTCTTCGAATGAGATCTCGTTAAAACCTTCCCCTTGGTGTGTATCACTGCGCCAGACGGTTTTGGTTTTGTTGTCCGGTAGAGCGTATGGCGGGGTGTTTTTGGCGTTAAAGGTGCGTCCGGTCACGATCGGTTGATCGGGGTCGCCATTTAAAAAGCTGACGATGACTTCACTGCCGATTCTTGGGATCGCCATCATGCCATGTTGGTTGCCAGCCCAGCCTTGGGAGACACGTACCCAGCAGGAGCTGTGGTCGTTGGCTTCGCTGTAGCGGTCCCACGGGAAGTGCAGTTTGACTCGTCCGTGTTCGTCACAGAAGATTTCTTCCCCTTCGGGTCCCACCACAATGGCCATCATGGGGCCATCGACACTGGGTTTGGGTTGCGGTGTCGCTTGCCAGTTGGTGGTGGCKGGGATGAAGGTAAATGTATTGCTGTAGTTTGTGCTGCCAGATTGGCCTTCTTCTTCCAAGACTTGCGGTTGGGTGCCGTAATGTTCAACCGAGACGGGCAGCCATTCTTGGTTGATGCTGTCTTCGCTGTGGCCTTCGATGGTGATTTTTAGGCCCGCTTGGATGGCGGCGTGGTTGCTTTCTCCTACGAGAGTGCGAGCACTGCGACGTAGGTATTCTAGACGGATGCGTGAAAAGGCTTTGCCTGTGACGTCGTCTTTAAATCGCCCAGGGGCATCGTAGTGTTCGTAGTTTGGCAGCTGATAATCCATGCTATCGCCGTCTTGTTGGTGCAAGAAGCGGTAGTCTGGCTTTTTGAAGCTGTAGTCTTTGAGCACAGCTTGGCTAGGCAAGCTTTGTGTATGGTGCGTCAGGGTGGCGATGTATTGATCGTCTGAGCCGCCACCCGATAAGACGTTGTACGGAATCGGCGTTGGGTGTTTGGGCAGTAGTTGGCTTTGATCCGCAAAGTGCAGTTGGTGTTTGCCTTCTTCGTGGGTGAAGTAGTAGACCCAGCCTTCTTCGGCGGCCAAACGGTGGACAAAGTCTAAGTCACTTTCACGGTACTGAGCACAGAACTCACGTTCAAGCGGTGTACGTTGGGTATCAAACAGGTGTTCGGTGATGCCCATTTCATTCAGCAGTTGGCTGATGATGTCTTGCGCGGTTTGCTTTTGGAAGATACGGCTGTTGTGACGTAGAGATAAGCGCTCCAATGCCGGAACCAAGGTTAAGCCATAGTAGGTAAAGTGGTGTCCAGTGTCGCCTTTTTCAAAATGACGAACGATGCCGTGCACTCGTTGAATCAGTTCGCCATTACGAAACACGCGTAACTCGGCGTTTTTATCGACGATGGTATCAGCAGACAGATCCGATTGACGGCTGGCGAGGGCCAATTGGTAACGGAAGCCATAACAAGGCGAGCCGTCTTTTAGCAGGGAATCGGAGAGCGATTCGTGCCCTTGGTATTCTCGGACAAGCAGAGTGTTGTCTTCCATGCCGTCGAGTGCCAGTGTAAACGTCAATGTAGCCATACCAGTTTCCTTTGTTATGACGGTCTATCCAATTGATAAAATACAAGTCGTAGAATGCAAGTGGTGAAGTGCTTATTTTAAACAGCCCATTATTCACGTTCGTAACCGACCATCTACCCCGAAGAACGTGAGGATTGCGCAAAAAATGTGAACCATTAATACGCAAAAAGGCCGCCTGAGCAAACAGGCGGCCTAAACCAAAACGAGCTTACGCTTCGATTGGCTTGCTCCAGTCGTCAGAACCAGACGTACCAGAGTTGATGTGATCCCAAGTGATCTTACGGTAAGCCATAGAGACCGTTAGGTTCTGTGTGAAGTTGCCCATCGCTGGGTCTTGGCAATGCGGCATTTCGCAATGAATGTCCACGATGACTGCGCCTTCTAGCGCTGTTACGAAGAAGTTCTCTTGCTTACCTTCTGCAGACGTGCGGTACCATTTCAATTCTACTTTTGGCAGTTTTTCGCCAGAAGACAGTGCGTTGTAAAGCAATGGAACCGCTTTGTTCAAAGCAACGGTGAATTTGAATGGCTTGTGTACGCGTTGACCAGATGGGTTACCAGACTGTGGGTTAGTCGGTACAGTGACGTTGTGGTCAAAGCGTTGCACCAGCATTTCGTCATCATGACCTTCCAAGCCTACGTCACCGATAGAATCGACTGTCATGGCACCGGCAGTGATAAGACCCTGAGATTCCCCTTCGATCGAGATAAAACATGGCGTTGGCATAGTAAAATTCCTTATTTAAAAATAGTAAAAACGTGTTTTTAACACTCACCCTAGGAAGAGCAAGATGAATGCCAATTAAAAATAGTTAATATTTTCAATGAGTTAATAAAAACACACTCTACCATCGAGCAAAACTTCGCTTGGGGTCAGGCAAAAAATCGCCCGACGAGCAAAAACTCGCTTGTTAGGAGTGGTGGGTAATTGCTCTCTAGTTGGAGGGGGAAGTTGTTGTTTTAAAAGAAGATTGTGGCTAGATAAGGTGAATCTAAAAAAAAACATCATTACGAATTATTTACATTTCCTTTGCCTTATCTTTTGTTGAGCTTTTTAGTTTTAGTGCGTATTCTATAAAAATATTAAATGCCATTAGATGATGGCTTCGTAATTTATTAGCAAATTTTTATAGCAATGGAAGGCAGTTTTTTAAGCAATTGGAGTGTTGAAGGGATTTAAACTAAACGCAAAGGTATTATCCTTGATGGGTATTTTTTTTTGTGTTTTACATGGAAGTTATTATTGAATAAATTTGTTAACTTTTCCTATATCCCTGCTTTTTTAATATTCCCTTTTTTAAAATTTTAGATTTATTTAGATTTTTGATATCTAGATATGGCTAGGGTTTTTTATGCTCTTTTTTTGTGTTTTTCAAAGAAAGGGTGTTGTATCGATATTTTTATATGGATTTTGAGTGATTTTAAGTTGTTATCCTTAACTGGTAATGCAGCTAAAATTGTTTTTTTATGACGTCGTTGGATGGAGAAAAGTATGTCAAAAGAGGGAAGTGTCGCACCCAAAGAGCGGATAAATATTAAATATATACCTGCTACTGGAGATTCTCAGTCTGAGGTTGAGTTGCCTCTAAAAACCTTGGTTGTTGGTGACTTTAAAGGTCATGCAGAGGATACGCCTTTAGAAGATAGAAAGAGCATTTCTATAGATAAAGCTAATTTTGAGTCTGTAATGCGTGAAAGTAATTTGCGTCTTCAGACGACAGTTAGTAATAAGCTAGATGAGGAGTCTGATGGTGATTTAACAGTAGATCTTTCTTTTAGTGGGATTAATGATTTTTCACCAGATTCAATTGCATCGCAAGTTCCAGAGCTTAAAAAATTAATAGAGCTAAGAGAGGCTTTAGTAGCGTTAAAAGGTCCATTGGGTAATATCCCTTCTTTCAGAAATAGTTTGCAAGGCTTGTTAGCATCAGATGAAAGTCGTGATCAGCTATTGGCTGAATTAAATCTAGCTCATGGGAATGAGTCAAATTAATAATCTCAACCATTAATACATGACGTTGAAAAATTATTAGCAGGGATACAAATATGTCTACAAATGATATTGCAGTCGAAGGAAGTTCGGTAGGTCAAGGGCGTGGAAATCTGCTTGACGAAATAATGGCCCAAACTCGCATAGCTCCGAATGAAGAGGGTTATGATGTTGCTAAAAAAGGTGTTGCGGCTTTTATTGAGAATTTACTTCAATCAAATAAAACTGAGGAACCAGTTAATAAGACCTTAGTTGATCAAATGCTTGTTGAATTAGATCGTAAAATCAGTAGTCAAATGAATGAAATACTACATGATGAATCTTTTCAGCAAATGGAGTCTGCTTGGCGTGGGCTAAAACTGCTAGTCGATCGAACTGACTTTAGAGAAAATAATAAAATTGAGCTAATTCATGTTACTAAGTCTGAATTGCTTGAAGATTTTGAGTTTGCTCCTGAAACCACACAGAGTGGCCTTTATAAGCATGTTTACTCTTCTGGTTATGGTCAATTTGGTGGTGAGCCGACAGGTGCCATTATCGGTAATTATGCCTTCACTCCTTCCTCATCTGATATGAAGTTGCTTCAGTATATGGGGGCTTTAGGTGCGATGTCTCATGCGCCATTTATTTCAAGTGTTGGTCCTGAGTTTTTTGGTATTGAATCTTTTGAAGAGCTTCCAAACCTTAAAGATCTGAACTCTATTTTTGAAGGGCCAAAATACGCAAAATGGCGCACTCTTCGTGAATCTGAAGATGCTCGTTATATTGGTTTAACTGCACCACGTTTTTTATTACGTGTTCCGTATGACCCAATTGAAAATCCTATTAAATCTTTTAACTATCAGGAAGACGTGAGTAAGTCTCATAGTGATTACCTTTGGGGGAATACCGCTTTTGCTTTTGCTTCACGTTTGACTGACAGTTTTGCTAAATACCGCTGGTGTCCAAATATTATTGGACCGCAAAGTGGTGGTGCAGTAGAGGATTTGCCGGTTCATGTATTTGAGTCTATGGGTGAATTGCAAGCTAAAATCCCTACAGAAGTATTGGTAACGGATAGAAAAGAGTTCGAATTAGCCGAAGAAGGCTTTATTGCTCTAACTATGCGTAAAGGTAGTGATAACGCTGCTTTCTTCTCGGCGAACTCAGTACAAAAGCCGAAGGTATTTCCTAATACGAAAGACGGTAAGGAAGCGGAGACCAATTACCGCTTAAGTACTCAATTGCCTTACATGATGATTGTTAACCGTTTGGCGCATTACGTTAAAGTGCTTCAGCGTGAGCAAATTGGTGCGTGGAAAGAGCGTGGCGATCTAGAGCGTGAATTGAATGGTTGGATCAAGCAATATGTTGCTGACCAAGAAAACCCACCTGCAGATGTTCGTAGTCGTCGCCCACTTCGTGGCGCAAAAATCGAAGTATCCGATGTGGAAGGTAATCCAGGTTGGTATCAAGTGTCTTTGGCAGTACGTCCTCATTTTAAATATATGGGTGCGAACTTCGAGCTGTCTCTTGTTGGCCGTTTAGATCAAGCATAAGACTATGAGCTACCTAATAGATGAAAATAGTGTTTTTGGCGTTAGCTTCATGGAACGATTGAATGTTAATGCTAAGGCTATCTCTTTGTCTCAGGGGCCAGATTCTATAGATGTTCTTAACTCAATAAAGCTGAATGTAGCCAACGTTCTGAATACTAGATTGGGGGAGGCGCAATCCGCCCCTAATCTAGGATTGATAGATTTTAATGACGCTTCGTTGGGCGCCATGGATCTATCTTTAAAAGTGAAGTTGGCTGTGCAGAAATGTTTAGCGACTTATGAGCCTAGATTATGCAACTTACAAATCAAAACGGTTACAGATCCAAATAACCCTTTAGGTTTGTGTTTTCATATCAATGCTGACATCAATAGTGCTGCGCTTCATGAGAAAGTAGAGATTAATTTAATACTTGGTAATGACCGTAAATATAGAGTGTATTAGCCGTGAGCCAAGATAAGTATTTTAGAGAAGAGCTGGCGTTTTTACGTGAGCAAGGAAAGCAATTTACGGAAATTCATCCTCAGCTTTCTCGTTTCTTGCATGGGCGAAATACGGACCCTGATGTTGAGCGATTGTTAGAGGGGTTTGCTTTTCTAACCGGGCGTTTAAGGGAAAAAATTGAAGATGAGTTCCCTGAGTTAACTCATTCAATCATTAATATGCTTTGGCCTAATTATCTGCGACCAGTGCCAAGTATGAGTGTTGTTAAGTTTAAGCCAGAGGATAACGTGAGCACTAAGCACGTTATTCAGTCTGGTGTTCAACTTGATAGTCGTCCAGTTTTTGGTACTACATGTCATTTTAGAACCTGCCGCGACGTCTCTATTTACCCTTTAGATTGTGTAGATGTTTCTGCGCAACATACAAGGGAGGCGAGTACCGTAAATCTTGCAATGAAAATTGACGGAGATTTAACGCTCGATGACATCAAGCTCGATACATTAAGGTTCTATTTAGGTGGTGATAAATTCAGCGCTGAGATGACTTATTTATGGCTGAATCACTATTTAGAAAAAATTGTGATAGAGGTTGGTGGTGTTGAATTTAAACTGCCGAAAGATACTTTATCACTGGTAGGTTTTGAAGCTGCCGATAGTTTGCTTCCGTACCCCAAAAATGTTTATGACGGCTATCGAATTCTTCAGGAATATTTAACCTTTTCAGAAAGCTTCAACTTCTTTGATTTGAAAGGATTATCTAGTGCTTTACCTAAAAATATTTCTGGTGAATTTACTATTAAAATGGTCTTCAACAAAACGTTCGAGCCTGGTGTAAAAGTTAGGAAGGAAATGTTTCAGCTGTATTGTACACCGGTCGTTAATTTGTTTGAGCATGATGCAGACCCTATTGATCTAACAGGGCGTAAAACAGAATACAGGATAATTCCATCCAGTACCTCACCGTCACATTATGAAGTCTTTAGTATCGATGAGGTTGCTGGTTGGCAAAATAGCAGTAATGGTGGTCGTGCTAGAGGTGCGAAGCGTGTGTATTCCTCGTTTGAAAGTTTTCAGCATGAGGTGGAGCGAGCTAGACATCGTGAATCTCTTTATTACAGAGCTCGTGTAAAAGACAGTATTAGAAATGATGGTTTTGATAACTTTATTTCTTTTGTCAGAGGTGACGAGTCGTCTGTTTATAACTTTGATGAAGCTGTTTCTCTTAAGCTAACTTGTACCAATAGACAGTTGCCGCTTGAGCTTGGTATTGGCGATATTTGTGAACCTACTGACACGTCTCCAACGTTCGCAACTTTTGAAAATATAACGATACCATCGCCTCCTTTAAGGCCTGTTTTAGATGGCAGCCTGCTTTGGACCTTGATTTCCAATTTATCATTAAATTATCTGTCATTGCTGTCTAAAGATGCTCTTTGCTCTGTATTGCGGGCTTATGATTTTAAGGCATTAGTAGATCGTCAGGCTGAGCGCGTTTCTAGATTACGGTTGAGCGGCATCCTCAAAATAGAGTCGATGCCGACGGATAAATTGATCCAGGGAATGCCCATTCGGGGGTTGAAATCAACGATAACCTTAGATCAGGCTGCTTTTGGTTCGGAAGGTGAATTATTTTTGTTTGGCACAGTGCTGAGTAAGTTTTTTTCTTTATACGCAAGTATCAATTCATTTCATGAATTGGTCGTAATTAACTCAAGCAATAAAGAGGCATATACGTGGGGAATTCAGGAAGGGATGCAACCACTGATATAGAGAGTATCGCCTCTTCCAGTGAGCCAAATATATTTCCAGAAGATGTTGAAAAATTTAATTTTTATCAGCTTGTCGAGTTGTTGTATCGGCTTATAGAGCAAGATCCCGAAGAAAGCGATTGGGAATCGAAGTGTCAGTTGGTATTTAGTGCCAATCCAAGCTTAGGCTTTTCTCCAACGGATGTTTCGTCGTTAAAGCTTATGGGTGATAACCGTATATTGCTTGAAACCAACTTTTTTGGCTTGAATGGCTCTCAGTCGCCACTGCCGGGCTTTATGCTTGAACAGCTGGTAACGGAAGGTGAGTTTGGTTTAAAGCGTCAGTTTCTCGATTTTTTTAACAATCGTTTGATCTCGCTTGTTTACCAAATTTGGAGAAAGTATCGCTACTACATTCGTTTCCAAGATGAAGCGAAGGATAAATTTTCAAGCCAATTGTTTGCATTGGTAGGTTTAGCTGATGAAGGAATGAGGGGCGAAACACCGATTAATTGGTGCAAAATGCTGGCTTATTCCGGCACTTTAGCCGGGCGAAGCCGTTCTCCCCAAGTGGTTGAGGGGATTATTTCGCACTGTTTTGATCTGTCTGAAGTATCGATACGGCAATGGATTAAGCGCAAAGTGCCAATTCATCAAGAGCAAAAGCTGCAATTAGGGATGCAAAACTGTGGGCTAGGACGAGAAACCGTTTTGGGCGACAGTGTTAATGATATTAAAGGGAAGTTTGCTATAGAAATTAAGGGCTTAGATAAAGAGCGATTTGCCGATTTTTTGCCAAGCGGCCGAGAATTCTTGCCTTTATGTAAGTTAGTTGAGTTTACCTTGAGAGAACAGATGGCCTACGACCTTGAATTAGTCTTAAACGAAGATGAAGCTTCTGCTATGTCACAAGGCAATAATAGTATGTCTTTAGGTTGGACATCCTTTCTTGGTGAGTCAAAAGAAGTGAAAAAAGTCGTCATACAGGTAAGGCAATAGTCATGGATAACATTACGCAACGAATCGCTAACTTTATTGTTACCAATGTACGGTCTCTTGAGGCTGGGCTTTTAGCAAAAATGTCTTTTGAAGATAACGGTGGGGTTATAGGTTCTGCTTTAGATGCAGATTGGCATCTTAAAGACCGTGATCAATTAATCAAACCTTTTCATTGTGAAATTGTTTTGGTTGATGACTCTTTTTGCGTAAAGGACTTATGTGGCGAAACCTATGTTAATTCATCTAGCATGCCTTTAGGTGTTAATAAATTAGCTCGACTCAATGATGAAGATGAAATCAAGATTGGTGAGTATGAAATACGTATTTTTTTAAATAGAGAATCAGAGTTAAAAGAAACCAGTCACTCACTTGAGCAATTGTTTTTAAATAAAAGTAATAGCTTGATTGATGGAAATGATAATGAAAGCTTTGATTATGATATTGGCCTTGAAAATTTTACCGAAAATGTCAAAGAACTAGATCCTATTGTTATGCTTGATAATAAAAAAAGCTCAGTTGGTGAAGAGGATTTAATTGATGAAGTGCCTTTATTCGAAGTTGCTGAAGACTTTATCAATAATAGTTTAAAAGATAGTGGAAAAATATCGTCGAAGTTTACCGTACAGGCAGATACTGATAATGATGTCACGGCCGCTTTTGGTTTAAATGATATACGACGTGGTGGCTCCTTAATCGAAAAGGAAAGTAAAACTACGAAATTGAAGAAATTTTTTTCTAAATCTATCTTTTCTAGTGAAAAAGAGGAAGAGAAAAAAAATGACAAACAAATAATGGAGATACAGCCAATGGACGATAATATTTTAGACCTGCTCGAGCAGGAAGTTGCAAAGACTTACACAAAAGAAGATACGGTAAAATCGAGCTCTCAATACAAAGCAACCTATGATAATAACTCCTTTGAGAATAATCATGTGCTTGGTGGGCCTTTAATGTCTGGGCTGGAGGTATCGATTGGGAGCAACTCTAGTGTAGAGGAAATGCAAGCATTATCGGTAGAGATAGGAAGTTCTTTACGTGCCTGTGTTCAAGGTTTGCTAGATCTGCATTCCCAAGTGAAAGACAGTCGCTATGGCATGATGCACAGAAGCCTTCAGCCTATTGAAGATAATCCACTAAAGCTTGGTCTTTCTTACGAAGAAACGATTCGAACTATGTTCGATGAAAACAAAAGTGCAGTGCATCTTTCAGCTACATCTTCCGTTGAAGAAAGTCTGAAGATGATAAAAATTCATAATGAAGCAGTGCAATATGCGACCAATATTGCACTCGATCAAATTTTGCAGGCCTTATCTCCAGACACATTATTAAAGCGCTTTAGTCGTTATAACCGAGATCAAAATAATAGCCAGGATGAGAAGTCTTGGGCATGGGGAATGTACGAAAATTACTACAAGGAATTAACTTCAAATCGCCAGCAAGGGTTTGAGAAACTATTTTGGGAAATATTCGAGCAGTCTTATGATAAAAAATTACGTGAGAAACATGCGGAGTAGCCAGTTATTAAAGCTACTAACGCCTTTTTTACTTATGGTGTTTTTGGCAGGCTGTAGTACTTCTCAGAAAGTTAAGCCTGAAGACCGGATGACAAGAGTCACTTTTAGTTTGTTTGCGGGTAAAAAGGTAAATGCCGGGGAGTCTGGAACGCCTGCACCAGTAGAGATTCAAGTCTATGAGTTGGTTGATGATTCAATGCTTATGTCTGCTGATTTTGACATGATAAATAAGGACTATGAGAAAGCACTGAAAAATAATTTTGTTAAAACTTATGATTATGTTTTAACTCCTGGGCAGTTCAAATTTGTTGGTGACTTTGAAATCGACGAAGAAACAAATTATATCGGTGTCGTGGCTAAATTTGCTGAACCAGATAAAAGTGATTGGAAAAAAGCGGTTAAAATTCTAAACCGTGGAAGAGTATATCATTTATTGATGTATTTTGATGGTTATGAAATTAAATTGGAAAGGGTTGAGTAAATATGATTTCTAGGAATAGAGTTATTTGGAATGAAGGACTATTTATTAAGCCCCAACATTTTCAGCAACAGCAAAGGTATAACGAGTACTCTTTAAATGAAAGAGTACAATCCGTTAGTAGTTATTTATATGGGATATCCCATTTATCTATTAATCCTGAATATTTATCTTTTGGGCGAATAGCGATCGATAGTGCAGTTGGCGTAATGCCTGATGGTACGGTATTTCGTATTCCTCAGGACGACATGCTTCCAGATGCGTTGGATATTGGTGATGCAACCTTAACGGGCCAAACGATATATTTGGCAATCCCGTTAAAAAATGAATCTTTATTAGAGATTGATTGGCCTAATGAAAAAGGCACAGGGCGGTATGCAAGCCATCGTCAAGAAGTAAAAGATACTCAGACTGTAGGTGGAGATACTGCAGTCATAGACTTAGCCTCTATGCGTCTTAAATTGATGTTTGAAAAAGATGACCGTAGTGCTTATGCCTCTATTGCTATCGCCCAAATTCGAGAGAAGCGACAAGATGGCAGTATTGTATTAGAGCCCGATTTCATACCTTGCCATCTAGATGTTAACTGTAATCCTCAGTTACATCGTTGCATTAACGAGTTATCAGGTTTAATGAAAGAGCGTGCGAAAGGTATTGCGGTTCGTCTGGGAGCATCAGGCCAAGGTGCTATTGCTGATGTTTCTGACTTCATGCTGCTTCAGGCGTTGAATAGATTGCAGCCAATTCTTCAGCACCTAGTTAACTTAAAGCGCCTGCATCCAGAACGTTTATATGAAGCACTAGCGTCTATTTGTGGTGAGTTATCAACATTTACTGATGAAAGTCGCTTGTCTCCTGATTTTAAAGGCTATAACCATGACTTACCAAGCGATTCTTTTTGGCAAGTGATTCGCTATCTGCGTCAGAGCTTAAGTGTGGTTCTTGAACCAAGAGCGGTTTCGGTTCAATTGCATCAACGTAAGTACGGCCTAATGGTTGCACCAATTCATGATACTCAGTTAATTGATAATGCAGACTTTATCTTAGCGGTTAAGGCGAATATGCCATTGGATGAATTGAGGAATCTATTTATTCAACAAACAAAAGTGTCTTCAGTAGAAAAGATCAGAGATCTTATTTCACATCAATTACCTGGTATACCTGTTTTACCTTTGCCTGTGGCACCAAGACAGTTGCCATATTTCTCTGGTTATACTTATTACCAATTAGATAAAACAAGTGATGCTTGGCGAATGCTTGAAAATTCTTCTGGTTTTGCTTTCCATGTCGCAGGGGCTTTTGAAGGTTTGGATTTACAATTTTGGGCGATAAGGGATTAATTATGGCTAGTAATGGCATTATTGGTAAATATGATGATTTGCTTTTTGATGAAGCAGAAAACATAAATGATGACAAGGATTACTGGTTTCAAATAAAAGGTCACAATGATAATCCTTTAATTGATTCTGCTACGACTTTCTTCGGTTTATCTTTAAGGGTTAAGTCTTTAAGTGAATGTGAAAATATTGAAGAAATATACAAGCAAACCATCGAAGAAATTAACATTATCGAAATAGAGCTTGCTGATAAGCATTACGAACATTCTGTGTTGATGGCATATCGTTATATCTTGTGCGCTTTCTTGGATGAAGCCGTCATGGGAACTCGATGGGGAGGCTCGTCTGTATGGGCTGAATACTCTATGTTATCTCGTTTTCATAATGAAACATGGGGTGGTGAGAAATTTTTTTCCATTTTATCTAGACTAGAAAAAGACCCAGAGAAATATAAGGATCTACTTGAGTTTATTTATTATTGTTTGGTTTTAGGATTTGAGGGGAAGTTTAAAGTTTTAAATAATGGTAAAGAAGAAAGAGAAAAAGTAATTAGTAAACTTCATTCACTTTTAGATTCAATCGATGAAAAAGAATCTTTAAATCTGACTTCTAAAAATAATCATGTGGTAAATACCCGTTATAAATTAAGCAGACAGTTACCTGTTTGGTCTGTTTTTACATTTTTTGCTGCTTTTTGGGGATTAACTTTTTGCGGTTATTTATTTTTATTAAACAGTAAGTCTTCAAGTGTACTTATGCAGCTTAATCAAATACTGCAGTAAATTTTCGCCTTACAATTTATTTATTATTACCATCACAAGGAATAAGGGAATAACGTGATTAGAATTGAACTTTCCACACTGATTTCTAAATTAAACTCCCAGAGCAAATTGGCTTTGGAGCAAGCTGCCGCATTATGTATTGAACGACAGCATCATGAAGTCAGTATTGAACACTTTTTAAGCGTTTTACTTGAAAACCCTATGTCTGATGTGTGTGTGATTTTTGATCATGTTAAATTGGGCAAGGATGATATTCAGGCAGCAATCTCTAAAAGTTACCCAAGATCAATAACACTCGATACTTACCCGCCATTTTCTCCGTTATTAGTCGAGCTGATGCAGGAGGCGTGGTTGTTATCTTCAACTGAGCTAAATCAAACTGAATTACGATCTGGTGCTATTTTACTTGCATCCCTTATTCATCCTGATCGTTATTATTCTTTTGAAATGATTGGCCTTTTTGAAAAAATTAACAAAGAAGCCATTCGTAAGAACTTTGATCTTGTGCTTGAGCGTTCTTCCGAGTCAGATCATGTTGTAAGCGACTCTCAAGATAAATCCACTTCGTCTTCCGTGGCTGCGGGTAACTCTGCATTGGGTAAATTTTGTACCAATGTGACCTTGCAAGCGAAGAATGATGAGCTTGATCCTGTGCTTTGTCGTGAAGATGAATTGAATCTTATGGTCGATATTCTTTGTCGCCGTAGAAAAAATAATCCTATTGTTGTGGGTGAAGCAGGAGTTGGTAAAAGCGCTGTTGTAGAAGGCCTTGCACTTAGAATTGTTGCTGGGAATGTGCCAGATAAGCTTGCTAATGTAGAAATCCATTCTCTGGATTTAGGGCTTTTGCAAGCTGGTGCATCGATTAAGGGGGAGTTTGAAAAACGTCTCAAAGGCATTATTGATGAGATTAAATCCTCACCTGTTCCGATTATTTTGTTTATCGATGAAGCACACACTCTGATTGGTTCTGGTAATCAAGAAGGTGGTAGTGATGCTGCCAACCTATTAAAGCCAGCTTTGGCTCGTGGTGAATTGTCTACCATTGCGGCAACGACTTGGAAAGAATACAAAAAATACTTTGAGAAAGATCCTGCGCTAACAAGACGTTTCCAACTGGTTAAAGTGGAAGAACCGTCTGTTAGTCAATCTGTTGATATCATGCGTGGCTTACACCATGTCTATGAAAAAGCGCACGGCGTTTTAATTCATGATGATGCGTTGAAAGCGTCCTCTGAATTATCGGCTCGCTATTTGTCAGGTCGCCAGCTTCCTGATAAAGCCATAGATGTACTGGATACGGCTTGCGCTCGTATTGCTATCAATATATCGACACCGCCAAAAGTATTGGGGCAGTTAGAAAATCAATGTTGTACGCGCCAGCGTGAAATAGACATGTTGAAGCGACAAGCATTGATTGGCCAGCTTGTTGATAACGACTATCTAGAAAGTTTGATTGAATTGGAAGTTCAAGCAGAATTAGAAAAAGAAACTCTGCTCAACAGCTGGTCAAAGCAGAAAGAGATAATTGAAAAAATTATCGATATCCGCCAATCCATTTTACGCAATCCAGTGGCTGAAGATGAAGCCTTGAGTGATGATGAGCTAGATGAACTTCGCGAGCAGCTAGCCGCTAGCTATCAGGAACTTGAGCAGATCCCTCATCATGAACGTTTGATGTACCCAGAAGTAAATGCACAACAAATAGCAGAAGTGATTTCTGATTGGACTGGTGTGCCGATTGATCAAATGAACTCTGATGAACTGCATAAAATCACGCACTTGCCTGAAATCTTAAACGTTAAGATTAAAGGCCAGGATGTGGCCATTGAGTGTGTTCATAGGCACTTACTGACATCGAGAGCAGACCTTAGACGCCCTGGTCGTCCGAAAGGCGCTTTCTTGTTGGTTGGTCCAAGTGGTGTGGGTAAAACGGAAACAGTTATTCAATTGGCAGAAGAATTGTACGGCGGAAAGCAATTCCTAACCACCATCAACATGTCTGAGTATCAAGAGAAGCACACGGTTTCGCGACTAATCGGTTCTCCACCAGGTTATGTGGGCTTTGGTGAAGGCGGTGTACTGACAGAAGCTATTCGTAAGAAACCATACTCTGTTGTGCTTCTGGATGAAGTAGAAAAAGCACACCCTGAAGTGCTGAACTTGTTCTATCAGGCTTTTGATAAAGGCGAACTGGCTGATGGAGAAGGTCGCTTAATCGACTGTCAAAATATTCTCTTTTTCCTAACGTCTAATCTTGGCTATCAAACTATCGTCGACAACGTAGAGACACCAAAAGAGATTGAAGCCAAGCTTTATCCTGAGCTGGTGCCATTCTTTAAACCCGCTTTGTTAGCTCGTATGGAAATCGTGCCATATTTGCCACTCAATAAAGACGTGTTAGAGAAGATAGTGCTGGGCAAATTATCTTCCCTAGAAAAATTGTTACGCAAACGTTACTCCGCTGAAGTAGAAATTGATCCGGCATTGGTTCAAGAGATTTTGAACCGTGCCACACGATCAGAGAATGGTGCCCGAATGTTAGAAGCCATAATAGAGGGACAAGTATTACCACCTATTTCTCTTGCGCTTCTTAATCGACTGGCCGAGCAACAACCAGTATCCCGAATCTTCATGACCATTGAAGAAGGGGAGTTCGTAGGTGAGATCGAATAGCAATGAATAACTGGCTTAAGTCTGCAGCTGAGTTGGTGGTGATTCGTAGCACCGCTCAGTTGTTGTCAACATTCACGCAAGTACTTGATAGCGAGCTAGGGTGCCGAGGGGTTTATGTCCTAACCCCTTCTGCTGATGGGCGCTTTGTAGAATCGAGCATGAATGATAGTCGTCAATTATCTTGGTCGGTTTCTGACTTTGATAATCCATTTGCCCACGTCATTCATTCAGGCAAAGTCATGATACTGCGTAACAGCGAATTGCTTTACTGGTTAACGAATGACAGTTTTGCTGATCTGATTGGTTGTACTGATGAAACCGTAAACGTCATCATTTTGCCCATGTTGTCAAAAGATGGGCAACTTCAGGCGATCTTGGTTTTAAAAACGGATAGTTACTCGAATTATGATGTGGACAGCGATGAAAATTTTTTAGGTCTGCTGTCTGTTTGTGCGAATCATTTACAGTTACTTAATGATATGGAAGCAAAGAAAAGGAAGTCACAACTGCTGTCAGAGTCATTGATAGAAGTGGAGCAAGGTAAGAAAAAGAACCATCTCTTAGATGGACTTGCCAACGTATTAATTGGTCACAGTGACGTAATGAAATCGCTGCGTGAACAGGTGACCATTGCTGCATCATCCCGTCTTTCAGTGATGATTCAAGGAGAGACCGGCACGGGGAAGGAGTTGGTGTCGCGTGCTGTCCATGATTTATCCTCACGTAGTAAAGCAAATTTTGTCGCTATAAACTGTGCTGCTATCCCTGAGCATTTGCTGGAAAGCGAGTTATTTGGCTACGTCAAAGGCGCATTTTCTGGTGCAGATAAAAGTAAAAAAGGGCTGTTAGCCGATGCGGACGGGGGCACTCTATTCCTGGATGAAATCGGAGATATGCCGTTAGCTTTGCAAGCGAAATTGCTGAGAGTATTGGAATCTCATAAATATCGCCCAGTAGGATCTGAAAAAGAATTGGATTCTAACTTTAGATTAGTGGTGGCTACCCATTTAAATCTAAAACAACAGGTATTGGATAATAAGTTCCGCAAGGATTTGTATTATCGCTTATATCAATACCCCATCACTTTGCCGCGTTTAAAAGATCGCAAGTCAGATATTGAAAAACTCAGTGCGCATTTTGTTGAGCAATATAATGCCAAGCACAAATCCAGCGTGCGTGGTCTGCATTATAAAGCAATGGATTGCTTACTCGATTATGACTTCCCTGGAAATGTTCGAGAATTAAAACACCTTATTGAATATGGTGCTGCTCAGACGCAAAACGGCGAGCAAATTGAATTGGCCTACATTCAATTGAAACTTGACAGTGAAATGGCTAGCTCAAGTCAACCTGAGCCAAAAAATAGAGCTTTGGTTGAGCTGTCCACCATTCGAGATCTTAAAGTGGCGGTAAGGGAATATGAGTCCAATATCATTGCTGCTCGATTGCGTGAATTTGATGGGGATAGAGGACGAACTGCTGAGAGTTTGGGCATACCCAAACGAACCTTGGCAGATAAGTGTTTGAAATTGGAGATTTCCATAAATGATTAGATACCTGCTTTTACTTGTTATTTTTTTGCAAGTATCAACCCACGTAATGGCTCAAAGCGAGCAAAAAGGTTTCTTAGAAAAAGCCAACCGCTGCACGCAAGAGACGGTGAATTTCGCCAGACTATCTTGCTTTGACAAGGTCTTTTCAACCCCCGTACATATTCCTGTGCCTAGTGATAAGCCAGAGGCATGGCTGCGGGCACAAGCCAGTGAAATGGATCGAGTTGATAACAATGATCCAATGTTAACTCTTGAAGGTAATGACAGATGGGTGACAGTGCCAGCTCTAAACAAAGACAGTAATGCGCAGCTCCCAGCGTTAATGTTTAGCTGTATCAGCGGGATTAGTCGGCTTGAAATGGCGTTGCCAGAGGCTTTAGAAGAAGGGCGAGTCAGTATCTCGTTTGGTAACTCATCCTCCCAACTATGGCGTAGTGACGACACTGGTTACTTGATTGCCTCAGGGCGTGGCTTTATTGCAATTAAGCAAATGAAAACCATTCTTTCGTCGCCAAGTCTTGTGGTTCGATCCAATAATCCATCTATCGATGGGCTTAAATTCGACACAAATAATCTTAGTGAAAAAATAACGCCATTGCGCAAACAGTGTGGTTGGTAAGGTCGTGAGTATGGACATTAATCTTATTCGAACATCGATTCGTGAGCCTATATCCGCTGATCAGCCTGTTGGCGAAAGCGCTATTCATGATCCGCTTTATGAGTTTGTGGATGATCAAATGATGAAGGTTGGCTCTTTGTCTCATGGTTCAGTGCAATGGAAAAAAGCAGAAGAGTCGCTAATTGAACTGCTGAGTAAAAAAACCAAGGATCTAAAACTGCTGACGTATTTTTTTCAATGCCTACACAATAAAAATACACCAGATAGTTTAACTTTATCCATTTTCGTTTTAGCCGATTTTATGTCGGAATATTGGGAGACATGCTTTCCATTCGCTGGAAAGAAAGGGAATTTACCGAGACGTAAGTTTCTTGGGCAAATTATTCAGCGTTTTGGCCTTGCTCTAGATAAGCTGGACTTTGCCAACTTTACTACCTCAGAAAGAGAGAGTTTACGTACTGCCAATGACTTTTGGCATGGTGTTGCGAAAGAACAGGAACTTGCTTCTGAGAATGTTGAAACCATCATCGAGGTTATTAACAGAAAGCTCCAAAACTCAGAAAAAAAGCATGTAGAAACGCAAAGCAAATCTCAACCTCAGGCTGAATCTAAAACTGTAGAGGTCGTGCCTTCTAAACCAGCGATTGAAGTGGATTACAGCTCTGCAAAAAGCACTAAGCAGACCATGCTGAAAGTCGCCGAATTCCTCTCGGAAAACGAAAATAGTCTGGAATTATCCATTCGGATTAGGCGCTATGCGGTTTGGTCGCCGATTACCACATTGCCAGATAATGTGAACAAGCAAACTTTGATTAGTGCTTTGCCGCAAGAGCGAGTGAAAGACTATTGGAGCTTGCTTGATAGTGCAGACCTAGCCTTATGGAAGCGAGTTGAAGCCACGCTGACCGTTGCACCTTATTGGTTTGATGGGCAGTTTCTAAGCTATCAAATTGCTGAAAAATTAGGGTACACGGAATCTGCTCAAGCAGTTCTAACGGAAACTCAGCGATTTCTTCAGCGTTTTCCCTCCCTGTATG
Source organism: Marinomonas sp. UCMA 3892 (assembly GCF_012726345.1). GTDB lineage: Bacteria > Pseudomonadota > Gammaproteobacteria > Pseudomonadales > Marinomonadaceae > Marinomonas. Next base: position 50,491 of record NZ_PTXN01000011.1, read on the forward strand.
ATTTCACCTTTAAAGATGGTGAAGTTTTCGTTTCTGATGCTTGTCGGAATTGGCTGGAACAAGCAGATGAAACGAATGTAGAAGAAACTAACCTAGCTGGTGACAGCTGGGCGGAGAAAAAGAAAATGGCCGTTGATTTAGTGGAAAAAGAAGGCATTGGTGCCGCTTTATCCATGATCAATGAAGGGATTAGTAAAGCGGTGGAGCCAAGGGATAATTATTATTGGCGTCTCATTTCTACGGAATTATTGGAAGAAAATAAACTAAATGATTTAGCCCAGCAGCAGTTTCAGCAACTACATACACAAGTTCAGTCAATGTCGGTTTCGGAATGGGAACCCTCTTTGCTCAAGCGAGTAAAGAAGCACATTACAGTCAAATAAATCAAGGATAGTTCATGTTCAAACCTTTAGTTGGCCTATTAAAAAAACTCGTACCCAGCCTTGTGGCGGCGCTGCCGTTTTTAACCTTACTAATAGTCATCCTAATCAACCTTGCTATTTGGTTGACAGGGCCGTGGCTAATCATAAACGAAGAGGCGCCATTGGCGTCTATTAGTGCTCGTTTATTGACTATGGTTATTTTCTCTCTTGCCTGTTTGGCGGCTTGGGGACTATTTCAGTGGCGTAAGCTCAATGCTTATCACGCAGAACTTCAACGTGAAGAAGAGCTGCGAGAAGACCCTGTAAAAGCGGCCGAAGAAAACCAAGAGGCCGAATTAAATAAAGTCATGACTAACATGCAAGAAAGCCTTAATAAGCGTAACTATCTTTATGCTTTGCCTTGGTATCTTGTCATGGGGCTTGAAAATGCCGGTAAAACCAGCCTAATTAACCGCTCTGGTCAGGATTTTACTTTCTCCTCCATTCTAAAATCTTCCGGAGAGGGCAGTAAAAACGCTTATTCTTTTGATTGGTGGGTTGGTGATACTTCTGTATTGATTGATCCAGATGGCGAGTTATTGACGCAAGGCAAGAATGTTTCTGATCCAACTAGCGATGGCGTGATGGAAAAACGCCTATGGGAACATTTTATACATTGGCTTGAACGAACTCGCAGCCGCCGTCCGCTGAACGGTATTGTATTAGCGCTTGATGTATCGAAATTAGCTACCTCAACTATTTATGAAAGAAAAGCATTCGCGACTATTTTAAGGTCTCGAATCCGTGAGCTTATGGAAACCTTGTCCACTCGCTTGCCTGTGTATGTGACCTTAACCAAGCTAGATTTGCTCTATGGTTTTGAACCATTCTTTAAAAATTACACGAAAGAACAACGTGAAGAGGTGCTTGGTTTTACCTTCTCGCTTTCCTCTGTTGATGACCATGATAACTGGATGAAGGAGTTTGATGCGGAATACGAAGAGTTTATTAGCCGCGTTAATGCCATATTGCCTCACATAGTCGCTAAGAACATTAGTGATGAAGATCGTAATGCTGTGTACAGCTTCACAAGACAAATCAGTGGTTTAAAAGACATACTGTCAGTGTTTTTCCAAGATGCGTTAAGTAGCGACCAATTCTCTACTTCAGCATTGGTACGTGGAGTGTACTTTACGTCTGTTTATCAGCAAGGTGTTCCAACTAACGCCTTTGATGATGCCTCGTCACGACGTTATGGTCTGACTCATGCCATAAACAGTGCTCAAAATGCCAAAAACTCGACCATGTACTTCACCAAGAATTTGTTTAATAACATTATTTATCCAGAAGCGGGTTTGGCATCGGATAACTTCCGAGTGAGTAAACAGAAAAAACGCATTATGCTCTTGAGCACAGTGTCTTGTTCCATTATCTCTTTGATACTGATCGGATCATGGCACCGTTATTATTTAAAAAATATTGAGCAAGCGGATGCGGTATTGAGCAAGGTTAACTTGTACATGGAAGAGTATCCTGCGGATATGGACTTGGTGTCTCAGAATGAGATCTTGCCGCCGTTGAATACCATTCGTGATGCGACTTTAGAGTTTGGTTTTTTCCGTGATAAGCCAAGATACATTTCAGATTTAGGTTTATATCAAGGGCATGCCATTGGTCCTCAAGTCGAAATGACGTATCTGAATCTGCTGGAGTACCGTTATCTACCTTCTTTAATGATGGAGCTGGTCGCTGATCTTAAAAGCGCCGATACGGACGAAAATAAGCTTTCAATATTGAGAGTTTATCGAATGCTGGTGGATAAAAACGGTCGTTATGATGAGTTTGTACTGAATTATTTTTCACGCAAGTGGCAAGTTAAATATTCCGGAAACAAGGCGATTCAAGACAAGCTTTTACAGCATTTAGCCTACGCGTTGCAGCATACAGATCTCTATGGGGCTCGCCTTGCTGGAGATGAAAATGCCGATAAAGTATTGCGACCTTACGATAAGTTAATCGCCACCACCCAAGATGGTTTAAGCTCTTTGGCGATTGATGAACGTGTTTACAGAAACCTAAAACTGTCAGCGCAAACTGCACTTGGTGCCGATCTTAATATTCGTACCTTGGTTGGTCCTTCATTCAATCTAGTATTCGATGAAAGAGAAATTGGCAGCGATAAACTGAATGTCCCTAAAGTCTTGACCAAAGAAGGCTTTAAAAGCTATTTCCTACCGCAATCTGAATCCGTGTCTGATTTGGCTTTGATTGACAGCTGGGTGTTAGGACAAACGGAAACAGCGCAATTCAGTAAAGCTGATAAGCAGGCATTGAAAGAAAAAATTAGAGATTCCTATGTCAGTGATTACACGAATACATGGCGAAATGTTTTAAATGAAATTGATATTAAGAACTTCTCTAATATCAGCGAAGCCGTCGATGTATTGGATAATCTAACCGGCAATGGCAAACCTTTGCAGCGCTTGCTTGCTGCCTTAAGGGATAACACCAAACTCTATCCTGAAATTCCTGAGGATGGAGAAGCGCGTGAAGAAATGCTGAAAAGTGCTAGCTACAACTTGGCTTCTAGATTGAATGCGCCGTTTGCTGAGCTGAACCGTATTGTGGAATCTAACGATGGTCAGCCAGCTTATATTGATGAACTATTGTTATCTATTGAGCAATTAAGAACTTATCTTGCAGCAATTCAAGATGCTCCTGATATGGGACGTGCCGCATTAGAGACGACTAAATCACGAGCTTCATTGAATAGTGTTGATCCAATTTACACCCTTTCTAGGGTGGCGACAGGGCTTCCAAAACCTCTGGATTCTATGATGTCTAAGCTGGCTGATGAAAGTTGGTATGTCATTAAGCAAGAAGCAATTCGTTACTTAGAAGTGAGATGGCATGACGACATCTATAAAGTCTATGAGCAGAAATTTGCCGGACGCTATCCGTTTGATCCTAGCTCAAGTCGTGATGTGTCGTTGCAAGACTTTGAAGCCTTCTTTGCGCCAGACGGCATTTTAGACCGATTCTATAACGATCAGTTAAAAATGTTTATTGATGAAAACTCCAATATCAATGGCGGTCATCATGGTAAATCATTGATCCGTAAGGATGTGCTTAAGCAGCTAGAAAAAGCAAAATTAATTCAAGAAGCTTTCTTTAATAGAAAAGGCATATTGGATGTTAGCTTCGGCGTGGAGCCGATCCTTTTATCTGCGAATAAGCGAAGAGGCGTGTTGAATATCGATGGTCAATATTTATCTTACAGTCATGGACCAAGAAATAATGTAGAAGTTATTTGGCCGAATACGCTAAGAGATAACACCACATCGAAATTGACCTTAGTGCCAACTGAGGCTAACGAGTCACCGCGTAGTATCTCAACAGAAGGTCCTTGGTCGCTTTATCGTTTGCTTGATACAGCGAAAGTGGTGGGCGCTAGTGACTCCAGCGTGACTTATCAATTTACGGTTGATAATGGCGATATGGAAGTCAAAGTGAATGCAACCACCTCCAATCCGTTTACTCAGCGCTTATTTAAAAACTTCGAGCTGTCTAAAACCTTGTATTAATCGGTAGGGGAGGTTTTTCCTCCCCTATATTGACCATTATGATCGCATGAAAAATGTAATTTATATCGAGAATAGGCGCTTTTATATAGAGTCTGACTCCAGTCTGATTCGAGATGAAGAGCTGTACTGTGCTATCAAAGATAGTATTAATCGTAGAGCCGCTTTACCCAAAAGTAACTTTGATTGGCAAAGTGTTTATTCAGATGCTGAGTCGCTGGCAGAAAGTGTTGGGGTTGATTTAATCATCGCCAGTTACTTTACCGTCGCGGCATTTAAAACTCAGGGCTTTCGTGGGTTGGCAAACGGTCTTACCTTAATCAACTCGGCTTTATTAAATCAAAATAGCCATGATTTAAAACAGCAAAAGTTAAATAAGGGCTTAGTGGGTTGGATTAAAAAAGAAATCATCACAGATATAGGTAGCATGCAACCTAGCTATGACGCAATGCGAGACCTATATCGTTGTGAGCGAGAATGCCAGATCTTAGATGATGTGCTAGGCAGCCAGCTGGAAATGAATGAAGGCATCTTTGAAGAGATTGCATTGCATCTCCTGCAGTACATTGAGCGTCTTGAGATGCGGTATCACCGCAGTGAAAAAGTGCAAGAGCGAGTGGTAGAAGAACTGTCAAAATTTTCTTGGAATGATACCGCGTTAGTGGCGGCTGCAAGTTTGATTAGTGCAGCATTTACTTTTGTTGTCATGTTGTATTGGCCGAAGTGATTTAAGACTGCGAGTCGTCAGTTTTATTGAGTAAGCAAACTCTCGCTCGTCGGGCGATTTTTCGCCTGACCTCAAGCGAAGTTTTGCTCGATGGTAGAGTGTGTTTTTATTAACCCATTGAAAATATTAACTATTTTTAATTGGCATCTATCTTGCTTTTCCTAGGGCGAGTGTTAAAAACACGTTTTTACTATTTTTAAATAAGGAATTTTACTATGCCAACGCCATGTTTTATCTCGATCGAAGGGGAATCTCAGGGTCTTATCACTGCTGGTGCCATGACAGTCGATTCTATCGGTGACGTAGGCTTGGAAGGTCATGATGACGAAATGCTGGTGCAACGCTTTGACCACAACGTCACTGTACCGACTAACCCACAGTCTGGTAACCCATCTGGTCAACGCGTACACAAGCCATTCAAATTCACCGTTGCTTTGAACAAAGCGGTTCCATTGCTTTACAACGCACTGTCTTCTGGCGAAAAATTGCCAAAAGTGGAATTGAAATGGTACCGCACGTCTGCAGAAGGCAAGCAAGAGAACTTCTTCGTTACCGCACTAGAAGGCGCGGTCATCGTAGACATCCATTGCGAAATGCCACATTGCCAAGACCCAGCGATGGGCAACTTCACACAGAACCTAACAGTCTCTATGGCTTACCGTAAGATCACTTGGGATCACATCAACTCTGGTACGTCTGGTTCAGACGACTGGAGCAAGCCAATCGAAGCGTAAGCTCGTTTTGGTTTAGGCCGCCTGTTTGCTCAGGCGGCCTTTTTGCGTATTAATGGTTCACATTTTTTGCGCATTCCTCACGTTCTTCGGGGTAGATGGTCTGTATCGAACGTGAATAATGGGCTGTTTAAAATAGGCACTTCACCACTTGCATTCTACGAATGAGATAGACCGTCATAACAAAGGAAACTGGTATGGCTACATTGAYGTTTACACTGGCRCTCGACGGCATGGAAGACAACACTCTGCTTGTCCGAGAATACCAAGGGCACGAATCGCTCTCCGATTCCCTGCTAAAAGACGGCTCGCCTTGTTATGGCTTCCGTTACCAATTGGCCCTCGCCAGCCGTCAATCGGATCTGTCTGCTGATACCATCGTCGATAAAAACGCCGAGCTRCGCGTGTTTCGTAACGGCGAACTGATTCAACGAGTRCACGGCATTGTTCGTCATTTTGAAAAAGGCGACACCGGACACCACTTTACCTACTACGGCTTAACCTTGGTTCCAGCATTGGAACGCTTATCGCTACGTCACAACAGCCGTATYTTCCAAAAGCAAACCGCGCAAGACATCATCAGCCAACTGCTGAATGAAATGGGCATCACCGAACACCTGTTTGATACCCAACGTACACCGCTTGAGCGCGAGTTCTGTGTCCAGTACCGTGAGAGTGACTTAGATTTTGTTCACCGTTTGGCGGCCGAAGAAGGCTGGGTCTACTACTTCACCCACGAAGAAGGCAAACACCAACTGCACTTTGCGGATCAAAGCCAACTACTGCCCAAACACCCAACGCCGATTCCGTACAACGTCTTATCGGGTGGCGGCTCAGACGACCAATACATCGCCACCCTGACGCACCATACACAAAGCTTGCCTAGCCAAGCTGTGCTTAAAGACTACAGCTTTAAAAAGCCCGACTACCGCTTTTTGCACCAACAAGACGGCGAGAACCTAGACTACCAGCTGCCAAACTACGAGCACTACGATGCCCCTGGGCGCTTCAAAGACGATGTCACGGGCAAAGCCTTTTCACGCATCCGCCTCGAATACCTACGTCGCAGTGCGCGCACCCTCGTAGGAGAAAGCAACCACGCCGCCATCCAAGCGGGCCTAAAAATCACCATCGAAGGCCACAGCGAAGACAGCATCAACCAAGAATGGCTGCCCGTCTCGGTTGAACATTACGGCACCCAACCGCAAGTCTTGGAAGAAGAAGGCCAATCTGGCAGCACAAACTATAGCAATACATTTACCTTCATCCCAGCCACCACCAACTGGCAAGCGACACCGCAACCCAAACCCAGTGTCGATGGCCCCATGATGGCCATTGTGGTGGGGCCCGAAGGAGAAGAAATCTTCTGTGACGAACACGGACGAGTCAAACTGCACTTCCCGTGGGACCGCTACAGCGAAGCCAACGACCACAGCTCCTGCTGGGTACGTGTCTCCCAAGGCTGGGCTGGCAACCAACACGGCATGATGGCGATTCCACGAATCGGCAGCGAAGTCATCGTCAGCTTTTTAAATGGCGACCCCGATCAACCGATCGTGACCGGACGCACCTTTAACGCCAAAAACACGCCACCGTATCTTTTGCCTGACCATAAAACCAAAACCGTGTGGCGCAGCGATACCCACCAGGGCGAAGGTTTTAACGAGATCTCATTCGAAGACCAAGTCGACAACGAAAAAGTCTATGTCCACGCACAAAAAGACATGGAAACCGATGTACTTAACGACCGCATCACCCACATCGGCCACGACCAACACGGACAAATCGACAACGACCGCTTCACCCAAATCGGCGGTGACAACGGCACAGGCAATGACCACCTGACCATCAAAGGCGAGAGTCGTCATAAGATCGACAAAGACCACACACTCATGGTGGACGGAAGTCTGCAACAGAAAGTCGGCTCGAAAGCCGTGCTGGACGCGGGCAACGAAGTGCATTTAAGCAGCGGTGTGAAACTGGTCGTTGATGCAGGCGCCGAACTCACCTTAACGGCAGGGGGCAGCTTCGTAAAAATAGATGGCTCAGGCGTGCACCTCGTCGGCTCCGCCATCAACCTAAACTCCGGCGGCAGCGCAGGATCGGGCAGTGGCTTAGGAGGATCGCAAGCGGAAACACCGCTCAATGTGGTTTCACCTGAGTACGACGCCAACCTTGAAGCGCCTGAGGGGAATGAGGCACCGGTTGTTCCGGTTCAGCAAAAACAAGCCATAGTCACCGCCGCAGAGCAGGGCACTCCTATTTGTCAGGCTTGTGAAGAGGCGGCAACAGAATGACATTTTTCAGACCAATTGACAGAATCACTGATTCAGCTTCTCAGTCTGCAGAGACTGCAGCAACGGACTTTAAGTCTAAATGGATGATTATTGATGGTGCCTTAATTGTTGAGGATGCACAGCAGATCTTAATCAATCAATTTGTTAATCATCATCAAGGCGCTGAATTTCGTAACTTGTTTGTTAATACCAAATGGAAAGACGTGCTTGACGTGGCACCTATGCTGGTAAGTTATCATCCAGATATCGAAGCTTGGGCGCAATCTAAAGCACCTTGGCGATTTGGTTTAGTGTTTGAGTCTAATGCTTCGTTGGAGGAGCTGGCTGAGCACTGGCATACATTAATACATTGTCAGCACATAGGGCTAGAAGGTTCCTTGAGTCGTTTATACGATCCCATTGCTTTATACCATTTATTGAACATCACCGAAGAAACACGGCAAGTCGCCTGGCTAGGCCCTATCAGCAAAATCTGGTTACCAGATTATGTTGATCAACACTATTTTTATGCAGAGCGGCCAGAACTAGCTGATGCAACACCTCTTGAGCATGCGCAATTTACCGATCCTGAATGGCAAGGTCTAACGGATGCGAAGCGATACGCTTCCGCACACCGTCTGATTCTGCATGTGGACAAACATTTTCCGGATTATTGGCATGACAAAGACAACAAACATCAACATGTACTAGAGCAATTAAAAAAGCTGGAATCTCTTGAGCAAGTGACACAAAAAGACGCCACCTGTTACATGAATATTCTCTGTCGATTGGGGGATATTTGGCACCCAGAGAGCCCGCATAACGACATTGCAAAGATATTAGAAGACAAATCGCAACCGATTGAAGACCGGTTACAGGAAGCCAATTTACAGGCATTAGAGTACGAGCTGGAACAGCGAAATAATAAGGAAGTGACGGCATGAAAAATTACATCATTGAAGCAGGCGATACGATTTCTGCTATTGCAAAAGCCAATGGTATTTCACAGAAAAAATTATTAGCGGCCAACCAATCTATCAGCGACGGCAATGACATTAAAGTGGGCGATCAACTGTCTATTTCTGAAAAAGTCGAAGATCCAGCAACGAAAGACGCACTCTCGCAAAGTAACTCCAAAACCGACGGCGGGGTAGAAGAGTGTCCCTTGCAAGCCGAATGGCTGACCATCAAACCCTTGCGTTATGCCGTGGCGGAAGATGACAGTGAGATTAATTTAGCTGAAGACTTAACTCTAAACTCTAACTTGCCCGCTTTAACCCAGCACAAATATATTACGCGTCTGCTGTCCGATCAGGTGGTGTATCTCTACCATCCAGAAGAAAAATATTTGCTGCAAGTGGTCTACGCCGATGGAAAAGGTCAGGGCAAATGTCTGTTTGGCGAACCTACTCAAGAGATCGTCTCTGCCTTACCGCTACTCAAACAGCCTAAAGACAGCAAAGTCATCATGTGGCTGACCCAAGCACCCTTGACCCAAGCGCGGATAGATTTATTACAAGCCAATCCTGACTTGATCGAAAAGGCTGGTCAAATGATAGATTTTGCTAAGGCCGCCAAAGGTCAACAAGAAGAAACCTTTCCTCTTTTTGATGTAAAAAAATATCTTGCTGAATTGGCCCCCAATGTCACGAGCTTGCTTGACTGGAGCGCCAACCCTCTAGAAACCAGTACTGATGAAAATACTTTTATCGGTGACTGTCAAAGCGCTACCCCAGACAATAACTATGGCGTTTGTCTTGTGGACGCCATTGGCATCACCACAGACTTATGTCGAGAGTTCTCCATTGCTTACGAAATGGTTATGTCCAATATGGCGACTGTTCAGCATCCGTTCCAAATGGCGAAATTGACTCGGGCTCTTATTAATAGAGAAGCGAACAAAGCGAATAAAGCGACAGAAATGGATGAAGGTCGATTACGAGTATTGTTTGGAACCTTTCCGCCACCTGAGTTAACTCAGTCTCTCATCGTATCAGGGTTCTCCGATGAGAAAAAGAACAGAATATTTGAAGAGAAGCGAGCAGAACATGAAGCCTCGTTTCAAGAATACTTTAGCGACTATAAAAAGGATGTCGCTGCTCAAGCCGAGAAAAACGCGCAAGAAAAAAAGGCAGAATTAGAAGCTTATGTTCATGTTAGTGAGATGGATCAACTTCTAAATAACAATGATAAGGCTGGCAGTGAATATAAGAAAGTGCTTGAAGACCTTGCTGAGGACTGGGTAACGTGGATACAAGATGGTAGTCGTATTTTGGACTTAGCTTTTTCTTGGTTCGATGATAATGATGAAGCACAGTTTTTGTTAAAAGAGAATTTATTAGCCGCTTCCCTGAATAATATTAACGCCCCAGATAAAGGAGCTGAGATTGTTGCCAAGTGGGTTGACTCATTATCTAGTCAACTTGCTCAAACCAATGAAACAGATTTGAGCATAACAATTGAAGGAAATGGTGCTCATTATTTTATCGCCATGGGTTTTGGCACTTTCTTAATAACGGGTTCTTCATGGTTGAATGCTATCAATGGTGTGGTTGATGCAGCGCGTACAGAAATAGTAAAAGCACATGAGCTTTTATTGTATAAAGCCCGTGCTACTCCTTCAACAGAAGCATTAATGCATGCTTTAACGGGACATTTAACGCATTTAGGTGTTAAAAGCGAAGGAGCGCAAGTCCTATGGAAGAAGATGATTGCCAACATGAGCTTGCGCTATGGATTACAATTTCCAACCTACAAAGCTAACTTACATGATGTGGCTTTTGACCTGAAAGCGTCATATGCGGCCATGACGGCTGTCACTCTAAACCAGCCTTTGAAACAAGTGTTGTCGCAGGATATTCGACAACTTCGCCGCGTCAGTAACTATGTCGATTTGCTGGATTTAGAGCAAGGTGCTCCACCAGGAGATCCCTTTACACGCAACCAAGCTAAGTATCCAAAACCTTTTGCTAAATATTTAAACGCAGCGGAAGTCTATGGCAAAAACAACACGACGCTGAAAACAGTGTATGCGAAGACGGAGAAAATCTTTTCTACTGCCAGTCAAACTAAATTGGTGGGCATTTTTGCGTTGGGCCAGTTGTTTAACACAGTAAAGTTATATGATGCCATGGAACAAGACAGGAGCTTCAAAGCCAAAGCAGACTTCTATACTGCCTTGTTTAGTTTGAGTATCGCCTCCATGGCCTTGGTAGACACTGTATTCAGCAAATCCTTTGCTGGGCAAAGTTTTACTGGTTATATGAAAACCACTGGGGCCACAGCTTTAGGAAATAAGACTGCAGATTTACTAAAAAGAAAAAAACTAGGGGAAACTTATTTTAGGCGTTATGAGTTTGATGTAAAAAAACAAATGGATTTTTATGAAGATATTGGGAATAAAGCGGCTAAGTTTGTTAACGGTGCATTTCGGGCTTTGCCTGCCATTGGGGCTTTGGTCGCGACTTTTTCAAGCTGGTTAAAGCGGTCAGACGATGCAGAACAGCAAAGTACTGGCGTAGTAACCCTATCGACTCTGTCGCTCGTGGCTAATGCCGCTTCTGCCGCCCTTTTTATAACCGCTATTTTCTTTAGTGGTCCGGCCTTAGTGATTTTAGGAACCATACTAGGTGTGTTGGGGGTGGCGTTTGATTTTTGGCGCGATATGGTGGCGGATGATAAGTTGGCACTTCTGCTTAAAACTTCGTATTGGGGCAAGGGGCAATATAAGTACAATAAGGATGTGTCCAGCTTGGAAGAGAAAGAAGAGTATCTTAGTGCTGATATATCCGATGACGCTATTCGTAAAGGAGTAGTATCTGGGCTGAAAAAGGAATTGCGGGCTTTTTGCGACTATCTCTACAAGCCCATGGCGCAAATTGTAGAGCAAACGAAAGAAGGTGCGCTCAGTGTGTTTAAGATTCAAGTAGAATTCCCCCAATTTATAAAAGGAGTCAGTGATGTGACTTTCTCTATTACGGGTAGACGTACTGGAGTAAAGTCTGTCCTGTTGGCTACAAGTAGCACTGAAAACCGCTGGCAAATGAATAAGCTAAAAGGTCAGCTTGATATAAAAAATCAATCAGGCATTTTGACTCTTGAAGTGGATGAGCGCAAGTTAGCGCCACAGCCGATTCGAGGGGCAGGTCAAATGGGTAGACCTGTCTCAACTCAAGGAATGAATTACACCGAATATAATTTGTCATTGGAATATGACCAACCCGCAGGTATCCCCATTAATTTAACTTACCCTAAAATCACCATAGCCGATGGCGGTTCTATTTTGGCTTTTTGGCGGGATCACACCGAGATTGAAGAGTTTCATTTGGAGACAGCTACACCATGAGTAAAATTAAACAGGTTGGGGCTAACCTTTGGCAAGGGCCTACTCGACGAGGTATTACTCCCCAGTTTAAACGCACTGAGCATGCTATTAATCATTACCCTAATGGGGAGTCATTGATACATGAAACTTTGCAACCGGGGGATAAAAAATTGCCCTTAGTGTTTAAAAGCAAGGAAACAGAAGATTTAGGTGAAGTTTTTGAAGGCTCCTCGGCGGGCGGACATGAAGGCTATTTGGATATGCGAGTCGATTCTGTGGCTAATCGTGGAGAAGGTTTCTATATGATGGGAGTCATTGGCTTGCTGTTTTGGTGGTCGTTTGAATCCTTTGTGTTGTCCTATCTTCCTGATCCCCAGCTAAGGGATATAAGCATCTATAGTGGCTATGCGTTTTTTATTATTGGCGCTCTTGTTTGTTTGTTTCGCACTTTACATACGCCGGTACGTTTTCATAAAGACAATCAGGAGGTGTATGTATGGCACAAAAAGATTTTGTATCGTATACCTTGGGATGAGTGTGAAATCTCCATCCAAGTTACTAAGCGTAATCTTGGCTTAAAAGGTTCCCAAGATGGTTATCAACTGACCTTATGGCTCAACCCTAAACATGCCATCAACAAAGATTTAACAGGGCAAAAACATGTGCCATTGAATATGTTTCATAATATGGAGCATCACACGCCTCTTTATGCGTATTGGGAATACGTGCGTCGATATATGACAGGAGACAAGCCTATCTATATGGATATTAGTAAACGCCCAAGAAATATTCATTTGAAATATGATCCTGATGAAGAAAGTTATATAAAATTTCTCATCATGGTCGCATTAACAGCACCACTGCTTTTGTTATTTAAGCCAGATAAAGTGGCCTTATTAAGCCCCTTCAAAGAAAAATGGCCAGAAGAGGTTCACGAGTGGACGGGAGAACGTTGTAATTGGCATTAGTTATTTTTGTTGGGTGGTAAAGCAATGAAGCCACACAAGTCTTTAGACACTCGTGTATTGAATAAAATATAAATGGAAAGATAGGACAGAGCGCCATGCCTCTTATTTGTATAGACGGAACGACGGTGTCCATTAGTGTTGATGGACCACAAACCATAGCGAAGACATCGGATACGGTGGCAACGTCAACGATGAATACCATGAAAATAGATGGTAAATCGATTTTGCTTGAAGCAGATTTAGCCGATTGGCTGTCTGGTTATCAGACGGCTTATGACCATTCCTCGTATTCGGGTGGCAAGGCGCAAGGGGATGCCATCACAGGGATTTCTAATCTGACCACGAAAACCTTTTCGAGTGCTCAGGTGGTTAAAGCCGATACCGTGATAAAAGGCACTTTAAAAGTAACTGCGCCAGCAACAGATTCTAAAGGTTCAAAAGATCCGGTGAGCACTATTAACGTAACGATTAAAATCACCGATCCCGCGCAGACTTATTCTAAGTCGACTTGATAATTGAGTGCATTGATAACGCTACCACTTTAAAACATAGCCCTAGCTTTTGCTGGGGCTACGTTTTTATAAAGCATTAAATTAGAAGTCCCAAAACCACCATCGACGATGACAATTTTTCTATATTGCTATGGCGTCATAATACAGAAGTCGAAGACTTTGTCATGGAGCAAACACAGTATGAGTAATATTAAACAAGTAGGACCTAATTTGTGGACAGCTCCCGAAGATATGGGAGTCACTCCTAAGTTTATGCGAACGGAGCATGCGATAAAACATTATCCTAAAGGACGATCTTTATTGCATGAGCCTTTAAAGCAAGATGTTAAAACCCCTTTAAAGGCATCAGGGGAGGAAACTGAGGCATTAGGTGAAGTGTTTGAATACTCTTCCGCAGGGGGCCACCCAGGGTATCTGGACATGCGGGTGAATTCGGTTACTAACCGAGACATGTTTTTTTATGGCGGCTTGTTTTTTGCCTTTATTTGGTGGGGCTTTGTCTACTTTTCCAACGGTATTGTCACCGACGATTTTATCCCCAGCTATTTTGAGTACAGCATTTATGGTTTGTGTTTTGCGCTCAGTATTCTCACCTTGTTTCGTCCTCTTGCGAAACCAATGCGTTTTCATAAAGCCAATCAAGAAGTGTACGTCTGGCATAAAAAAGTTTTGTACCGCATTCCATGGCAGGAATGTGAATTTTCCATTCGGGTCGCCAAGCAAAATGAAGGTTACCGTGGGTTACGGGATGGTTATCAACTGAGTTTGTGGTTGAACCCTAAACACGCGGTCAAGCCAACACTAAGTGGACAAACCTATGTAGAGCTGAACATCTTCCATAACATGAACCACCATATCCCGCTTTATGATTACTGGGAATACGTTCGTCGTTATATGAATGGCGAAGAACCTCTTTATATTGAAATGGATGAACGGCCAAGATGTCCTCGCTACAGTACTAAGACGGCAAAGGAAGAAGGCTATGTTAAAACTACTTTGCTGTTTATCATTGGCTTACCCATTATGTTACTTATTAAGCCTAACAAGATGGCGCTTTGGACGCCCTTTAAAGCAAAATGGCCAGAAGAGGTTCACGAGTGGACAGGCGAGCGATGTGACTGGAACTAGTGTTGTTTTAGCTCATGCTGTTCTAGGCCACACAAGTCTCTAGATACTCGTGTATTGAATAAAATATAAATGGAAAGATAGGACAGAGCGCCATGCCTCTTATTTGTATAGACGGAACGACGGTGTCCATTACTGTTGATGGACCACAAAAAATTGCGAAGACATCGGATACGGTGGCAACATCGACGATGAATACCATGAAAATAGATGGTAAATCGATTTTGCTTGAAGCAGATTTAGTCGACTGGCTGTCCGGTTATCAGACGGCTTATGACCATTCCTCGTATTCCGGTGGCAAGGCGCAAGGGGATGCCATCACAGGGATTTCTAATCTGACCACGAAAACCTTTTCGAGTGCGCAAGTGGTAAAAGCCGATACCGTGATAAAAGGCACTTTAAAAGTCACTGCGCCAGCAACGGATTCTAAAGGCTCAAAAGATCCGGTGAGCACCATTAATGTAACGATTAAAATTACCGATCCCGCGCAGACTTATTCTAAGTCGACTTGATAATTGAGTACATTGATAACTCTATAGCTTTAAAACATAGTCCTAGCTTTTGCTGGGGTTATGTTTTTATAAAGCATTTTATTAAATTATAAGCCCCAAGATTCAGCATCAACGATGACAATTTTTCTATATTGCTATGGCGTCATAATACAGAAGTCGAAGACTATGTCGTGGAGCAAGCTAAGTATGAGTAATATTAAACAAATGGGGCCTAATTTGTGTATTAAGTAATATCAAAAATAGCAATTTCAGCTCGAGTCATTGATAGTCAATGTTCGGGCTTTTTAATGTCAATTCATCAAACCGTCATGGCAAGTCTTTATCTTTAAGTGAGAATCATAAAATGCACTGATGTGTAATTTCACTAAAGGGGTAAAAAAATGACAAGTAAGGTCTGGTTGGCAAGTTTGGTTTCTGTTGGTGTTTTATCGGGTTGCGCGAATAATTCAGTAACGGCACCGACGTCTAGTTTTGTAGATAACTTCCCAAAGCAAGGTAGTGAGTTACCCTATTCCGTATTGCGTGATGATCTGATTGATAGTAAAACGAATCAGCCATTTGAAATTCGAAATGGTGGTTTTGGTTCTGCTATGACAGCGAACCCTAATCAAGCTAACCAGTTCTATGCTCTAACTGACCGTGGGCCGAATGCTGATTACAGTGGTGAATATGGTAAAGGTAAGAGCTTCCCTGTGGCGTCTTATACCCCACGTATAGGTTTGTTTGAGGTTTCTGCTGATGGCAAGGTTTCGATGGTAAAAAGTATTTTATTGAAACGCCCAGAAGGTAGTTTGATTTCCGGTTTGCCGAATACGTCGGCGTTAGGTGGTACAGGGGAAACGCCTTATCATTCAAATGGTCAACCTGTTTTAATGAATGATAATAAGCCTTATGACAAAGCAACTAATCCAATTAAATTAGACGATTACGGTTTAGATGGTGAAGGTTTAGTCGCTCTGAAAGACGGAACTTTTTGGGTGAGTGATGAATATGGACCACATATTGTCCACTTTGACAGTAATGGTGTTGAAATTGGTCGTATTAATGCCTTTAAAGATGACAGCCGTGATGTTTATCACCTGCCTGCCGTATTCCAGCATCGTCGTGCTAACCGAGGCATGGAAGGTTTAGCTATCACACCAGATGAAACTACTTTAGTTGGTATTATGCAATCGACGTTGCAGAACCCTGATAAAGCTGCACAAAAATCGGATTTGACTCGTATTGTAACGGTGAATTTAATCACAGGTAAAACTGAACAGTATTTGTACCGCCAAGAAAAAAATGAAAACTCTAATTCAGAAATATCCACTTTAACAGCTAATAAGTTTTTGGTTATCGAGCGAGATGGTGCTTTTCTTTTCGGAGGTCCAGATGGTGAACCGAAAGCTAAGCCGAATGCTCAAAAGCATGTTTATCGCATTGACTTAAGCACAGGAACGTCGCTTTCTAATGTCGCTTTGTCCTCTTCTATTACTCGTGATGAGAGCCATGGATTAATGATTGATGGCTTAACGTTAGAGCAGTTCACTATTAAAAATGGCTGGGAAGCGTTAGCAGAAAAGGGAATTAAACCAGTTAACAAAACATTAGTGGTAGATATGGTAAAAGCGGTTGCTTATCCGCACGATAAAATGGAAGGTTTGTGGGTGATTGATGGACATCATCTTGGTGTGCTAAACGATGATGATTTTGCTACTTGGTCGACCAAAGGCAAACTAGAACAAAAGCACCTTGATAAAAATACTATTGATTCGAATCGACTCTATATTATTAAAGCGGATTTAATGGGGAAGTAACTACTTTTCTCATTTAAATATTCTTTTAAAAAGGAATGCCAAAAGGTATTCCTTTTTTATTGATGTTTCGTAAATAACTATTCTTGTATGGTTTTTATTTTTGAGTTGAATTTATTGGCCTCATTCATAATAAAATCTGAAAACAGTTTTACATGACTAGGTTGAGCTCTGTTTTTCAAGCTCACTAAATAAATGTCTCTTTCTAAATCGACATCTTCAAAAGGCACAATAGCAATATTTTGATGCTTAAATTGAAATAACGTTAAACCGCTGGTAATGCCAATACCATAGTTAGCAGAAATAAGCCCCATCATGGTCGTGAGTTGTTGCACTTCTAAGGAGTACTTAATTTGTTTTCCTTGGCTTTCGAATAGTTTATCTGTGTATTGACGGATACTTGTGCGTTGACTAAAGCCAATAAATGGATATTTGTAAAGATCGCTGAGTTTTACTTTTTTATTTTGTGCTAGCGGGTGATTGACGTGACAGAGCAAATAAAATTTATCTGAAAATAAGTAATGAGAATCAAAAATATTAGTCGCGGGTTGGCTGGCTGTGAGGGCTAAATCTGCTTGGCTATTTACAATGGATTTGAGGCATTGATTCCATTGAGTATCATTTAATTTTATTTGGGTCTGTGGGTGCATCGCGCTGTATTGGGCTAGTATTTCAGGTAGCCATTCTACCGCGAGCGATGGTAGTACGCTCAATGTTAGAGTGCCATTTTTGCCTGAAGCTCGAGCTTCAATTTCATTGATGGCTTCATCGTAATCTAGGATGAGGCGGCGTGCGATTTCAATAAAATGAATACCATTAGCGTTTAACTCTACCTTACGTGTATCTCTATCAAATAAACGGTAACCAATTTCGTCTTCAAGACTGGCAATTAAGGTACTAAAAGCTGGCTGCGAAAGGTTAAAGCGCTTGGCCGCTTGAGTAAAGCTATCATGGTCACTTAGCGCTAAAAATGCACGTAACTGTTTTATAGATAAATTCATTATTTTTCTTTTTTTATGTGTTTAGGTTGATTCTCATTAAATTATTTTTATTCGAAACGATACTAACCATCTAAGTTGTAAGCGTCAAATTATGGCGATGTGACGGTGTAATATTTTTTAATTTTATTTGAATTTAATATATACCTATTTGATTTTTAAATATGTTTTTGGTTTTTTAATTTGAATATCCATTAAGCTCATTTGTTTTTTCGATTGGAGTTTTTTACTTGTTTAATGGTAGAAATAAAGTCTGATTATGTTCGCTTTCATCTTTGAAAGCAGTCACATTGCTTCAAATATAATAATAAGGAGTTGCTCAATGTTGGCATTCTGGGGGTTCTGCACCATCGCGGTGTTATTGACGCTTATCATGACCAAACGTATGTCGGTCGTTGTGGCCTTAGTTTTGGTTCCTATCGTGTTTGGATTATTGGCGGGTTTAAGTTCTGAGTTAGGTGGTTATATTTTAGACGGGCTGAAAAGCGTGGCGCCTACCGGAATTATGCTGACATTCGCCATCTTGTATTTTTCTGTGATGAATGATGCTGGGATGTTTGATCCAATGATTAAAGGGATCATTAAATTTGGCGGACAAGATCCAATCAAAATCGCGGTTGGTACTGCGCTGATTGCTATGTTAGCGCATTTGGATGGTTCTGGTGCATCGACTTTTTTAGTTTGTATTCCTGCCATGATACCTATTTATGATCGATTGGGAATGGATCGTAAAGTGCTTGCCTGTATTGCTGCATTAGGGGCTGGTACGATGAATATTGTGCCTTGGGGCGGTCCAACATTACGAGCTTCTTCCTCATTAGGTATCGATATCTCTGAGCTATTCAATCCAATTATTCCTGCTCTTGGAGCTGGGGTATTAACCGTTCTTGCTGTGTCTTTTTGGTTGGGTAAAAAAGAAAAAGTGCGTTTGACAAATGCCGGCACGTTGGACAGTGGTCCATCGTTTGTTGGTATTGATGATAGCGCAGATGAGGACAAAGCTAACCTAAAACGTCCTAAGTTATTTCTGTTTAATTTATTACTTACAGTAGGTGCTTTGACGGCACTAGTCACGAAAAGTGTACCTTTACCAGCTGTATTTGTTATTGCTTTACCTATTGCCTTGTTGGTGAATTACCCGAATGTAAAGTTACAACAAGCTCGTATTACGGCCCATGGTCACGCAGCTATTTTGATGATTTCAATTATTTTTGCCGCGGGCGTATTTACTGGCATCCTCAAGGGATCAGGTATGATTAAAGCATTGGCAACTTCATTGGTGGGTGTTGTTCCTGAAAGTCTAGGTGCACATTTTCCACTTTTGACAGCTATTACATCTATGCCTGCAAGTTTGTTGTTTGATCCTGATTCATATTATTTCGGAGTGTTGCCTGTTTTAGTGCATGCGGCTGAAGCTCTAGGTGCAAGTGGTATTGAAGTCGCTCGTGGTGCTTTACTCGGACAAATGACAACGGGTTTTCCTGTAAGTCCTTTGACGGCGTCAACTTTTTTATTGGTTGGGTTAGCTGGTGTTGATCTTGCTGATCACCAAAAGAAGACCATTCCATTAGCGTTTTTGGTGACTATGGTGATGACTTTAGTTGCTGTGATTACGGGTGCATTAAGTATTTAATCCGAAGGGGATTTATCATTGTTATTTGGTGATATTTCCCTTCTGTAGTGCACTTATACTGACGCTTTTCTACTAATTTATTGGATCAAATAAGAGCATGAAAAAAATCAGAATTGGTTCTGGCGCAGGTTACGCAGGTGATCGAATAGAGCCAGCAGTGGAGTTGGCTCAAAAAGGTCAATTAGATTATTTAGTATTTGAATGTCTTGCTGAGCGAACCATCGCTATAGGACAAAAGCAAAAAAAGCAAAACGCGAGCAAAGGCTATAACGAATTGTTAGAAGCTCGAATGAGAGCAGTACTACCAAGTTGTTATAAGAACGAGGTGCGAATTATTACTAATATGGGAGCTGCTAATCCTATTGCAGCTGGACATGTGGTGATGAGTGTTGCTAGGGAGTTGGGCTTAGAGTCATTTAAAGTGGCGGTGGTCACTGGTGACGATGTGTTACTCGAACTGCAGCGATTGGATTTAAAGCTGATCGAGGCAGGTGTCGCTTTATCTCAAAGTGGCAAAGATATCTTATCGGCTAATGCTTATATGGGGATTGAAGGCTTAGTTGAAGCACTGGAAAGCGGAGCCAATATGGTGATTGCAGGTCGAGTTGCTGATCCTTCTTTGTTTCTTGCTCCTATGGTTCATGAGTTTGGTTGGTCCCGAGATGATTGGAGGAAATTGGGAAAAGGTACGTGCATAGGTCATTTGCTTGAGTGTGCAGGCCAAATAACTGGCGGGTATTATGCTGATCCTGGCGTTAAGGATGTGATGAACTTGGCTCGTCTTGGTTTTCCTCTTGCTGAGGTTGATGAGTCTGGTGATGCGGTTATCACCAAAGTCGAAGGTTCTGGTGGTGTGGTTTGTGAAGCCACTTGCAAAGAGCAGCTGTTGTATGAAATCCACCGACCAGATCAGTATTTTACTCCTGATGTTGTTGCTGATTTCTCCAATGTCACTTTTCAACAAGAAGCTGAGAATCGTGTTGCTGTAAAAGGCGCAAGTGGTTTGCCTCGAACAGATACATTGAAGGTGTCTGTAGGGTATAACGATGGTTTTATTGGCGAAGGTGAAATTTCTTACGCAGGACCAAATGCAGTAGCTAGAGGTCAACTAGCGCTTGATATTGTAAAAGAGCGTTTTACTATTTGTGGCTTTGAGCCAGTTGAAGCTCGCTATGACTTAGTTGGTTTAAATGCATTGCATGGTGTAACTCGATCGGCTCAGAATGAACCCTATGAAGTGCGAGCTCGTGTTGCTGTGCGTTGCTCGACTTTAGAAGATGCAATCTTTGTGGGGAATGAAGTTGAGACGTTATATACCAATGGACCGGCGGGCGGCGGTGGCGTGGCTAAGTCTGCTAAGGCTGTTTTGGCTATGGATTCTTGCTTGATTTCCCGTGATCAAGTACATGCAAGCATCATCATATTAGGGGGGGATAAAGAATGAAATTAAGGGATATAGCTCACTCTCGCACAGGAGATAAAGGAAACACTTCTAACATCTCCCTGATTGTTTATGATATGAAGAATTATGATCTGATTAAAGAGGCCGTTACAGCTGAGAGAGTAAAAGTTTGGTTTGGTGATATTGTTTCCGGAGAAGTCGTTCGTTATGAGCTACCTGCTATTGGAGCCTTAAATTTTGTGATGTATGAGGCGTTAGGTGGTGGGGTCACTCGTTCTTTGGCTCTCGATATACATGGTAAGAGCCTAAGCTCTGCCTTGTTGGATTTGGTTGTTTAGTTGATGTTTTTGCCTGCCACCAAATTGGATGGCAGGCTTTTTTATCTTAATTCTCCCTTTTTACGCCCGCTTCAATACTCTCTTATCAACTCTTTATCCTATTAAAAACTGTATTAATGACAAAAATTCAGTACATTATAGGAAAGTTGTTTTGTCTTATATTCTGCTGTTTATGGCTTTTGTCCTAAGAAAGATTGTATGAATTTGGAATCATTGTTTTCTATTACTCCCTATAGTTGGGGATCCATCATAACGGCTATTTTTTGTGGCGTTATTGTTGGCTTAGAGCGGCAGTTGCGAGGAAAGCCTGTTGGAATTAGAACCTCTGCATTAATTGTGCTGGGGACCTATGTATTTATTGCCTCTTCAATGTTTGTCGCCTCTGACACTACAGATCCCTCACGAATTATAGGGCAGGTGATTACGGGGATTGGCTTTCTTGGTGCGGGTGTTATGTTGTCAAAGGATGGTGCGGTTATTGGTGTTACCTCGGCAGCGACGATTTGGACACTGGCCGCCATCGGTGTGTGCATTGCTATTATTGGCTCTTATGTGGCAATAAAGCTGTCTTTTATTGTGGTCGCTATATTGTACGGTGTTGATATTCTTGAGGAGTATTCGTCCGCCTTTACGCGTGGAGTGCACTCTAAATACAGTCGTTGGCGCAAGCGGGATTAGCTTAAATTAATCCTAAGAAATGTGGGGAATTATGATATCCGGTTATCGAATTAGCTGTGATCGTGAAGAAATGGATTTTGATGCCATTCATACTTATATATCAAGTACTTATTGGGCAGAAGGCATCCCTAAAGAAACGTTTAAAAAGGCCTTAGATAATTCGTTGTGCTTTGGTGTGTTTTCGTCTGAAGGGAAACAAGTTGGTTTTGCTCGAATGATAACGGATCAGGCAACTTTTGCGTACTTGGCCGATGTTTTTATTGATGAAGCTCATCGTGGTAAAGGCTTGTCAAAATGGTTGATGCAAGAAGTCCATGACCATTCATCGCTACAGGGATTACGAAGAATACTGTTGGCAACCCGAGATGCGCATAGCTTGTATCAACAGTTTGGTTATACACCATTAAGTTCACCATCAACCTTTATGCAAAAATGGCAACCTGATATTTATAAGGGATAGTTTACTCAGATAGTTCTACGCAATTACGTCCTTTATCTTTACCTCTGTAGAGCGCTTTGTCTGCGCGTTTTATCATTTTTAGAGCGTTATCATTATCTTGATGGCGCTCAGTTAGTCCTTGTGTGATCGTGAGTGCAAGGCTAAATTTACTGAATTTTTGTTTTTCTATCGTCGTTTTCAATGTATCCGCTATGACGGCAGCATCACGTTTTGCTGTGTTTGGTAAGATAATGATGAACTCTTCTCCTCCAAATCGGGCAATAATGTCGTTTTTTCTTATTGCTTGTGAGAGAGTGTTAGCTATTTCTATCAGACATACATCACCAATATCATGACCATACATGTCGTTTATTTTTTTAAAGTAGTCAATATCAATGAGAATAAGGCTTAAAGGCAAATTAGCTGTGTTTGCATTGTCTAACTCTGTACTAAAATGAAGGTTTAAGCCTCTTCTATTGAATAATCCTGTTAAGGGGTCTTGGATATTTTCATTTTTCAGCTGTTGTGTAAGTTCAGCGTACCTTTTTAAAAAGAAGCGGCCAAAGACGCCACTAAAAATAATGGAAATTGTTAACCAAAAACCTCGATCGATTGATTTTTGTTGAGAGTGAATCTCCCCTGTTAAATCGGTAATGTGCTGACTAAAAATGGTCGCTAATATGACGCCTAGGGCAAGTATGATCGTAATAATTAATGATTCGCGGTAACCCCCAATTAGAGCTGCAAAAATAGGACATAAGGGTAAAATACAGGCTGCCTGGCTATTGACTCCTCCCGAGAGTGCTAATGTGGGAAGAAGGATGATAACGGCGGTACATAGAGAAAGAATAATCTCTAGTTTGGGTAGAATATAGAAGCGAACAATTACATACAGCGCTGTGACTATGACTAAGTCTAGTAAAATAATTACTGTAAATTGAATTGGCAGGTCAACAATTAAAGGTCGAAATATCAGAGCAAAAAAAATGGTAATAATAGACAACTCAATTATTCTTAAAGTGAGCTTGTGATTTAGGTCTACTTGAGTGTTATTTGGCATAATCTTGTGCCATTGTCCTTTTTAGATAGAAATAATG
Organism: Marinomonas sp. UCMA 3892; assembly: GCF_012726345.1. Lineage (GTDB taxonomy): Bacteria > Pseudomonadota > Gammaproteobacteria > Pseudomonadales > Marinomonadaceae > Marinomonas. The sequence continues at coordinate 73,990 of NZ_PTXN01000011.1, forward strand.
AGTATTAAAGATTCATACTAATCAATCGCTAGTTGTATTTTATAGCGATATGCTTGTTCGATTTTTCAATTTTAGCCTTCGTCTCATCTCTTTTTTGTGATGAAAAAAGACAAAATCTAGCAAGTGATTTCTAAGTAAAGTAAACCAAGCAAATAAAAGACAACTATATGCTAGATTTGTTCTCTATGTTGTTATGTGTTGTAAGGAGTGTTAAATGAAAGTAAGAAATCGTTTTATTGCGTTTGGTGCTTTGTGGTGTGGTTTTGTTACTTTACCAGCGATGGCTGCCACATTTGAAGTGCCACGTTCTTTTGAGATCATGTATGTCGATCTTGAAAGCGCAGGTCATTTTGGTAATGATTTTAAAGTAGATATTGATGAAGGTCAGCATCAGATAGTTGTGCGTTTTAACAAGTTGTTGCGAAGCGGCGGTGATACACAAAAATATCAATCTGAACCAATTGTTTTGGATTTACAGTTTGAAAAGGATACCTATTTTACGCTGAAAGCACCTTATATCTCGACCAAAAAGCAAGCTGAGGCTAATGCCAAAGACCCACAATTTACGATTTATGATAATGTAAATGGTCAAGATGTTGACTATAAGCAACAAAGCTTAAAAACTAAATCTGGACTTCAAAACACTCGTGATTACGTTTCAGAAATTGAGCGACTAACAGCCCCAAATTCACCGAGTAGTACTAATGCCAGCTCTACTGGCCCAGTTCCTGCTCCTATTATTATGACAGAAGACGTTGCGTTGGAAATGATGCAATTTTGGTATAACCAATCTGACGACGCGACTCGTAAAGATACTCGTATCTGGATAGCAGATGATATGTATAAGCCAACAGTTGCTAATATCCAGCTGGAAATGTTTCAATTTTGGTTCAATAAAGCCGACAAAGAAGCGAAAAAGGCCTTACAGGCTTGGCTTGTTGAATAGCACATTGTCTCGTCCTAAAATACGTTGACGATTTTTGTTAAGCCAGTATGGATTCCATACTGGCTTTTTCATGCACTTCTTCTGGTGTTTTCATATTTAGACTTAAGTGAGGTCGATACCTATTATAAATATCAATAGACTCACTAATATGCCTTTCTAACTCTTTAAAAGTTCTGCATCTTCCAATCAAAAATTCTTGCTTCAATATGCCATTCACCCTTTCTGCTAACGCATTTTGGTAGCAGTCATAGCCATCTGTCATCGACGGTCGTATTTTATTACGTTGTAATTCTTTTTGATAAAGAGCCGAACAATACTGCGACCCTCTATCTGAATGATGCGTTAGTGGCTTTGTCGTTTTACGAGACTGAACCGCTTTCTTTAAGGCTTTAACGACATTGTCTGCTTTCATATCATGACTGAGTTTATACCCCATGATTTTTCGATTAAAAGCGTCTGTCACAAGCGAGAGATAATGCACACCTTCATCACTTTCTACATAGGTAATATCGCTCACAAACACTTCTTCTGACCTTGTCGGTTGATGACCTGCTAAGAGATTCGGGTACTTCTTCATCCAGTGTTTACTGTCCGTTGTCTTGGTATAGCTACGTTTTGGCTTAACCAAGAGACCTTCTTCTCTTAAATAACGAAACAAGCCATCTCGACCGAGCTTTATATCCCGCTCTTTCAGTTTATCTTTCAGCAGAAAATATAACTTTCTTGTACCAAGTCTAGGCATGAAACGACGTATATCCATCACCAAGTCTTTAACAATGGATAGACGGTCTTGTTGTATTAGCTGCCTCTGCTCTTGTTGATAGACAGCTTGCCTGCTAATGCCAAGAAGCTGACAAGAACGGCTTAAACTGATTTTTTCTTCAGTTTGAAGGCGTCTCGCTCCTTGGCTATATACTTTTTTCTAAGATTCATCCCATGTTCAGTATCTAGAATATCAACCACCGTATTGAGTAAGCGATTCCTTAATCGTTCATCTTCCAACTCTCGTTCAAGTCTTTTGATTGTTTGAGCCGGTGTCTCTTTTACTTTCGGGGATTTAGACATGGGTAGCCTCACTTTGGTAGACCAATCCATTTTGCCGTGTTTTCGAAGCCAAGTCAGCACCGTTGATCGGCCTTGGATTCCATAGATCTTTTGAGCTTGCTTATAAGTCATGTCGCCTTTTTCAACGGCCATCACTATCTGTAATTTAAAGCCCATTGTGTAGTCGCGTTGAGTACGCTTGCGTTTGGTATTACTTGGTGTCCCCATAATAGGTCTCCTAGGTGTAAACCTATTTCAGGACGGGACATTAGCGACAAAAAAGCCGCATCAAGGATGCGGCTTTTTTATGCTTTCAATTTAGCATGCAGCTGAGCTAAAACAGAAAGTCATTTCCTTTCGGAAGTTTTGCCATTTCAGCTCGCATCCAAACATCCATTTCCTCATGTAATGCTGAGGTTTTTTTACCTTCAGATTCAATGATAGGGCCGATAACAACGCGGATAGATCCCGGAAACTTGCGCCAGCGTTTACCAGGCCAAGTATAACCTGCATTGTGTACCACAGGCAGAATAGGCACCCCAGCAGATGTTGCTAACATAGCAGCGCCTTTGTTGAAGGCTTGCTCTTCATTAGGCGCGATTCGCGTGCCTTCAGGAAAAATCAGCACAGAACGGCCATCGTCTAAACGCTCTTTACCCTGACTGATAATTTGCTTCAAAGCATTAGTCCGCTGAGAGCGGTCAATTGCTATGGGCTGCACCATACGCAATCCCCAGCCAAAGAAAGGCACTGACAGCAGTTCTTTCTTCAATACCGTTGAAACAGGTGCCATCAATACTTGCAGTACATAGGTCTCCCATTCACTCTGGTGATTTGCCACCAACACAACGGGACGATTTTTGTTGATATGCTCTAAGCCAATAATCTCAACCTTCACACCACAAAAAATACGAAAGACAAATAACAAACCTTTGTTATGCAGGTTCAAAACTGGTTGACGATAACTCTTTGGCAACAAGACCGTCGCGAAAGGCGCAAGAACACCAAATACAATGGTGGATACCATATAGTAAATGGCAAATATTGTTGAGCCGATCCAAGATCTTGATGACTCCCATATGCTCATTAACAGCTTACTCCCTATGACTATTTATTTAGATATTTTTGCTGCTGTCTCAATGGATTTGCATACATTGCCAACACAGTTTCTTTTAAGTTTTCAGGACAACGCTCAAGATAACTTGAGAATGCGCTATCGGTTGAAGGCAAGCCTTGTTGTAATGCAAGCGCAGCCTCATTGGTCGATTGAATAGCATAGTTAGTGATGATTTGACGATCTACTTCCGCAACAAATTCTTCAGGCGTTTCGAAACCATCTTTTATTACATCGCCAAAAGTTACTACCACTTTGCCTTTCTGACCAACAATGCCATTTTTAATACTGTCGATGTCTTCAAACTCGGCTTTTTCATAATTACCGGTTGTGGATTTCTGATGCAGCTCACGGGCCTTATCAAAAGCACAAGGGTCATATTCATAAGCAATCGAGACAGGTACAATTTTCAAGTTCGCCATGGCATCAGAGAAAGGTACTTTTTCTTTTTTCTGACTCATAAAGAACATTTTTATGATCGCAGGATCAGTCTGATCCAAACCATCTTTCGCACGCCCCTCTTTTTGAGCAATCCAGATATTAGCTTGGTCTTTCGTCAATGATTCAGTGATATAAGCAGATAACTGACCAAAAGCAGCCATCATTTCTCGAATACCATTCGCTGAGCGCTTCACGATAAAGCTTTTATTTAGACGCATCAGATCAGACACAAAAGGGCGACGCAATAAGTTATCCCCTATTGCAATCCGCACCGTATCCAATCCTGCTAAGTATAAACCATAGTTAACAAAAGCCGGATCCATAGCGATATCTCTGTGATTTGACAAAAATAAATAGCCAACACCTTTCTCTAGCTTTTCAATACCGCGGTATTCAACATTCGTTGTTGTGGTTTTAATCATGCGTTCCATGTAACTTGCGACACGCATTTGAAACTCATGAACATTCGAAATATTAGCAATTTGACGCTTTAGCGCTAGCTTGACGCAAAACGCCAGCGGCGCCTTAAGAAACTTAGGCCATTGGGCAAAGCGAAAACCAATTATAGTATTAATAAAATCTGGCATTTCGACCAAATTATTCAACACCTCAGCGACTTCATCGTCGTTATAGGGGCGTATATCGTGAAACTGATCCATTTAATTTTCCGTCAGTAAAACTGTTTTGTTTTTTGTTATAAAATATTTTTACAGGCTTTGAATATCAAACCCTAACGCTTCCAGTTCCGCACGTTTTGACGTTGACGTTACCACAGCGACATTTTCATTTTCTTTCGTTAGGTAAGTCTTAGCGACTTGCTTCAGCTGTTCAAGTGTTACAGCCAAGATCTTAGCGCGAAATGCTTCTCTATAGGCCAAACTACGACCATGCAAATGCACATAGAAATCGCTCTGCGCTTCTCCGGCAGGTGAACCAGGTTTATCCATCGAACCAATTACACCCAAAATGGCTTCTTCAAGGGCATCTTCAGTATGAGTGTCATTTAATATCCACTCGATAGACGCATCAAAGTCCGCTAAGGTTTCAGTTAAACGAGGATCACGATAAGAATAGAAACGGAACGAGCCCGTGCTTCCATCAAACGTCGCACCACCACCGTAAGCACCACCCTGCTCGCGAATAACACGATGTAAGAAACCATTTCGTAAGAATCCACCCAAAACAGTCAATGCTGCCACATCTGGGTGCTCACCGTATGCCGTACGAAATGCTTTACTGCAAAAGCTTACCTGAGTTGATGTTAGCCAAGCCACATTCACTTTCGAGTCAACTGGCGCCATAAAGAACTTAGTTTGCACGCTGCCTGCAGGCAAATCGGCAAAAACAGCCTGAACTTCGTTCAATATACTTGCTTCATGCTGAGGCTCTGCCACCAATAAAAGCTGTTTGTTAGCTTGCAGCAATTTTTCATGCAAACGTTTAAAAATAGCCAAAACATCTTCGGCTGTTTTACTATCGGCTTTCATCGCATCATCCAACGCAATCGCTGAACGAATACCTGACATGCCACTCCATTTCTCTTGCTGTGCAGCCAAACCAGAAATCGCGCTTGAAGCCGCCGTCATAGCAAGCGAGTGGCCTTGACCGGTAATCGATTGTTCGCGACGAGCACGGCGTTGAGCCACCACCTCTTTCACTCGATTCGCTTCATCGAAGCGAACATTAAGCATAGTGTCTTTCAACAATTCGCTCATGGCTTTAACATTTGGGACTAAGGCCTTAGACGATAAAATGAAGTACCCATTTAGCTCTTGACGATCTTCAATCGTAGCGCGAATCGAATTAGAGGCACCTAATCCGCCACAAACTTGAGCTTGACGCTCTTGAACAGCAAGGTAATCTGCTTCGCCAATGCCCAGCTCCGTCATCATTGAAGAGAACAAAGGCAAGTACTCGATTTCCTCTTCATCTAGCTCTGGTAGATCAATCACCAACTGCTGATAAACCAAGCCATTTGTGCCTTGTGGATAAAAAGTAATAGGTAAATCGCCTGCTACTTTTTCATTCTCATATTCAGGCAAGCGCGCAGGCACATCTTCTAAACCAACTTTTGGCAAAATGCTCATGTCGTCAACTTGCGATTGACGCGCTTTCAAGGCTGCACTGCGAGCAATAATTTGTTGTTTTTCAGCATCAGACAAGGCCGCTTTGATTTGACTCAAACGATCTTTTTCCGCCTGATTGCGACGCGCTTCAAGAGCATCATCGGGGCTCAATGTTAACGTTACTCGGTGCGCATTTGTCAGCAGCAAGTTGTTAATCAAGTTCGGAATATATTGCTGATCTTGAACTTTCTCACGCATTGCATTGATAACAGGATCAAGATCAAGCTGAGCAATCACATCACCCGCATGGACCGCGGTCGACAAGCCAGCCAAAATCAACTGTAAACCATAAGGATAGCTGCCACCGCCGACTTCACGTTGGCTCAATTCCAATTGATGCAACATGGCATCAACCATGTCTTGTGGAACGCCTTTTTCAGCAATGCTTTCTAGAGTCGACAAGACTAAAGCTTCAACTTTCGGTGCATCTTCTCGTTTTACACCTTCCAATCCGCACATGAAGCTCATTTCTTTATTGCTGTCTTCAAGGCCGCACATAGGTGAAGGCGCACGACCAAGATCGCTGTTTTCCAATACTCGAAGCAAAGGTGACGCACTGTTATCTAATAACACGCTAGATAACAGTTGTGCTTCGAACTGCTGATTTAAATCGGTGCTTTCACCCAACAACCAGCCGACTACCACATGACTACCATCTTCTTTTACTTCATCTGCCGCGTAGCCTTCTTCTACTCGTACTGGCGAGAAATAACGCTTCGCATTCGGCACACTGACTTGCTCTTCTAGGCGCTCAAAACGGCTCAGCACTTTCTCTTCGAATTCAGCTTGTAATGTTTCAGCTGGAATATCGCCAAATGTCATGAATACCGCATTGGAAGGATGGTAATGCGTGCGATAAAAAGCCAATAAATCTTGGTAAGATAAATCAGGGATATCTGTGGGCTCGCCACCAGAATTGAAATGATAGGTATTGTTCGGGAACAAGTATTTGGTTAACGTTTGCCACAACACCGATGTGGTTGAGCTCATCGCGCCTTTCATCTCATTAAATACAACGCCCTTGAACGTCAATTCTGACTCAGCATTATCTGGCTCGGCGAACTCTAAGCGATGACCTTCCTGAGAAAAGTCCAATTCATCAAGACGCGAGAAAAACACCGCATCCAAATACACACCTAAAAGGTTATGGAAGTCTTTCTTATTCTTACTCGCAAACGGGTAAGCAGTCCAATCGGAAGACGTAAACGCGTTCATAAAGGTATTCAACGAACGGCGGATCATCATAAAGAAAGGATCTCGTACAGGAAAACGCTCAGAGCCACACAATACTGTGTGTTCAAGAATATGCGCGACACCACAAGAATCCGTCGGAACTGTTTTTAAGCCAACTAAGAAGACATTTTCATCATTCTCAGATGCGATGTGAAAATGTTTAGCACCCGTGACGGTGTGTTCAAACTCTTGAACGGTAACATTCAGAGCATCAATAAACTCACTGCGAAGAAACGTAAACGCTGGATGGTGCGCGGTGCTATTTGCCATTCTCTACCTCGATAGAATTAGAATACGATAATTACAATATTTTGGGGCAGCTTGGAAACATTCAAGACAACATAAATCCAAGACAGCAAAGTGGCGGGATTATAGCAAAAACATGGCTTTTACTGCACGAATTAACGTGAATACTCCCATCTAAGACGAAACAAAACATTAACGCTTTTGATGTTTTTCCCAATCATCCAAGCGTACTTTTTCCGTCTTTTTAAACAACACATACACAGCACCCAAACCACCATGGTGTCGCTGCGCGCTATGAAACGCCATAACAGCATCAAGCTCTCTCAACCATTTATTAATATGGCTTTTAATCATAGCTTGGCTATCAGGGTCTGGCGTGCGATCCCCTTTACCATGCACAACAATAGCGACTCGAATATCGTTACGCATGCAGTCATCAACAAATTGATACACCTGCTCTCGCGCTTGAGCCACAGTATGCCTATGCAGATCTAAACGTGCATCTATGCCATACTTACCTTGTCTCAGGCGCTTAAAAACACCGTCTTGCACGCCAGAACGCTTATACTCAAGTACATCATTGGGCTCCACTTTTTCCACATAGTCTTGCGACAAATGATTCCTGTCCGCCTCTTTAGCGATCAACGCCGCCTTTTGGCGAGCCAAAAAATCGACCTGAGGACCTTTCTTGCCCAGATACACTTCGCTTTTCTTAAGTGGCTTAATACCCGCCACCTCTTGAGCGAACAAAGACGTTTCATCTTCGTCGTTCACAGCCTAAATCCTCTTTGATTTACTCGTTTCATTTAGCACACCACTATAGAACAATAAAGGCCCCTAAAAGGAGCCTTTATTACTTCAACACCAATGTATCAAAGGATTACAACTTATACGTGATCTAGAACGGGATGTCATCGTCGAAATCATCAAAGTTTGGCGCTTGTTGAGGCTTTGGCTCAGGCGCTGGTGCACGTTGAGGGGCTGGCTGTGGCGCACGTTGCTGTGGTGCAGCTTGAGCTGGAGCTTGCTGTGGTGCATTACCCCAACTGCCAAATGACTGAGGCTGAGCAGCTTGTTGTGCTGGCTGATGCGCTGGTTGCTGAGGTGCTTGACCGTAACCACCTTGAGGTTGGTTAAATCCACCACCTTGCGGTGCATGCTGCTGTGGAGCCTGTTGCGCAGGCACCTGACCGTAACCTACTTGTTGAGGCGCTGCTTGCTGTGGTGCTTGGCCATAACCGCCGCCACCTTGCATAGAATCGTAGCCACCGCCTTGCTGACCTGAGTTATCACCTCGGCCGTCTAACAATTGCATTTCGTTCGCTACGATTTCTGTTGTGTAGCGTTTGATGCCGTCTTTTTCCCACTCACGAGTACGCAATGAACCTTCTACGTATACTTTAGAACCTTTCTTAATAAAATCGCCTGCAATCTGGCCAAGACGGAAGTTACCACGATCCATAAAAGCCACGCGGTGCCATTCCGTGCGCTCTTGCATTTGACCGGTTTGCTTGTCACGCCAGCTTTCTGTTGTCGCTAAGTTAACGTTTGCAACCGCTGCGCCAGATGGCATGAAACGCACTTCGGCATCGTTGCCTGCGTTACCGATCAAAATTACTTTGTTTATTCCACGTGCCATGACGTTCTTCTCCAACTAAAAGATAGAATAGTGTTTTACTTAAAGACGCACTTGCGGTGCCAGACGCACCAGAGCATCTTTGTCTAATATTTTTTTATCGACTTTCAGATAAGCGGTTTGCTCATCTTTAAAAATTTGCATACCTTCCACTCCTTGGATTTGCGCAAGTTGATCCGCCAACTTCGTTACTTCTTCATCTGTCATATTGGGCAGGCTAAACGCCAGACTACTTAACTGACGAGGTGCAGGCTGGATGGCACAAACAAGTGACCAAGCCAAAAACACCACGCCGACAACCCAAAAGACGCCACTGCTTGAATGATGCTGGAGCAGCCAACCGCCACCAACGCCACCCAAAAATGATCCCATAAATTGATGGGTAGAAAACACGCCCATCGCTGTGCCGCGATAACCAACTGGCGCTAACTTGCTAATAAGAGATGGCAACACAGCTTCCAGTGAGTTAAAGCCTACAAAATAAGCCCATAACAACGCCCCAAACACCCAAAGGTAAGGAGTCCATTGCAGCAATATAGAACTTAAACCCAACAAAATCATCACGGCGATTAACACGCCTTTTGTCTTACCTTTTGATTCGGCAATAATCACCAATGGTAACATACCTGCGAAGGCAAAACCCATGATGGCTAAGTATAGCCAGCTATGTTGTGACAAGGGCAAATCAAACTGCTGAACCAATAAATTTGGAACGGTCACAAACAAAGCTGTTAGGCTCGCGTGTAACAACAAAACACTCACATTCAAGAACCGCAGTCTTGAATCTTTTAAGACTAAACCTAGCGCCAAAAGGCTCGGGGTCGTATCGCGCCTAAAAGTGTGCTGGACGATATTAGGCACAGCAAAAATGATCAAGACTATGCCCAGTAAAGATAGCGCAAAGGATAGATAAAATAGACCTGAAAGCCCGACTAAGGCAAAAATCCAAGGTCCCAATACCAAAGACAACATAAACGAGGCGCCGATACTGATACCAACAATCGCCATAGCTTTGGTTCTATTTTGTTCTCGTGTAACATCACTCAATAGTGCCATCAAGGTACTGGCGATAGCGCCCGCCCCCTGAATCGCACGACCGACAATCAAAGTATTGATATCGCTCGCATTGGCACAGATCAAACTACCTACAGCAAACAATAATAACCCAATGACAATAACACGTTTACGGCCAATTTTATCGGACCACATGCCCATCGGAATCTGCAAGCTCGCCTGAGTCAGGCCGTAAATACCGATCGCAGTACCAATCAACGCGGCGTCCGCTCCGGTCAACCCATCAGCGGCCACGCTGATGACAGGCATAATAAGGAATAAGCCTAACATTCTAAATAAATAGATCAGTGCTAAAGCAAGAACTGAACGACGTTCGAGTAGATCCATAAGGAGGTTTCAACCGTTTAACTTAGGTGGTTAAGAAAAAGATTGTCAATTTTACAAAAAATACCGTTGAAGCTCCATTTCAACTACTGTAAAAATAGACAGTTATTTAATTTACTGGCAGATTTCTTTCTGTTGATCGACTTCACATTGGAGAATCATGGATACCATTACCATACGCGGGGCCCGCACACACAATCTAAAAAATGTGGACCTAGACATCCCAAGAGACAAACTTGTGGTGATTACTGGCCTATCCGGCTCAGGTAAATCCTCTCTCGCTTTTGATACTTTGTACGCCGAAGGACAACGACGCTATGTAGAATCCCTTTCGACATACGCTAGACAATTTTTGTCCATGATGGAAAAGCCAGACATAGACCACATTGAAGGCCTTTCTCCTGCTATCTCTATCGAGCAAAAATCAACCTCTCATAACCCACGATCAACAGTCGGTACAATAACAGAAATCTACGATTATCTACGATTGTTATTTGCCCGTGCAGGACAGCCTCGCTGCCCAGATCATGGCGAGCCACTAGAGGCGCAAACCATATCACAAATGGTCGATAAAGTTATCTCTCTTCCAGAAGAAACCAAGATGATGCTTTTAGCACCCATTGTTAAAGATCGTAAAGGTGAGCACTTACACACCATCAGCGATCTATTATCTAAAGGTTTTATTCGCGCTCGTATCGATGGCATTGTTGTCGATCTGGACGACGCACCAGTATTAGAAAAAAATAAGAAACATACCATTGAAGTCGTGATTGACCGTTTTAAAGTTCGCTCTGATCTACAGCTTCGCTTGGCAGAATCCTTTGAAACTTGCCTTGGTTTATCTGACGGGATCGCCAAAGTCATCAATATGGATGACGAACAAGAAGAATATATCTTCTCTAGTAAATTCGCCTGTCCAGTTTGCGGTTACAGCTTAACGGAATTAGAGCCACGCCTTTTCTCTTTTAACAACCCAAATGGCGCTTGTCAGACATGTGACGGATTGGGCACTCATCAAATGTTTGATCCTGACCGAATTATTCAAGATGAAACTCTGACGCTTGCAGAAGGTGCAATCCGAGGCTGGGGGCGACGTAGTATTTTTTACTATCAACAACTTAGCGCCTTGGCGAAGCACTATGGATTTGATATAGAATCGAAATACAAAGACATCCCTAGTGATTTCAAAAAGCGCATCTTACACGGCTCGGGAAAAGACAAGATAGACTTTGTTTATATCAATGAGCGTGGCGATAAAATGACACGCTCTCATGCATTTGAAGGTGTCATCCCAAATTTACAACGTCGCTACCACGAAACAGAATCTGACAGCGTGCGTGATGACCTTTCACAGTACATCAGCATTCAACCTTGCCCAGACTGTCATGGCTCTCGACTCAATCGATCTGCTCGCAACGTCTTTATAGCTGAACAAACATTGCCTGAAGTCGTGACCTATCCAATCGCTGAATGCTTGAAGTACTTTGAAACACTTGAACTTCCCGGTTCGCGTGGAGAGATCGCCTCTAAAATCCTGAAAGAGATTCGTGACCGATTAACCTTCTTGGTAAACGTCGGCCTAGACTATCTAACGCTAGATCGAAAAGCAGATTCCCTTTCAGGTGGTGAAGCGCAACGAATCCGACTTGCTAGTCAAATTGGTGCAGGTTTAGTGGGAGTTATGTATATCCTTGATGAGCCATCTATTGGCTTGCATCAACGCGATAACGAAAGACTTATAGCAACACTGACCAGACTAAGAGATCTAGGCAATACGGTCATTGTCGTTGAACACGATGAAGACGCCATTCGTATCGCAGACTTTGTTGTCGACATTGGCCCAGGTGCAGGCATTCACGGTGGCGAAATTATCGCCAGCGGTACGCCACAAGACATAATGGACTGCCCTGAATCCATTACTGGACAATTTCTAACGGGCAAACGAAAAATTGAAATCCCAGCCATTCGTCATCAAGCTAAGGATAAACAATTCCTTAAGTTAATAGGCGCAACAGGCAATAATCTAAATACTGTTGACCTTAAGATCCCTGTCGGCGTAATGACTTGCATCACTGGCGTTTCTGGATCTGGTAAATCGACATTAATAAACGGCACTTTGTACCCACTAGCCGCTACAGCACTTAATGGCGCAACCACACTTAAAGCAGCACCGCATGAACGTATTGAAGGTTTAGATTTATTTGATAAGTGTGTGGACATTGATCAAAGCCCTATAGGACGCACACCAAGATCGAACCCAGCAACCTATACTGGCATCTTCACTCCAATGAGGGAACTGTTCTCAGCAACACAAGAATCTCGCTCACGAGGTTATAAACCAGGAAGGTTCAGCTTTAACGTCAAAGGCGGACGCTGTGAAGCCTGCCAAGGCGATGGCGTAATCAAAGTTGAAATGCACTTTCTTCCAGATATCTACGTGCCTTGCGATACATGTAAAGGCAAACGCTACAATCGTGAAACCTTAGAAATTCATTACAAGGGCAAGAACATTCATGAATGCTTAGAAATGACTATTGAAGACGCTCGAGAGTTCTTTGATCCAGTTCCATCGATCGCAAGAAAACTACAAACTCTAATCGATGTTGGTTTGGGATATATTCGCCTTGGACAAGCAGCTACAACGCTTTCTGGCGGTGAAGCACAGCGAGTTAAACTGGCAAAAGAACTGTCTAAACGTGACACAGGTACAACACTATACATTCTTGATGAGCCGACAACAGGTCTGCATTTTGCCGATATAGAACAACTATTAAAAGTTCTTCATCGTCTAAGAGATCACGGCAATACCGTCGTTGTCATTGAACATAACCTTGATGTGATAAAGACAGCCGATTGGATTGTAGATTTAGGTCCGGAAGGTGGTAGCGGTGGCGGATACATAGTTGCTGAAGGAACACCCGAAGAGATAGCAAAAACAGACAAATCTCATACCGGACGATTCCTAAAACAAATGCTTCCATAGGTACATCACATGTAAATCAAAATACCCGATCAAGATTACTTGATCGGGTATTTTTTTAACGCCAATAAATTACAGGCAAAAAAAAGCCGAGCTATTAGCTCGGCTTTTTATTACAAACTGATATTACTCAGCAGCTTCTGCAACTGGACGATCGACCAATTCAACATAAGCCATAGGCGCGTTGTCACCTGAGCGGAAGCCACATTTAAGAATGCGAACATAACCACCAGGACGAGCTTGGTAACGAGGACCAAGCTCAGAGAACAATTTACCTACTGCATCTTTGCTACGAGTACGAGCAAAGGCAAGGCGACGATTCGCAACAGAATCAACTTTCGCCAATGTGATCAAAGGCTCAGCAACACGACGCAATTCTTTAGCTTTCGGCAACGTAGTTTTAATAACTTCGTGTTCGAACAAAGAAGCAGCCATGTTTTTAAACATCGCTTTACGATGTGAGCTAGTACGGTTTAAGTGACGTCCACTCTTACGATGACGCATTTTACATTCCTTACCAAACTACGGTGGTCAGGGAACAATGACCTAGCGAGCTAGAACTTTGCTATCGTCTTTTAAACTAGCCGGTGGCCAATTTTCTAGACGCATTCCCAAAGACAAACCACGCTGTGCTAAAACATCTTTGATTTCAGTTAACGACTTCTTACCTAGGTTAGGCGTCTTAAGAAGCTCAACCTCAGTACGTTGAATCAAATCACCGATGTAATAAATGTTCTCTGCTTTTAAACAGTTAGCACTGCGAACGGTCAATTCAAGATCATCAACCGGGCGTAGCAAAATTGGATCAATCTCATCCTCTTCTTCTACAACAGGCGCTTCGCTCTCGCTTTCAAGGGCGACGAACACGGCAATTTGCTGTTGTAAAATAGTCGCTGCACGACGAATTGCTTCTTCAGGATCGATAGTACCATTAGATTCGATGTCTAAGACTAACTTATCTAAATCTGTACGCTGCTCTACACGAGCATTATCGACACTGTACGCAACACGGCGAACAGGGCTGAATGAGGCATCCAGTTGCAAGCGACCGATTGGACGAGTCTCATCGTCGCCAGCAACACGAGCATCAGCAGGCTCATAACCACGGCCACGTGCAACTTTGATCTGCATAGTTAACTCAGCAGTGTCATCTAAGTGCGCAATGATATGATCCGGGTTAGCGATCTCTGCATCAGCAACCAACTGGATATCTCCAGCTGTTACGATACCAGGACCTTTTTTACTTAGAGTAAGAGTTGCTTCATCTTGCCCGTGTAGAGCGATCGCAACTCCTTTCAGGTTAAGAAGAATTTCAATTACATCTTCTTTAACCCCTTCGATTGCGCTGTATTCGTGTAATACACCGTCGATTTCAACTTCAACAATCGCACAACCTGGCATTGAAGAAAGCAGGATACGGCGCAACGCGTTACCCAAAGTATGACCAAAACCACGTTCTAGCGGTTGCAGTGTAACTTTAGCGCGACAGTTGCCTAGTTCCTGAACTTCAATGTTGCGTGGGGTTAACAATTCGCTCACTGAACGCTGCATAGATCCACCTATTTCTTAATCCTAATCACCAACTTACTTAGAGTAAAGTTCGACAATTAGGTTCTCATTAATTTCAGCTGATAAATCGGCACGCTCTGGAAGTGCTTTGTAAGTAGCTTCCAGTTTAGTTGAATCAACTTCGATCCAATGGATCGGTGCACGACCTTTAGATAGCTCTAGTGCGCTTTGTACACGCAATTGCTTCTTAGCTTTTTCACGGATAGACACAACATCACCAGCTTTGACTTGGTAAGACGGAATGTTAACCGTAGCGCCATTAACTAGAATGCCTTTATGGCCTACTAGCTGACGAGCTTCTGCACGTGTAGAACCAAAACCTGCGCGATATACAACGTTATCTAAACGTGATTCTAAAAGTTGCAGAAGGTTTTCACCTGTAGCACCTTTAAGACGAGCAGCAGATTTATAGTAATTACGGAATTGTTTTTCAAGAATACCGTACATACGACGTACTTTTTGTTTCTCACGTAGTTGCAAGCCGTATTCAGAAAGGCGACCGCGACGTGCACCGTGCACACCTGGAACCGTTTCTACTTTACATTTCGACTCAAGAGCGCGTGAACCGCTCTTCAATTGCAAGTCGGTACCTTCACGACGAGACAACTTACAAGTTGGACCTATATAACGAGCCATGTATCTGTCTCCTCAATTAAACGCGACGTTTCTTAGGTGGACGGCAACCGTTGTGCGGAATTGGCGTCACATCTGTGATGTTATTGATACGCAAGCCCAATGCATTTAATGCACGAACTGCGGACTCACGACCAGGACCAGGGCCCTTAATCATTACGTCAACGTTTTTAAGGCCGAACTCTTGTGCGACAGTACCGGCACGTTCCGCTGCTACTTGAGCTGCGAAAGGAGTACTTTTACGAGATCCGCGAAAACCAGAACCACCTGCAGTAGCCCAAGACAAAGCATTGCCTTGGCGGTCAGTGATAGTCACGATCGTGTTATTAAATGACGCGTGTACATGAGCAACACCGTCGACGACCGTCTTTTTGACTTTTTTCTTGGTGTTGCGCGTAGCTGGCTTAGCCATATTGCACTTTCCTATTTAATGCTCAGCTCTAGCAAACTTAGTGGCTAGAGCGAAACGCGTTTAAATTACTTACGAATAGGCTTACGAGGGCCTTTTCGTGTACGAGCGTTCGTTTTGGTACGTTGACCACGAACTGGTAGGCTGCGGCGATGACGAATCCCGCGATTACAACCTAGGTCCATCAAACGTTTGATAGACATACTGACTTCACGACGTAAGTCACCCTCTACAGTATACTTAGCAACTTCGCCACGAAGTTCATCAAGGACATCATCACTTAATGAACCAATTTTCGCAGTTTCAGCAACACCCGTAGCAGCGCAAATAGCGCGAGAACGAGTGCGACCAATTCCGAAGATGTAAGTCAGAGAAATGACCGCATGTTTATTGTCAGGAATATTGACACCGGCTATACGAGCCATTCACTTTACTCCGTTGTTATTGATGATTATATGTTAATTCATCACTTTACTATCATGAGGGCGGCTGATTATGCCTATCTTTAGGCCATAAATCAACCACCCTTTCCCATCATCGAGCGAACTCGCTATTAACCTTGACGTTGTTTGTGACGAGGCTCAACGCAAATCACTCGAACTGAACCGTTACGACGAACGATTTTGCAGTTACGACAGATTTTCTTTACAGATGCACGTACTTTCATGTTCAACTCCAACCTACGCTTAACGCATTAGGCCATTTGGACCATAACCAGTCAGATTAGATTTCTTCATTAATGATTCGTATTGCTGACTCATCAAATGACTTTGAACTTGCGACATAAAGTCCATGACAACTACCACTACGATTAACATAGAAGTACCGCCAAAGTAGAATGGAACATTCCACGCAACAACAAAGAACTGAGGCATCAGAGACACTAGAGTGATGTATAAAGCACCAAACAATGTCAAACGAGTCATTACACCATCAATATATCGAGCTGTATGATCGCCTGGACGAATACCCGGCAAAAAAGCACCGGATTTTTTCAAGTTATCTGCCACATCTTTAGGGTTGAACACTAGTGCCGTGTAGAAGAAGCAAAAGAATACAATTGCTATCGCAAACAACAGCACATAGAGCGGTTGCCCAGGAGCTAGAGCCAAAGAAATATTTTGCAACCATTCCATTCCTTCGCCTTGACCAAACCACTGTCCGATCGAAGCTGGGAACAAAAGGATACTTGAAGCAAATATAGGTGGGATTACACCAGCCATATTCACCTTAAGAGGCAAATGACTCTTTTGTGCAGCAAATACTTTTTTGCCTTGCTGACGCTTGGCATAATTAACCGTTATACGACGCTGCCCACGCTCGATGAAAACAACGAACGCAATAGTCGCAATAGCTAATATACCAATTAGCAGCAAAGCTAAAATATTGATATCGCCTTGACGAGCCGACTCAAATGAACGACCTAAAGCAGATGGCAGGCCTGCAACGATACCTGCAAAGATAAGAATGGATATACCATTGCCAATACCTTTTTCAGTAACTTGCTCACCCAACCACATTAAGAAAACAGTACCAGCAACCAGCGTCACAACAGCAACAGCATAGAACTCCATGCCACTACTAAATGAGATGCCTTGACTTGCCAAACCAACCGCCATACTGGCAGACTGGACAAGGGCAAGAAGCACCGTACCGTAACGAGTGTACTGAGTAATCTTACGACGACCAGCTTCACCCTCTTTCTTTAGCTGCTCTAGCTGCGGACTCACAACCGTCAATAACTGCATAATAATAGAGGCAGAAATATAGGGCAAAATCCCGAGTGCAAAAATACTCATGCGCTCAAGCGCGCCCCCTGAGAATACGTTAAATAAACTCAGAATAGTGCCTTCATTTTGATCAAACAACGCAGACAACCTATCAGGATTAATTCCTGGAACAGGGATGTGTGCACCGATTCGGTATACAATAATTGCCAGAAAAACGAAACGGATACGAGCCCAAAGCTCGCTTAATCCGTTTTGCATACCAGCTGGTAGTGAGCCACGCTTTGCCATTTATTCCTCGACTTTTCCGCCAGCTGCTTCAATAGCGGCACGAGCACCTTTAGTCACTTTAAGACCACGAACTGTAATAGCCTTGTCGATTGAACCAGACAAAATTACACGTGCAGTCTTAATTTGATGACCAAGAATGTCGGCGCTTTTAAGAGCAGCCAAATCTACAACTTCAGCATTTACAGTAGCAAGCTCGTTTAAACGAACCTCAGCAACATACTTTGCCTGACGTGAAGTAAAACCGAATTTAGGCAGACGACGCTGCAAAGGCATTTGACCACCTTCAAAACCAGGTTTTACTGAGCCACCAGAGCGAGACTTAAGACCTTTATGGCCACGTCCGCCGGTTTTACCCAAGCCGCTACCAATGCCGCGACCAACACGTTTAGGAGCATGCTTGCTACCTTCGCCAGGACGAAGTGTATTTAAGAACATGTTATTCCCCTACCACTTTAACCATATAATAAACTTTATTAACCATACCACGTACAGAAGGAGTATCTTCCAACTCACGTGTTTGGCCAACTTTACGCAAACCCAAGCCTTTAACAGTTTCACGGTGCTTTGGAAGACGACCGATCGGGCTGCGGGTTAGTTGAACTGTGATGGTATTATTCGCCATGACACATTACCCCAAAATTTGATCGACTGACTTACCGCGTTTTGCCGCGATTTGTTCAGGTGCTTTCATATCCTGCAAACCTTTAATCGTAGCGCGAACTACGTTTACTGGGTTTGTAGAGCCGTAACACTTAGCCAAAACGTTATGAACGCCAACGATTTCGAGAACCGCACGCATTGCACCACCGGCAATAACTCCAGTACCTGGAGACGCTGGTTGCATAAACACTTTAGATGCTCCATGACTTGCTTTAATAGGATACTGAAGAGTATCACCATCAAGTCTTACAGAAACCATGTTACGACGAGCTTGTTCCATTGCTTTTTGAATCGCTTGAGGAACTTCACGCGCTTTACCACGTCCGAAGCCAACTTTACCATTACCATCACCAACAACTGTCAAAGCTGTGAAAGAGAAGATACGACCACCCTTTACAACTTTAGCAACGCGGTTTACTTGAACTAGCCTCTCTTGGAGATCGCTAGTTTGTTGATCATTAACTGCCATTTGCTACCCCTTAGAACTCTAGACCGGCTTCACGTGCAGCGTCAGCAAGAACTTGAACGCGGCCATGGTATTTGAAGCCAGAACGGTCAAAAGCGACCGAAGTGACGCCTGCTGCTTTAGCGCGCGTAGCAATCAAAGTACCGACTTCTTTAGCCGCTACTTTATTACCAGTCGCCGAGCCACGAAGAGCTTCTTCAAGAGTAGAAGCACTAGCTAGCACTTTACTACCACAAGGAGAAATCACTTGAGCATACATATGGCGTGGTGTGCGATGTACAGTAAGACGATTCGCACCTAAGTCACGAATATGCAAGCGAGCACGACGTGCACGACGAATCCGAGATTGTTTTTTAGTGTTCATGAATGCCTACCTACTTCTTCTTAGCTTCTTTACGACGAATTACTTCGTCAGAATAGCGAACACCTTTGCCTTTATATGGCTCTGGCGGACGGAAACCGCGAACTTCTGCAGCAACCTGACCAACGGCTTGTTTATCAATACCACGGATCACAATTTCTGTTTGAGAAGCACATTCAGCTGTTACGCCTTCAGGAAGTTCGTAATCTACTGGATGAGAAAAACCCAGAGAAAGGTTAAGTACGTTGCCTTTAAGCGCAGCACGGTAACCAACACCTTGAAGAAACAATCTTTTCTCAAAACCTTGACTAACACCAACAACCATGTTGTTAACCAAAGCACGAGTTGTACCAGCTAAGGCACGGCTTTGTTTTGCACCATCGCGCGCAGCGAAGGTAATAACATTTTCTTCTTTAGACACTTGTACGCTTGTGTGAATATTAAACTCTAAAGAACCTTTACCGCCTTTAACAACGACAGTTTGTCCATTTAGAGTCAAATCTACACCACTAGGAAGCGTCACGGGACTATTAGCAACTCGAGACATACTAACTCCTAGAATACTGTGCAGATTACTTCGCCACCGATACCAGCAGCGCGAGCTGCACGGTCTGTCATTACACCTTTAGAGGTAGAAATGATTGCAACACCAAGGCCAGCTTCTACTTTAGGTAGAGCACTAGTGCCTTTGTATTGACGCAAACTTGGGCGAGATGCGCGTTTGATTTGTTCGATAACAGGCTTACCTTCGTAGTATTTTAACTCGATAGTAAGCGTAGGTTTAACTGCTTCGTCTACAGAAAAGTCACCAACGTAACCTTCTTCACGTAGAACAGCAGCAATCGATGACTTCATTTTTGATGAAGGCATGCTCACAGAGGTCTTTGCAGCCATCTGTGCATTACGAATACGTGTGAACATATCCGCAAGGGTATCTTGCATACTCATTTAAGAGCTCCTAATTTAAAAACCATTGTGCAGCAAATAGAGCTCGCGCATAGTACACAGCAGCGAGCAGAATGTCCAGTATTTAGACACTCCACTCACTGCCATGTATTATGATCGCGCTCTACTTGCTTACCAACTAGCTTTCTTCAAGCCTGGTACGTCGCCACGCATCGCTGCTTCACGCAGTTTGATACGAGACAGACCGAAACGACGGTATACACCATGCGGACGACCTGTAATTTGGCAACGATTACGCTGACGTGAAGAAGATGAATCGCGTGGAAGCGCTTGCAATTTAAGCGTCGCTTCCCACTTTTCATCGTCCGATGCATTAACGTCGCTAATGATCGCTTTTAGAGCCGCACGCTTTTCAGCGAACTTAGCTACTAATTTGGTACGTTTTGCTTCGCGCTGAATCATTGATACTTTAGCCATGATTCCTACCTCTTATTTCTTGAAAGGGAAACTAAAGGCTGCTAGCAAAGCACGACCTTCTTCATCGGTACGAGCAGTCGTTGTAATGGTAATATCCATACCACGTACACGATCTACTTTATCGTAATCGATCTCTGGGAAGATGATTTGCTCTTTAACACCCATACTGTAGTTACCACGACCGTCGAAAGACTTAGGATTAAGTCCGCGGAAGTCACGGATACGTGGAATAGCAACATCAACCAAACGGTCGAAGAAATCCCACATACGCTCGCCACGTAGAGTAACTTTACAACCGATCGGGTAACCGTCACGGATTTTAAAGCCTGCTACAGACTTACGAGCCTTAGTCACTACAACTTTCTGGCCGCTAAGTGCTTCAAGATCATTTACCGCATGCTCAAGAAGTTTCTTGTCTGCGATAGCTTCACCAACACCCATATTTAAAGTGATTTTAGTGATTTTAGGCACTTCCATCACGTTTTTGTAACTAAACTCTTCTGTAAGTTTTGCTACAACTTGATCTTTATAAACTTGCTTAAGTCTCGCCATGGCTATAATTCTCGCTCTTAGGCGTCGATCGCTTCACTATTTGATTTAAAAACACGTACTTTCGTACCGTCTTCGTTCAATTTAAAGCCGACGCGATCCGCTTTACCCGTAGCACTGTTATAAATGGCTACATTGGAAACCTGGATAGGTGCTTCTTGTTCAACGATACCACCAGTTGAACCCTTCATAGGGTTTGGTTTCTCGTGTTTCTTAACAGTATTAACGCCAGAAACTAGAACTCGGTTTTCGCCTACTACTTTAACAACCTTACCGCGCTTGCCTTTGTCTTTCCCAGCAATCACGATAACTTCGTCGTTACGTTTGATTTTACGCATAATGTCCCCTCTCCCTCTTACAGCACTTCAGGTGCAAGAGAAACAATTTTCATGAACTGCTCTGTACGCAATTCACGTGTTACAGGGCCAAAGATACGAGTACCAATAGGCTGCCCTGAAGCATTCAATAGAACCGCTGAGTTTACATCAAAACGGATCACTGAACCATCGGAGCGACGAACACCTTTTCTAGTTCTAACGACAACTGCGTTAAGAACTTGCCCTTTTTTAACACGACCACGTGGGATCGCTTCTTTCACTGTGACCTTAATAATGTCACCGATAGCAGCATAACGACGATGTGAGCCACCCAGTACTTTAATACACTGAACACGCTTTGCGCCGCTGTTATCTGCAACATCAAGCATCGATTCTGTTTGAATCATTACTGCTCTCCAATCAAATTAGATAACAAGTCTCACGAAGGAAGGAGCAGCTTATACAGCTGCTGCTTTCTCTACAACTTGAACTAGTTTCCAAGTCTTAGACTTAGAATAAGGACGTGTTTCAACAACCTTAACTAAATCACCGATTTGGCACTCATTGTTTTCATCGTGAGCGTGTAGTTTAGTTGAACGACGGATAAACTTACCGTATAGAGGGTGTTTTTCTGTACGCTCAACTAGTACCGTGATGGTTTTATCCATCTTATCGCTTACTACTTTACCAGTAGCTATACGCGCTTTTGTTTCTGCCATCTTAGTTACCTGCCTTATCATTTAGCACGGTTTTAACACGTGCGATATTGCGGCGAACTTGCGAGAGCAAATGAGTTTGCGCTAACTGACCAGTGGCTTTCTGCATGCGCAGAGTAAATTGCTCACGTAGCAGTTCAATCAAGGTCGCTTGTAGCTCAGCTACAGACTTTTCTTGCATTTCTTTTGCTTTCATCTACATCACCGTACGCGTTACGAAAGTTGTGGACAGAGGAAGCTTAGCAGCAGCCAACGCGAACGCTTCGCGTGCTAGCTGTTCTGAAACGCCCTCAACTTCATAAAGCATCTTGCCAGGTTGGATCTGTGCAACCCAGTATTCTACGCTACCCTTACCTTTACCCTGACGAACCTCAAGAGGTTTCTGAGTAATCGGCTTATCAGGGAACACACGAATCCAGATTCTACCACCACGCTTGATGTGACGAGTCATTGCACGACGCGCCGCTTCAATTTGACGTGCTGTAAGACGACCACGTTCAGTGGACTTCAATCCGAATTCACCAAAGCTAACTTGGTTTCCGCGAAGAGCAAGACCGCGGTTACGGCCTTTCTGCATTTTGCGGAACTTAGTACGTTTCGGTTGTAACATGACTTACCCCCTACTTAGACTTCTTCTTTTGTGCGCCTTTATCAGCTCGCACTTGTTCAATACCGCCCAAGATTTCGCCTTTGAAGATCCACACTTTTACGCCAATGATGCCGTAAGTTGTAGCAGCTTCATAAGTAGCGTAGTCAATGTCAGCGCGTAGAGTGTGTAGAGGCACGCGGCCTTCACGGTACCACTCAGCACGTGCAATTTCTGCACCGCCTAAACGACCACTTACCTGAACCTTGATACCTTTCGCGCCTGCACGCATAGCATTTTGTACTGCGCGCTTCATAGCACGACGGAACATTACGCGACGCTCAAGTTGGCTAGCAATATTTTGCGCAACCAATTTAGCATCCATTTCAGGCTTACGAATTTCTTCGATGTTAATGTGGACAGGTACGCCCATCATTTCAGAAACTGCATTACGTAGTTTCTCAACATCTTCGCCTTTCTTACCAATCACAATACCCGGACGGGCAGTGTGAATCGTAATACGAGCTGTCTGAGCAGGACGCTGAATCTCGATACGAGAAACAGAAGCCTGGACCAATTTTTTCTCCAGGAACGCACGAACCTGAAGATCGTTTAATAACAGCTTAGAGTAGTTTTGATTATTCGCATACCAAGTAGAAGTATGATCTTTAACTATCCCTAGGCGTATACCAGTTGGATGAACCTTCTGACCCATTGGGTTTCTCCTAATTAGTCAGCGACTTTAACTGTGATATGGCAACCGCGTTTTAGAATACGGTCAGCACGGCCTTTGGCACGTGGCATAATACGCTTCAGAGTCATAGCCTCATCAACGTAAGCCGTAGACACACGCAAGTCATCTACATCAGCACCTTCGTTATGCTCAGCATTAGCTATAGCAGACTCTAGTACCTTCTTAACAATTACTGCCGCCTTCTTAGGACTGAACGTTAAAATGTTCAGTGCTTCGCTAACAGATTTGCCGCGGATTTGATCTACAACCAAACGGGCCTTCTGCGCTGAGAGGCGAGCACCCTTCAATGAAGCTTTTACTTCACTCATGTTAATACCCCTTATTACCGTTTGGCTTTCTTGTCCGCAGCATGACCACGATATGTACGGGTCGGAGCGAACTCACCCAATTTATGACCGACCATATCTTCAGTTACTAGAACTGGAACATGCTGGCGACCATTATGGACAGCGATAGTCAACCCTACAAAATCAGGGAAGATAGTAGAACGGCGTGACCAAGTTTTAATTGGACGACGATCATTTTTCTCTACCGCAGCCTCTACCTTTTTCAACAAATGAAGGTCGATAAAAGGACCTTTTTTTAGTGAACGTGGCACAGTCGTTTCCTCTTATTACTTAGTACGGCGACGTACAATAAGTTTGTCAGTACGCTTGTTGCTGCGTGTTTTGTAACCTTTAGTAGGCACACCCCATGGTGTAACTGGGTGACGACCACCTTTGCTACGACCTTCACCACCACCATGTGGGTGATCCACTGGGTTCATCGCCGCACCGCGAACGGTAGGACGAACACCACGCCAACGCGTAGCACCAGCTTTACCAAGAACTCTTAAGCTATGCTCAGAGTTTGATACTTCACCTAAAGTAGCGCGACATTCTGTCAGTACTTTACGCATTTCACCTGAACGTAGGCGAAGAGTAACGTAACGACCTTCACGAGCAACTAGCTGAGCAGAAGCTCCAGCAGAACGCGCAACTTGCGCACCTTTACCTGGCTTAAGCTCGACACAGTGTACGGTACTACCAACTGGGATATTTTGCAGAGGCAAAGTATTACCCGCTTTGATAGGCGCATCTGCACCACTAAAAACGATATTGCCAGCTACCATACCTTTGGAAGCGATAATGTAACGACGCTCACCATCAGCATATCTAATCAATGCAATATTTGCAGAACGGTTTGGATCATATTCCAAACGCTCAACTACCGCAGAAATCCCATCTTTATTACGACGGAAATCAACCATACGGTAATGCTGCTTATGACCACCACCTACGTGACGCGTAGTGATGCGTCCGTTATTGTTACGTCCACCAGATTTGCTTTTTGTGTCTAGCAAAGGTGCATATGGTGCGCCTTTGTGCAAATCGTTGTTGGTAACTTTAACAACGTGACGACGGCCTGCAGACGTTGGCTTACTTTTAACAACAGCCATTGACCTATCTCCCCTTATTCAGCGACCATGAAATCAATGTCTTGACCTTCGGCTAAACGTACATACGCTTTTTTCACGTCTTTACGTTTACCTAGACCACGAACTGTACGCTTTGTTTTACCTTTATGGTTCAACGTGCGAACAGACTCAACTTTGACTTCAAAAAGCGCTTCGATAGCTTGTTTGATTTCAGGTTTAGTTGCATCACCAGTTACACGAAAAACATACTGACCATTGCCTTCGGCTACGATAGTTGCTTTTTCGGAAATATGTGGACCCAACAGAACTTTATAAATACGTTCGCCGATCATGCTAGTGCCTCCTCAACTTGTTTCAGAGCACCAACTGTCACCAACACTTTGTCGTAAGCAATCAAGCTAACAGGGTCGATAGACGCTGCATCACGTACATCTACGTTAGGAATGTTGCGAGCCGCCAAGAATAAATTGTCATCCAAATCATGGGAAACAATCAAAGCGTTCTCAATATTCAATTCTGCCATTTTTGCTATGAAGAGCTTAGTTTTTGGAGCTTCCAATTTAAGATCTTCAACAACAACAAGACGGTCTTGACGTACAAGTTCAGACCAGATGGTGCGCATTGCTGCACGGTACATCTTCTTGTTCACTTTCTGAGAGTGATCTTGTGGTTTCGCAGCAAACGTAACACCACCTGAGCGCCATAGAGGGCTACGGATAGTACCTGCGCGCGCACGACCAGAACCTTTTTGTTTCCAAGGTTTGCGTCCACCACCTGCTACTTCAGAGCGTGTTTTTTGTGCACGTGAGCCTTGACGAGCGCCAGCCAAGTAAGATGTAACTACTTGGTGAACCAACGCTTCGTTATATTCACGAGCAAAGGCTACGTCAGAAACTTCTACAGTTCCTTCCGCGCCTGTTAGATTCAAGTTCATTGTCTACCCCTCTTAGCGAGCTTTAACAGCTGATTGAAGAATAACATCACCATTTACTGCACCAGGTACGGCACCTTTCACTAGGATAAGGTTACGTTCTGTGTCTACACGAACCACTTCTAGTGATTGAGTAGTTACTTGTGCAGCACCCATATGGCCAGCCATCTTCTTGCCTTTCCAAACACGACCAGGTGTTTGACATTGGCCGATAGAACCAGGTGCACGGTGAGACAACGAGTTACCATGAGTAGCGTCTTGCATACTAAAATTATGACGCTTGATGGCACCTTGAAACCCTTTACCCTTTGATTGACCAGTTACATCAACCATTTGGATAGATTCGAAATCAGCAACAGTCAGCTCATCACCAACATTGATTTCTTTTTCGTCACCTGCCAGGCGGAACTCCCACAAACCACGACCTGCTTCAACATTCGCTTTTGCATAATGACCCGCAGCAGCTTTGTTAACGCGGCTCGAACGGCGAGAACCTACAGTAACTTGAACAGCTTGGTAGCCATCAGTTTCTGCTGTTTTCACCTGAGTAACGCGGTTCGGTTCAACCTCGATGACGGTTACTGGCACGGATACACCATCTTCAGTGAAGATACGTGTCATACCGGCTTTGCGTCCGACTAATTGAATAGCCATTTTTTACCTCACTTGCCAGTTGTGTATGGGGCTATCACCCGCTACGGCTGATCATTCCAGATCATTCCACTATTGTGCATATAGCCGACTGATAACCAGCCGGTTGTCGCACCCCAAACTTTGAGCTATTAACCCAAAGAGATTTGTACTTCCACGCCTGCCGCAAGATCCAGCTTCATTAGAGCATCAACTGTTTTTTCAGTTGGCTCAACGATATCTAGAACACGTTTGTGTGTACGGATTTCATACTGATCACGCGCATCTTTATTTACGTGTGGAGAAATCAATACTGTATAACGCTCTTTGCGAGTAGGAAGTGGAATCGGTCCACGCACTTGCGCACCTGTACGTTTCGCTGTGTCCACAATTTCTTGTGTTGAAGCATCGATCAGACGATGATCAAACGCTTTCAGACGAATACGGATTTTTTGGCTTTGCATTTCCAACTCCAAATACAATGTTTTAATGACTTAACTGTACATTTATTAAGCCACAATCCTTTTTTAAGGACGGCGAATATTAGCCATTCAAAAACTGGTTGTCAAGTAACCAATTTCTGAACAAACAAAATAAACCATAAAATAAAAAGGCCACTCGATATGCGAGTGGCCTTTTCTAAATCAAAGTAAGCAGATATTAATATCTAATTACTTAAGGATTTTAGCTACAACACCAGCACCAACTGTACGACCACCTTCACGGATCGCAAAACGTAGACCTTCGTCCATCGCGATTGGGTGAATTAGTTCAACAGTCATTTGAATGTTATCACCAGGCATAACCATTTCTACGCCTTCAGGAAGAGAACATGCACCAGTTACGTCAGTTGTACGGAAGTAGAACTGTGGACGGTAACCTTTGAAGAATGGAGTGTGACGACCACCTTCATCTTTACCCAATACATAAACCTCTGCTTCAAACTGAGTGTGAGGAGTGATTGAACCAGGCTTAGCCAATACTTGACCACGCTGTACATCTTCACGTTTAGTACCACGAAGAAGAATACCACAGTTCTCACCAGCACGACCTTCGTCAAGAAGCTTACGGAACATCTCAACACCAGTACAAGTTGTTTTAGTAGTATCAACGATACCAACGATCTCAACTTCTTCTTGAATTTTGATGATACCACGCTCAACACGACCAGTAACAACTGTACCACGACCTTGGATAGAGAATACGTCCTCGATAGGCATCAAGAATGCACCGTCGATTGCACGCTCTGGATCAGGAATGTAAGTGTCTAGTGTCTCAACTAGTTTACGTACAGCAGTTGTACCCATTTCGTTGTCGTCTTCGCCTTTCAACGCCATTAGCGCAGAACCTGGGATGATTGGAGTATCATCACCTGGGAAGTCGTATTCAGACAAAAGGTCACGCAATTCCATTTCAACCAACTCTAGCATTTCTGCGTATTCTTCAGAATCCGCACCACCACAGTCATCAGCCAACAAGTCAGACTTGTTCAAGAAAACAACGATGTAAGGAACACCTACTTGACGAGAAAGAAGAATGTGCTCACGAGTCTGAGGCATAGGGCCGTCAGTCGCACCACAAACTAGAATCGCACCGTCCATTTGAGCAGCACCAGTGATCATGTTTTTAACATAATCGGCGTGTCCAGGACAATCTACGTGTGCGTAGTGACGAGTTGGTGAATCGTACTCTACGTGAGAAGTAGAGATAGTGATACCACGCTCACGCTCTTCAGGAGCATTATCGATACCGTCAAAAGCAACGGCAGTACCGCCAAATACTTCTGCACATACGCGAGTCAATGCTGCAGTTAGAGTTGTTTTACCATGGTCAACGTGACCAATTGTGCCAACGTTAACGTGCGGTTTATTACGTTCGAATTTACTCTTTGCCATGATACATACACCTTAAGAATTAGTAAGTATGATGATTAATCTTCATTTTTGATGATCGCGTCTGCCACACTAGCCGGTGCTTCAGCGTATTTCTCAAACTCCATTGCATAACTTGCACGCCCTTGCGACAAGCTACGCACGTCAGTTGCATATCCGAACATCTCCCCGAGAGGAACTTCAGCACGAATAATCTTCCCTGACGGGGAATCGTCCATCCCCTGAACAAGACCACGACGACGATTCAGGTCACCCATCACATCACCCATGTATTCTTCAGGAGTTACAACTTCCACTTTCATTACAGGTTCAAGAACGCAAGGATCAGCATCTACCGCTCCTTTTCTTAGCCCCTGAGAAGCTGCAATTTTAAAGGCCATTTCGTTAGAGTCAACATCATGGAATGAACCATCGATCAGCACAACCTTGATACCCAACAATGGATAACCAGCGATTACACCGTTCTTCATTTGCTCTGAAACACCCTTTTCTACTGCAGGGATGTATTCTTTAGGAATAGCACCACCAACAATCTCGTTAACGAATTCAAGCCCATCTTTTTCAGTTGGAATCAATTTCATTACGACGTGACCGTATTGACCACGACCACCGGATTGACGCACAAATTTGTGATTAACCACCACTTCTTTGCGAATTTTCTCCCGGTAGGAAACCTGAGGCTTACCAATGTTAGCCTCCACCTTAAACTCACGACGCATACGGTCAACAAGAATATCAAGGTGTAGTTCACCCATACCAGAAATAATAGTTTGCCCCGTCTCTTCATGCGTCTCCACACGGAAGGAAGGGTCTTCTTGCGCCAATTTACCTAACGCAACAGCCATTTTATCCTGGTCCGCTTGAGATTTAGGCTCAACCGCAACAGATATAACTGGCTCTGGAAACTCCATACGCTCTAACACAACAACATCTTTCATGTCACAAAGAGTATCACCCGTAGTAGCAAACTTCATACCTACGAGAGCAGCGATATCACCCGCCAAAACCTCTTTGATCTCTTCACGATTATTTGCATGCATTTGCACCATACGTCCAATCCGCTCACGCTTCTGCTTAACAGAATTATAAACAGCATCACCGGAACGCAGCACACCTGAATACACACGAATAAACGTCAATGTGCCTACAAATGGATCCGTTGCTATCTTAAAGGCCAACGACGAAAAAGGATCTTCATCATTCGCCACACGAGTCACAACTGTTTCACCATCCTCAAGCGTACCTTCAATCGCTTTAACTTCAAGCGGTGAAGGCAAATATTCAACAACAGCATCCAAAACAGCCTGAACGCCTTTATTTTTAAAGGCTGAACCACACGTAACCAAGACAATCTCATTGGATAACGTACGAATCCGCAGACCGCTTTTTATTTCCTCAACAGACAAATCACCTTCTTCAAGATATTTATCCATTAATTGCTCACTAGCCTCAGCTGCGGCCTCAACCATGTGCTCACGCCACTCTTGCGCTTCATCAAGCAGATCTTCAGGAATATCTTCCAAAGTGAAAGTCATACCTTGATCTTCTTCATTCCACACAATCGTTTTCATCACAACCAAATCGATGACGCCGCGAAAATCTTCCTCAGCACCCACATTGATTTGAATAGGAACCGCATTTGCACCAAGACGCGTTTTTAATTGACGAACAACCGAAAAGAAATCAGCCCCTGTACGGTCCATCTTATTGACGAAAACCATACGAGGAACTTCATACTTATTAGCCTGACGCCAAACCGTCTCAGTTTGAGGCTGCACACCCGAAGAACCACAAAGCACAACAACAGCACCATCTAGCACACGTAAAGAACGCTCTACTTCAATAGTAAAGTCTACGTGTCCCGGCGTGTCGATAATATTGACACGATGCTCTTCGAACTGCTTATTCATTCCACTCCAGAAGCATGTTGTTGCCGCTGAAGTTATCGTGATACCACGCTCTTGCTCTTGCTCCATCCAATCCATTGTTGCTGCACCATCGTGCACCTCACCAATTTTATGAGACAGACCAGTGTAAAAAAGAACGCGTTCAGTTGTCGTCGTTTTACCTGCATCAACATGCGCACAAATACCGATGTTACGGTAGCGGTTGATAGGGGTTTTACGTGCCACTGTGTATCCTTCTCTGGATGATTAGAAACGGTAGTGAGAGAATGCTTTGTTAGCTTCTGCCATACGGTGAACGTCTTCACGTTTCTTAACAGCAGAACCTTTGTTTTCAGCAGCATCTAAGATTTCGCCAGCTAGACGCAAAGCCATGGATTTTTCACCACGCTTACGAGAAGCATCAACCAACCAACGCATAGATAAAGCTGCGCGGCGAGCTGGACGAACTTCTACAGGAACTTGGTAAGTCGCACCACCAACACGGCGAGATTTAACCTCAACCATTGGCTGGATAGATTCCAATGCTTTTTCGAAGATAGCCATTGGCTCTTCAGTTTTAGCGCGAGCTGCTACAGTATTTAGTGCATTATAAACGATGCTCTCTGCAACAGATTTTTTACCGCTAACCATTACATGGTTGATAAATTTAGCGAGAATCTGGCTTCCGTGTTTAGGATCCGGAAGGATTTCACGCTTAGCGACGACGCGTCTTCTAGGCATATCTATATCCTCTTCAGGTTCGCCCGAGACAATTCAATTATTGCTCGGCCTTACTGTATTAAAAAATTATGTCTAAACGATGAATTAAGCTGGTTTAGCTTACTTCTTAGGACGTTTAGTACCGTATTTAGAACGGCCTTGCTTACGATTTTGTACGCCTGAAGTATCCAAGCTACCACGCACTGTGTGATAACGAACACCAGGAAGGTCTTTTACACGACCGCCGCGAATCAGCACTACGCTGTGTTCTTGCAGGTTGTGACCTTCACCACCGATGTAGGAAGTAACTTCGAAGCCGTTAGTCAAGCGAACACGACATACTTTACGCAAAGCCGAGTTAGGCTTTTTAGGTGTAGTAGTATATACGCGAGTGCAGACACCGCGGCGTTGCGGACAAGCTTGTAACGCAGGAACGTCACTCTTTGCCACTTTACGTTTACGTGGTTTACGAACCAACTGGTTAACGGTTGCCATTAGACAAGCTCCACAAATCCAATTCTCATGACGGAAATCGCCAAAATTAAGGAGGCGCAAGTTTAATTTGCGCCTATAAAACAGTCAATAGGGAGGCGACTAAAAAATCACCTCCCTTACGATTTAACAGCAAATAACTAGTCTTTCAGTGCAGCACTCAATGCTTCTTCAACATCTGAGGCACTTACTGTCGAACTTCCTTCCTTCGCTGCTAGCGCAAGCTCTTTCTTTCTCTTGCGCTCATTGTGGTAAGCCAAACCTGTACCGGCTGGTATCAAGCGACCCACAACAACGTTTTCTTTCAAGCCACGCAAGTGATCTTTCTTACCAGTTACCGCACCTTCCGTAAGAACTCGAGTTGTCTCTTGGAAAGATGCTGCTGATATAAAGGACTCAGTAGCCAAAGAAGCTTTAGTGATACCTAGAAGCACACGCTCAAACTTAGCAGGGAACTTACCCTCTGCTTCGGCTTTTTCGTTTGCATCCAACAGATGAGTATACTCAACCTGATCACCTTGAATAAGATCTGTATCACCAGACTCACCAACTTCTACTTTAC
The DNA here is from genome assembly GCF_012726345.1 of Marinomonas sp. UCMA 3892. Taxonomy (GTDB): domain Bacteria; phylum Pseudomonadota; class Gammaproteobacteria; order Pseudomonadales; family Marinomonadaceae; genus Marinomonas. The sequence goes on from NZ_PTXN01000011.1 coordinate 106,105, forward strand.
GCAACATTTGGTTAACAATAACTTCAATATGCTTATCGTTAATTACTACGCCTTGTAAGCGGTAAACTTCTTGCACTTCATTCGTGATGTAATCAGCCAAAGCCTCTACACCTTGAAGACGCAAAATGTCATGAGGGCTCAAAGGACCGTCGGCAATAATCTCACCTTTAGCCACTTCCTCACCATCAAAGATGTTGATTTGACGCCATTTAGGAATCAAAGTCTCAACTGGCTCATCACCGTTTTGAGGGGTGATAACCAAACGAATCTTACCTTTTGTTTCTTTACCGAAGCTAACCACACCGCTAGTTTCCGCCATAACAGCAGGATCTTTCGGACGGCGCGCTTCGAATAGGTCTGCCACTCGTGGCAAACCACCGGTGATATCTTTGTTACCAATAGATTCTTGTGGGATACGCGCAAGAACCTCACCTGATTTCACTGTCGCGCCATGATCAAGACTCAACAATGCTTTTTCAGGAAGCATGTACTGGACTGGTGACTCAGTACCAGGAATCAATACAGGGTTACCCTCTGCATCAACAACGGCAATCATCGGACGTATGTCTTTACCAGCTGCAGGACGATCACGCATCTCCATAACTTCAATAGTAGTCAAGCCCGTCATTTCGTCAGATTGACGACGAATAGTAACGTTCTCTTCCATACCACTGAACTCAAGACGACCTTCCATCTCAGATACGATTGGGTGAGTATGTGGGTCCCAGTTAGCTACGATTTGACCCGCAGTAACCTGATCACCTTCACGCACACTCAATACCGCACCGTAAGGAAGCTTGTAACGCTCTTTCTCACGGCCCGCTTCGTCAGCAATGGCCAATTCAGAAGAACGAGATGCAACAACTAAGTGACCAGTGTGACGCTCGATACTCTTCATTTTATTGAAACGTACCGTACCCGCACTCTTCACCTGAACGCTATCAATCGCAGACGCTCGAGATGCCGCACCACCGATGTGGAACGTACGCATTGTTAACTGTGTACCTGGCTCACCGATAGACTGTGCTGCAACAACACCAATCGCTTCACCAATGTTAACTTGATGACCACGAGCAAGATCACGGCCGTAACACTTAGCACATACACCATGACGTGTATTACAAGTGATAACAGAACGAATGATCATTTCATCCACACCAGCCGCTTCGATAGTACGAACATCATGCTCGTCAATCAAAGTACCTGCAGCAAGAACAAAATCACCTTTACCATCAATAACATCTTGAGCCACTACACGGCCCAATACGCGATGACCTAGCGGAACAACTACGTCACCACCTTCAATCATGGCTGCAACGGAAATACCGTTTGTAGAACCACAATCTACTTCAGTGATAACCAAATCCTGCGCTACGTCTACTAGACGACGAGTCAAGTAACCAGAGTTTGCTGTTTTCAATGCCGTATCAGCTAGACCCTTACGAGCACCGTGTGTAGAGGTAAAGTACTGAAGTACTGACAGACCTTCACGGAAGTTCGCAGTGATTGGTGTTTCGATGATGGAACCATCTGGTTTCGCCATCAGACCACGCATACCACCTAACTGACGCATTTGCGCAACACTACCACGGGCACCAGAATCGGCCATCATATATACAGAGTTGAAAGATTGCTGCTCAACCGTTTCACCTGCTTTATTGACAGTCATCTCTTTTGCCAAGTTTTTCATCATGGCTTCAGTTACAGTTTCGTTAGTACGAGACCATAAATCGATTACCTTGTTGTACTTCTCGCCTTGGGTTACAAGACCATCCGCATACTGGTATTCGATTTCTTTAACTTCTGCCTCTGCTTTAGCAATGATCGCCGCTTTCTCTGGTGGAATAACGAAGTCATCAACACCAACAGAAGAACCTGACGCTGTCGCGTAAGCAAAACCTGTGTACATCAATTGGTCAGCAAAAATACAGCTCTCTTTCAAGCCTACTTTACGGTAACACTCGTTGATCAAGTTAGAGATCGCTTTCTTCTTCATGGTTTGGTTAACCACAGAGAACGGTAGGCCATCAGGAACAATATCAAACAACAAGGCACGACCAACGGTTGTATCTGCAATGAAAGTAGATGGCACTTTGTCGCCATCAAGCGTGGTATCAACTTGGCTGATACGTACTTTTACTTTCGCGTGCAATTCAACTTGTTTAGCACCATACGCACGGTGTACTTCTTTGATGTCAGAAAATGCCATGCCTTCGCCTTTAGCATTGATTTTCTCACGAGTCATATAGTACAGACCCAATACAACGTCCTGAGAAGGAACGATGATCGGCTCGCCGTTTGCAGGTGATAGGATGTTGTTCGTAGACATCATCAAGGCACGAGCTTCAAGCTGCGCTTCGATAGTCAACGGAACGTGAACCGCCATTTGGTCACCATCGAAGTCGGCGTTATATGCCGCACACACTAGTGGGTGCAACTGAATCGCTTTACCTTCGATCAACATTGGTTCAAACGCTTGGATACCCAAACGGTGAAGTGTTGGCGCACGGTTCAACATCACTGGATGTTCGCGGATAACCTCATCAAGGATATCCCATACTTCAGGCGTCTCACGCTCAACCATTTTCTTCGCTGCTTTGATCGTCGTAGCCATACCACGAAGCTCAAGCTTAGAGAAGATAAATGGCTTGAATAGCTCAAGTGCCATTTTCTTAGGTAGACCACACTGATGTAGACGCAGTGATGGACCTACTGTGATTACAGAACGACCAGAATAGTCAACACGCTTACCTAGCAAGTTCTGACGGAAACGACCTTGCTTACCTTTGATCATATCAGCCAAAGATTTTAGAGGACGTTTGTTAGAACCCGTAATTGCACGACCACGACGACCGTTATCAAGCAAAGCATCAACAGATTCTTGCAACATACGCTTTTCGTTACGTACGATGATATCTGGAGCTGATAGCTCTAACAGGCGTTTTAGACGGTTGTTACGGTTAATCACACGACGATAAAGGTCGTTCAAATCAGACGTCGCAAAACGGCCACCTTCAAGTGGTACCAATGGACGAAGATCTGGCGGAAGAACTGGCAACACGTCTAGCACCATCCACTCAGGGTTGTTGCCAGAATGATAGAATGCTTCAACTAGCTTAAGGCGCTTAGAAAGCTTCTTAATGCGAGTTTCAGAATTTGTGCTGTTTAGCTCTTCACGCATGCTGTTAATTTCTACAGGCATATCTAAATCGCGAAGCAACATCTGAACCGCTTCCGCCCCCATACGGGCATCAAACTCGTCGCCGAATTCTTCTAGCGCTTCAAAATACTGCTCATCGTTTAGCAATTGGCCTTTATCAAGCGTCGTCATACCTGGATCGATCACGATGAAAGATTCAAAATACAAAACACGCTCAATGTCACGCAACGTCATATCTAAGATAAGACCGATACGAGACGGTAAAGATTTCAAAAACCAAATGTGTGCAACAGGCGATGCAAGCTCAATGTGACCCATGCGTTCACGACGCACTTTAGACAGAGCCACTTCAACGCCACACTTCTCACAGATAACACCACGGTGTTTCAAACGCTTGTATTTACCACACAAGCATTCGTAGTCCTTAATAGGACCAAAGATTTTTGCACAGAACAAACCGTCACGTTCTGGTTTGAACGTACGGTAGTTGATGGTCTCTGGCTTTTTAACTTCACCATAAGACCATGAACGAATCATATCTGGTGATGCCAAGCCAATGCGGATCGCATCAAACTCGTCAGATTGTCCCTGTGATTTTAGAAGACCTAATAAGTCTTTCATGGATATTCGCCCCACTCGTAAGGCCGGGGAGTCTTGCTCCCCAGCAGGTCAAATGTGATTCGTGCTTATTCGTTTTCCAGCTCGATATCGATACCAAGAGAACGAATCTCTTTCACCAACACGTTGAAGGACTCAGGCATGCCAGGTTCCATACGGTGGTCACCATCTACGATGTTTTTATACATCTTAGTACGGCCATTCACGTCATCGGATTTAACAGTCAACATTTCTTGAAGCGTGTAAGCGGCACCATATGCTTCTAGCGCCCATACCTCCATCTCCCCGAAACGCTGTCCACCGAACTGAGCTTTACCACCCAGCGGCTGCTGAGTAACCAAGCTGTAAGAACCAGTAGAACGTGCGTGCATTTTGTCGTCAACCAAGTGGTTCAACTTAAGCATGTACATGTAACCAACAGTTACTGGACGTTCAAAAGCATCACCGGTGCGGCCGTTAAACAATTTAACTTGGCCACTTTCGTTGATTCCAGCTAAGCGCAACATACGTTTAATTTCAGACTCTTTTGCACCATCAAAGGCACCAGACGCCATTGGAACACCACCTGTTAGGTTGGATGCCAAAGTCAAAATTTCTTCGTCTGTAAAGCTGTCTAGATCTTCTGTACGAGCGCAACGCAAATCGCCTTCGTAGCCGTTATAGATTTCGCCAAGGAAGCTACGCAGTTCTGCAACCGCTTCTGCTTTCTCACGCTCTACAACAAGCATTTCGTTGATCTTACGACCCAAGCCTTTAGAAGCTGCACCTAAGTGAGTCTCCAGGACCTGACCAACGTTCATACGTGAAGGAACACCTAGTGGGTTCAATACGATATCAACTGGATCACCGTTTTCATCGTACGGCATGTCTTCAACTGGCATAATTTTAGAAATTACACCTTTGTTACCATGACGACCGGCCATTTTATCACCTGGCTGGATGCGACGTTTAATGGCAACATAAACTTTAACGATTTTAAGAACGCCTGGTGCTAGATCATCACCTGTTTGTAGCTTGCGTTTCTTATCTTCAAATTTCGCATCAAGCTCTTTACGGCGCTCAATCAAAGCGGCTTGCGCTTTTTCAAGCTGCTCACTCGCGTCTTCATTAGCAACACGAATTTTAAACCACTCAGGGTGATCTAGATTCGCCAAATATTCTTCCGTAATAATCGCATTGCGAGCCAAACCAGGACCACCTTCCGCTTGCTGGCCGATTAGGGCTTCAGCTAGACGTTCGAAAGTCGCTTTCTCAACAATACGGAACTCTTCGTTCAAGTCTTTACGAACTTGATCAAGCTGCGATTTTTCAATGAACTTAGCACGATCATCTTTTTCGATGCCATCACGAGTGAAAACTTGCACGTCGATAACAGTACCGCGTGTGCCAGTCTTAACTCGTTGAGACGTATCTTTTACGTCAGACGCTTTTTCACCGAAGATCGCTCGCAAAAGTTTCTCTTCAGGCGTTAGCTGTGTTTCACCCTTAGGCGTCACTTTACCAACTAGAATATCGCCTGGCTCAACTTCTGCACCGATGTAAACGATACCTGATTGATCCAACTTAGAAAGCGCACCTTCACCCACGTTAGGGATATCGGCAGTAATCTCTTCTGGCCCAAGCTTAGTATCACGTGCAACACACGTTAACTCTTGAATATGGATAGAAGTGAATCGATCTTCTTCTACAACACGTTCAGAAACTAGAATCGAGTCTTCGAAGTTGAAACCATTCCAAGGCATGAAAGCGATACGCATGTTTTGACCAAGCGCCAATTCACCCATATCAACAGAAGGACCATCGGCCATGATATCGCCAGATGCTATCCTCTCACCTTTCATAACCAAAGTACGCTGGTTAATACAAGTATTCTGGTTAGAACGCACGTATTTAGTTAGGTTGTAGATATCTACACCGGCTTCACCAGCAATCGTTTCTTCTGAATTCACACGTACAACGATACGGCTTGCATCAACAGACTCAATCACACCGCCGCGATTCGCAACAATACAAACACCAGAGTCTTTTGCTACGTTTTTCTCCATACCAGTACCAACAACCGGCTTGTCAGCCTTAAGTGTTGGAACGGCTTGACGTTGCATGTTCGAACCCATCAAAGCTCGGTTAGCATCATCGTGCTCTAGGAACGGAATCAAAGATGCCGCAACAGAAACAACCTGACGAGGAGACACGTCCATTAAGTTAACTTTTTCCTTTGGAATCAAAGTGGTTTCGTGCATATGACGCACCTGAACCAACTCATCAACCAAACGACCTTCTGCATCTACGTTTGCAGATGCTTGGGCAATAACATATTTCGCTTCATCGATCGCCGAAACATAAACAGTTTCGTCCGTCTGCTTACCATCTACAATCTTACGATATGGCGTTTCTAAGAAACCGTAGCTATTAGTACGCGCATAAGTAGATAGCGAGTTGATCAAACCAATGTTTGGACCTTCTGGCGTTTCGATAGGACAAACACGACCGTAGTGAGTAGCGTGTACGTCACGTACTTCAAAGCCTGCACGCTCACGAGTAAGACCACCAGGCCCTAACGCTGAAACACGACGCTTATGCGTTACTTCAGATAGCGGGTTGTTTTGGTCCATAAACTGAGACAACTGGCTTGAACCAAAGAACTCTTTGATTGCGGCAGCAACAGGCTTCGCATTCAAAAGGTCTTGTGGCATAAGGCCATCAGCTTCCGCCATAGACAAACGTTCTTTCACTGCACGCTCAACACGTACCAGACCAACACGGAATTGGTTCTCGGCCATTTCGCCAACAGAACGAACTCGACGGTTACCCAAGTGATCGATGTCATCAACCATGCCGTTACCGTTACGGATATCTAGCAAGGTTTTTAGAACAGCAACGATGTCATCATTATCTAGAACACCAGCACCAGTATCTTCTTCACGACCTAAACGACGGTTGAATTTCATTCGACCAACGCCAGATAGATCATAACGATCTTCTGAGAAGAACAAGCCTTGGAACAAGCCTTCAGCCGACTCTTTGGTCGGTGGCTCACCAGGACGCATCATGCGATAGATTTCAACCAAAGCTTCCAACTGATTGCTAGTTGGATCGATACGAAGCGTGTCAGAAATAAATGGACCATTATCCAAATCATTCGTATAAAGCGTATCAACTTCAGTAATACCAGAAGAAACCAACGCCTCTAGTAAATCAACAGACAGCTCAGTGTTTGCTTCCGCAATCAGCTCACCCGTCGCAGGGTGAACCAAGTTTTTAGCTGTTACTTTACCAAGCATATACTCAAGCGGCACAGATAGACGCTCAAGGCCTGATTTTTCCATCACACGAATGTGCTTAGCAGTGATACGACGACCTTCTTCTACGATCAGTTCGCCATTCGCATCAGCAATATTAAACAGTGCAGTCTCGCCACGTAGACGATTTGCAACTAGATCCATTTCAAAACCATCGCGTTTCAAATAGAAACGAGTAGAGTCAAAGAAAGTATCCAGGATTTGCTCTGTTCCGTAGCCCAAAGCGCGCAACAAAATAGTTGCCGGCAGCTTACGACGACGGTCAATACGAACAAATACGCAATCTTTTGGATCAAACTCGAAGTCCAACCATGAACCGCGGTAAGGAATAATACGAGCAGAATGTAGTAACTTGCCTGAAGAGTGTGTCTTACCACGATCGTGGTCGAAGAACACACCAGGAGAACGGTGCAATTGAGATACAATAACACGCTCAGTCCCGTTGATTACAAAGGTACCATTGTCTGTCATAAGCGGAATTTCGCCCATGTAGACTTCTTGCTCGCGAATGTCTTTGATTGCTTTATTGGACGACTCTTTATCATAAATGATAAGTCGTACACGAACACGTAAAGGTGCCGCGTAAGTAACACCACGCAACTGACACTCTTTAACATCAAAAACTGGCTTGCCTAAACGGTAATCGACGTATTCTAGCGCCGCATTGCCGGAAAAGCTGACCATTGGAAAGACAGATTTAAAGGCCCCATGCAGACCTAATTCCCCACGCTCTGCAAGGCTTTTACCTTCCTGCAGAAAATTACGGTAGGATTCAAGCTGAATTGCCAGCAAGTATGGCACATCCAAAACGGGCGGCAGTTTACCGAAATCCTTACGGATACGTTTTTTCTCAGTGTATGAGTAAGCCATCAGCATTCCCCAGCTTGTGCACATTGACGCAAAAGGCCCAAATCAGGCCTTACCATATATGGGAGCATTATCTCCCACGTGAAAATTCTTTTAAGTTTTATTTGAGTTTCAGAAACCCAAAAAGGCCGGTGACAATAATGTCACCAGCCATTTCGACTATTGGTCGAAATCTGGAAATACAAGTATCATTACTTGATTTCGACAGATGCACCAGCTTCTTCAAGAGCTGCTTTAAGAGCGGCAGCATCTTCTTTAGAAGCAGCTTCTTTAACAGTCATTGGAGCGCCGTCAACGATAGCTTTAGCTTCTTTCAAGCCTAGACCAGTCGCTGCACGAACAGCTTTGATAACGTTTACTTTCTTGTCGCCAGCAGCAGTAAGAACAACGTCAAATTCAGTTTGTTCTTCAGCAGCAACGCCAGCGTCAGCAGCAGGACCTGCAGCTACAGCAGCTGCTGCAGATACGCCGAATTTTTCTTCCATTGCAGAAATTAGTTCAACAACGTCCATCACAGACATTTCTGCTACTGCATTGATGATATCTTCTTTAGTTAGAGCCATGACTCAGATTCCTAGCATTCTTTATAATCACCCAAGGGTGATAAAACAAATATTTATCAAGAAGGGATACGGTAAGCCGTATTAAGCCGCTTCTTGCTCTTTTTGATCGCGAACCGCTGCAAGAGTACGTACAAACTTGCTTGTTGCGCCCTGAATAACACTCATCAGTTTCGCAATAGCTTCGTCGTATGTAGGCAGTGTTGCCAAACGATCAATGTCGCCAGCTGGGATCAACTCACCGTTGAACGCCAACGCCTTCACTTCAAACTTGCTGTTAGTTTTCGCAAACGCTTTCAACAAACGAGCAGCCGCACCCGGGTGTTCGTTAGAAAAAGCAATTAACGTAGGACCAACAAAGCTCTCTGCTAGACATTCGAAGTCAGTGCCTTCAACTGCACGGCGAGCCAAAGTGTTACGTACTACACGTACATAAACACCTGCTTCACGCGCTTCTTTACGTAGCTCTGTCATACTGCTCACGGTAACACCGCGAGAGTCAGCAACTACTGCAGATAGTGCAGTTTTAGCAACTTCGCTAACTTCGGCGACAATGGCTTTTTTGTCTTCTAGACCTAATGCCACTGGTTTTCTCCTGGATTAGCAGGGAATAAATTCCCCTATTTTTACCAACTCTCCGATTACTCGAAGTACTTGCTGGTGAGTTAGATCCAGTTAATCTGAATCGGGCCACACCATCTGCGCAGGACAAACATTTTTCAACGTTGTTATTAAACCGTTAGGTTCCTGCGGTCTTTGACGGCCTGCTCAACAAATAAATGAAGGCAGACCCCAAAGCTCATGATCTAAACATGCTTACTTAGTTGAGTTAAGCGCGCCTAGATCAATTTGTAGACCAGGTCCCATTGTAGAGGACAAAGTCACTTTTCTCAGGTAAACACCTTTAGAAGAAGCAGGTTTAGCACGACGTAAGTCGGTTAAAAGCGCTTCCAAGTTACCTCTGATAGCATCCGCAGCAAACTCAATAGAGCCAACAGCTGCATGAATGATACCATTTTTATCTGTACGGTAACGAGCTTGACCTGCTTTTGCATTTCGTACTGCAGTAGCAACATCAGGCGTTACTGTGCCAACTTTAGGGTTAGGCATTAGACCACGCGGACCTAGAACCTGACCTAGTTGACCAACGATACGCATCGCATCAGGAGATGCAATAACTACGTCAAAATCAAGGTTGCCAGCTTTAACTTGTTCAGCTAAATCTTCAAAACCAACAACATCTGCACCAGCTTCTTTCGCAGCTTCAGCATTTGCACCTTGTGCAAATACAGCAACGCGAACATCTTTACCAGCACCATGAGGCAATACTGTAGAACCACGAACAACTTGATCAGATTTACGTGGATCAACACCTAGGTTAACAGATACGTCGATAGATTCTTTAAACTTAACAGTAGAAAGCTCAGACAATAGAGCAACCGCTTCTTCTACAGAATAAAGCTTAGCTGCTTCTACTTTTTCAGCGATCAAGCGAGCGCGTTTAGTTAATTTAGCCATTAGTTAACACCCTCAACTTCTAGACCCATAGCGCGTGCGCTACCAGCAATAGTACGAACTGCTGCATCCATGTTAGAAGCAGTCAAATCAGCCTGCTTAGCAACAACAATCTCTTCTAGTTGGGCACGAGTAACCGTACCAACTTTTTGAGTGTTTGGACGTGGAGAACCACTCTTCAAGCCAGCTGCTTTTTTAAGCAACACAGCTGCAGGAGTAGATTTAGTTTCGAATGTAAAACTACGGTCACTGTAAACAGTGATAATAACAGGCGTTGGAAGACCTGGCTCAAGGCTTTGAGTTTTAGCATTGAACGCTTTACAGAATTCCATGATGTTCACACCATGTTGACCAAGAGCTGGACCAACTGGTGGACTTGGGTTCGCTTGACCCGCTTTAACTTGTAGCTTGATATAAGCTTGGACTTTCTTAGCCATTTTTTAACTCCAATTGGGTCACTGCCCGAAGGCTACCCGTTCAACAAAATCAGGCCTTTTCAACCTGACTAAATTCCAAATCAACTGGCGTTGAGCGCCCAAAAATAAGCACCGCCACTTTGATTCGACTTTTATCGTAATCCACTTCTTCCACAACACCGTTAAAGTCAGCAAATGGCCCTTCGTTAACTCGAACAACCTCACCCACTTCAAACAAAGTCTTAGGACGAGGCTTATCAACCCCATCACTAACACGTTGTAGAATAGCGTCTGCTTCGCGACTGGTAATTGGCGATGGCTTATCTGCCGTACCACCAATAAATCCCAAAACACGAGACGTACCTTTAACCAAATGCCAAGAGGCGTCATTCATATCCATTTGAACCAATACATAACCTGGATAGAACTTTCTCTCACTCTTGCGCTTTTTGCCATCTCGAATCTCGACCACTTCTTCAGTCGGCACCAAGATGTCACCAAAATTCTCTTCCTGCCCCATAACCTGCACTCGCTCAATAAGCGAACGCATTACGTGCTTTTCGTACCCTGAGTACGCTTGTACTACATACCATCGTTTGGTCACGAGCAACTCCTAACTAATTACCGAGGAAACGATCCAACCAAGGAACGAATCCACCCCCCATAGTACGAGAGACATAAAAACAACAACCGCTAACACTATTAAGGTTGTTTGCATGGTTTCTTGTCTAGTTGGCCACACAACTCTGCGAATTTCAGTTTTAGCTTCTTTTGCCAAAGTAAAAAAAGCCTGACCTTTCACAGTTTGCAATGCAACAAAACCAGCGACACCAGCCAACACCAAGATAGCGATTAAGCGATACAATAGTGACTCAGCAGAATAATAGTTATTACCAATCACGCCTACCGCAACTAGCAGAACAACAATTGCCCACTTAAACACATCTCCGCGAGACGCTTGAGCTTCAGTACTCGAACTCATACTTCAGGTGATCCCTAACTAAGAAATAGGATGATACGAAAGATGGCAGGCCAAGAGGGACTCGAACCCCCAACAGCCGGTTTTGGAAACCGGTGCTCTACCAATTGAACTATTGGCCTACATTCGTATGGGCGAAGGATGATACCTGAACAAGCTAAATCTAGCAAGGGTATCTGCCCAAAAAACAGACAATAAAAAAGGCGGTTAAACCACCTATCTTTTGCATTGGAAATGCTGGAGCTCATGAGCAGATTTGAACTGCCGACCTCACCCTTACCAAGGGTGTGCTCTACCAACTGAGCTACATGAGCCTGGAGCGGGTAGCGGGAATCGAACCCGCCTCTTCAGCTTGGAAGGCTGAGGTAATAGCCACTATACCATACCCGCAATTGGTGGAGGGAGGTGGATTCGAACCACCGAAACTTTCGTGGCAGATTTACAATCTGCTCCCTTTGGCCACTCGGGAACCCCTCCACGTACTCAGCGCTACAACGCAACACCCCAAAAGGTGGGAGCCATTATATGAATCGTCTTGCCAATTGCAAGCACTAGCAAGGATTTTTTTCTACTTTTATCATCATCTTGGTCAGATCGAAGCGCGACATAAACTGTTCCCAGTCTTTTTCATCCACTGGCTGCGCAATATCTATCTGCTGAAGCGGGACATTTCGCATATGTTCATAAACATCAACAGCATAGCCAGACACATTTTGAATGCGTACTTTCGCTTGATCGGCTCGCTCTTTAGAAGAATATAGACCTAAAGAGATACGGTTCTTCATTTCGGCACGATTAATAACAAAGCTATCAATAGATTTAGAGGCAAGCTCTTTTACTATACGCTCCGCAATGGCGGGTGTTTCTGGTGCAGCAATATAGAGCCAAAACTTGGGACGCTTGCCCGAAACCTCTTGTTCGGTATATGGCCATTTAAACTCTTTTAGAACCTGGACTATTTGTTTGCTATCACTCTCTCGCTCTGTCTCTAAACGAGGACAGTATAGGTCAGGATAATCTCCAGAAGCCTGGCCTATCACCTTACTCAATGCATCCTCAAGCCCTTCACCATATGCAATCCTCGCATTATAATCCTGCTCAGTAACTGCTGGCGCCTCGGACAAGAGATGAATTTTCTCACTCACAGGCGGCCCATAAATAGATTCTTTATTTTTTTCTAGCTTATCCTGAACAAAACTATGCCAGCTCAAAAAGGCAGCATTAAGTAACACTACAAAAAGAAATAGCCACTTCATTTATTGCCTCTTAACTGCTCATCACCAACCAGCTTTGCACCCAAAGCCACAAGATTAGGAAAACATTCGAGCGCAATGCCTAATCTATTCAATAACGCTTGCGCATCTCCACCTGTCACAACCCATTTAAATTCAGGGTACAGATGATGAATACGCTCTAAAAAACCCAACGCCATCTCATGACAACCTTCTGTCACCGCTCTTGCCGTAGAGTTAGGCAGCCCCTCACCTTCGACCACTTCATGGGAATCAAAGCGAATCCGAGCAGTTTTCGAGAGCAAAGATTCCGTCATCATCGCCAAGCCAGGAGCGATATAACCACCAAGATGAGCGCCTTCGCTATTAACCACATCTACTTTTATCGCCGTACCTGCATCCACAACGACTACATTGCCTTTTATCAGGTGATGAGCCGCAACAACACCAAGCCATCGATCAATTCCCAAGCGCTCAGGTTCAATATAGGCATTACGAACACAACAAGCGGTCGCTTGACTCGTCAGCGTAATCCATTCACTGCTAGGGAACGCAGCTTGGACATCAGCATGTAACAATGCACTTTGCTCTTTAGATCGTACACTGGCAAAATAAATCACCTGCGGAGCAAAATCAGTTTCCGCAGGACAACTATCCCCTCGCAGAACCCACAATACTTGCTCGCCTTCAAAGGCAGTAAATTTGATACTAGTATTACCCGCATCAACAACTAAAACTCTAGACTCGACGGACACTAATCTCCCCTCCATGAAGAGCCACCAGCTCACCGTTTTCTTCTAGAAGTAGAGCACCTTTTTGATCAATACCTCGTGCAATCCCCTGACGCTGTTGAGAAACCGTACTAACAGTAACCGTCTGATTGAACAAAACATCATACGCTTGCCACTGATATTGAAAATGCTTCATACCATTGCCATCTTCAAACAATTGACAAATATCAATAAGCTCTTTGGTTAATTCAGCCAAAATTACATTCCGACTCGGGCGAGACTTAAGACGAGACACAAGATCCGTCCAAGGTTGATCAACGTGGGTCATAATGCCATCATTCATTTCGACATTAAGTCCGACTCCAATGATTACATGACAAACGTCCTGATCAGCCACCATTTCAAGTAAAATACCGCAGATTTTCTGACCGTCTACTTGTACGTCATTAGGCCACTTCAACCCAGGATTGGGAATACCAGCTTTTTTTAATACTCGAGCTACAGCAACGCCCACCGCGAGACTCAAACCTTCAACAACATTTGGACCATTGTCAAAGCGCCACGCAAACGAAAAGGTAATATTTTTTGCAACACCAGACTCCCACTGACGACCACGACGCCCCTTACCATGAGTCTGACGCTCAACCGAGATTAGAACAGGTAAAGGCAAGCCTTGTGATATATAGCTCTTAGCATCGCCGTTGGTTGACTCTGTCTCAAACGCTAACTTGATCGCCACATCATTTGGCACACCATTTTCACGCAAAGCATCTTCAGACAACAGTTCAACTGGTGAAGGTAAACGGTAACCTCGACCTTTAACCGAGTGTACAGTCACACCAATCGCTTCTAACTTTTTAAGTCTCTTCCAGACCGCTGCACGGGTAACTCCCAACGCGGTTCCCAACTCTTCGCCAGAGTGAAATTCATTATCACTAAGCAGGGCCAAAACAGCTTGCATCAACGCTCTCCAATTTCACTTCTTGTATCATTCAACCCTAATACTTACCTAATTTTTGACATTTATTAGAGCAATCTATTATCAAGTCGACTCGGCCATAAGAAGAGTCTCTACTTATCTATTACTACTCGCGTTTGCCTTGATGAAAAAAGCGACTTCTTGCATTAACGAATTAAAATTTGGATTCCAAGATACTCGTGCCGAATGAGGGCTATTTTTCGTCAATGCATCAGAGCCTTCGCCAAACCAATTATTTTTATCTGTTCGGCACTTTTGATATAAAGACTCATCAGACAGATACCAGCCGCAAATACGATATTCTCCCATGGCGCCGTAATAGGTATTGTCGGGGTTGCCATGAACAGCCATATGCGACAAACCTAATATTTTAGCCTCAGGCCAATTTGTATTGTAAACCTTAATACGATCAGTATTAGCGCTCATTTGATCTTTGCTATAAAGCACCATCTGACTTTTTGTCCCAATCATACCTGTTTTAAAAACTTTTTCTGACACCGACGCATCCACCGTCTGATCATCTTCCGATAAGGCGATAAAAACAGGTAACTCTTTCGGGTTGTCGAGGATCAAATTGCGCACTTCTTTAGACAACTTATACACCTGAGCAATTGCAGGCAGAGGGATTGACGCGTATTTAGCAAAGTCATCACTTGGATAATGATCTAACCAATCTTTCACCATCGCCAACCAAGGCGAAAGCCAATCTATACTGCTATTCACCTTAAACACAGGCGAAAACAAAATAGCACCAGCAACACTGTTAGAATGCTGCCAAGCATATTCCGCAGCTAATGCACCGCCAGTAGAAAAACCACCAACATACATGACGTCTACTTCTTTACTAAACTGATCAGCGGCATTTTGAAACGTCACACGCCAATCATCACGTGAAACATTAAGAAGATCTTCTGCCTTTGTGCCATGACCTGGCAACAAAACTACGCGCACCTGATAACAAGCAGCTTGCAAAGCAAGCGCAGGGTCTCGCATCGAAAAAGGAGAATCTGACAAGCCGTGGGACAGCAACACACCAATGCGCGCTCGCCCTGCACAGTGTTCTGCATCAGGCAATAACTCAAAGGGCAGAACAGCGGCGAGCTCTCTAGGCTTATCATCAACATTGATCCACACCTTACGCTCATTTACATATTCCTCTGCACGCACTACATAATGAGCAAAAGATTCTTCTGGCTCATAAACAAACTCCGTTTGCTGTTGTGCTGCGTAGCCAATTCCAGAAATGGGCAATACCAAAACACAAAAACACAAGAACACTATTCTTTGCCGCACGATAATCCCTCCCGCTGTCCATCATTCAATTTCATTAACACTATAAAATAGCGGATTATGCTATCATTAAGCATTTCGTCGCTATACAAATTCCACTATGAAGACATCCTACCCTATCCCTGAACAAGTTCCTTCGCTTTGGTTTCCTTTGGTGAAGAAATTTTATCAAGAACATTATCCAAGCGGTAAACCAAACAAAGCGGATCCTATTTGGGTAATAAGAGATAAAGGCAAGATTCTTTGCGCGGTAAGACTCAAGCAAATTACCAACTCTCAACTACTTACCGGTATGGTAACAGAGCCAATCCATCGTAATATTGGTCTCGGCAGCCATCTAATCAACGGCATTCATCCAGCATTAGATGAAAAAAATACGTATTGCTTCGCATTTACCCATCTCGTGCCGTTTTATAGCGCAAATCATTTTACGACCATCTCAGCAGAAATGTTACCAAGTGAACTAGCAAGTCGCTTTCGAGCCTATACGGCACAAGGCCGAGATCTTACGCCAATGCGCTATATCCGTAGCCAAAAAACGCTTAATTCGCTGCTAAAAAGCACTTAAAATGCGCTTAAATAATCTTAAATTACTAAAACAATCATATCATTGTTGACGCTTTTCAAACTCCTCCAGTACCTTTGGTCGCAATACTTATCTTTGCTAAGACAATAAATAAAAAGACTGAGGACAACATGTCAATCACCCTACCATCACATTCAAAAATGCTTACCTCCGATTTTATCTTTGGTGTAGCAACCGCCTCTTTCCAAATTGAAGGCGCGACAACTGCTGATAATCGCCTCCCTTCTATTTGGGATACCTTCTGCGCAACCCCAGGCAAGGTAAAGGGTATGGACAATGGTGAGATAGCTTGTGACCATTATCATCTATGGGAACAAGACATCCAGTTGATTAAAGATCTCGGTGTAGACGCTTATCGATTATCAATTGCTTGGCCTCGAGTCATGGACAAAAAAGGCGAAGCAAACCAAGCTGGACTGGATTTTTATCGCAACTTGCTTAAAAAGCTCAAAGCAGAAGGGCTCACTGTATTTGCGACACTTTACCATTGGGATCTGCCACAGCACTTAGAAGACAAAGGTGGCTGGCTTAATAGAGAAACCGCATACCAGTTCAAAAATTACGCAGATTTGGTAACCAAAGAGTTAGCGGAATGGGTTGATAGCTGGGCGACCTTCAACGAACCTTTTTGCGCAGCAATATTAGGTTATGAGTTGGGTATACATGCACCGGGGTTAAGCAAACCAGCATTTGGTCGACAAGCTGCTCACCATATTTTGCTCGCACATGGTTTAGCGCTTCCAGTTATTCGCAAAAACGCACCAAAATCTCAGGTGGGCATAGTGCTCAATATGAACCGCTCCTATGCTGCCAGCGAAAAAACCGAAGACCAATTCGCGTGCTTGATGCGAGAAACTCTAGATAACCAGTTTTTCATTGAGCCACTGATGAAGGGACAATATCCGCAGTTACTTAAAACCGTCGCTCCGCAGTATTTACCAACAATTTTACCTGGTGACATGGACATCATTTCTCAACCAATTGATTTCTTGGGCATGAACTTTTACACCTGCAATCACAATGCCTACGATGCTGATGACATGTTCAAAAATGTACAGAACAGTCAAACAGTTGAGTGCACAGACATTGGTTGGGAAATCGCCCCCCACGCCTTCACTGAATTGTTAGTAAATCTTCACAAACAATATAGCTTGCCACCTATTTATATTACCGAGAATGGCGCAGCGTGTGCGGATCAGATCATTGATGGCGAAATCAACGATGAGCAACGAGTACGTTATTTAGATGGCCATATAAACGCTGTAAATCAGGCAATTGAAAGCGGCGTCGATATTCGTGGTTATTTCGCTTGGAGCTTGATGGATAACTTTGAATGGGCAGAAGGTTATAGCAAGCGTTTTGGTCTAACCTACGTGGATTATCAGACTCAAAAAAGGACCATTAAACGCAGCGGACACGCTTACCGTACTCTTCTAAGTAGCCGCAAAGGCTAAAAATATCAGAACTTATGGTCGATTTACAAAAATGCCCTATGCATCACACATAGGGCATTTTATTTGCTTACTGTAAGTTATTTACAGGAACACTCATCCATAGCAAAAGAAGCTACTTCAAATGACCAGCATTATGAAGTTCTCTATCTTTCTCCGCTGGTGGAGTCCACTGATACTGCCAAGTCTCAGTTAGCGGCTGTCCGTTAGCTTCCAAGTGAACCGTTAAATTAATTGGCTTAGACTTGCCTTTCGGTGGTACCAAATCAAACATCGCACGGTAACCATTGATAGAATGCAGTGGTCGAGCAGATTCAATTTCCACCCTACCTTCAGACGATGTAATCACCGCTTTCACTTTCGTATCATTGCCTAACATCGCCAATGAACCACCAGCGAAATCAACCACAAAACGTTTGCTGTAATATTGACGTTTTTTACCAATCACACCACCGATACCTGTAAAAGTATCAACAACTCGAGCACGGTTAGATTGCACCGGAGGATGACTTCCCCAATACATATTGTAGCTGTAAAGTAACTCTTGACCCGCTTTAACCGGAGCCGCTGGATTCCAGAAAGCAACGATGTTATCGAAAGTTTCATCCAGAGTCGGAATTTCTACTAATTGCACAGACCCCTTACCCCAGTTACCAAGTGGCTCAATCCACAAACTTGGGCGCTTCTCATAGAAAACACCGTCATCTTGATAATGATCGAAATTACGGTCACGCTGCAGCAAACCAAAGCCTTTTGGATTCTCATCGCTGTAAGCATTAAATTGTAAATTTTCAGGGTTGGATAATGGTCGCCAAATCCATTCGCCGTTGCCGGTTTGCATAGCAAGGCCATCCGAGTCATGAATCTCTGCACGCCAATCATAATTAGTTCGACGATCATTTTCGCCAACCATAAACATACTAGTCATTGGCGCCACACCTAAACGCTCAACAGATTTGCGCGGATAAATAGCGGAATCTACGCGCATTTTGAACGGTTCCCCCGGAGTCATATCAAAACGATAAGCCCCAGTTACACTAGGAGAATCCATTAAAGCGTAAACCGTCACCACATCAGAACCTGGTTTTGGCTTCTCTAACCAAAAGTCAGTAAAAATAGGAAACTCTTCAGGGTGCGGCATTGCGGTATCAATCGCTAAGCCTCGAGCGGAAAGACCATATTGCATTTCACTGCCAACAGCACGGAAATAACTCGCCCCTAAAAAAGCGACAACATCGCGCTGCCAATCTGTGGCGAATTGCATTCTAAAACCTGCAAAACCAAGATCTTTAGGAAGTTTTTTACCATCTACTTTAGATTTACCGTAAGTAAACTCAGAAGGCATGTAAGGAATCGGAGTCGACTTACCATTTTCAAGCTCATTCATATGAATTGGCGTATCAAACCCTAGACCAAGATGAAAAAGCTCCGTACGGAACTCTGATTTTTGATCGCGCCACAAAGCCGCCTCTTTATTAAAGCGAATTTCTTGATAATCATCCCAGTCTAAGCCTTTTAAACTATCTGGCATTTCACCTTGATGGCTTTCATAAGGCTTAGTCGCCAATTGACGAGCATGGCCTTTTAACCAAGCATAGCTAAATTCTTCACCTTCTTTAGGTTGAGCGACAGATTGAGATGGTTGCGACTGTGATTGCGCTGCGCAAGCAGTAAGGCTAAATAGCACACCGACGGCCAATAAAGATCGACTCGCCAAGCGCTGCAAATTACTAGACACATTTGTTTTTCGGGATTTTCGCACAACCTGCGGCCCGACTAAGTTTGAATCCTTCATGGACTCTGAAAAACAATGAGGAAGCATAGAACATGACCCTATCAGCTAAAAAGTTGGTATCTATACTAGCGAATTACCACAGAGCTTAGTGTTCAGATAGAGTAAATATTTAATACATTTATATGGAAAATTTAGGATATCTCCTTACATTTGATACTAAATCTATTTTAAATTTGGCCAATCGCCTCACTTCATACCACAGAGCCCCTTTTTATTTCCAACACAAGAGAATAAGTGTCTCAGTTATTCACCTTAAAAATGCTTGCTCTCTTAAATTGTGTAAAACAAAAGCTATTCCACAACAGGCAAACTAAATTGATTACATAACGATACAGAGTAACATCACATGTTATACAGCCGAAAAACTAAATTGGGATTAAAATAACGATCAATGAACATATAATGATGTCGTTTATATAACAACCGCTTACTCTATTTTTTCATTTGAGCGCGGATAAAAAATTAAGGTGGAGAGTAATGACATATCCTTGGGGAACAATATTAGGCTATTTTCTAGCTTTATGTTTTTTACTCATATTTATATATGTCTATATTAGAATTAAAGTAGAAAGAAACATTTTTTTTCAACAGCTTGAACACGCTGAAAACTATAAAAACCAATTAACATCATCGCTCGACGCTCTTTCTGATCCTATGTGGATTAAAGACAAAGACCAAACCTATATTTATTGTAATCCTGCATTTGAGCAATTTATCGGCCTATCAAAACTAGAGATAATCGGTTACAAAGATGAAGAAATTCAATCTCAACACGTCCAGCTTAGTCAAAATATCATCCCTGCCATTACTTCAAATGAAGAAACAGGAGCAACCGAAGAGTACGTTTGTTTACCCTGTGGCAACGTAGATTATTTTCAAGTCAGTACCGAACGCATATACGACATTAGCGACCAACTCTTTTCGTCGGTTGGTTATGCGCAAAAAATAACACCATTCAAAGAAAGGGAAAGCGAACTTGTCGATGCTGAAATACGCGTAAACGAAGCATTAAAGTTAACAAAAGTCGGCATTTGGGAATGGAATGTCAGCAAAGATATCTGGTTTGCAACTCCATCGTATTTCACTATGCTCGGCTATGCTCCCGTCGAAGGTATGGCAGATAGAAAGGCTGAATTAGAAAAAATACACCCTGAAGATCGTCAGCATGTTATGGACAGCGTAAATAATATTCTGACCAGCAAAAGTGAATCAAATTATTACAAATACCAAGCTCGAATTAGGCATATAGACGGCAACTATCGATGGATAGGCGTACGTTGCATTGTGACAGAATTTGATCAAGAAGATAAACCAGCTCGCATGCTTGGCGTACGAATTGATATTGATGAAATTCAAAAGGCACATGATCAAGTCGAGTGGTTAGCACATCACGACTCATTAACAAAACTTCCAAACAGAGTTGCACTGAATAAGACATTCCATAAAATCATCAAACCTAATACAAAAATAGCATTACTATTTATCGACTTAGACCACTTCAAAAACGTCAACGACACACTTGGCCATAGTATAGGAGATCAGCTACTACTTACTGTTGCAGACAGAATGCGTACCTTGGTTAATAATATTGGTTATGTTGCACGACAAGGCGGTGACGAATTTATTATTCTGCTACCTGCAGATAATGAAGAATGTTTAATCGAAAAAACCTGTGCTATCAAAGAAGCTTTATCCGCGCGCTATAACATCGATCAGCATCAGTTTTTTATCACACCGTCTATCGGCGTGAGCCTATATCCGCGAAATGGAGAAGACTTCGACAGCCTGTATCAGCGAGCAGATGCCGCTATGTATCATGCCAAGCATACGGGCAGAAATCGATACGCTTTTTTCACCGAAGAAATGCAAGCTATTTCGACACGAGCACTTACATTAGGTAATGCCCTTCATGACGCCATAGAGCGACAAGAGTTTTCTTTACACTATCAGCCGCAAATTTCGCTCATCACAGGAAAAATAATCGGTGCGGAAGCACTCATTCGATGGCATAGCCTAGAATTAGGTCATGTCAGCCCAGGAGAATTCATTCCCCTTGCAGAAGAGAACGGACAAATTTTGGCCATAGGAGAATGGGTTTTACGAGAAACAGCGCGCCAACTAAAACAATGGCTAGAAGAAGGAATTACTCCTGTTAGAATTGCAGTAAACCTGTCATATGCCCAGTTTCAAGTAAATGACCTTCCTTCTATTGTGGAAGCAATACTCAACGAATACGCCGTACCTGCACAATACTTAGAACTTGAGCTCACCGAGCGCATTGCAACGAAAGATCCTGAGCACACAATAACAATACTAGAATCTTTTCAGCAACTTGGAATACACACATCCATCGACGACTTTGGTACAGGCTATTCATCATTGAGCTATCTCCAACGATTCCCCGTTTATAAGCTCAAAATCGACCAGTCTTTTGTACGTAACATGACAACCAATACCAACGATCAAGTCATAGTAGGCACTATTATCCTACTCGCACAACAACTAGGCATGACTACAATAGCCGAAGGTGTGGAAACGAAAGCGCAACTAGAAATGCTCTACAATATTGGTTGCGATGATATTCAGGGGTATTACATCAGTCGGCCAATTCCAGCAGAAGAGTTCAAAATAGGTTTCTTGCAGAAAAAGCAAAGGTTTCTTGTCGCTCAAGACGAGCATTAATAAACAGAAATCGATTGAATATCCTAAGCAAAACTCTTACCTTTCTGGCGCTTATGCCAACTTGTCTATAAAATCCCAGAACTCAAACTATCCAAGGATTTTACCTATGAAAAATGCCGTCTTAGGCATTCAAATGCTGTTTGTTGCATTTGGCGCTTTAGTGCTCGTCCCATTATTAACGGGACTAGATCCTAACGTTGCGCTTTTTGGCGCAGGTGTCGGTACACTCTTATTTCAATTAACCACACGCAGAACGGTTCCAATTTTTCTTGCTTCTTCTTTTGCCTTTATCGCACCCATTATGTACGGCGTCCAAACATGGGGAATTCCTGCGACTATGGGTGGCTTAATTGCAGCAGGTTTTGTCTATGTCGTTCTTGGTGGGTTTATTCGGCTCAAAGGTGCTGGCTTCATTCACGCCCTATTACCGCCAGTTGTTATAGGTCCAATCATCATGGTTATTGGTCTTGGTCTAGCGCCCGTTGCAGTCAATATGGCGCTTGGGAAAGCCGGTGACGTACAAGCAATTGATGCCGATGTTGCTATTTGGATTGCTCTTGCCTCTTTGCTTACTACGATTCTAATTAGCGTATTCGCTAAAGGCCTTTTCAAATTGCTGCCTGTTTTTGGCGGTATTGTCGTAGGGTATGTCCTAAGTTTATTCTTCGGCATAGTCAATTTCGAACCGATCTATAATACAGCATGGTTTGCTATGCCAAACTTTACCGCACCAGAATTCAACATTAATGCGATACTTTTTATGTTACCTGTTGCTATTGCTCCAGCGGTTGAGCATGTTGGAGATATTCTGTCTATTTCTAACGTTACCGGAAAAGACTATCTCAAGAAACCTGGTCTACATCGCACTATTGCTGGCGACGGTATCGCAACGATGGCTGCCGCTATGGTTGGCGCACCACCAAATACGACTTATAGTGAAGTTACTGGCGCAGTGATGCTTACCAAGGCATTCAATCCTGTCATCATGACATGGGCCGCTATTGCAGCCATTGTTCTTGCTTGGGTTGGTAAATTAGGTGCAGCTCTGCAAACTATCCCATTACCTGTAATGGGTGGCATTATGATTCTATTGTTTGGTTCTATTGCCGCGGTAGGACTAAATACCCTGATTAAGAATCAAGTTGACCTTCATAAGTCGCGTAACTTAATCATTGTAGGTGTTACTTTAGTATTTGGTATCGGTGGTATGGCCTTTGGTATTGGTGAGTTCAGCCTTCAAGGCATCAGCCTATGCGGCATCGTCGCGATCACGCTGAATTTAATTTTACCGAAAGACATCGGCGATAATCACATCGTCGACAAAGCACAAATGGAAGAATAATACTTTCACCTTAAAGCAGCACCATCTAAAACGGTCCCAAATTGGGGCCGTTTTTTTAGTGACCTAATCACAGAAAATACACAAAAATATCCAACTAACCAAATATTAAGTTTTATTAAATCTATTGCATATTTACCTTCATCCTGAAATCATAAATGATAACCATTATCAAATGATAGGTTTTACGATATGAATAGAGATTTACAACTCCAATTCACTCAGCTTTATGAAATGCATCAAGGATGGCTATCTAATTTTCTTCGCAAGCGACTTAATTGCTCACACAAAGCCGCGGATTTAATGCAAGACACCTACTTGAAAGTATTGGTTAGTGGGAAAATACCGCCTACCGAATACGCACGCCAGTATTTAACCTGTATCGCTAAGGGTCTAGTTGTTGATCAATATCGTCGGTGGCGTATTGAGCAGGCATACTTGGAATCAATCAGCCACCTTCCTGAAGAGCATCATTCATCACCAGAAAAACGCCTTGAAGTTATCGAGACCTTAATAGAGATAGATACGCTATTACACCAAGTATCGGAAAAAGCACGACAAGCATTTCTACTGCGCAGACTAGAAGGGCTGTCCTATTCCGACATTGCAGTGCAATTAAACGTATCAATATCTTCTGTAGAGAAATACATCGCCAAAGCATTACAAGCGTGTGCCATAGCCATGATGGAGAGACACAAATAATGCAGCCAAACCAAATTGATCTAGAACGCATTCAACAGGCGGCACATCTAATGGCAAGACTCTGGTCAGACGAACCATCCAAACATGATCAGCACGCTTGTAATAAATGGCGAGCCGCCGACCCTGACAATGAAAAAGCATGGCAATGCCTGATACAAGCACAGGCACATTTCGGTGATGCTCCGAAAGAGACGATTCAAATCATAGCTCGAAGCCGAAAAATGTCTCGTCGTCATGTTTTAAGTTTAATGGGGCTTTCTGCTGGAGGGCTCTTCTTCGCTGGCGGCTATATACATAATCGGTCCATAAGCTCTCACGCCTCTTACTATAAGAACCTAGCCACAGCGACAGGGGAAGTAAGAAGCTTTCCATTAAGCGATATCAATAAACTAGTTATGAATACAAAGACCACTCTTGCTATGCCAACAGAACATCAATTTAAACTTGATGACGGTGAATTCTTCCTCGATGTATCACAAGCAACGCCTTACCAAATAGAAACAATGGATGGCACGATTTCTTTTCATCAGGGCAAGCTTAATATTCGTCGTACCGATGACATCACCCGTGTTAGCGTGTTCTCAGGCCAAAACGTCCAATTGATTGGCAAGCAAATGCATAACCCACTGTCAATAAAGCCTGGTGAAAGTATCTCTTTCAATACCCTCAATACGTCCCGTATATCTAATACAGACCCCAATACCATCGGCTGGGTTACCGGCAAGCTGGTAGCACAACGAATGCCCCTCACCGATTTTATACATGAGCTAAGTCGTTACCGAAAAGGCATAGTCAGAGTGGCACCAGAGCTCAGGCAGCTGGCCGTCACGGGCGTATTTTCTATAGACAATACAGATCAAATTTTGCAACAGCTACAAGCAAGCCTCCCCATCAACATTTACCAATTAACTCCTTATTGGGTCAACGTGACAGCAAGCTAAGTACAATCCTTAAATAAAAGTGATAATTACTTTCATTTTCTTTTGCGGGTTTTCCATCTTCACTCGGTATGAAGGGTATAGACACTAATTCAGCCGAGATGTTAAAGAATGAAACACCAAAAACAGCCCCTCTTCAAACCATTAATGCTGGCCATACCATTAAGCGTTTCCGTCGCATTACATGGAATTTCTCCCGTTTTAGCCGCAGATAACATGGCCCAAGTAGACAGTCGCTACTATTCCATTCCGGCAGGCTCTTTAGATTCAGTACTGAATCAATTTGCATTAACCGCTGATGTGAGTTTATCCATTAACTCTGCCCTTACCACAGGCAAACGCAGCTCTGGCCTTAACGGCGACTACACACAGGACGCCGCACTGGCAAAGATTCTGGCAAATACCAATCTGGTTGCCCAACAAACTCAAAATGGCAGTTACATCGTAAAATCCGAGCAAGGAGATGACGGAGTCAATCTTCCTACCATTACCATTGAAGACAACAACGCAATGTCTGATATGAGTGCCCGTGATCAAAAGGGCTATGACGACGTATACGACAAAAACACCTCCACGACCTTTATTGGTAAAACCGAGGTGGAACGTTATAAGGGCACCACCCCATCCGATTTACTACAAGGCGTTCCCGGCGTATTCAGTGGCGAAGCTCGCAACAGCGGCGCACTCGATCTAAACATTCGTGGCGTTCAAGGCCCTGGCCGTGTTCCGGTAACAATTGATGGCACAGAACAAGCGCTGACAGTATGGCGTGGCTACAACGGCGCGACTAACCGCAATTACATCGACCCAAACCTTATTGGCAATGTTCAAATTTACAAGGGTGCCACCAATGAGCGTGACGTACATAGCGGTGTTGGTGGCGCCATGGTGGTCAAAACCCTGTCACCCGACGATTTAATCCGCGATGGTGAAACCTTTGGCGCAGAATTCAAAATAGAAGGCAGTAGCAATGCTACAGGAGAACGAGTACCCGCTCTTCATACTGGCGAATTAGCGACAGATGTCGACGGTTACCCTGCCGGAAGCGCTTACCCCTATGCCGACAAAACCTTACGAGTTAATTTAAAAAGCAAATCGGATAGCGATAACAACCCATTAAATGGCGGCGACTATGCCTACCGAGTCGCAGCGGCCAAAAAGAGTGAACACTTTGACGTGCTCGCTGCTTATGCTTACCGAGAACGAGGCAATTATTATTCAGGGAAAAATAATACGGGCTACTATAACAATCCCAGCGCAGCTGACACCCGAGACTACATCACCTCACTTGCCCAATATTGGCAGCCTGGCGACGAAGTGACCAATACCTCCAGCTTAATGGAGTCTTGGTTATTAAAAACCACATGGCACATTGATGACGACCAAAAAATTGGTTTCAACTTCCGCCAATCTGATTCCACTTATGGCGAAATCATGCCGTCCAGAATCAACAACCAAAGCGACCGCAGTGCCATTCAATGGCCACTTAGTGAAGTCACGGCAAAAGCGTACAATATTGAATACAGCTACAAACCCATAGACAACCGCTGGATCGATTTTAATGCCAATCTTTGGCGAACTGATACCGTCAGTGATACCTACACCTCCGGTGGCTTCCCTAACCAAACCTTACCCTCCGATACATCAGGCGTACTCTATGATAACGCTGCAACCAATGCCAACAGCACCCGCGACGGTATCACCCTTAGTAACAAAATGAACCTTACCGATACTCTAGACCTAACACTTGGCGGTCGTTTTCAGCACGAAAAGCTCACATCCGATGACGAATATAACGAAGCAGCCAGTGCTGGCTGGCGAATGCTGCCACGCGCTGGTCGACGGGAAGAGTGGGAAACCAATTTTGATTTTGCTTGGCGCCCTACCGATAAGCTCAAACTCAATGCCGGCATGACCTATTCCGCTTATTGGGCGTTTGATGATTTCCTCGCGGCTCATCCTGGTGAGTTTAGCCAAAGTACTACCGATTATTACAATATTTCTTACAGCACAGGATATGTCCGTACAGATGAAGAAATTGCAACATTAGTTGCTGAAAGAACAGCCTTCTTTAAAACATATTTAGATTCTGGGGCTATAAGCCAAGCAGTATATGACCAAATTGTTGCTGGTATTTCATACGATAAAACAGTTATTGAGAATACTTACAACAACTATGCAACTTGGAAGCCCGATGCTGATGGCAATTACGACCGTGCCGACAACCCTTGCCTAAATGGTGAGCTAGCAGGAAAAAACGTCGTTTCATGTCAAACGAATCCTGTGAATAACATATCCATCGCAGAAGCTAAAAAGCACAAAGACCATGGCTGGGTGCCTCATGCAGGTATCAGTTATCAATTCACCGATTACAGCAGAGCTTATCTAACTTATACAGAAACCTTGCGCTACCCAAGCATGTTTGAAAGTACCATGGCATTTTCCGCGTCTCAAAACCCTTACGGCGTCAAGCCAGAACACGCCCATAACTGGGAGCTGGCTTATGTACATGATTTAACCCAATGGTTTTCTAGCGCAGAGCATGCCGACGTCAAAATTGCCTACTACGACAACCTCACTGAAGACGTTATCGAACGAGACAGCAATTTTAAATTTAACAATGTCGACGAGCAAAAAATCCGTGGTATAGAACTCAGTGCTCGTTATGACAATGGCCGATTTTTCACTGGTTTAGGCATGAATTACACCTTACAAAATGAAATCTGTGATGAAGACAGCGCGGCAATGTTGTCCAAAAATGACATGGCACGGGCTGTTGATAACCCGATTCCTCGCTGCTTCAAATACGGCTTTCCTAATGGTTACCAACTCGCTCAAGCTACTCCAGAGCTTTCCGCCAACTTATCACTAGGAGGCCGTTTTATGGATCGTCGTTTAGAAATAGGCGGACGAGCCACCTATTACAAAGGCTACGAAAACAGTGATCTAGATTGGTACATCGCAAACTCTTATAGGGCAGGTGAACTTGGTTATGTTTATTTCTATAACACGCCTTATAGCTGGGGTGACACGCTCATCTTCGACGCCTACGTCCGCTATAAAATTAATGAAATCTTTGATGTGGAGTTCACCGGTTCAAACCTAAGCGACCAATATTACGTGGATCCAGCTACTCGATCTGCCGTGGCCGCGCCGGGACGCACATTTAAACTGGGTTTAACAGGCCGCTTTTAGCGACCCGTTAGCAAGGATGGCACTGCACAAGTAGTGTCATGGCAACCGTGTTTTCATTGGGAAAACACACAACACAATGGAGTAATACAATGAAAAAGTTACAACTAGTAAGCGCAATGTCTCTCGCTCTTGGCACTTTAGTATTTTCAGGCATGGCAAGTGCAGCCGTCGTGGGTGAATCCAGCAATACGAACTATGTAAAAGTAGGGACAGCCACCGTCAATGGTGGTCCTCATACCTCTGGCGGCGCAGGTATTGGTGTGAATGCTACAGGTATTGACAAGTTAGTGAACTTTCAGGGATTAACAGCTTACGGCGCTAAGGATGCTCAAGATGTCTACACCTTAAACTTCCCTTACACTGGCTCTCCAACCAGCCACGATAATCTCGGAGTATTCAACTTCGCTCAAGTAGGTACCAGCGATGTATGGGTCGGTGAGTGGTCAGCCTATGGCACCAGCGGAGATTCAACTCGTACCGTTTACTATGCCGGAGCAAATGCAGACACCTCTGTGCCAACCTCTGGTACGGCCACCTATACAGTCGTGGGTATCAATAACTACAATGGCACAGCTGCAAGCTTGCTAAACGGTACATTAACCGCTGACTTTGCTGCAGCAACACTAACAGGCAGCATGGCGAACACAAATGGCCTTACTGTTGATATTGGTACAGCTACCATTAATAGCGATGCTTCTGTTACTGGCTCAGATGCAACAGCAAGTATTTCAGTAATCGAAGTCGCTTCTGCTGGTGACGTTTCAGCTCAATTCTACAATGGCCAAGCAGATCTAGCGGGGCTTGTTGACTTTGCTGGAACTGAATACGACACCGCATTTGGCGGCTCTAAAGACTAAGTCATTATTATGATTTAACCTTAGCCGAGCATGATTATCCTGCTCGGCTTTTCTCTTTACTGCCTATGATGAGCCATTTACATGCATTTTTTAAAAAGTAACTTTCTTCATTGCAAGATAGTCGGATTGGCCTTGCTGTTTATGTTCTCACGGTCTGCAACAGCAGATGATCACGATCTAGATACTCAGCTCAGGTTAAACCAAAACATAGAACAACAAAACAATTCAAAGGAAAGTGAGTTACTCAAAGATGAAGATTACCTATCAGGAAAACGCCCAGAGCTGATTCTTGATGGCAAGTCTTACACCGTAGGACACAATGCTAATGATATCGGGCGTGCGCTCTATGTTTCCATTAAACAAAAACAATGGAATGCCGTCGTTTACTTTCTCGATGAATACCGAACACTTTCCGATGCTGATCCACTTTTACTCGCTTATGCGAAAGGCGCATTAGCTCGAATCCAAGGTAATATGGAGCAAGCCGCAACAGAGTATCGCCAGCTCCTCGGCCTGAACCCTGAATTCTTGCCAGGTCAACTGGAACTGGCCCGCGTACTATTCGAAGATCATCAAGATAAAGAAGCAGAGGTAGTTTTTACACAAATATCGGCAAAGCTCGATCCTGACAATGAGCAACAGACCGGCGTCTATCGTACGGTAGAAAGTTTCCGTAAAGCACTTGAACAGCGCCGTGATTGGTCGACGTCTATCGCGCTTGGTGCAGTATGGAATGATAACCTTAACCAATCTTCAGAAAGTCGTACCTGTTTACTCCTTTCCCAAGGCCAATGTATTTATGAACGAAAAATCCCCGATGCTATTTCAGCAACGGGGCTTGATTACGAACTGACCCTTAACAAGCACACACCTATTACGAGTCATAATGGACTGTATTTTCGCTCTTTGCTATATGGTAAAAGCTATGACGATTACACTGATTACAATGAAAGTACGCTAATTACACAGCTAGGTTATCGCTACCAAGATCTCGATGACCAGATACAACTCGCTCCTTCTTTTGAATTTTCCGCCTATGGAAATAAAGCCATGTACAGTGCCTTAGGCCTGCATGGCGAATGGACTCACAATTTTTCCAACAAGCAAATGCTTAAAGTCCAAGGCGATTACAAAGAACTGCGCTATAAAAAGCAAAACTACGAACGTTATAACGGCCCTTCCTACTCAGCAAATGCAACTATGTGGCAAGTCTTACCGAATAGCTGGACGTTATTTGGAGGTGTTGATGGCTTAGACCGACAAGCGGATGATAAACCCTATGGCTACTTACAACTTGGCGTACGACTCGGGGTCTCAAAATCGTTTTCTAATGCTCTAAGCACAACATTTTTCACCTCTTTCCGCGAACAAACCTACAAAGCGTACAGCAACATTCTTGGTGCAAAACGCAATGACCATGAAAGCAGCTACACATTGGTCATGAAATCGCCTCAACTGTCCATCTTAGGTTTTGCTCCGAGCCTAACCATCAAACACTCAAATATAAACAGCAATGTAGATTGGCTGTATAGCCGTGAAAACAACCAAGTCAGCCTAAAACTGGAGAAAAATTTCTAACATGATAAAACTGCATCACTTAGCTACTTTTGTCACTCTTTGCGCCCTATTATTAAGCTCTGTGTCCTGGGCAGCAGGTAACTGGCAATACTACCAAGACAAAGCCATGGCTCTTTATCAAGAAGGCGATTACATCAAGGCTGAAAAGAACGCCAAATACGCCCTTAAGATTGCAAAAAAAGCCGACAACGGTACCGCGTTTCGTGCCAGCAGTCTCAACTTATTGGCTTTTATTCAAATCGCACAAGACAAGCCAGACGCTGCGATTAATTCCATCAATGATGCTATCAAATTTACAAAAAGCGCTTACGATGACGAACACCCTCAAGTAGCCACTCTGTTATTTAATAAAGGCAATTTCCTAGAACAAGCTGGCCAACCACTAAATGCCATTGAGGCTTATACCCAAGCTTGGGATATTCAAGAATTTGAAGATGTTCAAGCGAATGACGTTTTAAAAACCGTAAACGCGCTAACTCGCCTTCATAATGAATCACAGAATTATGCCGAGACCATATCCATCGTCGAAGTGTTTATGAAAGGAAGAAGTAATGAGCCATTTAGTGAACTTTTTCGTCAAATTAACTATTCACTAGCCGAAGCATATGTACAACAAAATCAGCAAGATGCCGCGCAAGTTACACTAAAGCAAGAACTCAACCGAGAACAAAATACACTAGAAAGCAATGATGTCCGCCTTGCCGAAACACTAGAACGTCTTGCTGCTATCTTAGAGGCTCAAGGAAAACAGAGTTCAGCCACACCTCTGCGTAAGCAAGCCCTTACTATTCGATCTACATCGAGTGAAGCGTCGTTAGCCAATATTATGAACTTAAATGAATTGGCATTAGACAGCCAGCAGAAAAATGATTACCCAAAAGCCAAAGCACTTTATCAAGAGGCCCTAGCTGGATTACATAAACTCAACCACGCCCAAGGTATAGAGCAAGCACTCATACTTGGTAATCTCGGTAGTGTAGAAGAAGATCAAGGCAATACTAAAGAAGCTCTAACACTTTATCAGCAGAGCCTAGTACTTCATGGCAAGATCCCGGCCCAGCCATTACAAGCCGCCTATACCGCCGCAAGAGCTGGTGCTATTTTCTATACTAAAAGAGACTACCCAAAAGCAGAACCTCTCTTTCTCCAATCACTCTCCTTGATGGAAAAAGCACAAGCACCAACAGCATCCAAACAAATTGCATTGGAAAATCTGATAGCGCTCTACGATGCATGGCATAAGAATAGAGAGAAGCTGACTTACATAAAACAACTACAAGAACTTAAGAAATAAAGTGACAAAGATTCTTTAAAAGGAAAAATTTAATCTCTTAACGCTCTAATTACTCATATTAAAGCCTCTTTGAACAACATTCCATTCGCCTTGGTTTGGATTAGCGCTAACGCGTTGAGCTTGCGAAACTGGCGCAAGCGAAGGCAATGACAAGATGGTATTCCTACAGGCAAAAGAATTTTCTGCAGACGAAAAAAAGCCCTGACAGCGTAGCTATCAGGGCCTTCTTAATATAAAGCTTGACGACTGATGCCGACTGTCACATGCGTGTCTTTGATAAAGAGCCCCACACGCATGTGGGAGCAATCCTATTACACCGCCTAAACGAAAAAACCCCRCCCTGCTTAGCAGGACGGGGTTCTTTTCAATATAAAGCTTGACGACGACCTACTCTCACATGGGATCTCCCACACTACCATYGGCGATGGCGCTTTTCACTTCTGAGTTCGGGATGGGATCAGGTGGTTCAACGCCTCTATGATCGTCAAGCAATTCGTTTTGCGTTTGTTTTGAGCTATGCGTTTATTGCATTGTCTTTCGACTTGTCTCAAAACACGCGAATACGTGCTTGGATCTTTAACAATTCATTTTGAAATAGRGATAACCAAGTATCAAACCGATGTTGTTTTCATCGTAATTCTATGTGTCTTTGTCATTTTGATGATCTTGAGCCTTCACTCTTCTCATCCAAAACCACTTTGGTGTTATATGGTCAAGCCTCACGAGCAATTAGTATTGGTTAGCTCAATGCCTCACAGCACTTACACACCCAACCTATCAACGTCCTAGTCTCGAACGGCTCTTCAGGGGACTTATGTCCCAGTGAGATCTTATCTTAAGGGAGGCTTCCCGCTTAGATGCTTTCAGCGGTTATCC
>NZ_PTXN01000019.1 GCF_012726345.1 Marinomonas sp. UCMA 3892
CCATTACTGGGTTTCATTGGCTGAGCTTTACTCACTACTACGGATTCATCTGCCACCTCACACCAACACACGCCTTGGCTCACACCTCGAACGCATGCTTCCAATTCAAGACCGGATTGGATGCCAGGCTTCCCCAGTTACTGCACTGACGCCCTGTTAACAATGCCACCCTCAAACACAGCCTAGGTCTGACTGAGTATCGGGCTTTGCGCTATTTTGCACGCTTACCCACCTAAACTGCCGAAGCAGGTTCACTTGCGTTGTGTACTGTTAACTTCCTATCGCTTCCTTCAGACCCTGCCGTTGGCCAGCAACGCCCTTGCGATTCGGATTCTCTTCCCCCCAGTCGGGGTGAGACAGGTTTCTTACAACCTGACGGGTTTGCCAGCTTCGCTGGGCAAACAAAAAAACCGCTCATTAGTGAGCGGTTTTAGAATATAGCGTTTAGTACAAACTATAAATAGACTATTACAAGGTTTTCAACGCAGCCGTTAGCGCAGCCATTTCTTCGTCAGTACCAATGGTAATGCGTAGGTAGTTGCCAATACGGGGTTTATCGCTACCAAAGAAACGCACGAGAATGCCCTGCTCTTTTAGCGTAAGGTAAATTTGTTCAGCATTCTTTTCTGGATGGGTCGCGAAGACAAAGTTGGTCGCGGAAGGAATGATGCTGAACCCCAATGCTTCAAGATCTTTAACAGATTGCTCGCGTGTGGCGATAGTTTTGTCGCAAATCTCTTTTAGATACGCTTCATCTTCAACCGCAGCCGTAGCACCAACTAGGGCAACACGATCAATTGGGTAGGAGTTAAAAGAGTTTTTTAAACGCTCTAGTCCTTCGATTAGATCTGCATGACCTAATGCGTAGCCAACGCGAATCCCAGCTAAAGCACGAGATTTAGACAATGTTTGCACAACCAATAGATTTGGGTATTGGTTAATCAAAGACACCGCACTTTGTGCGCCGAAGTCCACGTAGGCTTCATCCACTAAGACGACCACATCTGGGTTCGCTTTTAGAATTGCTTCAATATCAGCTAAAGGTAAGGCTTTGCCCGTCGGTGCATTCGGGTTGGTGATAACCACACCTGACACGTCTAGGTTTTCGTAATCCGCAGGAATGATGTCGAAATCATCATTAAGCGGAATTAGCTTTGGCTCGATGCCATATAAACCGGCGTACACTTTATAAAAGCTATAAGTGATGTCAGCAAAAGCCAATGGTTTGCCACCAGCAAAATACCCCATGAAAGCCAAGGCCAACACTTCATCCGAGCCGTTGCCAACAAACACTTGACTAGCGTCTAGCTTATAACTTTTTGCCAAGGCGTTTTTCAGCGTAGCGCAGTTTGGGTCTGGGTACAGACGTAAGCGCTCACTGACTTCTAGAGCCATCGCTTCTATCGCTTTAGGTGATGGCGAGTATGGGCTTTCGTTAGTATTTAGCTTGATGTACTTTTTGTCTTGTGGTTGCTCGCCTGGCACATAAGGGTCAAGAGAAGCAATTTTATCTGTCCAAAAACGACTCATGGAATGCTCCGTTGTACGTCATCAAAAATAGAGTATGGAAACAAAATAAGGCCTCTATTGAGGCCTTATAAATACATTACTAAGTATCAGTGACTATCCGGCCGAGGATCAGTCCTGAGGCTTCATATGTGGGAACAATAATACGTCGCGGATCGAAGGCGCATCGGTGAACAACATCACCAAACGGTCGATACCAATACCTTCACCAGCGGTTGGTGGTAGGCCATATTCTAACGCATTAATGTAGTCTGCATCGTAATGCATAGCTTCATCGTCACCTGCGTCTTTTTCTGCAACCTGACGCATGAAGCGCTCAGCTTGGTCTTCTGGATCATTAAGCTCCGAGAAACCGTTAGCAATTTCACGACCACCAACGAAGAATTCAAAACGGTCTGTAATGAAATCATTATCATCATTACGACGCGCCAGTGGAGACACTTCTGCTGGGTATTCCGTAATGAAAGTCGGTTGATCCAATTTATGCTCTGCGGTTTCTTCGAAGATTTCTGTCCAAAGTTTACCCAAGCCCCAAATTGGTTTCACGTCGATTTTTAGTTTCTTCGCAACAGCTGTCGCGCCTTCCAGCGTTTCTAGATCTGCCGCAGTTAATTCTGGGTTGTAGTGCAAAATCGAATCCAGCATACTCATGCGAACAAACGGCGCGCCAAAGTCATATTCAGAACCTTGGTAAGTGACTGTCGTTGTGCCCAACACTTTTTCAGCGACTGTACGCAACATATCTTCAGTCAGATCCATTAAATCTTTGTAGTCTGCATACGCTTGGTAGAATTCGATCATGGTGAATTCTGGATTATGACGTGTGGATGTCCCTTCGTTACGGAAGTTACGATTAATCTCGAATACACGCTCAAAACCACCTACAACCAAACGCTTCAAATAAAGCTCTGGCGCAATACGCAAGTACATGCTCATATCCATCGCATTGTGATGCGTAATAAATGGACGAGCTGATGCACCACCTGGAATAGTTTGTAGCATTGGCGTTTCAACTTCCATGAAACGACGATCTTCTAGGAAGCGACGAATCGTAGAGATGATTTTTGAACGCATTTGGAAAGTCTCGCGAGACTCTTCATTTACGATCAAATCAACGTAACGCTGACGGTAGCGCATTTCCATATCAGACAAACCGTGATGCTTATCTGGCAACGGACGTAGAGACTTGGTTAGTAATTGCGCTTCGTGCATATCAATGTACAAATCCCCTTTACCTGACTTGTGCACAGGACCAGAAATGCCGATGATATCCCCCAGATCCCATGTTTTTTGATCTGCTAATAGCTCAGGACTCAAGACTTTACGATTCACATAAGCTTGGATTTGACCTGTCATGTCTTGTAGCAACATAAAAGCGCCACGGTTACGAATAATACGACCAGCGATGCTAACTTTATGATCTTTCTCTTCTAACTCAGTTTTTTCTAGTTCACCGAATTCTGCTTGAAGGTCTGCTGCATAAGCGTTTGGACGAAATGTATTTGGGTAAGCATTTCGCTCTGCACGAATAGCAGCCAATTTGCCGCGACGTTCCGCTACTAATCGATTGTCGTCAGATTGTGCTGTGGATTCTGTGTTATTTTCGTTAGCCATGATTTTGCTATCTACTCTTTTTAAATGTTCTAAATAAGGAACGGCGCTTTATAGGCCTTGTTTTAAACTTGCAATGATAAACTGGTCTAAATTGCCATCTAGCACAGCACCAGTATTGGAAGTTTCCACTCCTGTACGCAAATCCTTAATACGCGACGCATCCAATACGTAAGAGCGAATTTGACTCCCCCAACCAATATCAGATTTGCTGTCTTCCACAGCTTGCGCCGCTTCGGTACGCTTCATCATTTCAAACTCGTACAATTTGGCACGAAGTTGTTTCATGGCAAAGTCACGGTTAGCGTGCTGAGAACGCTGGTTTTGACATTGAACCACGATACCCGTAGGAACGTGGGTAATACGCACCGCAGAATCTGTGGTGTTTACGTGCTGACCACCGGCACCGGATGAACGGTAAGTATCGGTACGAATATCCGCCGGATTAATTTCAATATCGACGTTATCATCGATCTCAGGCGAAACAAAGACAGACGCAAACGACGTATGACGGCGATTGCCAGAGTCAAATGGAGACTTACGAACCAGTCGATGTACGCCTGTTTCGGTACGTAACCAACCAAACGCATAATCTCCCTCAAAACGAATGGTCGCGGATTTGATTCCCGCCACATCGCCTGCAGATA
Source organism: Marinomonas sp. UCMA 3892 (assembly GCF_012726345.1). Lineage (GTDB taxonomy): Bacteria > Pseudomonadota > Gammaproteobacteria > Pseudomonadales > Marinomonadaceae > Marinomonas. The sequence continues at coordinate 3,786 of NZ_PTXN01000019.1, forward strand.
CTTCCATCAGTTCAACTTTAAAGCCTTTGTCCTCACCCCAACGCAAATACATGCGCAATAGAATGTTGGCCCAATCCTGAGCTTCTGTTCCACCGGAACCAGACTGAATATCCAAGAAAGCACTGTTTTCGTCCATTTCTTTGGAAAACATGCGACGGAACTCTAACTTAGCTAACAGAGCTTCTAGCTCTTCTAGTTCAAGTTCAACCGCTTCTACGGAATCTTCATCGTTTTCTTCTACAGCGATATCTAACAACTCTTTGGAATCATTAAGACCTGATTCCATGCTGTCTAGGGTTTCAACAACGGCTTCAAGCGCAGCACGCTCTTTGCCAAGTTTTTGGGCGTATTCTGGGTCGTTCCAAATAGCTGGATCTTCCAGTTCACGGTTAACTTCCTCTAAGCGTTCTTTCTTTGACTCGTAGTCAAAGATACCCCCGAAGGGTTAAAGCACGAGCAGAAAGGTCTTTTATCTTAGAAAGTATCGGGTTTATTTCCATATTGGCGTCAATTTGCTATAAACAGTGTGGATAAATGTGATTCGGAATTGTAACGAATTTAGTCGCAGCATAAAATGCCATTCGCTACCCAATGATGGAAAAACAGACCATTTTTTGTGGGCCTTGCTATCAAATGGAGTCAATATGGATAAACCAACAGTTTCTGTCGCCATACTGGGACAAAATTATAAGATAAATTGTCCTAAAGGACACGAAGCAGATTTGAAAGAAGCTGCCGAGTATTTGAACAATCAAATGCGCGAAATCAAAGCCAGCGGCAAAATCGTCGGCCTAGAAAAAATAGCGGTACTTGCGGCATTGAATATTACTCACGACATGCTTAATAATCGAAAATACGCCCGTTCTAACGAGCAACAGTTGCGAGAACTGACGTCGCAGCTAGATGCAGCATTAGCGCATGAAACAAAACTGGTTAATGAATAAACATTCATGGTTTATTTCTTGATCTACTTTTTTGATTGCAAGCGTAGAACACGAATTTTCTTCATACAACGCAGAAAACGATTTGTGCTATTGAGTGATTTCTACAGTGAGTTACTTTATACTGGAATTCGTTTCCTGGGTTGTTCGAAGCGGCTTAACGCCCTTGAGCCTATGAGTAATACCCCGGAAAGAGCCTGTTGGTTTGGTGTGCATGTCCGTGCGTCGGAAAGCCTAAAGAATCACAGTTCTTTCCACCTTGAACCACTGGGTTCAAGGCCAATAGCCGAAACGGCAACTTGGGAAACTCTTTTATGACCTCACATCTCGATCCTCGACAAACCCTCCGTCGTCAGCTACGTCAAAGCAGAAGAAATCTTTCTTCTGAAGAACAACTAAAGGCTGCAGACTCTCTAATACATAGCTACAACGAAATTCTTGAGCAACTCTCTATCCCGCCTCCTAAACGTGTTGCTTTGTATTTAAGCAATGATGGCGAGATATCCCCTCATCTACTTTGCGAATATTTCTGGCAGCAACAGATTGAAACATACCTTCCCGTTGTACAGGGTAAACAACTCACATTTGCTTGCTACAGCTCTGCAACGATCTGGCAAGAAAACCAATTCGGCATCAAAGAACCCCTAACGTCAGAGTATGTAGCAGGTAATGAGCTAGATATAGTTCTATTACCGTTAGTCGGATTTGATTCAAAAGGCGGAAGACTTGGTATGGGGGGTGGTTTTTATGATAGAACATTCGAAAATAAAAGAGCCGATCAAAAGCCATTACTTATTGGGCTAGCGCACGACTGCCAAGAAGTGAAAAGCCTACCGGTTGAAGGCTGGGATGTGCCATTGCAAGCAATTATTACTCCAACAAAATCCATTAAGGTGTAAGTAAAGCCACATCTGATAGAAAGAGCATTCTTGTCATCTGCTCTTTCTTTCTAATTTTTTGTATATAGCTTCTTCAATCTAAAAGCTAATATACAAAGCTATAGCCAACTGATACATAAGCCCCACTATTACCATCATCATTTTCAGGCGCATAAGCAACATCGACATCTAAACGCCGATAAAATGTTAGACCCGCAGTGAAATAGTTTAACTCGCTACCAACCAAGTTTTTCCTGTAACCGATACGCATACCCGGTAAAACCCAGCTATCAGTGTAATAGGATAGTGATACTGTCGCCCACTGATATTCGTCACCCAATGGGTCTGCTATCGAATTTACATCATAAGATCCTGCTAATGAATAATGCTGATCTTTGCTTTTAATAGCAGCATCAAGTGTCATCTGCGCTTCCATCTTATACGTCTCATTTAATGAGAAAACACCTTTTCCAGCAAATCTAATAGCAGCTTCACAACTGGTCTTATCAGCTCCGGTTAATCCGGCACAATCACTAACTAACCCCTTGTAATCAAATTCCGGCTCGTTTACGTTCGCTACAGAGGCACCTAATTGAAAGTTTCGGCCTGTCAAAATAAGCCCTAAATCAAGCGAAACGCCTGATGAAACAGAGTCTCGACTTAAGAAAAAATCACTATAGGAAATACTAGAGTCGTCATCTTCGTTTAATACAGTTAACTTTTGATCTAAAGCAAGTCGATGAAAATTCAATCGACCACCGATAATCAATGCACTCGTTTCAGATCGAGACACCATCTCGCTGTAACCCAAGCTAAAACGGAGATCCGACGCTCTTTTCATATATACGGAGGTATCTGACTCAATACCTGCACCACTTACATCTACACCATCAAGCTCAGAGGTACTGGTAACAGCGTCTAACTCATCCACACCAGTTAGAGTCAAATTATCCGCCAATACATCGGCTCGTCCAACCAAGGACGCACTGGCATCTAACATAAAAACACCACGACGTCTGGTTTTATAAATAATAGGTAAAAAAGGTCCTTGCACTGTGGTCGAAAATTTTGCATATGTAGTTCGACTAATATCTGAAATAACCACATCAGCTGAATCAAGAGAATTATTAATATCCGCTAGCACTTCGTCAATTTTCGCGACCACAAACGCATCAGCAGCGGCCTGCCCTTGATCATCATAAATCGCTTGAGCTTCCGTTTTAATAGCATCAACATCAATACTAGAAGTAAAGTTTTCATCGAAAATAGCTTCAAGTCGATCAACTCTATCGTTGATACCATTGACTCCACCACCTTCAACACCGATTCCTATCGGTCCTAAAAAGCCAACTCGGAAGCCCTGTAGATTAGCCATCAAATAAGAAGACGCAGGATTACCAGCCGCAGTCGACAACGCGTGACGATTTCCATAACTCCCTAACACAGTACTTGAGCCAATAGGTTGATAAACGTACATAGAGGCCATTGCTATAGAACTAAAAGCGGCCAGCCCCATCACTAAACCCATGTTAAAAATTACCCAACTCTTTCTCATGCGTCACTCTTTTCCATCAATACAGCAATGCTGGCATAAACCAGACCATAAAAAAAACCGATAACTTATAAAGCTATCGGCTTTCTTTATCAATTCTTTACATTTTAAAACGCTGTATCGTAGCCAATTGACAAATAAGCACTACGCGGCAATTCATCACCATCCTCATCTTCAACTGTTTCTAATGCAACTCCAAGGTCAACATTTAAACGCTTAAGAAAAGTCAGACCAAATGTGCCATAACTAAGCTCAGTGCCGACCATATTCTGACGATAGCCAACACGAATGCCTGGTAGGTAATGTGAATCACCGTAGTAAGACAAAGAGGCAGCTGCCCATTGATATTCATCACCCACAGCATCTTTTACTTCATTGGTATCGTAGGACAACCCCAAAGTTACTTGTTTGCCTTTAGTGGATACAGCCGCATCGATTGTTGTTTGCATTTCCATGACATAATCTTCTGTGGCCGTTAATTTACCTTTATTAACTAATCGTCCCGCAGCGGCGCAACTTTCAGTAGCACAACTTTGATTAATAGGCGCGCCGTCAAATTCTGGCTCATTAATATTGGCAAACGTGATCCCTACCTGATAATTGTTAGAGACCCAAACTGCACCTAAATCAATACCAACACCAGTACTACTGACGGCATCATCTGAAATGGCATCGGATATAGCATCGTCAGCGTTATCATTTTTATCACTTAAAGAGACTAGTGCTCGTCCCATTGAAATATCATGTAGACTGGCTTTTACTCCACCAATCAACATACCATGATCGTTTTTCCACATTGCTTGGCTATAACCCAAGCCGATTTGCAAATCTGTTGCGGTTTTAGCTTGGAATGAGGTGTCTGTTGTTAACTCTGTTCCCGTATTTGTAATCTCATCAGATATAACATTCGCTCTAGCAACCCCCGAGATACTAACATCAAAGATAAAAGCTCCATTTTTTTTAGTTTTATAGATCAATGGCATAAAAGGAACTTGCAGGCTTGCCGACGTCTTTACATAGGCGGTTTCGCCTATCTCGGAAAGTATTTTATCGGCACGAGCTTTATTTGTGGCAGCGTTTCCAGCATTCGAGTTATCAATGAGATCCTCTAACTCTTCTGCACGGTCATCAAGATCACTCACATCGCCCATTTCAACACCCACACTTAGTGGACCTAAAATACCAAAACGAAAACTGTCGTTATCTTCCTGATTTACCATCAAAAAAGGCGCAGCTGGATTTCCAAGTACAGTCGATAACGCCCTGATATTTGGCGCATTGCTTAAAGTAAAGCTGGAGCCTACCGGATGATTAACGGGCATCGCGGCAAAAATTGTAGAACTAAATAAACAACCTGAAGCAAGTACGATTTTTTTCATAGAAACTCCCTCTAATAAGATAAAAACTATGTAAAAAAATAGCAAAAAAGAACCAAAAAATCACTATTTCCATACACTTTAATTACACATTTATCATCTTAGAATATGTAGAAGAGCACTAATAATAAAAAAAACGATAAGCCTAATTAGGTTTATCGTTTTTTATTATTTTAATTAGAGAAGAGTAACTATCTAGATTAACTTACTAAATACTATCCAAAGAAAGCTGATACCTAAGTTTTTCCAAATCTTCCGGTGTGTCGACACCATGAGTTGGCAAACCATCCGCCAGTGCCACTTGCACTTTAATGCCTTGATGCAAAAAGCGTAATTGCTCAAGTTTTTCCCAACGTTCTAATGGCGACATAGGTAAATCCGCATATTTCGCCAACAAACTAGCTCGATAAACATACAAACCAATATGACGCAGTGCAGGAAATCCTACTGGCAACAAACCTGTTCTATCAGGATTACTGGCAAAGCCATCTCTATCCCAAGGCATAGGCGAACGACTAAAATACAGCGCACGCTGCTTTTCATCACAAACCACTTTCACCACGTTGGGGTTAAAGAAATCTTCGACTTGATCAATAGCGCAAGCGACCGTTGCCATTTCGGCTTCTTTATCTTGGTTTAATGCAATTACACTCGAATGAATTAAGTTCACAGGCAAAAATGGCTCGTCACCTTGCACGTTGACAACAATCTCATCGCCCTGCCAGTCCATTTTTGCGGCGACTTCTGCAAGGCGCTCTGTGCCATTTTCATGGTCATCACGAGTCATCACCACTGAAGCACCAAAACCTATTGCCGCTTTTTCTATGAGCTGATGATCCGTGGCAATCGTCACCGATTGTGCGCCGGCTTTTAATGCCAACTCATAAACCCACTGCAGAACAGGTTTGCCACCTAGATCAGCCATAAGTTTTTGCGGAAAACGCTGAGAAGCGTAACGAGCTGGAATGACTATGTGGAAATCAGGTAAGGATTGAGTGGTCATTATTTTTCAAACTCCGGCTTTTGAGCCAATTCATAAGCGTGTTCTAAGGACATTCGAGAGGCTAACACCATGTCAGCGACTTCTCTAGCGACACCTTCACCGGCAGCTTTACTGAGTATAATCGGACAATGACGTTGCAATAAAATATGCGCATCAGCGGGACATAAAGCAACGCCAACCTTAGGCATAACCTGAAGGTCAATCACATCATCACCCACATATGCGGCTTGGTCTGGTGTAATTCCTAAACGCTCGACCAACTCATCAAACGCTTCGGCTTTGTTATGACAACCGGGATAAAAATGCTCTACTTTTAGCTCTTTCATCCGCTGCCTTAATGGTACAGAGTCTTTCGCGGTGATCACCGCAACCTGAACGCCCCACTTTGGCAGCAGCTTCATTGCCACGCCATCTTTTACATTAAAGCGTTTTATGGTTTCGCCTTGCTCGGTATAAAGCAGACGACCATCGGTTAGTACGCCATCAACATCAAAAACTACCAATTTCAAGGCTTGCAGCTTAGCAAGCAAACCTTGATCATTATCTAGCGCAGGATAAGAAGAAAGAAAAGCCGCATCCATGTATTAAACGCTCGTATCTAATACTTCAAATGTTTTAACCAATTCATCAAGCTGTTTCATTTGCTTAAGGAATGGCGCTAATTTACCCAAAGGCAAAGCACATGGACCATCACATTTTGCACTATCAGGATCTGGATGTGTTTCTAAAAATAAGCTAGATAAGCCAAGTGACATACCCGCACGAGCCAATTCGGTTACTTGCGCACGACGGCCGTCTGCAGAATCTTCTCGACCACCAGGGCGCTGCAAAGAATGAGTTACGTCGAACATCACTGGGTAACCAAATTTTTTCATTTCACCAAAGCCAAGCATGTCTACCACCAAATTGTTATAACCCATCATGGTGCCGCGTTCACAAAGCATTAGGTTATTGTTACCCGCTTCTTCACATTTGGTAAGAATATGTTTCATTTCATGAGGTGCTAGGAACTGCGCTTTTTTAATGTTAATCACGGCGCCTGTTTTCGCCATCGCGATCACTAAATCGGTTTGACGAGATAAGAACGCAGGCAATTGAATAACCTCAGCTACTTCAGCCACTGGAGCGCATTGGTAAGCTTCATGTACGTCGGTAATCACTGGCACATCAAAGGTGTCTTTAATCTCTTGTAGGATTTTCAGACCTTCTTCCATGCCTGGGCCACGGAAAGAATTGATAGACGAACGATTCGCCTTATCAAAAGAGCCTTTAAATACATAAGGAATACCTAACGCTTCCGTCACTTTCACGTGTTCTTCCGCAACCCGCATTGCCAAATCGCGAGACTCCAATACATTCACCCCACTGAACAAAACAAAAGGAAGGTGGTTAGCGACTTCAATCTTATTACCAATTTTAATAATTTTTGACTCTTGAGATGACTGAATCATGAGAACTCCATTTTTAATCTAGATTTGCCCACTCTAAACGTGTCTAAAGCAGCATAAAATTTTTGAATATTTTTTTATCGATCGTAAATTTCTAAAATTCCAGACAAGTTTTGCGCATCATCTACGACTACCAGCAAGGTGATTTTATCGCGTAGCATTTGCTCTTCGGCTTGCACTATCATCACATTCTCATTGATAGTTTTTGGATTCGCTGTCATCAAACTTGCCATGGTTTTATGTATCATGCCTTCACTTTCTTTGAGCATCGCACGGCGCAAATCTCCATCGGTAAAGATACCCAGCAACTTTCCCGCTTCTTGAATTAATACAACCCCCATTCTGCCATGAGTCATGACGGAAATAGCGTCTTTTAATGTGGTTTCTGGGGTGCAAATAGGAAGATTATCTTTGTGCATTAGGTCTTTAACACGAGTTAATAGTTTACGACCTAGGCTGCCACCAGGGTGAAAACGGGCAAAATCTTGTGGTTGAAAATTGCGACACTCCATCAAAGCCACGGCTAAAGCATCGCCCATAGCGGTTGTCATCGTCGTCGATGTGGTTGGCGCTAGATTATTTGGACAAGTTTCTTTATCGATAGAAAGATCCAGTACGCAATCGCAATGTTTCGCCAAGGTAGAATCAATGTTTCCTACCATGGCAATACTTGGATTTCCGAAACTTTTTAGAGAAGGCAGTAAACGCATCAGTTCTTCTGTTTCACCAGAAAAACTAATCAGCACTAAGACATCTTCAGGCTGGATCATACCTAAATCGCCATGAAAGGCCTCACCCGGATGAAGAAAGAAACTTGGCGTGCCTGTCGAGGCTAATGTGGCGGCAATTTTTTTACCAATCAAACCGGATTTCCCCATGCCACAAATAATCGTACGACCCTTGCTTGCAAGAATCATTCGGACGGCTTTGGGGAATTCTTCGGTAACCTGATTAGCTAAATTGGCTAGGGCTTGAGCTTGAGTTGATAAAGTACGTCGAGCACTGTCAATAAGAATATCGGAATGGGTACTCGAATCGGCACTCAAATTAAATAGATCGCTCATAAAGCCTCGCTGCTCAATGTAATAATCGTAAAGTAGCATCATTATACAGCGGAGGAAGCGGGTCGCCTACCAAAGAGCAAGTTTTCATCACTTACTCTTGGTAGGTATGGAAAAATTAACCTAAGCAGCTAAGGAATTGGCCGCTCAAATTGTCTAAAAATGAGAAGTAGGCATTTGTGCCCATTTTCACTTTGCTACCCAATGGATCTAAAGGTGCTGTTTTCACATCCGACCCTTCCAGCAAAGTTTTCACTATCGCCGGGCTAAATTGCGGCTCACTAAAAACACACTGCACTTTATTTTCTTGAATCTCATGACGGATTTCAGCCACTTTTTTCGCGCCAGGCTTGCGCTCTGGACTCACCGTAATTTCACCTGCGTGACTCAAGCCGTAATGCTGTTCGAAATAGCTATAACCATCATGGAACACAATGTAAGGCACTTTGCTCACCTTATTAAGCGCTTTGCGAATTTCTGCGTCTTTCGCACTCAATCCCTTTTCAAAAGCGGCTAAATTGTCTTGGTAATACCCCGCATTGGCAGAATCTAAAGACACCAAACGAGCCGTTACCGCTTTCGCCAACACTTTAACATTATCCGGCGATAACCAGACGTGCGGATCAACACCATCGTGATGATGACCTTCGTGGCCTTCATGCTCTTCGTGGTTGCCATCTGCTACATGATGGTCATGACCTTCATGGTCGTGGTCGTGGTCGTGGTCGTGGTCGTCATGACCCTCGTGATCATGATCTTCTTCATCCTCATCATGATGGTGTTCTTTGGCAAAATTATGTAATGCCATGCCATCAAGAGCAAGCCATTCAATAGACGACTCTTCTTTGCCTGCATTTTCAAGTGGCTTCTCCAAGAAGCGCTCTAGTGACTCACCAACCCAAACGACAGTATCAGCATTAATGATTTTCTTCAGATCCGAAGGACGCATAGCAAAATCATGGGGTGATGCTGTACTAGAAACGATCTGTTCAATGTCGGCTTTATCACCTGCAATCGCCGCAACAACCATAGAAACAGGCTTAATACTGGTAACGATTACTGGTTTAGCCAAAGCTAGAGGGGACAAGGCAGAAACACCCAAGGCCAAAATAAGTTTATTCATTATTTAATACCGTCAAATTAATGTTATAACGTAACAATACGATATTAAAAAAAGAGATTCAAGCGGTTTAGCTTAAATCTCTTTTTTATACAAGTAGCAAGCTTGACTTAACTTAACTGTAAATCAACAAGCTCTACTGGTCGAATCATCAAACCGGCACGCTGTCCAACGGGAAGATTGGTATTAGGAAAGACAATGGCATCACCAGTTTGCTTGATGTAGTAGTCACTTTTATCAGAATGAGCCATGCAATAGCCCTCTTCAAACTGAGTGAAATTTTTTACATCGCTTGCAATACGAAGTTCATAACTGTCATCGTCTTTTATCAAGCTGTCCAATACACGAAATACATACAAATTAGACAAAGAGGCTTGTGCTAAAACGCCCTTTTCCAACAATAGAGTCAAACTGTCCTCCAGATCTGCAAAGCGAGACAAATCATTTTCGCCAAACGGATACACTTTCCCAAGTTCTACCGTAAACGCATGAGCATTGTGTACAGCATAGCTGTAATAGGAAAAGGTCGTTGTTGGTTGATGCGACAATAAAACAGCGTCAATGCCACTTGCGGCCAAGAACGCCAATTGCTCTTTGTTATGTATAGCATTTTCAACATAGGGATAAACGACAAATTTTTCATGAACGGAACCACGAATAGCAGTGTGTAAATCGTAATGCAGTTTTATATGATCCGTTTTATTCTCAGTAAGCGAATAGAAGTCACAAACTGCTTGTTCTAGGCGCTGTGCTCTATTAGCTTCAAAGCCATCGTATTCTTGCCAAGCACCACGAAATAAGCGATTTAGGTTCACATCGCAAAACCGTTTTGCCAAATTTGCTGCTACAGGGTTACCAATTAATACTAACAAGCGGATATTTAATGAAACCTTACCCTCTAGAAGGCCGGTAACCAATTGATTTACAAGCTCAATAGGACCGGTCTCATTACCATGTACGCCAACAGACAAAACAAGACTAATCGCACTAGGTTGTTTAGGCTCAAGGCGCAAAATACCAGTGTCTTCAACAAAGCCAACCCCACTTGGAAAAGAAAATTGAAAAGGTGCGATACTATCTTGGTTTGCGAGTGTTAAGGCTAAAAAATCATTGTTCAAAATAGACATTTTTCCTACCAACTTTCTCTATCAATTTCATTGCAAAATGCGACCTAAAAATAAGCATTCATGATACCGCTTTCCATCAATTAATAAGACAAATAATGCCAAACCGTACATAATACGCAAAAACAGGTCGCTTTCTCGACACCTAACGCTCTCTAGTGAGCCTATTATCTTGAGTTAATCACTTTTCTTTAATGACTAAGAAGTCTTTTCTTTCAAGACAAATGCCGATACCCTTTTGCTTTCTACCAGATTCACTTTTAAATTAGAGTATTTTATGCCCGAAAATGACGAAGTCATTATCTTAGTCGACAAAAACAACAAGATCATTGGCGATGTGCCACGTCGCTTAATGAATTTTGGCAGAGACTATCATCGTGTCACTTATATTTTGGTGTTTAATCCGGCAGGAAACTTACTCATTCAAAAAAGAACCGACGATAAAGCTTTTTGCCCAAGCTTTTACGGTGTAACCACTGGCGGCGTGGTTGAAAAAGGCGAATCTTATATCGATTCGGCTCACAGAGAACTACAAGAAGAACTTGGATTTGACGCCCCCCTCGAAAGCCAAGGTATGTTTTTTACCGAAGGTGAAGGGTTTAAAATATGGGGCAAAATTTTCACTTGCTACTATGATGCAGCAATACATGGTGAGCTGACTTTACAGCCCAAGGAAGTCGCTTCAGTACATGAAATGAGCATTGAAGATATATTGAGTAACACTGGCAATTTGCCATTTACCCCAGACTCGTTAAGTGCGTTACAGCACTATGCAAATAAACTTACTCAGCCTCAGTTTGATGATCCGCTTTAGGCCTTTTTGGCTACTAACTTTTTTTCTTTCCTCATTCGCTTTGAGTGAGGAGCGCTGGCAAAACGATGCCTACATCCAAGATAGTTTTATTAAAATTGCCTTGGAGCGTGAATACAAAGAAACCAAATACCCTAAATTAATCCGCTGGAACAAACCCATTAAACTGTTTTTTGAAAGCGACAGCGGTGATGCTAGCTTGCAAAAAGAACTGCTTAGTGTCCATGCCCAACATCTGGCTCACATTACTGGGCTATCAATTGACTTCACCAATGATCCGAAACAAGCCAATATTTTTGTTATTTTCACCACCTATGACAATGTTGAAAACAAAGTCAGACAATATATTGGCGACCCAGAAAAAATTCGCGCAGCGCTCAACGAAGCCATTTGCCTAGGAAATTTTAGTCGTAATGGAAAATACGAAATAACCAAGGGAAGTATTATTATCCCTGTCGACTATGCACGCAGAAAAGCACGTTTTTTGGATTGTATTGTAGAAGAAATCACCCAATTACTGGGACTCCCGAATGATTCCAATGATGTTTTTCCATCTGTATTTAATGATGTCAGCGTAGATACCTACCTTAGTCCACTGGATTATTTATTACTTAAAGCTCTCTACTCAACGCACCTCAAACCTGGAATGGATGTCGCGCAAACAAAGGCAGCTTTTCCTAAAGTCTTAGCAGAGCTCCACGCCAATAAAGACATAGAAAATGCAGCTCAGCGTGTCCAAAAATACAGTCTAAAAACCTACCTAGGTGACTAACTTCCCTCGTAAAAAATCAATCAGTAAACCCTGCCATAGATCAATATAATTAGCCTTTTCAACAACCATCTCATAAATTGTGCTTATTCACTCTGCTTTTCCTGTCTAACTTAGGTAAAATGCGCCAACTGAAAATTCATATCGGAGAGTCCTAATGTTTCCAGAACTCAAAAATGACCGCTTCTTGCGCGCATTACTCAAACAACCTGTCGATACAACCCCTGTATGGATGATGAGACAAGCTGGACGCTACTTACCAGAATACCGCGCCAGCCGCGCCACAGCTGGTGATTTTTTGAGCCTTTGTAAAAACGATGCGTTCGCCTGCGAAGTTACACTTCAACCACTAAAACGCTACGACTTAGACGCGGCAATTTTATTCTCTGACATACTCACCATTCCCGACGCTATGGGACTAGGTTTATATTTTGAAACGGGCGAAGGCCCTAAGTTCAGACACACTATTCGTAGCAAAGCCGATGTTGATGCCATCCCAGTAACGACAGCGAATGACTTAGGTTACGTAATGAAAGCCGTTACTACGATCCGTCATGCCTTAAATGGTGACGTTCCGTTGATTGGCTTTTCCGGTAGCCCATGGACACTTGCGACTTATATGGTAGAAGGTGGTTCTAGTAAGGACTTCCGTCACATCAAAGCCATGATGTATCGCTCACCTGAGACCCTACACGCCTTATTAGATAAACTGGCTAAATCTGTTACAGCGTATCTTAACGGCCAAATATTAGCGGGCGCACAAGCGCTGCAAATTTTTGATACTTGGGGTGGTGTATTAAGTGGCCCAATGTACCAACAGTTCTCTTTGCTATATATGAAGCAAATTCTAGACGGCCTTATCCGTGTGCACGAAGGTAAAAGAATTCCCGTTATTTTATTCACTAAAAATGGCGGGCAATGGCTAGAAAACATGGCCGCAACGGGACCTGATGCACTTGGTTTAGATTGGACAACAGATATTGCAGAAGCACGTGCTCGCGTTGGGGATAAAGTAGCGCTACAGGGCAATATTGATCCCTGTGTACTTTATGCTGGCAAAGATGTCATCGAACATGAAGTCGAAAACGTACTTTCAGGCTTCGGCACAGGCAGCGGCCACGTATTTAACCTAGGTCACGGCATCCACCAGTTTGTAAATCCTGATCACCCAAAATATTTGATCGATGCGGTTCACGAACTAGGTCGAAAGTACCATGAACCAAAATATGATGACTTAGATGCTTTAAACGGCCTTTAAGAGCTTATTTATAAGCCATCATCAATCAACGCTAACCTTAATAGAACGAGAGGACTAAATTCTATTAAGGTTAAGCTACTAAAGACTCATATTCCTGCAAGCATAAATCTTCAGCGCTCTTCTTCTGTTTCTTCCAAACACCATTTGACGCCATTACCAAAGTGTCAAATGCTTCATCCACATAACAACACACGTGATCAACACCACGCCAATCCAACCAAGATAAGCGTCCTAATAAACGACCACTGCCAAGCGGAATCAACACTAATCTCAGTAGCAAATTACTACCCGTGCCTTTAGCTTGGTAACATGCCAGACTTTGAGGCAAAGACACACTGTATAATTTCACACCAGCTTGGTGAGATAATAAAGCGTCAACGTTTCTAAAAAAAGACTCAGAATTTGCTCTAAAATACTCGCTTGATGTTATTTTTTTCATCTCAAGCACTCCATTCCTATGAAGATATGTTCACTAAATGTAGATCATAATCATCGAGCCTGTAGCGACTTTTACAATAGAGTGGTATTTTTAGACTAAATAATGCCTTGAAATTCTTACACGACATGACGAGCGCTTTAGTTGTGCTAGGATTTCTTAATTCGTATGGAGAAAAGAAATGAAACTAATTACGGCCATTGTTAAGCCTTTTAAACTTGATGAGGTGCGTGAAGCACTTTCTGAAATTGGGATTAACGGCATTACCGTCACAGAAGTGAAGGGTTTTGGGCGCCAGCGAGGCCATACTGAACTTTACCGTGGCGCAGAATATGTCGTCGACTTCTTACCAAAAGTAAAACTAGAACTTGCCGTCGAAACAGACATGGTTGAACGCGCAATTGAAGCTATCCAGCACAGTGCGAATACAGGCAAAATTGGTGACGGCAAAATCTTCGTTACTGCACTTGAACAAATCATCCGTATTCGTACTGGTGAAACCGGTGCCGAAGCAATCTAAGCTATTGCCATCTAATTTGGGCAGTTAATTGCTATGAAATAAAAAAAGAGGCCGAGGCCTCTTTTTTTATTTTTGCAAAATCGTTGGTGCTAACCTTTATCAGGAACCTTAATAGACAGGGTTCCCAAGTAACGATTTTGACGTAACTCAATCTGACGAAAGATTGCAATAATCACAATACTAATCACCAAGTAGATAGCACCTGCCGCCAAGAAGATTTCCATCGGCGTATAGGTTCTAGCAATGATGGTTCTCGCCATCCCCGTTAAATCCAAAATGGTAATGGTACTAGCCAATGCACTGCCTTTTAACATCAAAATAATCTCGTTACCATAAGCTGGTAATACGATGCCAAAGGCACGAGGCAATAAGACTCGTCGGTACATCTGAAACTTCGTCATGCCAATCACTTTACATGCTTCCACTTCCCCTTGCGGAATCGCCTGAATCGCGCCACGGAAGATCTCAGCGGTATAAGCAGAGGTATTTAGTGTAAAGGCAATAATGGCACACCAATACGGCTCTCTCAGTATTGGCCACAAGAAACTTTCTCGAACGGCATCAAATTGTGATGCGCCGTAATACACTAAAAAGATCTGTACCAGCAGCGGTGTTCCACGAAAGAAAAAGATATAAGCAAAAGGTATCGCTCGAATCCATGCAACCGGTGAAATCCTTGCTAAAGCAATCGGCAAGGCAAAAATACCACCCAACACGATAGAAATAAGCACCAACTGAAGGCTAACCCAAGCGCCTTCGAGCAAACGGGGAAAATATTCAACAACAACCGAAAAATCCATACATTATCCCCTATTCAAACCACGGCTCGCTCGTTTTTCCATATAGGATACGAACACCATAGAGATAATGGTTAAAGCCAAATACATAAATGCCGCAACCAAATAAAACAAAAACGCTTGCTTGGTGCTGCTCACTGCGATATTGGCTTTACGCATAATATCGTCTAGCCCGACAACAGACACCAGAGCAGTATCTTTTAGCAAAACCAGAAATAAATTCCCTAGCCCAGGCAGTGCAATTCGCCATACCTGCGGCAAAATAATACGGTAGAACTTTCGAATTGGCCCCATTCCTAGAGCGATTGCAGCCTCATGTTGCCCTTTCGGAATAGACTGTAAAGCACCACGAAACACTTCTGTTGCATAGGCACCAAACGTCAAACCAAGTGCCGTCACACCCGCTGCAAATGCACCAACTTCAATATATTCGTCGTAACCAAATAAACCCGCTATCGCCATCAAAACACTGGTGGCACCAAAATAAATAATAAGCACAGTTAGCAGTTCAGGAATACCACGAATAATAGTGGTATAACCATTAGCGATCCATCGGATAACTGCGATAGAGGATAATTTGGCAGAAGCGCCTAATAATCCCAGAATCAAACCAACAAACAGCGAAGACAGCGCTAGCTCCAAGGTAACAACAGCACCTTGCAGCAGCTGATCACCGAATCCATGAAGATCAATCATAGTTTTTTCTCAGAGTAAGCTTAAAGTAGGTTTCTCGGCAAGTTAGTGCCGAGAAACCTAAGAAATATCTACACTTAGTAGATAGAGAACGGGAAGTATTTAGCATTGATTTTCTGATAAGTACCGTCAGCTAGAATGGCATCAAGTGCTTTATTCAACTTCGCTTTCAACTTGTCATCACCCTTACGAATAGCAATGGCAATGTTATCTGTTTTCATGAAAGCATCACCTTTGAATTCAAATTTAGAACCACTCTCAGATGTTTTCAACCAGTTATAAGTTGGCAATTCATCGGATAACACGATATCCAAACGACCGGAAATAAGATCTAGATAAACGTTGTCTTGGTTATCATAGAATTTTAAGTTGGCTTTACCTGCAAAATTGTCTTCAAGATATTGAGCACCTAAAGTAGCACGCTGCGCACCGATGGTTTTTCCGTCTAGCTTAGCAAGATCAAATTTTTCACCAACGCGCCCCATGAAACGCAAACCGCCTGAGTAATATTTGTTAGTGAAATCGACAACTTTCAAACGATCTTCAGTGATAGACATAGACGCAATAATCGCATCAAATTTGCGTACTTTAAGCCCAGGAATCAAACCGTCCCAATCCTGAGTTAGAATTTCACAATCAGCTGCCATTTTTGCACACAATGCGCGAGCAATATCAACGTCAAAACCTTGTGGCTTGCCAGCTTCGTCAATAAAGTTAAACGGTGCCCAAGCCCCTTCCGTTACGAAACGAACTTTATCTGCAGCTTGTACGGAAACAGCTGACAATGCTGCCGTTAACAACAACGCTGAACCCAAAACCATTTTTTTCAATTTCATTGTAATCCCCTTAGTGTATTTGTTTATTTAATCATTTTATATTTTAGAGTTTATAGCTTGAATAACGAAATATTACCTAAAAAACGCTGGATAAAAACGCCTTACAGCGTTCTGATTTTGGAGCGCCAAACACTTGATCAGGCGTGCCTTTTTCTTCCACCACCCCCCGATGCAGAAACACAACTTCACTAGATACTTCACGGGCAAAGTTCATTTCATGCGTTACGATAAGCATAGTACGCCCTTCTTCTGCCAAATTGCGCATAACAGTCAGTACTTCACCTACTAACTCTGGATCTAGCGCTGATGTCGGCTCATCAAACAGAATTACTTGAGGATCCATAGCCAATGTTCTAGCGATAGCAACACGTTGCTGTTGACCACCAGAAAGTTGATTAGGATACATGTCCTTTTTCTCTGCGATACCGACCTTCCGCAATAAATGCTCAGCGTATTCTGCGACTTCCTGCTTAGGACGTTTTAGAACATGAAGCGGTCCTTCCATCACATTCTGTAAAATCGTCATATGAGGCCATAAATTAAAACTTTGAAATACAAAGCCAATTTGCTGACGCATTTGAGTAAGTTGCTTCATGTTGTTGGCGACTAAATCCGATTCACCTTTAATCAAATCAAGTTTATTTCCATTAAAAAGAATATCGCCTCGGGTGGGGTTTTCAAGCAGGTTTACACAGCGTAAAAAAGTACTTTTACCTGAGCCACTGGAACCAAGAATTGAAATGACGTCACCATCGTAAGCTTTTAGGGAAATCCCCTTTAACACCTCAATATCACCAAACGTTTTGTGGATATCAACGAGCTCTAACGCCGGGACTTTCGACATGTTTTATACCTTCTTTTATTTTATGAACTTATTATTTTTACCGTAATAACAACGCAACACTAAATGGACTCTTTAACCGATAAATTTAGTCAACATTCACCATAAAGTAGAATACAAAAATCACGCCAAGAACAATGTAACTGGTATTTTAAGTTACTTTTTCCAAAGTCGCCTCTTTTTCTTGTCCATTTGGACAGGGGCAGCGCTTTTATTATGAATTTTATTACGTTCTTCTCTTGGTGAAACACCAAAAAAACCTTTATAGGTTGTACTAAAATGAGGCGCAGACCCAAATCCACACTCTACACCAACCTCTGTAATTGCTTTATCCGTTTGAATAATCAATTGCCTAGCATGCTGTAAACGCAACTCTAGATAATAACGCGACGGTACAATATCTAAATTACCTTTAAACAGTCGCTCTAGATGTCGCCTAGAAACACCAACATGATAAGCAATATCATCAGATGACAATGGCTCTTGAATATTTGCTTCCATTAGCTGAACAGCTTCAACAAGCTTAGGTTGACCTGTACCAATACGAGCCTGAAGAGGAATTCTTTGCGGATCTTCATGTGTACGAATGCGCTCACAGACAAATTGCTCAGAAATACTGCTAGCAAGCGTCATACCATGCTGTTTACCTATAAGAAAAAGCATCATATCCATGGCTGCTGTACCACCGCTGCAAGTATAACGGTCTCTATCAACTTCAAAAAGATGATTAGAAACGATCGTCTGTAAAAATTCATCTCGCAAGTTAGCAAGACTGCGCCAGTGAATCGTGGCGCGGTAGCCATCTAATAGTCCGGCTTTCGCCAATAAATAGCTTCCTGTGCATACACCACCAAGTCCAACCTGCTTTTTGGCTTGTTTTTTTATCCAATTTTCTAAAGTCTGACTTTCGTTTTTTATCACTGGCGATGCACCACATACGAAAATCGCGTCTAAATCACTTGGCGCATCACTTGTTAGATAGTCTGAAACGGTTGTAACCCCCGTACTTGAAGGGATTTCTCTTTCTTCATGGCTAATAGTACAAAAAGAGTAAAGCTCTTTTCCTGCCACCCAGTTCGCCATATGCAATGTTTCAATAGCAGAAGAAAAACCCAACATAGAATAGTGTGGCAAGAGCAAAAAGCCGTATTTTAATGGCTTTTTACTTGCCTGCATGATTTCTCTTGATGCGAATTCGGTCTTGTACAAAATATTATCCTGCGAACTATAGACAAAAAAGGAGTTTATTTCGTTTAAAATGGATAACAAAGGTTTTTTTCGTATTGAGCAAGGCTTTTTTAGTCCGATTAACCAGACATCATAACAATATGTCGCTATTAGATAAGTTAGCAACTATCAAAGGAGCAAATTTTTCATAATAATCATACTCAGAGTCCAAAACGAATACTTTCGTAAAATTGCATTAACAACTAGTTTTATTAAGAACACCACTCACGAGGGATGAGTTCTAATGACTGATTACAAAAAAAACGAATTAATCGAACGTGTTGAAGTAGAAATAAACGAAAACTTTAGCACTGCAGAAGCGAACAACTTGATTCAACTTGCCCACCTCTACTTCCAGGACTCTTTAACGGAAGATTTGGTCAATGAGTCTATAGAGAATCTATATGGCACAATTATCTGCTTATGGGATTTCTTACAGCAACGCCCCGTAAACCAACCCAAGGTTCGTGTCTACAATCCGAACTACGAAGAGCACAGCTGGCAATCTACTCATACCGTTATCGAAATTTTAACGGATGACATGCCTTTCCTTGTCTCATCTTTCAATATGGCACTGGTTCGTCTTGGCCACACAATTCACCTAACAGCACACCCAGTCGTACCAGTTGATCGTAATAAAAAAGGTGAACTACAAGGCATCAATTCATCTTCAAAATCACACGAAGCCTTGATGCGCTTTGAAATCGATCGTTTGTCCGACATCAACTTGCTGGATGAAATTAAAGAAGAGCTGCTTAATAGCTTAGTCGATGTGAAGAAAACTGTCGCAGACTGGCCTACAATGAAAGCCAAACTAAGCGACATTATCAGCGAATCTGAACAACTTGCGCATCTGAAAAAGAACGAAGAACATCAGGAAATTCTTGATTTCTTACGCTGGGTAGCCAATGACCACTTCACTTTTATCGGCTTCCGAGCTTATGATCTTGCAATCGAAGGCGATGAAACACACCTTAAACTGGTCGAAGGCTCAGGTCTAGGAACCTTCCGCGACATCAACGATAAGAAAGTAAAACGCGATATCGTTTTACAAGACAACCTAGCTAAATTAGCAGTAGACCCTAGTAACATCCTTGTTTTAACCAAGTCCACAGCGGTCTCCACTGTACATCGTCCTGTCCACCTTGATTACCTTGGTGTAAAACGCTTTGATAAAAAAGGCAATGTCATCGGCGAATGGCGCTTCTTTGGTTTGTATTCATCTGCGGCTTATATCGCTCGTTTACAAGATATTCCATTATTACGCAAAAAACTTAATGTCATTGTTGAAAAAGCCAATGTGGATCCAAACAGCCACAAGGGCAAAAATCTAAAACATATCCTAAACAGTTACCCTCGTGATGAGATGCTGCAAGCTCCAGTTGATGAGCTTTTTGGCACCATCGAAAGCATCCTTGCCATTCAAGAACGCCGCCAATTACGCGTTTTCCTTCGCAAAGACATCTATGGCCGCTTCCTGAACGCCTTGGTTTACGTGCCTCGCGATCGCTACAACACGGAACTGCGTATGAAGATGCAAGACATCTTAATGAGCGCTTGTAACGGAACCAGCTCTGAATTCAACGTACAATTCTCGCAACTTGTTTTAGCCCGCGTTAACTTTACTATTCAAATTGCAGACCCTAAACAAAGCCCGACTATCGATGCTGAAGACATTCAGCGTAAGATGCAAGATGCGATGAGTTCATGGGAAGATAAACTCTTAACGGCGCTACATAAAAGCCATGGCGAAGAAAATGGCAACATTCTTTTCAACAGCTATGCACCTTATTTGCCAGCGGCTTACCGTGAAGATTTCTCTCCAAACGCCGCTGTTCTAGACATCGAACGTTTAGGGCAACTCGCTGGCGAAGGTGATATTTCAACACATATATACCGTCAGGTTGGTCAGACCAAAAACAACTACTTTTTCAAAGTATATGGCGCGGGTACAACGCTTATCTTGTCCGATGTATTACCTATTTTGGAATGTATGGGGCTACGAGTACTAGAAGCTCGCCCATATGAGCTAGACCAAAATGGTGACGGTACAGCAAACACTTGGGTAGTTGAGTTTGCCATCAGCGTGGACGCTGATATTAATCTTGATAAGAATTCACAGCGTGAAGCTTTCCAAGATGCGTTCAATCAAGTCTTCAGCCGTAGAGTTGAAAACGACCGCTTTAACGCTTTGGTACTAAGTGCTTCCTTAACGTGGCGTCAAGTCACCATGTTACGTGCATTGACCAAGTACTTGATGCAATTACAAGTACCTTTCTCCTTGCAGTACATGCAACAAACTCTAGAGAAAAATGCTGGCATCGCTCGCCTATTGGTTCAACTATTCGAACAACGTTTCGACCCTAGCCAAGAAGCAAAACGTGACGAGAAAGTTCAAAAGCTGCTTGAGAAAATCGACCTAGAATTAGATCAAGTTGCTAACTTGGACGAAGACCGCATTCTGAAACACTACCTTTCTGTGATTCAGGCAATGCTACGAACTAACTTCTACCAAGCAGGCATTGAAGGTGGAGTTAAAGATTACGTCTCTTTCAAACTTGATCCAACACTGATTCCAGCAGTACCACTACCAAGACCGAAATTCGAAATTTTCGTTTATGCGCCTTGGGTAGAAGGTATCCACATGCGCGGCGGCAAAGTAGCCCGTGGTGGTTTACGCTGGTCTGACCGCATGGAAGATTTCCGTACCGAAGTACTTGGCCTTGTGAAAGCGCAAATGGTGAAAAACGCCGTTATTGTACCATCAGGAGCAAAAGGCGGCTTTGTTGCTAAACAATTGAAAAAGAATGCTTCACGCGAAGAAGTTCAAGCCGAAGTTATCCATTGCTACACTACTTTTATTAGTGGCTTGTTAGACATTACTGACAATCTAGTACAAAACCAAGTGGTTCCACCGCTTTCTGTACTTCGTTACGACGAAGACGACCCATACTTGGTAGTAGCAGCAGACAAAGGCACAGCAACTTTCTCAGACTTGGCGAACAGTATTTCTGCGAAATATGGTTTCTGGTTAGGCGATGCTTTTGCTTCCGGTGGCTCTAATGGTTATGACCATAAGAAAATGGGCATCACAGCTCGCGGCGCTTGGGAATCCGTTAAACGTCAATTCAAAGAAATCGGCATCGATTGTCAAACTACTGACTTCACCACGGTTGGTATAGGCGACATGGCAGGCGACGTATTTGGTAACGGCATGCTGTTATCGAAGCACACTTGCCTAATCGCAGCGTTTAACCATATGCATATCTTTATCGACCCAACTCCCGATGCGGCGACGTCTTTTGCTGAACGTGAGCGCATGTTCAAACTGCCTCGCTCTTCTTGGGAAGATTACAACAAAGAGCTTATTTCGAAAGGCGGCGGTATTTTCAATCGCTCTGCGAAGTCTATCCCAATCAATGCTGATATTCGTAAAGCCCTAGGCATTGAAGGCAATATTAAATCTATGGCCCCAACGGATTTGATCAATGCCATTTTAAAAGCGCCTGTTGATCTACTGTGGAACGGTGGTATCGGAACCTACGTTAAATCTGAAGGAGAGTCCCACGCAGACGCAGGCGACAGTGCTAACAACGGTCTACGCGTAAACGGTAAAGAGCTACGCTGTAAGATTGTTGGTGAAGGTGGCAACCTAGGCTTAACACAACTAGGCCGTATTGAATTTGCCCAGAAAGGCGGTTCAATCAGTACCGATGCAATCGATAACTCTGCGGGTGTAGATAGCTCGGATCACGAAGTAAACATCAAGATCCTACTAAACCGCGTGGTTGAAAATGGCGATTTAACTGAGAAGCAACGTAACAGCTTGCTTGCTGAAATGACCGACGAAGTGGGCAACCTAGTATTGCGCCATAATCGTGGCCAGAGTCATGTGTTGTCCTTAGCAAATGCACAAGCACCGGAACGTCTAGCAGATCATTGGCGCTTGATTCAATCTCTGGTCCGTGAGGGCCGTTTGAATCGTGAAATCGAGTACTTGCCTAGTGATACGCAAATCAAAAAGCGCTTAAACAAAGGTCAAGGCTTAACTCGTCCTGAAATTTCTGTACTACTGGCTTATTCGAAAATCAAATTGTCTGAGCAATTGGTAGAAGACGGTATCGGTGAAGATGTCGATTTGACTACTCAAATCAATGAGTACTTCCCTACTCAATTGACCAAACACTTTGGCGGCCAAATGGCATCGCATCCTTTGATTCAAGAAATCATTGCAGGCCATGTGACCAACAACGTCGGCAACCGTATGGGGCCAACGTTCAGCACCTATATGCAAGAAGAAACCGGCGCATCTTCTTTGAATGTCGTTCGAGCTTACATGGCTGCAGAAGACATCTTTGGCATTCCAGCACTTTGGGATGCGATTAACGGTTTAGACTTCACAGTAGCTAACTCTGTATTAAACGGTTTACTAATTCGCATTCAAGGATTGCTAGAACGTGCGACACTTTGGCTATTGCGCAATACTCGCGAAAGCTTGTCTATTCAACGCTTAAAAGACACTTATAAACCAGGTGTTGAAGTCATTAGAGCCAACATGCAGGCGATTTTGACGGAGTCTAGCCAAGCACATCTGGCCGATATTGCGGCAAGCCTTGTCGAGCAAAATATCCCAGTAGAAGTAGCGGAAAGACTATCGTCTCTTCATTACCTGTTCTACGGATTAGACATCATTCGTGTCGCGGCAAATACCGAGACCGAAGTATTAGATGTCGCTCAAACTTACTTCGCGCTTGAAATGGACTTAGAGTTACATTGGTTGCGCCATAAAGTTAGTGAGTTATCGGCTGACGATATGTGGCAACGTCGTGCAAAAGCAGGTCTAGGCGACGAAGTAGATAATAGTTTAAGAACCCTCACCCAAGAGGTCATTCAGTCTAGTGTCGATATCAAGAAACTGGAACAACGTCTGACTCATTGGCGCGAATCAAATAGTGACAGTATCAAGCATTACCGTGCGACTTTTAGTGAAATAAAAGCCGAAAGCGAATTAACACTTGCTATGGTAACTGTCGCTATTCGTGAGTTGAGAAATCTGATATAAACCTATGGGTGGTCGCCATTGCGGCCACCTATTTTTAAGAGGCCTTTTTTCGAGATGGATAGAAAAGTGACACAACAAGTAACGAGAGCAACCTTTGACGAAGTAATGGTTCCTAACTACGCACCTTCTGCGGTTATTCCAGTACGTGGTGAAGGCTCTCGCATATGGGACAAAGAAGGCAAAGAATACGTCGATTTTGCAGGCGGCATTGCCGTAACTGCATTGGGGCATTCTAATCCTACTTTAGTCAACGTCATGCGTGAGCAAGCTGGGCAACTTTGGCATTTATCAAATACTATGACCAACGAGCCGGCACTACGATTAGCTAAAAAGTTGACTGAAAAGACCTTTGCTGATCGAGTATTCTTTGCAAACAGTGGTGCAGAAGCTAATGAAGCAGCTTTCAAACTTGCTCGCCGTTACGCGTTCGATCATTTTGGTCCAGAAAAACACGAAATTATCGCTTTTTATAAGTCCTTCCACGGCCGTACTTTGTTTACCGTTTCTGTAGGCGGACAAGCAAAATACAAAGAAGGTTTTGAGCCGACTCCTGGTGGAATCAAACATTGCGATTACAACGACATTGAGCAGCTTAAAGCGATTATTAGCGATAAAACCTGTGCCGTTGTAATGGAACCAATTCAAGGTGAAGGCGGAATCATTCCGGCTGACATTGAATTTGCCAAACAAGTACGTGAATTGTGCGATCAATACAATGCGCTATTGGTGTATGACGAAGTGCAATCTGGTGTAGGCCGCACAGGCACACTATACGCTTACGAACAACTTGGCGTAAAACCTGATGTACTAACGACCGCTAAAGCACTAGGTAATGGTTTCCCAGTAAGTGCAATGCTAGCGACTGAAAAGGCAGCAAGAAGCTTAGCTTTCGGTACTCATGGCAGTACTTATGGTGGTAATCCAATGGCTTGTGCCATCGCTGAAGCAGTTATTGACATTGTCGACACACCTGAAGTGTTGGGCGGTGTGGCGAAACGTCACGACCTATTCGTTGAAGGTTTAAAAGCCATAAACGAAAAGCACCATGTCTTTAAAGATATTCGAGGCATGGGACTTCTAATCGGTGCCGAAGTGATTGACAGCCTTGCAGGCAAAGCTGGTGAGATTGTTAAAGCGTCCGCTGAAGAAGGCCTATTTGTACTTGTTGCAGGTCCAAACGTTTTACGTTTAGCGCCATCTTTGATTATCACCGAACAAGACATTGCAGATGGCCTTGCTCGACTTGATAAAGCCATCGCTACAGTGATAGCTAATAACAAAGCTGCGTAAGCAATTAAGCACTTGATAGAATGTTTAAAAATCGGACTTAGGTCCGATTTTTTATTTAATCAATACTGATAGAAATAAGCTTATTGAACGTCCCTTCGCCTCCAACTTGAACCTGTATTAACTCTCCATTATCTTTTGTTAATTGAGTCAATATACGTGATGACATGTTCATTGCTCGTCCTTGCTCAAAAATCGCCTGCTGATAGCCAAAGTGTCGATTTAAATAACAAGCAAGCGCTCCATTCGAGCTACCTGTCGCGGATTCTTCTGGAATACCAACCGCTGGAGCGAAATTTCGACAACTTGCCGTATAGACGACCTCTGGCGGGTTCATTTCAAAAACATGAAACCCAACATATTGATGCTGCTGACAAAAACGCGTTATAGCATCATTATCAACCTCAAGACAATCCAATACGCCATAGGGTACAGGAATCATCACATCAACCAACCCAGTAGATACAGCTTGAATAGGCAAACCAGATTGAGTAATAAGCTGCGGCTGAAGGCCTAACATAGGGGCAATCTCTGCTGCACTAAATTTTGTAGACCATACAGGCAAACTTTGACTCATCAACACATCACCATTTAATGCCACTTCAACGGCTAAGATTCCCGCCTTTGTTTCCTGTTGATAACTTCCTGCCGAAATGTGCTGTAAATGGCGCAATAGCCAAAATGCACTTAAGGTAGCATGACCACAAAAATCTACTTCTACCGTGGGAGTAAAGAAAGATAGCTTGAAATCGGCTTTATCACTTTGACCAACAAAAGCGGTTTCAGACACACCAACTTGCTTAGCAATAGATTGCTTTTGCAAATCTGTTAGCGCATCAGCATGTAAAACTACACCAGCTAAGTTTCCTCCTTGCCCTGAAATAGAAAAAGCTCGGACTAAATACACATCAACCTGTGCCATATAACACTCCCATTGCTCTCATTGTGTCACTTCCCCCCTCAATTACCTTTATTATACAGTCACCATAATCGATTATCGTCTTTTTTGCTGATTCCTTAAGGGCAGTTTGATTGTGATTATCACTTTACTGGTTTAAGCTCCGGTAAAGCGCCATTAAACAACCCAGCGTAAATCAATGGCTTATGAAGTATTCAACTTATAGAGAAACTAAACCGTGTTTCAATCTTTCTTTCCCAAACCTAAATTATTTTTTCTTAGTTTTACCCTGTGGGCACTTGTTTGTGTCCTTGGCTGGTATCTAGCCGCTCAAGACCTAGGCAACATGTTAAGCCTAGGATCTCTATTTGGCGTTCATTTTCCAGAAACATTAGCTGAAGGTGCTGATGCAGCCGCACAAGCTGCCTTCCAAAGCGCCCAAGAAACAGCCCTAACTGTATGGCTATACCAATATATGGCTGCTTGTTATGGCATATTTATTGGAATATGGATGATATATGGTGGCCAAAAATGGGGCAGATGGTCTGTTTTAGGGTCTGGGGTTATCATATTTACCACTTGGTTTAGTGTGCAACTTAGCGTCATGATAAATGATTGGTACGGTAGTTTTTATAACCTTATTCAAAAAGCCTTATCTGCGCCGAATTCAATTACAATAGGTGAATACTTTTCACAGCTTTACACTTTTTCAAGTATTGCCGCAATCAGTATAACTGTTGCTGTACTCAAAAACTTCTTTGTAAGTCATTACGTATTTCGCTGGAGGACCTCTATGACAGAGTACTATTCCTCTAAATGGCAACAGGTTAGACACATAGAAGGGGCGTCTCAACGGATACAAGAAGACACCATGCGCTTTGCTAGCATAATGGAAGGTCTGGGAGTTCGCCTTATTAGCTCTGTGATGACTTTGCTCGCCTTTTTACCTGTTCTCTGGGGTCTTTCTTCCTATGTAAAAGAGCTACCTTTTATTGGGGAAGTTCCTCAAGCACTCGTTTTCACAGCATTATTCTGGTCTATTATTGGTACCACCTTACTCGCAGTAGCTGGAATTAAATTACCAGGACTAGAGTTTAAAAATCAACGAGTAGAAGCAGCTTACCGGAAAGAGTTAGTATATGGAGAGGACAATGAAAACAGAGCGGAGCCGCCAACATTAAACGAGCTATTCAATCACGTCCGTAAGAACTACTTCACACTCTATTTTAATTATCTATATTTCAACGTGGTTCGCTATGGCTACCTTCAAGCAGGTGTTCTTGTGCCATTAATAGCACTTGGCCCATCCATAGTTGCTGGCGTTATTACTTTTGGTCTATTTCAACAAATTAACAATGCCTTCAATCAAGTAGAAAATTCGTTCCAATATTTAGTGAATTCTTGGACAACCATCGTTGAACTGCTCTCTATCTACAAACGTCTTAAAGCTTTTGAAGCGGCTATTGATAACCAACCTTTACCAACGGAAGATCAAAATTTTATGGAAACATAAGATTAAAGTAACAACTTAATTCTGTTTAAATTAAAAGCCCCGTCAGATAACATCTGGCGGGGCTTTTAATTGTTTTTTACTTTTTAAATCAATAAGATAACTACTTAGACTCAAACGTTAATATTGATGTTTTGCCCTAAGTTATCTGTCGTGGTATGTGATCCACTGCTTGCCGCTGGCGTAACGTTTTTTGCGGCTTCGGCCAATAAGGCAAGATTTTGTTCCGCTTTTTGTTGCTGAGCAGCCTTGGCTAAATTAGCGCTATAGACTTCACTCGCATAATCCATCGCAGGACTACTAACACCATTAATACTTGGCATTCTTCCTCCTATCAATTGTGAATGGTAGATCGAAAAAAACTGATCAATGGCCAAAGTATAGCGGGTGATTGGCTAATTTACGAACACCTTTTTGTAACATGGAAGCAAACAGAGTTTAGATTTTGTCATCATTAACAAAACTATCCCAATACTGACTCACCAAGTTCTGGTTATCAACTAGCATATCCTTTTGAACCACTCGGCCCTGTTGTTGCAAGCTCAACCTATGAGTAAGAGACCTATAAAGAGTATAGGTATCGGTCATTTTTTCAGCCTGCTCAGCACCAATCAAGCCAACTAAAGCAGCGGCTTCTAGCTGGCGAACATTGTCGGAGAATCGCATCAGCTCAGGGTATTTACATGACCAAGCCAACACCATGTATTGCACCATGAATTCAATATCAATGATGCCACCAGCACCTTGCTTAAGATCAAAACCTTGCTCTTTGCCACCAGTATCAAGATGAGCACGCATCTTCTCGCGCATCTTGATGACTTCAGCTTTAAGTTCATTGCGATCTCGCGCTGAAGCAATAATCTCTTTACGGCAAGCTTCAAATTTCGCAAGTAATTGAGACTCCCCCGCCAATCCACG
The DNA here is from genome assembly GCF_012726345.1 of Marinomonas sp. UCMA 3892. GTDB lineage: Bacteria > Pseudomonadota > Gammaproteobacteria > Pseudomonadales > Marinomonadaceae > Marinomonas. The sequence goes on from NZ_PTXN01000019.1 coordinate 32,152, forward strand.
GGAACGAGTCAGGGCTTGGTGCTCCCACACCCAAGCTTCTTTTTGCTGATAATCTTTAAACGCTTCCAAACTAGACACCAACAAACCGGAATTACCCGAAGGACGCAGACGCATATCCACTTCGTATAAGCGACCCGCGGCAGTAAAGCTGGTAATCATGTGAATTAAACGCTGACCTAGACGAGTATAGAAAGTGAGATTATCGATACTGCGATCGCCGTCTGTACTTCCGTTGGCCTGTGCATCGTGAATAAATACAAGATCGAGATCAGAATCGTAGCCAAGCTCCCATCCACCAGATTTACCATAGCCAATAATGGCTAATTGAGGTGTGAAAGCAACTTCACCTTGGCTTACAGGAAAACCATGTTTTTTCGTTAAATATTGCCAAGACTGTTGCAACACCTGATCTAAAAGTACTTCTGCCAACCAGGTTAAGTGATCACTCACTTTCATCACAGGCAATATTTCTGTTATGTCGCAAGCGGCAATACGTAAAATAATGGAACGTCTGAAGCGACGCATAGCGTCCATCTGCGCTTCTTCATCGTCTTCTGGCAAACGCAATAATATTTGCTGAAGCTCTTCCGCTAGCATGGCTTTATCTGGCGGTGAAAATAGCGTATTGGCGTCTAGCAGTTCGTCCAGCAATGCTGGCGTCGTCGAAATCGCTTCGGTAAACCACACACTTTCTCGACACAATCGAATAAGATGCGTCAGTGCGGTTTGGTTTTCGGAAAGGAGAACCAAATAAGCAGTACGCCGCAAGACAGCTTCCAAGATTGGAAATACGCGCTCCAAAACCAAATCAGGATTAGCTTCGTCCGTTAATTTAGAGATTAAGGCGGCCAAAAAGACCGCAAGCCGCTCATGACCAATAGGCTGCATAAAAACAACCGTACGGGAACTAAGCAGCTGAGAAATGCGTGTAATACTTGCCTCTTGGTCCTGCCATGATATCAGTGAGATAGCATCTTGTATCGCTTCTCGATCTTCTGGGTGCTTAATTAATAAACGCCAAGTTTCTTGGTTCTTCACTTCTTCGGTACTTTCATGGCCATCATCAATTAAAGCTACAAAAGAACGATGTACATTTTTGCGCACTTCCCAAAGACGTTTATCCAATGCCTCCCAAGAAGGGAAACCAACAATTAATGCAATGCGCGTGCGTGCTCGATCATCTTCTGGCAATAGCTGCGTTTGCTCGTCATTCACCGCCTGCAATGCATGCTCGGTGCGACGTAAAAGTAAATACGCCTCACGCAATTGATCCATTTCCTCAACAGGCAAATAATCCTGTTGAGCAAGGTAAGGTAACACTTTCAACAAGGCTGGCGTTTGCAAGCCCTGATCTCGACCACCGTGTAATATCTGCAAAGCTTGGGCAATAAATTCAACTTCACGAATTCCCCCCTCGCCTAATTTAATATTGTGCTCAATGCCTTTGCGACGCACCTCTTTAGCAATCATTTGTTTCAAGTCACGCAATGCACCTATCGCCCCAAAATCGAGATATTTGCGATACACAAAAGGCTTACGTAATGCTTCAAATTCGCGCACATCCAAGGTGTTACCAGACATGACACGAGCCTTGATCATGGCGTAACGTTCCCAGTCTCGACCTTGATCTTGGTAATAATTTTCCAACGAATCCATGTTTAATACCAAAGCACCAGACTGCCCAAAAGGCCGTAAACGCATATCAACTCGAAAAACAAAGCCATCAGCGCTGACTTGATCCAAATGTTGAATCAGTTTTTGACCAAGCTTGGTAAAGTACTCTTGATGAGACAGACTTTTTTTGCCACCTTGGGTGTCGCCGTGCTCACGAAAAGCAAAAATCAAATCGATATCAGAAGACAAATTAAGTTCGTTACCACCCAATTTCCCCATGCCAATGACAATCATCGACTGTGGCAAGCCCTTACTGTCCAATGCCTGACCGTACAAGGCAAGATAGTACTGCGTTGTCCATTGAAGGCTGGCATTCACACAAGCATCCGCTAAAGCGCTTAAACGTGACGTTAGCTCGGTCAATGAAAGCTGCTGCTGAATGTCTAAAGCTATCAACCGTACCATCCACCACTGTCGATACAAACGCAAACGCTTGATAAAGCCGGCTTCATCTAATGGCGCTAACGACTCGGTCGGACAAGAACCCGCTTCACATGAAAAAAATGCTTCGCCAGCCATCAAGGCTTCTTTAGACGGCTTTTCAGGTAGCTTTTTAAGCGCCAACAAATCATCTAACCAGTGAGGAAAACGAGTAAATTGTTGATGTAAATAATCACTCAAGATCCACAAGGGTTCTAATATATCAATTTGTTCTTGGTTTAATGAATCAAGCCCGTGTCTTTCTCGAGCGTCTTGCACATGCTCCAACAACAAAGCACGAGACGAGGACTGTTCACAAAATTTCACATAGTTCGGGTTCAAATGCGGAGGGGTCACTGGGCTTCCTTACAAAATATTCTTTTTGAGACTTTTTATTTTTTTACATAGCTTGCTGGTTTAACCATTGCCCAACTGTCAACATGGTAATGCCAATTTGATTCATGCCTGCGAGTTTTTTCAGCAACAAATCTTCTTCCTCAACAAGTTGCTGTTCCAGTTCACCATCTAAGCGTTCTAATCCTTGTGCTAATTCGTTGGGCAAACAAGCTTTTAATTGAGCCATAGAATGACGCAAAGGCTGCATGAGCGCTTCGTCTTTCATAAAATACATCGCTTCCCAATAAACCAACCACACTTCATACCAATATGCGGCTAATTCAAGTGAATTAGAAGTATTAACAGGCTTGTTAGGAAATTCAATCTGCCCGTATTTTAAACGCACACCTTTTTGCGCCTTTGAAACAATACTAACCTGAACTGGGACACGCTCTGCAAGCTGCAACGCAAACTGATACAAACCCGCCTCGTCGCCCTCTTTCAGCTCCAGTTCTAACTCACAAATCGCATCCTCACCATAAGGAGAGGTTACCAAACCTTGATCGCAAACCACTTCCATTTTGGTTTCTTGAGATTTGATGTTCCAAACTTGTCTCTCAAAGTCCGTACGATAGACTTCAATCAGCTTGCTACACCAAGACATATCTTGTAATGATTCGGGCAAAGGGACGTCACTTAATAAAGACAAATCCAATTGATCGCTAGGCACAAACCACTCCCATTCACCACGAGCATGCATGCCGACGCGGTTACTGCCTCGCGTTTTTACGGTTTGAATAAACGTATTGTTAACAGCACGAATTCGCAGCGCCATACCACCTTGCATGAGATCTGCGCTTTGCGTATCAAAATACGCATTCATCAAAGCCAACGTAGGCTGACGAGATTGTTCATCAGTGTCAGAAGATGCACAAATTTCATCAAGAAAATCACTTGCGGACTTGAGATACTCTGAATGAAGCATTAACTTTAGCTCTAGCTCGGTAGCCATAATATACGAACCTCTAAAACCTTTGCTGTTGAGCAAACAACAAAGAAAAAAATAATGTGCGAGCAAGTGTACCAGATGCCTATCTTACAGTAGTAATATTCGAAAATAACTCGGATTCAAGGAATATCCTTTATGCCCGCACTTCCCTCTCTTATCAGTATGATGTCTCAACTTATTGCCTCTCCTTCTATCAGTTGTAGTCAAGCCCATTGGGATCAGTCAAATAAAGGTGTGATTGAATTACTCGAAAGTTGGCTAAGCTCGCAAGGTTTTCAGTGCGAAGTGATGCCTTTGCCAGATCAACCACACAAGTTCAATCTGATTGCGACACTCGGAACTGGTGATGGTGGTTTAGTACTTTCAGGTCACACTGATACGGTTCCTTACGATAAAGGCCGTTGGCAATCAGACCCGTTTAAATTGGAAGAAAGAGATCACAAACTATACGGGCTCGGTAGCTGTGATATGAAAGGCTTTTTCGCTATTGTGCTCGATACCATTCGACAAATGCAATTATCGGATCTCAAGCAACCACTCATCATTCTTGCGACCGCTGATGAAGAAAGCTCCATGTCTGGTGCAAGAGCCTTGGTTGAAAGAGGCGCATTAAAAGCTCGGTATGCGTTAATTGGCGAGCCAACGTCTTTGACACCAATTTATGCTCATAAGGGCATTATGATGGAGCGAATTCAGGTTACGGGGCAATCTGGTCATTCTTCAAACCCGTCATTAGGAAACAACGCACTGGATGCTATGCATGATGTAATGTCAGAATTAATGGCATTTCGTCAGCAACTTAAAGCAAACTATCGCGATGCCAGCTTTGTTATTGACTACCCGACGATGAACTTCGGCTGCATTCATGGCGGAGACAACCCAAACCGTATTTGCGGACGCTGTGAGCTGGAGTTTGATTTACGAGCACTTCCAGGTATGAGCAACCAAGCATTAATGGCGGAAATTGCTCAGATATTGCCGCGTATCGAAGAAAAAACTGGCACAATAATACAACTAAATAGTTTATTTCCTGATGTTCCGTCTTTTTATACGCCAGTCGAATCGGATATCATAAAAGCCTGTGAAGCCTTAACTAATCGCCAAGCGAGTACTGTAGCATTTGCAACAGAAGGTTCTTTTCTGAATCAAATGGGTATGGAAACCTTAATTTTAGGGCCTGGCTCTATAGATCAAGCCCATCAACCAAATGAATTTATGGCGCTAGATCAAATTCAACCTATGCAAGAGGTAATTCGCGGTCTAATCGAGCGTTTTTGCCTTAAATTAAACGAGCAAAAAAATGAGGAATAGCGTGACAGAAGAATTCAATTATGTGGACTGGTTCCGCCATTCTTCCCCCTATATTAATGCCCACAGGGGAAAAACCTTTGTCATATTGATTCCAGGTGAGGCGGTAGAGTGCGCTCACTTTTCAAGCATTATTCACGACCTTGCCTTGCTGGACTCATTAGGAATTCGTCTTGTCTTAGTACAAGGCGCCCGCCCACAAATTAGTCGAGTATTAACCAATAGACATTTAACCAGCCGCGTTGAGGACGATTATCGTGTCACGCCACAAGATCAGCTACTGGATATTATCCAAGCGTCTGCGGCAGTGCGAGTCCAACTTGAAGCTCAACTATCTATGGGACTATCGAATACCCCAATGGATGGCGCTAGATTAAAAGTATGTAGCGGGAATTATGTTATCGCCAGACCTTTAGGTGTAGTGGATGGCATAGATTATGGTCACACAGGTGAAGTGCGCCGAATCGATACCGAAGCAATTTTTCGATTACTTGAAGATGACAATATGGTGCTTTTGCCTCACCTTGGCTTTTCACCTACAGGTGAAGTATTCAACCTAAAAAGCGAAGACGTTGCCATTCAAGCAGCCATACAACTTAAAGCGGACAAACTGGTTATTTTCTCGGAAGAAGAAGGCGTTTTCACAAGTAATGGTGAACTCTATTCTGAGTTATTAACCAAAGACGCCGAAGCTATTCTCAAAGAGAAAACGCTATCTACCATTACTCACGCCGCATTAGACGCTTGTGTCCAAGCCGTTCGTCAGGGTGTGCCGAGAGCGCATATCATTTCTTACAATGAAAATGGCGGTCTACTACAAGAACTCTTCACTCGTGAAGGTTCCGGTACCATGATTAATGAAGACAGCTATGAGCAATTGCGACCAGCCCACATTGATGATGTAGGCGGCATGATGGCGCTATTAGCTCCGCTGGAAGAAAAAGGGGTCTTAGTAAGACGATCTCGCGAACTTCTAGAGAACGAGATAGACCGCTTTATTGTCATCGAACGTGATGGTGCTATTGTCGCTTGCGCGGCACTTTATCCATTTGAACAAGAGAACTCTGGTGAACTAGCTTGTTTGGCTGTCTCGCCAGATTATAGGGGCTCTAACCGTGGTGAACGCTTACTAAAAGGTATAGAACAAGCCGCCAAGCGTCAAAATCTAACCATGCTTTTCTTGTTAACCACACGAACTGCTCATTGGTTTATTGAACGAGGATTTAGCGAAACAACATTGGCAAGTTTACCAACGCAAAAGCAAGCGCTGTACAACTACCAACGTAACTCTAAAATCTTCTCAAAGCAGCTTTAGATATTCGCTTGTGATGCACACCTGTAATTAAAATGAAAAAAGCGACCAAATGGTCGCTTTTTTCATTTTTTCATTTCACTTGTTTCAATTTCTAATGATTAATCCATTATTTTGAATGGAATAAACATTGGGTAGCCCTGTCTAATGACTCGCATTGGTACTGAACGACCACTTGGAATATCTTTGGCAATTTTGGCAAACTCCGCAACACTGGTAATGCGCTTGCCATTTAACATGGTGATCACATCACCTTGCTGCAAACCATTACGGGCCGCTGTACCGCCAAGTACTTGCTCGATCACAACACCATTGTCAATTTCAAATTTTTTCGCCATGTCCGCAGGCACTTCTCCTACAATCATACCTAAACGGTTTTGATCCTGCTGAGATTGAGCGACTACTTTCGGGTCATTTGGCCGTGCCTCTAGCGTCACAGAAATGGTTTGCTCTTTACCATCTCGATACACTTTAGCATCCACTTTTTCATCCGCTTTCATTTGCCCAACTATATAAGGCAGCTCACCAGAATGGGCAATGGATTGTCCGTTGAACTCTAGGATAATATCGCCTGACTTTAGGCCTGCTTTTTCAGCTGGAGAATCAGGTAATACACGGCTTATCAATGCACCATTTGATCTATCTAAGCCAAATGACTCAGCCAACTCATTGTTTACATCCTGAATCAACACACCCAGCCAAGCGCGAGATACTTTACCATCGCTCTTCAGTTGATCCACAACCGACATGGCAACTTTAGAGGGAATCGCAAACGACACGCCCATAAAACCACCAGAACGAGTGTAAATTTGTGAGTTAATACCAACGACTTCACCGTCTAGGTTGAACAAAGGACCACCAGAGTTACCTGGATTGATCGCTACGTCCGTTTGGATAAATGGTACATAGTTATCAGATGGTAAGCTTCGTCCTGTTGCACTGACGATACCTGCGGTCACCGTGTAGTCAAAGCCGAATGGAGAACCAATCGCTAATACCCACTGACCCGGCTTAAGCTTGTCTGAATCACCCATTTTGACAATAGGCAGGTCATCCGCCTCGATTTTAAGTAGAGCTAAATCGGTTCTAGGATCCGTACCAACCAATTTTGCGACATATTCACGTCTATCATTAAGGCGAACATGAATCACATCCGCGCCATCAATAACGTGATTATTGGTTAACACATAACCATCATGGGAAATGATAAAACCCGATCCCAATGAACTACGCTGTCCCTGCTGTGGCGGTGCTTGTTGACCGAAAGGCTGTTGACCAAAGAAGTGTTTAAAGAACTCATTGAGTTCTTCACTATTTGGCCCTAATTGCTGACCACCTTCGTTAGCCGTTTTTGTGGTAACAGTTTGTTCCGTACTGATATTCACAACAGCGGGGGAGGCTTTTTCCACTAACTCAGTAAAGTCAGGGAGTGAAGCCGCATGAGTAAGCATCGAAGCCATCATAAAACTACTAACGACAACCATGCTAACTTGTTTAAGCAATCTGTTCATTGATTGGTCTCCTTAAGACGTACCAAATTCATTACAGTGCCAGGTGAAGACATTTAGACGCTTAAGATGTCGCAACCAAAGGGATATGATCATCGTTAAGCGATTCAATTCTTAAAATCTTGGGATAATAATCAAGATTGTTCATTTCTTGTTTTGACTTGTTTCTTGCTAATAACAAACCACCAACAAAACCAATAATAGAAAAAATAACTGCAATGCCTGATTCACCGCCCCACAAAGACGGAATAACAGCGCCACCAACCAGACCAAGTAATGGAATCAGATACATCCAAACAGAAGCTTGTAATAAAGTATCTTCAGGAATTCCAACGACAACACTTTGTCCAACTTCAACAGACAAGGGATCAATGGCTCGCATACGCATTCGATTAGAGGAAGACACTTGAGCAATAGCATGATGCCCACAGCCATGACGAGCCCGGCACGAAGTGCAGCTGCTAGTACGTATCGTTTCTACGTTAGCGAAGCCATCTTCTATGGATAATACTCTTCCAGTTTCTTCAATCATTAATCTTGCCTTGGCATAAATACAGTCATCAGTTTTTCGATGGTAGGTTCTGGCACTTCGCCAACCATAGTCAACAAATACAACTGATCTTTTACTTTTATACTACGTTCACCAGCGATGGTCGCGCCCATATTTAAAATGGACATTGTTTTGGACTTCATCGTCGGCTCAACAAAAATAGATACGGTCGCCATTCCATCAGATAACAGCAACATACTGGTACCGTGATTTAAAGATCTAGCTTCAGGCCAAACCAGAGAGAAACCTTCCGGTAACCAGTCGAATTGCCAAAGATTTTTAACTCGTCTTGGCTGAGTTTCAACAACAGGTTCAGCGTAACTACCTTCTTTTGGGACAAAATCTTTATCTTTCAAGTCAGGAGCAAAATTAACAGAGGCAAATTGAATTCGCTCCAATAATTTACCATCGGTTTTCATCATGTCATGTTTTAAAAGAAAGTGATTTTCTTCGTCTAACCAAAATTGATGCCCATATCGATATTGATCCTTTGGAACAAGCTTCACGGAAATAACTTTACGGCCCGCAATTCGGCTTGTATGGTCATCGACTATCATATCGTAGCCTTTAATAAGCCGATCACTTTCTACATCTTTAAAGCGCTTAAAAGGCGGTACCAATGGAGCTCGCATATTCGCAACAAGCGCATTTGGATAGACAGAAATGATTTTGTCATCAATACGCAAGACTTCAATCTTGTCACCGTCTAAATCCACCAGACTTTCATATTCTACTCCGCCCATCAAATCATGACGAACACGCATGCTATTCATATTCATTGCTTCAGAGTGCACAAACACACCATCGTAACTCAGTGTAGAAAACGACTGTGTCATACTTCTTAGTAAATGCAATGCATCAGGCGTCGTGTTACTGGCTACGCTTATACCTGAAATAGTAAGGCATACTAGTGTGAAAAAAATATGTAATGGCGAAAATAATCTCATAAATTACTCTTTTACGGGATAACTAACGACTCGAGCCATAGGTATCATTCCCTGCCCAACCGTCATTGCCGCTTGCTCAGCGTGTTGTCGAAGATAATGCTGCAATCTAACGTTATCTATCTGCAAAGCATCTTTATCCAATTCAGCCAATGGAGTTACAGCCATATTGCTTGATGAAGAGCGAACCTCCGCAACTAAATTAGGTGCAGTTGCATCAGGGGTTAATAGCGCATTACCGCCAAAGATCACCACAAATGCAACACTCGCAGCCACAGCAACGCTAGATAAGGCTACGCGCCACACTGGACGAGCAATATTGTTTTCACTTGGTAAAACAAAAGGCAGTAAATTGTTTGTGTTTTGCTCTTCTGGAAATGAAGCATCAACATCGATTCCAGCACGGATTCGTAACATCAAACTATCTTCAAGCCCAACCGCAACGGATGAATCTTTATGAAGCGCCTGCTGGATTAAATGATAAGCCTCTAGCTGACGACTTAACTCAGCACTATCTCCATCTATTAGGAGCTCTAGATCTTGTTCTGTTGCTTCACCATCAAACATAGCCGACAAGCTAGAAAGCATAGCTTGGGAACTGTCGTTTTCGTTGAAGCTATCGTTTTCTCGAGTACTGTCATTTTCTCGGGAGCAATCATTTTTTGGGAAACTGCCGTTTAAAGCTGTCATATTTACTCTCCTGTATCCATCAATGGACGTATGTGTTTTTCTACCGCCTCTCTAGCGCGAAAAATACGTGATCGAACTGTTCCAACTGGGCAGTCCATGATCAATGAAATATCTTCGTAACTCAGACCATCGAATTCGCGTAATGTTAATGCACTCCGCAATTCTTCCGGCAAATGTTGGATTGCATAATGAATCGCTTTTTCAAGACGATCACTATTTAGCTTTGCTTCAGGCGTGTCTATATCCGCTAAGGATTCATACACGCTGAATACCTCTTCATTGTCCAGTTCAACATCTGATTCTGGAGGGCGACGAGAACGACTCACTAGATAATTTTTCGCTGTATTTACCGCAATGCGATACAACCAAGTATAAAAAGCACTTTCCCCACGAAAACTCCCTATCGCACGATACGCCTTAATAAAGCTATCTTGAGCTACATCCAGTACTTCACTTCTATCTTGTACATAACGTCCAATTAAACCAATGACCTTATATTGATATTTGATAACAAGCAGATCAAATGCCCGCTTGTCACCCTGCTGTACTTTCTCAACTAACGCCTGATCAGAAGACGTTTCGTGCTGCATAGGCACCTCATATAAAAACCTTATTCGTCTGCGCCCTTGCTTACTTACAAGAGAAGACAACATTCAATCCAGCGAGTTCCCATCTTTCATTATCAAATCGTCTATTTAGAGGAATAACAACACACTCTAAATAATGAATTATGATGAATATTTAAAATGTGATCTCAGAAAGTGTTCACTATTTGTTGACAACAATAGTAACATTAATTTTTTAGACATAATTAGATCAATAACATGAGCCGACATTATAAACACGACATCGTCATTATTGGCGCGGGAGCCGCGGGGCTAACGCTTGCTCTTGAGCTGGCAGATAAGTTCCGCGTAGCAATTTTGACAAAAGCAGATATACGCGAAGGATCCACTTTATATGCTCAAGGCGGTGTCGCTGCTGTATTGTCGGATAAAGACACAATTGATTCGCACATTAACGACACCATAGACGCAGGGGTCGAACTTGGTGATCCGGAAGCCATTCGCTTTACTGTTGAACATTCTAAAGAAAGTATTGATTGGCTAATCGATCAAGGCGTTCCTTTCACCCGTTATGGTGAAAGCGAGGAATACCATTTAACAAAAGAAGGCGGTCATAGCCACAGACGCATTATTCATAGCGCCGATGCAACAGGGTTGGCGATTTCCAAAACGCTCATTAAGAACGCAAGCAATCACCCAAATATCGAATTTTTCCCAGATCGTGTGGCCATTGATGTCGTTACGACTAAAAAACTCGGTATCACAGGTCCAAATAGAGCGGTTGGTGTTTATGCTTTAAATCTAGACGATGATGTGATTGAAGTATTTCATGGCCGCTTTATATCATTAGCATGCGGCGGCAGCAGCAAGGTTTACCTTTATACAAGCAATCCAGATACCGCATCTGGCGATGGTATTGCTATGGCGTGGCGAGCTGGTTGTCGAGTCGCAAATATGGAATTCAATCAATTTCATCCTACTTGTCTTTACGACGCCAAAGCCAAAACCTTTTTGATTTCAGAAGCTGTTCGTGGCGAAGGCGGTAAACTCTTATTACCTGATGGCACACGCTTTATGGCGAAATTTGATAAGAGAGAAGAATTAGCACCTCGAGATATTGTTGCCCGCGCAATTGACCACGAAATGAAACGCCTCGGGATTCATCATGTATTGCTGGATATTTCTCACAAGGACCCTGAGTTCATTAAAGATCATTTTCCAACGATTTATAAACGCTGTTTAGAATACGGTCATGACATGACAAAAGGCCCAATCCCTGTCGTCCCAGCTGCACATTATACTTGTGGCGGTGTGGTTGTTAATCGTCATAGCACAACCGATATTGAGAACCTTTATGCCATTGGTGAAACCGCTTATACTGGACTGCATGGAGCAAATCGCCTTGCGAGTAACTCTTTATTGGAATGTATTGTTTTTGCTCGTTCTGCAGCTCGTCATATCACTAAAAACCATTTACATACCAATAACATAGAGATTCCTGACTGGGATGAAAGCAAAGTAACAAACTCAGATGAAGACGTAGTAATTACCCATAACTGGCAAGAATTACGACGCTTTATGTGGGATTATGTTGGCATAGTGAGAACAGATAAACGCCTCTTAAGAGCCAAACACCGGGTTGATTTACTGCAGTCAGAAATCCAAGAATTTTATGCTAACTATAAAATTTCTAATGACTTGCTCGAACTAAGAAATCTCGCAGTGGTAGCAGATTTAATTATACGTTCAGCCATGTCTCGAAAAGAAAGTCGTGGTTTGCACTTCACATTAGATTACCCAGACAAACTAACTACGAGTTACCCGACAATACTGACACCAAAAAACACCGACTAAGCTGCGTTTTTAAATAGCTAGAGCCTATAAATTTTTAACGCTAAGCTTTTGAGGCAGAGTGCTTTTTAGCTTCTTCACTGCGGCGCAGCAAAATTTGCTGTGCTGCATATGAACGCAGTATTTTGTATTGATTCCTCGGCATACTATCTCGATATATCACTCGATATTTGGGCCAAATTCTATCCAAAAAAGTCTGTCCTCGATCCACTTTAGCGATAAGCTGAACGCCATTAGCGCGGATGAAAAGCAACCTTTCATAGCTCCCTCGATCAAACAGAAAAGTGCCTTGCTCATCGATGCTTATCTGTCGTGAAGGTTGGCGAAACATACGAATGAGTAGCACCAATCCACCTAAGCCAACACTCAGATAAAGCAATACCCGCCAAAAGGCAGGCATCCAATAAATCTGCAATAGAGCAACATAAGCCACGACCACAAATAGCCAAAGCCCGATGCCGATCCATGAGCACTTAAGCTCGGTAGTTTTCAGGCTGAACACGGGTCAAAATAATATTAACAATGCGCGCATGATCTGGGTCCTCAGGCACAGCACTTTGCATAAACCATGGGAAAAGGTCCTGATCTTCAAGCGCCAGCAAATTAACAAAACGCTGTTTATCTTCCTCCTCCAATGTCAAATACACTTCCGCCAAAAAAGGCTCTAGTAGAACATCAAGCTCCAACATGCCACGGCGACACTGCATTTTAAGGCGTTTAAAACTCAATGAATCTTTCGTTTCAGTCATGATATTACCCTTGATTTAGAATGCCGCCATTATAGCCACTTATACAAAAAAAACGAAAATGCCTTAGCATCATTCACTGACATTTATCACGCAAAACCTTATTAGACATAGACATAGCGCCAGTTAAAAGCCTGCAGAAGAGTATTAAATTGACTCATTTTCTAACAATAATCAAAAAATGAAACAAAATAGTACATTTATTGGCAATTTATGTATTAACAGGTCAATTATCACATAGCCTATATTAATGATCACTTGATGAGCAATTATCGAGAATTAGGTACGACTATAAAAACAAAGAAACTCCAAACTGGGGGAAACCTATGAAACGCTTTACCAAGAATACCCTAACTTATGCGGTATCTATCACAGCAGCTATGACTGCTGCTAGCGCCTTCTCAGCAACTCAGATCACAGTGGCTACTGTAAATAATGGCCACATGATCGAAATGCAAAAACTTACACCTGAATTTGAAAAAGCCAATCCAGACATCAAAGTTAAATGGGTGACTTTGGAAGAAGGTGTTCTTCGTCAAAACGTGACTCAAGATATTGCCAACAAAAGCGGTCTTTATGACGTCATGACCATTGGTATGTATGAAGCGCCAATTTGGGGTGAACGTGGTTGGTTGCAAGCCGTCGACACCAGTGGTAGCTATGATGTAAAAGACATTCTTCCGTCCATTCGTGGCGGTTTGTCTTACAAAGGCACTATGTATGCGGCGCCATTCTACGGTGAAAGCTCCATGGTCATGTATCGCAAGGACTTAGTAAAAGCGGCTGGTATGGAAATCCACGATAGAGACAGCTGGGAACACATTCGTGATGTGGCTGCTGCCGTCAATAATCCAGAGAAAGGCATTTACGGTATTTGCTTACGTGGCAAAGCCGGCTGGGGGGACAACATGGCATTCATGACTGCCATGGCAAACTCTTTTGGTGCTCGCTGGTTTGATGAAAATTGGAAGCCTCAGCTAGAAACGGCTGAATGGAAAAATGCCGTTAACTTCTATGTTGATCTACTTAATAAATACGGACCTCCAGGCGCAAGCAGTAATAGCTTCAATGAAAACCTAGCGTTATTCAATGAAGGTAAATGCGGCATGTGGATTGATGCCACTATCGCAGCTTCTTTCGTTACTGACCCTAAACAGAGTAAAGTTGCTGACAAAGTCGGCTTTGCCCAATCACCTTATGCGGTGACTGAAAAAGGGGCGAACTGGCTTTGGTCATGGGCATTGGGCATTCCGGCTGCGACTAAAAACGCCGACGCTGCGCAAAAATTCGTACGTTGGGCTACTTCCAAAGAATACATCAAGCTAGTAGGTGAAAAAAATGGCTGGGCAGCGGTACCAACTGGTACAAGAGCCAGCACTTACGCCAACCCTAAGTTCCAAAAAGCTGCAGTCTTTGCTGATGCGGAATTAAAAGCCATCAACTCCGCTGATCCAAATGACAGCACATTAAAACCTTCTCCTTATGTTGGTGTTCAGTTTGCTGCCATTCCTGAGTTCCAAGCAATTGGTACTACAACAGGGCAAATGATCTCAGGTGCATTGTCTGGCTCTATGACTGTCGATCAAGCTTTGAAGTCTGCAAACACCTCTGCAGATCGTCAAATGCGTCAAGCGGGTTATTACTAACTATCTATTAAGCTCTACAAAGAAATAGGGCTTCGCCCTATTTCTTACTTTTGATTCGTTCTATTTAAGAACAGATTCCCCTGCTTATAATAAGAGAAACTCAACATGAAGCGCTCAATCACTCGCTTATTAATGGCACCATCAGTCATCATGCTTTTGGTTTGGATGATCATCCCATTATCCATGACCATTTATTTTTCCACCATCCGTTACAACTTATTGTACCCAGGTCAGAATAACTTCGTCGGTTTGATGAACTTTGAATTCTTTATTACCGACCCTGGTTTTATCCCTGCGGTATCGAACACCTTAATTCTGTTACTTTCTGTCCTGATCATCACGGTAGTTTTAGGTGTGATGCTCTCCGCTTTGATTGATAAGCCGTTTTTCGGCCAAGGCATTGTGCGAGTATTGCTGATTTCTCCATTTTTCATCATGCCAACAGTCAATGCTTTGATTTGGAAAAACATGATGATGAATCCGGTCTACGGCATTTTTGCGTGGATATCAGAATCACTTGGCTTTGAGCCAATAGATTGGCTCTCTAGTTATCCGCTTATGTCTGTCATTATTATGGTTAGCTGGCAATGGCTTCCCTTTGCTATTTTAGTATTTGTCACTGCTCTGCAATCCCAAGACACAGAGCAGAAAGAAGCGGCTCAAATGGACGGCGCAACAGGCTGGCATATCTTCCGCTATTTAACTATCCCGCATCTTGCACGCCCAATCGCCGTGGTCGTGATGATAGAAACCATCTTCTTACTGGCCGTTTTTGCTGAGATTTTCGTTTCCACTGGTGGTGGCCCAGGTTACGACAGTACTAACTTGGCGTATCTAATTTATAACCAAGCGCTTCTGCAATATGACGTTGGTGTGGCATCTGCCGGTGGTTTGTTTGCCGTGTTGCTTGCCAATATCGTGGCCTTTTTCTTAATTCGTGCCGTTGGCAAAAACTTAACGGTGTGAGGTGAATACGATGACTCTTAATCAACAACGCAAACTCAAAACCATACTTACCGGACTGTTCGCATGGACGGTAGCCTTGGTGTTATTTTTCCCGATTTTTTGGATGTTTATCACTTCGTTCAAAACTGAATTGCAGGCGATATCCGTACCACCATCACTGTTTTTTGAGCCGACGCTGGATAACTTCAGAATCGTTCAAGAACGTAGTGACTATATCCATCATGCATGGAACTCAGTCGTCACGTCCTTTGGCTCAACCATAATCGCTCTGGTGATTGCCATTCCGGCGGCCTATTCCATGGCGTTTTTCCCAGGAAAGCGCACAAAAGACATTTTGCTTTGGATGCTCTCTACAAAGATGCTACCAGCAGTAGGTGTATTAGTGCCTATTTATATCCTGTGCCGAGACTATGGATTGTTGGATTCTAAAACCGCTCTGGTGATCATTTTCACTCTGATGAATTTGCCTATTATCGTGTGGATGCTGTTTTCCTACTTCAAAGATTTGCCAAAAGAAATCCTCGAAGCCGCGAGAATGGATGGCGCCACGCCTTGGGATGAAGTGGTCAAAGTTGTATTGCCACTTTCTGTTGGCGCCATTTCGTCAACGGCTCTTTTATCTATCGTGCTTTGTTGGAACGAGGCTTTTTGGTCTCTCAATCTAACCGCATCCGATGCTGCGCCATTAACCGCGATGATTGCCTCTTATTCCAGCCCTGAGGGTCTGTTTTGGGCAAAATTGTCCGCCGCATCCACACTCGCTTGCGCGCCAATCGTTATTTTCGGTTGGTTCTGTCAAAAACAATTGGTCCAAGGCTTAACGTTCGGCGCCGTAAAATAATTATTAGGAAGTTTTTTTATGACTTACTTAGCGATCACAGATCTACAAAAACATTACGACAGCTACCACGCATTGCGCGGCATTAATCTAAGTATTACTGAAGGTGAATTCGTCGTATTCGTTGGGCCATCTGGCTGTGGTAAATCCACATTACTACGGACTATTGCAGGCTTAGAATCCAGCACTGGCGGAAGCATAGAACTAGACGGCAGAGACATTACCGAAGTGGCGTCGTCAAAACGCGACCTTGCTATGGTGTTCCAGTCTTATGCTTTGTATCCACACATGACGGTGGCCGATAACCTTTCCTTCGCCCTTCGTCTTGCGAAAGTATCTGATGCTGAAATCAAAGAAAAAGTACGTTCAGTTTCGGCGTCTTTACAACTTGACGCCTTATTAGAACGTAAACCAAAAGAACTGTCTGGTGGTCAACGCCAACGTGTTGCCATTGGTCGCGCCATTGTGCGTCAACCGAAAGTCTTCTTGTTCGATGAGCCGCTATCCAACCTAGACGCCGCGCTTCGTGTACAAATGCGTTTAGAGCTCGCTCGCCTTCACAAAAAACTCGGTACAACCATGATTTACGTAACCCACGATCAGGTTGAAGCCATGACCTTGGCTGATCGCGTGGTCATTTTGAATGCTGGTCAGATTGAACAAGTAGGCACGCCACTGGAACTTTATCGTCAACCAAACAGCCGTTTTGTTGCCGAGTTTATTGGCACGCCAAAAATGAACTTAATTGCGGCAAATAAAATTATTCGCCAAGAAGAGACTCTCGCCATTGAATTACTTGGTCAACAAATTCACTTCCCTGCCAATCGTTTAAAAGGGCCATTGCCCGATTCTGTTGTTGTCGGCATTCGCCCAGAGCATATGTCCTTAGTCGAAAGTGGTGGTGACTTAACTGGACGCATCGAGTTAGTTGAACACCTGGGCTCTGAAGCATACGCCCATCTGCAATTATCTAGTGATCAAACCATTATCATTAAAGCGCCAGCTCGAACAGAACTCAAAGACGGACAAGAAGTCAGTTTGAAAATTGATATTTCTGAAATGATTTTGTTCAACAAAAATGATCGCGTCATCTCTGTGATTCCAGAGGAAGTGTAATATGGCTAATTACTTACAAGCTTCCTCAAATAGGGAGCAATTATCTGTTCAAGATTACTCAAAAGAAACGATTGAAGCTGGCATTGTCCATTTGGGAGTAGGCGCTTTCCATCGCGCTCACCAAGCTGTGTATATTGACCGTTTGCTTGCGCATGATGGACAACAAAACTGGGGCATCACTGGCGTCAATATTCGCCCACAAGACAGTCAAGCCTTTGCGCGTTTTGTTGAACAAAAAGGCGAATATGTTTTAAAAACCATGGCCGCCGATGGGGAGACAAAATACGAGCATATTCGTTCTATCGTTCAACAGATTGATGGCGCACAAGAACCTGAAAAGGTGGACTCCACCCTCGCCGACGCTAAAACACAGTTGGTGACATCCACCGTTACGGAAGGCGGTTATTACCTAGATGAAAACCGCCGTTTGATGCTTGAGCATCCAGCCATCAAAGCGGATATCGCAGGGGCTCGCAATACGCTTTACGCTTTTTTGTACGCTGGGCTTAAATTACGTAGCGAAACATCCAAAGCCAAAATCACCTTATTATGCTGTGATAACTTGCGTCATAACGGTGAACTACTCGAAACTGGCCTAATGCAGTTTTTAGAGGCTAAACAAGATTCAGTTCTAGCGCAGTGGGTAAGACAAAACGTGTCTTTCCCTTGCTCTATGGTAGACAGAATTACTCCCAAACCCAGTCAGAAACATGTAGACGATGTTCGCTCTCGCTTCGGTATCGATGACCATATGACTGTCATGGGCGAAGACTTCATTCAATGGGTAGTTGAAGACAAATTTGCCGGTAAAAAACCGTCTCTTGATCTGGTTGGCGTGCAATTCGTGCAAGATGTTGTACCTTTTGAAGAAGCGAAAATTCGCATTCTAAACGCCGGTCATACCTGTGTTACCTACCAAGCGGCATTGAAAGGTCTCACCTACTTTGATGAAGCCATGCGTGACGAGGAATTAAAGCAGTATTTCACCGACTTCATTCTGCAAGATTCGATTCCTGCCATTGGGGATTCTGTGGTTGATCTGCCTGCCTATTTTGACATTATTGCCCAGCGCTTTAGCAACGCCAATATTGGTGATACTGTGGAGCGTATTTGCACCGATGGCTATGCGAAATTTCCGATCTTTGTTTTCCCGACATTGGAAGGTGCTTACCGTAACGGACGCATACCAAAAAAAACGATACAAGGTATCGCTGGATGGTTTGTCTTTATCCAACTGTCGAATCAAGGCAAGCTAAAGACACCTTATCATGAGCCCAATAAAGCGTCGTTAACGGCTTTTAGTAATGATGAGGCTGGCATTCAGGCTTTTGCGACCGATCGTTTTTTATGGGGCAATGTGCCAACAGAGTATCCCGACTTTGTGACCGAGCTAACCAAAGCCATTCAAACGACTATGGCAAACTATGCTTAGATGGTGATCTCTCAATGAGAGGGCTAAACTCAAGAAAGCAAGGGGAAGAAAGCTGTCTCTTCCTTGGTTTCTTGAGTATATTTTATTAAAAATAATAACAAGCAGTGAGTGATACTGTTATCTGCTGAGCGAGAAGATTATGCAAAACACAGCCAAACGCATCACGCCAGAATATGAAATTGTTGAAGACAACGAAACCATTCGTTATCTAGAGCACGGCTATCCGTGCGATCTCATTCGTTGGCACGCTCACGATGACTATGAACTGCATTTTATCGTCGCCACTTCGGGAAAAGTCTTTGTGGGAGATTACATAGGTAATTACTCACCTGGCCAACTCATTTTAACTGGCCCTCGCCTCCCCCATAATTGGATATGCCAAAAAGATCAGGAAGAGGTTCAACTACGAGACATGGTCATTCGTTTTGATCACGAATCCTTTTCCAATGGCATGAAAATAATCCCCGAGCTCGCCGAGATTCTACCTATGCTGGCAAGGGCAAAGTCTGGCATTGAATTTTATGATCAGGATCATGAGTACCTGAAAGACGTATTTCAAAAAGTTCGTGATTCCACTGGTTTATCAAGGCTCATCCTAGCGCTTCCTTTATTGCAAAAACTGGCCCAGAGCCGGAGTTACCGCTTACTTTCTACGGTACAAATCGACTTAAAATCCAGCGAAACCTTGCAACGCAAAATCAATACCGTGGTCGATTACGTGTCTCAGAATTACAGCCAAGACATTACGCTATCGAGCGTGGCAAGTTTGATCGGCATGTCAGACAGCCATTTTTCACGCTTCTTTAAAAAAGCGACAGGTAACCGTTTTATCGAATTTGTGAATCGAGTGCGTGTGAGTCGCGCGTGCAGCCTGCTGACGGAGACCGATCAACAAATCGCCACTATTTGTTTTCAGGTTGGTTTCAATAATGTCGCTAACTTTAACCGCAGATTTCATGAGCTAAAAGGGGTAACACCAAGAGACTTTCGCACCCAAAGCAATGTCCATATCGAAGGAATGGCGCCCGTTTCATAAAGCCAACACGTCCTACCATAAAAAACGCCGCCAGTTTATCTCGCGGCGTTTTTTATGACGTTGTACGACCTTTAAGAAAGTTGCATCAGCTTTTGATTCAAGGCTTTTGTTGATTGATAGAAAGATTGGTACACATCGTACTTATTCTGATAATAAGATCTTAACCTGTCGTCTGGTTCGTGTACGGCCAATACCTCTGGCATGGTGCAATATTCTTCAATCAGCGACTCAATGTTTCGGCCTTGGCTTTGTTGCTCTCCTAATAGCGCCAAACGTGCTGCGCCTAAACCCGGCCCAACATCTCCACCATCACGATAAATCAAACGCTTATTCAAGACGTTGGCAATGATCTGACGCCACAGAGCAGAACGAGCACCACCGCCAATCAGTGACAGCTCGTCGACTCGACTCTTCGCACTGTCTAAGGCGTTTTGGCAGTCCAACAAAGAGAACGCCACACCCTCCAATATTGCCAAGGTCATGGCTTCAACGTTCGTCGTATTGCTTAAACCAACAAATTGTCCGTTGGCGAATGGGTCATTGTGCGGGGTTCTCTCGCCACTAAGGTAGGGCAAAAACAAGACGGTTGTTTGCTCGATCTCACTGTCTTCAAGGGCATCCAATAATTCGGCAACGGACTTATCCACCAGCTTGGCAAACCAAGCTAAAGAATTCGCGGCACTCAAAGTCACTCCCATTTGATGCCAGCGATTCGGCAAAGCATGACAAAAAGCATGCACGGTATTCTGTGGGCTCGCCTTATGAGATTCACTCACAGTAAAATACACACCAGACGTACCTAACGAAATAAAGCCTTGTCCTGGGTTGGTGACTCCCATTCCCACAGCCCCCGCCGCATTGTCACCAGCGCCCGCCACCACTGGCAGCTTAGAAAGACCTAATTCCAGAGCAATCTCTTCAGATAAAACACCAACTACATCACAGCCTTCATGCACTTTAGGCATATTGGCCTGTGTTAAACCCGTTGCTGCTAATAATGCATCATCCCATTGACGGGTTTCAGGATTTAACCAAAGGGTTCCTGCTGCATCTGAGCAATCGGTCGACATACTTCCCGTGAGTCGATAAGCCAAATAATCTTTTGGCAACAAAACATAAGCTAATTGAGCAAATACCTCTGGCTCATTCTCTTCTACCCAACGGATTTTAGGAGCGGTAAAACCTGGCATAAATAGGTTGCCTGAACGTTCGATCAAGTCAGGAAACTGCGTCATCATGGCTTCACACTGTGCTTGACTCCGGCCATCATTCCATAAGATACAAGGTCGTAATACTTGGCCTTTAGCATCCAATAGCGTTGCTCCATGCATTTGCCCTGAAAGCCCCAGTGCTTTGAGCTTGCTTAAATCCAAGCGTTGCTGCAATTGCTCAACAACGTCTTTACAAGCCTGCCACCATGACAAGGGGTCCTGCTCCGACCAAGTAGCCTGTGGGCTATCAACCGTTAACGGCAAAGACTCCTGCGCCAAAACGTTACCTTTATCGTCTATAACGACGCCTTTTAAACCTGAGGTTCCAAGATCAAGACCTAAATACATTTTGTTACTCTTCTTCTTTAAAAATAGCGTTTTGTTTTATTTTTTATATGGCATGCTACACCATTCTAACCATTACTTTTTATACTCGAAACAATAGAGAATAGTGTCAATACAATTCTGAGAATTGGCCTTTTTAGTACAATTAGAGAATAAAAATCGTTAGTTTTTGACGCGTAGATGGCAAAATAAACAACCTTAATGTTTTCTCACGGCCCCGTGACCTAATTCAGGAAAGAAGTAGAGTTAATGTATTCACTAAATAGTTTTTTTGTCACCAATATAGATAACGCTCATCTGGCTATGGGTGACTACAACTACCTACTTGTTGCTCTTTCTATATTGCTCGCCTCGGTGGCTTCTTTTTTTGCGTTACATTTTGCGTCCATTGCACAACATATTGTTATTGAAAAATACAAAAGTATTGCGCTTGTCTCAGGCTCTTTCATCATGGCTGGTGGCATTTGGAGCATGCACTTTGTCGGCATGCTGGCATTTAATATGGGACATGGAATTTCTTATGACCCATTGTTAACAGCCATCTCTCTGATACCCGCTATTTTAGCGTCTTATATCACTCTGAAACGATTTATTAGAAGTGACCTAAGTATCTGGCAACTACTCATTAATGGTGTGCTTGTCGGTGGAGGGATTGGCGCAATGCATTATATTGGCATGGCAGCCATGAAAATGGACGTTGAACTGAAATATGACCCAGCGTGGTTCTTAGCATCACTAGTCATTGCCGTTGTTCTCGCTTTTATTGCCTTATCGACTCATTACTATGTCAGAAAAGTTTGGGCTAATTTGAGTACTAAATGGGTCAGCTGCATCAGCGCGCTTATTATGGGGGCCGCTATTTCTGGTATGCACTATGCGGGCATGGCAGGGGCAAGGTTCATTTCATCCGGCAAAGCTGAAATGCATCACATACAAGACAGTACTAACGATGAGCTTTCGTTCGTTGTGGCAATCATCACTTTATTACTCTCCATTCTAGCTGCAAACATCGCTTCGCAATTACGTTACCGCCAACTGTTATTGGAAAAAACAGCCAGTGAAGTACGTCTAAAAACAACTTTAGACACAGCTGTAGATGGCATCATCTCCATAGACAGTTTAGGCATCATTAAAGAGTTTAATAAGGCAGCCACAAAAATTTTTGGCTGGCAGGAAGAAGAAATTATCAATCAGCACTTTGGGGCCTTATTTCCTCAAAAATACACAGACGAATTTAATCGTTCTTTAGCCGCATTTCGCAATACAGGCGAAGTTACCATTGCTGGAACAGAAAGAGAAATTCATGCAATCAACAAAACGGGGCATATCTTCCCCATTAGACTAGGTGTTGGAAAAGTTGATATTCCTGACAGCGACACATTATTTGTTGGTTTTATCACCGATATTTCAACTCGAAAGTCGCTGGAAGAAACCATCAAAAAAAGCGAGAAACAATTTAGCTCTTTGATCAAAAATATTCCCGGTGCCTCTTTTCGCTGTTTAATGGACGAACATTGGACGACTATCTTCGTGAGTGATGCTATTTACGATGTGACTGGGTGGAGTACATCTGAGTTTTATAGTAAAACAATTTCTTTTGCCAAACTTGTTCATCCAGATGATGAGGAAAACGTTGCTTCCACCATAAAAGAGGCAACGAACACACGTAAAAGCTATAAATTAGAATATCGCTTGAGACACAAGGATGGTCATTATGTTTGGGTGTTAGAAAACGGTTCGGTTATTCTAAACAAACACAGTAAACCTGAATGGATTGATGGTGTTATATTGGATATTTCACAACGTGTTGAAATGGAAGACGAGCTTCGTCAAGCCAAAGCAAAAGCTGAAGCTTCCGTAGAAAGTAAGGCTTCTTTTTTGGCTAACATGAGCCATGAGATTCGCACACCAATGAACGCTATCATTGGCTTTTCCGATATTTTATTAGAATCAGAAATCTCAGGTGAAAACAAAAAACATTTATCAATAATTAGTAAATCCGCTCGTTCTCTGTTGCACCTCCTTAACGATATACTCGACAGTGCTAAATTAGAAAAAAACAAACTTGAATTAGACATACAACCTTTTGTACTTGCCAACTCTGTAGATACAGTTATTTCAACTCTGTGGCTACAAGCCAGAAATAAAGGTCTAGAGCTAAACTTTAATATAGAAAAAGATGTTGCCGTAGCGTATTTAGGCGCCGAAGATCGTATCCGCCAAGTGCTTATGAATATTTTAGGCAATGCAGTCAAATTCACTGAAAAAGGTCACGTGACTTTAAATGTATTGAAACTACAAGATGGCAAAATACGCTTTTCAGTTACAGACTCAGGAATAGGCATACCAGAAGAACGTTTAACTCACATTTTTGATCCATTTACACAAGCAGATGCTTCCATGAGTCGTCGTTTTGGCGGCACAGGCTTAGGCACCAGCATATCTAAGCAATTAGTGACTCTAATGGGCGGCCAAATCCATGTAACTAGCGAAGCAGGAGTGGGCAGTTGCTTCTTTTTTGACCTACCTCTCACTGAAACTGAAGCGCCATCCGATACAAAAACATCTCAACTGTCTATTATCACTCCCAAAAAAATACTACTAGCAGATGATGTTGAACAAAATCTAACGCTGCTGACTATTTTGCTTAAACGACATGGCCATGCCATATTTTTTGCAAAAGACGGTATTGATGCTGTTGAACAATTTAAAATGATCAAACCTGACATCATTCTAATGGACATTCAGATGCCGAAGATGGATGGCTTAACTGCCACTCAAATTATCCGCAGCTATGAAAAAGAAAACCAACTTATTCACACTCCGATCATTGCCTTGACTGCAAACGTACTAATCGAAGATAAATTAGATGCCCAGCAAGCCGGGATGGATGGCTTTGCCAATAAACCCATTGATATTCAGGCTTTGATTACTGAAATGGCAAGAGTTTTAAATGAAGTTCCCATACAGATTGATCTGAAAAGACTTGATCATCAGAAAGTTAATCATAAAAATCCGCAAATCCACATGGATAAAGGGCTATCACTGTGGAACGACCTGCCTGTTTACATTACAGAGCTATCTAGGTTTGCAGAAACTAACGCAAATTTAGTCAATAGACTAACAACTCATTTAGACAACCAAGAATACCAAGAGGCTTACGCTTTAGCTCATGCTATAAAAGGCTCTTCAGGTAATCTTGCATTGTTAAATATATCTAATCGCATGGCGAGTATAGAGCGTGCCGCACAAACAAAAGACCATGATCAATTCTCAAAAAACGTGCAGTGTTTAGCTTCTTTATTAGCTTACTTTTTTGAAGAGTTACAGTTGTTAATAGAAAAATACAGTATTCACTCCGAGATATCAGATGCCTGCACCCAAAATGAATTTTCTACCACACAATTAATAGCGCTTATCGAAGCGCTTATTCTGTCCGCGAACTCAGGCGAAGTAGATGACGAAAACATCGCTTTACTTATTAGCAACGCCCCTCAATACATGAAAACACAAGCCATTGCAGCGAGTAAGGCTATCTCAAATTTTGAATTCGATAGCGCTATAAACAGCCTTACCAACCTAAAAGCATTGATGATACAGGAGCCGACCAAATGAGAATCGGAAGTAAACCTGCACCTCGCATCCTATTGGTTGATGACGAGCCGTCAAACTTACGAGTTCTAAGGCAAGTATTACAAGCCGCTCGATACCGTTTATCTTTTGCTCGATCAGGACAAGACGCATTAAAATTGGTAGAAAAAGAGCCGGTAGACCTCATATTACTCGATATCATGATGCCAAATATGACGGGCTTAGAAGTCTGCGAACGTCTAAAACAAAACCCCGCAACCGCTCATATTCCGGTGATATTTGTAACAGCATTGAAAGACAGTATCGATGAAGCAAAAGGCTTTGAAATTGGTGCAGTTGATTACATCGTCAAGCCCATCATACCAGCTATTGTCTTAGCTCGTGTTAAAACACACCTGTCATTAATTAGAGCGGATGAGTTGCTAAATACGCATATCGATTTGATCCAAAGGCTTGGGCGAGCTGCCGAATACAAAGACAACGAAACCGGCATGCACGTACAACGCATGAGCCGATATGCAAAAGTCATTGCTTCGGCATACGGCTTTTGTGAAGAATCAGCGGACGATTTAATGATGGCAGCACCTATGCACGACATAGGAAAAATAGGCATAGCAGACAACATACTGCTAAAACCGGGCAAGCTTACAGAAGAAGAGTATGAAATCATGAAGACACATGCTCAAATTGGTGGTGAAATTCTTTCTAACCCAAGTTCCTACCTTATCAAACTAGCCCACTCTGTTGCCATGACTCACCATGAAAAATGGGACGGTACAGGCTACCCAAACGGCTTATCTGGGGACAATATTCCTATTGAAGGCCGTATTGTTGCTTTAGTTGATGTATTCGATGCATTGACTAGCGCTCGCCCTTATAAAAGAGCATGGTCTACTGAAGAAGCGATGAACTACATCACAGAGCAAAGTGGAAAACACTTTGATCCAACGCTAATTCCATTACTCCAACAAGAGTTACCTAAATTACTTGAGATACAAAAACAATTTGCTGAATAACCTTAGTTTTTAAAAAATCATTATTGATCTGACCATTGAAAATTAAAAATTCGGCATTACTGATAGGCTATTCATGCAGAGCCTCTGCAACCTATTTTATCTGATCTAGTTTATGGAACGTTTTATGACTTCGCTTCACGATATTATTAACTCCACACTACAAAACAAAAACGTCGTCATGAAACAGCTAGATATCGGTGTTTTGCGAGTATCGGGGTTAGATGCAAAGAAATTCCTACAAGGCCAGACCACCTGTGACATAAACAAACTATCACAGGATAGTGGTCTGTATGGTGCAATCTGTAACATTAAAGGACGCATTATCAGCAGCTTTTATATCGTTCAGAACAACGACGACGTACTGATGGTAATGGCAAGAGATCTGGTCGAAAAAACTTTGCTACATTTAAAGAAATACGCAGTATTTTTCAAAACTGAGTTGGTCGATGAGCAAGATAACTTTACGGTTTATACAAAATTAGCTGCAAAAAACATAGAATCAGACTCAAATGTGTCATCTAATATTTTCGTAACCACTCAAGACAATGAAACCATCACATTGACTGTTAGCAATGAGCCATTAAAAGTTCAATTGCTTATTGCACCATCAAACCAAACCGCAATCGAAGAAGAGAACCCAGAATTGGCTGCCTTGGCAGTGCTTGCTGCTCGCCCACTTATTAATCTAGAGCAGAGTGAAACTATTTTGCCCCAATGGCTTAACATGCAAAGCACAGGCGGTATCAGCTTCACAAAAGGCTGCTACACAGGACAAGAAATCGTTGCTCGCATGCAATATAAAGGTAAGTCGAAAAAGCAGCTGACACTGGCAACTTGGCAGGGAAACCTAGACGTAACAAAAAACATTGTCGATGAACAAGGTAAGAATATAGGGCAAATATTCGCAGCCACTCACTTCCAAGAAACAAATTACGCGCAGGTTATTTTAAATATAGACCCAAGTGACGCAGAACAACTTCTTTTGGATAACAAAGCAATCACTTTACTTCCACTTCCTTACTCGCTAGATAGCAAGAAATAGAGGCGGTATTTGAAGTAGTTTATAGCGCCAGATAGGCGCTATAAACTTAGATTAGAATGGCAAACCAATCTGTGCATTACAATCTACTTTGCTCGTGTTTTCTATTGGCTCTAGTGCCCATTTTATTGGCTCCTTTCCAAGACCAACTAAATAATCATTCGCTTTTGAAAAATGCTGACAACCTAAAAAGCCACGATAAGCAGACAATGGCGATGGATGAACACTTTCCAACACATAATGCTTATCACGATCAATATGACGGCCTTTTTTCTGCGCATAAGACCCCCACAGCATAAACACAACACCTTGATGCTCGTTATTGATCAGCTCAATAATTCTATCTGTAAAAATTTCCCAACCTTTATTCTGGTGAGAACCTGCTTTGCTCGCCTCGACGGTCAATACACTGTTAAGCAATAAGACGCCTTGCTCTGCCCACTGCTCTAAAAAGCCATGAGAAGCAGGCGCGATCCCCAAATCCATTTCGAGTTCTTTATAAATATTCATCAATGAAGGAGGCACCTTAACGCCAGGTTTTACCGAGAAAGATAAACCATGTGCTTGCCCTTCTCCGTGATATGGATCTTGTCCAATAATCACTACTTTTACCTTGTTAAAAGGCGTCACATTTAATGCCGTAAAATATTCAGCTTCTGCAGGATAAAGTATTTTATATTGTTTCTCTGCATATAAGAATTTCTGCAAAGCCAACATGTAGTCTTTCTCAAACTCACCAGCTAAATATTCTTGCCAATCACCCGTTAAGTTCATCATTTAACTCACTTCATTCATTACGTTGCTTTCTGTTTCATGAAAAGGATTTAACGCGGGCGTCGCTTTAAATTCATAATAATATTGCAGCGACAGCTCATCTTCAGGTGTAACTAAGTGCTTCAGTAACAACCATGCCATTTCCCTTAACCCGTATGCTTTTACATACTCTTGGATAACTTCTAAAGACTTCTCTTTTGGAAGGTCTGATCGATAAGAGCCCAGCAATAAAGCTGTTTGTCTTGCATCTAAATTGTGAGATTTAACCACAACAGCTAGATCAAATAATGGATCACCAACTCCTGAGTACTCCCAGTCAATCAACCAAAGCAACTCACCATCCATTAATATATTTTTAGGATTTAAATCGTTATGGCAGAGTGCTGGCGATAAAATCATCTCTGGTGGCGTTAACTGCTTCAAAAGAGAAGTAAGGTAATCATATTCCACCATCAAACTAGGTGTTTCACAGCCATAACGTTGAATGCCATTCAAATAGTGTTTAATCACCTCAAACACATCATAGTGATGATAGCCCATTGGCAAACTATGCGCTGCCATCAAGGCTTGAGCAATTCTCGGTATATCTTTATCTTGATGGCACACAGTCCATTCAAGAGATGGCTGAGAGACAAATTGACAAGCAAAGCTACCGTCATCGTCGTGCCAAGCAACAGCAGGAGAAAGCCCTATAGATGCAGCATGTTTTAAGGTATTAATTTCTTCCGTACGATTAATATAAAAAGCTTTAGTATCAATATAGGGAATTCGCAATACAAAACGAGAAACTTGCTCCCAATGAATCAAATACACCTTGTTTGAAAAGCCTTCCTCAAATAAAGTAGTTTCAACCTCCATGGTGGCTGGTAATATGTCAGCCATTTTTACGAAATACTCAGATAGTATGGTCATTTTTAATCATTTTATTGCCAGAATTGTAAGTGGCTGTCAGAATGAACAACTGAACCATCCGAGTCAATAGTCAACTTTGAAGCAGATCAATGATTAAACACGAAGACATTATTCGTAAGATACAAGAACGACTGAGCACGTTAAGCAAATCCGAGCGAAAAGTAGCGGAAGCGATTCTTGCCGATCCCAAAACAACCATTCACTCCAGTATTGCGAAACTTGCCGCGAGAGCGGAAGTGAGTGAGCCTACGGTCAACCGTTTCTGTCGTAGTCTAATAGGTAGTGGCTTTCCTGATTTTAAAGTATCACTTGCCCAAAGCCTTGCGACAGGTACTCCTTACGTTAACTTAAACGTAGAGCCTGACGACGCACCAGGAGCGGTTACGGCGAAAATTTTTGAAGCCGCCAAAAACAACCTAACGAGGGCTCAGGATATTTTACCCGAGTCATTGATAAGCAGAGCGGTTGATGTGTTAGCACAAGCTCGCCGAATCGAGTTTTATGGTTTAGGTGCATCTGGCCCCGTTGCCAAAGACGCTCACCATAAATTTTTCCGTTTAAATATGCCGGTTGTTGCCTATACAGATATTTTGGTACAACGTATGGCTGCGGCTGGAGCGCATTCTGGAGATGCTATCGTAATCATCTCCTATACTGGACGCACCTTGCCATTAATCGAGACAGCTCGAGTCGCTCGTGAAGCTGGCGCTACCGTTATTGGTATCACTAATCCAGATTCTCCTCTCACAGAGCACTGCTCTATCGTATTACCGATTGAAGAAACTGAAGATACCGATATCTATACGCCAATGAGCTCACGTATTGTTTATCTCACCTTGATCGACGCTCTCGCGACTGGCGTACTTTTGAAGCGTGGTCCAGAGTTCAATGCGCACTTGAAAAAGCTCAAACAAAGCGTGCAAGATACTCGATTACCGAAAGTTGAAAAGAAATAATTTATCTCAATAAGGCACATATTATGTGCCTTAATTCTTTATTACATCTTTAATAAATTAGCCTAAATAAAAGATATTTATCCAAACAAGCCAATTTGTTTCACGCATCAGATTTTTTCGTAATTTTGTCAGAGAAATTTGAAAGATTATCCTATCACAGCCACTTAGAATCGCCACAGGTCTTGAAATATGTCGTAATGCGTTTCATTCTCTTTACGAGGATTTGATGATTTTTACATATTGAATCAATGGCTATCACAACAACGATTTAACAATTATAACTCTTTCGGGTGTGATTTAGACGCTGCTTTTTAAAGCGCCATCTTTCAATCAGTAGGTATTGCGGAACAGTGCAATACAAGGATGAATACTATCCTCTCTGATAAATAACCTTATCTATCCAAGGTTATTTCACCCGTGATAATTTCATTAGGGGACAACAATAATGATAGAAAGCAGCTATGCGATCAGCTTTACATTCCTAGCCTATCTAGTAGTTATGCTAGGAATTGGGCTGTACGCTTACAAACGTACCTCCAGTTCAGAAGACTACTTTCTTGGTGGACGTTCTTTAGGACCTTGGCCTACCGCCTTGTCCGCAGGCGCTTCAGACATGAGTGGCTGGTTACTACTTGGGTTACCTGGTTACGCTTTTGCCGCAGGCTTAGAGTCTTTCTGGATTGCTGGTGGCCTTTTTGTTGGAACATGGCTTAACTGGCTAATTTGTGCAAAACGCCTAAGAACCTACAGCATCAAAGCAAACAATGCACTCACGCTTCCAGACTTCCTATCCACTCGATTCAATGACAAATCAAAACTTATTCAAACTATTTCAGCTCTGTTCATTTTGCTGTTTTTCTTGTTCTATACAAGTTCTGGTTTAGTCGCTGGCGGTAAATTGTTTGAAACAGTATTTGGCTTGGATTACACCTATGCAGTAATTATCGGTACAGTATGTGTGGTTTCCTACACGCTGTTTGGCGGCTTTCTTGCCGTAGCTTGGACAGACCTTGTTCAGGGCTTGATGATGAGTGCGGCATTAGTGATTGTACCTCTCGTTGCTATTGATGGCGGCTGGTCTGAGCTGTCTAGTACTTTAATGGCAAAAAACCCTGAGTTACTAAACGTCTGGACTAACGTAAGTGGCGAACCTCTAACTACAATTGGTATTATCTCTCTTGTGGCTTGGGGTCTAGGCTATTTCGGTCAACCGCACATCCTAGCGCGTTTTAAAGCATCTCGCTCCAATAAAGACATCAAAACAGCTCGCCGTATTGCTGTCGTTTGGACATTCATTTCTATGGCTGGCGCATTGCTTATTGGTCTTGTTGGTATCGGCTTTATCGACACAAACCTAACAGGAGACTTGGCTGACCCAGAGAAGATCTTCATGATTTTGGTCAATGCTGTTTTCCACCCTGTTGTTGCTGGTATTCTTCTTGCCGCTATCCTAGCAGCGATCATGAGTACTGCCGACTCTCAATTATTAGTATCTTCTTCTGCGTTAGCTGAAGATTTTTACAAGCAACTATTCAATAAAAAAGCGACTCAAAAACAAATCGTCAACGTTGGACGCTTTGCGGTTGTAGCTATTTCTATTATTGCGTTATTACTTGCATTGAACCCAGAAAGCTCAGTACTCGGCCTAGTGTCTTATGCTTGGGCTGGTTTTGGCGCTGCATTTGGCCCAGCTATCCTTCTTAGCTTGTTCTGGCGCAACATGAACCGTAACGGTGCACTAGCAGGCATCATCATTGGTGGTGTGACTGTTGTAGTATGGAAACAGTTAACTGGCGGCATTTTCGATCTTTATGAAATTGTTCCTGGCTTCTTGTTCTCGACTATCGCTATCTTTGCGGTAAGCCTAGCAACAGGTGCTCCAGAAGAGTCTGTAACAGAATCTTTTGATGAATACGAAAAAGCACTAGATACAATGGACTAAGTAACAAGCTCCCCGAGCTCATTACTTCAGAAGGCCCGAATCTGTATGTAGATTCGGGCCTTTTTTATCTTTAAAATATAGATACTTGATTTGAATTAGGATGGCACTCGGTTGATGATCTATCGATACACTATGCGTAAAACAGAGAGCAAAAGGGTTAAAACAATAAACTAGAAAGGTAAATTTCAGGCAAAAAAATGGGGCTTGAAACAAGCCCCTAAACACCATTTACTAACAAATGTTAGTAGTCAGAGGAAAGGTTTAATCATTAAACAAGCTGCAAGCACCTTGTTCTGCGCCACTTACTAAAATACGTTGTGCGCTAAATAGTTCACGTCCCATACCTTGATGGGAATCGGTTAAATCTTGTTGTGCTGCTTCGCGTTTATTTAGCTCTTCGTCTGAGATCAACACAGACAAAGTACCTTCAATTGCATCTAAGCGGATCATGTCACCATCTTGAATCTTGGCAATTAAACCACCGGCCAATGCTTCAGGCGTCAAGTGAATTGCGGCAGGTACTTTACCAGATGCACCAGACATACGACCGTCAGTCACTAACGCCACTCGATAGCCTTGATCTTGCAAATTACCAAGGTAAGGAGTCAGTTTATGCAACTCTGGCATACCTAAAGCTTTTGGCCCTTGGAAACGAACAACAGCCACACAGTCACGTTTCAATTCACCACTAGCAATGGCATTAGCCAATGCATTTTGACTATGAAACACAGCAGCGGGTGCTTCGATAATTCGATTTTCATCTTTCACGGCTGATACTTTAATCACTGAACGACCAAGATTACCTTTAAGAAGCGCCAACCCACCTTCTTTACTGAAAGGGTCTTCGATAGGACGTACAACATTTAGGTCCAAACTTTCATCTGTACCATCACGCCACACAAGATTATCACCTTCTAAAAAAGGCTCTTTGGTGTAATGAGTTAAACCTTTACCCACGATAGTGTTTACATCTTCATGCAATAGACCACCTTTCAGTAATTGCTTAACCAGAAACGCCATACCGCCAGCCGCGTGGAAATGGTTAATATCTGCTTGGCCATTCGGATAGATTTTAGTCAGTGATGGCACAACTTTGGAAAGAGCTGAGAAGTCATCCCAAGTGATAATAATGCCAGCAGCACGAGCATAAGCGACAATATGCATAGTGTGGTTAGTCGAACCACCCGTTGCCAGCAAACCAACAATAGCGTTGACAATGCTACGCTCATCTACGATTTCGTAGAGTGGTCGGTAGTCTCTTCCCAATGCCGTAATCTTGGTAGATAACTGAGAAGCATAGTTAGTTAATGCACCTCGTAGTGGATCATCTGGATTAACAAAAGAAGAACCAGGAAGCTGAAGCCCCATAATTTCAACTAATAACTGATTTGAGTTAGCCGTACCATAAAAAGTACAAGTACCCGCGCTGTGATAAGAAGCTGATTCAGCTTCAAGTAACTCCTCACGAGTCGCTTGAC
Organism: Marinomonas sp. UCMA 3892; assembly: GCF_012726345.1. Classification (GTDB taxonomy): domain Bacteria; phylum Pseudomonadota; class Gammaproteobacteria; order Pseudomonadales; family Marinomonadaceae; genus Marinomonas. Next base: position 65,364 of record NZ_PTXN01000019.1, read on the forward strand.
CCTGAGCGTAACGCTGACGAACCGCCGCTTTAGCTGCGTTAGTAATACCTGAGCGCATTGGACCAGCTGGAATAAACAAAGCTGGCAAATGACCAAAACGCAGTGCAGCAATCAACAAGCCAGGAACAATCTTGTCACAAATACCTAAATAGATAGCCGCATCAAACATATTATGAGAAAGCGCTATTGCCGCACCTTGTGCGATATTGTCACGGCTAAATAGACTAAGTTCCATACCGTCTTGCCCTTGCGTAACACCATCACACATAGCGGGAACACCGCCAGCGAACTGAGCCACAGAGCCCATTTCTTTAACCGCTGCACGAATTTGATCGGGGTAATTTTCATAAGGCTGATGAGCAGACAACATATCGTTATAAGAAGATATGATACCTATGTTCGCTTCTTCCATTAGAGTCAGCTTTTGTTTATCTTGAGGTTGGCATGCTGCGAAGCCATGAGCCAAATTCCCACAGGACAATTTCCCTCTGTGTGGTCCTTGCTCTTGCGCTTTTTTCATATCTTTAAGGTATTGCTCGCGCAACACCTTGCTTCGTTCAATGATGTCGTTCGTTACCTTAGCAACAATCGGATTCATGCTTCTCTCCGTTTTTGAATTCAGTTATCTCAGCAAACAGCCTGACACTACAATATTATGTAATATTACTACATTTTTAATTTATTTCACGCCTAAAATAGATTAAAAATCGATAAAAACACCTTATTTTGTAATTTTTTTACAAAAACAATTCGAAAAATGCTTTCTGTCAGCTAAAATACTCGAACTTTTGTAACATAATTCTGTACAATGCTAGTCATAGATCAATAGATGATCAAAAAACAATCATATTGACAGGAATTTGTTACTAATCCTTGCTTAAAAAATTAGTTATGTAGTATTTTTACGTAAAGAAAAAAATTGAACGCGTGTTGTTCGAGTTCGAACATCATGCAACTTTCGCACTATGTTAGAGGTGAGTATGACGATTAAGGTAGCTATCAACGGTTATGGACGCATTGGACGCAATACGCTTAGAGCTTTGTATGAATCAGGCAAGCGTGATCAAATCCAAATCGTAGCGATTAATGATCTTGGTGATTCAAAAACCAATGCTCATTTAACGAAATACGATACTGTCCACGGTCGCTTCAACGAAGAAGTTACCTTTGATGAAGAAGCGCTTTATATCAACAAAGATAAAATCCGCACTTTCTCTGAACGTAACCCAGCTAATCTTCCATGGGCTGAGCTAGGTGTTGATGTGGTTTATGAATGTACTGGCTTCTTTACTACAAAAGAAAAAGCCAGTGCACACATTAAAGCAGGTGCGAAAAAAGTAATCATTTCAGCACCTGGTAAAGATGTTGATGCTACCGTTGTATATGGCGTCAACCAAGATGTTCTAACATCTGACATGACAGTAATTTCAAATGCATCTTGTACTACTAACTGCCTTGCACCTGTCGCTAAACCACTAAGTGATAAATTAGGTATCGAAAGTGGACTGATGACAACCATTCACGCTTACACTAACGATCAGCGTCTTTCTGATGTCTATCACGAAGACCTTTACCGTGCTCGTGCAGCAGCACAAAATATGATCCCAAGTAAAACTGGTGCCGCAGCCGCTGTTGGCCTAGTGGTACCGGAACTAGTTGGTAAGTTTGATGGGATGGCGGTTCGCGTTCCAACCATTAACGTATCTCTTGTTGACCTAACATTTTTAGCCCCTCGTGAAACTACCACTGAAGAAGTTAACAAAATCATTGAAGATGCAATCAAAGCGGATCCAATTCTTGCGCAGGTATTGCATGTAAACTACGAACCTCTTGTTTCTTCTGATTTTAATCACAGCACTTACACATCTAACTTTGATGCAACACAAACACGTGTTCAAGGTAAACTTGTGAAAATTATGGCTTGGTACGATAACGAATGGGGCTTCTCAAACCGAATGCTTGATAATACTATCGCATTAATGGCTGCTAAATAGTCAAAATACACGAAGGCTGCTGACGCAGCCTTCGTCGTCTCTTATACTTCATATCACGCTTTCTAATCTTTGGTATTTAAAATGACTCGTAGAACTAAAATTGTTGCCACATTAGGCCCTGCTTCCAGCTCCCCAGAAATGATCGAAAAATTAATTTTAGCGGGCGCTAACGTATTCCGTTTAAATTTCTCTCACGGTCAGCCAGAAGATCACATCAACCGCGCCGAAGTTGTTCGTGAAATGGCAAAGAAAAATGGTCGCCATGTTGCCATCCTTGGTGACCTACAAGGGCCTAAAATTCGCATCGCGCGTTTCAAAAACACCAAAGTTGAACTGGTAGATGGTGCAACCTTTATTCTTGATGTTGGTTTTGACAAGAACAACGGTGATGAAACTCGCGTAGGCATTGACTACCCACAACTAGCTAAAGACTCACAACCCGGTAACGTTTTGCTTCTTGATGACGGTCGTGTTGTTCTTGAAGTACTCGAAGTAAAAGGCCAAGAAGTTATTACTAAAGTCATCGTTGGTGGCGCTCTGTCTAATAACAAAGGCATTAACCGCCAAGGTGGTGGACTATCTGCTGCTGCGCTAACGGATAAAGATCGCGAAGATATTAAAACAGCTGCCGCGTTAAAAGCCGATTACTTAGCTGTTTCTTTCCCTCGTTGTGCAGACGACCTTCACGAAGCTCGTGCACTAGCCGAAGCTGCCGGCCTTAAAGCAGGCATCGTTTCTAAAGTAGAGCGTGCTGAAGCGGTTGCTGACAATGAAACATTAGATGCAATTATTCTAGCCTCTGATGCTGTCATGGTTGCTCGTGGTGACCTAGGTGTTGAAATTGGTGATGCAGAATTGATTGGCGTACAAAAACACATGATCAAACGCTGCCGTCAGTTGAACCGTCCTGTTATTACAGCGACTCAAATGATGGAAACCATGATTACTAGCGCAATGCCAACCCGTGCGGAAGTATTTGACGTAGCTAACGCTGTTTTAGATGGTACAGATGCGGTAATGCTTTCCGCAGAAACCGCGGCTGGCGCCTACCCTGAAGAAGTTATTAAAACCATGAATCGCGTTTGCTTGGGTGCTGAAAAGCAACCAGCAATCAATCGTTCTAAGCACCGTATCGATGTGACCTTTACTAGCATTGATGAAACGATCGCGATGTCAGCTATGTACGCAGCTAACCATTTGGAAGGCGTTAAAGCAATCATTAGCTTGACCGATTCAGGTACTACACCACTTCTTATGTCACGCATTAGCTCTGGTTTGCCAATCTATGCATTGTCTCCAAACCAAGCAACACTGAATAAAGTAAACCTTTATCGTGGCGTAACGCCAGTAGCTTTCTCTTCACAAGAATTTAACGTTGACACTATCGTTGCTGGCTTAGTTGACCATGTTAAGTCTCTTGGTCTAATCAAAGACGGTGATCTTGTGATTGTGACAAAAGGCGATCACTTGGTGAGCTACGGTACAACCAACATGATGAAAGTCGTAAAAGTCGGCGCTGTTGAGGAATAAGTCACAGTGAAGAGCAAAACGTTGCAACAAAAAACGATCACGACACCGGAGCGTAAAAACGTCGCTCTGGTTGCTCATGACAATATGAAGCCAGCTCTTATCGAATGGGCTGAAAAGCATAAAGAAAAACTAATCAAGCACAATCTGATGGCAACAGGTACAACTGGAAATTTAATGCAAAAGCAATTAAACGTTCCTGTACATTCGCTAATTAGCGGCCCTCTCGGTGGCGACCAACAACTTGGCGGTCTAATTGCCGAAGGCAAAATTGATGTACTGATTTTTTTCTGGGACCCTTTCGAGCCAATGCCTCATGATCCTGACATAAAGGCTCTACTTCGAGTCGCTGCCGTTTGGAACATCCCGATTGCTTGTAGCGTTTCTTCTGCCAATTTTTTGGTGACGTCACCTCTATTCGAAAACGAATTTGAACGACAAATCCCAGATTATGAAAAATACCTCCAAGAGCGACTCTAGTCGCTCTTTCTTTTTACACCACTTATCAAACAACTTAGATGTTTCTAGCTTCCTCAAAGCTCGCGGTTTTACATAAAATCGGCTATATTAGCCGCCAATTATTTTCATGCAAGAAATGTGTTAGGCCATATTTAGGCATGACAATCTTACTGACTAGATTCAACGCATCAGCCCCTCAGCACCACGTTGGACACAACTTATAGGAGAAGAGCTTTGCAAGCAGATGTAGCCCTAATAATGGGATCAAAAAGTGACTGGGCGACAATGGAAGGCGCCGCTGAAATAATGGACGCTCTTGGTGTAAGCTACCACGTCGAAGTTGTATCCGCTCACCGAACACCAGTCAAACTTGCAGAATTCTCAGAAAGTGCTGCAGACAAAGGCTTTAAGGTAATTATTGGCGGCGCTGGCGGCGCAGCTCATTTACCTGGCATGGTTGCCGCTCATACTCGTTTGCCTGTGCTAGGTGTACCAGTGCAAAGCAAAGCCTTAAATGGCATGGACAGCTTACTGTCTATCGCACAAATGCCAAAAGGTGTTGCGGTTGGAACACTAGCTATTGGTAGTGCAGGTGCTTTCAATGCGGGTCTATTAGCTTGTCAAATTCTAGCCATTTCTAACCCTGAACTTGCTAAAAAAATTGAAGCATTCAGAACCAACCAAACAGAAACCGTGTTAGCAAACCCAGACCCGAGAGAGGCTTAATCTATGTCAGTTCTATGGGTATTAGGAGCAGGTCAATTAGGCGCTATGCTAAAACAAGCAGGAACGCCGCTTGGCATTGATGTGCGTCCAGTAGATATTGAGTCAACCGAAACCTTAGCGTTAGCTCCAACTGACATTGTGACAGCAGAAAGAGAAGAATGGCCAGAAACCATCGCCACCAAACAACTTGCTACTCACAGTAATTTTGTCAACCTAGCCACCTTTCCACAACTTGCAGATCGTCTAACCCAGAAACAATGGTTAGATCGTCTTGAGCTAGCGACAGCACCATGGTTTCCGGTTGAGATTGACTCTTCTGCAACACACGCCTATGAAACATTAGGTGAACGCGTTCTAATGAAACGTCGTCGAGGTGGTTATGATGGCAAAGGTCAATATTGGTTAAAACAATCTGAGGGCATTGAGATACCTGAAGATTGGAAAGGCCAAGCTATTGCAGAACAAGCTATTAATTTTGATGAAGAAGTTTCCTTAGTCGGTGTTCGAGGCAAAAATGGTGAGACACACTTTTACCCGCTAACATTGAACCTTCACATTAATGGCATCCTATACGCATCCATTTCTCCATTAGAGCGCCTAAAGCCTTTGCAAAGCAAAGCTGAAGCAATGCTTAGCAAGCTTATGGAGGCTTTAGACTACGTCGGCGTAATGGCGATGGAGTGTTTCCGTGTAGGTGATGAGCTACTCATTAATGAGCTTGCTCCAAGAGTCCATAACAGCGGCCATTGGACACAAGCAGGTGCAAGCGTATGTCAATTTGAAAACCACGTACGTGCTGTCACAGGACTTCCATTAGCGCCAGCTGAAGTCAAGAATCAAAGCATGATGGTCAATTTAATTGGTGTCGATCTAAACTATGACTGGCTAAACGTACAAGGCTTAGAACTTTATTGGTACAAAAAGGAAGTTCGCCCTGGAAGAAAAGTTGGCCATCTGAATTTTTGTTCTGGTAGCTACTCAGTATTAGAGTCAGCATTAACAAAACTAGATCTTCCACAACCTTATCCGGAAGCTTTAGAGTGGTTAGCTAAAAACTTACCCAAGTTATAAATGCCCACCCAAAGTTAGATATCTCTTAACCTGACAACTAAATGCCGCTATCGTAAATGATAAGCGGCTTTTTTATTACTCAAACATCGATGTGAATTAATTCTATCCAAATAGATAAAAAATAAAAAACGCGCAGAAACGCTTTAAAAATAGAAAATATAATATTTTTGAACTTGTTTACTTTACAAAACTCCTTATTCTAATTGATCTAGCTGAAAACAGCTTATTCAATATAAGAAAAACAGTACATTTAGATACTGATAAGGAACCTTGAATGAACCATCTTGAACTAGACAGTTATGATTGGCGCTTACTTCGAGCCCTGCAAACCAATGCAAGACTCACCAATGTCGCTCTATCAGAGCAAGTCAACCTATCCCCTTCCCAATGCTCAAGAAGACTACAAAGACTCGAACAAAACAACTTAATTGAAGCTTACTTCACTCAACTTAATGCAAGTGAGCTGGGATTCCACGTAACTGCTTTTATAAATATTACCCTTGATAAAAGCATTAAAAGTTCAGATAAAGAGTTCAAAAAAGCCATTGAAGCTATTCCTCAAATATTAGAATGTTACTCAGTGAGCGGCGAAGCAGATTACTGGCTACGAGTTATTAGCGAAAATCTCCCCACTCTATCAATTTTTCTAAGTGAATCCCTTGCCAATCTACCTTACGTCAGAGACCTGACCTCAACAGTTGTCCTCAATCGCGTAAAACACGCACCATCAATTCCATTACCTGGTTAACCAAGAATACAAAGAAGCGACAGAACCTATATATAGTAAGGGTGTCGCTTTTTAGACTTCAGGTAAGCGAATAACCATATAGACTCCTGCAAAAGTAATTATCGAAAATACCAAAACAAGAGATGCTAAAGAGATAGAGTAAGTCAATAAACTAATACCACTCATGGCCAATAATATAAAACCAATAATAGTATTGCTCACTGATACATAGCTAGTTCGCTTATTTCCCTCACCCAAATTCACTAAATACGTTTTACGACCAATTCTGACACCTTGGTGAGCAACGCTTAAAATGAAATACAGAACAACAATGAGAAATGTAGTAAAGCTCGCCTCAGCAAATAACTTTACCGTTGAAAATAAAGCAACACCAGTTAACGCACTCAACAAAGAAGAAAATATCATCACTTTCCGACTAGAATAGTCTGAAAATAGCCCCCAAAAAGGAGAAGATAACAGGGAAGCCAAACCACTTGATAAGATAAATAATCCTAGAATCAGTACACCGTTTTCCGATCTTTGCTGTGCAATTAATACATAATAAGGAGCACTCAGAGCCGCACACAAAAATAACGAACGAGCAATGACAAATTGACGAAATACTGCGTCAGTTTTTAATAACCCTAGCTCTTTGAACACATCCCGAAATTTTGTACTTTTGTCTCCTACCTCGCTTTTAGGTTCTTGCACGAAAGAATAAATTAGACCAGCAAGAAGCCAAATCAAAGTAGCAGAAACAATACCCAGAACATAAAAGCTCGTATTACCCTCCAAACCTTCAAAGAAAAACAAGGTACAAATAGCAATGCCGATTGTTATCAAACCAGAAGCACTAGACGACCATCCTGTGACCCTTCCACGCTTTTCTTTCTCAACCGTTTTACCAAGCACATCTTTCGACGCTACAGAATTAAGCCCCCTCGCCACACTAAATACTATCAATGCAATAACAATTGCCCAGCCTGCACTTGCTCCATCTAGCAACAAAGCGGCGCCTCCCATCACCACCACACATAGAGATTGAATGAGGCTTCCCAATACCCAAACCCACTTTCGAACTTTCACTTTGTAAATAAAATGAGCAATTACTATCTGCGGCAATAAGGAACCAGATTCACGAATCGGTACCAACCAGCCCAGCAGGTACAAAGGAGCACCTAAGCTTTGCAATAACCATGGTAAAGTAACTTTCGGATTGATCAGAACATCACCTAAATTGATTAAAAACTGAGAGATAACCAACTTAACAATATTTATTTTATCTGTTTTCTTTTGTACTTCTTTATCCGGCATAACAACACTCTATTGATAACTTATTCACAGAACACCCACTAAAAATTGCCTCTAAAAAAAACAAAATAATGGCTAAGATAAAACATTTCATTTTAAAAATTTTATAGTTGTCTCATTAAAACCATAGGAACATACAACTAGCAACTTAAGGAAAAAAGGAAGCTGATTTATGCATAATCAGCTAAAACTCTTTTAGATTATCTATCCACAGAAAAGAAGGTCTGTTTAGCGGCACGACAAACAGCGACCTTTTAAACAAGTTTATTACTATCCAATCACAAACTAAATAAAGAGAGCAGATAAAATAAAACTTGTTCACATTTTTGTAAATAACGTAAATAAACCGTCACTGGATTAGCCAATCAGACATCGGCTAGATAGACTTACTTAACAATCAAAAAGATAATTAATGAGGATAGATGACATGGATTTAATTAGAATTTTATTTGCCGTACTTTTACCGCCGCTTGGTGTCTTTTTACAGGTTGGCATTGGTGGTGCATTCTGGCTAAACATATTACTCACACTACTAGGTTATATTCCAGGCATTGTTCACGCTGTATGGATCATCGCTAGGCGCTAACCTCAGCGCTCTCTAGGTGAAAAAGCACTGACAACTGACACTCAAACGCTGGACGATCATTAAAGGCGGCAACCTCAATGATATACACATTATTCTGCTTCGTCCCTCACTGTGCGCTGACTCATTCCATCTTTTGCATTGGAGTCACGCAGACGCGTTGAGCTTGCGAAACAGGCGCAAGCGAAAGCAATGACAAGATGACATTTCCCGCAGACGAAAAAAGCCCTGACAGTGTAGCTATCAGGGCCTTCTTAATATAAAGCTTGACGACTGATGCCGACTGTCACATGCGTGTCTTTGATAAAGAGCCCCACACGCATGTGGGAGCAATCCTATTACACCGCCTAAACGAAAAAACCCCTGACAGTGTAGCTATCAGGGCCTTCTTAATATAAAGCTTGACGACTGATGCCGACTGTCACATGCGTGTCTTTGATAAAGAGCCCCACACGCATGTGGGAGCAATCCTATTACACCGCCTAAACGAAAAAACCCCACCCTGCTTAGCAGGACGGGGTTCTTTTCAATATAAAGCTTGACGACGACCTACTCTCACATGGGATCTCCCACACTACCATCGGCGATGGCGCTTTTCACTTCTGAGTTCGGGATGGGATCAGGTGGTTCAACGCCTCTATGATCGTCAAGCAATTCGTTTTGCGTTTGTTTTGAGCTATGCGTTTATTGCATTGTCTTTCGACTTGTCTCAAAACACGCGAATACGTGCTTGGATCTTTAACAATTCATTTTGAAATAGAGATAACCAAGTATCAAACCGATGTTGTTTTCATCGTAATTCTATGTGTCTTTGTCATTTTGATGATCTTGAGCCTTCACTCTTCTCATCCAAAACCACTTTGGTGTTATATGGTCAAGCCTCACGAGCAATTAGTATTGGTTAGCTCAATGCCTCACAGCACTTACACACCC
>NZ_PTXN01000003.1 GCF_012726345.1 Marinomonas sp. UCMA 3892
ACATGGGTAGCCTCACTTTGGTAGACCAATCCATTTTGCCGTGTTTTCGAAGCCAAGTCAGCACCGTTGATCGGCCTTGGATTCCATAGATCTTTTGAGCTTGCTTATAAGTCATGTCGCCTTTTTCAACGGCCATCACTATCTGTAATTTAAAGCCCATTGTGTAGTCGCGTTGAGTACGCTTGCGTTTGGTATTACTTGGTGTCCCCATAATAGGTCTCCTAGGTGTAAACCTATTTCAGGACGGGACACCCCCCCAAAAAAGGCCACTTTGGTTTCCCAAAATGACCTTTTTGAATAGCATGAGATCTAGCGCAAGCGTTTAAATGGCAAGGTATAAGCAATCAAAAACAACAAGGCGGCGCATACCACGACGCTTGGGCCTGTTGGCGTATCCCAACGGTACGACGCCCACAAACCGCTACAGACAGCCAAACAACCAATCAAACTAGCAAACGATGCCATTTGTACTGGAGTACTCGATAATTTGCGCGCCGTCGCAGCGGGAATAATCATCAAGGAAGTAATCAGCAACACGCCGACGATTTTCATTGCCACGGCAATTACCAAAGCCACTAGCAACATGAGTAGCAGACGAATTGCCTCTACCGGATAACCTTCTACTTTTGCCAGCTCTTCATTAACGGTTACCGCTAATAATGGCTTCCAAAATGCTACCAATAACGTGATAACCGCCAAGCCGCCACCATATATCCAATAAACATCGGTTTGGCTAATAGCGAGCAAATCACCAAACAAATAGGCCATCAAATCTATACGAATATTGTCGAGAAAACTTACCGCCACCAAACCAAGTGACAATGCCGAATGCGCTAGAATCCCCAACAAGGTGTCCGTCGCAATAATGTGCTTTTTCTGCAAAGTCACCAACACCAAGGCCAAACCAACGCACAAAACGATAATGGCAAGATTCAAATTGATGTCTAATAAAAAGCCTAATGCCACACCCAGCAAGGCCGAATGCGCCAAGGTATCACCGAAATAGGCCATGCGTCGCCAAACAACAAACGCGCCTAACGGCCCTGCTACTGCAGCCACACCCAATCCACCTAACAAGGCTCTGAGCAAAAGATCTAACATGCTATTACGAACTCCAAAATCTGCTAACTGGGGATGTTATTAATGATGTTTACAATGGGCGTGAGCATCACCATCGTCCGATAGAATACTGCCGTGTTCATCATGCACATGATCATGCTGATGGGCATAAATAGCGATGGATTCATCGGCTCCTGGCACACCAAACAAAGCTTGATAAGCGGGATGCCCTGTTACATGTTGTGGGCTACCAGAACAGCAAACATGTTGATTGATACACACCACGGTATCGGTTTTCGCCATCACCAAATGCAAATCATGGGATACCATCAGTACGCCGCAATTTAACTCATTACGAATATTCTCAATCAGGTTATAAAGCTCCACCTGACCATTTACATCCACGCCTTGCACTGGCTCATCGAGCACCAATAAATTTGGTCGGTTCAATAAGGCGCGCGCCAACAAAACACGTTGTGTTTCACCACCAGACAACACATGCACTTGTGATTTCAACAAATGCCCAATGCCGAGCTTTTCTAGTGTAGGAAGTATTTGCTGTTTATCGACGCCACGCACCAAAGCCAAAAAATGTTTTACCGTTAATGGTAAAGTTGGATCAATATGCAGCTTTTGCGGCATATAACCGATACGCAAAGTTTTATGCCTGACTATTTCGCCAGACGTGGCCTCTTGCAGCCCTAACAAGGTGCGAATGAGGGTACTTTTCCCGCTGCCATTTGGGCCAATCAAGGTGACAATCTCGCCTTCACTGATCGTCATATCAATGTTTTCAAGCAGCACTCTGCCATCAAACGAAATACCAATTTTATCAAAAGCAACCAATCGCTTATTCACGCGTTCGCTCCTGCTGATTTTTCCTTACATTTTGCGCATAAGCCAGTTAGTTCAATGGTTTCAGCACGTAATTCAAAACCTTGATGGGCGGCTTTTTCGATCAAGGCCGCATGAATATCTTGGTAATCAAATTCCATAACATTGTGGCATTCATCGCAAATCAAAAAATAACCTTTATGGGCTTTATCTGCATGGGCGCAACCAAGATAAGCGTTCATCGATTCCACTTTGTGAATCAGACCGGCACTTAACAGAAAGTCCAAGGCGCGATAGACCGTTGGTGGCGCTGAATTAAAACCTTCTTCCGCTAACTTAGCTAATAACTGATAAGCACCAAGTGGGCGATGACTTTCCCAGATCAATTCCAATGCGCGGCGACGTACTTTCGTTAATCGCTGGCCTTGCTCTGCACACAGGGTTTCCGCTGTTTCTAACGCCGTATCAATACAATCATTATGGTTGTGATGACTATGTTGATGAGAATCTTGTTGTGAGTGCTGATGTGAGTCTTCATGTTTCATTAGAAAGCCCTTCCTGCATTGCTTACGTAACTCCAAATCATTGAAGTACTGATGATTATCAAAGCGAAAGCGGCAAGAAAACCAAAGGTGCGCGACACTCGCTGTCGCCAAACACGATGCTCACTACTTAACGCAAAACCTGTATCACGAACAAAAACACTAACGCCAGCCAAAGCAGCGACAGTAATAGCAGTACCTAATGCCATGGCAAAGGTTGCCACCAAACCCCAAACAAAAATGCCCGTGCTCAAAGAGAATAACAAAACTAAAATCGCCCCAGTACAGGGACGAATACCCACCGCGGCCACCATTGCCCAAATGCTACGACGAGCGGTTTTCGCTTCATCTTTGTGGTGAGAACAACATGCATGACCATGAGAATGCTCATGGGAGTGATCGTGATGCTCCGCAGAATGATCGTGTTGATGTTCTTCAAGATGGTCTTGTGAATGATCGTGACCACAACCAGATTGGCCGCGTAATAAACGCAAAAGAATCCACACACCAATCAAGCCAACTGCAGCAAAACTCGCCACTTCAAAAAAACGACTGATTTGCATGGCTTTTCCTGCCAAGGAAAACACTTGGCTAAGCACAACAATAACTAAAACCGCCATCACTGCCTGAACACCAGCGCACAAAAATGCCAAGCTAATACCACGACGCAATGGCGCTTTGCTCGCCAACATATAAGCAGAAATAACCGCCTTACCATGACCCGGTCCAGCCGCGTGAAAAACGCCATAAAAGAAGCTTGTAGAGATTAACCCCCACAGTAAAACCGGACTGCCGCCTTTGCTGATAGAGCGAACTAAAGACACTAATTCACGATGAAAAATGGCCTGCTGAGAAATAATCCACTGGATAAAATCTTGATACAGCGCAAAATTAATCGCGGCATAAAGAGGCGAGTTGAGACATAAAAAAGATAACAATAAAAAAGCGACGTTCTTTGCCATAAATTGGCTCTCACCGAGATTGGATACAATTTTGTTATGATATAACAAGTAAAACCCAAGGAGAAGCCAAAGCCTAGAAACGCCGCATTTTGTACAAAATTTAATTCATAGCCACTTAGCTAATGGTTGAAGTGACCGGATGTAAAAAACCCATCACGCCACTCATAAAGATCTGCGCAGCCATGGCTGCCAAAATCAAACCGGTAATCTTAGACAAGACATTTAAGCCTGTTCGACCGAGCATTTTCTCAATCAAAGAACCGGAATACAGAATAATCGCTAAAGTACCTAACGCCAACAACAAACCACATAAGCCAATGAACAAATCCCAACCTTGTAGTTCAGCACCGTAAACCAGAATTGTACCAATTGTCGCAGGTCCAATAATCGTCGGCACCGCCAATGGCACAACAGACACATCGTCACGCTCTTCACTTGGCATACCAACCGCATGGTTACGCGTACCATCACGAACCAAACTCAAGGCAGACATAAACAACAAAATCCCTGAGCCGATACGAAAAGAATCCAGCGTGATACCTAATACCGCAAACAAACTGCCGCCAAAAAATAACAGCACTAAAGAAATCGCCACTGAAGCAATAATGGCTTTATTTGCCACCTGTCGACGAGATGCCGAGGATTCTCCACGGGTTAACGCAAGAAACATAGACAGCACAAAAAACGGCGCGAAGAGAAAAAAGAACTTAATCCAAGTTGAAATTAATAAACTCATTTAGAAGAATCACCAAAAAAGCAGACAGCAAAACCGAATGCTTATTGAAACCTTTGCTCGATGTCAGAAGCCAAGACGAAACAAAGATCTCTTATTATCTAAAGCCCTATCTTATAGTGCTAGGACTCACCCAATTTACCGCACTTGTGGCACAGTAAATATTTATCTGAAAGCAGTCTCTATTTAAGGACCGTCCCGAAGAGAACGCAGATGGGGGAATTCTAGCAAAGAATCAGAAAAAATGAGGAAAAAATGACATTGAATTACAAAAAGAAAAGCCGACACAAAGTCGGCTTTTCGAACAAAAAATAAGCGTCTCTTATTAGACTGCTTTATTTGACGCTTTGAAGCGCCCAAGTACCCATGTGAAGAACACAGGAACAAACAATACACCCAAGACGGTTGCGGAGATCATGCCACCGATAACACTCACACCTAAAGAGTGCTGACTTGCCGCACCAGCTCCTGTAGCTATCGTTAAAGGTACTACCCCTAAAATAAAGGCCATTGACGTCATAATGATAGGTCTAAAACGCAATTTTGCGGCTTGGATCGCTGATTCTTTTAACGAATGCCCTTGCTGATAAAGATCTTTAGCGAACTCAACAATCAAGATGGCATTTTTCGCCGATAAACCAATAATCGTAATCAGACCTACCTTGAAATAAACGTCATTCGACATCCCCATCAGATATACTGCTGCAACCGCACCAAGCGCCCCAATCGGAATAATCAGAATAACTGAAAAAGGAATAGACCAGCTTTCGTACAATGCTACCAAGAGTAAAAAAACCACCAAAATAGAAATGGTTAGCAGCATTGGAGCTTGTGAACCCGCAGCTTTCTCTTGGTAAGACAACCCAGTCCACTCATAGCCAATACCTTTTGGCAGCGTACTAATAATACGTTCAATTTCCGCCATTGCCTCGCCAGAACTGTGTCCAGGCATTGGACTACCGGAAATTTTATACGTTGGGTAACCATTGTAACGAGACACCTGAACCGGCCCGATTTCCCACGAGCTACTTGCAAAAGAGCGCATTGGAACAAGGTTACCCTCGTCATTTAACACTTGCAGCTCTAAGACACGCTCTGGTGTCATACGATCTGCAACATCAGCTTGCACAACAACGCGTTGCAAGCGGCCTGCATTAGTAAAGTCGTTAACTGAAGCCGAACCGTACGCTGTTGATACCGCATTGTTGATTGATTCGAACCCCACGCCCAATGCTGTCGCTTTTTGACGATCTATATTAATTCTAAGCTGCGGTGCATCTTCTAAACCTTCCATCATGGCATAAGCAATGATTGGAGATGCATTCGCTTGGCCTAGGACAATATTACGCGCATTAGTTAACGCTTCTCGACCTAGATTACTACGGTCTTGCAATCGCAATGAGAAGCCACCAGAGTTCCCCATTCCTTCAATCGATGGAGGTTCCACCGCCATCGAACGACCATCTGTGATGCTGCCGGCAAATTGATTGTAAGCCATCGTTTCATCAAATAAAGACTGCTGTCGATCAGACCAGTCGGTGAAAGTCGGAAATAGCAAACCAGCATTCGCCCCCATTCCAGAGAAACTAAAGCCCATGACTGTAACTACGTTTTCAACCGCATCACGCTGACCTAAAAATTTCTCAGCATCTTTCATCGTCTCATTGGTTCGAGAGAAAGTTGCACCAGCAGGAAGCTGTAAATCGACGATCATGTAACCTTGGTCTTCTGTTGGCACAAAAGATTCTGGTAAACGCAGATAGGCATAACCAAGGCCAATAATCAGCACAAGATACACCAACATGAAACGTCCAGAACGGTTTACTAGCATGCCATTTAATATAGAGTAACGATGAGTTAATCTCGCAAATTTGCGGTTAAACCAACCAAAAAAGCCGCCTTTTTCGTGGTGCGCTTCTTTATTAATAGGTTTCAATAGGGTAGCACACAATGCAGGCGTAAAAGTTAGTGCCAATATCCCGGACAACATAATAGAAACAGCAAGAGACATAGAGAACTGTTGATAAATAATACCGACGGATCCGCTCATAAAAGCCAGCGGAACAAATACCGCCGATAGAACCAAGGTAATGCCCACGATAGCACCAGACACTTGCCCCATCGCTTTGATCGTAGCATCTTTTGGAGGAAGGCCTTCTTCCACCATGATGCGCTCAACGTTTTCAACAACTACAATGGCATCATCCACTAAAATACCAATGGCGAGTACCATACCAAACATGGTCATCATGTTTACCGAGAAGCCCATCAAAGACATCACTGCAAACGTCCCTAAAATACAAACAGGAACAACGATAGTAGGAATTAATGTGTAGCGTAAATTCTGCAAGAACAACAACATCACAAGAAAAACTAAGACAATCGCCTCAATCAAGGTATAAATTACTTTTTCAATTGCTGCACTAACGAATTTAGAGGTGTCATAAGGAAAACTGATTTGAATGTCATCTGGAAAGTTCGCTTCCAATTCCGCTGCGCGAGCTTTTATCGCTTTCACCGTCTCTATCGCATTCGCACCTGGCGATAGCTGAACCGCCCCCATAATGGCTTTGTGACCATTTAAACGTGTTTCGAAGTTATAATCTTGCTTACCCAGCTCTACACGAGCCACATCTTTAAGATAAACAGCTGAACCATCCACGTTACTACGTAAAACGATATTGCCAAATTCTTCTGGATCTTCCAAAAAACCTTTCACAACCAAGCTAGCAGTAAGCTCTTGCGCATCATCAGCGGGTCGACCACCAAAGCTACCAGCAGGTACCTGAACGTTTTGGTTTCTAATTGCGTTATTAATATCACCTATAGATAAACCGTAACTCAGCAGTTTCTCTGGCGAAACCCAAACCCGCATAGCTGCTTCGGTGCCAAAATACTGCAGCTTACCCACACCCTTTACACGACGAATATTATTATTAATATTTCGTGCAGCGTAATCTGCCAAGGCAATAATACTCTTGGACGAATCATCACCTTTGAAGGTCAAAGCATAGATCATCAAGAAACCTGAGCTTGCTTGGTCAACTTGCACGCCTTGAGCAATAACACTACTTGGTAAGCGCGCTTCCGCCTTTTTTAGGCGGTTTTGTATATCAACCTGAGCTAAATCTGGGTCAGTGCCTGGTTCAAAAGACGCAGTAATTTGTGCAATACCGTTTGCGTTACTAGAAGAGTCAAAATAGAGCAAACCTTTTGCTCCATTTAATTCTTCCTCTATTACACTGGTTACCGAATCAACCAACACTTGAGCGGATGCGCCAGGATATGTGGCGGTGATTTCAACCTGCGGCGGTGCGACTACCGGAAATTGCGATACTGGCAAAGTTGGTAGAGCAAGTAGACCCGCCAACAAAATAAAGATCGCCATGACCCAAGCAAAGTTGGGACGTGCAATAAAAAAATTAGACATGTATTAAGCCTCTAAAACGTCTTAATAGTTAAGGTAAAGTGAACAATAAAATTAGGTGTTAGAGGCTACATTTACGGAAGCTGTTACCTTCTCCCCCGCTTGATACATAGCTGCATTATCAATAATTACTTTATCGCCAGCATTTAATCCCTCGGTAATACGCCACAAATTTTGAGACATTGAGCCCGTTACAACTGAACGAGATTCCACTGCATTTTGACTATTAACAACGTAAACAAACGCATGTCCCCCGTTACCACGCATGACAGCACGTTGAGGAATCAATATAGCTTTATCAGAATGAGACTGAACAGCCTCAACACGAACATACATACCAGGCAGTAGTACTTTATTCGGGTTTGGGAACAAGCCTCGTAACACAACGTTGCCAGTTTTTTCATCTACCTGACTGTCAGAAAATAACAATTTCCCTTCGAAGCTTTTGTTGTAACCGTCTAACTTTGCCATCAATTTAGTACTGTTAGCAGAAGTACCATCTTCTACAGATTGTCTATATTTCAAGGTATCGGTAACAGATTGAGTAAAGTCGATATAAACAGAGTCAAGTTGCTGAATAGTTGCTAATAAGGTTGTATCATTTTGTCCTACTAACATACCTTCACTTACATTTGCTCGACCAATTCGACCTGAAATAGGTGCTCGTACTGTTGCGTATTCAAGGCTCAGTTCGGCATTCGCAACATCTGCTTTGGCAGAAGCAACAGAGGCACTAGCGCTCAGATAGGCAGCTTGTGCAGCATCAAAAGTTTGCTTGCTGACCGCTTGAGACTTCAACAAAGGCGCATAGCGATCCACCAGCATTTTTGCATCAAACAAAGTGGCTTCCGCCATTGCTAACTTCCCCTTAGAACTAGCAAGTGCAATTTTTAAAGATGCAGGATCGATTTCAAATAATACATCTCCCGCTTTGACATCTGAGCCTTCAATAAAAGTTCTATGTAATACGATACCAGGTACACGAGCACGTACTTCTGCCTCACGAATAGGTTCAATTCGTCCTGGCAAAATAGCATTTTCTTCATATTCAATTGGTTGCACAGTGATTACTGTGGCAGCTCTTACACTTGGAGGAGGACTAGCTTGAGCCTCTGGCTCACTCGAGGTACAGCCAGATACTGCAAATAACACCGCCAAAACTGGTAGCAACGCTCGTCCATTTTTCAGAATTCGTACCATTGGTTAATACCTTAAATTTTTGCCAGAGATAAAATAGCTTTAAATAGTATTGAAATAATCCAAATGAATCTATAGTGATTCATTTGATATTCATTTAATTCACTTTGTTTGTGCTTTTTACTCACATCTAAGATTTCATATATTAGATATTCTGCGTAAAATCCCTTTGCATAAAATGCGAAAAACGTAGACAGCCATTAGACATGGCTATTTAAAGACAAACTGGATAGAGATATGACAGAACACGAAACAAACAATACATTGCTAAATTCATTAGCACTTGCTCTGGTGGAGCACCCACGTGCCTCACTACAGGAACTCGCTTGTGCTATCGGAGTGAGTAAAGCTACGCTGTATCGTTTTTGTCGAACCCGAGAGAACCTAATTGAAAGGCTTATACAACGCAGTATCGAATCGTATCAGGAAGCGATTCGAGACGCAGATTTAGATACCGCAGAGCCACGAGAAGGCATTCGTAGGCTGCTAGAAAACTACTATATGAATAAAGAGCTGACTATTTTCATCATTCAGTATTGGCAGCCGGAGCTATTAGAAAATGGTGAGTGTTTAAAGGCACAAGAAAAAATTGATGCATTTTTCTTAAGGGGTCAGCAAAGCGGCCACTTTCGCGTAGATATTAGTGCAGCGGCTATTGCAGAGTGCTTCCATGGTTTATTCTTTGCCATGATAGAAGCGGAGCGACTAGGACGGGTACCCAGAACACGAGTATTAACTATAATAGAATTAATACTGCTAGAAGGTGCTAGTACAGCATCCTAAAAGAGGTGTTTAATACGCAAATGCTAGCGCTGGCTTAGAGCAAGTTTTACACCGAAGCCCATCAACAATACGCCAGTTAAGCCATCTAAAACTAACGCAACTTTTGGTCGCGCCAACCAAACTCGCGCTTTATGAACCATAAGCGCAAGAAACGTTTGCCACACCATCGCTATGACAAAGTGAAGTGAAGCCATAAAGAGCGATTGAGCCAGCGCTGAATGGCTCGAATCAATAAATTGCGGCAAAAATGCCATATAGAAAATAATCGGCTTTGGATTTAATACGTTAGACAAAACACCCTGACGAAAGCTGCCCCAAGACGTCAGTGATTTAGGATTTTTTGCGTCTTTAAATGTCATTCCTACCGGATTCATCGCACTGCGAATTGCTTGCACACCCAAGTACACAAGATAGGCGGCTCCCACCAACTTAAACGCAGTAAACAAACCAGCAGACCCCAACAAAATAACCGACAAGCCTAACGCCGACACCGTCGCATGTGCGAACAGCCCCATGCATATTCCTAAGCTAGTCAAAAAGCCCAAACGCCAACCACCTGATGCTGCATTACGCATTACAAGAATAGTATCCACGCCTGGGCTCATGGTCAGCACAGTGATAGCGGCTAAAAAAGGCAACCATTGGAAATGTTCTAACATGAGCTTCTACCTTAAAAAGACGCTAACCAACAAAATGCAACTAAGACCGACAGGTCAAATCAACCCAAACCGCTACGGATGTTTCGGTTGCTTCCCTTTCTACAGGCGTACAAATTTCCGCTAATGCACCAGATAGCTGTACCAAGCCTTCTTCCAACGGCTCCATCGCAAAATACAATTCGTCGTCACCAAAGGCCAAACTCAAAGTCGAGGTTTCAAGATTAACCGGAGTTGGCAAATCAATACCCAATCGAATCCACAACATTTGGTCACGAATGCGAACATCCAAAATACGCACGCCTTTTGGTATAAGATCAGCGCCATCTTGCTTCATCTTGATAAAAAAACCGTAGTTTTCAAAGCTTTTCAATACGTCGATCATGTCGAGTTTTTCTTGGCCTTTTAACTCGCCATCACCATCGACATCGTATTCGGCAATCAAGCTTGTGGAAGTAAAAAGATCCAAACTCCACGTTGCCTCAAGGCTTTCTACATTAGCTTGATCCACTTTGACTCGATACTGTGAATCCACCCAAACATGAGGATGCGCCATGGCTGATCCAGCGAACAAAGCTGTAACGCACAAACACAACAAAAAACGCATCAACTGTTACCTTTTAAAAACGCTTTAAAAAAAATGTACTTTAAATTAACCGTGCTTTATTGAAATTCGACCAAGCTCGGAGTAAATCTCACTCGCGCTTCTAAAATACGCTGAAACTCAAGAGGATCATGTTGTTGCGCCAAACGCTCAGGGTCATGCTTTGCGCCATGCCAAGCTTCCAGACGAGACAGCCAAAAACGTAGCGCGGCGATTTTTAACATAAATGGCCAAGCCAACACTTCTTCAGGGCTGGCTTCACGTTCATGCAAATAGGCTTTTATTAACGCTTTATATTTCGCTTTGTCTAATTCGCCTGTCGCCATATCTGAACACCAATCGTTCACCACAATAGCCAAATCGTACATTACCCATGAATGGCAAGCATTGTAGAAATCGATAATGGCAGACAACTTATTACCTTCAAACAAGGTGTTGTTGTAGAACAAATCACCATGAATCGTGGTCTTAGGAAGGTCCGGATGTTGTGCAATAAAGGCATCGAATTCTGCGATTTGTGACAACAGTAATTGTGCTTGTTCTGGCTCTAACTCGTTAGCAATGGCTTGGCTGGTCTTATGCCACCAAGCAACACCACGATGGCTATCACGATGAACGGGGAAATCTTCACCAGCAATGTGTAACTTGGCTAATGCTTCACCCATTAATCGACAAGACGTTTCATCCGTGCCTTTTAGCTCCCCACCGGGGAAGCAATCAACAATAATAGTCGGTCGACCATTTACTTCACGTAGGCGTTCACCATGGATATCGATCAACGCAGCTGGAACATTAAAACCTTTGTGTTTCAAATGCGCGACAACGTCTAAAAAGTACGGCACTTCGTCTAAATCAAACTCTTCAAACAAGGTAACCACATACTTTCCTGTGGTCGTTGTCAGAAAGTAGTTTGTGTTTTCTACCCCTCCGGAAATGCCTTGGAACGAAACCAGTTCACCTAAATAATAGTCAGCCACTAAGGCACGCATGTCAGAGTCCGAAAGGGAAGTGTAAACAGCCAAGTTTCTACCTATTGTTGTCTAAAAGAGATGGAATAAAAAATTATTGCCTATGCTCTACAATTAACCCCGAAAGGTCAATTCTAAGTAGCGTAAATAGGCCTTTTTATATACACATTTTATCGAGCAATTCATTTATTTGTTACAACCTAGTTAATTTCAGAGACATATATTAACCAAGGGACAACAGCAAATTCGTAACAAGCCTTCTATTATTGAATAACAAACTCAACTGAAAGCCTCTTATGATGATCTATGACGATGAGAAAAAAATCACTGTATCTGCCGTATATCGGCTACTTATTGCTTCATTTTTAACAAGCACTGCTTTTGCTATTTTTTTTAACACTTACCCTACTGCCCATATCATCGATTCGATAATTCCAAGTATCGACGCTATCGTCCTACTTATTGTACTAATCTACTATCACTACAATCCCCACACAGATATAAATAAAATCATTGTTTTTTATATCATTTTTTTCATTCTGACCTTTTCACCGTCGGCTATTTACTATGTCTTTATGGCTTGGAACAGTGAGTGGCGTTTTATCGATGAATATCCACCGGTTACTGGCCTTATGATGGCGATTATCATGCTAGGTATCATCATGTTACCAAAGCGATATAAACGTTACATAGTTCTAATGTGGGCCTCTACTGCTCTACCTATAATCTGCTACCTCCTCAATCATCCAGAGGAATTACAAACACCCCGCGGTTATGAACTGATCGGAACATTTGGCTCTGCAAGTCTATTGCTCTACACCGTCTTTCCCTATCAAAAAAGCATTCGCAGACACATCAACAAAGTCACCGGAGACCTTCGTCGCTACGAGCTAGAAGCCGGTCGGGATTATTTAACCGATATCTATAACCGTAGAGGCTTGGACCTTTGGTTAGGACAACTCAATCATGATGATAAGGTTGCTGTTTTGCTTATCGATGTAGATCATTTTAAGCAGATAAATGACCGTCATGGTCACTCAATTGGCGACCGAGTTTTGGTGGAGGTGGCGTCTCGTCTACGTACTATTTACTTCGAGAAACATACCATTGCCCGTTGGGGCGGTGAAGAATTCGCTGTGGTATTAGTTAACCCAAAAACTAATACCTTGCCTTTTATTAGCTCTATGTTTCAACACGCATTAGGCACCTTGCCATATAAATCTGTTGGCAAAATTACCGTTAGCGTTGGTGTATCTAGCATCGCCCATCACGATAACTTTTTAGACTTGATAAACCAAGCAGATAAAGCGCTCTATACAGCAAAGGACAATGGTCGAGACCAAGCTGTTATGTACAACAGAATTCACCCTCAACTAGCCGACTAAGTCAAAAAGATCAGAGTTAGTGTGGGAAGTAATGTTAAAAACATGCGATTTAACGCTTATTCAGAAAAATCTGCTCACGCCATAACTCCCAACGCTGCCGTAGCTCATTACCTGCAATCGGCACGCTAATATCCAAACGTTCCATATGTCGAATCCTATCAACTCGAAAATGACGATACTGCTGACGCTGTTCACACCATGCGATTAATAAACAATAGGCTTCGTCATACCCTAGAATAATGGGCCACACCACTCTTTCGGATTTATTTTCATCTCGATCGAAATAGGTAATACGTAGCTTTTTGTTTGCTCTAATGGCCTCTCGCAAATACCGTGTATCTTGTTTTTCTGACTCCAACTCTCTGGGTTTTATGCGCACACCCGCATCGCTCAGCGTGGAAATAAAACTGGGAGGAATAACGTCTCTAATTTTAGCAAAGACATCTTTGGCGGAATTGCCTATCGTTTTATCCGGAAGGCTTTGCACTAGCTGAACACCTAAAACCAGCGCTTCCAGCTCATCTTGCGTGAACATCAAAGGAGGCATGTTGTAAAATTCGCTTAATGTATAACCTAAACCCGCCTCTCCTTCGATTGGCACCCTTTGCCCAACCAAATCGGCAATGTCTCGATAAACCGTTCGCTTAGAAACCTCTAACTCCTCAGCCAACTTAGCCGCGGTCACAGGTCTATTTACCCGCCTCAATATTTGAATGAGTTGAAACAATCTATCGGCACGTCGCATTTTTTTCTCCTATTGCCACAACGCTGTCAGCATCAGGGTGACATACTCATTTTGCACTCTCTGACTCTCATTAAAAAGGTGAAGTATGAATCTATTTTCCACTCGGCTCATTGTTAACGACATCAAAAAGATGGTTAGCTTCTACGAATTTATTAGCGAACGGGAAGCGGACTGGCTCGCTCCCGTATTTGCTGAATTAAAAACAGAAAAGGCTCATTTAGCATTCGGCAGTGTAGAAACCGTTGCCCTGTTTAAAGAAGGTTGCGCTGAACCCTCTTCCAACCGCACGGCGATTCTCGAATTCTTAGTAGATGATGTTGATAAAGAATTTGAACGTCTGGAAAACCAGGTCGATCTGGTTCACCCTCCTAAAGACATGCCTTGGGGTAACCGAACCTTTCAATTTAGAGACCCAGAAGGCAACCTAGTGTCATTTTTCACACCTAAAACCAGCGAGGCAAAAGATCGTTTTAATCTAGGAGCCTAGTGTCTCAACGTCCACTTTCTCTATTGGTCTAACTTTCGTTAGGCCAATAACCGTTTTTTATTGTTGGATTGACAATCCTACTTAAAACTTAATTCGCCATTTTGGCTGTAAAAACACGCTCAAACACATAGAATAGACCTCATATTTGCCGATTCATAAAGAGGTTCTATTTTGGCTACGGATTCAACAACACGCACACCACCTATGGTTTTGGTAGACGGCTCGTCTTACCTTTACCGAGCATTCCACGCGATTCCACCTATGCACACCAGCGATGGCCAACCGACCAACGCCACGCGTGGGGTGATCAGCATGATCCGCAGCCTTATCAAAACCTACCCTGATTCCCCCATGGTCATCATCTTCGACGCCAAGGGCAAAACCTTCCGCGACGAGATCTACAGCGAATACAAAGCGCACCGCCCGCCTATGCCGGACGATCTTCGCCCACAAATCGAGCCAATTCACCGTGTGGTAGAAGCCATGGGCTTGCCTTTGGTCATTGTTGATGGTGTGGAAGCCGACGACGTGATCGGCACCATCGCCAAACAAGTGGGCGAACAAGGCCGTGAAGTGGTGGTTTCCACGGGCGATAAAGACATGGCTCAGTTGGTTACCGACAAAGTCACCCTTGTGAACACCATGAACAACACGGTAATGGACATCCAAGGCGTAAAAGACAAATTCGGCATTCCGCCAGAACTGATCATCGATTACCTCGCACTGATGGGCGACAAAGTCGATAACATCCCAGGCGTACCAGGCGTGGGTGAAAAAACCGCTCTTGCCTTATTGCAAGGCTTGGGCAGCATCAAAGACATCTACACCCGCTTAGACGAAATCGCTGATTTGGGCTTCCGTGGTTCTAAAACCATGAAGCAAAAAATGGAAGACAACAAAGAAATGGCGGAATTGTCTTACACCTTGGCGACCATCAAATGCGACGTGGAACTGCCATTCGAACCACAAGAATTGAAAAACGGCGAAGCGGACAAAGAAAAACTGCGCGAGTGGTTCACCAAACTCGAATTCAAAACCTGGCTGTCTGACCT
This sequence comes from Marinomonas sp. UCMA 3892, assembly GCF_012726345.1. Lineage (GTDB taxonomy): Bacteria > Pseudomonadota > Gammaproteobacteria > Pseudomonadales > Marinomonadaceae > Marinomonas. The sequence continues at coordinate 15,435 of NZ_PTXN01000003.1, forward strand.
AGATAAAGCACCAAGCGTCGAAACCGCCAGCGACACCGTTGGCAATGCTTCCTCAGAGCAAAATGGCCAAGTGGAAACACCTGTTAAATCCGATCTCGAAGCCAACTACGACACCATCTTAGACAAAGACAGCTTCAACAAATGGCTAGAGAAAATCCAAGCCGCCGAGCTGGTTGCCTTCGATACCGAAACCACCTCGCTGAACTACATGGCGGCGGAATTAGTTGGCTTATCCTTCTCGGTAGAAGCAGGCGAAGCCGCTTACGTTCCCGTCGCCCATGATTACGAAGGTGCACCAGAACAACTGGATCGCGATTGGGTACTAGAACAGCTAAAACCTTGGTTAGAAGACGACAGCAAAGCCAAAGTCGGCCAGCATCTCAAATACGATGCCAACGTACTAAACAACTACGACATCACCTTGCGTGGCATTGCTTACGACACCATGTTGGAATCTTATGTGTACAATTCCGTGAGTTCACGTCACGACATGGACACATTAGCAAGCAAATTCCTTGGCCACACCTGCGTCAGCTTTGAAGACATTGCTGGCAAAGGCGCGAAACAAAAAACCTTCAACCAAATCGATTTAGAAGTAGCCGCTTTCTACGCCGCGGAAGACGCCGACATCACCTTACGTTTGCACCAAGCCATTTGGCCGAAAATCGAAACCACGCCAGAATTAGTCAGCATTTTCAAAGACATCGAATGCCCGCTGATTCCGGTATTGGCAAAAATGGAACAAACTGGTGCCTTGATTGACCCAGAACTGCTTCATGCACAAAGCAGCGAGATCGCCGCCAAACTGCAAGAGCTGGAAATCAAAGCCCACGAAGAAGCGGGCGAAAGCTTCAACTTAAGCTCGCCAAAACAACTGCAAGTCATCTTGTTCGAAAAACAAGGCTTGCCGGTTATCAAGAAAACACCAAAAGGCCAACCATCCACGGCAGAGCCGATCTTGCAAGAACTGGCGCAAGACCACGAACTGCCACGTTTGATCATGGAACACCGTACTCTATCTAAGTTGAAATCAACTTACACCGACAAACTACCAGAGATGATCCAAAAAACCGGCCGCATTCATACGTCCTACCATCAAGCGATTACCGCGACGGGCCGTTTGTCGTCGACCGATCCGAACTTGCAGAACATCCCAATTCGTTCTGCTGAAGGTCGTCGTATTCGCCAAGCCTTCATCGCGCCTAAAGGCTACAAGTTAGTGGCGGCCGACTACTCTCAAGTCGAATTACGCATCATGGCGCACTTGTCCCAAGATCCGGGCTTATTAGACGCTTTCACCAAAGACGCCGACGTGCACAAAGCCACTGCTGCGGAAGTGTTCGAAGTCAGCCTAGACGAAGTCACCACAGAACAGCGCCGCCGCGCGAAAGCCATCAACTTCGGTTTGATCTACGGCATGTCTGCCTTTGGTCTAGCGAAACAACTGGGCATTGGTCGCCCAGAAGCAGGCAAATACATCAAACGCTACTTCGAACGTTACCCAGGCGTACAGCAATACATGGAAAACACCCGCGAAGGCGCGAAAGAAAAAGGCTATGTGGAAACCATCTACGGCCGCCGCTTGTACCTGCCAGACATCAAAGCGAAAAACGCCATGATGCGCCAAGCCGCCGAACGCACCGCGATCAACGCCCCGATGCAAGGCTCCGCCGCCGACATCATCAAACGCGCCATGATCAAAATGCACGACTGGCTAGCAGACACCGACCTAGACGTGAAAATGATCATGCAAGTACACGATGAACTCATCTTCGAAGTGGCCGAAAAAGACCTAGAGGCTGCGCAAAAGAAAATCGTCGACATCATGCAAAACAGTAGTCAGATTGACGTACCGCTGTTGGTTGAGGCCGGGGTTGGGGACAACTGGGACGAGGCGCATTGAGGCGCCTCGTTTAATTGATTTAGATAAGCTGAAATGGATATTCTATGCGCGTTACATACATACTGGATGGCACATCAACTAAATTAGGTGACGAACAATACAACAATATCACTGAGATTCTTTTTCCAGATATTAATTATCCGCAAAATCCCCATACCGTAACGATTACACGAATGTTTAATGGTTACTCACAACACCGCTGGATAGTTAAGTCAGTTGCCCATACCAATAATGATGATGTGGTTATAACACTAGAGCCAAGAAATAATGACAAAGAAGAAATATATCTTTCAAAAACATACAAGGTAAAAGGTAGTGTCATTAGCCAACTCCATAAAGGTACACTGGTAGAAATAGATTATGGTTATATTCCTTCAGTAAAAAAGAATACTGGCGTCACTAAATCTAATAAGCGCTACCCTGATTCAATGCAGTGGGGAGAAATGCATAAACGCAGGCTAGCAATAGTTGTTAAAGCCACAGGTAATAGAATCCAAGTTGTCCCTATATCTTCAAAAGTGCCACCTATCGGAGATAAAACATGCTTTGAATTAGATCAAGACTCGACAAAAAAACTGATCAATTACAATAACCGGAATACCCAGTCCTTTGCTATTTGCAGCATGATTGAAACAGTGTCACTGAATAGAGTACTTCCGCCTTTAGCCAAACCAATAAAGACTAATGGCAGACAAGAACCACAACGCTCTGACGGTTACCCCCATAAACTCTGTAAAGTAGACTTAAAAGCTTTAGATCAATCACTAAGCTCTGTTATTGGAGTAAGTGATTACTTCAATTTAAAGCAACAAAACTCTGAACTATACCTAGAAAAAAATAGATTAGAGAAGAAAGGAGATGCCTTAAGCATTACACTTCAGACTACTTCAGCAAAAATGGAAGAGTTAGAGCATAAAGTCGGTCAACTTGACGCTCTCTGGCACATTACCGAAGACCTGTTTTTGCAGTTCAACCCAGGCAGAAGCGAGAGGGAAATAAGAGAAATGGTCTTAAAAGAGATAGATGAGTACAGCACAATTCTAAATGATGCTTAGGCACTTGAATGGTAAATATATTTGACTTCTAGGCTTCATTTGTTATGCTTAGTTCATAGGGTAATAACTGGAACGGCTCCCAGCTTACCGACGTCTATAAACGACCTAGCCGCCTATGTAAATCTTAAAAAAGCCTGTTAGCTTATTCTAATGGGCTTTTTTATGCTTTTAAAAAATTTGAGTTAATTGCATTTTAAAAGCCGCACTCTGCACAAAATCGCCAATAAAGAACATTAAACAATTGATTTTAAATGCTTTTATTTAAAACTCATCTAGCATTCGCTCACACAAACCGATCTGACTCGCTTTCCTTTTTCGTTTACTAGACGTCTCTCGTCGCCCCATCCATCTAGGGGTCAAATGAAAATTAAGCTCGATTACAACTTCAGCGCAGTGATATAAATCAGGTGTAAAAAAAGAGCATGACAAATGCTCTTTTTTAAAATGAAAAATGATAGTTCATGGCAGCCCTTTAGCTCTTTGGGGTCAGGGTGACTAAACAATGTTTAGTCTAACCATCAACAATGATATCACTGGCGAATCATTGGTAGCGTGAGAACATATGGACAATCCAGTAATGAGTCATATGTTAAGCCCTTCTACATGATCAATTTTAGTACTAACGCCAACTCATCGCAACCTACAACAAACAGTCAATGGTAAAGAACCTTCCGGTAGCTTAAAAAACCAAGATAGCCTGCTAGAAAACTTTTTTACCTGCAACTCTTAGCAGCTTCTGACTTTCATTGAGCACAAAAAAACTCCTAAGCAAATCCACTACATCAATCAGCCTCAATAAAAAGATGCGTGTTGCATATATCCAACTGTAATAAAACCCTCCCCCCTTACTTTTTTCAAACCTCGACTAAAAACCATCTCAGAAATCATAAAAACTAGTGATGAAAAAAATCTCCTTAGTGAAGCAGAAAAAATCAAAAACCTTTATATAAATCAACCATTTTTGCTTCGTAAGGCATTCCTTGAGAATTATGTACTAGAGTAAAACTGACTTGTATTTCAGTTTTTTCATTTATATACGGCGCGATACCTTTTAAGTCTTTTATTAGGTAATTGGAAGGATGTGATTCTATCACCTTGTCGATATACCAATTAACTCCATCCGTACTTCTACGAGCAATGCCTATACACTCTCCTATTACATGCTCACCATCAATTCTTTTCACCTTCATTAGTTCAATTGAATGAGCTAAAAGCAATCTTGTTGTTCCTGGTTTTAATTTAAATTTAACACGTAATCCTTTAAATATTTTTGATGAGAGATCTTCATCAAGAATCTGCATAGAAAACATGTAATCCAAAGGGTAATCAGTAGCTAATTCTTTGACTCGTTCTATCACAACAGGTGATTTATTATTAAATATCTTGATATACGAAGAGTAAGTTTTTTCGAAAATATCTTCAGGTTTGTTCGAAATAGCCTTAGCAATAGACATGCATTTAAATACTTCAGTTCTATCTTCTAAATAACACTGTTTATCTAAAGATACTGGAACACGTGGATGACAATATTTCCCTCGCTCCGTAGGTATAGCTTTTCCATCCTCAGTTTTACGTTTTATTTTTTTCGCAGCACCAAGCCCCATAGTAGAAAATAAGTCAAGAAATCGACTTGGGCCTACTCCTGTAAAGGCGGAAAAAACAACTTTATCGCTACCTTCTTCGCCCATAGAAATAGAGTCCTTATGTAAATCTAATGCCTTACTCTTAGGGTATGGCTCAATATATTCAACCCGCTTTATTCCACTTGCTACGATGTGCTTTGCGCAGTTATGACACGGAAAGGTAGTACAGGACAATTGACCACCTTGTACTCTTACTCCATTTCTGAGAGCACTCATAATAGCCGATAACTCAGCATGAACAATTCTACCGAATTCCGTAATATCCTTTAATCCTGTTTTATTACGAAGAACGTTCTCGAGTTCTTTTTGCTCAACATTCGAAATTTCAGGTATTTGTTTTAATAGCGTTTTTGCTATATCAGCTGAAAGTTGAGAGATAGTATTGGCATTTGCATCGTACCCTATCGCAGCATCTCTCTTATCACAGAACATACCGAAATTTTCATTTCCCAATGGTTCGTATACTTCATCAGGCCAGTACTTTCCACCACCCGCTTTTTGAACATCATTAGAGCCTGTAGCAACAATATCATTATTCTGTGACGAAATAACTGCCCCTACTTGACGCGACAAATCTGCTGAGTCTACCGAAGCCATAAAAGCCATGAACATTGAAAACTCTGAGTGAGTTGGGCTAATGTTTGGAGCTCCAAATATTAAATCAATGAAACGCTCTATTTTATCATTTCGGTTTTCTGAGGCATCTATAAAAAAATCTGAATGAATAAATACCTTTTCAATTTCTTTTTTGTCTATACGTTCAGCGACATGACGAGCAAAATTTTGCTCATAGGTTGTATTATAGCTACCTGCTTTAAACAACTTATCTAGATTTTTTTTCCTATTAACCTCACTATCAGTTATACCAATTTGAAAGTATCCGTGTTCGTAAAATTCTCTTAACTGTTCTGAGTCTTTATCGTCGATTAACATATTGATAATATAAACTACACCATAAGCCCCTTTATCTAAACAAAAGCCTCTCTGCTTTTCTCGTTGACTCTTAATGTAATCAATAATAAGTGCAGAATTTATCGATGTTAAAGAAGCACCTTTACCTATTTCCTCAGTATATTTAGCTTGTTTAGAAGCTATACGAAATGCTGTTAGCCCTTTCTCTTGTTCACGACTATCGATAAATTGTAATTCATTTAGGACTAATGCTGAGGTGTTTATAAGATGAGGTCGCCAGTTATGAAACTCTATTTGCCGCTCTAATTCTTCTATAATTATTGAACAATTCACACCAATTGGTGCAGTTAAACCAAACACTAGCTCTGAATATTGATTGTCTCTCAACTTGGAAATCCTTTTATTAATTAATCCTAGGTAATGATGAATAATAAGCAAAAATCATCATTAAAGTAAACCGTAGATATCTAATAAAACTAATATAATTTCAATGTTATATGAATTTATGGGCTGTCTTATTTTTTGCTCACTTCATTAACTTACCTTTCTCAGAGCTAGTTCAGCCATAAAGTGACCCGTCGTTGCCTGTAGCAATTGGGCTCAGATGAAAATCAAGCTCTCTGGCTTCCGCCCTCGCTTAATAGGCGAAACTCGCCTGCCCGTTAGTTTTTCAACATCTTCTTTAAATTTGTCATTCCCCAATGCCATGTCGAAATGGGTGGTTGTCCGTACCCAAGTAATTTCACTATCACTTTGTAGCTCTAATGAGAGCTTGGTATGAAAGCCCTAATTCACTTATATTTCATACAACTCGCAATAGCTTGCGCTGTCTGTATCAGCTCCTCTTTCTCAATAGCGGCAACCATGAATTTAGCAAAGTCGATGCGACGCACTAGGTTATGTGCAATGCGCTCATCTCCTACGTGTTCCTCTCAAATAGGCATCCCTTCGCTGTCACCTTCTTCTAAATCACATCCGCGCACGACGGTCCAAGACTGCCTTGAGGCAAATATGGCATTAGTCGCGCGTACTTGGTCGGCAATAGTTTTACTTCATCTGGAGCGCTTAGTTTATAGAGGAAAATGTTGTTAAAAACTAACTGTAGAATAATGACACCGATGGGGTTGTTTGCCTTTCCTTTGCCACCATTTTTCTGAATCATACATACTCCTTGTAATATTTTATGCTTGCGAGAATATTCAGTATGCTTTGAATTCATAACCAGACTATTTACTAACAATTGCCCGCACTTTGAAAAAATCTATTTTCCTTGCAACCCGTACCGGAAGTTTTTAAAATCACACACAGTGCTTCAGGGCGCATCCGACTCGCGGAAAAAGGTTAACCTTACCTGTAATGCTCCACCCTTTTATATGACATTTTAGCTTTCTGTGCTTTCGCGAGTTAAGTGCAACCTATGTAGGAGAGCTTAAATGAAAATCTTGCCAAATAATCCCAGCATTGAATATCTACATCGCGCCGCACGTACTTTACGATCTAAACATCGTTCAGGCGATCCAAGTGTCGTAGAGCTTATCAGTCATTTCGATACTTCTTTTCAAAACTTGCAAACTGAGCAAGTCTTATTGCAACCTTTTTCTATTCTAGATGCACAGAGAGTCACAGCTCGACAGTATGGCTTTGCCAGTTGGCGCCGCTTGAAGTTATTCATTCAAAAATCCACTCAACCAAGTGCCGACTATGACCCAGCTCTAGCTGAGCAGTTAACTCGACGCAATGCTATGCGTATCGCTATGATGCGCCGTTATTCACCTAAAAAAGCTGGTTGGTTCGACCACTTAGATGATTTTAATGAAGAGTCCGTCGAGATGCTCGAAGCAATCTATGACAAATACGGATGGCTCGGCCCTCAAATCGTTGGACGAGAAGGGATGGAAGCGTGTTACTGGTTAGGTATTAACTGCTTGAAGAACAGCCAATTTCAATATCGAAGTGCTGAATTAATGCGTGAGGCTTTGCCTTTAGGCGAGTGCTATGGAGGGTATTACGCAGTCTCGATTGATCGTTCGTTAACGCTCTCTTATAAACCATCCATTTTTGGCGCATTCAATGACTTCAATGAGCACAGTGATCGGGTGGAATACAGCGACAATGTCGTTGATCCAAAGAACCTAAACAAGAGACGCGCGCAAGTAGGTTTGATGAATTTAAACAAAGCCAATGAGGAGTGGGCTGATATGATTCGTCAGCGTAAAGCTTATCGATACACCAAAGATGAGTGGCAGGCACTAATACGCAAATGGGCATTAGAAGGCGGCTATCTTGCTGCATAGCAGCCATTAGCCTATGCGCGCCATTGCAGTCAGATAACTTTCTATCTGACTGCAACTCTCCAACAATTGGGGCCAGAAAAAAATTAGTCGCACCGGAATGCATCAACTTCTTTTTTGTAGTCTGCGTAGGCTTTTACATGTTGCTGGATGATATCTAAGGCAATTTCATCATCCATCAAGTCGGCTGGAATACCTTCAATATTTTCCAGTCCATCGGCAGGATGCAATGGACGCTATAGCCATTTCCACGCTTTTGGCACACTGCCTTCAATTCCTTTCTGGCTGACCCTAATTTCCCAATTTCCACTTTTTAGGCATATAGGCTAATTTTTTATCCATAAAGAGAGAATGGTCTACACTCTATTTATACAAGCATTTTGAATGGAGTTAAAAAATGATGTTGTTACCTACTGAAGCCATCGGAAGCCTCCCTAGATCACCAGAGTTAATGCAGGCGCAGCGGCAGTTTGATGAGGGTAAGATTGACTCATCGGCAATGGAAGCATTCTATGAGGAAGCGATTGAGCAGACCATTCGTGCGTTTGTAGCGACCGGGTCGCCGGTTTAGCAATTGGGGTCAGATGAAAATTTAGTCCATCTGACTTGGTTTCCTACCGCGCGTTCTTGGCGTCACTCGCCTACCCTCTTCTTTGAATCTGTCATTCCCCAGTGCCATATCTGAATGCGTAGCGGATCGAATCCGTCCGAGTTCTTCTTCTGGGATGTGGTATTTGCATCTCTATTTTCATCTGCCCCTAATTTACTGGATGATGGGGATACCAATAGGACAAAGTCTGGGAAGTAAACCTTATTTCACTCCTTTGAAATAAGGTTTACTTGTAAGCTCTGATCAAACATCCTGTTTGTATCAGATTAGTTACCATCTTTGACACGCGCTTAATCTGTTATATTTTCATCTGACCCTAATTTAAAAGCTCACTTCATGTTGCCAACCCTGCACCCATGTATAGTTATGCCCTTCTCCCATGGTTCGCAACGACTCATTTAAGAACTCAATAAAGACCCTCACTCTAGCCGGCATAAATTCTCTTTTCGGGTAAATCACGAATACCCCACTATCTTGCTGGGGAGGTCGGTAGTAAGGGTATAAAGAAATAAGCTTTCTTTCTTTTAGCGCTTTTTTAGCAAGAAAGTGTGGCAATTGAGCAACGCCAAATCCATCGATGCACATGTTAGCCATTGCTTCACCATCGTCAGTGATGTGGGTTCGAGGCAACTCACAGGGAATATATTGCCCCGATTTATTAACAATTGGGGTCAGATGAAAATTTAATCAATCTGACTCGGTTTCCTACCGCGCTTTCTTGGCGTCACTCGCCTACCCGTTAACTTCTCAATCTCTTCTTTGAATCTGTCATTCCCCAGTGCCATATCTGAATGCGTAGCGGACTGAATCCGTCCGAGTTCTTCTTCTGGGATGTTCAATGAGCCTTTGCTTGTAGAAGCGGGAATTAGAGACAACTTGGACGAGGCGCATTAGGTGCCTCTCTTTAAAAAGGCCAGATAACAAATCATACTCAAGATAAACCATATAGAAACGCTTACTTACACACAGCCTGTAAACATTTTCTTGAAGAAATGACTATTTGTAATAAAAATCTTAGCTCCGTAAACATTTTCTTAGATTAAATTGCAGTTAGGTATATCCAACACCAAGGAACAATGCCTAGAATGTAACTATTATCTTAACGAATGAAGCAGATATAACTAAAATCTTAGTTTTGTAAAAATTTTTTGGGCTGAATATGACAAATACATCCGTAGGTTACGCATACTTACTGGAGCGCACAGATATCAAAGCGCTGCCATTGCAAGTATCTGCCCGTATTATGCCAGTAACTAAGGTACAGCTAATTGACAATACATTAGCAACGCCTGCCTCATTAAAGCCTTCGGATAAGATACTCGATCACATTCTTTTTACACTGAAATACGAAGACCTTAATTTACAAATACTTTCCCAAGCTCTGCTTCAGGTGGACGAAAGCGAGCTTTTGGCTGTCTATGAATCTTTGCCTATGGGCAAATATATCCGTATTGCCTGCCTACTTTGGGAACACTTTCATCAGCAATCATTGCAACGCACCACTAAACTAACACGTGGTAACTATATCCCTTTATTAGATCCAAAGCGTTTTATCACCGCAGATAATCAGACGAATAAACGCTGGCGCGTCCATATCAATGTAATCGGCTCCTTAGACTACAGCATCATAGTGAAGCGAACTGAGCGTCTTGAAAAGGCATTGGCCAAAAACACTTTGCAAAAAGCCAAAGAGTTTACTGATGGGTTAGATAACGCCATGCTCAACCGAGCTTTATCTTGGGTGTATCTCAGTGAAACCAAAGATTCCTTCGCTATCGAGAAAGAGCAGCCCGATACCAATAAAATCCAGCGGTATACCAACCTACTGAGACAAGCACACATTCCCCGTGCAATCGATGAAGACTATTTAGCAGAATTGCAGAAGGCCACGATCAACAACCCCTATGAATGGGCCGTGTCCTATCGCAATGAGCAGAACTACTTAAGCAATGGTCCTGGGTCTATCGGCGTCACGTATGTACCGCCCTCACCGAATTTATGCCGTGAACTGATGGAAGAGTGGGAGCAACTGACCAACCAGTTACCAGGGCAAGTAGATCCTATTGTGCTTGGAGCGGTTATCTCATTTGGCTTTGTATTCTTACATCCTTTTATGGATGGGAATGGACGCTTATCACGCTTTATGTTTCATCACGTACTATGTCGCAGTGGGCAACTTGCGAACGGCCTGTTACTCCCCGTGTCAGCGGTGCTGTATAACCGAGAGCGAGACTATCTAGAAGCACTAAGTGCCTACTCATCCGAGACTCGTCCATTCTGGCAAGTGGATTACCTTGATGTTGAAAACTTGGCCTTTGAATTCAAAGGTCATGAATCTATCTATCGCTATTGGGATGGCACCGCCTGTGCCGAGCTGATGGCGGAAGCATGCGACGAAGCCATGGAACACTATATCAAGCAGGAAGTGGCATATCTCAACCAATACGACGCCCTAAAACGCCATATCAATAAGCTGTACGATATTAATGACCGAACACTTTCAAAGTTGGTAGTCTTCTGTTTAGAGCAAAGCGGCAAGATATCTAAGAAACGTAGAGATCAGTTTCAATATGAAGTGCCCACTGATGCATTCGACGCTTTAGAACAAGCCTACTTAGAAATATTATTTAAAGAAGAATTAGATAATACGCCATGATCAAAATTCACGACGGAGCAATTGTGCAAGAATTGAGGTCGGATGAAAATTAGGCTTTCTGACTTGGCTTCCTACCGCGTTTCCTTGGCGTCACTCGCCTGCCTATTAGCATTTCAATCCCTTCTTTAAATATGTCATTCCCCAGTACCATATCGGACTGGGTGGCTGTGCGTACTCCACCTAGTTCCTCATCTGATACCTGTACTTTGAACAATGCTTGGTATCATTTGGCAAGATCTTTTTGCTGGCGACTCAATTGGATATAGAGGTCATGCGTTATTTTCATCAGCCCCACTTTACGCACTTTAAAAAAATCTATTTTCCTTGCAACCCTTCTCTATTTTAGATGCACAAAGAGTCATTGCTCGACAATATGGCTTTGCCAGTTGGCGCCGCTTGAAGTTATTCATTCAAAAATCCACTCAACAAAGTGCCGACTATGACCAAGCTCTAGCTGAGCAGTTAACTCGACGCAATGCTATGCGTATCGCTCCAATGCAGTCAGATAACCTTCCATCTGACTGCAACTCTTCGACAATTGGGCCAGATAAAAAATTAATCACATCGGAATGCATCAACTTCGCTTTTTGTAGTCTGCATAGGCTTTTACATGTTGATGAATGATGCCTAAGGCAATTTCATCATCCATCAAATCGGCTGGAATACCTTTCATATTTTCCAGGCCATCTGCATGATGCAATGGGCGCTCTAGCCATTTCCACGCTTTTGGCACACTGCCTTCAACCCCTTTCTGGCTTAAGGTATTCAGAATCTCTTCGACTTTATCTGGATACTTAAACCAACTAACAGGTTTTATGGCAGATTTCGCCCCAGCAACGCGGCATGGTAGCTGTGAAATTTGCAATTCTTCTTCGTGTATATATTTGATCGTCCAATCGGCAAAATCTTTTAAAGACTGATTTCCCTTCCGCTCTGAGTCACTTTTTCTCATGGGAATGATCAAACCTATTTTGACGGGAGAGCGTTGTTTCAAGGCATTATGAGACTGAATTTTTCGTAATGCTGGAATGATATCGGTGTCGTTGGTGACAAAAACAATGTGCTCAAGTGTTAAATCTGTCACGGCATCATATACTGCTTCCAAAGCCACATTAACATCGCTTTGCTTCTCTTCCATTTTCCATATTTTCACCCGCTCAGAAAACTTAGGCTCTTTTTCTTTTCCTCTCTCATCTAATTCAACTTTTGGAAATTTGGTTTTATCAATTGAGTAGTTGCCCTTTATGGTCTGCAGTCTATCTTGGCAGTGATTATATAGTGCAAGATGGTAAGCGCGCTGGTCATTCAAAGAGCTACTGTCCGACGCCGCGCGTTCAGAAATTTCAGCTGTAAAGAACTTAACAGCTAGTTCATCAAGTGCAGATTCTGGAGCACCAGAACGTACTAGTAAGATTTCAATAAGAGAAACGGGGTCTAGCCATTTGTATGAGATGCCTTTTAAGCAACCAAAGTAGAAATTGTAACCATCAATATAGACTCTCGTTTTCATATTTTCACTCCAATCACTTGGATATCATGATAACCGGCGAGTCTAATACCAAAAAAAAGAAGAGAGGTAAGGACTTTCCATATCCATTGTTCATTCACGCCTTCCAAGGCCCAGATGTGAAAAAACCGGCACTAGGCCGGCTTATTCGTCCAACTCCAGGGGTCTGTATGTCGCCACGCGTGGAAGATGGATAAGTTGTTTTCAGAATATAACTAAATAACATTAATATATCAATATTTACATATTTTTATTCAAAAAATCGGGCGGCATCTAGATACCCGCTATCCAGAAGAGACCAGATACCTTAAATTGGTTTAGGACGGTCTTGTTACTGTTGACGACATTGAGCATAAAGTCAGCCCGATGGAGCTGGTCATGCCACCCAAAATTGAAGCTGGGCAAGTGGCGTCGACGGCGCTGTTTGGTATTAGAGCGGTATTAAATGGGCGCATGGACGAAGTAAAAGATCTGCTAAAAGACAACTTCCTGCGTTAAGCATTCATGTGTCTAGATGAAGCAAGGGCGAAGCGTGATTAGTCGCTTCGCCCTTGGGCGTACGGGCAAGCGACTTCCCTCTTATCTGATTGATTGATCATATATATATCAGCCGGCCATTTATCCGTCTGGATCAGTTCCGTAACGACTTTAAGAAGCACCTCTTCAACCCGTTTAAGTAGATAAGACTCCGCTTTTTGCCGTCGGACAGCCAAGGATACCGTACGTGTAAACGAAGGCTTCACAATACGCTTATTAAATAGGGTTCCTGTGGTAAGTTCAGGCATAACGGACGACCTTGCCAAAATTGCGGCACCTAAACCTAACTCAATTTGCCTTATCAACTGGTGCCCAGCATCGATCTCAAGCACGATATTTAGATCGATTCCTTGTTTGTTTGCTTCTTTTTGTACTTCTGTTCTAAGGCCATGCCGCCGACTTGGAGCAATGAGTGGAATACGCTCTAGATCTTTGACCTCCAACTCGTCAGGGAGTCTGCTATTCAACTCTGAATTGCAAATTAGATAAAGCTCTTCACAAAGCAAGTGAGTGACTTCAATTTGCGGAGTAGAGGTTCGATTAAACACAAAAGCAAAGTCTATCTCGCCAGTCTCTAACCATCCCTCGAGGTAACCGGAAAATGCCTCGGCTACCGTCAGCTCTACGCCTGGTAGAGAATTCTTCACTGCAAATATTAGAGGCGTAGTAAGAACTGCTGACACGGATGGAGGAAGACCTATCGAAACTGCTCCAACAGGGGATCCTTCCCAAGCAGCAATTTCAGCTATTGCATCGTCAACTAGTAGATTCAGCCGAGAAATATAACTCAGCAATATCTTTCCCTGCTCTGTGGGTTCTATTCCTCTCGAATGCCTTTTCATCAACGATGTATTCAATGCGGACTCAAGTCTTTGCATTCTTTGAGTCACCGCTGATTGGGTCGTGTTCAATTCTTTGGCAGCCCGAGTCATGTTGCCTACTTCACAGAGAACTACGAAATCATTTAGTAACGCGATATCCTTGGATCTCAACAAACTATTACCTTCTATAATACCTAACCCTTAAAAACATAATTATTATTGATACTGTGTAAGAAGTAAACTGAGCCTCTCGATCAAATAATTCTAAAAACAGGAGATATCTATGAAACGCTTTTTCACTGGGCTAATCTCAGCCTGCACTTTAGCTGTGTTCACCCCCCTAGTGTTTGCTGCAGACTACCAACTAGATATTTCGTTGGACACCGCTCCTACCCATGTGCGAAATGTAGCTATGGTTAAATTTGCAAATGAGTTAAACAAGCGCTCCAACGGTCAGCTTGAAGTGCGTGTATTCCACGCAGCGGCTCAATACAAAGGTGCAAACGTACCGACAGCTCTTGCGCAAGGCGCTATCGATATGGGTGCTCCCATGCATCAACACTTCTCTAAAATCATCCCTGAAGCCGGTACTGTCCTGTTACCTATGTTCTATGGCGCCAGTCCAGAGAAAATTCACGGCGTCTGGGACGGTCCAGCTGGTGATGAGTTAAATCGTCTTATCGAGAAAAAGCTTCGCGTTAAAGTAATTGGGCGCTGGTTCGACCTAGGATATGGAACGGTATTTACAACCAATAAGCGGTTAGAGAAACCAGAAGATATGGATGGTATGAAAATACGTGTTCCAGGCGGCGCAGCTAACGTTCAGCGCTATAAAACGTTCGGTGCTAATCCTGTATCAATTCCGCTTTCTGATCTCCCTCAGGCTCTCCAGCGAGGAACAGTCGATGGCATCTGGTCCACACAGGAAACGGTACGTTCTGCAAAGCTCTGGGAGAGTGGTATTCGCTACGGATTCGAAGACCGCCAGGCTTATCTGCAGTACGTGCCAATGATTAGCCTAAGATCTTGGAACAAATATCCGACAGAAATTCAGAACCTTATTACTCTTACTTGGAACGACATGATTGACGAGGTTCGCTATGTCGCTACCGAGCACCAATTGGAAGCTCGTAATATTGGTACGAGAAATGGCATCGAGACTGTCGATCCCGCCCCTAAAAGCCTAGAAAATATGCGCCAACGCCTTCTCCTCGGCCAGCCTGAAGTAGTTGAAGAGCTCGGAATCTCAAAAGATTTCGTTGCAATGGTCTCGGCTGAGCTCGATAAGCTCAACTGATCCGCATAGGGAGAACAAAATAGTTCTCCCCCTTTCAAGCTGGAGGTTATTCATATGGTAATTTTTGCTACCTGGCTCACTCATGCATCTAGATGGCTGGCAGGTGCTGTAGGTGCATGTGCTTTGTTGCTCCTATGTGCTGTGGTCATTACACGCTACTTTTTTCCCCACGCATTCCCTGATTGGGGCACTGAGGTCATCATCTATTTAACGGTATGGGCTCTATTTTTATCGATCGGAGAACTAGCGTTGAACGCGGGACATGTAAATGCCGACTTTGTCGTTGCCCAATTATCAACCAAAAAACAACGCGCACTGGGTGTCCTTGCTACGCTTATGGGTTTGACTTTTTCTGTACTGTTTTTCTACCAAGGATACGCGGTTGTCGAATTTGCTCACATGCTAGGTGAGGAAGGAGACAGCACACTGAGGTTCCCCAAATGGATCTACTATTTGGCTCTTCCTACCGGGATGGCGCTTCAGTGCATCGCCTATCTCACACGTCTCTGGTGTGAGCTTGTCGACCCGAATCAGTTGCCATCGACTTCCCATTCAGACGAACTGCTTGGAGACTAATCATGGAATTCTTGTATGTAGGTGTGGCACTTCTATTGGCTCTCGCACTAGGCATCCCTATCTATATCGTTTTGGGGCTACTAGCCGCAGTGATGTTCTACATAGAAGGCACGCCTTTGATGGCTCTCGCCCAAATATATGTTGACCACCTCGATTCAATAACACTGCTAGCGATCCCATTTTTCATAATATCCGCTACATTCATGCAGCGGGGAGGGATAGCACAAGCACTTGTGGACTGGGCAAATGCCTGGGTTGGGCGCTTCACCGGAGGCCTTGGTATCGTCTGTGTAACTGCAACAACGATCTTTGCTGCAATCTCTGGGTCATCAGTTGCCACAGCGGTAGCGATGGGATTAATCATGGTTCCGGCCATGCTGAATCAAAAGTACGACCGCTCCTTTGCTGTAGGACTGGTCGGTGCATCCGGTACTTTAGGTATTCTGATTCCACCAAGCTTAGCTTTCATAGTCTTCGCGATTATCGCCGAGGAATCAGTACCACGACTATTCCTTGCCGGCGTCATTCCAGGTTTGATTCAAGCAGCCTTGTTTATTACATACTCGGTATGGATTGCGAAGCGGCGCAACTACCCTCGCCAGCCATCACTGCCGAAAGATGAATTTATCGCTGTTAATATTCGTGCTCTTCCCGCTATTGCTGTACCTGTGGTCATACTCGGGGGAATCTACAGCGGTATCGTAACCGTTTCCGAATCTGCTGGCATTGCAGCGCTGGTTTCAATCATTGTAAGCGTATTAGTTTACAAAGGCTGCGGAATGAAGGACATCATTCCGATTATTGGGGATTCGATGAAATCCACAATATCCATTGTAATGATCATTATCACAGCTCTAGCCTTTGGACACTGGTTAACTAAATCAGGTGCTCCTCAGAATCTAGCAGACTGGGTAATCAGCCTGAATTTAGCAACCTGGCAGTTCTTAATAGTCATCAATATTCTTTTTTTGGTGTTGGGCACATTCCTAGAAGTGTTTGCGATCATGTTGATCACCTTACCAATACTTCTTCCACTTTTGGCACCGATGGGAATCGACCCAATTCATTTTGCAGTGCTGATGGTTATCAACATGGAACTTGCTCTATTAACACCACCAATCGGGCTAAATATTTTTGTCCTCAGTTCGATCACCAAAACGCCAGTTGCAGAGACCATAAAAGGCGTACTGCCATTCATGGTAATTCTGCTTATTCTCCTAATCGCAGTGACTTATATACCTAGTTTGTCGCTGTGGTTACCAACATTAATTTACGGGTAGGAGCGAATAATGCCTGTTATCAAAATTTTTTACTCAGAGACATTGGATGCAGCGGTTCGGGAGCAGAATGAAACAATCCAAGCTGGTTTAGAGCACATGATGCGAGAAGTCCTGCAGGCCGATCCAGCAAAATGCCAAGTAGTTTTCTCATGCTCAACATTTGTTACTCCGCTACCCGTATACGTAGATATGCAATTTAGAGCGAACGAGTACCGACAAGGAGCGGTGATAGAGACTGCGATGGACAAAATAGTCGATGTAGTAGGTAAGGCTCTATCAACCGGCATTCGTATCCGTGCGTTCGCCATCGACCAATCAACTCTTTACGCCCGTGATGTCGATTAGAAGGAATGAAAATGTATTCAGAAAAGCAAAATCAGATAAGTATCTCCGAGATCGGAAGTTTTTTCTCAGGTGGACGCATAATTACCTTGGAAGGACAACCGACCCGTGAAGTTCAGGTTGCTCGTAATGCCAAGCCTCGATTCGTAGACCTTAACGGCGACTACGTCACAGGTCAGGCCTACGTACAATTCACACGTCAAGCCAAACCAGTATTCGACAGTCCATTAATGTTTTGGCACGGTGGAGCCATGACGGGTGTAACTTGGGAAACGACCCCTGATGGGCGACCCGGATGGCAAATGTACTTCTTACGTAAAGGCTTCGATACCTATGTTTGTGACGCTGTAGAGCGTGGCCGTGCTGGCTGGTCACCATATCCAGAGATCTACGATACATCACCGATTTTCCGCACGCGTAACGAAGCTTGGAGTTTGTTTCGATTCGGTCCGGCATCGAGTTGCAAAGATGAAAATCGCCTAGCAGCTAGTTTTCCAGAGCTAAAGTTCCCGATTGAACAGCTAGATTACTTCTGCTCACAATTCGTCCCTCGCTGGACTGATCATGGCGCGATAACACTCGATGCCTACTATGCAGCTGTGGAAAAAATTGGTCCCGTTTGGTTGGTAGCACACAGCCAAGGGGGAAACTTTGCCTTAGAAGCTGCTGCAAAGCACCCTGAGCTATTTCGTGGTGTTGTCGTGATTGAGCCAGCTTCTGCTCCTGCTGATACCGGAAATGCAGCACAAGTGCCGCATCTGTTTGTGTGGGGCGATTACATAGGTGGTTCTGAAACATGGAAGGGATATAGAGCTCAGGTGGATGCCTATGTTGCTCAGTTGCAGGATCTCGGCGGCAACGTAGAGGTAATCGATCTTCCAGCGCTGGGAATAGTGGGTAACTCTCACGTACCAATGATGGACTCGAACTCAGATCAGGTTGCTGACCAAGTTTTCGATTGGATTAAGCGAAAGGACAATGAGTTAGGTGAAAATTAATGCATCTGGTTCGGTTGCCGATCACTCTTTCTGGGCATCACTCACCTACCTGTTCGTTGCTCAATCTCTTCTTTAACAACAATTGGAGCCAGATGAAAATTAATTCATCTGGCTCGATCTCTTATTTACACGCAGCACTAATGGAGATTGCTATCGAACCTATTCAAATGGTCGTTAAGTTAATTTTCAAGCGCAGCGGAAATTGAATCCTTTTAGTAGCCAGTGGGAATGAGACTCGGGATCTTGCTGATCGTAATTAATTGAATTGATTAGAGTCGGCTAAAAATTCATTTATCTTTAGGTTGCTTTTCCTCTGCGCCTGATGGCTGATCGAATTAAAGGGTCAGAACCCTTAAGAACTGACTATTCTAGTCACTAACCACATTACTATTATTTAAGGGTTCTGACCCTTTAAGATATTCATTGGTCTCTCTTCAAAGAGGAAAAGATGCCAAGAAAACCCCGTTTCTTTTTACCTAATATCCAAGTCCATGTTATTCAGCGTGGCGCTTCTCGCGAACCTGTTTTCTTCGAGGATGAAGATTACAAAGCGTATGCTTTCTGGATGAAAGAAGCAGCAGTCAAATACAATGTTGCTATGCACGCTTTTGTCTTTATGACAAACCCTGTTCACATTCTTCTAACTGCTCAATCTAGCACGGGTGTAAGTCAGTTTATGCAACATATTGGTCGGTGTTATGTCCCTTTTATGCCCACAGTATGCAAGCTCTTTAACGTCAAACTCTTTGGCGTATTCCGTTAGCCAATGCACATAAGCAATGAAGTCATCTTCACTGGCAAAACACACTTGGCGGTTGTTGCCACACTAGATCATGTGTTGCGGGATGCCAATCGGACAAAGTCGTGGAAGTCTCGCCATATTTCATCTGCCCCCAATTTTACCCAATTTAAGGAACTGGAAGAGTTAGGCATAGTGCTGTCTGCCCGTACCACACACAGCACGCAGTTGCCCCATGCTCGCGAGCGGGCACCACGCGATGCTCAATCAATGTATGGGATTCAGCTTCACGCCATGACGGCCGGTGATTGGAAAGCGGCTGAGGCAGCAATGCTCGGCGATGGGGTGTCATGAGAGGACGGATGTCAGCTCGGGGCATCCATATGATTTCCAAATAGAAATTAAATGTGCGAGAATCACTGACAAAATACCAAATAAAGTTGCAATATGGAAATCTATAGGAATCCCATGATCACTGTTCAAACTAACGTAGAGCCCGGCGTTTTGGAGAACGCGCTCTCACATCTCCAATGTATTCTCGTAGCACGCCGCACCCGCTATACGCCCGAGGCGGTGAGTTGGGCGCAGTACGACATTCTTGAGCTTCTCCGCTTGCAAGGCCCCATGACGCCCTCGCTGCTAGGCGACAAGCTCGGTGCAGCTCGAACAGGTATCTCCAAGTCTTTGCGCGTGCTCAAGGATTTCAATCTGGTGGAGCAAATGCAGGGCGACGGGGATCGTCGCGAGCAGGTCACTACGCTAACGCAGCAAGGACGCGATTTCCTTATACGCGCCGCCACCGGCAGGCATGACGCAGCACAGTGTGTCATGGCTGCACTAACGCCCGGTGAGCAGGCCATGTTCACGGAACTCTGCGAGAAAGTCAGCGCTGCATTGACTTCCCATGCCGCTGAGCAGGGGCCTCGCGCATGAGCCCCGTACACTCACCGTACCAGGACATGGAGATTATCGGTGCGCGCAACAACAACCTGCGCAGCGTTACCGTGAAGGTTCCCAAGCACTGCATCACAGTGTTCACTGGCGTGTCCGGTTCAGGAAAGTCCTCATTGGTGTTTGACACGATCGCAGCTGAATCCCAACGTCAGTTCAACGAAAGCCACAGTGCCTTCATACGGCACCGTCTACCGCACTACGGCCAACCGCAGGCCGATGCCTTATGCAATTTGCCAGCGTCAATCGTGGTTGATCAGAAGCCATTAGGCAGCAATGCGCGCTCGACAGTAGGGACGGCCACCGATATACAACCTTTGCTGCGGCTACTGTTCTCGCGCCTAGGCGAACCATTCGTGGGCTATTCCAATGTGTTCTCGTTCAATCACCCACAGGGGATGTGCCCGACCTGCCAAGGGCTGGGCATGGTCGACGAGTTTGACCTTGATGTCATGTTCGACCGCAGCAAATCCCTGAATCAAGGAGCGATCCGGTTTCCCACATTTGCTCGCGGCACATTTCGTTGGAAGCGCTACGCTTACTCAGGCTTGTTTGATTGCGACAAACCGCTCGCCGACTACACCGCGGACGAATGGCAGACGTTGCTGTATGCAGACGATCTTGCCGTGAGCAATCCGCTCCCCGGATGGCCATCATCGGCGCGGTTTCAGGGCGTCGTTCCGCGCTTTCGTCGAGCCTATCTAGATCATGAGCCTAGTCGCCTTACCAAGGCAGAACGTGAAGGGCTCGCTCATGTCATCACTCGTCAACGGTGCCAAGCTTGTGGTGGCGCCCGCCTCAATCCAACCATCCTCTCATGCAAGATCAAGGGAAAATCCATCGCGGACTGCGGCAATTTGGAGATATCCGACCTGCTGCTCTTCATCCGGACGATAGATTCGGAAGCCATCGCTACAGTGCTGACAGCCATTATTGAAAGGCTAGAGCAGATGCGAGCTATCGGTCTGGACTACCTCAGCTTGGGCCGTGAAACTGCGAGCCTGTCGGGCGGCGAGTCCCAGCGTGTGAAGATGGTTCGCCATCTTGGTAGCAGTCTGGCCGACATTGCCTACATCTTCGATGAGCCCAGCGTTGGGCTGCATCCAAGTGATGTTCACCAACTCAACACATTGCTGCGTAGCCTGCGTGACAAAGGTAATACCATCTTGGTGGTGGAGCACGATCCAGATGTTATCGCCATTGCCGATCATGTGGTGGATATGGGGCCGGGCGCTGGGAAGGGTGGCGGCCATGTGGTGTACCAAGGCGATTACGCAGGCTTACGGCAAGCAGATACCTTGACGGGGCGTTACCTGCTACGGGCTACGCCGATGAAACGCGAGCCGCGCTCTGCGACGGGACAGATCGCCTTGCAGCATCTTTCGCTACACAACTTGCAAGATGTCAACATATCCATACCAACTGGTGTTCTGACCGTAGTGACGGGGGTCGCTGGCTCTGGCAAAAGCACGCTCGTCAACCGCTTGCTGCTCCGCCATTGCCCAGATGCCATCTTGATCGACCAGAAAAGTTTGGGAGGAACGCGGCGCTCGTCGGTCTCAAGCTATACCGGTGTGCTTGACGAGATTCGCTCAGGCTTCACGAAAGCCAGCGGTCAGCCCGCCAGCTTGTTCAGCAATAACGCTCAAGGGGCGTGCCCAGCCTGTAAGGGCCTGGGCTTGATCCATACTGACTTGGCTTTCATGGACAGCGTAGAAACGCCTTGTGATGCCTGCAGTGCCACAGGATTCAACGAGGCAGCACGGGCGATTACCTGGATGGGTTGCAATATAGCCCAAGTTCTCGCTTTCTCTGTGGAACAGGCGCTGCGGCATTTCCAAGCCTACCAAGAAATCGTTGAGCCATTGCACAGGCTCTCCAATGTCGGATTGGGCTATCTATCTCTGGGACAGCGGCTAAACACCCTATCAGGCGGTGAGCGCCAGCGCCTGAAACTGGCATGCCGATTGGCTGAAGAAGGCAGCTTGTATGTTTTTGACGAGCCGACGTCTGGTCTGCATATGTCCGATGTTGATCGGTTGCTTACCATCCTTGATGACCTCACGCAGCGAGGTGCCACCGTCATCGTAGTCGAACACAACTTGGATGTTATGGCCCATGCAGACTGGTTGATCGAGATGGGCCCAGGTGCAGGCAAGAAAGGCGGAAAAGTCATCTTCGAGGGTTTGCCTACGGCAATGATCAGCGCCTCGAAATCTGTAACAGGACCGTTCCTTCGGCACCATTTGACTGAGCAACAGTGAGGTAATGCATGGAGCGGCGGCACCTGTGTTGCTTTCCTGCCGTCGCTGAAGAGCTGGACGTGGTACTGTTTGCGCGCAGCTGCCCCCTACGGGCAAACACTTATTGAGTCAAGCTGACGACCCGTGTTCTATTTTCATCTGGCTTCAATTTCAACTTAATTAATCACCAAGACAGAATTGACTGGAGTCGGTTCGCTCAAGGTGAATTCCAAGAGTAAGTATTTACAAGTGGACAGATGCACATCAACACAGAAATAGATATTGTTATAGAGGGTATCCATGAACTGCTCAGGCTTTTTCACTTTCCGGTAACGGCAATCGACGTTCGTTGTACACGACCAAATACACGAAGAATAGTATGCAGAGACTACACAAAGTCAGGACTATACCTAAATGCTGAGACAACCCTACCAAGACCAAACCACCACCTAACATCAAGTAGTACATCGAGCCCAAGATCGCACCGGCAGTCCCCATGCACTCTTTATAATTGCGCAGAGCGCGCGCTAGTATGTTCGGTATCGCTATACCATACGCCATGACCACTAACATCATCGGCAGTACGAACCATACGGTCTCTTCAAACAATAACAACAATACACCGCCACTCAGGGAAAGAATGCACGCCAACGTGAGTTGCGAGGGAAACTGCCAGTGTTTGCTAACCAAAAATTTGTTAATCACCGCACCAACACCGACACCTGCTGCTAAGATGAGACCTGTATAGCCAAACCAATCATCCGGAAGTTCAAGCTTAGAGAAAAGGAACGGTGCCAGTTGATAGTAACTAAACATACAAATGTTAAATAACGCGACTAGCGATGCACTAAGCCAAATATCGCCGTCCTTCAACATTTTAACCAAAGTTTCTCCAAACGAGCTCGCCGATATCTGCTTGGGACAGGTTTCCGGTAGTTTCAAATATGCATACCCAAAAAGTACAGCAGCCAAAATGACCAAGCCTCCGAATACGCCTTGATATCCCCAATAATACGTCAGCAATGCACCACTTAAGACACCCACTGCGGGACTAACGGCCATCGCAATCCCCATGATCGAAAAAATTTTAGCCAATTCAGGACCGTCAAAGCGATCTCGCATCGCAGTTTGCGTCCCTACGGATCCAACAGATGCACCAAAGGCCGCTAACATACGTGCGGCTAACAACACGATGAAACTACTGCTTAGTAAAGCAACTATTGAAGCGATTAAATAGAGCATTAGACCCAACAAAATGCTAGGACGTCGCCCAATGATGTCGCACATACGCCCCCAAAACACTACACCCAATGCAAAGGCGAAGAAGTAACATGATAGTGTTTGTGCTGCTATTGCCGCGCTAACTTGAAATCCATCAGCAATATGGGTCAAAGCCGGACTGTATATCGTTTCAACCACTTGGGGAAACATCATCAATGACGTTGCCAGAGTCAGGGTCAGTCTACGTTTCATAAAAAATCCATAACCAAAAATAAGATACATACGGTAGCATCTTGCCCATAGAGACGATTACAATAAGAAAGACAATAAATTTACAAAATAGGACACAATATGGCATGGCTTCAGGCACAGGACAGTTTTAACCCTGATGCCTTAAACAATCGTGTATTGGGAATTGCCGCCGAATTGGCACAGCACGATTCTGGCGTCCATTATCATGACAAAGGGCAGTTATTATTCTGCAAACAAGGCAGTATGCGGATCACACTAGATAACAGCCTTTGCCTGCTCCCTCCGGCAAGGGTTGCTTGGATTCCGCCTCACGTAGAACACCGTGTGAAAGTGAATGACGTCGTTGGCTATCGTTCCATTTATATAGATTGCAATCACTATCATGGCATGCCTGAAGAGGTTACCGTATTAACCGCCTCACCACTTTTGCGTGAGGTTCTGGAACGTATTGCGTTAGCACCATTCAACACGAACTGGCAAGATGGCGCTTACGCCAATATTTTGGCCGTCTGCCTTGACGAAATCACATCAGCACCGCTTGAAGTGACGTTACTGCCACTGCCCACTGATCGGCGTCTACGCCACCTCGTTGCTCAAGAAGCGCTCCCACCGTTGAACAGACTCTCACATCTTATAGGCGCTTCCGAAAAAACAATTAGCAGAATATTTCGACGCGAAACGGGCTTGAGTTACCAGCAATGGCGTCAACAATGGCGATTGAATAAAGCGATTGAGCTACTCTCCATAGGGTGGTGCCAATCTGAAGTGGCCTCTCAGTTGGCATTCTCCAGCGACAGCGCCTTCACTACTTTTTTCAAGAATATGGTAGGTTGCCCACCGAAAATTTATATGGACAGGCGAAAATAAGCGCTGTTTGTGACAAAAAAACTGTCGGGTTAGGCTGTCATTTTTGTGCCAACCATCAATAACAGTTGGGGGCAAATAAAAATGAAACTGTAATATTTTATGCTTGCGAGAATATGCGTTACGTTTTGGGGTCATAACCAGGCTATTTACCAACAATTGCCCACAATTGAAAAATCTATTTTCCTTGCAACCCGTACTGGAAGTTTTTAGAATCACACATAGTGCTTCAGGGCGCATCCGACTCGCGGAAAAAGGTTAACCTTACCTGTAATGCTCCACCCTTCTATACGACATTTTAGCTTTCTGTGCTTTCGCGAGTTAAGTGCAACCTATGTAGGAGAGCTTAAATGAAAATCTTGCCAAATAACCCCAGCATTGAATATCTACATCGTGCCGCACGTGCTTTGCGGTCCAAACATCGCGCAGGCGATCCAAGTGTCGTCGAGCTGATCAGTCATTTCGATACTTCTTTTCAAAATTTGCAAACTGAGCAAGTCTTATTGCAACCCTTCTCTATTTTAGATGCACAAAGAGTCATTGCTCGACAATATGGCTTTGCCAGTTGGCGCCGCTTGAAGTTATTCATTCAAAAATCCACTCAACCAAGTGCCGACTATGACCCAGCTCTAGCTGAGCAGTTAACTCGACGCAATGCTATGCGTATCGCTCTGATGCGCCGTTATACATCTAAAAAAGCTGGCTGGTTCGACCACTTAGATGATTTTAATGAAGAGTCCGTCGAGATGCTCGAAGCGATCTATGACAAATACGGATGGGTCGGCCCTCAAATCGTTGGACGAGAAGGGATAGAGGCGTGTTACTGGTTAGGYATTAACTGCTTGAAGAACAGCCAATTTCARTATCGAAGTGCTGAATTAATGCGTGAGGCTTTGCCTTTAGGCGAGTGCTATGGAGGGTATTACGCAGTCTCGATTGATCGTTGGTTAACGCTCTCTTATCAACCATCCATCTTTGGCGCATTCAATGACTTCAATGAGCGCAGTGATCGGGTGGAATACAGCGACAATGTCGTTGACCCAAAGAACCTAAACAAGAGACGTGCGCAAGTAGGTTTGATCAATTTAAACAAAGCCAATGAAGAATGGGCTGATATGATTCGTCAGCGTAAAGCTTATCGATACACCAAAGATGAGTGGCAGGCACTAATACGCAAATGGGCATTAGAAGGCGGCTATATTGCTGCCTAGCAGCCATTAGCCTATACGCACCATTGCAGTCAGATAACCTTCCATCTGACTGCAATTCTTCGACATATATTTTATTAAACGACTTCACCTGATACGTGTACTTTGAAGAAGGCTTGGTATCCTTTGGCGCGATCTTTTTGCTGGCGACTCCATTGAATATAGAGACCATGGGGTTGCCAGAGCTCACTTTGTCGCTCTAAAGCAATGCTAAAACTCTCAGAAGTTTTGAGCGACGTTATGAAACATTGTAATATGTTATCTAAAAAGGGAATCGTGAATAAAGCGGCAGCAAACAGCCCATATCGCCACTTTTAAAGTAGAAGCAGACTTGGAAATAAACTGGGACTAGGCGTATTAGGCGCCTCTAAAACGAAAACCCCAGCTCAAGGCTGGGGCGAGTATTTAGGTCTTTGCGAAAGGTCATTAGCTAAACGCTCATTGGAGCCAAACGCCAACCTTAGGATTAATTCTAGGCCCTACGCTCCCACTAGTCAACACAACATAAAATGGAAGGCAAGGATGCCAAATACTATTAACAATCAATCAGCATTAATAAATCAACTTATCTCCAACAAACGGCTCGAAAGCTACAAGGCTGTTTTTCATTGTTCAAATGAGGCTGAACTTATCGGTGCATATCTCTGGAATATTGAGGTGTGCTCAGCTCTATTCCCGCTTCTAACCAGCGCTGAAGTGACTCTTAGAAATTCAATCGATCATGCATTAACACAAAGCTTCGGTCGCTTTTGGTGGCGAAAAGGGCGATTACGCTATAATTCTTATGCCCCAGACAAAGAGCCGCCTTTTTCAGTCTCGGCAATTACTAACAACTTTTCAAAAGCAACGAACCAAGTTAAGCGTGATAAACAAGCACGCTACAATATAGCCAATGTTCGACCGTTGCATCAGGAAATCATAGCGAAAACAGAATTCTCCACTTGGGAGTTCATTTTGGATAGTGAATTCATGGGTGATGAACTCATATGGCCTGCACAACTTGGGAAAGTATTTCAGGGAAAATGGCCCTCATCCAGTGCAGCGAGTATGCTCAGTTCAACAAAAGACCTTGTTAAAACATTAAGAGAATTTCGTAATCGTGTTTCTCATAACGAACCCACCTGGAAACGATACGGAGTGGATAGCCAAGAAGATGCCATTGCTCACTTACACGAAAAAATAGACCGTATCTACAAGCTGATCCTCTTAATTTCACCACGTAAAGCGGAACTCGTTAAAGAACAGAACTTCCTATCAAGCGCCATGAGAGTTTGCTCAACAAATGAAACTTCCATCTGCCAAAATAATAATATCGACTCGATAAAGGAACTTAGGCACGCAATGATGGAAGCAACAGCCCAAAACCACACAATCATAATTGAAACCTCAGAAGCACCGCATTGCAAACTCATACCATTAAGGTATTAAAGCCTTACTAATAAGCTCTCAACACTACTAAGAGAACATCATCAACATCAACGCGTCTTTATTGGTAGAAACGGGTGCTAGGATAACCAGGACAATCAATTTGACGCATCCGTCACAGTGTATATATCTAACAGTGCGCGCCGTGGGACTTGTTTAGCAAAAGCTTTCCCCCCCCCGCGGACAGATGATAAAGAAGCCTGTATCTAAAGATATGGGCTTTTTTATGCCCGCCGAAGATTTCCCAATCTTCCCATCTCAAGAGCACTAAAAAGCAATTACAAGCAATTGGTGTCAGGTGAAAATTAAGCTTAATATCGCCAATTTAATTTACCCTTTAACAAAATTTTTTTGCTCCCACCACGCACAAAACGGCTGCCAGTGTTACCCACAGCATGGTTAAACTGATGCTTTCTTGCAGTAACCAAGCCGCCAGTAAAAACCCCATAAATGGTTGAATTAATTGCAGCTGACTCACCGCCGCAATACCACCTAGCGCCAACCCTCTATACCAGAAAATAAAGCCAAACAGCATACTAAAAAGGGAGACATAGCCAAGCCCTAGCCATGCCGATGTCGTCACCAAAGCGAATGAGCTGGGCCATAGGAAATACAGCAATGGCAGCATCACAGGTAAAGACACGACTAAAGACCAGCAGATCACCTGCCATCCACCTAATACACGCGACAAACGTGCGCCTTCCGCATACCCCATACCACAGACAACTATCGCCGCCAGCATTAAACCATCACCCATTAACGATACTTCACCCGCACCTAAGGCGGCATAGCCAACCACCAAGGTTGCCCCCACCAATGAAAAGAACCAAAACGGCCAGCTAGGACGTTCACCGCCTCTTAGCACTGCAAACAACGCGGTACAGATGGGCAATACGCCCACAAACACCACACAATGCGCTGAGGTGACGTACTGCAGTGCAAAAGCCGTCAATAAAGGAAAACCAACCACTACTCCCATAGCACTAAGCAAGAGCGTAAAAATTTGCGAGGTATTAGGGCGAGGCTGTTTGAGCAGCAGTAAAAATAATAAACCTAATAATCCAGCAATCGAAGCTCGAGCCACTGTTAAGAAAGTAGGATCAAAGCCTTGCAGAGCGATTCGTGTCGCCGGTAACGAACCGGCAAAAGTCGCCACGCCCACGAAACCACTAAGCCAACCTTGTGTTACAGGTTTCATATCATTCTCCCTAAAAATAATAGCACTATGAAAACGAAAAAATGGCTATAAGAGGAGATACAAACCGACACAATTTAAAAAAACTGTTATGGTTATATTGGCAATACAATTTGAAAGTAGAGGATAAGTATGGCTCGTGCAGGCACATTGATTGAAT
The DNA here is from genome assembly GCF_012726345.1 of Marinomonas sp. UCMA 3892. GTDB lineage: Bacteria > Pseudomonadota > Gammaproteobacteria > Pseudomonadales > Marinomonadaceae > Marinomonas. The sequence continues at coordinate 44,121 of NZ_PTXN01000003.1, forward strand.
CAGTAATGAAGGATATTGAGTCAAAAATCACGTCGCGGGCCTACTTGCCCAATACGCGTTTACCTTCCGTTCGCGCCCAAGCTAAAGCCATGCAGGTTTCAGTCTCCACTGTTGTCGAAGCCTATGATCGCCTCGTCGCAGAAGGCTGCATTGTGTCTCGCCCTGGAGCAGGCTTTTATACCTGTGGTCCTATTGCGCCCTTAAACCTCACTCATATTGGCCCTACAGTAGCGCGGGAGATCGACCCGTTATGGGTCTCACGAGAATCGCTGGAATCAACACCTGGCTCATTGATGCCGGGCTGTGGATGGCTTCCCTCTGAATGGTTCTATCAATCAGGCATAAAACGCGCTCTGCGAAACCTTGCCAGAACTCATTCCTTAGATTTGACAGAATATGCGCCACCTAAAGGCTCCCAAGCGTTTCGTCATTTCTTACAACGTCGGATGTTGAGCCATAATATTGAGGTCACTGCTGAACAGATTATGCTAACTGAGTCTGGGACTCATGCCATTGATTTAATTGGTCGCTTTCTCCTTTCTCCAGACGATACTGTGCTGGTCGACGATCCCTGCTACTTTAACTTTCACGCTTTATTAAAAGCACACAGAGTCAACATTATTGGGATTCCCTACACGCCCAATGGGCCTGACTTAGAGCGTTTTGCACAAGCGATAAAAGACTACAATCCTAGGCTTTATATCACTAACTCAAGTGTTCATAACCCAACAGGAGCTCATTTAGCACCGCATGTTGCCCATAAATTACTCACACTAACTCAGGCATCGGAACTGGTTATTGTTGAAGATGATATTTTTGCTGATTTAGAAACCACTCGCTCACCACGTTTAGCGGCCTTGGATGGTTTAAATCACGTCATTGAAATTGGTAGTTTTTCCAAAACGGTATCCGCTTCAGTGCGCTGTGGTTACATTGCCGCGAGGCAAGATTGGATAGAGCAACTGGTGGACTTAAAAATCGCCACATCATTCAGTGGCAATCGCCTCGACAGTGAAATCGTTTTACAAACACTGACAGATAGTGGCTATCGTAAGCACATGGATAAACTTCATAACTGGCTTGCGAAACAACGACAAAGCACCACGAAAAAGCTGGTCAACTTAGGTATTCAACCTTGGATTCAACCGAAAGACGGTATGTTCTTATGGTGCCAATTACCCACAGGCAAAAACGCCACTCAACTAGCCCGTGATTGTTTGAGCAAAGGGGTCGTTCTCGCCCCGGGCAATGTTTTTAGCCAATCTCAGAATGCCCATGATTATCTTCGCTTCAATGTGGCACAATGCACGGATCAGAAAATTTTTGACGTATTGGCTTGGGCTTTAGACCAGCAGAGATAAAAATCGGCAGTATGAAGAGATGTTGCACGTAATTTATGATTATAACGACACTGTATTGAGAATGGATTCTAGTTTTTAGGTGAGTCTGGCTCTCAGGTATCGAACAATTTTGCTATTTTCATCTGTCCCAAATTTCAAAAACCACTTTGCTCGCCCTCTTAAAGACCAGACCTCTTTTGCGACCTATTTTGGTGCAAATATGACGTGTTTTGTTCGTCTGTTTCAGCATTAAATCGGTAGAATCAAGTTTTACCATGATGGTTAGAGCGAGGAAGGTAGATGGAGTTTAATATAAAGCTTATTTTTAGTTGCATCGCCATTGTGTTGGCGATCATTGGCTTTGTGCCTTACATTGCGCTGATCTTACGCGGCCAAGTAAAACCTCACGTATTTTCGTGGGTGATTTGGGGCATAACCACAACCATCATTTTCTTTGCTCAACTGGAAGCTGAAGGCGGCGTAGGTGCATGGCCTATTGGGCTATCGGGGTTTATTACGATTTTCATTGCTTTCTTGGCATATATAAAGCGCGGCGATGCTACTATCACCAAGTTGGATTGGGGCTTTTTAGTCGTGGCGTTGGCGTCGTTACCACTGTGGTATATCACTAGTGATCCCTTGTGGACCGTGGTAATTCTGACCACAGTTGATATGATCGGCTTTGGTCCCACCTTCCGAAAAGCTTATCACCGCCCCTTTGAAGACAGCCGTGTGTTCTTTATTATTATGATTTTACGTAATGCATGTTCCGTTGTGGCACTCGAAGCCTACTCAGTTACCACCGTACTGTTTCCGTTCTGTTTGGCAGTAGGTTTTTTAATTCTATTAATTATCCTGCAGCACCGTCGCGGTGTGCTGTCCCAGCAAGCAGCTTAGTTTGATCAACGATTATTGATTGAGGTCAAGCTAATTGTCATTGTGTTGCATTATGCCTAGATCAACAATCTGCTGCCTAGGCATAATGCAACCCAAGTAAGTAATACTACGTTAGGCGGTTACTTTTAATGATTTCCCCTTTTTCTATTGTCTTTGCTGACATTTCTAACAAAAAGCGCAAATTACAAGCCGCTTGCTGACTATCTATGCTGAGTTAATGAACTTTCCTACGAGGAATTTTGTTTTAAAGTAACGCTATCAATCAGAGCTTTTCTGGAGCTAATTATGTCTACTTACAAAAACGGTGTATCGCTGAATGCAAAGCGTTATAACGACAAGTTGTTACTAAACATGAAAACATCAGGCCACCCAAGCGAGATGGATTTTGAAAAAATTACCCCTCAGCTAGAAGCCGCAATTTATTCTATCCATTCGCCTTACGCAGGCTTACTTGTCGATATTAGTGAATTCGAAGGCTGGAGTATGAAAAGTGCGTGGACAGAGTTTTTACTCAGCCAACGACTCGGTGGTGAATTTGATCGTATTGCTATTTATGGCAAAAGCCCTTGGCAAAACCGACTTATCCGTGTGATTAGCTGGTTTATCTCAGCAGACATCAAGGTATTCAAGCGTAAGAAAGAAGCCACAGACTGGGTTATGTCTTCATAAGCCAGTCCTGTCTTACTACTGTATTATCTAGCTCCAAAGCGAAGGTAATGCCTTTAGTTCTTGCACTAACCATGTGGCTAACGTTTCGTGCTCGGGCCACCAAGCAAATGTATCAAGCCAAGCATCTGCACTTGGGCTGAGCCAGTAGCCCACCACACATCCAAGTACTAACAAAATAGAAGCTAGCGGCTCGCCCCAGTCGGTGATTTTCATAGCCGTGCCAAATGAACGCTTAATACGCATCCCAGACAGCTCGATGCTATATAATTCATCAAGAACTAGATGAATGGTCGCACCAAGAAACACAAAAGCACCAATGCCCCACGCGGTTTTCTCTGGCAAAGCAAATAGATGATACGCCGCTGGCACAGCAAGAATGACAAACATTATATTCGCCAGCACACTGTGTAACGTGCCTCTGTGAATGGTGAATTGCTCAAACACCCAGCGAATGGGAAATCGCACCACCAGATAGCTGACAATCGCTAACGCGAGAATTTGCCAATGCAGTAACTTATCCATGCCAAATGCAATCGCTAAGCCACCAGCCAAAGCACCAAATAGCCGGAAAATTAGTCGAATAGCAGCAGAGTCATCGGCATCTATGTCAGGCAATAGTCCACCAAATGTGCCCGCTAACGCATAAAAAATCGCCTCGTTCATGTTGGCAAAGCCCATGATAAAGCAGGTTGCAGCCAAAGGCGCACTCAATACGGCTGCCACGGTAACATGGGTCTTAAAATCGGCCATTGTTTTTTGCCCTTACTACAAAGATTTAAATCAAAATCAGCTTTTAACAAAGGATTAACGGTTAGTGGGCGCATACTACCGCATATAAATCACAAAATTAAAGACGGTCGTTTGTAAAGGAATCATAAACTTCCAGCTATTTTTGTTTATACTTAGCCCACTGCAGGCGAGAGCGCTTGATTTAACTGATTAAGAGACAATGAATGGCAAAGCGTAAACAAGGTATATTCGGTAGGATTTGGTTTGTTGCATGGCGTTTTTTGCTGTTATTCGTGATTGTTTTGTTCCTGTTTCGGTTTGTGCCACTACCAACCACCTCCTTCATGCTGCAAAGCCAGTATCCGGTCAAACACACTTGGATTAGCATTGATAAGCTACCGACTTATATGCCGCTGGCGGTTGTGGCGTCTGAAGATCAACGTTTTCCGGATCACTTTGGTGTCGACTTTACAGCGATCAGTAAAGCGCTCGACCAATACGACGATGGCGACGGACTACGCGGCGCCAGCACCATTACCCAACAAACCGCAAAGAATCTCTTTCTGTGGTCAGGACGAAGCTTTATTCGCAAAGGCCTAGAAGCCGGTTTAGCCATCGGCCTAGAAACCCTTTGGGGTAAGAAACGCATTCTCGAAGTGTATTTAAATATCGCTGAATTTGGCAAAGGCATCTACGGAGTTGAGGCCGCCAGCCAGCATTATTTTGGCCGCTCCGCTAGCAAGCTCACCATGAATCAAGCGGCACGACTGGCCGTGCTATTACCCAGTCCAAGAACTCGAAACCCAAATGATTTAACTTTTTATCTTCGCGAAAGAGTCGACTGGGTTGAACGCCAAATGCAGCAACTTGGCCCTGATTATCTCAAACCAATTATTGAGTAAATTAGGCTATTGGCACAAATAGTGGTTTGCCGTTTAGTTCTGTCATGGCCAGTTTCTGGCGATAAAGCGGTTCTAGATTTTGCTGAGTTAATAAGCTAGCGGCTTTTCCCCAGATCGGTGGACGGTCTGGGTACAAAAGTAGTACATGAGAGCACCATTGAGCAGCAACATTTACATCGTGCAGTGACATAACAACCACTTTCTCCATGCTAGCTTGTTCTGCGAGTAAACCCATCACCGCGACTTGATAATGCAAATCTAGATGATTAGTCGGTTCGTCCACCAGCCATACATCGGGCGTTTGCGCCATCAAAGCCGCTAACGCTGCACGTTGTCGTTCTCCACCCGATAAACTGTTTAACGCCCGTTGTGCAAACTCTGCCAAGTCCAAACGTTCTAACGCCGAGTATGCCAGAGCTAAGTCCTGTTCGCTCTCCATTTCCCAAGGCGATAAATGCGGAAAGCGCCCCAACAAAACAGTTTCCAGCACGCTCGCAGGGAAACCATCTTGATGCTCTTGAAACATAATGCCAATTTGCTGAGCGAGTTTTAAGCGATGCAATTCGGTAATAGGTTGGTCATTTAATTCAATAGTGCCTAGTGCTGGCGCTTTCAAAGCTGCCAGAGTATGCAGTAAGGTAGTTTTTCCCACGCCATTTGGCCCCAAAATCCCCCACATTTGGCCAGCTTGAAAGGTTAATGACAAAGCATGCGTTGGTTGGGCAGATTTATTAGGTATCGCCGCCAGCAATTGAGTCAATTTCAGCTTGGTCATAAGCGCCCCCGTTGCAATAGGTACAAGAAGGTTGGCACCCCAAGCAACGCGGTGATGACGCCTACAGGCAGTTGCTCTGGGGCAATAACGGTACGTGCCAAGGTATCTGCAAGTGTTACCAAACAACCGCCAGCTAGAGCACTCGCGGGCAGAATCAGTCGCTGGTCATTGCCCAGAACCATACGCAGCATGTGTGGAATAACCAAACCAACAAAACCAACGCTACCAGCCGTTGTCACTGCAATCGCGGTCAGTAGACTGGCTAACAAAAAAACAAAGCGTTCGAGGCTTTTCACATTCACGCCAAGTGCCGCTGCTTGCAAAGGCCCACGAGCCAACACATTGAGGCTGCGCCCGAGTGGCATTAAAATCAAGCAAGTCGGAACCAATACCAACCAAGCTAACCATGGCGTGCTGGCGTAGGATAAATCTCCCATCAACCAATACAACATACCAGGGATTTTATGGGGCGGCGCTAGGGCCAACATAAGTGTAATCAACGCCCCCCAACCTGCAGCAATCACCACGCCAGTTAATAACAACCGCATAGTCGCCGTATTACCCAAGCGAGCAGATAAACCAAATACCAATAAAGTAGATAAAACTGCGCCGAGAAACGCCATGCCTGACATCAAAACCCCACTGATTCCAAGCAAAATCGCCGCCAGCGCTGCCACGGATGCGCCACCTGAAATCCCCAATACATAAGGATCTGCCAATGGGTTCCGAAGGAGGATCTGCATCAACGCTCCCGCCACGGCCAACAAACCGCCCGTAGCAAACGCCGCCATAACACGAGGCAAGCGCAGCTCTAATACGAGAGTTTGATTAAGACCCGAGCCTTGCCCAAGCAAAGCCTGCCAAACAGCGTAAGGCGATAAGTTGACGCTGCCTTGGGTGATCGCAAACACGACACTAAGCATCGACACACACATTAATATCCCAAGCGGCAATATCAACGAGCGCCGGTTTGTCGGGTGGCGAGTCTTAACGTCGAGCACGGGCAATATCCAGTTTTTCACAGAGTATTTGTGCGCCTTCTAATAATCGCGGCGTTGGACGCTGAATCAACGATGGCGGCACAAAAAACAGATTGCCTTTTTGCGTAGCTAACAAATCGGCAAACACTCGCCATTTTTCAAGCCAGTTGGCGTTTCGTTCGCCCATACCTCCTGCGATGATGGCTTCAGGATTTTTCAGTAATACCGCCTCTTGACTCAGACGAGGAATCAAACGCGGCGAATCCGCAAACACGTTATCGCCGCCACATAAGTCAACCACTTTGCTAATATAATGGCTGCCATTCATCGTCATTAGCGGTTCATCCCAAACTTGATAAAAGGTTTTGACCCGAGGGGCTTGTTTATAGCGTTCGTGCAAGACATCAATGCCAGTACGAAAGCGCTTTGCTTCTTCCTTGGCTCGTTTTGAGGTGCCAGCTAGTGCGCCCAAGTTGTCGATATTACGAGCAATGTCTTCGAACTCATGGGGCTCTACGTAATATACTGGTAGACCCAAGCGTTCTAGTGTTTCGATTTGCTCGGTTGGATTACCGGTTCCCCAAGCCAGTATTAAATCGGGCTGTAGGCTGATCAAACGCTCTAAATCTAAGCGCGTATGACTGCCCACTGAGGTAACGCTTTTTGCGGCTTCTGGGTAATCACTATAAGACACCACCGCAACCACATTATCCCCCGCGCCAGCAGCATAAATCAGCTCGGTGGCGCCAGGTGATAGCGCCGCGATGCGCATTGCCGCATGATCAATACAGACATCTCGCCCGCGATCATCCACCACACAGATAGGATCAGCCAACGCGTTGGACACGAATGCCCAACCACTTAACAATAAAGCCGATATTGACAACAAACTACGCATCGGGTTAACCATTAAAATGCCGAATAGTTAAGGGTTAAGAACACGCCACGACCCGGATTAAAGTAGCCTTTTGCCGTTTGGTACTCTTTATCAAGGGCGTTTTTGACACTAATTTCAGCGTTCCAATCAGCGGCAAAGTCATAGCTAGCACGCAAGTTCATCGTCACATAGCCCGCCAACGTTTCAGAGCTGCCCAATGTAGTCGCTCGGCCATCCGCTCCGATTAATGTCACACCAACCCGTCCTTTTTCAAATAGACGATCTGCACTTAAACGGGCACTGCGTTTGGCACGTTTAGGCAATTGAAAACCCGTATCGTCATCTTTTGCGTCTAGCCACGTTAATGCCGCTTTTAACTGCCATTGCTCTAATGTTAGGCCTGAAGACAGCTCAACACCTTGGACTTTAGAATCCACATTGTAAGCCGCCCAAGACCCTGTGTAATTAGACCAGATAACCATATCGCCATAGGAGGCATCAAACACCGCAGCGTCCCAGTACATATTGTCATAATCGGCACGAACACCCAGTTCAACAGTTTTAGATTTCGTCGCTTTAAGTGTTGGGTCACCACTGCTTGGATAGTATAAATCGTTAAACGTTGGCGCTTCGAAAGCGGTCCCGTAGCTTGCACGTAGAGTATGTATGCCATCAAGCTTGTAACCAACAGCCACACCGCCTGTCGTCGAATCACCATAAGCACTGTTATGATCTTGACGAATATTAAGTTGCAGGTGGGTTGCCCCAAAATCAAACTGAGACTGAGCAAACACCGCATTATTACTGCGATCAGGCGCTTGATAGCTGGTGACGTCTACTTTGTCTTCAGAGGTTTCAGCTCCCAACACAAACTCATGTTCACCTGCCGAAATAGTGTTGCTCCAACGAGCAGTTTGAGTTTTAGTGTTGTACTTATCCTCTGAAGAAATGGTTTTGCTGTCGTTGCGAGTCTGAGACAATTTCAGCTCTGTATCCCAATCTTCCGTTACTGGAAGGCTGACGCTCAACCCGATCACCTGCACCTGGTAATCATTTTCGTCACCGACATAGTGATTTCGCCCTTCACTATTCATAATCAAACCACTGATGCGCGCACCACTGCTAAAATCATGTCCAACATTGAGCAATACATTTTCGTTGCGGTAGCCCTGAGCTCCCTCACCTTCTTTAACAATATCACCGTCGGTTTCAAACTTGCCTGCTGACAAAAGGTATTGCGTGTTATCGCTGGAACCAGACACGGTCGCATCGATAGTTTTTGTATTAAACGAGCCACCACCTACAGATACATTCATGTGCGAATCATCATCGGCCTTTGGCAAAAACGCTTGAATCACGCCGCCTACCGCATCAGCGCCATACAAGGTAGCTTTAGGACCTCGAACGATCTCTAGACGATCAATTAAAGATGTCGGAATATTTTCAAATGGCGCGCCACCTGATGTCGCAGAATACAAAGGAATACCATCGAGCAAAAACTTAGTAGATTCTGCACTCGCACCGCGCATATAAACACTAGTGGTCTTTCCGTAACCGCCATTCGAGCTGATATCTACACCCGGCTGCGCCGCTAGTAGCTCGCTTATTTCTTGCGCTTGCTGAGCTTTGATTTCTTCACGATTGATGACCGTAACAGATGACAGCGAATCCGCCACACTGACCGAAGTAGATGTTGCCGTAACGACCAAAGGTGATAAGGTCGACGATGAATCTGCTGTTGTCTCTGCGTGAGCCGAAACGGCGGACACAACACTAAACGCCACGAGGGTTCTCGTGAACGCTGGGGAAATACATTGAGTTTTCATAATAAAGTCTACTGTTGCACTGAGCACGCCCGCACAGTGGTGACATTTGGTTCCAACTTACGCAGAACCCCCAGTTACAGGCAGGTCTCCGGACTCAAAAGTTGCAAACGCAGGCTTTGCCGCCTTCCCATGGTGAACCACAGTGGCTTGTTGGCAAAGTTTGACTTTTTTACCGTTGCGGGGGCAGCGTCAGAGTTGCACTGACTTCCCTATTATTGCTGACATCACGCCAGCAACCTATAACGGCGCGTACTCTAACATAAGGTTCCATCAGGGTCAGATGAAAAAACTATCGTCTAAATTCAGTTTCCTTCAATTTGAATGGATAATCCGTTTGGCCTACTAAAAAGCTTCAACCCAGATTTAAATTTTCCCGTGATACTTTTGCGCTTATTTTTTCTTGTCCTCACCAATATTAAAGTGATGAGCAAGGTCTTTTTCGATACCTGATACTGAGTTACTGAAATAGTTATTATCCGACAATGGCTCTTAAATATTAGCCAATGAGTGAATGCCTATCAGACTCTAATATTGGATTTGTAGGGAAAACGCATAATTCTGGCGTTTTCAGAACACTTTTATATGTTTAAACAAGCCTACACTCCTGCACTAGCACGAATCTTATACAGATTTTCTTTCTTATGTCGTTTTGTGTTTAAAAAAAGAAGCAATGCTCTGTTAGGATGCCTTCCATGGATCTAAGCATTATCTGTGGGTAAGACAGGGAGCCCTCTGTCTGGTTTTAGAAAAACCATAACGCCAGAGCATACGTATTTAACTATCTTACAGGTAATGAAAAAATGACATCTATTGAGCAACTCAAATCCGCTCGCGCCAGTGCGCTTTCTCTGACTCAAAATGGCGCCCCCCAAGCTACCAGTAACCAATTCTTCGGTGTGGGTCCCATTACGGATATGACTCAGAATGAAGTTGATGCACGTCTATTACGTTTCGAATTTGATGCTTGGATAGAAGAAAACTACCCAAAATTAGACGATAAAGGCAATCGTATCGGTAGCTTTACCACGGCTGAAATCGGTCGTGGTATGCACCGTGGCTACCCAGCAGATAAAGTCTTAAATGACATGATGCGTGAAATCCACCGTTACTTTGGCTTTCCTAAAGCGAACAGCATGGCGGTAGGTTTAGGTGGTGGTCACAGCGGTTTCACGGCTGCAGCGCTTCACCTGATGACAGCAAACGACCCATCTCAAATCGTATTTGTTGATACCCCTAAGCCCGAATCCGCTGAAGGTAAAGCGGGTGGTTTCTTCCGCCAATCTTGGGGTACTCAGTTAACAGAGCTACAACGCTATGCAACTAACGGTGACGAAGGCCGTATTCTTTTCGCTGAAGGTGAAGGCAGTATCCCAAGTGCTAACTTTCTGCTAGAAAAAGGCGTTAAATTATTCTTTGGTGTTGGCCATGAAACAACAGGAGCCACCACTTACACTGAACAAGAAATTGCAAATCTATTGGCTTGGGTTGACGCTAACCCGAAAGAGCACCATGCAGTAATCGATGCGACGTCCCTACTTGGCGCTATGCCTTGGGCGAAAGAGTTGGTTGATGGCGTACTAACTAAGTGCAACCTATTCATGCCGTTTCAAAAAGCAATCGGAGGTATTTCTGGTTACTTCATCGTTTCTTTAACTAGACCAGCTTTAGCACGCATCAACGCCAACCAAAAAGATCCTTCTTGGGCGATTCCGCGTCAGCTTAAAATTGCAGTGCCACGCGATGCAAAAGAGCCTCTAAGCAGTGAAAAAACCACAGATCTTGGCCCTATCTACGATGCAGAAAAAGACCAGATGCTTGGTGGTATCATCAACACCTTCAGTACATTAGCATTTGCAGAAACAACTTTTGCGATCCTTCGCAACGAACGCATGATAGGCGATGTTTACGAACTTAACGCTCGTTCAGCCGCAAACCGTGATCTAGTAAACCAGTGGATTGAAAACAACGATCTATTCGAACTAGGTGTATCTAATTCTGATTCTCGCGGTGCAGCGGTTACACTTCTTAAAGTCACTGACAAAGATATCACTGATGCTGACGTACACAATCGTATCATCGTGAAATCTAAGCAAATGCTAGGCTACGAAGGTATCACTCACACTGATGGTGCTCACGAGAAAGGTCTAGACGTAGCTCGCTATGTAAATGCTTTCCCAGGTTCTCCTGGTGACTACCGTGCTTGGATAGGTGGTATTCGTCCGGCACAAGACATCACTGCACTACTAGACAACATCCAGTACTGCTACCTACGTGCGAAAAACGCTGTACTAGAAGAAATCCTAGCTGAGAAAGGTGAATCGTTCGAAAGTGCTGTTTCTGCAACAACCAAAGATGATGTTCGTATTGACGATGCAAACCGCGCTTACAAAGTGTTGATCGCTGACCTAGTGGGTATGATATTCGATGCAAAAGGTAATGCGGATTTCAGCCAAGTCGCAGCCTACATCAAGTCTAAAGGTGGTGAGTTTCACGTCGGCTCTATTACAGATGCCGGCGAGTTAGCGACAGGTAAAGTGCATTTTTTCTATCAGCCAAGCCTAAGCCGCGAAGACGAGCTTCTAGCTGAAACTGGCGAAGGTCAATACGACGCAGTTATTGCAGCGGCGACATTCTTCCCAGCAGAATCTAAATTCGAGCTAGGCGGCGTACGTATCGGTGCGGGTACTGGCAACATGGGTTCTGCTAGCTGGGGCGGCGGTAACGGTGAAGGTGGTGTTGCACCACTTATGAATACACCAAGTTTCAATTCTCGTGCCACAGCACAGGCCGCAATGAAAGCTCTACTTAAAGTACTTCCTGATTTACAAGTATCCACAATGCACGATCGTGTTGTTGCTGGAGACTTCGATACAGGTAAAAACCTTGCGGAATTCCCAACAACTAAGCTTGAAGGTAAAAAACTGGCGGTTGTTGGTTACGGTAATATCGGTCGTGAAATGGCGAAACTAGGCGCTGCATTTGGCATGCAAGTTTCTGTCTATGCTCGTCCCGCTCACCAGAAATGGATTGAATCTGAAGGCTTTACTTACGCATCTAGCATTATTGAAGCAGCTCAAGACGCAGATGTTCTTAGCCCACACACTGGCCTAGGCGCACTGAACTCCGACTCTGGTAAATTCAGTAACTCCGACATCATCAATGCAGACGTATTTTCGGCTATGAAACATGGCGCGGTTTTGGTGAACTACGATCGTGGCGAAGTGGTTGACATCGAAGCGTTAGACGCGGCACTAACTAGTGGCCAAATCCGTTATGCCGCTATCGATGCTGATTTGTTTAAAGACCCAAATACTGGTGAACTATCTGGTCCAATGGTTCCTTACCGGAACATTTACGAAAAACACGTAGGGAAAATGGAGCTTCTACCACATGCGGCGGCAGACACTGAGCACGTATCTCGTGTAGAGGGAGCTAAGCAAGCGGTTGATCAAATCCTAAGCGTGATCCAATACGGTAAAGTGATTAACCTGAAAGGTGATTTACCTGAAGGCTTCACTAACGATGGCGCTAAAACAGTAAATGGCGTGGGTAAGGTAAACGCAAGTTCTGTTACAACACTATCAGCTAAGCAAATTAAGCAGCTAGCTGACAGTGCAACACAAATTGCGGCATACTGGGGAGCAATCAACGCGACCGAAGATGCAGATAAACGTGCGGCACTTGTTGCTGAGTACACGGAAATGATGGTATTGAACTCCAATATCTACACGACGTTACTTGCACAAAATGGCCTACAAGGTCCATTGGGTAACTAAGTAAAACCTTAATAGTTAGTCAATAAACCGCATCAACGCCGTGACTTTGTCCTGTTGATGCGGTTTTTTTGTTTCACGCCTAAGAGGCAAGCAAGGGAGAACAGGTTTGCATTCAAATGATAGAAATTCTGCCGTCACTATTTTTAACGCCGCGATCAATGCGGTGGCTGGCTACAATGCGACTTACCGTGCGGTAAACAGCTTTGCTGATTTTACACCAGACCAAATTATCGCGGTGGGTAAAGCCGCTAGCGGCATGTGTGCCGGAGCGTTAGCTGCACTTGGTAATGACTGCCCAGCCTTATTGGTAACAAAATACGCTCATACAGACCAAGCAATGTGGGACGCAAATAATGTAACTGTTATCGAATCGGCACATCCCGTGCCAGATCAGAACTCTCTAAACGCTGGAAAGCAGATGCTCGCCACAGTCAATAGTATGGAAGCAGGCAGCAAATTACTCCTATTAGTTTCTGGTGGCGCATCAGCTTTATCCGAAGCTCTGCCCGCTGACGTCAGCTTAGAAGACTGGCAAAAACTGACAAATCAAATGCTTGCGGCTGGTTATAACATTGATCAGATCAATACCCGTCGTAAAGAAACCTCTTTGATAAAAGACGGTAAGTTACTCGAAAACTTTACAGGTACTGACGTTCGCGTACTGGCTATTTCGGACGTAGAAGGCGATGACATTAGCGTAATCGGCTCTGGTACAGGATCTATTAAACGTTGTCCATCTACTGCCAGCGTTACCTTGATAGGCACGAACCAAGTCGCTCGAGAAGCAGCAGCAAACAAAGCAACCGAGCTTGGTTATCACGTTATCGACAATAAAGAAAATCTGTATGACGATGTTGAAGTTCTGTCTTCTTATATTGGCCAGCAACTAATAAACGCCGAACCAGGCGTGTACATTTTCGGTGGAGAGCCAACGGTCAAACTGCCGGAAAATCCCGGCAACGGTGGCCGTAACCAAGCTCTCGCGCTAGGCATTGCAGAAAATATCGTTGGTCGCGATAATATCTTGGTACTGGTTGCCGGCACAGACGGCAGTGATGGCCCAACTGATGCCGCTGGTGGCATCGTAGATGGTTCGACAGCAAAAGATCTGCACGCCGTACGCGATGCACTGAAACGTGCTGACGCCGGAACCTACTTGCGTGAACAGGATGCTATCTTTATTACTGGCCCCACTAATACCAATGTCATGGATATTGTGGTTGCCATCCTCCACTAAACCTTCAATATAAACCACCAACTCAGAACATAAGGGTTGGTGGTAAAGACAAGCCTATCCACAAGCTTGATTTATCTTTGCTATATATAATCGTTTTTTAACGTCAGAGTCTTCTACACTTATATAGAGTCCAACAATAATATAGGAGGCTTGTTATGTATCAAAGTATCGCTATGCCCGTGGATTTATCTCATACAGATAAACTTGAGAAAGCGTTAAAAGTCACAGGGGACCTTGCTAAACTCTATTCTTCTAAGGTGTATCTTCTTGCTGTTACAGCATCTGCTCCTAGCAGTATCGCTCATAACCTTAAAGAATTTAAAGAAAGATTAGACAGTTATGCGAAAGCGCAAGAAGGCGAATTTGGCGTAATATTTGAGGCGGTTGTCATCCCCTGTGCTGATCCAGCAGCCGATATGGACAAATCACTCAATCATTGGCTCCATGGAAATCCAGTCGATCTCGTGGTCATGGCATCTCATGTGCCAAGCTTTAAAGACCATATTTTTCATTCACATGGTAGTTTTTTAGCGTCTCATACGGATAAATCAATATTGTTAGTACGCTAGATTGAATCCTTGGGGGCACATCGACAGCCCCTCCTTTCAAGCAAGATTAACATCCCTATTATTTATAAGAGCTCTGGCTTCTTTTACTGCTAGAATGTCGCATTATTTATCCGCTAATACATGCAAAGGCAGGCTATGACCGTTCTTCTGATGACCCCACCCATGACGCAACTGAATACGCCGTATCCAGCAACGGCGTATCTGACTGGCTTTTTGCGCTCTCGGGGCTATGAAGCGACGCAACGAGATCCGGCCATTGAGCTGTTCCTTGAGATGATGACTTCACCAGCTCTGGATATTATTCGCCAGCATGTGGAAGAAAACTTCGAGTCATTTGAAGACGATGAACTACCCGATGCTATCTTTACCTTTTTAGCGGAATTTGATCGTTATCGCCTTTGTGTCGAACCAGTTATTCGCTTTTTACAAGGCAAAGATTCCAGTCTTGCTTTACGTATTGTCTCGCGTCGTTTTTTGCCAGAAGGCCCAGCGTTCGACGCCATTGCCCAAATGGAAGCCGTGTCGGGCGATATTCTCAAAACCGCCTTTGGTCAGCTTGGCGTGCAAGACAAAGCCAAGTATTTAGCCACTTTGTTTATCAATGATTTGTCAGCTGTGATCACGCAAGGCGTTGATCCGTATTTTGAAGTAAGTCGTTATGGTGAGCGTTTAGCCGCAGCCAACCCAAGTTTCGATGATCTATACAATACACTGATGGGTGAGCCAAGCTTTAGCTCTGAGATTTTAGAGCAATTAGTCGAGCAATATCTGGAAGAAACTCAGCCAAGCGTGGTGGCATTAACCGTGCCTTTTCCTGGCAATATGTTGGGTGCACTGCGAATTGCGCAAACTTGTAAAGACATTAATCCTGATCTGCCAGTCGTACTGGGTGGAGGGTTTGTGAACACTGAGCTGCGTGCCTTGCGTGACCCTCGAGTGTTCGAATTTGTCGATTTTATCTGTCTAGACGATGGCGAACGGCCTTTTATGACCTTGCTGGAATTCTTTGACGGCAAGCGAGAAATTGACGAGTTAGTACGTACTTACTTCCTAGCAGAAGACGAAAATGGTAAGTCTTACGTTCACTACAACGAAAATGCAGAGTTGCATGACATTCCTCAAACCGATGTCGGTACGCCGATTTACGATGGCTTGCCGTTAACTGAATACTTATCCTTGTGTGAGATGCTCAACCCGATGCACCGCATCTGGAGCGATGGCCGCTGGAACAAGTTGACCATTGCCCACGGTTGTTACTGGCGTAAGTGTAGCTTTTGTGATGTCACACTGGATTATATCGACCGCTACGACGCTGCTGGTGCCGATATATTGGTGGACCGTATTGAAGAGTTGATCGCAGAAACAGGACAAACAGGTTTCCATTTTGTCGATGAAGCGGCTCCGCCAAAAGCCTTGTTTGCTTTAGCAAGACGTCTAATCGAACGCGGCGTGGTGATCAGCTGGTGGGGTAATATTCGTTTTGAAAAGACTTTTACGCCAGAGCGTTGTCAGTTGTTAGCAGATTCTGGCTGTATCGCCGTCAGTGGTGGTTTGGAAGTGGCGTCAGATCGATTACTCAAGCTGATGAAAAAAGGCGTCAGTGTCGAACAAGTGGCGCGTGTCACTAAAGCCTTCAGTGATGTGGGTATTCTGGTGCATTCTTATTTGATGTATGGCTTCCCAACACAGACCGAACAAGAAACCATTGATGCCCTAGAAATGGTACGTCAGATGATGGCGCAAGAATGCTTCCAATCTGCCTTCTGGCATAGATTCGCAGCCACAGCCCATAGTCCGATTGGTATTAATCCAGAAGAATACGGCATTACGCTTGCTGAACGCCCTGATATTTTGTTCGCAGAAAACGACGTGGATTTCACCGACCCAACAGGGACAGATCACGACATGCTGGGGGACGGATTGCGTAAAGCACTCTACAACTACATGCATGGTATAGGTTTTGATCAAACGATGGACTTCTGGTTTGATAAACCCGTTAAACGTACTTTGGTGAAAAAAGACCTGATATCCAAAGCCTTGAACGATCTGATTGTTAGTAGTTAACACTTCAAGTGGCCCATGTTCTGGTCATTTTTAGTATTTGTTTTTGGTGAACTCGTCTTCCAAACAATAGATTATTATACTATGCATCAACCCTCTACTTTGAGTCGTAAGTAAAATGTCTTTTGATCAACAACTTCAAGATGCGATTACTCTTTTTCAGCAACAAAATTATGATGCCGCCGAAGAGCGATTTACAGCGCTTGCGACTAGCTATCCAGATCAAGGTATTTGTCAGCTCTATTTGGCGCAGCTGGGTATTTTGAAAGGTAATGGGTCAAACCATATAGAAAGTTTGAACACCCTGCTGAACCTACTTCCCGCATTATCAGACGGTCATCACATTCTTGGTCAATGCTATCTACAATCGGGCAAACTACCAGATGCTGCTCGATCGTTTTATCAAGCATTAATGGCAAAGTGGTCAGGGGAACAGCCGATAAATTCAGTAGAGACTAAACATAGAACACCAAAGCCTAAGGCTATCAATTTTGATTCAGACATGGCACTTCAGTTACTTTGGCAAGTATTAGCTCAATTTTATGCCGCGGGAATTTATGCCTTTCCAACCGCAGGAACTCTCCTAGGTCTTGAGCGATCTGGTGCATTACTGCCAAATGACAAAGACATTGATATCGGTGTTGATTGGATACAAATGTCTCAAGCCATCCAACTGCTTGAATCAAACGGCTGGGTTGAGTTCTCAAGATCTTACAATCTAATCAACCCACGCTGTTTTCGTCATTCATCTGGGTTAATTGTTGATCTATGTGGCTATGGAACTAACGAAGCAACAGGAGAAGCTATATCTGGATTATGGATGAAAGAGGTGCCCTTTGATTGGAATCGCATTACCTATTTTCCTGCTATATCTCTGTTGTCTAAAGTATCTCCTGCAGGGCCAATTTATTATTTAACATCACCTGAATCTATCTTGGAGTCGCTCTATGGCCCAAATTGGAAGCAGGAAGACCCGTATTTCGATACCATTGTATGTGCTTATAATCTTAAAGGCCTCTCTTGGTTGCATCGCTGTTATGCTTATTCACGTCTTTATGAACATTGGCGTAACAGCAATATCGAGCCTTGCAAACGCATACTCGACTCTTTAACGACCAAGCTGCCGCAGGATATTTTTTTAAAAAAGCTTGCGAATCACATATCAAGTATCAATAACCCTAAAATCAGCGAGCGCAAAAAGCGGGTGCTTGCTCTTGGGTATTTTGATCTCTTCCATATAGGTCACCTAAATTATCTACGCTATGCAAAATCCAAAGGTGAGCAATTAATCGTTGGGGTCGCACCTGACAGCTTCTCTTTATTGAGTAAAGGGTATGGACCAATTCAAACAGAAATAGAACGAAAAACATTGATAGAAAATCTAGCAGAAGTTGATGATGCGCAATTGGTTCTCGCTCGGATGGATGATACAGAAAACGCAGCAACATGGATTAAAAGTCTTGATATAGATACCGTCGTATGCGGTGAAGAATGGCAAGGTTCATCTCGTTGGCAAAAGCTCGAAGCCATACTTAATTCGATGCAAATTACTGTTCTCTACGCACCAAAAACTCAGGAAATATCCACGACTATACTGAAAAAACGCATGCATCAAAACTATTATGAATCAATGCATACACCAAAGCCGGACCATTAAAATGCTAGTAAATTAAGTACCTGTATTCTTATTATATTTCAGACTGTAGAAAGCTATCCGCATGTGGTTTATTGGATTGACGATCATGCAAGAAAATATAGATTGCCACCACAAAAAGCACGACGCTCAGCCCGCAGATCAATAAATATACATTTGATAAACTGCCCGCTGCATCATAAACAATCCCTGCCAAAACATTACCTAACGCACCGCCCAGGCCAAAAGCAACCATGCCAATACCATTAATCTGCATGGTTGCTTTTGAAGAGTACTGCTTGCTTACCCAACCTGCGATAACCCCCCAAATAGGAAAGTACATCATGCCGTAGCCGAAGCCTGCGATCATGACAAATTGCGCTGGTCGATAAGTGAAAACCAACAGTCCCAAGGCAAACACTCCGAAAATGCTCAAAAGCGCAACGCCATGGCCTTTTTTATCCGCCAATTTACCGACAAAAAAGCCAGCAATCATCCCCGTTAAACCAATGATCCCCCAAGTGTAACCGCCCAATGCTGGCGGCAATGACAATTCTGCTAGATAAGTATTCAGCCAAGTGGTAAACGTCATGGTTGACGCGCCAACTAGCAACAATATCAAGCAAGCAAGAAAAGCGGTGCGCTCACTAAACACAGTCTTAAATAGCTGTCGCGTCCCCATAGCAAAAGTGACATCTATCTCTTGATCTTGCGCTTTAGAACGAACACTTTTGAGCAAACTAAAAGTAGCCAACAAAGTCACCAGCCCAAATATTGAAGCTGCTACCCAACCGCTACGCCAGCCAAGTAGAGGTACAATTAGTAGAATGATTAAACCGTTAACACTGTACCCCCAAGCTGTGCCACTTGAGGCAATAGAAAGGTTAGTGGCCGTACGATCTGCACGGCCATATCGGGTCACCAGCTCAACAATCGAGCCCCAACTCATCGCTGCGCTCGCTGCCATAATAGTAAGGACAAATATCATGATGATCGTATTATCAAGCCAAGCCATGGTGAACAATAAAGACGTGGTAAGAGTGCCCGTAATTAATAATAAGTGAGCAGAATCTAATCGTGGTCCAATCACACCTAATAACATTGCCCCAACAAGGTAAGACACTTGCGTTAACGCCCCTGCAAGAGCGAGATGCCAACTGTTAATATCAAGCGTACTTTGCATCGTTGGAACCAACGCTGCAAACAAGAAAATACCAAAGCCATGGCTAATCACCTGATTGAAGCCAAATGTTATTGGAATACGCATCGCAACACTCCTTGCTAAAACACCCATGGAAGACGTGTATAAAAAAACATCAATCGCGCTATAGTAGTGGCTTGCATTTATTCGGTAAATCGATAAACATTCAAATCTACGTTCAACTTTATTGAAAACTAAACAATGCGTGATTTACCAATAAACTTACTCCGTACTTTCATGGTGGTCGCAGAGACGCTGAATCTGACAGAGGCAGCCAAGCAATTGCATAAAGCGCCATCTACTGTGAGTATGCAACTCAATCGTTTGGAAGGCCTGATCACCAATCCTTTAATGGAACGGGGACAACATGGCGTACGATTGACTGCTGCTGGTGTGCAGTTAAGAGCACATGCTCAGCAACTTTTAAACCTGCATGATCAAATCGTGGGATCTTTTCAAAATATAGAGATCAGCGGCGTGGTTCGCCTTGGCACCCATGATCAATATGCAAGTCGAACACTTGCTCCAATTTTGCAGGATTTCATCTTGAGCTATCCCGAAGCGGAGCTAGAAGCCTTCTGTGATTATCGTCCAGATTATTTGGTGGATTTACTGGAAAAAGGCAAGCTGGATATCGCTCTGGTAGAGATGCTTGCGGATACAGAAGGTGGTATTCGATTACGTCGAGATGAGTTGGTTTGGGTCGGCTCAAAGGACCACTTTGTTCACACCCAAGCGGTATTGCCATTAGTGGTATTTGCAGAAGGCTGCAAGCATCGTCAATTTGCCTGTGAAGCACTCACAAAAGCCAAAATCCCTTATCGGATTGCCTTTACTAGCCAGAGTCGCTCAGGTGTTATTGCCGCAGTTCGAGCTGGCATTGGCGTTGCCATTATTCCCTACCATACCTTAGAAGAGGATCTAGTTATCTATGATAATTTGCCTAATCTTCCTGATATGGAGGTCACGCTTTTTACCTCAGAAAAGGCCAATGAAGCCACGCTGCGCTTAGAAAAAATCATTGTGGAAAACAATGTATTTAATCCACAAGCCATAACGCGGAACGACTAATCATGAAGCAGCAAAACAGGTAAGAAGAAGCGAAAGTAGGTAGATCATGTTTTTCTAGTCGCATATATTGAAGTACCTAGCACAATCACGTTTCCTTGCCTTTATTTTACAAAGCGGTGTGGTACCCTGTTTAGACTATGGCTGGGCTCTAAGGAGAGTTGTATTGTTTAAACCAAACTATTATTTATTGGTTACTGCTGTATTTGTTGTGTTGGCTATCATGACCAACAACATCTATTTTCAGCTAGCTTGGGCATGGTTCGCCTTGTCTTTTTTCACTGTCAGTCTTGCCTACCTTCTTAATAAGCCCACCATTTTTCGCAAACGCTCCGATGGCACTGTACCCGTGTATGTTCGTTGGGTCTTTATGCCATTTTTATGGAGCACGCAACTTTATAACAGCTGGGCGAGAAGCACGGACTCTGTTCCTGCGCTGCAAAAAATAGACGAAGGTTTATACCTTGCGAGACGTTTGTTTCCTTCTGATATTCACCAAATCAAAAGCGAGAACATCAGTGCAGTATTAGATGTAACGGCTGAATTCAGCTCTTTGAATTGGATGTTATACCAAGCCGATGTGGATTATTTAAACGTCCCTATTCTTGACCATTCAGTTCCCTCCGATACCCAAATACATCGTGCGCTAAACTGGATACATACGCATCGTAAAACGGGACGTTCCGTTGTAGTGCATTGTGCTTTGGGCCGTGGCCGCTCGGTATTTATGATGGCGGCGTATTTACTCAGCCAGAATCCAAAATCGTCACCCAGCGATATCATGGATAAAATACGTGAAATACGCCAAACAGCTCGTTTGAATAAGCGCCAGTTTAAGTATTTAAAACGTGCTTTGGATAATAAGCTGCTAGTGGTTCATAACTCGGCTTGGTTAATCGCCAACCCAGTGTCTGGTACGCGTCAATGGGAAGAACAACAAGACCTTATCTTGCGTTACTTATCTGCCTATTTTGATATCACGGTAAAAACAACAACACCGGAAATAAACGGTACTGATCTAGCCAAAGAAGCTGTCAAAGCCTCACCAGATATGATCATTGCTTGTGGAGGAGATGGCACCGTCACCGAGGTTGCTGCCGCAATGGTAGGCACAAATATCAAGTTGGGCATTATTCCATTTGGAACCGCTAACGCCTTAAGCCATGTATTGTGCGGCACTATGTCGAAAATCGCCCCACTGGAAACAATCTGCTTGAATTTGATCGACGGCTGCGAGCAACGCATCGACACCGCAACCTGCAATGGCGAATTAATGCTATTACTGGCTGGTGTTGGCTTTGAACAACAAATGATTGAAAAAGCCGATCGTAGTAAAAAGAACACTAGCGGGCAACTTGCCTATTTGAAAGGTTTATGGGAAGCCATCGGGCAAAACGATGTCTATGAGTTTACCGTACAGCTCAATAACGAAGAGCCGTTTACCATCAAAACTCCGAGTTTAACCATTGCTAACGCAGCGCCAATCACCACTTTGTTAGCACAAGGTAAAGGTGTGCCGAATATCATGGATGGCGAATTGGATTTAACTTGGTTAGACCCAGAACGCATGCAAATATTAAACTTAGCAGAATTAGCCATGCTAGGTATGGGTGACAGAAACGAAGATAGCGAATTACCAGAAGACAGCAATAGCCCTGAAGGCAACAATGGGATCTTTCACCGTTCTGCACAGCGTGTCACAGTGGATATAAGCCAAGTTGGTCACTATGTAGTGGATGGCGAAGAGCGTGAAGCAGAGAAGCTAGAAGTGGTCGTCAGACCTCAATCTTTAAGCGTCATCGTGCCTGAATCGGTAGTTAGCTAGCTCTACCATCCTTTCAAAACACTAAAACGAGAGCCTAATTTTCATTAGACTCTCGTTTTAGTGTCATAATTTCCACAACAAACGCCTTCAAATGATAACAATTATCGTTATAATCAAACTCTTTTATACAAAGCTTTTTAACCGCTAGCATGAGTTACAAACTTCAGGACAAGGTTAAAAAATTAGGGAGCTCTAGATTCAATGACGTTTCATATAGAAAACACAGGCATCATAAATCAAAGTGATACAAAATGGCGAGACAGTCAAAATTACTACGGAAGAGTCAGCCGTACGTTACATTGGCTTACCGCAGCCCTCGTCATATTACAGTTCTTCGTAGTGTTAGCTTGGCGGGGAACAGGAAAAAACGCTGTTACATTATTCTTGGCTAACATTGGCCCACATGGGTCATTAGGTTTGCTGATTCTGGTCGTCACCCTTGTTCGTTTATATTGGACATGGCTAAACAGAAAACAACGCCCCCCCAAAACACTAGGCTGGGATGGCAAGCTAGCGCGTCTAGTACATGCAGCCTTTTATGTATTACTACTTCTATTACCCGCTATTGCCTTGCTACGCCAGTATGGTGAGGGCTATGAAATACGTTTATATGGCATGACCATGCTGCCCGAAGCAGAACGTCATATTGCGTGGATGGTTGCTCCTGCCGATCTATTACACAGCCCTCTTTCATGGCTACTGGCAGGATTAATGATAGGCCACATAGCAATGGCACTAATACACCGCTTTTGGTTCAAAGATAAAGTTTTAGCTCGTATGGCTGGATGAAGCTGCCAACAAAAAAGCCAGCATTCACTCTTATTGAGTCAATGCTGGCTTTGCAATTCATCCAAACTTTAAGAATAATACTATTTTAAATCATGGTAAAAGTATGGATCAGAAACTAAACCCATACTTTTTAATATATAAATCAATAACGATAAAAATACAAAAGAAAAGTAGGGAATACTACGTCAATAACAAGTAGAGCCACACTAGTCAAAATAGAATATCGTAATGTTTTTGATATATTTTTATCAAAAATAAAATAATACCCAAGTATAAATACGACTATATAAAATATAATCACTTTTACTATTTTAATTGCCAAAAAAGCCATCTAGCTCTTCTCCATACATCCATATATTTAAAAAACTAACTATCAAAAAAATCATGGGATTTTTTATCTGGAATGAAAATTATCTCGGGCAGCATAACAGTATCAATATTTCTCATTCTCTCAAATAAAACAAATGATTATCATTACTGTTTAAAAAATAATATACCCTCACCTTTTTTACGAGTCAAATCCAAAGCAAAAATCGGTACTAACAAAATAAAAAGCCAGCATTGACTCTTGTTGAGTCAATGCTGGCTTTTTGTTTAGTGCTTTTTTAGATCTAAACTAAGAAACCGTATTCCAAGGTAATTGCCCCGGCGCGGCATCAACAAAATTGAAGTACTGCTCTAACTGGTCAATCAAGTCTCGTATTACTTCATCTTGACTACAGCCATATAGTTCATAACCCAGAGCACCATTGCGAATATACACATCCGCTTGCCAATGCGTATCGTATTTGGAGTTCTCACTGTGCGCCTCTGGTATCTCATGTTCCGTCGCTACAACTTGGTAATAGAAGTCTAATTTTTCGTCACGCTCTAGCTGGAAAGTTACGCCGTTTTCTTCTCTGGTGATATTGGCTTTCCACCCATGAATCGCCAGCTCTTTTTGAACTTCTTCCATCGCCGGTTCAACTACGTCTTTAATAAAGTGCGTCACCTTGGCTTCGCCAGGAAACTTAAACAAGGTGCTTAAACGTTTGCGCCAGCTGCCTTCATTACTGAAAGCTCGACCTGGAGTTGCTGCTGCCTCCACGGCTGCTCCACGATGACCCTCGATTACCAAGGCTCGCCATAAACCAAGTGCTGCAATCAACATGATGATGGCAAAAGGCAAAGCAGCCAAAATACTCATGGTTTGCAGTGCGCCTAAGCCACCAGCCAACAATAAGGTTGCGGCAATGATACCTTCAAGAGACGCCCAAAACACACGCTGCCAAACTGGCGTTTCTAGTGCGCCACCAGAAGCCAATGAATCGACCACCAATGAACCCGAGTCCGAAGAGGTAACAAAGAAAGTAATAATTAAAAATACCGTGATCACTGATAAAAAAGTAGACCAAGGTAACAAGTCATAGAACTGAAATAACGCAACAGAATGATCGGCTTGTACTTCGCCAATCAAAACATCCTTGCCCTGTTCCATAATCAAATACAGAGCGGTATCACCAAAGATAGCAAACCATAGGAAGGTAAATAATGTCGGAACGGCAAGCACGCCAAAAATAAACTGACGGATAGTACGACCACGGCTGATCTTGGCAATAAACAAACCGACGAACGGCGCCCAAGCGATAGTCCACGCGAAGATGAATAGCGTCCAGTTACCAATCCAATCACTTTGCGTATAAGCCTGTAAATTGAAGGTACGCTCAACAATGTTGCTCAGATACGAGCCGGTGTTTTGTACGAAGGCATCAAGAATGTGAATACTTGGGCCAACGAAAAACACAATCACCATAATGAATACAGCCAGTCCCATATTCAAAATCGAAAGGTTTTTCACACCCTTATCCATACCCGCAACCACAGAACCAATCGCGGCAAGTGTGATTAAACCAATGGCAGTGATCTGCACCGTGGTGTTAATCGGTATGTCTTCCCAAAGGTAATGTAAACCCGCATTGATTTGCGTAACCGACAAACCCAGCGTGGTCGCCAAACCAAATAAGGTACCGAGAATGGCAAACACATCGACAATATGACCAATAGGACCATAAATACGATCACCAATCAGAGGATAAAGCGCCGAACGCACAGACAATGGCAAACCATGGCGAAAAGCAAAATAGGCGAGCACCAGCCCCATCAGGCCGTAAATGCCCCAAATATGTAAGCCCCAATGGAAGTAGGCAATTTGCATCGCTTCGCGAGCAGCACCGATCGTCTCGGCGGTTGCATTAGGTGGTTGGGAGAAATGCAAGACAGGTTCAGCAACGCCAAAGAACAATAAAGCAATACCGTAACCGGCGGAAAATAACATCGCAAACCAAGCAGGAAAGCTGTATTCCGGGTCGCCGTGATCTGGGCCTAAGCGAATATTGCCCCAACGACTGAATCCGATACAAACAAGAAATACAAGAAAAATCGCGGTAGCCAGCATATAGAACCAGCCGAAGGTCTTAGTCACCCAAGCCAATGCGCTTTGAAATACTTCCCCTGCAAGCTCTGGATTACTTAGAGTTCCAACGATAAGAAATAGGGTAACAATAACGGTTGGAATAAATACAGGTAGCAAAATTGCACCCGTTGCCGTCTTTTGTGAATTGGTCATAAAGGCTCCTCCTCTATGCATACTTTGACAAAAGCTGACAATAATTGCAATAAATGATTAGATGTCTAATCATTTATTGCCATAAGTGAACCCGTTAAATAGACACAAAAAAACCAGCATTGACCCCTAACCTGTCAATGCTGGCTTTTGAATTAAAGCAGTATTCAGCGACTATTTTGCTTAATTTTCACCTTGGTCTCGTTTTAAAAAACGGATACTAATCGGCGAAATAAGACGCTGCCGTTTTGGAAAATACAGTTTATTTCAAGTACAAACTGTTAATGCTGAGCTGCTACTTGCAGAGCTTTCATTTCGTCATGGCACTCTTTCATTCTGACTTTAACGCGGCGTAGAGTAACTTCACAGTCTTGCGTTTGGTTTCGTTCTAACGCGAGGTCGAGCTCTTCAAGTACCTTATCTTCCACTTCTTCTAGCTGGTCAACATAAGTAAAAGCAGTGGATTCACTAGAGATTTTAGATATTAATTTAGTATAAGCCTGACGCGCTTTTACCAAATTATCAGTATCGTTTTCTACTTCACCTTGCTGATCGATAGCGAATGGTTGTAGCTCTGTATCAGCCTGCGTTTTAGCACCAATCATGCGATCAAAAAAAGCGTTGTAAGTGCTGTCATCTAGTTTGGTTTTCGCTTCTTGGTAGAATTCAATACCGCCGTTCATTACTTTAATAATGTCTGTAATGTGGTGGGCATGTGCAGTTTGATTTTGCATATTTTCCTCCTAAGCTAAATTGTTCTAGTTAACGTTTCTTTTATTTCGTGTTCCTGCATACATAGTTGACGATGACACGACTAAAAACAACCGTATTTCAGGAGATGCACTTAGACTGCATATTTACTGCAATAAGCAGAGACTCTTTTACACCCCCTCTTTTTCTTATAAAAAATTAAGACACAACCCTTGATCTAACGCAGTTTCCACCACCTTTTTCTGTGCCACTATGATCACATAGCATTTCGACTAATGCGCCTAAAGAAGGGAAAAATGTGATGAGTCATAAAGACATTTCGACGTTTACTATTTCTACCACTGCCCCAGAGGGATTCGAACATGAACCTGATAGCACCCGCGATTATTGGCATCACCAAGCGTTAAACACCTTACCGCCTTATGATTTTATTGCGCCTTATGCTCGTCATAAAACCTTGCCAACTCCAGGTATTCAAAACCGTAAAGCGTGGATTGTTGGCAGTGGCATCGGCGGCCTTGCGGCGGCTTTTTATCTGCTTCGTGATGCGCACATGCCTGCTGAAAACATCACCATTTTAGAAGAAATGACTGTGGAAGGTGGTTCTATGGATGGTGCGGGTAATCCTGAAGAAGGTTATATCATCCGTGGCGGTCGTGAGATGAATTGGAACTACGATACTCTGTGGGATTTGTTTCAAGATGTACCTGCAGTCGAGTTGCCAGAAGGCTATTCCATTCTTGATGAATACCGTCTTATTAATGACAACGATCCTAACTATTCCGCAGCGCGTTTAATGCACAAATGTGGCGAATTGTTGGACGCGAAGGACTTTGGTCTGAGTAAATCCCAGCAATGGGAACTGATTCGTTTGATGCTAAAACGTAAGGAAGAATTAGACGACATCAGTATCGAAGATTATTTCAGTGAAGGTTTCTTAAAAACAAACTTTTGGTTCCTTTTCCGCTCTATGTTTGCCTTCAAAAATTGCCACAGTCTATTGGAAACCAAACTGTATTTGCATCGTTTCCTCGACTCTATCGATGGCTTTGCTGATATGTCGGCATTGGTTTTTCCTAAGTACAATCAATACGATACCTTTATTAAGCCGCTGGCAGATATGCTGCGCGAGAAAGGTGTTACCTTTCAGTTCGGCACTCGGGTGGAAGATCTTGATATCAACTTCTCTGGCGATAAAAAAACCGTCACCGGTATTCGAGCAGTTGTCATCAAAGAAGGCAAAGAAGAAGCCAAACACATTCATGTCGGGCTTGGCGATTTGGTCTTTACACTAACTGGATCAATGACGGAACACACGGCTTATGGCGATATGGAAAACGTGCCAGAGCTCACTTGCGACAAGCATGATCCGGGTGAAAAAAGCGGCTGGACCTTATGGAAAAATCTTGCGAAGAAATCGCCAGTATTCGGTAAGCCAGAAAAATTCTACGGTAATGTGGATAAATCCATCTGGGAATCGGCCACGCTGACTTGCAAACCTTCTCCTCTTATCGACAAGCTAAAAACCCTGTCGGTGAACGATCCCTATTCTGGTCGTTCTGTCACGGGCGGAATCATCACGATTACCGATTCCAACTGGCTGTTGAGTGTCACCTGTAATCGCCAGCCTCATTTCCCAGACCAACCAGAGGATACATTGGTTCTTTGGGTATATGGCTTATTGATGGATAAACCAGGTAATCGTATACACAAAACCATGGCGCAATGCACCGGTAAAGAAATCCTTACTGAACTTTGTCATCACCTTGGCATTGAAGATCAGCTTGATGAGATTGTTGCCAATACCAAAATACGCCTCGCACTCATGCCCTATATAACAGCTCAATTTATGACCCGAGCCGCTGGCGATCGCCCTCATGCAGTGCCAGAAGGTTGCACTAATTTAGGTTTAATTGGACAGTTTGTAGAAACTCGCAACGACATTATTTTCACCATGGAAGCGTCCATTCGTACCGCTCGAATTGGTGTTTATAAACTACTAAACATTCCTAAACAAGTGCCTGATATTAGCCCGACTCAGTACGATATTCGTAACTTGATTAAAGGCGCCAGAGCACTCAATAGTGGCAAGCCATTTATGGGTGAACGCCTGCTGCATCGCTTGCTCGACAAAACCTATTTCGCACACATTTTACCACCACTACCTGAACCAGAGGAAAGCAAGCAATCTTTATTTGAAGAAGAGATGCATGAGCTACTCGGTAAAGGCAGCACAGTTATGCATAAGTTCGGCGGTTGGATTAGCTCGCTTAGAGAAAGTCTATCCAACAAAAATAAAAGCTGATTAAAAACAAAAAGTTATCAGATTAAAAAAGCAAAAAAACTAGTTTTAAATGTAAATTGTACTGTGATGCAAACATATTGGACTGATGGATAAGTTTTTTATTTGGTTACTTTTAAAGTTAAGAAGCAAACGAAAGTGTTCTTAACTATAACGCTGTCCTAAACAGCACAAAAAAATAAAAGATGGAGTTTGTTATGAAAGCAGCTGTAGCCAGTAAGTTTGGTGCCATTCTAAAAATTGAGGATGTTGTTAAACCCAAGATTGAACCACATCAAGTTCTCGTCAAAATTCATGCTTGCGGTGTGTGCCATACGGATTTACATGCTTGTCATGGAGATTGGCCTGTTAAACCGACACTTCCCTTTATTCCAGGTCATGAAGGTGTTGGTGAAATAGTCGAAGTCGGCAGTGCAGTAAAGCATTTAGCCTTGGGAGATCGTGTCGGTATTCCTTGGCTGTACAGTGCCTGCGGACATTGTGAATATTGTTTAACAGGTAACGAAAACTTGTGTCTTTCACAACAAAATGCAGGTTACTCCGTCGATGGTGGTTACGCTGAATATTGCGCAGCTCATGCTGAATATGTCGTTAAAGTTCCAGAAGGTTTAGGTTATGTTGAAGCGGCACCTTTATTCTGTGCCGGTGTAACTACTTACAAAGCGCTCAAAGTGTCCGGTGCCAAGCCAGGCGATTGGGTAGCTCTATTTGGTGTTGGCGGTCTAGGCCATTTAGCCGTGCAATACGCCGTTGCTATGGGCTTTCGAGTTGTTGCTGTCGATACGGGCGCAGCCAAACGTGAGTTAGCGATGTCATTAGGTGCGGAATATTTCTTTGATTTCAAAACTGACGATGTTGTTAAAGAGATTTTAGAAACAACCTCAGGTGTTCATGCCACCGTTTGTACTGCTGTCAGCAAAGCGGGCTTCAGACAAAGTTATGACGTGGTTCGACGTGGTGGTAAATGTGTCTTGGTTGGTTTACCACCAGAAGACATGCCATTGCCTATTTTCAACACAGTCCTCAATGGCGTCAGTGTCGTTGGCTCCATCGTCGGTACTCGTAAAGATCTGGAAGAGTGCTTGGAATTTGCCGCACGCGGCAAGGTAAAAGCGATTATCGCTGAAAAATCCCTAGACGATATTAATGAGATCTTCGCTGATATGGAAAAAGGTGAAATTACAGGCCGTATTGTAATGACCTTGTAATTTCTCGTCTTTTAACCGCCCCTAAAAGCAATGAAGCCAACCATCAAGGGTTGGCTTCATTATTTAAATTGCCACTTGTACGTCGCACTTTCCCTGTTTTTTAACTCGATACATGGTGCTATCAGCTGTTTGTATAAGCGACTTCATGTCCTCACCATGTTCAGGGTAATGAGCAATACCTAGACTAGTACTCACTTGTACCGTTTTATTCGTATCACTGATCATGACTGGCTCTAATACGACATTTAGAATGATATTGGCTAATTTAAGCACTTCATCACGATCATCAAGACGATCAAGCCAAATAACAAATTCATCACCACCGACTCTGACGATTTGCCCAACATCTTTAGTTTGGGAATGTAACCGCTCAGCAATACTAGTAAGAACTTGATTACCCGCTTCGTGGCCGTGATTATCGTTCACTTGTTTAAAGCCATCTAGATCCAAATATAAAATGGATAATAAATGGTTGTCTTGTTTGGCTTTCGCGATCAATTCCCCTTCTTTTTCCAACAAATAATGTAATGAAGGAATTCCAGTCACGGCATCATAATGTGCTAGCCGTCGCAATTTATCTTGCGCCACTTTCTCAGCTTCTAGAGCCGTGTGTAGTGCAGAAACGTCATACTCAGACATCAGCAGCAAAAATTCTCCCGTTAAAGGGTGACGTGTCATGCGTACATCTAAGCTGTGCTTACGTGGCCCTGCGGAGGTGTTAACATCACAAGTCCATTGTCCGCCTTTTTCTTCTATTGCCTGTGCTAGTACTTTTTGACCTTCTGCTAAACTGGCAAAGCGCGAGGTAAAAAAAGATTGCCCCTCTGAGGTGTTTTGTCTTGATAGGTGTTTGTAAGCTTCTGTAGAGGCTGGATTCTCTATTATTGGATCACCAGAAAAACTGAAGCTAGTCACCACTACACTGGTGTAGCGCATGGCTTCAACCAGTAATAGATTTTCTGGAATATCCCCAATATTTACTTCTTCATTGATAAACGCAATGATGGCTCTATGTTTATCCGGCCCGACCAAAACCGCACGATGACGCATATACAGAGTTTTTGGTTTTCCATTTGGATAGGTTGTCCAAGGGTCGATCGTTAAGCCTGACTTCGCAGCCAGCTCAAAGGTTTGAGCGGTGCGATCCTTTGCGCCTTGGGTATCACCAGACAAGTCTTTATTCATCAAGTCTTCAAGTGTGTTTAATCCTCAAAACTTAAGAGAAGCTGAATTGCCCCACCACCAGCCGTGTTTATCAAGGTCAAAAATCCACACAACATCAGGGATAAGTTCATATAAGGCAACTTCGGAATGATCTCTAATATGGATCAAATGATCGTAATTATTTGTCAATGTTACTCTCCTTTCTGAAGCTTACTTATTTATTCATCCTTGTTATCAAACCTGACCTCCATGTAGATGTAAATTTTATTTTGTAACTGCGTGACTCGTCATTCTTACATAGCAAACTAACCTATTTCTGTTACACCAAATTTATATTGGCAACCGCGTTGATGCTTTCAATTCTCGCAAAGAAATATTCGAAGCAATCGCAGACACACCGGGCAATTTTCTAAGCACTTGGTCTACAAAACGGCTGTAATCATCCAAGTCTTTGGCGACCACTTGCAACAAAAAATCCGCCGCGCCTGTGGTGTTATGACAGGATAAAACATTGTCACAACGCTGAATCATTTCTTCGAAAGTTTGTGTGGTTTCTGCATCATGCTGGTTGCAAGTAAGTTGCACAAAGGCCATCACCCCAAAGCCTAATTTACGACGATCTAGGTTCGCCTGATAATCAGTTATAATCCCCTCTTCTTCTAGGCGTTTTAATCGACGCCAACATGGCGTTTCACTCAACGAAAGCTCACTGGCTAATTTCGCGTTGGTCAATTTACCATCTTGCTGCATACGCCGAACAATATCAGTGTCTACCTTATCCAAAGCCGCCATTGAAAGATTCCCCTCTAATTAACCTTATATCTGAAATAGTATTTCTTAAGTTCTCTAATACACAAGGAAAAGAGCAAGGTAATTTCTAGTGTATTAAGTAGTCTATTAAGCTGACGTATTGAGCACCAAAGGAGCAAACCATGAAAGCAGTTGTCTACGAAAGTTTTTCGACCACACCAAAGATTATGAATGTCGAAGATCCAACACCAGAAAATCATGGTGTGGTGATCAAAGTTGAAGCCACTGGCGTTTGCCGAAGTGATTGGCACGGTTGGATGGGGCACGATCCAGACATTGTGCTGCCACACGTTCCCGGACATGAGTTTGCCGGTATTATTGAAGCCGTTGGCAAAAATGTTCAGCGTTTTAAAGTAGGCGACCAAGTGACCGTACCTTTTGTTAGTGGATGCGGTTCTTGTCCAGAATGCCACGGCGGGAATCATCAAGTCTGCGGCAATCAAACTCAGCCAGGCTTTACCCATTGGGGATCTTTCGCGGAATACGTCTCCATTCATCATGCGGATGTGAATTTGGTGACTTTGCCAGAAACGATCGACTTCACCACTGCTGCGAGCCTTGGCTGTCGCTTTGTTACCTCGTTTAGAGCGGTTGTCGATCAAGGTAAAGTCAGCGCAGGTCAGTGGGTAGCTGTTCATGGCTGCGGCGGCGTTGGACTGTCAGCCATCATGATTGCCAACAGTATTGGTGCCAATGTTATTGCCGTGGACGTGACAAACGATAAACTTGAGCTCGCAAAAGCTCTAGGCGCCTACGCTACAATTAACGCCACCAGCGTGGCAGATGTGGCTGAAGCGATTAAAGAAATCACCCGCGGCGGTGCCCATGTATCGATCGATGCTTTAGGTCACCCAACGACTTGCATCAACTCTATTAAAAGTTTGAAAAAACTAGGCAAGCACGTTCAGGTCGGCTTGTTATTAGCCGATCAAGCCACACCGCCGATTCCGATGAATCTGGTTATCGCTCATGAGCTAGAAATCATCGGCAGCCATGGTATGCAGGCATTTCGTTACGACGCTATGCTGGCGATGATCAAATCAGGCAAACTCAGCCCAGAGAAACTGCTTGGTCGAACCATCAGTTTGGAAGAATCTATTGTCGCGCTAACCAATATGGACAAGATCAACCCACCGGGCGTCACTGTCGTCACAAGCTTTTAACCTTTGTTTTATCTATAAAAAGAGCGCTTAACTCAAAAAGTAAGCGCTCTTTTTATTCAGATCGCTCTTGAAAATTGATCTTTTTATACTCTATTAGGTTGACAGGCATTTATTTTTAAATAAAAATGACACCGATGTCATAACGAGAAAAGAATAAAAATGACGACCATTTACGATGTTGCAGAAGCCGCTGGAGTCTCTCCAAAGACAGTTTCTCGCGTATTAAATAATGATGTTCCTGTCGGAGAAAAGACCCGTAAGAAAGTAGAAGCTGCCATTGCAGCTCTTGGCTATGTTCCAAGTACTGCGGCGAGATCTATGCGATCAAATAAATCGGGGCTTATCGGCTTGGTCACAGGTGCTATTTCTCATTTTTCTGACACATCTAATGCACCCACTGGTTTGCCTGATTTATTTATTGTTCAGGGTATTCAAAAGGTAATGCAAGCCTCTGGTAAAACGTTATTAATCGCCGATACAGGAGATTCTGCTGCATCGGTGTCTCATTTAATTCGGACATTTCAAGAACATCGTGTTGAAGGGCTTATTTATGTGGCGAATTATCATAAGCAAATAGATTTACCTATCGCCAGTAAAAGCATCCACACTGTACTAGCAAACTGCTTTGATACAAACCACACAACATCCGTGGTTCCAAATGACCAAATGGGTCAAAAATCTTTAGTGGATAAAATCATAAAAGAAGGTCACTCCAGAATTGCATACTTGACCTTAGACCCATCCATGGTCGCAACGCATCAACGACTTGAAGGATACCAACAGGCCTTACATGAAAACGACATTGCGTACGATCCTGAGTTAGTTTTATGTGCAGACACACTAGATCTACTAGACAACGAAAAATTGATCATCGACGCGATTGATCACTTGCTTTCATTGGCCTGTCCGCCTACTGCTATTTGTTGTGGTAACGACAAAATGGCACTCAAGCTTTATGGTATTTTAAGAGTCAAGGGTATCCGTATACCTGAGCAAATATCCATTGCAGGTTATGATAACTATCTTGCGATTACTGAAGGTTTGTACCCAGCATTAACCACGGTACATCTGCCTTATCAAGAAATTGGGCAAGAAGCGGCACGACAACTTTTAAAGTTGATTGATGGTAAAGACCAAAAAGCACCAAACTCAGCAATAACCATCGTTGATAGTCCTGTTATTTGGCGACAATCAATACTTAAGATTTAATCACCAATAAATTTATCGAGTAACGCATCAGAGCTACGATGTGTTTCTTTTAATTAAAATGACATCGGTGTCATTTTAAAAATAGCTCATATAAATGGGAGAAAAACATGAAAATAACAAAAAAATTGGCATTAACCATATTGTCTGCAAGTGTTTTAGGGAGCGCTTTTGTCTCGACTTCCGCCTTTGCAAAAACAGATCTTTCGCTTTGGTATCACGGCGCAGGTAATAAAGTTGAAGCGAAAGTTATTAATCAAATTGTTAATGACTTTAATAACAGTCAAGACGATTGGAATGTGGTTTTAGAGTCATTTCCCCAAGGTTCATACAACGACTCTGTTGTTGCTGCCGCATTAGCTAACAACTTACCAGATATTTTGGATGTAGATGGTCCAGTGATGCCTAATTGGGCATGGGCAGGATATTTACGACCTTTATTAATCGACGAA
This sequence comes from Marinomonas sp. UCMA 3892, assembly GCF_012726345.1. GTDB lineage: Bacteria > Pseudomonadota > Gammaproteobacteria > Pseudomonadales > Marinomonadaceae > Marinomonas. The sequence goes on from NZ_PTXN01000003.1 coordinate 78,893, forward strand.
GCAAAAATTGCTGATTTTTTACCAGGAGTTAAAGGCTATTGGGACGGGAAGCTGTATTCAATCGGTTTATGGGACTCTGCCGTCGCTATGATGACACGCCGCTCAACCTTAAATGAAGTCGGAGCTCGTATACCAACAATTGACTCACCATGGACTGAAGAAGAATTCAACGACGTTCTTAAAAAGCTGAAAGCGACAGGAAAATATGATTATCCGCTTGATTTAGGTATGGCTGAAAGTGGCGAATGGTTTCCCTATGCATTTAGCCCATTTCTGCAAAGCTTCGGTGGTGACCTGATTGATCGTTCCACCTATAAAACAGCTGAAGGTACATTAAATGGCCCCGAAGCCATAGCCTTTGGTGAGTGGTGGCAAAGCTTATTCGTCAATGGCTATGCGCCAGGCAACTCTCAAGACCCAGCAGACCATGAAACAGGATTATTAGAGGGAAAATATGCGATGCAATGGTACGGAAACTGGGCGGCTTTAAAAAACTTAAATAAGTTTGGTGATGATGCGCTGTTTTTACCTGCACCTGATTTTGGACATGGGCCTAAAATAGGTGCTGCAAGTTGGCAATTCGGAGTCTCTTCGGCCTCTAAACACCCACAAGGCGCATCGGACTTTATTGAATTTGCTCTTCAAGATAAATACTTAGCTGCATTTTCAGACAGCATTGGCGTAATACCACCAACACAATCCGCGGCAGCATTAACAAAAAATTATCGACAAGGCGGAGCTTTGGCCGTTTTTTATGCCCTATCCAAAGCACAGGCCTTAGTTCGCCCCGTCACTCCTGGCTATATTGTTGAAGCAAAAGTCTTTGAAAAAGCCTTAGCAGATATCGCTGATGGTGCAGATGTTGCGGACACGTTAGATAGCGCAGCAGATGAAATTAATGCCGATATTGAGAAAAACCGCGGCTACAGCCATTAATGGGGTTTGATAGATCCTTGGCAGGTATAGAACTTCTCTACCTGCCCACTTTTAGCAAAATATTTTAGAGCTAGCGATACTGGTATTTTTTATGAAAAAAAACTCGATATTAACGCGGCATAACACCACAGGATGGCTGTTTGCGTCTCCCGGTTTCGGCTTGATGCTTCTATTTATTGTCATTCCATTTATTTTAGCAATTGCATTTTCTTTGACGAATCAGCGTTTGATGTCACCTAACGCAGCAGAGTTCGTGGGGTTAGAAAACTACACCAATATGCTAGATGTAGGCATTTTGGTTGTTGATCCTGAAATCGATGCTAGTGGCAACATTTTAGTGGATAAGAACGGAGACAATAAATACCCAAGACTCAGAAAATTCACCCGAAATAATCCAGACTATCCCAATGTACAAGGGATGAAAGAGTGGTTCTCATTCTCTTGGGGGGAGCAAAAAGTCGCGATTATGGCCAGTGATCTTGTGTTTATGAAAGCTCTGGTTAATACCCTTACCTTCGTGGCGTTTGTTGCCCCTATTCAAGGTGCTTTGGCACTCATATTGGCATTACTAATTAACCAACCATTACGCGGCATACAGATTTTCAGGTCGATATATTTTATGCCTGTCGTTGTATCGATCGTGGTCGTCTCTTTGTTATGGCGTTTTATCTATGACGGCCAAAACGGACTATTAAATAGTGTGCTGAATACTCTCACATTTGGTCATTTCAAAGCGGTGGACTGGCTGGGTAATCAAGATACGGCGCTCGGTTCAATCATGGCTATGTCTATTTGGCAGGCGGTAGGTTTTCACATGATTATCTGGCTATCAGGCTTACAAACTATCTCTCCAACACTCTATGAAGCAGCGAAAATTGAGGGTGCAAGTCCTTGGCAGACATTCCGCTACGTCACATGGCCAGGCTTACGTAATACGGCCGTATTAGTCGTAATCGTCATTACCATGCAAGCCTTCTCGCTATTTGCGCAGATCGATGTGATGACAAGTGGCGGTCCTCTGGATAGCACTCAGACTATTGTTTATCAGGCAGTAGAGCGCGGTTACGGAAAGCAGGATATTTCTGGAGGCTCAGCGATGTCTGTCGTGTTATTCCTACTCGTTTTGAGTATTTCTCTACTACAGCGCTACTTAACTCGGGAGAAAAACTGATGTTTCAACTAGATAAGGACAACCCAACATTGCGCTTAATCGTGCGTTATATGGTATTGACTCTCATCGCGCTCATTTTTGTCACGCCGATTCTTTTTATGATGATGTCGTCGCTAAAACCTGATCAACAGTTGTTAGCAGATACATCCTCTATTAGAGCGTTTCTACCCATTGGGGACATTAGTTTTGACAACTATAAAGCAGCCTTTGAACGCGCTCCCATTGGTATGTTTATGCTGAACTCACTCCTTGTAACAGGCGTGACGGTTGTGCTTGGTCTGCTAGTTTGTTCGATGGCAGGTTTTTCGTTTGTATTCCTCAACTGGCGAGGAAAAAGCATCGCTTTTTCCATTATTTTGGCCACCCTAATTGTGCCTTTTGAAACCATTGCGATTCCAATGTTGTTGATGGTTTCAAAATTGCCTTGGCTTGGATTAGATGGCTTTAGCTGGGGCTGGTTAAACAGTTATCGAGTGCAAATTATCCCCTTTATCGCCGATGGTCTAACCATTTTCTTGTTCGCTCAATACTTTAAAGATTTGCCTAAGGAGCTTATTGAAGCGTCTCGAATAGAAGGCTGCAGTTGGTGGCAGGTTTACTGGAGAGTGGTTATGCCTTTGTCTGGTCCGATCATTGCCACAGCCGCAATTTTAAAGTTCCTAGCAATGTATAACCAATATTTATGGCCAATCATGGTGACGCAGCAAGAGCAATATCGTCCGGTATTAGTTGGCTTACAGTACTTTTTTCAATTGAACACGGCATGGGGAGAAGTTATGGCATATCTCACCATCATCACTGTGCCTGTCTTAGCTTTTTATCTCGCTTTACAACGTGCATTTATCGCCTCTATCGCATCGACAGGTGTCAAAGGATAGGCTTTTTTTTGGAGTAATAAAAATGACAATAGCATTAGAAAAAAAATGGATATGGGACAGCTGGTATCACAAAGAAGGTGATGTTTGGCATGGCTATTTCCTGCAAGCAGATAAGTCACTTATCGATCCTGAGTTGCGCCATTTAAATGTATCTCAGGCTCATGCGATATCAAAAGATTTGATCCATTGGGAACATTTAGGCACCTGTTTTGAGCCTTCGACAACAACAGCCTGGGACGACTCCACAACTTGGACCGGCAGCGTGGTAAAAGACGATGATGGCTTATATCACCTCTTTTATACTGGCACCTGTTTAGCCGAGAAAAGTTTATATCAACGTGTCGGTCACGCAATAAGCGATGATCTGCATAATTGGAAACGTGTGGGAGACGGCTTGTGCTTAGACATAATCGGCGAAAATGCCCAATACTATGAAGACCAACATCAAGTAGGTCATTGGCATGATCGAGCGATGCGAGACCCATGGGTGATGAAAAACCCAAACGGCAAAGGCTGGTTAATGTATTTTACCGCTCGTGCACCAGACATTGAAGAACCCAATGCTGGCGGCGCAATTGGCTTTGCTACCTCTGACGACTTATATCACTGGGAGCTACAAAAACCTGTTTTTGTTGGCGGCTTTGGCCAATTAGAAGTACCACAAGTGTTTGAACTTGAAGGCCGTTGGTACTGCTTATTCTGCACATCGTCTTCTCATTGGGCCGATGCTTTTATAAAAGCTCGTGCTGGTAAACCAGTCACTGGTAATCACTATTTGGTTGCGGACAACCCTGAAGGGCCATGGAGCCTCCCAGAAAGTGAGTTCCTAGACGGCGATGAACCATGCTACCGATATGCTGCACGAATCCTACAAACCGATACTGGTCCCGTTATCATAGGTTTTCATGATCAAGGCCCAAATGGCTTTGTTGGTGAAATTTTAGATCCTGTCGCAGTACATGTGAATGATGAAGGATTGTTAAGTACAGACGATAACAATAAAAAAGGACAGTAGTCATGGCGGATTTACAGCTAAAATCCATTGAAAAAAACTACGGCTCTACTCGTATTATTAAGGGCGTCGATATCGATATCAAAGACGGCGAGTTCGTTGTTTTTGTTGGCCCTTCTGGTTGTGGTAAATCCACTCTTTTACGCATGATAGCAGGGCTTGAAGATATTTCTGGTGGTGAGTTAACCATAGATGGAAAAGTCGTCAATGACTTACAACCAAAGGACCGAGGGATCGCCATGGTTTTCCAATCTTATGCCATTTTTCCTCACATGACGGTACGAGAGAACGTTGGCTTTGGATTAACCGTATCTGGCGTTCCTAAAGATGAAAAAGTGCAACGGGTAAACGAAGCTGCACAGATTCTGCAAATGGAACATTTGCTGGATCGTCGCCCTAGCCAACTGTCTGGAGGTCAAAGACAACGTGTTGCGATAGGTCGCGCCATTGTTCGTAATCCTAAAGTGTTTTTATTTGATGAACCGCTCTCAAATTTAGACGCCGCCTTGCGGATGGATATGAGAATGGAGATTTCAAAGCTGCATAAAAAACTCGATGCCACCATGATTTATGTGACTCACGACCAAGTTGAAGCGATGACTTTAGCGGACAAAATCGTCGTGCTCAAAGATGGAGAAGTGCAACAAATTGGCTCACCAATGGAGCTTTTCCATAAGCCAGCAAATCGCTTTGTCGCAGGGTTTCTTGGCTCTCCATCAATGAACTTTGTGAAAGTAAAAGTGGTGGCTCATGATAACGACAGCATCACCGTCAGTTCAGACGTTATAGATGAGGTGGTTTTACCTAGACACGATCGTGATGTTGCCATTGGAGACACGCTTGAGCTAGGGATTCGTCCTCAGTATTTAGAGCCTCATCACGGTGAAATAAAAGGTTCAATGCATGGCCGTGTATCATTATCAGAACGTCTTGGTACCGAAACCGTGCTAGACATTACATTAGCTGATGGCAATAAGGTAATTGCGTCTATTAATGAAGATAAAGTCTTTGAAGTCGACGAAGAAATAAGCCTGTGTTTTGATATCGAAAAGGTTCATGTATTCTAAAAAAGACAAGCCACTTTTATTACGATAATCATGGTAAAGAGCCTCATTAAAGAGGCTCTTTTCGTACAAACTAAACTCGACTAGAGCAAAAAGCTAACACATCATCAATTGGCAGCGGATGGCAAAAAAAGTATCCTTGAATTGTTTGAGCCCCTAACTCTTGTAGTGCTTCCAGCTCTGCCAAGGTCTCCACACCTTCACCGAGAACGTTGCTTTTGGTTTCTTTTGCAAAGCCGATTAAAGCGGCAACCAAAGCTCTTTTTCTGTGATCTGAATTGATATTAGAAATTAAACTTCTATCTAATTTAATGATGTCTGCTTGCAGCTCCAGTATGTGCTGAAAACTTGCAAAACCAGCTCCTGCATCATCGACAGCAAGTCGCATGCCTCGTTTTCGAAATGGCCGAATCGCGTTACGAAATGCTTTGTAGTCTGGAATACATTCTCGCTCAGTCACCTCCAAAACAATTCTATGCAAAGGTGCTTTATCTAACATGGCTTGCAGATAAGGCGAGGTAAGATGCTTAGGGGAAATATTTAGGGTTATATAATATTGCTCTGGAATATCAGGCAACAAATTAAGCGCCTCCTCAATGGCAAACAACTCAAGCACTTCACCAATACCAGACACATTGGCTTTATTGAACCAATAATCAGGGGAACGGTATGGTTCGGTTTGAAAGCGCGATAAACACTCAAAGCCTTGAACACTCTTCTTTTTCAAATCATAAATGGGCTGGAGGACAATATTAAGCCGTTTTTTATTGATAATATCGAAGAGATCATCACGGGCTATTTGCTGCACTTTTGAAACAATAAGTTCTTTTTCAATATTACGCGCTGCAAATTTTGCAAACAGGGTTAAAAGCGATAAGTCTTTATTTGATAAAGATTTATCTGCTCGCTCGCTAAAACAGCATAAAGTGCCGTAAATGGAATCGTCGGATAGATAAATTGGTACGCCGATGTAACTACCAATATTCAACGCTTTGGTAACGGCTAAGTCTTTTGTTAGTTTATTTTTTGAGGTATCTGGAATGATGCTTGGCAGCTTTTTATCCGCGATCAGCCGGCAATAGGTTTCTTCATTTTTATCTTTATGACCTTGATGAAGAACAGTGGTACTGCCAACACTATTATCAACATGAAGCATTTCGCGATAGCCATGATGAAAACGAGATAAAAAAGCTGTATCCATTCCCAAATGCTGACGAATGGTTTGAATCAAATGATCTAAGTCCTGGTGCAGAGCCATAGTCAAAGAGTCTTCAGCCTGAATTTCGCCCTTGCTCTGCATGCTTAAAATAGCAGACAACAAGTCAACATCATCGTTAATTTTCAGCATCATTGTCTCGCGCATTCTCTACCTCTGAGAATTTATTTATATGCATTGGATATGAAAATCATCCCAAAAAACTAAATTCAGGATAACAGAGGCACTGACGTTCTTACTGTGTTGTTTAGACGTTATTAGGTAACCAATTGAGTCTATCGTTGTTTCTTAATGTCATTATGTAAATAAATGAATCATTAGGTAAACGGAGCTAATAAACATCCTCCAAATAACGGCCCTGGGCTTTTAAGGCGTCAACATTGATCTGCAAGGGTTTAAGAATGTCATTAATTGCTTGAGCAACGCCTGCAGCCATGTCCCGGCCGCCACAAACAAGGATCTGCGCACCTTGCTCTAACATTTGCCGTACCGCGGTTTGATCTTCTAACAGCTTGTCCTGCACGTACGCTTTTTCAGCGGCTTGGCTTTTGGTCTGAGAGAAAGCCGTTTGTAGTCCAGTTAAACGATGATCCTCAAGGTAGCGACCTAGGTCTGGCTGATAAAGAAAATCAGCCTCTTCATTGCGTCCGCCCCAGTAAAGGAACATCGGATTACGCTGAGTATTTTTGCGAATAAATCCCGCCAACGGACCTATGCCCGCGCCAGCACCAATAAGAATGACTGGATTATCACCAACCGCAGGACGAAACTCAGGATTTTGGCGAATAAAACCTTTAATTCCATCACCTAGTCTTAAGCTATGTAAATAACCAGAACAAACACCATGAGGCTGTTTGCGTACGCAGATTTCTAATACGCCATCTGTTGTTGAGGATGCTAAGGAATAAAAACGCGCCACGTCATCATTTGGTGGCACAATCCCCAATAAGTCTCCCGCTTCAAAAAGAGGTAAGGGATCCTTACCCGTTGCGCTAAAACGAAAAATGCTCGTGGCAGCCAAGCCTTCTAGGCCATAGTCTTCACGATCTATCAATGTCAGTTTTGCGGTCGGAGTGGGCAGTGGGTTATGAGTTAAGGCTAGCGGAATATTTGTAACGTGAGAAATCAGATTACCCCATTCCCGAAATTGTGCAGAAGAACCTCGATTGATCAAACCTACCGAATGAAGACGAGCTATGCCTTTGTTTTGCAGAGCTGCATCCACATCTAGCGCATACTGACAGAATTGCGAAAACTGCTGATCACCGAAGCCCAATACGGCAAATTGCAGGGTCTGATCCGGCCGAAAGCTCCCTAATTTTGTTAAAAAATTATGGGCAGAAGACGGTGCATCGCCATTGCCGTAGGTCGAAGTTAAAATAAACAATCGCTTAGCTTGTGGATAATAATCCGCCAATTGGTTCATCTCAGCGCAATACACCCTACAACCCGCTTTACAGAGGTTTGCTTGCAGATCTCGAGCAAATCCCCAAGTTGTATTGCCCTCTGATCCGACCAAAATAATGGTATCCGCTTGCTCAAAACTCACCTTGTTAGTCTGGCTATTGGTTTGGGTAATGGCCGAACGGCGACGAATCCACCAAGACCGAGCACCAGTATAAGACAACACCGGCACAGTCAACGCAGAAGCTCCTAGGATTAACCCTAACCACCACAAACCTTCACCTGTGTGGAGTTTCGTCACCCACTGCTGAAACGCACCGCTTTCAGGTAAAGGCTCAAAAGAAAGCCATTGCCCTGTTGATTGATCGACAAAACCAGCACCATGGCGAGTCGTTAAAGAATAGACATCTTGTCGGTCATTAGGAGCAGGAAAGGTGAGCTCTCGCAGTTCACTTAAATCTATGTTTTTTAATGCTATTAACGAACTAACAGAAGCTGGCCGTCCACCCGATACAGCATTCGGGAACTCGGCTTCTACATAAGTATGATCGGTAAAGACACCAAAGCGCAGTGCTGACATATAGGCACCGGTTAATGAGGACAGTAGCAAACCAAGTACGGCGAAACGCGCTAACTCCGAATGAATGCGTTTGCCGCCTTTGCCTTTAAAAGGTCTAACTAAGGCTTTCCAACCACCAATGCGACGCACCAATAAAAAGGTTCCAGAAAGACAAATCAGCACCATAAAACCAGCGGTCACGCCCGCCATGATTCGACCCGTATCACCCAATAAAAAAGAACGATGCAGATTCTTTACCCAAACCATCACAGCGGAAGGTTTATACGGAGCAATGCTTTCACCCGTTAACGGATTAACCAAGTCTGCGTGAATTTTATTATCTTGTTGATAATGAACAATGACTTCGCCAGAAAGATCTCGCTCGATGCGTTCGACTTGAGGAAAATGTGTCACGACATGCTGCGCCAGCGTTGCCGCGCTTATTTCGCCAGCGGCAGGAATCACAGCGACGGCTCGATGAAATGTCGGCATCAAAGACAGCACCGCACCAGTACAGGCCAGCGTTATAACAAACAACATCACCGCCAAACTTGGTAAACCATGCAATTTGCGCAACATAACCTTTACTCCACCCGCTTATTTAAGATCGTAGGTAAATGACATCACGTATCCAGATCCGATTACTGCTTTGCCGGATCCTGCTGTTGTCAAAGGCGTCGACACATCCGCTTGGTTGCTGTTTGCGTCTTCGACAGCGCTATCAATCACTATTTTATAGCCAGAGTCGATCAAGCTATCGTCTATGTTCTGAGTAATGTTTAACGCTCTACCACTGGTAATGCTCGCTCCAGTTTTGCCATCGTATTCAGCACTTTTTTTACCGCTTGCACGAGACCAGCCACGTAAGTGCGAATAATACTTACGTTCTTTTCCTGCAACCCAAATCGTCTGCTGGTACTTGTCATTGGCGTCCAGAAGATAAATCGCAAAATACGCGCCGCTGCCATTGTAGCGAGCCAGTTGGGTAGTAAAGGTTACTTCCCGAGCCTGTGCTGACATGGACAATGCCAAGCCTGAAAAAATGCTTAACGCCAATAGAATGTGTTTCATCGTGGTTTCCTTTTATGTCTGTTAAGCACACTCTATAACCCTTACCTGACTCTGAGCTGAACGCGAATGTTTTTCTGAAAAAGACACAAGTTCTTAAGAAGGCACAAAAAGCTAACAAGACAAAAATCCGCGTCATTCAGGTTAATGTCAGGTCGATGAGCTATGATGAGCAAAACAATAGAATCAGAGATATGGCATGCGAGTATTGTTAATAGAAGATACAACTGGGTTAGGAGAAGCCGTTCGGGATCAAATTCGTGACGACGGCCACGCTGTAGATTGGGTACAAAGCCTGAGTTTTGCCGAAGTCAGCGTGAAAGCCACCAGCTATAATTTGATTCTACTCGATCTCATGTTACCGGATGGTAATGGCTTTGATTTTTTAAAAAGCCTTAGAAAATCAGGAAACTCAACCCCCGTAATCATTCTTACAGCTCGTGATCAGGTGTCTGACCGAATTGAAGGACTAAACGCCGGAGCCGACGATTATTTAATCAAGCCTTTCGACCTTTCTGAATTATCCGCTCGTGTCGGAGCCGTTGCTCGGCGTTATCGTGGCGACCCAAATCCACTCGTCAAAATCGGTCATTTAGAAATAGATCTGTGTGAACATCGCATTAGGGCGAATGGACAAGCAGTGGAGTTGACTGCGCGCGAATGGGCGCTATTCGAAGGCTTTGTACAACGCCCAGGGACGCTTCTATCTCGCTCGCAGCTTGAAGACCGCTTGTACCAATTCGGTGCCGAGATCGAGAGCAACACCATTGAAGTTTACATCAGTCGGTTACGCAAGAAACTAGGCCGAGATGTCATTATTACCGTCAGAAACATGGGTTATCGTTTGGAGACTTATGAGCACTAATACCAGCTTAAAGAAAAGCCTGAGCATCGGCCTGACTTTGGGAGTCTCATTACTTTGGCTATTCGGCGCCATAACTTCGGGTTTGGTGGTGCAAAAGGAGATGAACGAATCTTTCGACAAAGCGCTCAAAAAATCGGCCCAACATATTCTGCCCTTGGTGATTACCGATTCCTTCAAACAACAAAATAACGATAAATTAGGTATCCCTACTTTAGAAAACGATGATGAATACCTGACCTATGTAGTCAAAGACCAGCAAGGCAATGTTCTATTGCGCTCTAAAGATGCCAATCCGCAGATATTTGGCGAAGACCTAAAAATAGGCTTCTCTAATACCTCGACCCATCGGATTTACACCACATCCGCATTAGAGCACCATGTTTATATTGCAGTGGCTGAACCGCTAGAGCACAGGGAAGAAGATCTCATGGAGGCAGCGATTGCACTACTGCTTCCCTTACTGTTTTTAGCACCAATTAGTTTGTTAGGTATCTGGTGGATTATTCGATTGTCTCTTCGTAAAGTCGTTATCTTTCAACATGCTATTGAAGAACGTGGCGCAGGGAACTTATCGCCAGTGGAAATGGAAAAACTACCCAAAGAATTCAAACCTATCGCTGTAGCCGTCAATCGCTTGCTCGAACGACTACGCCGCACATTAGAAGCAGAACGCAGTTTTACCGCCAACAGTGCCCATGAATTACGTACGCCTCTGGCGACAGCGTTGGCCAAGGTACAACGAATCAAATCGATCACACAAGACGAGCAATTAAAACGGCAAATTGCGGATGTTGAAAGCTCGCTAAAAAGTCTATCAAAGCAGTCAGAGAAATTACTCGAATTAGCCAAAGCAGAAGGTGGTGGTGCCATTTCACAACAACCACATAACCTTGTACCTATATTGAAGATGATAGTGGGCGACTTTAGTCGTCAAACCCCAGAACGTATTAAATTAACCTTGCCGACAGGTGACATTAACTCTTTGTTAGACCCCGATGCCTTTGCCATTCTCGCGCGTAACTTAATTGAAAATGCGCTCAAACATGGCCGACCTAATCGTCCAGTGGATGTCAGTTTGCAGGCAGACGGTACGCTACGAGTGGTAAATGAGTGCGATCTTGTTGCACCGCAAGACCTCGTTTTATTACGTAATCGATTTGTGCGAGCAAATACAACGGCGCCTGGCTCCGGTCTGGGACTAGCGATTGTCGATGCAATTGCCAAAGGAGCAGAACTCACCTTACAACTTCGCTCTCCCGCCAGCGGAAAACAAGATGGTTTCGAAGTGGAGCTGAACTTAGGCATAAGCATCTCTAAGCCTTGCTAACATGTGCCTTTGTAAATCGTCGCTTAAGGTGCTTTAATTCCCTTCTATTCGCTGACACACTCTCTTCGAAATCTGTTTTATTCGAATAACAGCGCACACTAATAACCCAAAGAGGAAACACCCATGGTTACTGCTATCATCATGCTTTCTGTTGAGAAAAAATACATTAACCAAGTCGCCGAAAAGCTCGCTTCCATTGAAGGTTTGGCAGAAGTTTACTCAGTTAGTGGTCCATACGATATCGCGGCCATTGCACGCGTACAAAGCAACGATGAGATTTCTGATCTAGTAACACAACAACTGGCACAAATTGATTACATTATCAAAACAGAGACCATGCTAGCGTTTAAAGCCTATTCTAAAGATGACCTAGAAGGCATGTTTTCCGTAGGCGTTTAGCTTTACAACTCTTTTATTGGAGCGAGTAATTATGAGCCATCTTCACACTGGATCTTGCTTATGTGGCGCGGTTAAATTTGAATTGGAAGGCGAGTTTAAGAAGTTCTTCCTTTGTCATTGCAGCCGCTGTCAAAAAACATCAGGAAGCGCCCATTGCGCTAACTTATTCGCTCCTGGGGCGAAGCTAACTTGGCTAAGTGGTGAAGACAAGCTTAGTTTTTATCAGCTCGAAAACACCCATTTTCACGCACATTTTGTTCTGCATGCGGATCAAATGTTCCAACCGATGCAAAAGCGCGTGACGTGGTCGTGGTTCCAGCCGGATGCCTAGATAGCGAGGTAGACATAACACCGCAAGCCCACATATTTATGGGCAGCAAAGGCAACTGGGACGAGCACCTCAGCGAGGTTCCGGCATTTGAGACCTTGCCTCAGTAAAATACAGCTCGGCGAACCTTATGTTTCGCCGAGTCACTTTATAGGCGAGCTAGCCGCTGAGCAGCGTCTAACAAGGTACTTTCTTCTTTCGCGAAGCATAAGCGAATGAGGCGCTGATTTGTTGGTGGTTGCTGATAAAAAACACTCACAGGTATCGCTGCCACACCGACTTGATCAATAAGCCATTCACAGAAAGCCACATCGTCCAAATCACTAATCTCACTGTAATCCAGCAATTGAAAATAGGTCCCAGTACAAGGTAGCAGAGTGAATCGACTGTCTGCCAACGCGTTTCGCAATACATCCCGTTTTTGTTGGTAAAACCCTGACAATCCCGCGCTGGCTTCAGGTTCCGCTATTAAATGCTCCGCCAAGGCTTGTTGCAACGGCGTGGCCGTACAGAAAGAAACAAACTGATGCACTTTTCGCAGTTCAACCGTTAAGGCTTTCGGAGCCACAATATAGCCCACCTTCCAGCCAGTTAAATGAAAGCTTTTACCAAAAGAAGATACGACTAAGCTTCGTTTAATTAGCTCAGGGTGTTGGTGAACACTTACTGCGGATTTACCAAAGTGAATGAATTCATACACTTCATCGGATAAGACATAGATGTCACGCTGGGCAATTGCTTGCCACAAAGATTCTAAATCCTCTTCCAACCAACAACTGCCAGTTGGATTATGTGGCGTGTTGATGATGACCAAACGCGTCTTATCCGTTAGCAACTCAGAAAACGCCTGCCAGTCAGGACGGAAGTCTGGCGCTTTCAAGATCACTCGTCGACAAACACCGCCCGCTAACGTCACCGCGGGTTCATATAAATCATAGGCGGGATCGAATAAAATCACTTCATCGCCGTCATGAACTAAAGCTGCAATCGCATCAAAAATGGCTTCCGATGCCCCACTCGTCACCGTAATATCATCATTCGAATTAACTTTTCGGCCATAATGCCCCTCGATCAAACGGGCAATTGCCTCTCTGAGCATCGGCAAGCCTGTCATAGGTGAATATTGATTATTGCCGGTTAAAATAGCTTGGGATGCGCGCTCCAATAATCGAGAGTCAGGTGGGAAGTCTGGAAATCCTTGCGACAAGTTAATCGCCCCTTTTTCGGCCGCAAGAGCGGACATTTTGGTAAAAATAGTAGTGCCAACAGAGGGCAACTTGGAAATAAGAACTGAAGCGATGGTCACGATGTTTTACCCTGTTAAAAGTGAGGCACGTACATTAGTAGATAGAAACTCATTTTCCATGAAAAAAGAACGCTGAGTCAAAGGCTATCGTCGCTATTTTCACAGTTATGTTTCACGTTCAAAATTAGGTTTTGTTTCACATCAAAAGCCAGCTATTTTACTGAAAAAAATTTAACATTACAGAAAGGAAACATTTCCACAACACCATGTAACTTGAATAAAAACACTAAGAAATTAGAATTCTCAGACATCGTATTTGAGGATTAAAATATGTCTATTAAGGCGAAAACCACTTTCATTTTTCTATTGTCCACGATCTTATCGCTATCCTTATTAACAAGCGTTATTTATTTCCAAACGAAAGAAAAATCAAGTGAGTCATTAGAACAATCTGCAACCGATAAATTAATTTCGGTTCGTGAAGCTCGCAAAAAAAGTATTGAGCGTTATTTAAACTCTACGGTTAATCAAATAACTGCTCAATCTAACAATCCGACCATTAAAACAGCGATGGTAGATTTCAGTTCTGCTTTTGAAAGTGAGAACGCAGATGGGAGTCTAACAACAGAAGAAAACACTAACCTAGCATCTTACTACGAAACTGTATTTTCAAAAGAATATGAAAGACTAAATCATAAGTCTATAGATATTAATATGCTTATGGATTCTCTAAGTACCAAAGAAAAATCCTTACAGTTTCGTTACATCTCGAATAACAAACAGCCTCTTGGTGCTAAACATAAACTGGATGCTGCAAAATCTGCCGCAATTTATGATCAAGTACATGCTCAGTATCACCCTTATATTCGTAGCTACTTAGAAACGTTCGGACTTTATGATATTTTTTTGATTTCAACTTCTGGCGAGGTAGTTTATAGCGTCTACAAAGAAATAGATTTCGCAACTTCGCTAATGAATGAAACTAATATAGATAGCGGCCTAGCAAATGTCTTCCGCCAAGCAAATGAACTCAGCAACAACGAAAAATACGCCATTGTAGACTTTTCTCCTTATACCGCTTCTTATGGCGCTGCAGCTTCATTTATAGCAAAACCGCTATTTGTAGACGGAAAAAAAGTAGGAGTATTGGCTTTTCAAATCCCTATCGATCAAATTAATAACATCATGACTGGCGATAATGATTGGTCTAACTCTGGTCTAGGTCTTTCTGGAGAGAGCTACCTTGTAAACGATAATCTAAAAGCTGCAAGTATTAATCGTTTTTTGGCTGAAAATCCAGATAGCTATATAGCCAGTCTCAAAAGTACTAAAATACCTCAAATAGAAATAGAAGAGATATCACTTCGAAAAAATAATGTTGGGGTTCAAACAATAGATACCCCTTCAGTAAGAGCTGCGTTGGCAGGAGAGTCTGGAAATAAAAAAATCTTCGACTATCGAAACATTTCAGTTTTATCTTCTTATACTCCGGTTAATTTTTCCGGCTTAAATTGGGTACTAATAAGCGAAATTGATACAAAAGAAGCATTTCAAGCAGCTACAGATCTAGCTCATTCAATCCTAATAACTGCACTCCTATCATTGCTTGGAGCTAGTATTTTAGCGGTCATTATTGGATTGTTTTTTTCGAGTAAGCTCACTACACCAATAATGAAGCTCAATCGTTTTATTAATGATATTAGCCTTAATAAAGATTTATCTCGAAGAGTAGCAATAGCAGGGAAAGATGAAATATCAGAAATCAGTAACAATATTAATAATTTATTAGAAACCTTCGAAAATATTGTTAAGCAAATCACGGGGACAACGAATCAACTTGCTACATCCTCTGAGCATTTAGCTGATGTCAGTCACCAGACTCAAAAAAATATGCTACAGCAGCAAGGTGAGAGTGAGCAGCTAGCTACAGCAATGCACGAGATGGTCGCCACTGTAAATGAAATAGCTAACAACGCATCAATGGCAGCCACTTCCGCCAGAGATGCTGATAACGCTGCAAAGATAGGATTGCAGACCATTGAAAGCACAGAGTCTCATTTACAAAAATTAAATGTTGAGCTAAAAAATTCCTCTAATGTTGTTCACCGACTCAGCGAAGATAGCCAACAAATTTCTCAAATCCTTGATGTAATTAACGGCATTGCTGAACAAACTAATTTGCTGGCATTAAATGCTGCAATCGAAGCAGCACGAGCAGGAGAGCAAGGACGAGGGTTTGCTGTCGTTGCAGATGAAGTTCGTACGTTGGCGGCTCGAACCCAAGAATCGACACTACGAATCAATGACATTATTAATATGCTTCAGAATCGTAGCAAGGAAGCAGTAAGCGCTATGGCGGTGAACGAAGAACATGCGAACCAAACAATAGAACAAGCTTACAAAGCTAAAGATGCACTAAGCGAGATATCTAGAGGAGTTACAGCAATAACCGATATGAACATCCAAATAGCAAGCGCTGCGGAAGAACAAAGCTTGGTAGCGGAAGAAATAAATAAAAACGTTACGCAAATTGTAATTCTAGGTAATTCCTCATCTGAAGGAGCGAATGAAGTATCAAGTGCTAGTGAAAACTTATCCAAAATTAGCAGCGAGCTTTTATCATTAAGCGCTCAATTTAAAGTTAACAAATAAGCTTAGTTGGCGGTTTAATGGGAACATCCAGCGAGGTCGCCGCAGGACTGGCGACCACAGATGCTAAATTGATTTCTTACGGCTGTATTACTGCGGCTTTTTACACTGCACTAGGTTGTTTATTTTAGGCTCTTCGATTTTATTTATCCTCGTAAGAGCCTTTCTTCCCCACGGATAAATCCAGTAGACATAAAAACGCCAAGGCTAGCCTTGGCGTTTTAGGTTACATCAGGATAGTGTTCTACGCTGTCATAAACGGGTAATCGGTATAACCTTCTTTACCAGATGTGTAGAAAGTATCAGGGTTAGGCTCGTTTAACTCAGCTCCCACTCGAACTCTCTCAACAAAATCTGGATTCGCCAGAATGCCTTTACCAAAGGCCACACTGTCCGCTTGATTGCTCTCAATCACTTGATTGGCTTCTTCAGGTGAATAACCCATATTAACCATTAAATGCCCTTTGTAGTGCTCACGAGCCACGCTCACAACATCGGCTTGTTGCTCCGCAAAGAAGTCTGCACGCATTAAATGTAAATATGCCAAGTTAAACTGATTTAAATGCTCGGATAAAAAGCGCGTCCAAGTAACGGGGTCATTTTCTCTCATGCTTTGGAAAGTGTTTAAAGGCGACAAGCGCAAACCAACTCGGCCGCTGCCCAAAACATCTGTTACAGCTTCTAAAATTTCAGTCAAAAAACGCACACGGTTTTCTAAAGAACCGCCATATTCATCGGTGCGCTGGTTTGAGCTTTCACGTAAAAACTGGTCAATCAAATAACCGTTAGCACCATGAATTTCTACGCCATCAAAGCCCGCTTCTTTTGCATTAATTGCCGCTTGGCGAAAGTCATTAACAATGTCTTTTATTTCTTCAACGGTTAACGCACGAGGCACGGCGTACGGTTTTTTGCCTTCTGGAGTATGGGTTTCACCGTCAATGGCAATCGCGCTGGCAGATACCGACTCTTTACCACCATTTAACAAAGGATGCGCAGCACGGCCACCATGCCAAATTTGCATAAAAATACGGCCGCCTTTTTCATGTACAGCTTGTGTAGTTAGTTTCCAGCCTTCTATTTGCTCTTGCGAATAAATACCGGGGTCATCGCCAAATGTGGATGAACCTTCCGTTACCATTGTGCATTCCGTAATCAACAATCCGGTACTTGCTCGCTGAGCATAGTACTCGGCCATCAAAGCATTTGGCAGATGCCCTGGTGCACGAGTGCGGGTTAAAGGAGCCATAATAAAACGATTTGGCAACTCTAAGCTCCCCAACTTTACTGGGCTGAACAGGTTTGTTTCTGTGCTTGTCATTATGAACTCCGGAATAAGTTTCAATCTTGATATCAAGGATAAACACTACATATGGCAGTTATTTTAAAAAACAATCTAGTGCACTTTCTTTCCTGAATAGGCATTCCAAGTTCAATAAATAGTAGCTCGAAAAATAAGCACTACCAGTGCTTGCAGCTGAACTTTTCAAGGTCTATATTGCGAGCACCAGACGATAGTTATGTCGCCTTTCTTTTACCCTTTAAAACACTTTCTGTGTGAGGGAATTAAACCTAATGACATCTGATTCCAATAGGCCAATGGCTCCATTTGGCACCTTGTTAGGCATAGCTCCAGGTAATGTGCCGGTTTACTCTTCCGATTACGATTCCGCTGATGATAATGAGCTACCAAACCGTCACGCTTATCGTAGTTATGTTGACGGTATTTTTATGGGCTACAAATGGCAATGCGTAGAGTTTGCCCGTCGTTGGCTGTATCTAAACAAAGGTTACATCTTTGATGACGTCGCCATGGCATATGATATTTTTCGCCTCACCTCAGTACGCCTAATCGCCGACGAAAGCCGCTTGCCGCTAAAATCATTTCGTAATGGCTCCTTGCGTCATCCAGAAGTCGGCGCCCTGCTGATTTGGAACGAAGGCGGTGAGTTTGAAGTGACCGGACACGTGGCAATTGTGACAAAAGTCTTGCCAGATCGCTTGTACTTGGTCGAGCAAAACGTCGGTCATCAAGTGTGGCAAGAAGGCCAAGACTATTCTCGAGTATTAGATGCTCGCGTTAGCGAAGACGGCGGCTATTGGCTACGTTGTTCTTATGGTGATGCTTCAGTAATGGGCTGGGTAATACAAACCGATGATGAGACCCATTCCGAACAAATCGAACCCGATGATCCTGCCTTGTTTGACTTGCAAATACGCCACGTTCCTAACAAAGGCCAAGCATCTCGCGCTTGGTTAAATGTAGCCAATCCCGCAGAAGAAGCCTTTGTAGATATGATGGGCGGACATAAGCTCGCCAGTCGACCGGAAGACGACTACAAATATATGGTGATGACGGAAAGCGCCGAACGTGAGCTAAAACGCGCAACCAATGAATTGCACGCCTTGTTTATGCATGCCACAGATTACGTATTACAAAACGATGATCTTCTTTCTAGCTTTAATATTCCACCTGCCTTGTGGCCCAAAATCCACCAGTCTTGGGATAATCGCCGCAATCAGATGATCACTGGACGCTTTGATTTCAGTCTTTCATCGCAAGGTATCAAGGTCTACGAGTACAACTGTGACTCTGCTTCTTGCTATATGGAAGCCGGTATCATCCAAGAAAAGTGGGCCAAGCATTATGGTGCCAATGAAGGTGAAGGCTCAGCAACTGAACTGGTCGATGAATTGATAGAAGCTTGGAAAAATAGCAAGGTAAAAGGCGTGATTCACATCATGCAGGACACGGACCTTGAAGAGAATTACCACGCTCTTTTCATGAAACGCACCATGGAAAAAGCCGGGCTGAATTGCAAAGTAATAAAAGGCGTCAGTAGCCTAAGATGGGATGAAGACGGAGATGTTGTTGACGCAGATGGCGTTAAGATCCGCTGGGTATGGAAAACTTGGGCATGGGAAACGGCCCTCGATCAAATCCGTGCTGAATGCGATGACGATGAGCAGCGTCTACGAAATTACAAAACCGATGTGCCTCGTAGCGAAGCTCCACGTTTAGTCGATGTATTATTGCGTAAAGACGTAATGGTCTATGAACCACTTTGGACGCTTATTCCTAGTAATAAGGCGATTTTGCCCGTTTTATGGATGCTTTTCCCCGATCATCCGTATTTATTGGAATCGTCATTTGAGTTAAGTGATGAGCTAAAAACTAACGGCTACGTGAGCAAACCGATTGCTGGTCGCTGTGGTTTTAACATCAGCATGTACGATGGCGAAGATGCCTTAATGGAAGAAACCGCTGGTCGTTTTTCTCATCAAGATCAAATCTTCCAAGCTCTATGGAAACTGCCAGACATTGAGGGTTATCGCTCACAAGTCTGTACTTTTTCTGTAGCAGGACATTACGCAGGTAGTTGTTTGCGCGTGGATCCAACCTTGGTCATTACCAAAGACAGTGATTTAATGACCTTGCGCGTTATCGAAAACGACGATCTCATCGATAACAAATAATCCTAAACACACCAATACCTGTACCCCGTATTGGTGTGTCATGATCAACACTAAGAGACTGTTTATGACGAATCAACCTCGTATTGCCTTGATCCATGCTTTAGAAGAATCTGTCATTCCAGCCCGTGAAACCTTCCTCAAAGAATGGCCTGAAGCGTTTTGTTTTGACTTGTTGGATACCTCCTTGGCCATCGATTTAGCGAATGCCGGTAAACTCGATAACGCTATGATGGAGCGCTTTAGCGAGTTAGCGGACTACGCTGCACGTACTACTGGTAAAGCAAATAAAACCGATGCTATTTTATTCACTTGTTCTGCCTTTGGCCCTGCTATTAATGCGGTTAAAAGTCAGCTAACAATACCGGTCTTGCGGCCAAATGAATCGGCTTTTGAAGAAGCTATTAAAATGGGTAATCGTATCGGTTTGATGGTTACGTTTGGCCCTTCTTTACCTGCGCTCAAAGCTGAATTAGAAACTATGGCTGAGTCACTGGGTAAAACCATTAATGTACTTCCTGTTTTAGTTGAAGGTGCTTTAACTGCATTAAAAAGCGGTGATGTGGATACTCACAATAGGCTTGCTGCCGAGGCCTGTTTCCAACTAAACGATATCGACGTGCTAGTGTTGGGACAGTTCTCTCTTGCTAAAGCTGCTCCTTTAATTCGAGAAAGACTGACTATTCCTGTACTAACCACACCAGAAAGCGCCGTGAAGGCCTTGCGAACATTGCTCATCTAGTACCTTAAAAGCAAACTATTCCCCTATCTGTTACACACTAAAGTGATGTTTCTCAACGTCACTTTTTGGTTTTGATTTCATCCACTCCATTTCATCCACTCCATTTTATTCAGTCCTTTTCCACCATTAAAACCTTGACTCCATACAGCACGCCTTTTAGATTAGATAGCAACAAATATAACAAGTGTAACATTTTTATGACTTCTAGAATGATCCATCAAACCGAAGCCACTCGGGACAAAATCATCAATATTGCCGAAGCACTTTTTATCGAAAACGGCTTTGCAGATACCCAAATGAAAGATATTGCGATTGCCATAGGCATGAGTCGCAATACCTTATACCGCTACTATCAAGACAAATACGATTTAGGTTTTGCCATTCTGGTGGTGGTTCTCGCACGTAAGATCAGCGTTTATGAAGGCATCATAGAAAAAATCCAAGCACATCACTATTCCAGCATTCACGAAGGCCTTGGCGTGTTAATGCAGGCCTATTCAGATCTTCAATATGCCGACGACGACCGTTTCATTGCCGAATTTGATGGTTATTATGCAGGCTCACGCATCCCTAGCGGGTTTCGAGAAAATCTAAAGCAGCTACTGATGCCAGATAGCATCTCACAATCCCTATACAACCTTGTGCTTATTGGACAAAAAGAAGGCAGTATCCGCAGTGATATTCCAGCCGACTATTTGATGGTCACTATTTTCAACGCGATCACCACCTTCTTCCGGCGCATGCTATTACGCCGAGATGCCCTAATGGAAATTGAGCAAGAAGCTACCCCTAAACTCACCCCGGTTTTAATTCAATTGCTAATGGATGGAATGAAGCCATCACCACAAAGTTAAAAAGGATGAAACAATGAGTGACACAAGAATCAAACAACTCTTAGCCGAACTCACCTTAGAAGAAAAAGCCATGCTCTGTACTGGCAAGAACTTTTGGAATCTACATGGTATTGAACGCTTAGACTTACCCTCCATCATGGTGACTGATGGGCCCCATGGTTTACGTAAACAAGCAGGCGAAGGCGATCATGTCGGCCTAAACGCAGCGGTAAAAGCCACCTGTTTCCCAACAGCATCAGGGCTTGCGGCATCTTGGAATACCAAGCTTATTGAAGAAATGGGGGTAGCACTTGGCAAAGAATGCCGCGCCGAAGATGTGTCTGTCTTGCTTGGACCTGGCACCAATATTAAACGTAACCCATTAGGTGGTCGTAACTTCGAATACTTTTCCGAAGATCCATTACTTGCAGGCGATATGTCGGCCGCGTGGATCAAAGGCGTACAAAGCCAAGGCGTGGGCACCAGCTTAAAACATTTCGCGGTGAACAATCACGAACACTGCCGTATGACAGTCGATGCTATCGTCGACCAAAGAACTCTTCGTGAGATTTACCTACCCGCTTTTGAAAGAGCGGTTACACAGACACAACCTTGGACTGTCATGTGCTCCTACAACAAAATAAACGGCACGTACGCGGCAGAGCATAAACAACTGCTTGATGATATTCTAGTTAACGAGTGGGGATTTGAAGGCATTGTCGTAACCGATTGGGGCGCAAATAATGACCGTGTAGAAGGCGTTAAAAACGGTCAGCATCTTGAGATGCCAAGCTCTGGTGAGATGAATACTAAGAAGATCATTACTGCTGTGGAGAACGGCCAGCTAACGATAGAAGCTTTAGATAAATCCGTCGCTCGAGTATTGGAACTGATTCTGAAATCACAAGCTTCTCTAGAAGCCAATACAGTTCAAGCAGACTTACAAGCTCACCATGAACTCGCAGCAAGAATCGCAGAAGAAACCTGTGTACTATTGAAAAATGATGGCTTATTACCAGTTCCCGTCGGAAAGAAAATCGCCGTTATTGGCGCTTTAGCCAACAACACTCGTTACCAAGGCGCGGGCAGCTCTAAAATTAATCCATTCAAATTGGAACAGCCTCTCGACGAAATTAAAAAACAATTTGGTAATGATAACGTCAGTTATACTGCGGGTTATCACCTTAATGATGCGGAAGATAGTACCGAGATCGCCAAGGCGATTGAGTTGGCAAAACAAGCAGATGTAGTCTTTTTGTTTGCCGGGCTAACGCCAAAATATGAATCAGAAGGCTTTGACCGCCAGCACCTGAATCTTCCACAAGTCCAGCTGGACCTTATAGCAGCCCTTGGCGAACAGCTCAATAAAACCGTGGTTGTTTTACAGAATGGCGCCCCCGTATTATTGCCTTTCGTAGATAAAACCGCCGCCATACTTGAAGCCTATTTAGGCGGCCAAGCAGGTGCGTCAGCGATTGCAAAAATCTTGTCTGGTGAGGTCAACCCAAGTGGTAAATTGGCCGAAACCTTCCCTGCCAATTTAGAAGATGTGCCAAGCCAACCCTATTTCCCAGGTACCACTAAGCAAGTTCAATACCGCGAGGCGATTTGGATAGGTTATCGCTATTTCAATACCACTAAAACGAAAGCGCTGTTCCCATTCGGTCATGGTTTGTCCTATACCAATTTCACTTACTATCATTTGAAACTGCTCAGCGGTGATAAAACGCAATTTAATGAAAGCGATTCCATCAAGCTGCAAATTACCATTAGCAACATGGGTGATAAGGCTGGTGCAGAAGTCGTCCAGTGTTATGTGGGACAAAAATCTCCGTCACAACCTCGCCCAGCAAAAGAGCTCAAAGCCTTTGAGAAAGTCTTTTTAGAGCCGGGTGAGAGCAAAGAAGTTATGTTCGAACTGGATTATCGAGCCTTCGCTTATTGGCACAAAGAAAAAGCGGCTTGGATTGCCGAAAGTGGTGACTATCAAATTCATATAGGCTCTTCTGTTAATGACATTCGAGACACCGCGACAATCGCCTTAGAGACAGGCATCGTGGCCGAGCAACCAAATTGCGCTTTGGCTACGTATTTTGATCCGGCTAAACGCGACTTCAACGACGCAGCTTTTAGTGCTTTATTGGGTTACGACATTCCAACACCAACACCCATTACGCCTTACACAGTGAATTCGACCTTAGGCGACATTGCCAACGAGCCATTAGGAAAGCCTCTTTTCGATGACATGCTATCTGTGTTTACACAAATGATGGGGGGAGATCAAAACAACTCAGCAGCCGAAGCAGATCGTCTGATGGCGGAATCTATGGTGGCAGATATGCCGTTGCGTAATTTACCTGTATTCAACGGTCAGCAATATAGCGAAGAAGACATTTTGATATTAATCCATTCAATGAATAGTCGCTCAATGATGTAAAAACCTAATTAGGCAGTAGAAATACCCAGAGGTTCTACTGTCTTTACTAATATGGAGCCGCATTAATTTGAAGGGAGTAAAGCTTCAATTGAAGATAAGGAAAAATTAAAAAAGGAAAGGAAGTAATACAAGTTAAGAACAATACCGCCAGAAAAGGGAGTAACCAACGATATCGCTCTTGTTTTCAACTATGTCTTATCTGTCAACAGTTTAAAGATCAATATCACTAGAAAAGGGAATAACTAGCGATATTGCTCTTTTTATAACTATTTATTAGAAACCATAGTTAAAGCGAACTCGTGCCGCGGTTGTTTTATCATTTGCGCCTGCTGCTACGTCATCAGCAGTCGAATATGAACCAGCAAATGTCACCGTTGCATTTTCAATATCTAATAACGGAACAGTATAGGCAATATAGGTTGTTAACATAGATGGATCATTACCCGTCTTATTATCAACATTTGATCCAATTACGCCCAAACCAAAGTTTCCATAAACCATGTTAGCGACGAATGAGGATATCTTTTTGTCTGTAACGTCATCTTTACTGAAAGCAGCAGAAACGTTTACGTTTGCATCAGCAACATCAAAATTTGCAGTAACGGCATAACCGGATAAGTCAACTTTGCCTGTAGCAGTAGGGGCATTAGCTGGACCAGTTAAGGTATCGTATTTAACGCTTTCATAACCCACAGAAATTGTTGCTGCATCTGTGATAAAAGTCACAGACGGGCGAATACCCGAAATCGCAGTGGTATTATCACCATAAGGGCTAGTATCGTCAGCTTTAGTGGAACCATCACCATACAAAGTATCGATTTCAAATTTTAGCTTTTCACTAGCATTGTAATGGAAAGCAATTTGACCGCCGCCATCGCCAATACGACCACGCACTTTATTGGCCTGATACACATAATCATCGCTAACATGAACAATCAAAGTATCTTTCGCTAATGGGAATAAGTTGATTGCTTCAAAACGGCCAAGCTGGAAATCCCACGTACTATTACCTAGTTGGATAAAAGCATCATCAACAGTTGCTTCTCCA
Source organism: Marinomonas sp. UCMA 3892 (assembly GCF_012726345.1). Classification (GTDB taxonomy): domain Bacteria; phylum Pseudomonadota; class Gammaproteobacteria; order Pseudomonadales; family Marinomonadaceae; genus Marinomonas. Next base: position 103,549 of record NZ_PTXN01000003.1, read on the forward strand.
TCAGTATTCAATAGTACAGTACCTTTACCAGCAAAGAAGTTATCACCCGCAGTATGCTTACTATATGCATTCAATTCGACACGACCATTCTGGTCATAAGTTGTATCGCCAGTCTCAGTATCAACAGCGTCTGTGTTTAACTCGAAATTGGCGTCAAATATAGGAGCGGCATGAGCGGCGCTAACAGATAGGATGCTGCTAACAATAGCAGTAGCTAGGATAGTTTTTTTCATGATTTCAGACCTAATTTTATGTTGTTTTTATAATAAATAGAGCATTAACAAAAAACGTGTGTTTTCGTAACCAATAATACATTTCGGTAACTTTATTACAACAAAACAACATCAAGAATTATTCTTATTTTTTACTTAATTTTTTAAGACTATAAAACTTAAATTTAACTATTTGATATATATTGCTTTTTTATAAAAATAGAGATATGCAAAATAATTAAAATTAGCCAAATTAAGTAAAAAATACTGAAAAAAAAGGCATTATGTTTTTTACTTACATGATTATGAAATATAAAAAAACACGCCATAGCTCCCAAGCAGATCAGACACCTAACGTAAATCGTCCATCAAAACATTGTTAACACATCATATCTCGCGCAAAAAAATCATTGAGTAACACCATTAGCGATTACTGAACTTAACCGCATACATTGCTTTATCCGCTCTGTGTAATAGGCTTTCTAATGTGTCATTATCTTCTACCAATGCACTACCCACACTAAATTGAATCGTAATATCTTGCTCATTAATCCGAATAACAAGTGATTCACGGTCGCTCTGTAGTTGCTCAGATATAGTGACTAGGTCTTGATCACTATTTTGCTTTACGAGTATCAAAAACTCATCCCCTCCCCAGCGAGCCACCTCACCCTTATCTCCAACAACATTGGTTAAGTAGGTAGCAATTTCCTGTAATACTAGATCCCCTGCAGCGTGCCCATGTAAATCATTAACTAATTTAAAACGATTAACATCCACATTAATTAGACCAAATGAATGGTGGTTTTTCTGCCAACGCTGCATATATTCGGTCATATGCACTTCAAAACCCCGGCGATTATATAGCTCAGTCAAAGGATCAAGCTTAGCAAGGCGACTCAATGCCTCTGTACGCTCAGCAACTTTATTCTCAAGTTCAAGCTGATACTCCAATAGAGATGTCGACATCTTCTGATAATGGGAAACCAGTTTTTTGATTTCTAGGCCAGCAAAACGGCCTAATTTTGGCGCTCGATACTGTTTTTTATCCAATGACCCAATAGAAAGATCCAACTCAGACAATGGCTTTGTCACAATCAGCGTGAGCAATAGATAGAACACGATTAAAGCGCATACAAGGCTAATGAAAAACACGACTAGCAACCCTGAAAACTCTGTCAGAGGAAGAAAACCATTGATATCAATAAAATTCACTTGAAACCAATCGATTTCAGGTATGTAAACAACACTCGCAAGTTGACGAACACCATCTTTATACACAGGAGAGGTTTTGACATGATTAGGCGCTTCTTTTGCCATTCCCAAGGTTTGCTTTAACTGCATGCGAGATTGTTCATCATCCAGCAGCTGAAAAACTAAGCTTTTATTTTCGGATTGTTTCGTTAATGAAGAGTAATCAATTAATTCTTCTCTCTGATAAAGTTGAATAGAGCCTTCATTGTTAATAAAAACAATAGCTGAATAAATATCTTGTTTTTCAACCATTTGGCGTAAAAATCCTGAAAGATCTAAGCCTGTCCCTACCACTCCCAAAACGTCATCACCATTACGTATTAAGACATCACTCCAAAGCTTAATAACCCCTAATTCTACATCTGGATTTACATTCAAATGTAGATTTAGCTTTTTCGCCATGATTTGGTAAAACCATGCATCATCAGGATTAGATTCGTGAAGTGTATACCGATAAGGATCAAGATTAGATGCTTCCTTACCATCACTATAATAATAGTGCTCATTCCCTTTTAAGGCGATGAAGTAAGATTTATCCGAAAAGCGATGTCGAAATGCTTCTGTATCATAAAGCGCTTGCTGTTTTAAAGCGTCATTAAATGGATGTTTAGCCCACGCTTTTAGCGATTCAAGCTCAGCAAATTCTTTAGATAATTTCACTTCTTGAATCAATGGTAATAAAGTTCGTACTTTATCATATTGAATCTGCTTCTCGGCATAGCGCTCAACCCAGCTAACAATAATATCTTCGGCCAAAACTCTCATTGAAAGCCAAGAAAAAAAACCTGTGAGCAACAAGATTAGAGTAGTCGATATTAAAAAGCGCGACTTAATAGCCATGTCCACAAGATTCCAAATGATTAAAGCAAAAACTGACAAAAAGTTACTAGATTAGCAAAAAATGCACCTAAGAATTATAGCTGGCATATAAAACACTATTATCCGTCCAAAAATAAGAACATTTTTGTAACGAAAAAACACAAATTAACCAACGTCTTACAAAGTGAAACAATAACTATTTACTACGCTTGTGTGTTGGCGAAAAACCTATAATTTTGCGATAAGCTCGCGAGAACGAAGAAGCATTAGAAAACCCATATTTTTCCGCCAGTAGGGCAATAGGAATCGATGATGTCATAATTAGTTGATGTGCTTGTTGCAGTTTACGCGTCAAAATATATTTTTGTGGACTCATACCAAACTGCTTTTGGCACACTACATAAAAATGGCTTTCACTCATATTGAAATAATGTGCAAGCCATTCGTTACTAAAAGTCTGATCAGGCTTACTATCAATCAAACTGTTGAGAATCACTAAGTCTAATCGCTGATGGGCAACACTTCTCCATGTACTGTCTTGTTCAGTGACGATGTCAGTCACCTGCAGCAGCACCATAGGCAGCATCTGTGTGCTAACTCGACGCCTTACTTGTTCTGACGCATGCTGTAATTGCTTGGCGGTAAATTCAAGACAGCCAATCAATTCAACAGGTAACTGGGAAAAGAATGGCGCTGAAGACAATAAAATATCCAGAGAAGAACCTGAACTTTCGGCAATGTAAGTCATTAAAGGATCTTGGCGATGCATATCTACCACCAGCAGCTCGCAATCCTTGGTCTGCCCCGAAAATAAGTGCGGAATGTTATTCGGTGCTAACGCAAAGTGCCCACGCCCCAACGCTCCCGAAGATTGAGGCAATTCACATGTCATTTTTCCTTTCCACCCGATCAGGATTTGAGAAAAATCATGCAGATGCTCACCTTGCTGTGTCGAGATCAAATTGTGACGAATTTCACTGTTCATAGCACTACAGCTTACCTTAAATATCATAACGACTATATTTATAGCAGCTCCCTATGGCACTGCATAGCTTTGGTATTAATCGTCATAGTTTTGGACAACTAAAGGAATAACCAACTTGCTAGGATGATACTTCACTCAATAGATAGGAGTCGTGACATGCAAATTTCAGCCGAAACCTTACGCGAACACTTAACATGGCCAAAAGTGATCAACGCTCTACGCGATATTTTCATCGATGACGTTCAGTCTCCCGTTCGTCATCACCATTTTATAGACGTACCAGGCGAAGCCCAAGCCACCCTGCTACTGATGCCCGCATGGATTGAAGGTAAATATTTGGGCGTAAAACAAGTCAGCGTGTTTCCGAGTAATAACGCAAAAGGCCTACCAGGATTAACCAGCCTTTACACTTTAAGTTGCGGCAACACAGGACAAACCTTGGCACAAATGGATGGTAATGTAATAACAGCCATACGTACTGCAGCGGCATCAGCCTTGGCTTCTAGCTTTCTATCTCGCCCAAATTCTCGTTCTATGTTGATGGTTGGCGCAGGGAGAATGGGCCATCATCTTGTTCCTGCACACTGTAGTGTTCGTCCTATTGAAACCGTCTGGGTTTGGGACCGAACTGTATCGACAGCGGTAGAGTTTGTCGCCGAACTACAAAACCAAGGCATTGATGCTCGTGTCGGTAACACAGAGCAACTTCCAGAAATCGCAGGTACCGTAGATATCATCAGCTGTGCCACACTTGCTAACGAGCCCATCATTCTAGGTGAATGGCTCAAGCCTGGCGTGCATGTAGACTTAGTCGGTAGCTTCACTCCAACCATGCGCGAAGTAGATAACCTAGCTATGCAAAAAGCAGAAATATTTGTCGATACTCGAGCTGGTGCCCTATCCGAAACAGGTGATTTGATCATACCCATTAGAGAAGGAGCTATCTCGGCTGACGACATTCACGCGGAGTTAACTGAGCTTTGTGGCAATACTCATCAAGGCAGATCATCTCTTCGCCAACCAGATCAAGCCATCACTTTATTCAAATCTGTAGGTGATTCCCGTGAAGATTTAGCCGCGGCAATTCTGGCGTACCAGAGCTCATAACATTTTTTAGTCAAAATTCAATCGACTTAACAACATCAAATACGCACTTTTTTGGAGAAAATCAATGGAAAACAACACCCAATCACCTACGCTGGACAATAAAAAACCAGAGACCACAAGCAGCTTTGCTGTCGTAGGTGCGGGTGTCGTCGGTTTATGTGTGGCACTAGAAGCTCAAAGGCGAGGCCACAAAGTCATATTGATTGACGATAAGGCTCCGGGTAAATCTACGTCCTCAGGCAATGCAGGGTATTTAGCCACAGAGATCATCGACCCACTGGGAACACCAGAGGTACTTAGATCTGCTCCCAAGCTTTGGTTAAATCCAAAAGGACCAATCTGTACACCAATACGCTATATAACAAAAGCTGCGCCATGGTATTGGCGTTTCATAAAAGCAGCTCAACCCGATCAGGCGCAACGCGGAACAGAGATGATACATCAGCTAAATAAAGAATCTGTTGGCGCTTGGAAACGCACCTTAACCGATATCGGCGCGGAAGCTCTTCTCATCAAAGGTGGGCATTTGGTTGTTTGGGAAAATCCCGATAAACGTGATGAAGCTTCAAAGTTGATTGAAAAAATGCACAGCTACGACATTTCCTGCGAATTAGTCGATGGGAACAAGTTAGCCTTGTTAGAGCCTGAACTATCCCAAACGCTCAGCCATGCGGTTTTCTTCCCAGAAATTCATCGGTTATCGGACCCTTATGATGTTTGCAAAGCATTATTCGAGGCATTTATAAAACGTGGAGGAAGCTTTATCACCGCTAGAGTGAACGCCATTCAACCTTATGAAGACAGCATTAGGTTAGTCACAACACAACAAACAGAGACATTTGATCGCGTTTCCATTTGCGCTGGTGCTTGGAGTAAAACGTTGCTAGAACAGGTCGGAATTCATGTGCCATTGGAAGCTGAACGTGGTTATCACGTAACTTTCCCCAACGATAAAACACGCATACATCACACTATTTTATCGGCAGACCGAAAGTTAGTTTTGTCGCCACTAGATGCAGGACTGCGTGCGGTAGGAATGAGTGAGATAGGAGGATTAGATTTACCACCAATCAAAAAGCGTTATCAGGTTTTACGCGAGCACACCAAAGGCTTGCTACCTAAACTATTCGATAACCCTAAACTTCAGTCGAGCGAATGGATGGGGCATCGGCCTTCTTTGCCAGACTCCTTACCAGTAATTGACCAGCACCCTATTTATTCTCGTTTGTCTTTTGCTTTTGGCCACCAGCATTTGGGGATTACACAGGCCGCGATAAGTGCAGAGCTATTACTGGAAAAACTAGAATTGCGTCCGACGCGAATTCCAATGAAGGCATTGCGAGTCGACCGATTTTAATGGCCATGAACAGTGTTTAACAATATATCTAACGTCTCTTCATAAAGCGGTCTCAATGCGTTTATTTCAACACTAAAATCCATTTTGGTGCTGTCATTACAGTGGTTTTCTAATTCGCGGAAAGCCGCTGCTAAGGTTTGTGCACCGACAGCATCAGAATCCCCTGCTAAACGGTGAGTAATGTCTGCCAACTCGTACAAATCTTTTTGTGCATTCATTTCAGTCAACTCTTCCAAGCCTCGCTCAATCGACGACGAAAACAGCGACACCAATTTTTGTAAACGCTGCTGACCCAATGCGGTTAGATGAGAGTAAATAAGGCTGATGTTTAACAAGCCGCTACTTACTTGCTGGTCTAGTGCTATCTGGTTGTTGAGGTTGAGCTGCTCCCCCATTACCTGATAAAGCAATTCACGTTTAAAGGGCTTAGGGATAACAGCTCGAATGCCAATATCATGACATTGTTTTACATTGCTTGGCAGAACATTAGCGGTGAGCGCTACGATAGGCGTTTGAGCATTTATCTGGCCACCATTGCGTATTTGATCAGCAACATCTAAACCACTTAACGAGGGTAAATGAATATCCATCAGAATCAAATCGAAGTGACTGTTGTTTGCTTTATGAAGCGCTTCTTGGCCATCCACAGCAAGTGTCACTTGATGTCCATCCTGCTCCAATAGTTCCGTAGTAACGGCTTGATTAATTGGCGTATCTTCAACCAGTAAAATCGACATAGGCGCTAGTTTCCGAGGCGGTTCAATAGCCTCAACCGAGGCGATATCGGCTTTATCTATCGCAATTAATGGCACATAGAACCAGAAGACACTGCCACGGCCTTCCTCACTTTCTACACCCATTTCACCTTCGAGCAACCTCACCAATTGGGCTGTAATAGCTAACCCCAGCCCTGTACCGCCAAATTGTCGTGTGACACTTTCATCTGCTTGGCTAAAGCGCTCAAATATATGTGAAAGATAGCGATCAGGAATGCCCATTCCCGTATCTTCTACCTCAATAAGTACACCACTAGATTGCTCAGGATTCTCCTCTGCAGGCATTACAGAAATGGTTACAGAGCCATCTCGAGTAAACTTAATGGCATTAGACACAAGGTTTGATAAAATTTGCCGTAACGCACCAACGGCTCCCTGGTAGCGGTCCTGTAATTGATCGCTAATCTGTACATTCAACTGCGTATTTTGTTGCTGGGCTTGAGCCAAAAACAGCAAGCTCGTGGAATTTACTAGCTCACTAATTGAAAACGGCAGAATCTCCGGACTATACATACCTTCTTCTAGACGAGCGTAGTCCAATAGACCGTTGAGAATTTCTAATAGAGCCTCCCCAGACTGGTAAATCGCGGAAAGCTTCTCGTGACTCTGAGAGGACTGAGGCTGGCTCTGTAGTAACTCCACCATACCCAAAATACCATTCAACGGCGTTTTGATTTCGTGGCTCATAGTTGCCAAAAACTGGCTCTTAGCTAAGTTCGCTTTTTCAGCCGTCTCTTTAGCATCTTGTAATCGTCGAGTCCGGCGGCTCACTTGCTCTTGCAGCTGATCTCGGTGATAGCGCAATTCAGCTTCGATCACATCTTTTTGCTTGATATCCGCTAAAATTGCTTCTCGCATGTCATTCATCGCATTCACAACAGAATCGATTTCATCACTTTCTGAACGCGGTGTTTTATGCGGCAATATAAGCTTTTTTTTGAGATTTCCAGCACCGATAGAGCGGGTATAACTGGCCATGTATTCCAGATGCCGCGTTACCATAAAATGCACAATAAGCAGTAACAAAACTCCATTAATTAACACCAGAAGACTTTGAAAAAGCGCAATTTCGATAGCAGATCGCAGCAATTTTGACTGAATAGCCGCCATATCATGATACACCGTTAGCTCGCCAAGCATACGCTGCGTCTGCTTGCCATCTCGGTCGATGTAATAGATAGGCAAAGTGGTACCATTATTATTGTTCACAATCGAGTCTTTATCCCCGACTATGATGTCATCTTGCCAATCCGCAGAATGCAAGGTAACCGCATTCACATTGGAAAAGTTCATAATACCTTTTAGCTGCAATTCTAATTGTTCGCTATCAAGATCCCATAAACCTTTTCGCACCCCTTCAATATGCGATGATGTAATGTAATCGGTTTGCTGCTGCATCGAGGCTCGCTCGCGCCGATATTCGTTGAACACCTGAACGCTAGTCGAGATAAGAGCCAGCAACAAACTTAATGACAAAAGTTTAATGAAGATACGATAAGCCAGCGGATGCATTTGCTTATAACGTAATAAATTGGGGAATAAAGTGAACCGTATTGATCGGCGCATAACTAGTAATCGAACTCCCCATTAAAACCAAGATCAGCATTGTAAATTTGGTGATAACGCTCCACCAGCTCAAGCACCATGCTAGGGTCTTTCAATAATCTGTCTAAACGCTGATTTAATAAGGGCAGCCACTTAACTAAAGGAGACTTTTTGGAAATCGCGAGATACCAAAAATCGCTAACATCTGTTTTTGTGTGACCAATCTTGCCTTCTAAACCCAATCGCTGTACATCCAACTGACCTGATAATTTTCCCATGGGTACAACGTCTAAACGATTATCAGCCAACTTTAATAGATTTTGGTCCTGAGTCGAGACAAGCTCTAAGTTCGGATATTCATGTAGAGCGGCATCCACTTTATTACCAAAGCTGTCGCCCATTAACGAGCCAACCCGCAAGCTAGCCAAAGACTTCCAGTCTGTAAATACCAGTGGATGCTCAATAGGGTAATACAGGTAAATTGACTCACGAATAACTGGAGCATCTAGGTAGGTTAGAAACTGTTGACGTTTCGACGTTTTGAATCCTGACAGCATATCAACGTTGCCTAACTCGGCTTCTTTGAGACATCGCCGCCAATTGCTATTTTGACGAGCATCAACCTTCACGCCAAGTGGCTCTAATAACATTCTAATAACGGCAACGTTGACACCATCAATTTTTTCATCAGCATTCACCCATGAAACGGGTGGATAAGCGCTGTTTCCACACACTTTTATCGTTAATCCAGATAAGCCATTCTGCGGTGGATGAGAGACTGACAACGCATCGTTTTCAGCTAAAGCACTCCAAGAAAACAACATACTCAACCAGATAAAGCATAACCAAAGAGCTCTGCTGTATATTTCAAATCTATAATAGAGTGTTGCGCGGTGAACGTTTTTTTTCCTAACAATCACCACAAATAATCGCTTTATCACCGCTCGCATTACAAATCGTCTTGAGGATTATTACTAAGGAGGTAGCCAACACCATGAACAGTAATGATCATTTGTGGACAGTGTGGGTCTTCACTTAATTTACGACGAATTCGGCCTATTAAAACATCAATCGTGCGATCTGTAGCGTTCCATGTACGATTTTTGATTCGGTCCATAAGTTGATCACGCGTCAAAGCAACCCCCTCATTTGCCTTAAGCGCTAACAAAAGCTGAAATTCACCTTCAGTTAATTGGCTCACACTGCGGTCAGACTTAAGCAAAACACGGCGCGACGTATCTAATTGCCATGTTCCAATCGTACGAAATACGGGTTCTTCTATTGGTTTTTTAGCAAGCTCTCTCTGATTCCTAACGCGGCGAATAAGGTTCTTCCCACGAGCTAATACTTCTCGCGCATTGAAAGGTTTGCAAACGTATTCATCCGCTCCACACTCTAGCCCTATGATGCGGTCGATATCGTCCTGTTTACCTGTTACTAAAATAATTCCGACTTCTGAACGGCTCCGTAATTCACGGGTCAAAGTCAATCCATCTTTACCAGGTAAACGAATGTCTAGAAGAATAAGATCGAATTCTTGCTCACTCAATAACTGTTCAGCGGCTTCTGCAGTATCAGCCCCTGAGACCGTATAGCCTTCTTCTGCAAAGTAGCTTTCGAGTGTTTCTCTGATGACGCTAGAATCGTCAACCACGAGAATTTTAATGTCTGACATTAACATAGCTAAGTACTACAAAAGGTAAAAGTTAAATCAGGTGTTTCATGATCATTTTATTATCGTTATTTTTAGTGCTAAACAAGCCATCTCATGGCTGTTCAACGAACTATAACAATTAAGATAAGAAAAGATAAGAGCATAATATTTCCAAAAAATATCAACTAAATGTAAATGAATCCACAACATGTAAACAGCTGTTAATATTCATTTCAATCCTATCATTAAATAAAACTATTTCGTAACGAAAGCTATCACAGAGCAAATAAATGCTGACATTCACTTTTTCTCAGAAGTAGTAACAAAGCCACAAAACACAGCATTCTTTCTGCTCAGCTCAATCTTGGTGCAATTTCACTTATCCCTTGATCAGCACGTCATCATTGATGATTCTTTCTAGCTTATTTAGGATTAACTAACCGCTTCATCATGCACAGTAATAGAGCAAGCAATATGAGCCCCCTATTTGATATAGTTTTTAAATAAGGTGTCTCATCATATTTTTTGTCATCAACTCATAAAAAAAATACTCGTGATATTTAATGTTTCCCAATCAAATAGCGGATTAACAAGGCATTTTTTGCTATTTCTATTTCACATTTTTCATACAAAGTATTACGACTTGTTTGTGAATTAATTATCCCTTCCTGCTACAACATTAATTAAGAAAAATGGAATATGACATTTCGTCATGTCTATTTCCTTTATCCGAACCCAATAAAAAAGAACAAAGGAACGACATATGGCTATCAACACAAAACAATCAGAGACACAGAAGCCAAGCCTTGCGCTTGCCCTTGTCCCTGTCATACTCACTCTTGCGTTACTCGGCGTGCAAATCTTCTATTTTGGTGATTTCACACCGCATATACCTCTTGCTATTGGCTTAGCCATTACAGCGTTAGTTGGTATTAAACAGGGCTTAAAGTGGAAGCAAATTGAAGAAGGAATTTTTCATGTAATCCACGTATCTATGCCTTCTGTATCCGTATTGATTTTAGTTGGCATGCTGGTCGGGGTTTGGATTGCCAGCGGTACCGTCCCTACTTTGATTTATTACGGACTAACATTACTATCACCACAAATCTTCTTAGCCGCGGCAATGATTCTTTGTTCCGTTGTATCGCTATCTTTGGGTACATCTTGGGGCACAGTCGGCACAGTCGGCCTAGCCCTAATGGGGATTGGTGCAGGTTTTGAAATTCCAATGTACTGGACTGCCGGCGCAGTTGTATCTGGTGCTTTCTTCGGTGATAAGGTTTCACCTCTTTCCGATACCACTAACTTAGCACCAGCAGTGACAGGCACGGATGTGTTTTCCCACATCAAAAATATGATGCCAACTACTATCCCAGCGATGCTAATCGCTTTGGTTATTTATCTAATCGCAGGCTTTACTTTAATCGACAACGACAATGGTTCTTTTGAACGCATCACTGCCATCACATCGTCTCTACAAAGAAATTTCGAAATTTCTGCTTGGTTACTGGCTCCGGCCTTAGTCGTTATTGTACTTGCCGTTAGACGCATGCCGCCAATTCCTTCTTTATTCGCGGGGGTAATTGCAGGCGCAATTGTTGCAGCATTTACTCAAGGTGCCGGCATCCACGACATCCTAACCTATGCCAACAGCGGTTATTCCATCACAACAAGCTCTGATGCCATTAACAGCCTACTTAATCGTGGTGGCATCCAATCTATGATGTGGACTATCTCGTTGATTTTGATTGCACTAGGTTTTGGTGGTGCACTTGAGAGAACAGGTTGTTTAGAAGCCATCATCAGTGCCATTATGACCAAAGTAAAAACCTTCAAGGGGGTTCAGACATCTGCCACACTAACATCGGTTGCAACCAACCTTGTCGCTGGCGACCCGTACTTATCAATAGCACTACCAGGTCGTATGTATGCGCCAGTCTATCGCGGAATGAAGTATTCAACACTTAACCTTTCCCGTGCAATCGAAGAAGGCGGCACCTTGGTTTCTCCTCTTGTGCCTTGGAATGCTGGTGGTGCTTTCGTTATCGGCGCATTGGGGTTGAGCATTGGCGATGGCAATTTCGAGAATCTACTTTATATCCCACTAGCCTTCGCATGTTGGATTTCTCCCGTTCTAGGCCTCATCTATGCTCAGCTAGGATTTTTCTCTCCAAAAGCAACGGAAGAAGAACAAGCAAGATGGAAGAAAAACAACGAGCTGGTTATGGATTACAGTACCGCTAAATAATCGCCAGATATTCAAAATCAACAAAAAAGCAGAGAACTCATAAGGCTCTGCTTTTTTGTCTTCTAAAAACAATAACCTTCTAAAATCAAATCAAAAAACAACTCTGAAATGCCAGCAAAGTGCTACACTAGCGCCCTCAATTTGCACCTTAAAAATAAGCGAGACATCCATGAGCTTTGCGTCTTTAGGACTTCATCAAGACATTATTCAGCAAGTAACAGAGCTGGGGTATACAACACCAACTCCCATTCAACTTGCCGCTATTCCAGCCGTCTTGGCGAAAAAAGATCTTATGGCCGGAGCGCAAACTGGTACAGGGAAAACCGCCGCTTTTGCTTTACCTCTGTTACACCAAATTCTACAAGCTAAAGACTCAAATACTACTAAAGGCATTCAAGTGCTAGTACTCACACCTACTCGCGAATTGGCGCAACAAGTTCATGCTAGCTTCCTTAAATACAGCACAAAACTACCGATCCAGTCGGTTGTCGCTTATGGTGGCGCAAGTATAAATATGCAACTCGATGCATTGAGACAAGGCTGTGATGTGTTGGTTGCAACCCCAGGTCGCTTACTTGAACTCATCATGAAAAACCTGATTGATTTAAGTAAGTTACAAACCCTAGTATTAGATGAAGCAGACCGCATGTTAGACATGGGGTTTATCATTGATATTCAAAGAATATTGAAAAAACTACCTGAATCTCGACAAACTTTATTTTTCTCCGCCACCTTCAATGACGAAATTTTCGCCCTAAGCAAAACCCTATTAAAAGACCCACAATTAATCGAAGTGAACAGTCGAAATACCACGGCAACTCAGGTCGAGCAAACGATTTACGCGGTAGATCAAGATCGAAAAAGTGCCCTACTGTCGTTCCTCATAGGATCTAAAAACTGGCAACAAGTACTTATTTTTACTCGCACCAAACAAGGCGCTGACGAGCTAGCCAAAGAAATGGAAAAAGATGGTATTGCCACTCAATCCATCCATGGAGACAAATCCCAAGGCGCTCGTGATCGCGTATTGGCAGACTTTAAAGCTGGAAAAGTACGTGCACTTGTAGCAACAGATGTTGCTGCTAGAGGTATAGACATAGAGCAATTACAATATGTCGTGAATCACGAATTGCCTTACAACGCAGAAGACTATATTCACCGCATCGGCCGAACTGGTCGTGCTGGCTCAACAGGCCTCGCCATCTCCTTAGTTTCCGAAAAAGAGCGCTATCTACTAACAGACATTGAAAAACTAGTTGGTGAGCAATTTGTTCCTCAGTGGCTACCAGGTTTTGAACCAGACCTAAACAAAGTAAACAACGCCCAGAAAAAGCGCGAGCCATCTAAAAAACAATTAAGAGCAAAAGCGCTAGGCATACACCCTTCAAAAGACAAAAAACCAAATAAAAGACGCCGTTCAAAATAAAGTAATTCGTTGTTATTATTCCGATAATTATTAGGTAAAAGATCAGCTGTCAGCTTCGTATTCGATAGGGAAATCACATGTTTACAACAATTAAGTCTCGCCTGTTAATAACAGTTCTTCTGCTCAATGCTTTAGCCAGTATCTGTTATACAGCTTACCTTTACGATGTCCGCAAAACGGACTTATATGATCAGGTCGATCGTAATCTCATGTTTGCCGCAAATACCGCGGCAGAACTAGCGGATGCTGATATTTACGACCAAATTGCTCGTGGTAGTTTCACTGTAGCTCAATCAGACCTTCTGCAACTAAAAGCCTACAATGTTCTAAAATCCTCAGATGTGGAATACATCTACACCATGGTTAAAACGTCTGACGATATTGTATTTGTATTAGACACACCCGATCCAGAAGAAGTCAAAAGCAATAAACTACCAGCACCTTTGCCATCCTATGAAGATCCAAGTGACAAGCTACTAAAGGCATTCTCTCAAAATGGAACACAGCCAATATTCGACGAATATACAGATGAATGGGGAACATTCAGATCTATATTTATTCCTTATACAACAAAGAGCGGTCAAAAATTTGTAGCTGGCGCAGATATACTGCTATCAAGGATACAAACGGAATTACAAAAAACCTTAATAATATCTAGCATAATCGGCTTTATAATATTCATTATCTCCTCGACCATTATTTATTGGCTTGTTTCTCATATCTTGAAGCCTCTCGCCGAAGCTCAAGTACTAATGCGCACTATTGCGACAACACGTAATCTTACCTTACGCTCCAAAACCAGTTCAGATGAAATTGGACTATTACTAGAAGACTTTAACCATTTAATTTCAGAGCTTCAATCAACGCTATCAGCATCAACTAATTCGGCCATTGAAAACTCCACAGTATCTTCCCAACTTCAAGGTAGCAGTAAAGAAATCCGTTCGGCCGCACAAAAAATTGCATCAGCGGTCGATGAAGCACGTCAGCATGCAGTATCGACTAGTCAGTTATTAGAAGTATCAGACTCTGATTTAACAACGGCAGTAAAAGACACTCAGACTGCAACTACTTCCTTAGAAAGAGGGCAGTATGCTTTCGGTAAAGTAACCGAAATCATCAATGAAACAGCATTGTCTCAGTCACAACTTTCTGACGAATTAAACTTACTTTCGCATAAAGCAGAAGAAGTTAATAAAATCCTCTCATCTATCAGTGGCATAGCAGACCAAACCAACCTATTAGCGCTAAATGCCGCAATTGAGGCAGCGCGTGCAGGAGAGGAAGGAAGAGGGTTTGCAGTTGTTGCTGACGAAGTTCGCCAACTTGCTATCCGCACTCAAAGCAGTTTGAATGATACTGGTATCGCAATTGGCAGCATCATCTCGGCGATAAGCAAAGTTGCTGACAAAATAAAAGACAGCGAAAATCAGTTTAATCAGCTACTAGAGGAATCTTCCCTCGCTCTGAGCAGCATTACAGAGAGCTCAACAACCATGTCTGACACTCGTCAAAAAATGCAATTCACCTCTGGTAATGTGACAAATGTTTTACGAGATATTCACCAAATGTTATCACTAATGTCTAACGTAGAAAGCCAAGCTATCTTTAACAGGAACAGCACAGAGGAAATTGCCGAAGCCGCAGATCGTCTCCAGACATCAAGTTTGTCATTAAAAAATGAATTAAATAAATTTGTTGTTTAATATAGACGGCGCTAACAAGAAAAAGAGCTATCACATACTTGTTAGCGCGAAGTTTTTAATATGAAATATAAGGCCTATATATGCAGTGGTTACTTGCTTAATGAAAAACCAAAGCACGCCGAATAGGCAACTTAACACTTCATCAATGTCTTCAACATTGTTTAGAAGAATGCTTGTTGTTGCTATTCTAGGCTTTAGTGCAATATGGACGATTGATGCTTTAAGCGGAATTATTGTGCCCTTCGATGCCGCAGCTTACCCTATTTGCATCGGTGCTTTTAGCCTTGTTTTTATCCTTAGTATCACCACTAAAATCAATCATCAAAGCCTACATTTTTTTGTCTACTTTATTGTGGCTGGCTATCTAATTAGCTCAAGTATTTGGCATCACATGGCTGCTAATGGCTTGTTTTCAAACGCAGCACAATGGTTGGGATTAAATTACGTTATTGCTTATCTCTTTCTCGAAGTAAAAAAAGCCGCCCCCACAACTATCATTGTTTTTGTTGTCACTATCATTGGCCATTTCATAGCGATTATCCAATATCACACAATGGCAGACACAATGGGGGTGGTCTTAAATATTGCTATTGCACACCTTATTTACATTTTCTTGCTATGGACAGTGATTAAACTCAGAGTCAAAACCGACCAAGTCATAGAACGAGCAGATACACTCGAAAACTATGCTTATGTTGATCTACTCACTCGAGTACTAAATCGGCGAGGAATTGAAAAAGTTTTTAACGAGCTTAATCTAGATTCAACAGAGCAAAAGAAGAATTACGCAATCCTAATAATTGACATTGATCATTTTAAACAGGTCAATGATATACATGGTCATCTAACCGGAGATAAAGTACTTAGTAGTATAGCGGGTAAGCTCAGCCGAACTGTTCATCCTAATGATGTCCTGGGGCGCTGGGGCGGCGAAGAATTTATTGTCCTTACTTTGAATAGAACACCAAAACAAGTAATGGCTCTAGCTGAAAATTTAAGAACAGCAGTCAGCAACCTTATCATCGACAACATATCTAACATTACGGTAAGCATTGGCATTGGATACTCATATGAAGCTTCTTCAAAAGAGGCTGTGTTCAAAATTGCAGATAGTCACCTTTATATAGCTAAACAATCTGGGCGCAATACCATTCGCACAAGCAACACTTAACTCCTACTTAGCTCCTATTTTTCTCGCTAAACATCCTCCATCAAGTAAACAGCATTATCTTTCTAACAAGCTTAGAAATCTCTCTACGCTCAAAAAGATATTGATATATAAAACTATTATTCCATTTTCAATTCAGCTCACTTTTAATTTTGCCCTCCTTTCCTAATAACGCTATTCAGCCAACTAAAAGATATCCATTCAATATTAGTCATCAAAAACACAGTTAAAACCTCAAGTCTCCTATCCATTTACTCAAACATACTTCCTATGGAGAACAGCTCTTATTTTGGGAAAAACTACTGAATTTAAACATCAAAAAAACGTCAAGAGACCATCATAATATCAATAAATACACTGTAGATTTATTGTAAGGTCACACAAATACACGTAAGATTTACGAAACATCTACACAGTAATAAATAGCATTTTTAGAATAAGAAAAAATCAAAGGATAATAAAAAGCTATGATTAGAGATAATATTGATTTTCTTGATGCGTCATCTGAAAGAGAGTGCACGTTTTATAATGATTATTTACTCAAAAATATTCGAAGCGCATCTCTGAGAAATTTACGCGGTGATTCCCTAGCTGAGCGTATAAAAAAACTGAATGAAGAATTAGAAAATCTAATCAACAAGAAAAGAGCGCCGCAAAACTTTGCAACTCAAATGCGCATGGCGTTTAAAGCAAACCAACTCTCTTCTAATTATTTTCGCTGGATAGATAAAAAAAATGAAAGATTATGCAATTGGGCATGGTGTTACTTAAAAAGCATCACCAAAAACTCAGGAATAGAACCAGAGCAAAACCCAATAAAAGAAAACCCATTCCTATTGCTTTCAGGAAAAGCATTCAATACCGAAAGGAGCAATGCTGCTGATAGGCATATAGATATTTTAGATGCTTTTTATAATGGCGAAGCAGATACGCAACAACAGCAAGACCTACTCGAAAAACTGAAAGCGAAATGGCAGGAAATACGTTTAAACGAAATTATCGTCAATTGGCTTGAAGTAAATAATCCCTCACAATGGGCTTGGGCTTGGTCATATTTGCAAAATATTACTCAAAGACCTCTAAAACAGGCTTGGATACCCACAACAGAAGCAGAAAAAAAAGCTGCGGTTATTGCTACTATCGATTTATCTGATAACGTAGACCGCAAAGCATTAATCATTGATAAAATGAAAAAGGCTTGGAGTCAGAAAAAATTTCGTGAGAAATCAAGTGGTAAAAAGCCCTACAGCATCAGCATGACGCTCAACACCAAGCAAAAACTAAATGCGTTGGCTGAAGAAAAAAACATGAAAATCAACGAGATGGTTGAGTATTTAGTCAGGAATGAATATAAAAAGCGAGATTCCAACGAGTAGCCTTGTTAATTGCAAGGTAGAAATGATTCCGCTATACCGGCGATAAAGTCTATTTTATATTTCTGGTAGTTTCATTTGTCACCTAATCACTGTATAACGAGCCGCATGAAAATCCCTAAAAGAATACAACCACTCATCGAAGATGGCTTAGTAGACGAAGTACTTCGACAATTAATGAGCGGAAAAGAAGCGACTGTCTACGTAGTGCGCTGTGGATCAGAGATCCGTTGCGCAAAAGTATATAAAGAAGCCGGTAAACGCAGCTTCAAACAGGCTGTGCAATATCGCGAAGGAAGAAAAGTTCGCAATAGCCGTCGTTCTAGAGCTATGGAAAAAGGCTCTAAATTTGGCCGAGATGAGCAAGAGAATCTTTGGCAAAACGCTGAAGTCGATGCCTTATATCGATTAGCAGCTGCTGGGGTTCGCGCTCCAACTCCTTACGGCTGCTTTGATGGCGTTTTGTTAATGGAGCTCGTTACCGATGATAGCGGTGAGGTCGCACCACGCCTCAATGATGTAGTACTGACAGAAGAACAAGCCAAACGCGATCACGATACCATCATCAAAGATATTGTCCGCATGTTGTGTGCAGGTTTGATTCACGGTGATTTATCAGAATTTAACGTATTGGTTGATTCTCACGGCCCTGTGATTATAGATTTGCCTCAGGCTGTTGATGCCGCTGCAAACAATAATGCCGAATGGATGCTAGAGCGTGATGTAAATAATATGCGCAACTATTACGGCATGTTCGCACCAGAACTTCTTGAGACCAAATACGCCAAAGAAATCTGGGCACTATTTGAGGCAGGTAAATTAACACCACATACCGAATTGACGGGTCTATTCGAAGAACCAACAGAAGAAGCTGATGTCGATTCCGTATTACAAGAAATCAAAGAAGCCTACGAAGAAGAACAAGACCGTTTAGCTCGTATTAACAGTTCAGACGACAACGATTAATTAGCAATATAGGTACAGATATAACAGATTAACCTAAGAGAGTAACAGCCATTGCTTTTGCTCTCTTAGCCGCATCTAGGTCACCCACTAAATATGCTTGGGCAATCGCCCCTTCTTTCAACACACTAATACTTTGTGCTAAATCTGCAGCTACCAATTCAGACGAACTACCAACAAGATTCGCTTGAATGAAAGTCGTGATATTTTGTTTATGGCGTTGGCATAAATCATTTACAACATGATCCGAAAACTCTCCATTGGCTTTCACAAAAAAACAGCCTTTAAATGGCGATAACACCTCAACCCTGTCATGAAACCAATCATCAAGTGCATCAAACAGAGCTAAAACAGCGGCTTTACCTTTCCCTGCAGCCATCATTTTTGATGTTAGCCAATCCATAAAGATCTGATCTCGGTAAATCAGCACAGCCTCAACCAAAGCATCTTTACTACTAAAATGATGATAAAGCGTTTTTTTTGCCACACCGGTTTCAGACAAAATCAGATTAATTCCCACGGCATGAATGCCATGTTGGTAAAAAAGTTTAAACGCCGTATGAATTAATAAATCAGGTTTAGTCACTTATCTTCTCCCTCATCGAAAAAGAATATTGACACGAGTGAACAGATTTGTCTACCATCAAAGAGACAGATCGGTCTACCTTTGTTTACCGACAATAATCAGCACTCAAGAGGAATCCATTCATGCTATCAAACTTTTTCACTTCAATTTATCAATCAAAATTGTCTACTATTTGCTTAGCAGGAATTGGAGCAACACTTTGTATATTTATGATTGCCCAAGGTGCTAAATTTGCACCAGAGTATCTTGGCATTATGGCGCCTTTTGGCGCTACTATGGTTATTCTGTTCGCCCTACCTAAAAGTCCTTTAGCCCAGCCAAAAAACATCCTAGGCGGGCATTTATTAACAACAGCAATAGGATTAATTACATTACATTTCTGGGATGTAACCCCATTAGCCATGGCAATAAGTGTTGGGCTTGGCGTTTCCTTAATGATGTTAACCAATACGCTTCATCCTCCTGCAGGAGCGAATCCTCTTTTAGTTCTATCACTGAAAGTCTCATGGGGATTTTTACTTTCACCGGTTCTATCTGGATGCTTACTTATTATTCTATTCGGCTGGTGCTATCACAACTGGATATCTCGTATTGGCTATCCACTAACTCGAAAGGATTAAAGCACCAAGAAAGAACAGCATAAAAAGTGCCTTATTTCTTTTTAAACACGTTTTATACCTCTCTTATTCAATATTTTTTGTCTGGCGCTTTTTTAACCAGATGATTCATGTATAATTCCGCTCCGCATTTGACCTTATGGTCAAATGCGTAAGCAAAACCTAATGAAAACAACTGGTAGTTCGTTTCTTTAAAACGGACTTAAAAATTTGGGTTCCCTCACCCCAATCAAACGAAAAAGGTCACAATATGAGTACATTTACATCTGAGCAAAAAGGCAAGGCACTGTGTTACCTTGCGATATTCCACCTACTAATCATTGCTTCAAGCAATTATCTAGTACAGATTCCCTTCACTGTATTAGGGTTTCACACCACTTGGGGTGCGTTCACTTTCCCTTTTATCTTTTTAGCAACAGACCTCACAGTAAGAATCTTCGGCGCGACTTTAGCTCGAAAAATCATCTTCTTAGTCATGATTCCATCGCTAATCGTTTCTTACGTATTGTCTGTTATATTTGCTCAAGGCGAATTTCAAGGCTTCGGGGCATTGTCATCACTAAATACATTTGTTGGGCGCATCGCGATTGCTAGCTTAATGGCTTATCTACTTGGTCAAGTACTTGATATTCAAGTATTTAATCGCTTACGCCAACTTAAGCAGTGGTGGATTGCACCTGCGGCATCGACTTTATTTGGTAATGGCTTGGACACATTGGCGTTCTTCGGTATCGCCTTTTACCAAAGCCCAGATCCATTTATGGCGCAACATTGGCAAGCAATTGCACTAGCGGATTTTGGCTTTAAACTCATCATCAGTCTTGGGTTGTTTATTCCCCTATATGGCGTGCTATTAAACTATCTAACCAAGAAAATAACAGAGGTAAAACCCGACTTTAGAATGCCAAATGCGCAAGAACATGGTGCCCAATAAAAACTCGATATTTTTATGATGAGCGATGGAGCCTCTGATCTAATCGGAAGCCCCATCGTTTTGCATGCATCAAGACTTTCCTTACTCTTCCTAGTTTTCATCGCTCCTTATAAGACAGAAATAAACATTTCATATAAACAAACCATTCTAATTAGTTACAAAGATAAACAATTAAATTCATCAACTATCCTATATGGGATATGAATTAATACTCAACTCTAGGCATGCTTCTCCACTACAACTAATAAAAATAAAAGAGGAATGTATGAATAGATTTAAATTAAACTCAATCGTCGGTATCAGTGCAGGCCTTATCATATCTGGTTCAGTACTCGCCACTGAAAATGGCGCACCAAGTACAGCTCCAGGCATTTATGGTTTTAGCGCTGGTCATATGCCTCCAGTAACAGATATCGGTGCTTTCTCTATAAGAGGATCGATTTACAAAGCAAATAAAAATTTAAATGGTAAGGGCGACGAAAATCTAAGTGACTTTTCACAAACAGTGAAGGCGCTATCTCTCACTTACATAAAGATGACAGATACCCAGTTTCAAGGTGCCAATTATGGATACGGTATCGTTATCCCGTTTCTGGATTTAGATATTGACGGCAAAGTGCCTAATTCAAATATTTCGGTAGTCGGATCAGATTCTAGTATCGCTGATATTCAAATTGTGCCTTACATTTTGCAGTGGCATCCATCAGAAAATTTAGCAACCAATACACAATTGCAAATACAAATTCCAACGGGTCATTACAGCAAAGACGATACCATCACAACAGGCCTAAATCACTGGACCTTTTCTCCTGCATTTAACTTCACTTACATGACAGACAGTGAAATTGAAATTTCCTCTAGCTTCCAGTTAGACATCAATACTGAAAACAAAGATACCAACTACACAAGCGGGATTGAATACCGGCATGAGTTTGCTATTGGTCAGCATTTAACTGATTGGACAGTTGGGCTAGGTGGTTTTTACTACAAACAACTAACCGATGACAAAGCACCAGCAAGCAGCAATATTGTGAATGGCAACAAAGGGGAAGTGGTAGCAATAGGACCAGAGCTTAGTTTCTTCCGACCAGGCCTGCCTTTTGTCTCGTTCCATGCTTACAAAGAGTTCAAAGCAAAAAACCGTACACAAGGCTATACAGCAGCATTATTAGTTTCCCAAAGCTTTTAATACTCTCGCTAAATATTGAACCATAACACGGTGGCAGTTATCCCCTTTCTGTTTCCGTCGTTATGCGTTCAATACATACAATGATACTAGCAAATAAAGGCCTATCTAAAAGGGAAGAAAAATAGGCCTTTACAGTGCTTGAATTAAAGGCTAGTTCGCTTAGTAACTGTATTTAGCGCCAATTTTATACACAGGGCGCCAGCTATCATTAGATTTAACCTGCGCGCCTTTATAACTGTAGGTATCACCAGATTTATAGGGTTTCATACCAACTTCTGCAAATGGGCTCCAACCACTTTTAAAGCCTTTGTATTCGCCGGTGAAGTTAACTTCAGAAAAGCCTGACTTGTCACCTTTCCATCTTGGGCCTGAGCTTTCTTGGTTGAAAGTGTAATCAACTGATGCTCCAAATCCCCAATCTTCAATACCTTTGTAACCAGTAGAGAAAGTCCAGCGGTTATAATGAGAGTTTTGTTTCGCCTTATCAGCTAACTTATCGTAATGATAGCGATGTCGGAAACCAACAGACCAATCATCATTTACTTTATAACCAAGGCTTAAATTAAACTGATGACCTACTTTGTCAGAGCCTGATTCCCACTTGTACTGCGGAGTTAAAGTAAGCGTGTCAGAGATTTTATAGCGATAGCTGATATTCGTTTGCTGACCATTGCCGCTTAGTTCATCAAAAGGACCTGCTCCTTTAGCGCTGCCCCACTTTGCTTCTACGCCAAAACCGATGCCATTGGCAAATCGATGACTGACTTCAATACGATCTTTATTTTCTTGATCCTGTCCATCGTATTCAGGAACGTACTCATGACGAATATTAATCGTTGTTGCATGAGCTGCAACGCTAGTTAGCCCAATCAGGACTGCTGCAGATACAATTTTAATTTTCATATCAAAACACCGTTTTATTTTTATAGGGTTGGAGTTTTAATTTAAACCCTTCTTTAATTTTTTGAAAGTATTTTTGCTATGAAAATTTTAAAATAATAAAACATCGTTTTAAAAATAAAGGAGTTTCAATCTAGAAGCTAGATATGTAGAGGTTTACAAAGAAAGTGCAAAAAATAAGAAAATCAAACAATCGAGAACTATTCTCTCTTATGAGAACGCTTCTTCAGGGAAGGATCTATTCGAAATTGAAGATATAGTTACAGCAAGGCCATCAAGACCAAAGATCACCGAAGCGGTCTCTATGACTGAGATATAGACGTAAATCAAACTCTAATTGGTGATAATCTGGCTCCATATAACAACAAAGCTTATAAAAGGCTTTGTTGTGATCCTTTTCTTTGAGATGAGCGAGTTCATGCACCAAAATCATCTTTAATAAAGGTTCAGGAATACGTCGAAACAAAGACGATATACGAATTTCATTTTTCGCCTTTAACTTGTTGCCCTGCATTCTAGACACAAAAGTATGCAACCCAAGGGCATTATTGATGATGTGTATCTTATCGTCATAAATGACTTTACTGATTGGCGGGGAGCTGCGCATAAACTCATTCTTGAGATCCATTGCGTATTCATACAGAGCACGAGTTCCATTAAGTCCATGAACGTCAGGGTATTTTTTTAGCAACCATTCACCTGATTTTTCCGCCTCCAACAAACTTTGCGCCTGCTGTTGAACTTGAGGGCTATAGGCTCCAAGGTAGTTTTTCATGTCATTAACCTGACTATTTTGACTCATATATTCTGTCGCTAAACGGTTCAAAAGGACGGAGATTTTGGCAGAGTTAGAGCTAAAAAACCATTAATGAAGAGCATCGATAACGCTATAGGAAAGAGAAAAACCAGTTAAAACAAAGTATTACTTTAAGGCACCGCCAAGAACACACAATTTCTTCCAGCCGCTTTGGCTTGATACAAGGCCTTATCTGCTTTATTCAATATATCATCTACCGTACAGTCGCCATCCTGTCGACAAGCTACACCTAATGATACCGTAAAGACTACTTCCTGATGATCAAGGCTCAATACCATACTTGATTCTATTGACTCTCTTAACTGCTCAGCGATTCGTAAAGCCTCGTCCTTTTCAGTGAACGGCAGTAAAATAGCAAACTCTTCACCACCGATTCGAGCAATAAGATCGTCTCGCCTGAGAATAGACAAACTCATTTGTGCAAGCATTTGTAGCACTAAATCCCCTGTCTTATGGCCGAACTCATCATTTACTTTTTTAAAATGATCCACATCCATCATTAAAATAGCGAGCGGAAAATTCTTCTCTCTCGACTGATTAAGAAGCGTTTCACATTGCTGAAAAAAGTAGCCCCTATTTGCCAATTCAGTTAAATGGTCAAAATACGCTCTTTTTTGAAGTGCCTCTTGTGCCCGAAAACTTTCGATCGCAATACTCGCCAAATTACTGGCAAAATTAATCAATTCAAAATCTTTTTCAGAAGGTGTTGAAGGAAAACGTTTATAGATAGCAAAAGTACCTAATAACTCCCCTTTTGACGACATGATAGGATCAGACCAGCAAGCTGCGACTTCGGCTTGACGGGCGAGCTGAACATAATCCGCCCAATAGGGATGATCATAAATATCCTCGACAATGACGCGTTGCCCTAAATACGCGGCGGTACCACAAGATCCAACATTTAAGCCTATTTTCACACCATCGATAGCTTGATTATAAAAATCAGGAAAACTAGGAGCTGCACCCAACCTTAAACATTGCTCGTCTTTATCAAACAACAACACACTGCATAACGAAAGCGGGCTTTCTTGTTGAATCTGCTTAACAATCACATTAAGAATGTCTTTTAGTGCAGAACTTTTAGCCACCATTTCCAACATGTCACTGCGGGCACGTAATCGCTCTTCAGCCACCCAATGATCTGTGATGTCATTAAAATACCAAAGTTGTTTATCCCCAATCGTGGAAAAACACATACTGATATGCCTAACAGAGTTATCTTTGCAAAACAGTGTAGCGCTTAAGTCATGCGCAGATGCATTATCACGGTATTCATGAATCCAAGGTGCAATGACGTTTTGGTAATATTCAGGTTGAGGAGAAACACGTAAGAACCAGCTTTCGGTATCTAGAATATCACCCAAAACAAAACCAAAAAGCTCACTAAATGCTTTATTGATATATTCAATATGACCAGAAGACAAACTTGACCAACTAACAGCAATTGGCGTGGTATTTAGAATATCCTCTAACCGAACCTCATTGTTCTGGCTGTCTTTCATACAATATCCGTGGAATAGCGTGCTTAATGCAGAAGTTACTGCCTACCACATAGTAATACGGAACAACTTAACGAATAACAAGCTTGTAAAAAAGCTTTTTTGTGTGCTTTTTGTACGAAAAGAACCAGCCCTTGCCTGCTCTAGATTTTTATACCAAAAATAGAAGCTTGTTCAAATTCTCCCATAACTGCGGACTCGCAGCCCAAACAGGATTACCACTTAGCAGCCCATCATTATTAAGAAAATCTGTTACCTGCCCGCCTGATTCTTTGATTAACAACAGTCCCGCCAAAGCATCCCAACTATTAAGATGAGATTCGAAATAGCCATGAACAAGCCCAGATGACACATGCGCCAGCATAAGAGCACCAGCGCCAAAACGTCGATATTCAACATTCTGTGTATCTAACATCAAGATAAGATCGCAATATTCTTGTACGGGTCGACGATTAGAACGACCCAAACCAATAATAGCCTGACCTTTTTCAGGATCATCAATAGCTAACCGAGCACCATTTAAATACGCCCCTTGGCCTTTTTTTGCCATGAAAAATTCATCACGATCAGGCGCATAAACAAAGCCCACCTGGATCTCGTTATTTTTTACATAAGCGACCGAAACACACCAATAATCCATACCTTGAACATAATTTGTGGTGCCATCAATCGGGTCGATTACCCATACACCGCTGGTGTTTGTATCTACACCTTGAATCAAGCCACTCTCTTCGCCTAAAAAACCATCTTCCGGAAACAAGGAGCGAATCACTTGTTTTAACTCGTCTTCAACGGCTATATCTGCTTGTGAAACAAAATCTTGCCGACCTTTCGTAGTTACTGACAGCCCCGACTGACGAATGGTTTGAGCACGTTGTCCGGCTTGTTTGATCGCGGATTCTAAAACCTGATATTCATCTTGCATGTTATTTTGCCCTTATCATGGTCGACTCAAAGTTTGGCGACGTATTTCTAATCACCAACTTGACCGGAATTTCTTCGATACACTGATCTATATGCGAATCTTGTCCTCTGGCTTCTAAGCAAGATAAAACACGCTTCGCGGTTTCTGTGACATCTTGATGAATCGTCGTAAGACGGTAACTGTATTGCGCGGTTTGCGGCGTATTATCAAAGCCAATAATGTGAAAATCAGCCGGTGCATCAAAGCCATTTTCGCGCATACCATCTAAAAAACCGCAGGCCAGTTGAGCATTAGCACAAAAAATACCATCGACTCTTTTGCCTTGCTCACAAAACCGATGAGCCGCTTGCCTTCCACCTTCGTAACCATCCATCTCGGCTGTAATCTGAAGTAAATCACTCTCATCGCAAACGCCTTTTTCAGTCATTACCTGGTAAAACATCTCACCACGATTGATACCAGACCAAGTAGATTCCTTATAATTCAACCAACCAATAGACTTACAGCCGCAACGAGTGAACTGCTCGGCAACAAGCGAAGCCGCCATTTTATTGTCGGAACAAACGAAGTCCACATCAGGAATGTCCATGTGACGATTAATGCCAACCACAGGGATATTGTGCTGCACGCATTCTTTAACCAAATCAGCAGGAGGCTGGCCGGACGTGACGACCACGCCCGAGACTCGAAACTGTGTAAAGCGTCGGATGGTCATTTCCAGCTCATTGGCATCACGAACTTCCGTCACCAACGCCTGATAGCCCTTTCTTTGGATTTCACTCAACAACCCTTCTAGCAAACTGCTACGAAAAGGATCGCTCAAACGCGCTACAACCACGCCAATTAACTGACTGCGTTTGCGATTTAAGCCTTGAGCTAAAAAATTGACTTGGTAACCAAGCTCATTTGCCGCTTGTAATATTTTTTCACGGGTTTCTCGCGCGACATTGCCTTGATCACTAAACACCCGAGACACCGACGCACGCGACACACCCGCAAGCTTCGCAACATCCTCGGCTGACGCAGAACGACCACGTCTAGAATTTGTCACAACTTGTCTCCTTGCCCTATGGAAAGCAAATTGAAGCACTTCTCGCTAAGATCGAGATCATTTAAATCCAGCTGCAAACCATCTCGGCTCAAAAACATATCAGGAATATCAACCAGCGCATTAAGCAAGCTCGGTATCGCTTCATCAAAACAATGATAAATACCTAACGCTTTGACTTCTGTCTCGACCAGCAATCGCTCGCAATCAGGTAAATCCCCATGAGATGAGTCATCTGGCAAAGCGTTAAAAGACGCACATTCCTGAAAAGCAATATCAGCCCCCTGCATCAACGCTTGGCTAGCTAAAGTAGGACGTCCGTCACCACTGTAAAACAGCGTTTTTCCATCAACAGTGATACGAATCGCTTTGTTCGACATTTCGTGTTGGGTATTCGCGGTACGAATTTGCCAATGCTTCCATTCAAATCCGTTAGTAATATCCTGCCAATGAATATCGAAACACACATGAGTTTCAGGCCACACAGCCAAATCCACCAGCGCCTGCAGCGGTTGTTGCTGTTCCGCTTGGCAAAAAATGGTCAAAGGTTCAGTACGTTTAAAACTTTTCCATTGATTAATCAACGCAGCTAGCCCGGAACTGTGGTCAGGATGAATGTGAGTAAAATAAATTACCTGTATATCATTCACATCGATATTGCGTTGCCAAATGGCTCGTGGAACCGTCGGCCCACAATCGATAAGCCATTGGTTTTTTTGACAATCTATAATTCTAATCGAGGAAGTATTATTGCGTTTTGAAAACGCACTGCCACTGCCAATCACGTCAATTTTCATACTGTCTCACCAAGATGTCTTTTTAGCTTAATTAAATTGTCATAAAGATCCGACAAAGTAGGCCACCATAATGTCGGTTAGAGATTGCATTTTTTTTACAAAACACTGAACACGTGTTCATTTTTGAAAAAACTTAAAAAAACCTACCGGCGCTCATTTTATCGACCTTTTATCGGTTTGGAGTAAAGAGAAGGAATGGCGCACTTACACATAAAAAACTTACAGGCAGGCTACGGTAAAAAATTGATATTAGACAACATCAATTTAACCGTTGAGCAAGGAGAGATGATTGCATTACTTGGACCATCCGGTTGTGGAAAAACTACACTCCTCAATGCCCTATGCGGTTTTGTTCCTGTTAGCCATGGCGAAATTTTTGCGGGTAATCGTGCTGTTTCTCAGTTGCCTGCCGAAAAACGCAATATCACTATGGTCTTTCAAAGCTACGCCCTGTGGCCTCATATGACAGTCGCGCAAAATATTGGCTACGGATTAAAAGTTCAAAAAGCCAAGCGAGCAGATATCGATGCTCGAGTCGCCGAGCTATTACGCATCGTAAAGCTGGATGGCTTAGACCATGAGAAAGTCACCGCCTTGTCAGGAGGACAGCGTCAACGAGTGGCATTGGCTCGCGCTTTAGCGATCCGGCCCGATGTCTTGGTATTAGATGAACCTCTATCCAATCTTGATGCAAAGGTCCGATTAAGCGTCCGTCACGAAATCAAGGCGCTACAAAAGCAACTTGGCTTTACCTCGCTCATTGTTACCCATGATCAAGAAGAAGCCTTGGTCATGGCAGATCGAATTGCCGTATTAAACCAAGGCAAAATAGAACAAATCGGTACCCCAGAAGAAATTTACCACCACCCAAGCACGCCGTTTGTTGCTGACTTTATGGGCGCTGAAAATCATATCGAGTGGCCAACTCATGATGATGCTTTCTGCCTAAACCTCAGTAACCATGCTGATCAACTAGACATTTATTTTCGTAGCGAAAGCGCTGTTTTATCAGCACACCCAACCTCCGAAAACGCAGATTTTAATGCAGGTTTAACTATCAGCGGCCAGGTCGAACAAAGTGTTTTCTTTGGCAATAACTACCAAATTAGTGTGCGCTGCGGGAAGCACACCATTCAGGTTGATCACGATCAGAATCTGCCTGAGCACACTCCCGCCACCTTGCGTATTCCCATCGATGCTCTGCATGTTTTCGCTAAAAAAGAGAAACATTCTGACCATCAAAAAACCAATATCGTTTCTGCCAAATCAATGAGGATGAATCATGTTTGCTAAAACTCACATCGCCGTACTTGCCGCTATCGGCCTCACTCAATTTTCCAGTTTTGCACATGCAGAAACCACGCTCAATGTGGCCTCTGCTGGTAGTCAAAACATGGTGGATTACGTGAAAACTTACCTTGCGCCAAAATTTGAGGCCACTCATCCAGGCGTTAAGGTAAACGTTGTTGGTACAGGTCCTGGTGATGCAGGTTCCCATAAAATCATGGAAAAGCTATCAGCTCAAAATGATAGTGGCCTTGATAAATGGGATATTGATGTTGCCGTAGTGCATCAACAAATTGGCGGTGAGCTCGTCAAAAATGGCCTGCTTTCAAAATATCGCAGCGATATCAATACAGGCAAAATGGTTTCCCGTGATAGCGCGACAAACGCTCTAGGTATCGATGTCGACGGTTACGTTATGCCTATGTTCCATAGCCAAACCGCCATCGCTTACAACAGCGACTTTATTACAACACCACCTAAGTCATACGATGAATTAGTGAAGTGGACACAGCAACACCCTAAATCTTTTGGTTACAACGGCATAAAAAACGGCATGTCTGGGGTGAGCTTTGTAACCGGTTGGATTTACGCTTATGGCACAGATGCTGATAAATTATCTTCCATGCCATACGACAAAAGCATTGAGTCTTCTTGGGACAAAGCATTTGCCGAGCTTAAAGAATTCAACAAAAACATCACCTTCACACCTGGCAACGCTGGCACATTAGATATGCTAAACCGTGGAGAAATCTTCATGGGACCTGTATGGGTAGACATGTTCTACAGCTGGAAAGAACAAGGCAAGATTCCACCATCATTAAAACTCTCCCTGATAGCTCCGGGTATGCCTGGGCAACCAATGTACTACGTAACACCAACCAAAGCCGAACACCCACAACTGGCACGAGAATTCATTGAATTAGCGACTAGCCCAGAAGTTCAAGCCGACGGTATTGTGAAACAATTTAACTGGTATCCAGGAATCGACGCTAACTATGTAAAAGCCAAGCTTGATAACGCGACATGGGAAAAGTTGTTCGCGGAAATCACACCGAGCGATTTATCAAAATATGGTAAGAGCTTCCCGATTGGGCCGTACTTTGATGACATCAAAGAAGGTTACGAGCGTAACGTTTCTAACTAGGTAGTGAACTAGATCAATGAGCGAAGAACCCGCTCAACATAAGCCCTGAGCGCTGATGCTCTAAATTAAGCTGCTCGGGGCCATTTTATCTCGTGTTGGTTATTGGAAATAAACATGCGTCAAACGACATCGCACAATCTACTCAAGAATCATCTTTGGTTAATCGCCCCAGCAGCGCTCATGGTTGGTATTTTCTTTTTATACCCTTTGTGCTTCTCACTCTATTCGGCCATTACATTAGACAGCGGCGAATTCACTCTCACCCATTTGAACAAAGCCTTCGAGCTTTACTCAAAAGACATCCTCTTCACCATCATCATTGTGCTGATCTCAGTCGCTATTTTAGCAGTTTTATCCATTACCATCGCTGCGCTAATTACCTTATCGCCTTTTCGTTCTTTGTCTAAAATACTGGGCTTTCTTTATCGTTTACCCTTGTTCATTCCCTTTATTGTTACCGCGCAAATGATGCGAAGCTTTTTGGCAAAAAATGGCTTAATGAACAATGCTTTTGTCGCTTCTGGTTTATTAACCCCCATGGATACCGTGTCTTTTCTTGGTTGGAGCGGCATCATTATTACGTTTGTTTGGAAGCAGTTGGCTTTTTCGACTTTGTTAATTTCAGGCGCGATGGCCGCATTAGATGATTCTCAAATCCGTGCCGCACGCAATTTAGGCGCTTCGCGTTTACGTATTTTGTTTCAAATTATCCTGCCACAAATTACGCCAACGCTTGGTGTGGCCATGGTCTTATCCATTGTCACCATGATGTCAGTATTGTCGGTTCCTCTCATGATAGGAACAGGTTCACCAACCATGATGACTGCTGATATGGCGTTTCGTATTAATTCTTATGGCGATTATCACGTCGCGAACGCACTAGGTTTAGTGTCGTACTGTATTTGCGCAGGATTGGCTTGGTTTTATCTGCGCCAAAATCTAAAAGAAAAAGGGGCGAACTGATGATTTATCCACTGAATGGCAACTTATTGAAGACATTAAATATTCGTTCTTTGCGTATAAATCTCTGGCTGCAATGTGTTTTTATATTGTTGCTCGCGTTGGCGATATTTGGCCCAATCATGAACTTACTAATTTGGACCGTAACAGAAAGCTGGTACTTTCCTCATGCACTGCCAAGCCAATGGGGTTTTAAGTACTGGCAGCAAGTTTTTAATCCTTATAGCGATGTCTCAGGATCTTTGTTCACCAGCTTATTAATTGCGGTGTTAACCGTGTTGGTTTGTTTAATCGTCTCAGTTCCCGCAGGTTACGCGCTCTCAAAACGCAGTATGCCGTTACGTGTTTTTTGGATGTTACTGTTTTTAATTCCTCAGGCGTTTCCAAATCTAACCGTGTATATGAACATAGCTCGACTATTTTATGACTTCGGCTTAAACGGCACCTTGTTGGGCGTAATCTTGGTCCACAGCGTACATGGTTTAATGTTTTCCATTTGGATCAGCGTAGCGGCATTTTCCTCGACAGATCCTATGCTAGAACGTGCCTCTAGAAATCTAGGCGCAGGGCCTTTCTATACCTTCTTCCATATTGTGTTGCCACAGGCAGCGCCGGGGTTAATCGCCAGCTGTATTTTTGTCTTTTTAGAGTCATTAGACGAATTTACCGGCACTTTTTTCGTAGGTTCACCGAATATAAGCACATTACCACTTTTGCTTTATACCGCTAGCATGGAAGGTAACTATCAGATCGCTTCGATCACCGCTTTGATTCTGCTCGTACCTTCCATTTTATTTATGATCATCATTAACAAATTTATGCGACCAGACATGCTCTCCAAGCTAGGGAAATAAAGCCGCTAGAAAAGAAACAGTTTCACGGCGGCAATGCCTGACATTATGCGAATTAGCCACTTAAATTGCACTGGGTTCACTTTTTTCAGGAAGTGGTAACCAATAAAAGAACCGATCGCCAAACCTGGAAGTCCGTACAAACTGACCTGAACGCTTTCCAGTGAAAACAAACCAAGGGCGATATAAAAGGGCAGTTTCGCCACATTAATGATAAAAAAGGCCCAAGCTCGTGTGCTCACATAGGTTTCTTTATCCAGCTTTTGCTCTAATAAAAACAAACTAAAAAGCGGCCCTGCGGCGTTCGCCATCATGGTAACAATGCCACCAAGAAAGCCCATAGAATAGGCAGCCCAAGGCTTTTGCATAAAGGTTGCAGGACGGAAATCCAGATATAACCCCAGTGCGATCATGGCGATGATCATAAAACCCAAGAAATTAATGAATTGCTCTCCATCGATGTTCGCCAAAAAGTGACTGGCGACAAAAACACCGAGAAAAGCCAAAGGTAAAAAGCGGACTAAAACCGACCAGTTCACTTTAGAACGATAGCTCCAAACCGCCATGATATCGGTAATAATGTACAAGGGTAGCAACACGGCCAACGCCTCAGGTCCAGGAAATGCCACCAATAAAATAGGCAGTACCAACAAACCCATCCCGCCTACGGAAAATTTTGAAAAGCCAGTAATCAATCCCGCTAAAAATAGCACGACAATTGCAGTATCCACGTCTTACTCCTTATTTTCTAACAACGAAAATATTCGTTTATGCGTGCAATAATACGGCAAATAATGAACAATAAATAATCTCGTTTTATTATTATAATGATCAAAATTAGTGATCATGTGGAGTCTGTTATGAAGCTAGATCAATTAAGAGCCTTTATTGCTGTGGTGGAAACAGGAAGTTTTCGTTCCGCGGCGGACTCCATTCATAAGACTCAACCAGGAATCAGTGCCGCGGTAAAAGCCCTAGAAGAACAATATGGCATCTCGCTGTTTGATCGAAATAGCTATCGACCAACGCTCACAGCGGAAGGTCATGCCTTCTTTCTACAAAGCAAAAAACTGATGTCTCAGGTCTTACAATTGGAGAACTTAGGACATGATCTCGCCCAAGGCACAGAAGCACCACTTCAGCTTTGTTTAAGCCAAATGGCGTTAGACGATAACTGCATGATGCGCATCAAAGCTTTCCAGCAACAACACGCGGACGTCACCTTAGATATCACCACAGACCATCTCTATGGTGTGCAAGAAAAGCTCGCCAAAGACAAATGTGAAATCGCCATTGGCCCTCGTTATGGGCTCGATGACAGACACGCTTTTATCGAAATCAATAAAATCACTATGATCACGGTAATGAGCCCAGAACTACTTGCCACAGTCAACACAAGTGACACCAAGATCAAGCAACAACAGCTGTATTCGATTCCACAAATTTTGGTGACTAACACCGCCGCCAATACCTCTGGAAATGGCCACAGATACGTACTCCCCACCGGCAAACGCTGGTATGTCAATGACTTTCAGATAAAGAAAAATTTGCTCTTACATGGTTTTGGCTGGGCCAGAATGCCAAAACACTACATTCAATCCGAGCTAGACAATAAACAGCTGATCCCAATCGAAGTAGAAAACTTCACCTCGCAGAATCAGCTGCCTATTTTTATGATACGTTTGCGCCATCAAACACAAAGTTATCAAGCGAACCTTTTTTGGGAAATGATGCGAGGCTTTTCACCTTCGCCAACCATAGAAATCGATCTATAAGGTTTTATTTAATGCCCAATCGTAATCTAAGAAACGAATGCTCATATCTTTGTCTTTAAGCTTCTGAACCTCGGCAGAGTTTAAAGACAAATCCGCGGTATGATCCAGTAAAAATTGCTCCAATGAGCTATAACCCTTCCAACCTTTTTCAAAGTCTTCTCGATACCATTTAAAAATCGAGGAAAGCGCTAATTTGTCGACTTCTATTCGATTTCGAGTGCGATCTTCCAAGAAAAGCCGAGTTTGTTCGTCTAACTGAGCATCTAAATGCTTGCCCGTATAAGCTTCATTGCGAAGCGCTGGACAACCGACACTGGCGCAATTCACCGCGAAATGAATGCGCGGATCTTGATAACGATCCGAACCACGAATCAAATTATGCTCAATGTCATCCAAAGAGCGCGTTTCACCTAATAATGGAATAAAAGACTGGCTCCACGGTGAACGAAAAAAACTGCCCAGATCTTTAATCGAATCCAAATCAGGCCATTTGGTTAGAATCAAATCCACCGTCCACGCATTATAAGCATTGATCAAAAACGCCAATTGCTCGTCTTTCGGCCAAGCATCAAACTCGCCGCTTTTCACTTTCGATAAAGCCGCCAAGTAGCGATCCAGTTCGGGCTTATCATCGGCAAAGCCTTGGTAATCCACTTGGCTTGCCTGACCGCCATTGAGCGGCAGCACATGCTGTTTTAGCAACATGTCCCATCGACTATGGTCAAATCCGTTTGCCGCGCTCACCTGAGAGCTGAGCAAGCCAACAAAAACAAAGTTCAATAGAGTCACAACCAATAGGCGAAGTTTTTTCATCGAATTAACCTCGACGCCAAGTGTGGTATTTTTCCAGCCAATTCAATATCCGCTGTGGCGCGTGGGCACGCTTCCATTCACCGGCAGCGTATTTATTGGCTTCAGCCCAGGTTGGGTAAGTGTGAATGGTGCCGAGCACCTTGTTCAGACCCAGACCATGTTTCATTGCTAAGACAAACTCGGCCAGCAAATCCCCAGCATGTTCGCCCACTATTGTGACGCCTAAAATCTTATCCTTGCCCGGAACCGTCAGCACTTTCACAAAGCCTTTGGCGGCGCTATCGGCAATGGCACGATCAAGGTCATCCAAATCGTAACGCACCATCTCATAATCAATGCCTTTTTCTTTGGCATCTTGCTCGCTCAGGCCCACTCGCGCCACTTCAGGATCAACAAAGGTGGTCCAAGGAATCACGCGATAATCCACACGGAATTTTTTGAAGGAACCAAATAGCGCATTTACCGCGGCATACCAAGCTTGGTGAGCGGCCACATGGGTAAATTGATACGGCCCCGCTACATCACCTGCGGCAAAAATATTCGGATAAAGAGTTTCAAGGTAATCGTTCGTGACAATCGTGCCCTTGGTTTCAATCCCCAAGTTTTCCAAGCCGTAACCTTCAAGGCGGGCTTCACGACCAACGGCACAGATAAGCGCATCAAACTCCACCACAGACTCTTGTCCATCGTGTTCGACGATCAGACGCTTCACCTCGCCTTCTTTCTCGCAGCGCAGCGCATTGTGTGATGTCAGAATATTAACACCATCTTGCCGCAGACTTTCTTGCGCCAGCACAGACACTTCTTCGTCTTCTCGCCCCATAATACGAGCCGAGCGCTCCACTTGCGTCACTGTCGACCCCAAGCGAGCAAAACTTTGTGCCAGCTCACAACCAATCGGGCCGCCGCCTAACACCACCAAACGCTTCGGCGGCTCGTCGAATTTCGCAAAGGCTTCCCACATAGTATCGCTGGTGTAATAACCCACCTCGTCCAACCCCGGCAAGTCAGGCACAAATGGACGCGCGCCAGTCGCCAACACAATACTGCGCGCTGTGAGCCGTGTCGTTCCGCCGTCATTCAATTGAATCTCCACGGTCCAAGGGTCAATCAGCTTGGCGTAGCCTTGCACCACATCCACACCCATTTTACTGTAACGCTCAACGCTGTCGTGGGGTTCGATTTTTGCGATCACATCGTGAATACGTTGCATGACCTTTTTGAAAGAAAAAGTCGGCTCGCTGCTGTTCAAACCATAGTTTTCGGCATGGCGCATTTGGTGAGCCACTTTGGCGCTTTTAATCAGCGCCTTGCTTGGCACACAACCATAATTCAGGCAATCCCCCCCCATTTTATGGGCTTCGATCAAGGTCACTTTGGCCTTCACTGTGGCTGCGATGTAAGCACTCACTAAGCCACCAGCCCCAGCACCAATAACAATCAAATTTCGATCAAAGGATTTTGGCTTGGTAAATCCAGCATAAACGCGACGCGCTTTCACTACATCGACTATTTTTTTCGCGATAAGAGGAAACACGCCCAGCAAGACAAAAGACAATAAAAGCGAAGGCGACAAAATTCCTGACAAACTCTCTAACTGCCCCAATTGTGTTCCGGCATTCACGTACACCAAGGTGCCTGCGAACATACCGATTTGACTCACCCAATAAAAAGTCAAAGCACGAATAGTAGTTAACCCCATCAGCAAATTAATGAGGAAAAACGGGAAGATAGGAACCAAACGCAGTGTAAATAAATAGAAAGCGCCCTCCCTTTCTATTCCCTCGTTAATCGCTTTTAAACGTTCACCAAAGCGTTTTTGCACTGTGTCTTGAAGCAGATAGCGGGAAACCAGAAACGCCAAGGTCGCGCCAATGGAGCTGGCAAAAGACACAATCAGCGTCCCCCAAGCTAAACCAAACAAGGCCCCTGCCGCCAATGTCATGATCGCCGCACCAGGCAAGGACAGAGCCGTGACAATGACATACAAAAGTAAAAACACACCGCCGACCAAGAAAGGTCTTTCGGCTTGCCATTCTTCAAATTGCACAAGGCCCGATTTCAAACCTTCCAGCGTTAATAGCTGGTGTAAATCAAAATAAAAAAAGCCCGTGGCCAATGCGGCAATCAATACCAGCAATGCAATTTTTTTCATTAGTAGAACTCCAAAAGAGCCTTTCAACTCACGGTGAAAGCCAAGACAAGAATCGATATATAAAGGTTAGACTCGACTCCAGCGGAAATTATTACAGCATCTTGGCGTATTTTCTGAAATAAACCCAAAAGTGTATAAATAAGAGAGTAAAGCAAAAGCAGACAAGCTGCACGGCATAGCAGCTAAAGACGGCAACGCTTACAAAAAGCGTTGCCAAGAAAAGTAAGTAAACGAATTAAACAACGGCTTTAATACGACCAGCCCAAAGGCTAAACAACACACCAAAACAGCACACGCACAAGACCAACACGACCAAGCCAACAAGGCCATACATCGCGATTGCCGTTGCAAACGTCGGTGGGCCAACGGTCGCACCAATATTACCAAACTGAGCGAGTAAACCATAACCTTGCGCTTGTTCACTTGGATTACGAGCGAGAGTTGGAATCATCGCCAATGCAGAACCTGGCACCATGCCAAGAAACAGCACCATCACACCAACCACAACACAGAATAGTTCGGCCGAACCACTGATCAATGACAACACAATCACGCTAGCTGCCACGCCAAAATACGCCATCAATGCAACACGCTGTGGCCGCATCAAATATTGTGCAATGGCGCCCGCTAAAAAAGTACCGCTAGTACTGATTAGAGGTAACACAACCAACATCAACTTCTGTAGTGTCGAATCACCAATCAAACCAGGCACGTAGGTCAACACAGACACCAAAGTGCAGGTATAAAACAAAAACACACAGCTTGGCAACAAAGCACGAGGATTGCGATAAATTTTTATCATCTGCTTAAAGAAGCCATCCTGAATTTCCGTCACTGGGACCAAGTCCAGTACTGGATTTTTTCTTAACTTGAAGAACAACACCACACCGATTGTCATGATGAAAACGCCATGGCTTAAAAACAACGTCTGCAAACCATATTGATCTAAAATGTTCTTACCGGCCCAACCACACAAAGCAAACGCGACACCAAAGAAGGTGCCCCAAATGCCCATGGTCAAAGACTTGTGTTGTGGCGCACTAAGCTTAGCTATCAGAGTTGGTGCTGCGACAACTACACCTAATTGAGAAAAACCTTCCAGCATGCGCGTCACAAACAATACATTAAAAGGCGGCAAAGTGGACTGAATCAGCGACAAACCACCGCCCAGCAGCAAAGCACCGACCAGCACTTTCAAATAACCAACGCGACTAGCGATCATGCCTGCCGACACACCAAACACCAGACCTGCAATGCCAACCGCAGACAATGCCGCACCGGTTGACGTTGCACCAGCTTGATAATGCACAAGCAAATCATCGAAAGACACGGAAAACTTCGCAAACTGCATCGCAGCAGAAATGCCAGCAACCCACAGCAAAATAACGTTTAGCCACTGGGTTTTTGGTTCAGTGATTGATGATTGAAAAGAGGTGTTTGGCATCTCGCTTCCTTAATTAGAATAAAAATTAAGCCATCGATCAAAAAAGATGTACTTAAAACTGACCTGATGGACAAATTATGGGCGCTATTCTAAAGCAAAAAGCACCAAAGATGGGCAGGTATTTGCGGAATTAAAAAAGGAAAACTTATATCTACTAAAGTACAATCTCGCCATTATTGAGAAAAAGAGCACTCGCTCACTAGGGACATTAATGTTTGAACAAGTATTTAAAAACATCGACGACATCTTCCACAAAGACGCAGGCTGCTCTTCCGAGCTAGATTACACCGAACAATCATCATGGATGCTGTTTTTAAAATACCTCGACGATCTTGAATTTACTAAATCCCAAGAAGCCGAAATGATGATGGAAACCTACCAATTCATCATCGACGAACCTTATCGTTGGAGCGCATGGGCGGCGCCAAAAAACGCCGAAGGCAAGTTTGACCACAACAACGCCTTAACTGGTGACGACCTCATGGACTTCGTCGACGGCGAACTCTTCCCTTACCTAAAAAGCTTCAAACAACGCGCCGACAACGCCAACACCATTGAATACAAAATTGGCGAGATTTTTAGCGAAATCAAAAACAAAATTCAAAGTGGTTATTCACTCCGTGATGCGCTGGAAAAAGTTGATCAATTACGCTTTCGCTCACAAGATGAAAAGCACGAACTGAGCCATTTGTACGAAGCCAAAATCAAAAACATGGGCAACGCAGGCCGTAACGGTGGTGAATACTACACACCGCGCCCGTTAATTCGCGCCATGATCGATGTGATGCAACCAAAAATTGGCGAAACCATATACGACGGCGCGGCCGGTTCGGCTGGATTTTTATGTGAAGCCTTTGATTACCTTCGCCAAGGTGGCCGAGAGAAGAAACCGTTAAGCACCAATGATTTAGACATCCTGCAAACCCGTACTTTTTATGCCAAAGAGAAAAAGTCACTGGCCTACGTGATTGCCATCATGAACATGATATTGCACGGCATCGAAGCGCCTAACGTGTTACACACCAACACCTTGTCTGAAAATCTCATGGACATTCAGCCAAGCAACCAGCACGACATTATATTGGCCAACCCTCCCTTTGGTGGTAAAGAACGCAAAGAAGTACAAGAGAACTTCCCGATCCAAACCGGCGAAACCGCCTTCTTGTTTTTGCAGCACTTTATCAAAATGCTCAAACCGGGTGGCCGTGCAGCGGTGGTGATTAAAAATACCTTTTTAAGCAACACCGACAACGCCGCGATCAAGCTGCGCAAAGAGCTACTAGAAAACTGTAATCTACACACCATACTCGATTGTCCCGGCGGTACCTTTATCGGTGCTGGTGTGAAAACCGTGGTACTGTTTTTCACCAAAGGCGAACCCACCTTAAATACGTGGTTTTATGAACTCAATGTCGGCCGCAACATGGGCAAAACCAACCCATTAAACGACAACGACCTAGCGGACTTTGTATTACTTCAAAAGGGCTTTGAGAGCTCTAACAAATCATGGTCGCTCGCCATCAGCGACATAGACCAAACCACTTATGATTTATCGGTGAAAAACCCCAACATCGCCGAAACCGCACCACTGCGTGAACCGAAAGCCATTATTGAAGACATAATTGCGCTCGATAAAGAGTCCGAGGCGATCTTAGCCAAGATTCAGGAGTTGTTGTGATGAAGGTCGGTGATTTCTGTAAGACGGGAGCTGGCGGTACACCGTTAAAAAGTAATCGTAAGTTTTATGAAGGTGGCAATATTCCTTGGTTGCTTAGTGGTGAAGTTGGTAATCGTGATATTATCGAAACCAAAAAATTTATAACGCAAGAAGGCTTAGAAGGTTCGTCTGCAAAGATGTTTCCAATTAATACTGTTTTAATAGCAATGTATGGCGCAACCGCTGGTGAGGTTGGTATTTTACGTTGTGAAGCTTCGACAAATCAGGCTGTCTGCGGTATTTATCCAAACGATAAAGTGTTACCTGAATATTTATATTATT
The DNA here is from genome assembly GCF_012726345.1 of Marinomonas sp. UCMA 3892. Taxonomy (GTDB): domain Bacteria; phylum Pseudomonadota; class Gammaproteobacteria; order Pseudomonadales; family Marinomonadaceae; genus Marinomonas. Next base: position 143,882 of record NZ_PTXN01000003.1, read on the forward strand.
TCTTTTTAAATCATAAAGACCTACTGGTAGCACAAGCTGTTGGAAATGCACAACCAAATATTTCGCAGCAAAAAATCAGAAACACTGAAATTACACTCCCTTCAATTCCGGAACAAAAACGTATCGTGTCAATTCTCGACACTGTGTTTGCCGACTTAGAACAAACCCGCGCCAAAACCGAACAAAACCTAAAGAACGCCCTCGAGTTATTTGAATCAGCTTGTTCAATGTCTATTTTTTCAACTGATGCTATTCCATCATGTACGGTGTTAGATGTTGCTAAAAATGAAAAGGGCGCAATGAGAACAGGCCCATTTGGAAGTCAGTTACTCAAGAAAGAAATTGTTGACTCAGGTATTGCCGTATTAGGCATTGATAATGCGGTAAATAACCACTTCCAATGGGGAGCGAAACGCTTCATAACATCTGAAAAATTTGAAGAACTATCACGCTTTGAAGTGAATCCGGGAGATGTTCTAATTACCATCATGGGGACGTGTGGCAGGTGCGCGATAGTTCCAGAAAATATTCCTAAAGCCATCAACACAAAGCACATTTGTTGTATCACATTAGACAAAAGTAAATGCTTGCCAGAATATTTACATGCTTATTTTCTTTATCATCCACTGGCTAAAGAATACCTATTAAGTCGAGCTAAAGGTTCAATCATGGCTGGCTTGAATATGGGAATAATCAAAGAATTGCCACTTGTTCTACCAAGTATTGAAGAACAAAAGACACTTGTTTCACAGATAACTTTTCTGAGAGAGAATTTGGATAAGTTAGAAATAACATATAAATCTAAACTAAACGCCATAGACGAGCTCAAGAAATCCATTTTACAAAAAGCCTTTAGCGGTGAGTTAACCAACACAGTCGAGTAACTAGATAAGGACGATCTAATGCTGAACAATACCCATGTAAATCAACCTCCTTTAGTCGAAGGCCAACGAGTGGAGTTCAAACGCCAGTTGACGGACGGGCTAGAAAAAGAAGTGGTGGCGTTTTTAAACGCCCACGACGGCGGCTTGATTTATATTGGCATTGACGATGATGGTCAAGCGCTGAGTTTAGACAAACTAGACCAACTGCAATTACAAATTAAAGACCGCATTAAACAAAACATCAGCCCTTCGACCATGGGCTTGTTCGATGTGTTAATCGAACGCTATCAAGATAAAAACATCATCAAAATCGTCGTCGCCCGCGGTTCAGAACAACCTTACTACTTACGCAAAGCGGGCATGTCTCCCAAAGGGTGTTTTATTCGGATTGGTTCGGCGGCGGAGCCTATGCCGCAACGCATGATCGAAACCTTATTTGCCACCCGCACGCGTAACTCCATTGGCAATATGCGCTCACGCAATCAAGACCTACACTTTGAACAGCTTAAAATCTATTACCAAGAGCGAGATTTGCCTCTTAACGAGCAATTTGCCCGCAACTTAGAGCTATTAACCGCGGAAGGCGATTTTAACTACGCGGCTTATTTATTAGCCGATAACAATGGCATGTCGATCAAGGTGGCGAAATACGCAGGGCTGGATCGGATTAACCTAATCGAAAACGAAGAATACGGCTATTGCTGTTTGATCAAAGCGACCAAAGCCGTGCTAGAAAAACTCAAGGTAGAAAACAAAACCCTCGCCACCATTACCGATAGCACCCGTAACGAAACCAAGCTGTTAAACCCGATAGCGCTTCGTGAAGCCGTGATTAATGCAATTATCCATAATGCTTACAGCCGCGAAGTACCACCTAAGTTTGAGCTGTTTGCGGATCGTTTAGAAATCACTTCAGCAGGTGGTTTGCCACAAAGCTTTAGCCAAGATGAATTCTTTATGGGCTATTCGGTACCGCAAAACAAAGAACTCATGCGGGTGTTTAGAGACGTGGATTTAGTGGAACAACTAGGCTCTGGCATACCGCGTATATTACAAAGCTACAGCAAAGACGCCTTTTACTTCACCGACAACTTTACTCGTTTAGTCTTACCCTTTAGCCAAGTGCTAGTGATGAATGACCAAACTACCGGACAAGCTACCGGACAAGCTACCGGACAAGCTACCGGACAAGCTGAAACGCTATTACTCTACTGCGTGGAACCGAGAACGACAAAAGAAATGATGACGCATTTAGAGGTCAGTCACCGAGAGCATTTTAGGGATAGTCTGTTAATACCATTGCTCGATTCAGGGCAACTAGAAATGACCCTTCCAGACAAACCCAGAAGCCCTAAACAGCGTTATGTCACGGTCAAACCAACGGACGATAATCATGACTAGAAACGAATCTGAAACCCGTGCTGAGTTAATCTCGCCTAAATTGGCCTTAGACGGCTGGGGCGTTATTAACCCTAATGCTAGTGATCCTAATGTTATTGATCCGACAGCTAGTGACCTGAGTGTCATTCGTCGTGAAGTAGAGATCACCGCTGGCCGTATTTTAGGGGGCGGTAAACGTGCTGCAAACCTAAAGTGCGACTATGTATTGGAGTTTAAAGGTCGTAAATTAGCCGCGGTTGAGGCGAAACGAGAAAACCTAAGTTACACCGAAGGCGTACGCCAAGCAAAAGACTACGCTCAGCGTTTACAGTGTCGTTTTGCTTATGCCACCAACGGCCATGAAATTTACCAAATAGACATGGTAACGGGCGAAGAGAAGCAAGTAGACCGTTATTTAAGCCCTGAGGAAATGTGGGCGGCGGCTTTCAGTGGTGGCAATAATAACGGCGTAGCAGAACCTAAGTTTACCAGCACATGGCGCGAGCGTTTCTCCCAAATCCCTTTTGAAAAGAAAGGCGACTGGCAACCGCGCTATTATCAAGAAAACGCCATTAACCAAGCCTTAGAAGCCATCGCCCAAGGCAAAGATCGTATTTTGCTGACCCTTGCCACAGGCACCGGGAAAACCTGTATTGCGTTTCAAATCACCTGGAAATTATTTCATAGTCGCTGGAGTTTGCAGGCAGCGAAAAATCCAAGCAACGCGAAAAAGCGCCCCCGTATTTTATTTCTTGCCGATCGAAATGTCTTAACCAAACAAGCCTTTAATGACTTTGGTGCTTTTGGTGAAGACGCGGTGGTCAGGATTACACCGAGTGAAATCAAAAAAGCCAAGGGCGTCCCTAAAAACGCCAGTATCTTTATGGCGATTTTCCAAACCCTGATGACGGATTCAGCAACGAATGCAGCCAGTAATGGGAATGTAGACTCAGAAGAAGAACTGGAAAGCGAAGACTTCGCGCAGCCCTTACTCACCGACACCAGCGATTGTAATTTCAGACACTATCCAGAAGACTTTTTTGATTTCATTATCATCGACGAATGTCACCGCGGTGGCGCCAATGATGAAAGCTCATGGCGCGATATTCTCAACTACTTCTCTCCCGCTGTGCAGTTGGGTTTAACTGCGACACCAAAGCGCACCGACAATGCCGACAGTTATAAATACTTTGGCGAGCCTGTTTATAGCTATACCTTAAAAGAAGGCATTAATGACGGCTTTTTAACACCGTTTAAGGTTTATCCCATTGTCGGCACCATGGATGAATATGTTTACACGCCGGGCGATGCTGTCAGTTTTAAAGGCGAACCAGAACCTGGCAGAGTCTATAAAGAAAGCGATTTTAACCGCATCATCACGATCCCCAAACGGGAAGAAAAGCGTGTGCAGTATTGGATGGATCATATTAATCCGAAGGAAAAAACCATCGTATTTTGTGCCACCCAAGAACACGCTGGCCAAGTACGTGATTATATTAACCAATACGCTCGCGCAAAAAGGTGGACGACCAATCCTAATTATTGCGTGCGTATTACGGCCAACGACGGCGCAGCGGGCGAAAACGACTTACGTACCTTCTGTGATAACGAAAAAACCATACCGACCATATTAACGACGTCGCGTAAGTTATCGACCGGCGTAGACGCCCGTAACGTGCGCAATATCGTGTTGATGCGTGAATGCAAAAACATGATTGAGTTTAAGCAGATTATTGGTCGTGGTACGCGAATGTACGATGGCAAATCCTTTTTCACCATCTACGACTTTGTCAAAGCGCATCATAACTTTTCCGATCCTGAATGGGATGGTGAACCGCTGCCTCCTGAAGGCAAAATAGACGCAGAACCTTGCGATATTTGCCATACTAACCCTTGCACTTGTCTGTGTTTGGATTGTGGCTTTAACCCATGTAATTGCCAAATTGATATGCTAGACGAGCCGTGTGATGTGTGCCAACAATCTCCTTGCCAATGCTCCGAAGGATCAGATGGGCCTTGTCAAAACTGCGGAAATACGCCTTGCAGCTGTGCGACGGATGATGACGATGAGCCCAGCAAACCAGAAAAAATAGTCATCACGCTAACAGATGGTAAAACACGTCAAATACAGCACATGAAAAGTGTTTTGTTTATGGGCGCGAATGGCGATATGCTGACGGCTTATCAATTTATCGGTGAAATGTTTGGTGATCTACCGCGCTTTTTCCGTAATGAAGATGAATTGCGTAACATTTGGAGTGACCCGACAACGCGTGAAAAGCTTTTAACGGATTTGCATGAAGCAGGTTACGACGATGAAAAACTCGATAGCATGAAAGATATTATCGATGCCAAAGACAGTGACGTGTATGACCTATTAGCTTATGTGGCTTATGCCAGAGACACTCACACTCGCAAAGAACGTGTATTCAATGCGAAACCCAGTATTTCCAAGGCGTTCACCTACAAACAAGTCGAGTTTATCGAGTTCATTTTAGATAAATACATAGAAGATGGCGTACAAGAATTAGCCGCTAAGAAAATGCGCAGCTTAGTTGAACTTAAATACAACACCATCAGTGACGCCGCCGCAGAATTTGGCTCTCCTGCGGCGATACGCGACACCTTTATTAAATTCCAACGTTATTTATACGAATAGATTGTCAGTAAGAGAGCAAAAAGACCTCTTACTGAACCGCTGGGGTCAATTCTTCTTTTCTCAGTTCTTTCATACGCAAGCCGATATTGCCCAGAATCAGCATCATACCGCCGATGATTTGATAAGCCGTTAAGCCCATATCAAGGAAGAGCCAGTTGATGGCGGCGGCGAAGACAGGGAAAGACAGCTCGGCCAAGGTAGCCAGTTGCGCTGGTACGGTTTTTAAACCTTGGTAGTAGAACCACATACCAATAAAACCACTGAGCAGCGCCATGGCAACGGCCAGACTAAGATCGACAGGTTTCATGGCAATTAAGGTATCTGACTGAGCTAATGCCAGCGGTAATAACACCAATAATCCAGCCACAAAACGGCCAGACATAATCGCATTGGCCGGCATGTGTTGATGGGACAGATACTTACCACACACGGTTGCTGCGCCCCACGCAACAACCGCAATGAGCGTATAACCGTAGCCTTTTAGAATACTCGTCGTGTCGCTTGAATAATGCCATTGGGCATCACCAAGCTGACGCAAATCCGGCCACATCATCACGAAACTGCCTAATAATATGACTGCCGCCCATTGCACAAAATGCCCTTCGATGCGTTCTTTAAGCAACCAATAGGCGAGTAAAATCGCCACAATCGGCTGAAGCTTTTGCAGCAAAATCACCACAGTAGGATTCAAATAGTGGAAAGCTTCGGTAAAAGCCAAGGTTCCCATGGCCGAACCAATACCACCAATAAAGAACAAGCACGAAAAGCCACCTATCGACATATGACGATAGACATGACGATAACGCCACAGCAACGGGGCGACAAAAAGCACTAAGGTAAGGTGTTCGATTAAAACAATTTGCAGAGTGGAATAACCCGCACCCAAAAGAGGATAACGAATTAAAGTATCAAGCGCCCACGTGAAGCACGCGATCATGATAAAGAATGTTCCTGCCATCTTTGGTTTCTCCAAATAATAAGATGCACAGGGGTGATGAGAACGAATAGTACCAAGCACTGCACATAAAAAGCACAGAACAGAAACACCTAAAGAAATTAGGCGCAACTAAGACTTGGTCGATCTTCTATCATCCGGACTGTAACCGTCGGCTCTGGAGTCTCACCAGATCTGCTGACCCTTGTTGCTTAAAAAACATGTCGTAAGAAAAGTAACAAGGCGCTCGCGGGCTGTTTACTGGATTATTCAATCAAGCAAATCACCGCCGGTGGGGAATTTCGCCCCGCCCCGAAGTTCGATTAATGTATAAATTCAGCCTTAACTTTAAACCCATCACTCAACTTAGGCAATACGTTCTATCACTCTGAGGCACCAACCCCTTAGCGAGACGACACAAAACTGACTAAAACCTTACACCCTGTCTCGTTTACATAGACATTCTTCACAAGATAAAATCGCGGACATTTTAACCACACCAAATGACAAGGACTTGTCCATGAAATACCGCTTAATTAAGCTGGATAGCTTAATGGAGATGGAGTTCGCTTCTGTAGAAGGTAGCTTGAGTCAAATAGACGAGCGCGACCTGCATTCTATCTTGCCCAAAGGCATGACCTCGACGGTATTACTAGAAAAAGTATCGGCTGGGGAATATCTTCTCGCTACCGACTTCCCCACAACGCCATTGCTCATTCTTCCTAAAAAAAACCTAGGCGTCAGCAAGTGGGAAATCAACGCCTCAGCCGAATCCGACTTTCAGCCATCAGCATTAGCTATACTGACACAGCTCCTGAATATGATGGGACAAGGTGGAAGTTCTGCATCAGCCGACTCAGTAGGATCAAATCGAGGCAACCTTCACCCCGCTAAGGAACCAGATTACACGCCAGAACCTGTCTTGGCTGACAGTAGCACCCAAGCACAACACTCAGCTATTGCTCACGAATACAATATCGAAATCGCTTTTTCTGCCAAGAACCCAAATCACCCAGTTGGTTTAAGCACAGAGCTGTTCGATAAACAAAATAAAATGGCCATAGCCAATTGGACGGCAACCCCAACAGCCCATGGCACAAAATACACCCTTAAAACCGATAGTAATGCTCCCCATAACTTAAACTTTCGAGCGACGAAAAACACCATGGGACTGTCTCTAAAAGATGTCGCCATGGTGCCACTAGGCTCAGGGAAAGTGAATGAAGCCTTTCTTCCTATTATGCCAGCGGTACAATTTGGGGAGCGTTTAGGGCAACCAACCACAGGCTACCTTTATCATTTCAAGGGATCTGAGCTCGTTCAAAAATACCAATGGCAAGACGATGGTACCTTCAGCCCTATGCCAGACAATGTGGCCGATTATCACTTTCGGCATGCCAGCTCGGCGCTGTTGGTGTATTGGAAAATCGCTGGCAAAGTAGTGAAAGATCAGTACTTGGTTTACCGTGCGGAGTCTCTATCCGCTGAAGAAGTAAAGCAAGCGAACCCTGAATGGCTAGAGAAGCACGGCGTCCATTTAGACATTGACGCCCTATTAAAAGTGACCAAGACGCCACAGTTAGATAGAGACAACAACGAAAAAGACAGCATTAAAGCCGATGTCGCCACGCATACCGTCATAGAAAACCCAACGACCCAAGAACGTGAAACCTGGGCGGACATTGCCAAACAATACGGCCTGACAGCAAAAGCGCTGCTCGATCAAAACGCCAGCTACAAAGACAACCCAAGTACACTAAAAACCGGTGACACCTTAACCATCCAGCTGAACGAGGCCGAAAACCCCGTAGAGTTTGAACGCTTCGAATGCCCACCAGAAGCGCCAAGCACCTACAACAACCCAGAAAACAGCCACTATGCTTGTGAAGACACCAGCATCACTATCACCAACAACGCCCCAATATTGCCTTTGGAAAAGCGCAAAGTGAAAAAAGGTCTACCCTTAGTCAACGTCAAACCAGAACGCATCTTACGCATTGGCGTGTTTTTTGATGGCACAGCGCAAAACAACCGAAATGACGCGTATAAAGAAGAACATGGTGATAAATCCAGAACCAACATCGCTAGGTTGTTTGAAGCGTACTCACAAGAACTAGGAAAGTCGGCGGCTATTTATGTCTCTGGAGTCGGCACGGTGGATGGGGCATGGCAAAGGCCCCAAATGATCGACGCCGGTAAAGACGAAAGTCGCTTGTCTGGTGCTACTGGTCTTTACGATGACAATGGCGCCTTTCAGAAATGGCAGACACTCCTTAAATCCCTAAGAGATATTATTATTGAACAACTTCAAGAAGGCTTTTATGACGAAGTGACTCATATCGCCTTTGATGTGTTTGGGTTCAGTCGAGGCGCTGCATTAGCACGACATTTTGTAAATGCGTTAAAAATGGGATTGCCCAATTACACTAAGCATCGTTCAGGCAAAGATACGAGCCAGATTACACCTAATTTATTAGGCACTACAGAAGAGGAGAAATACAACCCAAATACGGGTTACCAAGCGGACACCCAACGCAGTGCCAGTGTGCGCTTTTTAGGCTTGTTTGATACGGTGGGGTCGTTTTACTTGCCAGGTAATAAGGATAATGGCGTATTTAACTTGCATGTCAATTCAGCGGATGTGGGTCATGCATTGCAGATCTGTGCTCACCATGAATACCGTAGCAACTTCCCTCTCACCTCCTTGAAAACTCGAGAGCAGCTCGCACCTAACTTTTATGAAGAAGTTTTCCCCGGGGCTCATACGGACGTGGGCGGTGGTTATCCTTTTGTAGAGCAATATAATAAGACCGATCTGCCAAAGCGTTATGGAATCCCTATAAATAGTACCTACAACAGAGAGCTTATTAAGACCCTGTCTTATCAAGATCAAAAAGAGGAATATGCCTACAAAGGCAGACTTGTAGACTTTGATAAGTGGTTTTATCAAGAACAACTTCGCCACCAAAAAGAGTGGTCAACAGAATGCAAAGCCACCTATAAACAACATGGCAAAGTAGAGCAAGAAGACGCTACTTTATACTTCTACCGCCTACAGCCCATCGATGCCAGTCTTGCTGGATTGGCTCAAGAGCGAATGAAGCAACAGGCGGAGCGTTTTGGAGTGAAGTGGATAAATTCACGGTATAACACATCAAGAGATTATGAGAATAATCCTGCACAAAAGTCATTGTGGAATAAATTAGCGACACTGCCTATAGGAAAAGTTGCGCCACAAGATTGGCTGCTAGATGTACCCGATAACTGCATCCACCGTTCCCATGATAGTGTTATCAACCCCGGTTGCAGTGACCCAATCGATAGTCAAGTCAATGGCATTGCTAATGTTAAGGCCTTTAAACGCTATCAACCCAATGCGCCATTGAGCACACCAACAAGAGAAACCTATGACAATGAATAAGCTATTCCTTATCTTAACTACCTTACTTATGCTTACAGGATGTGAAGAAAAACCCTTCTATGTCGCCAGCATTGGCAACGCCGGCAGTTTAGATGGCCCTTATTACTTAGTTTCTATTTCTGTGAGCGATGTGCTAGGCGGGGGCGGCGGCTTTGGTTATGGCGCAGTGAATGGTTACCCAGGTAAAAGTGCTGACATAGGTCGTATGGGGGTGCCCAAGCACATTGAAGGCTTTTGGGTAAAAGGCTGGAATAAAGAAGAAGCCTATTATCGCATTTCCGCCGACATCGACAGCGAGTTGGCGGAGAAAAAGATTCGGACTTTGAGGAATTATTACCAAGAATATAAGCGTGATATGGGCGTTATGCAGGTCGAAGTCGAGGAAGAACGGATTCGTGTTTTTTATACATTGAAATGCTTCTCTAGAGTAAATAACTGTAGTGCAAAAGAAAATGCTGACCCTAATGGTTGGGTTGTTTATTCACCTAATAAGACGACCCATGTTGTCGTATTGTTTGATGGCAAAGGTGAAATGTCACTTACCCCATTCCCAGATTCGCCTTATGAAGATTAAGCAGCTTTTAATCCTCATCATGTTACTTATGCTTACAGGATGTGAAGAAAAAACCTTCTATGTCGCTAGCATTGGCAACGCCGGCAGTTTAGATGGCTCATATATTCTAGGCCCCATTAGTGTCGCCGATGTGTTAGGCGGTGGCGGCGGATTTGGTTATGGTGCGGTTAATGGCTACCCCGGAGCCAGTGCCGACATTGGTCGTATAGGAGTCCCCAAGCATATTGAAGGCTATTGGGCGAAACAAAATCCCAATGCTCAGGGATAAGTTGCCTTCTACCGAATTTCCGCCGACATCGACAGCGAATTAGCAGAGAAAAAGATTCGGACTCTTAGGAATTATTACCAAAGTTACTCTGAAAAAGATGGCTCAATGCAGGTTATAGTGGAAAATGAAAGGATTCAGGTACTTTACACATTAGTTTGTGTGGATTTGTACTCAGACTGCTCCCCTAAAGAAAATGCAGACCCTCAAGGTTGGGTCAAAAAATCTCCTCGTGATGTTACGGATGTAGTTGTACTCTTCGATGGCAAAGGCGAGAGGTCACTTACCCCGTTCCCAGATTCGCCCTATGAAAATTAAGCTGCTCTTCATCCTCGCCACTTTACTTATTCTGGCAGGGTGTGAGGAAAAACCTTTCTATGTCGCCAGTATTGGCAATGCGGGCAGTTTAGATGGGCAATACGGTATTCGAGATATGTTAGTGTCCGATGTATTAGGCGGAGGTGCAGGATTTGGTTATGGCGCGGTTAATGGCTACCCAGGAGCCAGTGCCGATATTGGTCGAATGGGAGTTCCGAATCATATCGAAGGGTTTTGGGCCAAATATGAGGAGGATGCAACTACGTATTTTAGAATTTCCGCCGACATCGACAGCGAATTGGCGGAGAAAAAGATTCGGACTCTTAGGAATTATTACCAGTTTTTTAAAGGTAAAACCGGCTCGATGCAGGTACTGGTAGAGAGAGAAAGAGTTAGAATTTTTTATACATTGTATTGCTCTCCTTCTTACGATGACTGCACACCGAAGCCTAATGCTGACCCAAATCATTGGGTAGAAAAAGCACCTGAGTCGGTTCGAAATGTAGTTGTACTCTTCGATGGCAAAGGCGAGATGTCACTTACCCCGTTCCCTGATTCGCCTTATGATGAGTCTTAACAATCAAGCGATCTAGGTTTTAAGGGGAATCAACTCTAAACCAATTTTTATCTGTTTCTCAGACCATAAAAAGTGTGACCATATGCTGCCCATTCATATACACTCTTTATCCAAAAAAATAATTCATTGAATGGGATGTCATCCATGCAAACGTCTTCCAAAAGCGGCATTTTATACGCGTTAACAGCATTTACCTTATGGGCTATTGCGCCGATTTATTTTAAGGAAATGTCCTTTATCCCAGCGCAAGAAATTCTCGCTCACCGGATAATATGGTCTTGTCTTTTGGTGATGATATTAATCGTCCTATTACGCTATACGGATGCCTTAAAAGTGGTGTTACGCTCCCCTAAAACATTAGCCGCCATGCTGATTTCCACCGCTCTAATCGCTTTTAACTGGGGAATTTTCATTTGGGCCATACAAAACAACAAAATACTCAGTGCCAGTTTGGGTTATTACATCAATCCTCTGATCAGCATTTTATTGGGGGTTATGTTTTTTAAAGACAAACTCGACAGAGTAAAAAAAGCCGCCGTGGCTCTATGCTTTTGCGCTGTGGCTTTTGAGGTCATTCAATTTGGCTCTTTGCCTTGGATTGCGTTGATCCTTGCTACAACCTTTGGTTTTTATGGCTTGGTTCGTAAGAAGGTTGCCGTAGATAGTTTTACAGGAATGGCGATTGAAACCGCTATTTTGCTACCTTTTGCCCTTGTCTATTTAATACTGAGCGACTCGCCAAGTGCGAACATGTTTGAAAACACCAGCACAGTTAATTGGCTGCTTTTCGCTTCTGGTCCTATCACCATGGTTCCACTCATGTGCTTTGCGGCCGCAGCTAATAGAGTCAGTCTAGTAACACTTGGATTCTTCCAATATATAGGTCCCACGGGAATGTTTATCTTAGCGGTATTTTTGTACGGCGAGCCACTTAGCCCAGAAAAGCTCACGACCTTTGTGTTGATTTGGTCGGCGCTTGCTATGCTGATCGTGGATTCTATTCGACGTATTCGTAAAACAAAATCGGCGAAGCTTATTGATAGTAATGACGAGATATAACTCTACTCCCAAGGCATGACTCATAGTGAGTCATGCCAACGTCCATATCCCAGAACAATCTGTAAAGATTGACGATTCCCCGTCATCAACAAGGAAGCTTCGCGGTAACGCATTGATCGACCTATTTATTCATTCACAAAACCCTATTGTTAAGATCATCTTTAAATAAGTCGGATTCTTACTATGCATGTTAATGTCCAAAAGACCTTTGCCAAAACCTTTGCGACTATTTTTTTCACACTTGCTGGTTTTGTTGTCATTGCCAGCTTTGGCGGCGCTATAAATGAGTATCGTCACGGTGAGAGCCTTACTCAAGTCATCATAAAAATTATCAATTCCAACATCATCGCCATTGCGGTATTTGAGCTGGCGATGGTCATCAATAAAGAATACGGTAGTGATAATGAACATGACGTTATTGTATTACTAAGACGTACATTACCACGCTTTATCGGCACGGTTTGTGTTGCCATGGCACTCGAAGGTCTAATTATGGTGATCAAATACAGCCAACTCGATATGGCAGGGAATTTGTATTATCCAGTTGCGATTGTCGCTAGTTCGGGTTTTTTGCTGATTTCACTTGGTATTTTTCTAAAATACGCGCCTCGTGAACATTGATTTTTTAGAACAAAAACGATCAAAAAAATGGATTATTTAGCACCATAAGTTATTTAAAATTATGGTGTTTTTTGTTTCTTTTTTAGCCTTCAGGCCTCACAATCGCGGCATGTTTGGCTACTGATTATACATAATGAAGATCATCTCGTTTGACGCGCTAAGAACCCTCCATTTGCCTCAGGTTAAGTACATTAAACCTGAGTCTATGTACGAACATTTGGAGGAAATTAAAGAAGCCGATTGGCTTTTATTTCCTCAATATTGGCAGCTTACCGCTTTGGTTCACGGGCTGAAAAAGCGTATTTTTCCAAGCCTGGCGTCATACATGATTGGTCATGACAAAGTCGAAATGACTCGCACTTTTCGTACTGTTGCACCACAACAACACCCTTATACAATTATTGCCGCTAACACACCTTATGAAGCGGAAAAAATTTGGGATGACATGCCATCACCTTTTGTGGCAAAAATTCCGAAAAGTAGCATGGGTAATGGCGTGTTTCTAATCGAAACAATTGGTCAGTGGCGCGATTATGTCGCTCAAACCGATGTTTTGTATGTGCAAGAATACTTACCAATAGACAGAGATATGCGCGTTATTTGGGTCGGCAATAAAATTGTTAGTGGCTATTGGCGTCTACAGTCAGACAATGGCTTTCACAATAACATTAGCCAAGGCGGCCAAGTGGAAGTGGCTCTGATTCCAAAAGAAGCTCAAGACTTAGTAACTTATTTGGCCGAATCGTTGGACATCAACCACGCAGGATTCGACATCGCCATGGTTGGATCTGTGCCTTATGTAATTGAGATCAATCGTATTTTTGGTAATCAAGGGTTACCGACCATTCAACAAGATGTCAATACTGAATTACTCAACTATCTAAACGAACAGTATTTATTATCAACTGCTATGCTAATTGATCAACCAAGCGGTTTTTAAATACAACACAAGGTATGAACCAATCTTCATACCTTGTGTAAAATACTACTCAAAGTTGCTCACGAGAGAATGCCGTCATCGTTGCGTCATATAACATGGCTAATATTAAACGATACAAAATCACTCTCATTAGTAAGGGCTTTCCTTTGAATACTAGAGCATTTATTCCTGTAATCGGCATGTTGGCATTAGCTGGCTGCAGTTCTGTTAACACTACATCAATCGCCTCTACTGATACTTATGTGTACGGCACAAAATCTGTTTATGTTCCGCAAGACAGTGTAGACAACTACAGCACAGTCCCAGCAAGCTACACTCTGGTTTACACCGAGTTAGTCGCTCGTCACGGTTCTCGTGCACTTTCTAGTCCGAAATACGACGACATCAGCTTAAAAATCTGGCAAGCCGCCAAAAAACAAAACGCACTAACACCTCTTGGCGAGCACTTGGGAGCTGAAATCGAGCGTTTAATGGCAGCCAACGTCAAAATGGGCTACGGCAACTTATCTAAATTAGGCAATCAAGAGCAAATTCAAATCGGTGAGCGTATGGCACAACGCAACGCCAGTTTGTTAAACCAAGCAGTGCAAAACCAGCAACAAATCGCTTTTGAATATTCAGGACAAGATCGTGCAAGAGACAGCGGCCTTGCCTTCATTCAAGGCTTAGAAAACGTCAATCCAGCGTTAGCGCCTCTCATCAGCAAGCCGGTGAAAAATAAAGCGCAGTTATATTTCCACAAGCAAAGCAACAACAAAGACTACCAAGACTACGTCAAGGAAAATCCTCAACTACGCGCGGCAGTCGATCATTTGTTTGACCAGCCAAAATCACATCAAGTCGCGCGAGAAATGCTAGAACGCGTTTATTCACCAGCCTTTGTCGATCAACTTGCAGAAGGCAAATTGTCTTTCATCAAAGTCGGTAAGAAAAAGCCAACTGTTTATAATGATGTAGAAGCCGCAATACAGCTTTTCAACCTTTACCTGATTGCACCAGGCTTAGCCGATGAAGCTGGCGCACAGCCATGGAACTTCACCCAGTTCGTCACCCCAAAAGAATCTCAGTGGCTGTCTTATGTATTGGATGGTGAAGATTATTACGAAAAAGGTCCAAGCTTCGCTGATACCAATATCACCTATAAAATGGCGTCGGTATTAGAAGATGATTTCTTCAATGAGATCAAGGGCGTGCAAGACGGCACAAATACCAAAGCAGCAAAAATACGCTTTGCCCATGCTGAAACCATCATTCCATTTGCCGCGCAAATGCAATTAAAAGGCAGCGAGACTGGTGTGTCTCGTGATACTGGCTATACCTTGCAAACAAGTCCTTGGCGTGGTGGCTGGGTATCGCCATACAGTGCGAATATTCAGTGGGATGTTTACCGTAATCAAGCAGGCAGCTTATTGGTGAAAATGCTCTATAACGAAAAAGAAATTGCCTTTAAGGACAGCTGCAAGCCAATTTCTACTGGAAGTTATTTTTATCAATTCTCTGAGTTAACTCGATGCTACGGTAAATAATAACTAGGCAGAAACCGCCAAACTAAATAATCAAAAACAGCCATAACACAAAAAATGTCATGGCTGTTTTTTTATTGTTTCAACTTTTTACAGCAGAACCATTAGCTACTGAATTTGCCTTGCCATTATGATCATCTTATCAAGAGCCGTATTTAACGGCTTCGCGACTTCAGGTCTAATACGAGTGTTTGCCGTACAATCATTAATAGCTGCGGCATATTCTGTGAAGAGTTTTTTTTCGGAGTAACGCTCACTAAGGTGTTCAAAAAAAGTTGCTCTTTGGCGATCAAACAGCTTTTGCATCAACTTAGCTTGCATTTCGTTACCACCATACATGCTTAATAGTTTTGGCGTAATAACATCATTTTTAAGGTAATTTTTATAAGCAGATAAGCCACCATGAACGATTGCCATATCATCCACTGTATAATGATCGGAAAAATTGTCTAATGTTGTGTCGACAAAATCTACCAGAGCTAAACAAGAGTTAAGTTCATTAATTGAAGGATTCGCCGCAAACAACTCAGGCGAGAGAAATAAACTGAGGACAAGCATTAAGTGTTTTTTCGTTTTCACAGCCCCTCTCCTTTTTATTATTTTTGTATTGCGGATTAAGTGCTCAACGGATAGCACCAAGCCCGTTTACATAAAGTAACACCAAGACTGATTTAAGCAAAAACTTATCGTAAATAGTTATCAACAATTCTTCGCTGATCTAAACGACTAGAACACACAAATAAAATAATGTCTTCAATATTAAACCGAGATTATCTGGCTTTGCAGCCCGATACCACTCGTTTTGTTGAGGGGGGATTATTTGCCAATTTATTAGCTGGGCGAATTGGTCTTGGAGCAAAATTACCGCCACAGTTTGGGCAACGGCCATTAGGAAGCATAGTATCGACACAATCGAGGCAAAAAGTACATTCAAAACTACAAATCATGGCATCTTCGGCTGATGGTGGTAAATCTTTATCACAACACTCACAATTAGGCCTTAGTTCTAACATATATTCTCCTCCAACTCATTCAGCACAAACAGTTTAGAATCTAGCTTATATAACATAAAGAACACCACTAAAACCTAAGATTTTAGTGGTGCTTGAGTAACAAAAAAATCTAAATAGTAATCAGCTTGCTAGCGTAAAACGCGCCATAGTTTGCTTCATCGCTGCACCTTGGCTACTCAGCTCTTCTGCTGCTGCCGCACCTTCAACAGAACCCGCGGCGTTTAGCTCGACAACGTCACCAACAGAAACCATTGCTTGCGCAACCTCACTCACTGCCAAAGCTTGTTCATGGCTAGCAGATGCAATTTTACCAACAATAGCCGATGTTTCATTGATGCCATCAAACACAGCTTGAAGAGATTTATTGGTATTTTCAGCAATAGAAACTCCATTTGCAGTCTTAGAGGAAGAGAGCTGTATTAACTTCGCCGTTTCTGCCGCGGCCCCAGTGCTTCTAGATGCCAAGCCTCGTACTTCATCGGCAACCACCGCAAAACCTCGTCCCTGCTCCCCAGCTCTAGCTGCTTCAATCGCCGCGTTCAGTGCTAATAAGTTAGTTTGCTCGGCGATTTCATCAATGGTCTTAATGAAGCCTGCAATACTTTCCCCAGCGTCTTTAATTTCATT
The DNA here is from genome assembly GCF_012726345.1 of Marinomonas sp. UCMA 3892. Classification (GTDB taxonomy): domain Bacteria; phylum Pseudomonadota; class Gammaproteobacteria; order Pseudomonadales; family Marinomonadaceae; genus Marinomonas. The sequence goes on from NZ_PTXN01000003.1 coordinate 160,677, forward strand.
CATTGCTATAATCATTTCTTGCATATGAGCTTGACCTTCAACCACGGCTCTTTGAGCTGTCTCAGCTAACAAGTTAGCTTCTCGAGCATTCTCGGCATTCTCACTGGTTTGTACTGATAGCTGTTCTAATGCAGCAGAAATGGTCTGCAAATTGTCTTTTTGCTGGGTTGCACCTTCTGCAAGAGAATGACTAAAAATGGAAACTTGCGAGCTGCCAGCTGCAATTTGATCCCCTGCATTTTGGATATCTATAAGGATGTTATTTAGGTTTTTCACCATGTCTTGCAGAGCTTGCCCGAGACTATCTTTATCCGATGCGAGAACCACTTTAGCCGTCAAATCCCCATCCGCTATTTTTTGAGCTAAAACAGCTTTGGCTTTTAGACTCTTCACCATGTTTCGGATAGCAGCGTATAAACTAGCCTCTTGCTCGTTATTATTTGGTAACTGAATTTCTAAATCACCATCTGCCACACTACGAACTACATTTGTCACCAACGCAGGATCACCACCTAGTTGTGTTGTCGTCGCGCGGGTAATCAACCATGCCACAGCGCCACCCAATAGAATCGCAATCACAACAATCGCTTCAATAACATAAACGGCTATCGTATTACTATCCACCATCTGAGGACCAAGCAAATCTTGCTCATTCTTAATGGATAACTTGAGGCCTTCAGTCAACTCAGTAACCTCAGAGCCAACAGGGTTTAACGTTTCATTTATGATATTATTCCGACTCGAAATTACAGCAACGACATCATTAAAGGCCTTTTTATAGGTCGCTACATCTTTAACAACACTGTCCAATAACGCTTTACGAGCAGGGTTTTGTAACTCATTGCTTAAGACTTTTAATTGAGAATCTAAATCTGCAAATTCTTTCTCGACTCTATCAACTGAGGATTGCGTATTAGATTCTAAAAACTTCAGCACATATAAACGTGCTAGTAGCAAACTTCTCGTCGACAGAGACGCATTATAGGCCGCCGAAACATCACCATCGTCTTTTGCAGACATCAGTATTTTAGTAAGATCTTTTTCAATCGCCGGCCCATTAATATTTAAAACATTTTCAACCAATTCATTTCTTTTTTTTTTAAAATCAACAATTTTTTCAACCCCAGCAATATAAGAGTTTAAAGTCGTATCCAATCCTTTCAAAACATCAATATCTTCAGCGTTATCAACATCAAGTTTCGCCTCAGCTATAAACTGCAGTGTATGTTCCCAATAAATATCGAACTCTTCCTTATCTTTTATATTCCCCGTTAAAATAAAATCTTTTTCTTTCATTCTTGCCATTAGCATATTGGCTTGAACTCTACCTACAGCATTAGTGGCTCTTGCCAAGGAGCGGTATTCTTCAAAACCATTTGATGCGTTATTTAACGCAAAATAGGCCGTAGATCCGACCAAGGCCAGTAGAATAATAACGACTGAAAAACCTAAATATAATTTTTTAGCGAAGGTGAGCATATCCTTTACCTCATATCAATGACGAGACGTCCTAATTAAAAAGTAGAAGGTCATATCTAATATGAAGTGAAAAGAATTGTGTCTATTTGTAAAAAATAGAAAAATAATTTATAGGTTTATAAAAAAATGATTTAAAACATGAAGATGCTCAAGACAAAATATTAGGAACCGTTTTATTAAGACGCTTGGGGCGTTTTTCCCAGCGTACTTTGACTTCAAACTGCTGGCTATCTTCGTCTTCTGACGCACTAACTTTTAAGCGCATTAGCCCCTTTGGATCGAGAGTTAAGGAACCTTCTTTTTCCTCACTAAATTCCAGTTTGCCTTTCGACAAGCCTTTCGAGAGCGCTTTTAGTACGTCTTGAATATCATCGGCATCCAGTAAAGCTTCGTATTTAAATTCTGTTTTAGATTTCATAATACTTGTCCGTAAATTCCTTGCAGTTCGGTTGAGGTCATAACTTTTGCAGTTGGATAATCGCAACTTAATCCGACAATTCCAGTATCCTTGCCGATCAAGGTCGCGCCAATACCATGGCCTTTTAAACCTTCCGCAGTACGGGAGTGACAGTCCAAGGTGATATCAGCTTCCACATGCACCAGACCTTTTTTGATAGTAATTCGCTGACCTTGCTGACGGTTGATATGACCTTGTACAACCACATGAATACCGGCTTTGTGAATGGCGTTTACGCCGCGCTCAGTTAGCGGAAGATCGGCATCGCGGTATTTTGTCCGAAAGGTATTGGCAATCGAGCTGTAGTAAAAGCTGAATAAATCTCGACGTTTTAAATTGCGATGGAAGGCTTTGTTCGCATATTTAGTGCCGCTTTTCAGCAACATTTGCCCCATGCTGTCGTCCAAACCAGCGTGCAAAAATAAAAATGAACCTCGTTTGGCGACCAGCTCCATCCTGCGAAAAAACCAATTAAACTCGCCCTTTTTATGCAAGAACAATTGCTGGCATTTCAACGAAGTGGCATAGACTTGTCGCAAACTCAATCCGGCTGACAAGCAGTGCTTCTCGAAACTATGATTCTTAGATTCCATTTTACGAACTTCACGGTCGATGCCTTCTGCGGTCAAAAAGCCTGCTGCATGAAACGGAAACTCTTTAAACCAATCGTCACCGGGGAAAAGTAGTTCACGGCACGTATCTTCATCGGGAATTTTCTTATCCCAATGAGCGTCAGCCAAATATTCGTCGAAAACTTCCCGAAACAACGGCACGACTTTTTTCCCCATGCGTACGAAAAAGTGTTGGTTGCCTACGTCCTTCTTGCGCGCCAATGCTAGCAATCCCATCAACAAGCGCAAGTCGTGGTTACCAGCGAGTAAAGTTACTCGTGCTTTTAGCTTATAAAGTTGTTTCACACTGCGCAGCAATTTAAGATTGCTCGGCCCTTTATCTAAACAATCTCCGCCAACGATGATTTCCGACTGCTTACCTTTTTTCGTCAGAGAAAGATGTCCCAAGCCCGATTTTTTCTTACGTTCTGCTACGCCTGCCGCAATCAAGGAATCCTCAAAAGCCACCGCGTCCGCATGGGGATCAGAAATAAACACCACGGAACGTTTTGGCCAGCACAGCTTACTCTTTTTGAACAAAGACGGAGTTTCATTCGGCTCTAAAACGTGACTGTTTACCGAGCTTTCATCTCGAGGCCAAGCTGTCCATTCACTAGGTAAACGCGCAATGATATCGGAGTGATGAGGGCGATCCATTATGGCTGGAATAGGGCTCAACATAGGATTCGGCATAAGAAATGATTACCTTTTGGTTGATGGTTTTCGTCAGAAAATTCAAACAAAACAGGCTGCCCGAAAATAGACTAATCCTTTTACTGTGACAAAGCTTTATGACAGTAAGATGAAAGCTGTCATAAAGCTTCTCGATTTCTTTATTTTAAAGTGTCTATAAGCTCATAAGCTCGATCAAAATCAATCCTGCCAGTGAGTCGATAAACCTTCACATTCGCCAGCTCACGACAATAATGCTCTACGGAATCAATGGCGTTAAGATCTGCAAAAGCACCGGATTTATCTTGGTAAAAAGGCCCAGGACGTTTACGTAGTCCTTCGATCACCTCAGGCTGAGAAGACAAATCAACCGGCTCTAATTGCGTCGGTTCAGCGCTGTCTAATGACCAGTCCAGCATGATAAGACGCGACAGATTTCCGGCTAAACGAACACGGTTTGGCCCGTATTCATCTTCGATCTGTACATCGTATTTCTCCTCTAATGACCATAGTTCACTTTGCGGCATTTGACGTAACGCTTGTTGACGATCTTCTGGCAAGATATGACGTAATCGCTCAGCATGCAGCAAAGTACCGGGGTTTACTCGCGGCAGTTTTGCCAAGCCGATAGTTTGCGTACCTTGCTCGGTTTTCTTCAATTCTGTTTTTTTGGGCCCTGTATTTTTTAGTAACAGTCGGTCGTTAGTGAGAAAATCACGTTCGGGATTTTCAAGACAACGAAGCATCAGGGTAGATTTGCCACCGCCAGACCCAGCGGCAATAGCCGTTACTTCGCCGTTCACACAAAACGCTGAGGCATGACCCAAGGTAAAGCCTTGGCGTAAATAATGATTCAAAAACTGGTTGTTAATAAAGTTGACGATTTGTGCCAAGTTAGACGCACAAGGACCAACAGCAACCGTATGATCAGGCCGTTGTAAAAACGTCATGCCAGTTTTGAATTTCTTAATCCAACGTCCACCAGCAACATCAAGGAAACCTTCTTTTCGTCCTTGCTTGCCTGCTTCGCGTGGGACATCTAACCACTCCAATTCATCACCTACAGCACTTTGCTCCATCACATACACATTCAAGGATGTTGTCGTGTGCGCCTCTGCCTTCAAATAACTGCGGTAATAATCTGCAATGCCAGCCAACAACATAGCTTCATTCGAATGCACGATAACCGATAAATCGGCAAAGTGAAGGCGAATTGTTTCGCTACAATGACTTAATGCTTCATCCACATGAGGCAAATTTAATAAGGTTTTAATCATGATGTAGTCTCCTTTAGAATGCATTCTTGTGAAACACCTTCTTGTGAAACACATTCCTTTAAAATATAGTCCGCGTAAACACTGGCTGCATCTATATCACAGCCTTCTAACGCGCCTTTAAAACCGCCAAAGGCCGATACTTCAAATACAACAGGACCTTGATCCGTCAAGGCAATATCCACGGTAGTAAAACTCAGGTCATAACAAGACTGTGCTCGACGACCTAATTCAATCAGCGTGGCATCAGGCTCAAACATTTCATACTTTCCACCACTATTAATCGTGGTGTTCCAAGAGTCTTTATTGCCAACACGCGCGTAAGTACACAGGTATTCACCGCCAACAAATACCATACCCAAATCTCGACCATCCAATTTCACGGTTTGCTGAATATAATAAATGGACTGACTCTGACGATACTCTTCCAAAGCGTTATGGACAAATTCGTCACTGTCGTCTTTGGTTAACATGATCATGCCGCGGGCTTTGGTGGAATATAAAGGTTTTAAAATTGCCGAGCCAAATTCTCGCACCGTGTCAAACGCTTGTTCTGGGCTTTCGGTGATGCGTGTTTTCGGCATAGGAATATTGCCCCGCTGCAGCGCCAAAGTGCCGCTCAAGCGGTTCACTAAGTTACCCACACTTTGAGTTGGACTAAACAATTTGACGCCAGCGCGCTCCGCATAAGACAGCAGATGAATGCGGTCTTCTGTGGCGGGTGAATAGACTTCGCTGATCTTTTTGATGATCAAACCATCCAGCGTCATCAGATCTAAGTCTTGGAACATCAGCTGATTGGTGTCTAAACGCAATTCCACTTTGCTCATATCAATCACGGCACGAAAGCCAGTACGTTCTTCAAGACGATCCGCCAATACTTCTGTGGACCATTTTCCAGGGATACCAACCACCCCGATTTTCAACTTATTCAACGTAAAGCTCCTTAAGTGGTAAAGTAAATGTTTGGGCTTGTTCTGGTGATAATTTGGCTAAACGCTCCAGCAAATATCGAGCGCGTAAATGCATTCGAGAAGCCAGTTTTTTATCAAAAATAAAGCGTGTGGAAGTGGCAAACGAGCGAGCAAGACCGGCAGCTAAGCGCACTTCAAAGGTGGTATCTTGTTGACGAGAAGCAAAGCGTCGACCAAAGCGATACACCTCTTTGGCGCTTTCCATCATCTGTGTTCGCGTCTCCCCACTAAGCACCTGCAAGCGGTAAATCGAGACCATTAACACCGACAAGTCCTGCACATAATCAAAGTAAGACGCTCGATGCAGATCGATAAAATAGACACGCTTTTCTGCGTCATCATAAATCAGATTATCAACGTTAAAATCCCCATGAGTCAGTACTGAAAAAGGCGCTCGCCTCTGAGTTTCTTGTATCGCGACGCGACGGACTAACTCATCAAAGCTTAGACTGGTGTAGCCACAAATGCGTTCTTCATCTTTAAAAAACTCAGGGTGAACTTTACGACTGTCGCCAATACGCTTTTGCAGTTGCCCCATGAAATTCGCCGCACAAGACTCAGGTGTCAAAGTGGCTTTCCATGTCTGGTTCAGGGTTTTAAATAAGGCTTTCAACGCGGCTTTTGTGCCGTCTTGGTCGCCAGCAAGCAACAGGGCTTCCAAGGTTTTTCCCGGAATGTGTTCGATCAATAAAGAGGATTGTTCATTGCTGCCATCGCTTTTGCCATTGATTTGAGATGTGCCTGTTTGACAAAGAACACTTGGTGCGAGCCGAGGATCAATGTCACGCCATTGATTCACGCCAGCCACCTCTTCTTCAATTTTGGAGCGATCACCTTCTTTATAAACAGCAAGCACATCATTGCCAGACTCATCTTTGTGAGTAATCGCAGCAATGGCACTGCCAGATCGAGTTAACGCCAAACGTCGTACTTTTAAGTCTCGTAGGTCGTAATTCAGGTTCGTCGCACTATCTAATAAATGAGGATAATTTTGCAACGTGGCGACTTGGCCAAGATCCGTTTTAATCAAGGCTTCCGCAACAACGCCTAATTGCTCAATCAAGTGCTTTACGCTGACATTGCTCAAAATCGCCGCACGCAGCTGGTCATCGCTCAAATCGAACTTTGCTTGCAAAGTGAGCGCTTGCAGCTCGTTATAACTGGCGAGCAACTTGTGAGTGCGTCGACCTAACTTGATACCAGTACGACGACGATTGTCGCTCACGCCAACTTTCACAAGGCGCAAGGCACGTCTTATACGTTTCACCAGCTTGCGGCATTCTTGCCCTGTTGGATGTTTATAAGGCTCATCCAACGTACCTTCTCGAATACAGTCAAAGCAATGCTTAGTCAGCATCTCAAGAGCGATCACCAAGGTATGCATGCCATTTACTTGTGCATGAAAGGTGGTATTGGTTTTGCGGCGCTCTAATAAACGCGCGGTTTCAATATCGGCTTTTTCACGCAGCGCTTGCACATAGCCACGACGACTACGAATACTAGACAACAGCGCTGTTGAACTGGAAGTGAAAAAAAGCTCCACTAGATGGCAGTGTGTTTCGACCTCATGCAAGAGAAAAGACACATGCTCTTGTAACGAAGACACAACTGGGGTTGAAGCCATAACGTTTTTCCCTTATTACTTTCTCTTTGACTATACAGACAGTAGAAAGCATCAAGATGACAGTTATGTGACAATCCGCCATCGAAATAATTAACAAGGAGACAATATGAAAGGACCCAATCCAGATACCAAAGAGCCGATGAAGGGCTTCCCACAAGTAGGTTATCTTAAAAACTTTATTACCCGCGACAATATCATCGTTGGTGATTACACCTATTACGATGATCCAGATGGGCCAGAACGTTTTGAAGACAATGTGCTTTATCACTTTGATTTTATTGGCGATAAGCTCATTATCGGTAAATTTTGCGCCATCGCAAAAGACGTTAAATTCATTATGAATGGTGCCAACCACGCCAACGCAGGTTTCTCAACATATCCGTTTTACATCTTTGGCAATGGTTGGGAAAAAGCGGCGCCAAAGGCAGGAGATTTACCCTACAAAGGCAATACGAATATAGGCAGCGATGTATGGATTGGCTACGACGCCACCATCATGCCTGGGGTACAAATCGGTAACGGTGCCATCATCGCCAGCAAGTCCGTCGTGACATCAGACGTGCCAGCTTACAGCGTGGTCGGTGGCAATCCTGCCAAGATCATCAAATACCGTTTTGACGAGCAAACCATTCAAGCATTACAAGACATTGCGTGGTGGGATTGGAGCGCCGAGAAAATCACCCAACATTTAGACGCCATCGCCAGTGCCGATTTGAATCGATTACAAACCGCTAAAGATGAGTAAATAGAATAACAAAGGTTAATGTATGACAGTCAAGATCCGCACCATACAAGCAACAGACGCCGCAGCTTGGTCAGCGCTAAGAATCGAGTTTCTGCCAGAAATTAAAGACATCAGCCAAGCGGAAGTTAATGCCTTCTTTCTTGGAAGCTATCCAAATGTACAAGAGGTGCTGGTTACGCTCGATGACAACCAACACATGATAGGTTTTATCGAGCTGAATCTTCGCGACAATGTTCCCGGCAGTAGCCAGCAAACCACGCCCTACATCGAAGCTTGGTTTGTCTCACCTGACTGCCAAGGGCAAGGTATTGGCAAAGCTCTAATTGAAGCAGCCGAGCAATGGGCAAAACAACAAGGCTTTCAGGAACTTGGCAGCGACGCCCCGATCTCCAACAAAAAAAGCGTCAACCTTCACAAACAACTTGGTTTTAACGAAATAGAACGTGTAGTTTGCTTATTAAAACCTTTGACGTAAAAAAAACAAAACCCCAGTGTCTAACTGAGGCTTTGAGAGATTGGATTCAGACGCTTATAACTGACGCTTTTACCAGCCGCGACGATCCGCAAAGTCGTGCCATTTCATAATCATCGGCAAGAACCAAGGTGTTCCAGTGTACAAAGGACGTGTTCTGAAGGGAAAGCCATCAAATGAGGTTTTGCCTTCCACTTGGTTAAGCACTTGTTGAGCGATTTTACGACCAAAATAATTGGCGCGACCAACACCTGAACCGCAGTAGCCCATGGCGTAGTGCATGTCGTCCATTTTGCCAATGTGTGGCACATGGTCAAAGGTGTAGGCAACATAGCCCGACCAAGCGTAATCGATTTTTGCCTCTTCCAGCTGAGGAAAAGTACGAATCATAAAGTCCTGTAGGTATTTCGAATACAGCTGTGGCTGATCGCCACGACCAAATGCTCGTCCGCCAAACAAGATGCGTTTGCCATCAGGCGAAGGTCGATAATAGGCAACCAAACGCTCGGTGCCACCATGGGCGCGTAATTTCGGGCTCACGGAACGAATCACAGATTCAGGTAATTCTTCGGTGGCAATCATCGCAGAACGAATAGGAATGATGCGACGTTTAAATTTATCAAATTCACCGCCTGTGTAGCCATTGGTCGCGATAATCACTTGATCGGCATCGATAACACCGCCATCGTACTGAACCTTGTAACTAGCGCCCTGTTTACTAACATCACGCACCTTGGTGTGTTCTAGCATTAACACTCCGGCTTGTTGAGCAATTTGGCAAAGACCACGATGTAGCTTAGCGGGCTGTAACGTACCATCGGTCGGGTAAATCACGCCGCCATGATACGCGTTAGAACCTACTTCTTCGAATTGATCCTGACGGCTCACTGCAATCGCCGGAAAATCGACTACTTTCGCAAGCTCTTCCGCTTGCTCGATCAGGCCCGCGTAATGACTCGGATGACTCGCACCACGAAAGCGGCCACATAAGGACAAATCACAATCAATTTGCTCTTCCTTGATAAAATCCACTAGCCAATTAAAGGCTACTAAGCTCTCACGAATCGTCTCATGAACATTGTCACGACCATACTGGCGTTCGAGTCCATCAACGCCTAATTTACTAAAACTTGGCCCAAGCAAACCACCATTTCGACAGCTCGCGCCTTCGCCTAAATGCCCAGCTTCTAGTAGAACCACTTTGAGTCCTGCTCGTGCCAAGGTGATAGCCGCAGAGATTCCAGTAAAGCCGCCACCAACAATCACAGCGTCGGCTTTTTGTGGGATTTCAAAGCGTGCATTTGTGTGTATTTTGCTCGCCAAAGACGTATCTGCCAGCCAAAAAGGCATGTTGGTATACGTCGATATATTTTTTGCCAGCATATCGATTTCATTCCATAAATAAGGGTAAATTCGTATTCTTCTGTGATTAATAACTTACGATGTCGCGAGTTAATCAGTCATCAAAGTACGTGTTGTAAAAACTCTCTCGTCCTATCCCACTGGGGATTCACCAACACCTGCTCCGGTGGCCCAACTTCGATGATTTCACCGTCGGCCATGAACACCACGCGATCAGCAACCTGTCGAGCAAACTGCATTTCATGAGTAACACACACCATGGTCATGCCAGTTTTGGCGAGGTCGATCATCACGTCCAATACTTCCTTGACCATCTCTGGATCGAGTGCGGAGGTAGGCTCATCGAACAGCATGATTTTGGGTTCCATAGCGAGGGATCGGGAAATCGCCACGCGCTGCTGTTGACCGCCTGATAATTGTCCCGGATAACGTGTTGCAAGATGGGCAATCCCGACGCGATCCAACAAACGCATGGCCATTTTGTCAGCGTCACGCTCTGACATCTTGCGCAGCCAAGTCAAACCCAAGGTACAGTTTTGCAAAACAGTCAAATGAGGAAACAAGTTAAAGTTCTGAAACACCATGCCCATAGTTTGATGAATAATTTTATGGCTTTGACGATCACGAGAAAGCGGCTGACCAAACACGGAAACCACGCCTTCTTGGTATTCTTCTAGATGATTCAACGAACGAATCAAGGTCGATTTACCCGATCCAGATGGCCCACACACCACCATAATTTCGCCTTCGCTAATATCTAGAGAAACGTCTTTAAGGACGTGATGATCTCCGTACCACTTGTTCAGGTTGTCGATTTTAATCGCCGTTTCAGTCACGGCTTTTTGGGCTAAATTTCCTGATGACGTCGTCATTAGCGATCCACCTTTAAACGTTTTTCAAGATTCAAACTGTATTGAGACATGCTGTAGCACAAGATAAAGAAGAGCACGGAAATCATCACCAATGGCTCAGTGTGCATTCCCACCCAGTCTTTGTCGTTGGCAATGTTGCGCGCCATCAACATGATGTCGAACAAGCCGATGATAGAAACCAATGTGGTGTCTTTCAGCAAGCTGATAAACGACGTCATGATATTCGGAATCATCATCCTTAGGGCCTGGGGCAGAATGATCAGCACCATGGTGTGCAAATACCCTAAACCAAGCGTAGCCGCGGCTTCGTACTGACCTTTTGGGATCGCCTGCAAACCACCACGAATGTTTTCGGCCATGTAAGCACCAGCAAACAAACACACTGCGACCAGTACTTGCGTGAGCTTGTTAAACTCCATATCCGCTGGCAAAAAGATAGGCAGCAAGGTCACGGCCATAAATAAGACAGTGATCAAAGGTACAGAACGAACTAACTCGATCACAGTCATCGACAACCAATGAATCACTGGCAATTTAGAACGTCGACCTAGCGCTAAAATCACGCCCACAGGAATCGCCATGGTGATGGCAAAACCAGCAATGATGAAGGTTAGGAACAAACCGCCCCAACGCTCAATTGGCACAGGCTCCAATGACACTTGGCTAAGCCCAGACGCGATCACCAATGCGACAAGCAGCCACACAGCAACAAAGCTCAACAGATGAATACGGCGCTCAACCAAGCGAGACACCAGCGGCACAAAAAGTTCGTTTAAGCCTTTCTTCCCCAGCGCCGACAAGATCCAGTTTGCGTAGATAATGGCTAAGAAAGCCAAGGCAAGACAGGTCATCGCACCATGTACCAAGCCTAATTCCTCGCCAAAACGGCCGCCTAAGAAAAGATAACCGCCCACAAAAGGATACAAGCCAATCCAAGACAACAATATAAAATTGCGTAATGGAATACGCTTCGACATCAGCGGCAATAACCAAACCAATCCGAGCAAGACGCCGATATTGACGCGCCATTGCTCGTCCACCGGAAAACGCCCGTAAATTAAGCCATTAAACCAGCTAATAACACCGGCCCAACAGGCGCTGTCTGGACTGATATCCATACATTGACGACGATTATCCGCGATGAAAACCGCATTAAATACCGCCCAATCCAACACATGTTTCACTAAATAAAACAGCACAGTCGCCACACACAAGGTCAGCAAGCTGTTGCCAATACTGTTAAAACAACGATGACGAATTGTGCCGAGAATACCTCTTTCACTTTTATGTGGCGGACGAGGTGGAGTCGGGACAAATTGCTTTAAAACAGGTTGGTTTTTCACATTCAAATCGTCCATTTATCGCACCTTATACTGCACACTGTCGTTGTACTTGTTGAGCAAGTAAGAGATCAGCAAACTGATGAAGATATAGAAACCCATGACCATAAAGATGATCTCGATAGCGCGTCCGGTTTGGTTCATGGAAGTTTGCATGAACACAGACACCAATTCAGGGAAGCCAATTGCTACCGCCAGTGACGAGTCTTTTGTCGCTGCCAACCAAGAGTTGGTCATTGGCGGAATAATGGACCGAATCGCTTGAGGAATCAGAATCAAGCGCAACGACTGAACGCGCGAGAAACCAATGGTAAACGCCGCCTCATGTTGTCCTCGGTCGATAGATTGCATGCCTGCACGAACCGTTTCAGCGATAGCCGCAGATCGATACACCGTCATGGCAACAAACGCAGCACCGAATGACGCAGGAAGAAACGCACCGCCGCTGAAGTTAAAACCTTGCAGCGATGGAACAGACAAGCTCGTCGAATTCAAAAAGGTCCAAATCGCCCAGCAAGCAACTAACGCCCACACAGCTAAGCCGATATAGAACCCTGTAGAACGAGAGCCAGACAAAGTGTAATAAGGTTTAGACCAACGGAATAAGCCATAAAGCGCAGCGATCAAGGCAACCCCAAGCGCAACAATCCATCCCCATGACAAGGTACTTTCCATTGTCATCACATAAAGGCCACGATTATTTAGGAAAAGCCATTCGCCAAGATGATAACTTTGCCGAGGCGCTGGCAAGGTCGAAAACACTACAGTAAACCAAAAGATAATTTGGATTAATAAAGGCACATTACGCACAACTTCTACGTACCAGCGCGCAAGTTGAGAAACCAAAGGGTTGTCGGATAGTCTTAAAATCCCCACCACTGTACCAATAAGAGTTCCGACAACAATCACACAAAAAGACAAAATCAGTGTGTTGACAATACCGACTAAAAATACACGCCAGTAACTCATACCTGGGTCGTAAGGAATCAGACTCCAGCTAATATTAAATCCTGCCGTCACTTGCAGAAAATCAAAGCCAAACGTCATGCCTAAACGGTTTAAATTCTCACTGGCATTGGCGAATAAAAACCACAAGCCGAACAACACTAGCACTAAGACAATCGCTTGTAGGATCACCGCTCTACTTGAATCATTATTAAGCAGAAACATCCATTTTTGTGTCGTAGACGAAGGCAAACCAGTACCCTTAGTAGGACTTTTCTGTGGTTTACTCGTAGAGGACTGAATCATATCTATATACCGAACGAAGGAGGAAAACTAAAATTGCAATAGATAGGCCAAAAGACCTACCTATTTGCCATATTTAGAGACCGTTACACTATGTTTCGATCACAATAATCGTGTATTAACGGAATGATTTTGCGTACATCAACCCGCCCTTAGTCCATAATTCATTCAATGTACCTTCACGCTCTAAACCCAAAACACTATCAGTTCCTACGTTACGTTCGTACACTTCACCGTAATTACCAACGTTTTTAATAACTTGAAATGCCCAGTCCTGAGGAAGTCCTAGACCTGTATTCAGATCACCTTCAACACCAAGTAAGCGGCGAACCACTGGACTTTGGCTTTCTGCACGCATTTTCTCGACGTTTTGTGAATTCACGCCAAACTCTTCCGCTGCAACCATGGCAGCAAAAGTCCATTTCACAACATTCGCCCATTCGCTGTCGTTTTGTTTTACAGCAAACGATAAGGCTTCTTTGGAAATAGTTTCAGGCAAAATAACGTAATCATTTGGATTCGGTGCTGCAGAACGTTGCGCAGCTAAACCCGATTTGTCATTGGTCAAAGCATCGCAGTTGTTGTTAAAAAAAGCCGTGTTGCGCACAGAAGAGTCATCAAACACGACGGTTTTTATATCTAAATTATTCGCACGGCTGTAATCCGCGATGTTCAATTCGCTAGAAGTTCCGGTCAATACACAAACCGTTGCGCCATTTAGCTCTTTTACAGATTTCACGCCCAAATCTTTACGCACCATGAAACCTTGGCCGTCATAAAAATACGTATCAAGAAAATCTAAGCCCTGTGCTGAATCACGGGACAGCGTCCACGTCATGCCTTTTGATAAAATGTCACCTTTACCACTCTTAATAGAAGTGAAGCTTTGCGCCCACTGTACCGGCAGGAATTTCACTTTAGAGGCATCACCAAACACCGCGGAAGCCACGCCACGACACATATCAATGTCCATGCCCTGCCATTCGCCAGCCTTGTTTAAGCTGTAAAAACCCGGAAAAGAGTTACCAATTACACAGTTTACATAGCCACGTTCTTTTACCGCATCTAAGGTAGAAGTGGTATCCGCTGCATAACTGTTTGCCGCTAGAAGCGTTGTAGTTGCTGCTAACGCTAGAGAAAATTTCTTCATTGTTCGTTCCTTTTATATGCTGTTGATTTTATGGTTTCTTTTTATTCGAACTCATTTTTATTATGAATCGAGTCCGCGATCCCATCGTTTTATTAAATCTTTTGATGCAGATCAAACAACTAACAGTTAGGATCTTATGTGAAGATTTTCTATAATCACACTGAATATTTTTAATAGTCTAATAACTTTAGGTTATGCCGATGAACATCAATAAGTTGCGTATATTTCACGAGGTCTTTGTTACTGGCAGCATCACTAGAGCCGCAGAGCGGAGCTATGTCAGCCAACCAGCGGCCAGTAAAATGCTAGCGAATTTTGAAGATGAAATTGGCTATAAATTGTTTGTGCGTAACAACGGCAAGCTCATTCCGACAGATGAAGCGCTCTACTTGCACGAAGAGGTCTATGGCATCTTGCAAGGCGTAAACCATCTAGAAGACAGCATAAAACGAGCAAAAAACAGCAAAACAGGCAGATTACGCATCGCCACCATTTTCGGTCCGTCCTATCAATTTTTACCTGAACTCATTGCCGAGTATATGAAAGCAAACCCTGGCGTAGATGTGAGTTTACACCTCTCCGGCTGCTCGGCCATTCGACAAGGTATCGCATCAGGACAATATCAAATCGGCTTGGTTGATAAAGCCCAAAGTTCCTCAAAGCACGACTCAGTCGCCTTCGACTTACCTTGTTATTGCGCGGTACCAAAAGATCACCCAGCTGCCCAGCTAGACGTTATTCACCCTAATGATTTATTGGATCTTAGCTGGATTACTCTGGATTCAGAAAACGCTACTACAAAAGCATTAAAACGCATTTATGCTGAAATGGGATTGCCATTGAATCGAACCCTAGAAGTCCATACGACCATTCATGGCCTTTCCTTTGTTAACTTGGGAATGGGCGCCACCTTGGTCGACATACTGAACTTCCGTTACTTTGACAAAGTCTTTCAATTGCCCAACGTCGTTTTGAAACCGTTCCACCCCAGCGTTGTTGAACCGCTCGAAGTACTGACCTCCAATTTGAGTCCACTGTCTGGCCTCGCCAAAGATTTTTACGACGCATTGATACGTAAACTAGAAATACAAACTCAGCTTCCACCGGACACAAAGCATGCTTCCCGATGATAAAACCCGCTGCGCGTGGGCCAGTTCCGCACCTGACTTTCCTGAATACCATGATAACGAATGGGGCTTTCCGGTTGATGACGACCAGCGTTTGTTTGAAAAACTCTGTTTAGAGACCTTTCAATCAGGCTTGAGCTGGCGAACTATTTTGACTAAGAGAGAAAATTTTCGCCTCGCCTTCAAGCAATTTGATTTTCATAAAGTGGCATTATTTGGTGAGAAAGAAATAGCAGAACTACTTAACAACCAAGGCATAGTGCGGAATAAACGCAAAATCCTCGCGGTGATTAACAACGCCAAACGCGCTTTAGAAATGGTCGAAAAAGAAGGTTCATTAGCCGCCTTCATTTGGCGCTACGAACCCAACGAAAACACCCTGCCTCCGCCCGAAACTCAAACCACTTGCGCTGAATCTATCACCCTTTCTAAAGAACTCAAAAAACGTGGCTGGCAATTCGTCGGCCCAACGACAATGTACGCCTTCATGCAATCCATGGGACTCATCAACGACCACGCCGAGAACTGTTTTATGCGGGAGAAAATAGATAAAGCGAGGAAAGGGTTTGTGAGGCCGTAAAAGCACATCCAATCGATGCGCTCATTTTTGCGTATGGATCACGGCTTTCAAATCAAAATTAAGGGATTTAAGCACTTTTACTATGGTGTCAAATTGTGGCCGAGAACCGGATCTAAGGGCTTTGTAAAGACTTTCACGCCCAAGCCCACTGTCTTTGGCTATCTGCGTCATGCCTCGAGCTTTGGCAATATGACCAAGCGCATGAATAAGCTCGTCGGTATCCCCATCCTCAAGCACCATAGATAAATAGGCGGCAATGTCTTCGTCGGAACGAAGCTGCTCAGCCATATCAAAGTTGGTCAGTTCTTTTATTGAAGTCATCTTGTCTCATCCAGTTTTGTAGCTCGCTGTTTTATTATACATAAAACAATCTGTATCCATTTGAATACAGTGTGGTTGTTTTTCAACCTAATCTCAATGCTTTTTCCACCTTCATGCAATCCATGGGACTCATCAACGACCACGCAGAACACTGTTTTATGCGGTAGGAGACAGATAAAAAATGAGTGGATTTTAAACAACAATCAGACAGAAAAAACTTAATTATGTAATTTACTTTTGAAGAAAAAGCGCCTAGTTTTATCGAATATAACTTAGGAAATAATGTGTAAGTTTCATGCTTTGCTGTGAATTAAAAAACATGAAAAACCATAGTTTCTATGTGGGTTAAAGACCGAAATTAAGGACAGCCTAAATGATTTTTAGCAAGAAAAAAGACAAGCCATCGACTTCGACCCCAGAGAACCAAAAACTAAAACAGTGTCACGATGAGTTAAATGCCATAAAGCAAAATACTGCCTGCATTAGCTTTGATGTAGACGGCATTATATTAGACGCCAATCCAATTTTTTTAGATGCGGTCGGCTATAAATTAGAAGATATCATTGGCAAACATCACCGCATATTTTGTGATGCAGAATATACAAAATCAACAGAGTACAAAGCTTTTTGGGACGATCTAAAGAAAGGAAAATCCTTCCACGATACTTTTTTACGCTTCAAACAAGACAAGCAGCCAATCTATTTAGAAGCCAGCTATTTTCCTGTATCAGATGAAAGCGGTAAGGTTATAAAAATACTTAAAATAGCCAATGACATCACAGAAATGCAGGAGTCACTGAAAAATAAAAATGCCATATTAACCGCTCTAGATCGCTCACTAGCCGTAATTGAATTTGATCCTGAAGGCAATATACTTCACGCCAACAGTAATTTTTTAAGAGCAATGAAATACGATCTACAAGACATTGTTGGCAAACATCATAAAATGTTTTGCGATGAGAAATTCTACCGAGATAACCCAAGCTTTTGGTCTAATTTAGCGCATGGACAACACTCTTCAGGACGTTTTCAGCGCTTTGATGGTAACGGCAAAGTTATTTGGTTAGAAGCCACTTACAACCCCATCTTTGATGAAAAAGGCCGAGTCTATAAAGTCATTAAATTCGCTTCTGACATTTCAGAACGAGTTAATAATGCCATGAACGCGATTGAACTTGCCGCCGCCACTTCGGAGCAAACCAGTCAGGTATCATCAAACGCAGTAGAGATCCTCAATGCCTCAGTACAAACCTCCAATGATATTGCTGAAAAAGTAAAAAGTGCTGCAGAGATAGGGGATTTACTTAAATCACAATCCAAAAGCATTTCAGACATCGTTGTGACCATTCGTTCTATTGCTGATCAAACTAACTTGCTCGCACTTAATGCCGCAATAGAAGCTGCACGCGCAGGCGATGCAGGTCGTGGTTTCTCAGTGGTAGCCGATGAAGTTCGTAAACTTGCCAGCAATACCGCCACAGCGACAGCAGAAATTGGCTCGGTTGTAGAAAAGAATCACAACCTAATTAATGAAATGGATGACATGTTACGCTCGGTGACAGGCATTGCTCTTCATGGCAAAGAAAGTATCAACGAAGTATCACGAGGCCTTACTGAGATTTCATCTGGTGTCGCGAGATTCGTCGAAATGGTCGACAAAATGAAAGACTGACTAATGCTATACAACGATAGTTTGTAAAGGATGGGCACACCAAGAGCGCATCTCGTTACCAATAGATTTAAAGGATAAAACTGTCTAAAAATGTCGAGTCATTTTCTCAACTAGATAATCGACAAAGACTCGCACTCTGGCTGGCATGTGTTGTCCACCGATAAATACAGCGTGGATGACTTCTTTATCCTGCGGGTTGAAATCTTCCAATAAGGGGATAAGTTGGCCCAATGCGAGAGCTTGTTGAATATGAAAGTTCCCAACCCTAGTGATGCCAATATCCGCCATCACTAGCTCCACCAACGTTTCACCATTATTAGATGTCATGTTGCCTTGTATCGGTAGAATGTAGTCTTCGCCGTTTTCACGAAATGGCCAGCCAGGTTCTATCCTCTGAAAACTGAAATCCAGACAGTTAAAATGCTGTAAATCAGCGGGCGTTTTGGGAATACCAGCTTGCGCTAGATAGTTAGGAGTGGCAACAATCGTTCTACCTGTTTCACCAAGGCGTCTTGCCGTTAAATTACTATCAGGTAAAGAACCAAAACGTATCGCGACGTCAATATGACCATCTGCCACATTGCTAATCTTATCGCTTACTTCGACTTCTATTTTGATGTTGGGATAACGCTGCAAGAACTCTTTGTATAAAGGAATCATGGTCAAACGACTATAAGCCGTTGGAGTACTGACTTTGATTAATCCACTTGGGCTTGCTCGATCGGCAATGGCACGTTCGGTTTCTTCTAAGTCTTTTAGTATACGCCGTGCCGCAAGGGCATAGGATTCACCTTCACTGGTTAAATAAAGCTTTCGAGTAGAACGAACCAACAATCTAACGCCTAAACGCTTTTCTATTCTTGTCATCATCCGGCTTACTGCCGACGGCGTAAGACCTAGCTCCCTTGCCGCACCACTTAAACTTCCCGTCTTAGCGACTGTTAAGAAAGTTTCCATCTCGGCGGTCTTATCTACTTTAATTTGTTTCATTTGTGAATCCAATGCAAAACAGAATAGCTTTTTTGCCCACTATTCGGGCATTTATTATCTCGTTATATTCTTTCACATCATAAATAAACGAGAGATAAACATGAAGATTAACTTTCCATTAATGGCGTTAGCCATGGGAGCTTTTGGAATCGGTGTGACGGAATTTTCCCCCATGGGGATGTTGCCAGTGATTGCCGGAGATTTAGGTGTTTCTATTCCGACAGCTGGTATGCTCATCAGCGCTTATGCCTTTGGCGTACTAATTGGTGCACCTATTATGACCTTACTGTTTGCAAATATGCCACGACGTCGTTTGCTGGTGTTGTCTATGGGGATCTTTACTGTAGGGAATCTAATCAGTGCAATGGCTGACAGTTACAGTGCGCTGATGATTGGGCGAATCATTACCTCATTTAATCACGGTGTATTTTTTGGCGTTGGTTCTGTGGTGGCAACCCAATTAGTGCCGCCGAATCAACGTGCTGGGGCTGTCGCGGCAATGTTTTCAGGTCTCACCATAGCAACAATTGGTGGCGTGCCATTAGCCAGTTTTGTCGGGGCGACATTTGGTTGGCGAAATGCTTTTTTTGGCATTGCTGTTATTGGTTTAGTGGCAATGGTGGCGTTACGAGTCAGTTTGCCTCCGCTGGTCAATCAAGAGAAGGCGAACATGCGTAATGAGTTGGCCGTGTTAAGCAAAGGCCCAGTCTTGGCTGCGTTGCTATTAACTGTGGTTGGCGCTAGCTCGATGTTTACAGTATTTACTTACATCGTTCCTATTCTACAGCAAGAAACACATGCCTCGACCACCTTCGTGACCGCCATGTTGGTACTCTACGGCGCAGGGCTTGCCGTTGGTAATATTCTCGGTGGACGGTATGCAGACCGATCCCTGTACGGCACTTTGATTGTGTCGTTAATCGCGGTGATTTTACTGTTGATTATTTTTGCAGCAACCATGTCTTCCTCAATCATCGTTGTACCACTAATTTTCCTCTGGGGTATTGCCAGCTTTGCCGTGGTTCCGCCCTTGCAGTCTCTGGTAGTACATGAGGCCAGCGAAGCACCTAATCTTGCTTCTGCGATGAACATTGGCGCGTTTAATCTTGGCAATGCCGTTGGTGCGGCCTTGGGTGGCGGAGTGATAAGTGCAGGACTTGGATTGTCTTCGGTCGCCTTAGCGGGCGCTGGAACTGCAGTGCTAGGTTTGCTCATGGTATTGCTATTAAAACGTAGCCCTTCAAACCAAAGCAATGAACAAGTTGCCTCTTCCTAATCTAGCCTTTTCTTAATCAACACGCGGGGAATGTTTTACGCATTAATCAAAGTATCCCCGCGTCGATGGAGCGCCTTGAGGTCATTTGTTTTCAACAACATCTGTTTACGGCCTTCTTGATTAAGATCACTTTAAAAAACTGTCTTATGCTCAATAATGCAGTGCCCTATCTACCATCGTTTGCTGCCCTGCCCATGTTTGCTTACGACATCACGCATAGAGCCAACACTCTATTTACTTTACATTCCCTCTGGGCCGAATACAAAAAATAACCTTAAAGCATAAGAAGGCACTAAGGGAGCTATGGCATACAAGAATATATTTAATGTATAAGTTTAGTATCGGTTCGTCATAATTATGCATTTTCAAATTGATATAAAGAAAATATCAATTACTCATCAGCATCAGTCGATTCAAAAGGACTTAACCTAATGACTATCTTAACAACAAAAGCACTTTTCAATATCGTCAATGGTTCAACATTATTAGCAAGTGGCGGCGGTGGTTCGATTAAAACGGCCTACTCATTTGTTAACCAAATAGTAGAAACAAAAAAATCTATTACGTTGTGCTCTCCCGGTTCAATGAAAAACAGTGATTTTGGTGTGGTAGTTGGTGCAATGGGGTCTCCTGAAAGCTTTGAAAAAATAGGCTTACAAGGCTCAGAAAAAAGAGCGGTTGAGGTCATGCAAGACCTAAACAAATCAAAGAGAATCAATTTCACCATTTCTGTTGAAACTGGATCTAATATTTTTGTCGCTATGCTTGCGGCAGCAAAAACGCTAGATCCAGCTCTTGTTATTGATGCTGATGGAGCAGGACGTTCAGTGCCGACTTTGTCCTGCTTGAGCTATAGCTCCAAAATAAACATCACGCCTTTTGTCGTACTAAATGCGCCCCATGGAAAGGTACTTGTTGAAGGTGATATCGTTTTAAACTTGCCTCATATTAGCGACGAAGACTCAGACGGGGCAACGAAGAAGAAAGCTCAAGCCAGCATCATTGAAAATATGGTTAGGCCTATTTTATCGTCTGAAGGCAGTTTTGACGGTGTAGGTGCTATTTCAGGCTGGATCATGAATGGCGATCAAGCAAAGTCATCACTTGTATCAAATACAATCTCAATGGCGCAGAGCATTGGTGAACAACTGAATAAATTCAAAGTCGATGATAAGAACATTATCCATGACCTTGCTGTGTTTTTAAACATACTAAATATATCCCTATACTCTTTATCTGAGGCCAATTCACCTTTTATTCTTAAAAGCAAAGACTGTGTTTCTCAGGGTGGGTTTGATTTTAATAAATTATCTTTTACTCAAACGGTTAACGGCCGAGTAAGAGAGCTCATTGTCATTAATCAAAATGAAAACTTACTCATTTGGGACAAAGATAAAGATCACCCTCTGACTATCTGCCCTGATTCAATTTGCATGCTAGGTAAATTAGACGAGACGATTAAAGATGACATTTTGGCTGGTTTAAGCTCACTCAGTGGAATAGAGAAAGAAGAAGCTGATACATCACTTTCAGGCTGGCATGGCCTTTCAGTAGAAGACGTCGTAGAGGGGCAAGAAGTGTATTTATTTAGTTTACCGGCCCCAGAAACACTCAAAAATGAAAACCAAGAAGTCTTTTCTGCTCTGGCAAAGCAATTTGGCTACTACGGATCATATGAGTCTTTAGACAAGCTGCTAACGAAAGAAGACATCTAACGCGCCAAACTCAATCAATAATCGTCAAATGTTTATTATTAACATGGAGGTGTCATGAAATTAAATGAGCTTTTTGATCAAGAAGAACATGACTTTATGATTAAAGAATGTCTTTTTCAGTTATGGAGTCATTCTGACGATCTCATGTTTATCGTTGCTGTCGAAGAGAATGGCGAATTTTCTCTGTATGATAACAATGCAGCTTCTCGGATTGCGATGGGTATTGAGCCAAACAAAATTTATCATCGCAACCGCATTCGCGATATGTTTCCTGAAGAGATTGTCGAAGGTTTTTACAGAACTTATCGGGAAGCCATCACCAGTAGAAAGCCTATTTCAATAGAGCAATATACCGTAAATGATGGAAAGGATTTATTCTACAACACCTTGTTAGTGCCTATATTTGATGAGCAAGACAATCCTGCCTTTATTTGCGGTATCAGCCATGAAACGACCAAAATCAAAACCGCCGAAAAAATGGCCGTTGAAGCAGGAGAAAAGCTGAAGGAATACAATGTTGGGCTGAAACAAATCAATGACAACCTTGATGCAAAAGTCAGGGAACGAACAGCCGCACTGGAACTCGCTAAAGCGGAGCTGGAAGAGGCGCTAGAAGCGAAGTCATCATTTGTCGCGAGAATGAGTCACGAAATACGTACGCCTATTAACGCGGTTATTGGCCTAAGTGACCTAGCTCTCAATACTTCCCCCAATCATAAAGAACAGCAAGACTACCTACAAAAGATACGAGACTCCGGCGATATTTTGCTCAGTTTAGTCAACAATGTCTTGGACTTTTCCAAAATAGAAGCAGGTAAATTAACCGCTGAGTCAGTGTGTTTTTCAACGGAGAAATTGATTCGAACCACAGTCAATATGAATGTATTTGGAGCCTATGCGAAAAAGCTCGAGTTAGTAACAGACATCGCTGATGACATTCCTGAATACTTATTAGGGGACCCGCTCCGTATTCAACAGATATTGGTCAACTTAGTGAGCAACGCGATTAAGTTCACAGAAAGCGGGAGCATTGTTATTCGATTACGTTGCAATAAGTTGGATGGTGAGAATATTTTGCTGCAGTGCGAGGTCACTGACTCAGGTATAGGTATCTCATCCACTCAACTCGAACAGCTATTTTGCCCCTTCACACAGGCAGACAATAGTGTCACACGCGTCTATGGTGGAACTGGATTAGGATTAACAATTACTCGTCAGTTATGTGAATTAATGAATGGGGAAATCAAAGTCGAAAGTGATGTTGGCAAAGGTTCAACCTTCACCGTCTTATTGCCTTTAAAAGTCCCCACTCTGCAGCCAAAAAATGCAGCAATCGACTCTGCAAATATGCTTAAAGCTCTAGTAGTAGATGATCATCCGTTATCTAGAGACATTCTAGCCAAACTATTAACCAACTTTGGTATAGAAAGTACATGCGTGGGGAGCGGCTGGGAAGCCATCGATGCCATTCAACAATCTGATCAATCCGGTGTTGCGTTCGATGTGGTTTTCATGGATTGGCAAATGCCAGGTATAGACGGAATAGAAACTTCGAAAAAGATAAAAAATTTATTCAAAGAATTAGCGCCGCCTATACTAATGATATCAGCCTATGAAAAGCATCATATCCAGCCTCACTTGGACACAGGTATTATTCGGCAGTTTATAGAGAAGCCTATTGGTAAATCGACATTATTCGATGCAATAAATCAGTTTTTCAATATTGAGAAAATGGCAATATCGAATAAAAAAATAGCTCCGATACCTCAGCTATCGGATTTTCATATTTTACTTGTTGAAGATAATCTAATTAATCAGCAAGTAGCATTGGGGTACTTAAAAAGCACTGGGGTTCAAGTAGATTGTGCTGAAAACGGAAAAATCGCCATCGATAAGATAAAAGGTACTCAGTATGACCTTATCCTTATGGATATCCAAATGCCGGTTATGGATGGATTAACCGCATCAGCTATCATTCGTGGCATGGATCTTGGTTATGAACTTCCGATTATCGCCATGACAGCTCACACATCTCCAGAAGACAAAGAGAAAAGTCTCTCTGTGGGAATGAATAATCATATCCCTAAACCTATTCCATCTGACTTACTTTATAAAACACTGAGTAACTATTTAATAAGTAATAAAGAAAACAGCAAGCCTGACGTTGAGCTATTACCTGTAAAACCAGCTCTAAACGATAAATTATCTATGCTTTTCAAGATAAGCAGTCTAGAGGC
The DNA here is from genome assembly GCF_012726345.1 of Marinomonas sp. UCMA 3892. Classification (GTDB taxonomy): domain Bacteria; phylum Pseudomonadota; class Gammaproteobacteria; order Pseudomonadales; family Marinomonadaceae; genus Marinomonas. The sequence continues at coordinate 184,875 of NZ_PTXN01000003.1, forward strand.
TGGAAAAGCTATTGATTCTCTAAAAGATGACACATCAATTTACCTAAAAATAGTGAGATCTTTCTGGACACAATATACATCGCTTTTAGAAGACCCTAAAGCTCGATTTTTAACCTTAGACAATCGCAACTTACTAAACGACATACACTCTTTGAAATCAAATGCCGCTTACATTGGCGCTCAAGATATTTTTAAAGATTGCGTAGTCATTGAACGAAAATTACTAAAAAATGAGTATGTTGATGGTTCACTTTTAGATGCTGTTATCAGCAAACTATCGATCCTTTTGACAGCGCTAGATCTTGTCTTTAATCAAATCGAGTACAAGGATTTTGATTCAACAACCAATCTTAAAAGCACACTTAGAAAGGTTCTGCCGTTGCTGGAGCAAAGTGACTTTAAAGTAGAAAATTATTTTCCTGCATTACATCATAAATCCATGAATACTCAATATAGTGAGGATATTACTCAAATAATACAAAACATTACCGATATTGAGTATGAGCAGGCAGCAAAGCTTGTTCGTCAACTTTTAGTAAAATTACCAGGTAGCTAGAATGCCCAATTCATTTAGTGTCCTTATTATCGATGATGAAATCATAAACTTACAGATCATCAGTGATATCTTACGTAGCGAAGTCGACATTATAATGGCGAAAAGCGGAGAACAAGGTGTCCGTAAAGCGTTAGAGCTTTCACCAGACCTAATTTTACTCGACGTTATGATGCCTGATATGGATGGCTTCGAGACCATGGAAAAGCTGAGCCAAGATTCACGGACATGCGATATTCCCGTCATCTTTATAACGGCCTTGGATGACATAAAAAATGAAGAAAAAGGGCTCTTGCTTGGGGCAAGTGACTATATCCAAAAGCCAATACACCCTTCAATCATAAAAGCCAGAGTAGCCTTACACCTTAAATTAATAAACCAACATCGTATACTTGAACGCTTAAGTACCATAGACCCATTAACCTCTTTAGCAAATCGTCGGAAGTATGAAGAAACAATCCGGTCTGAATGGAAATTAATGGAAGAAATTAACGAAACTTTATCCTTAGCCGTTATCGACATTGATAATTTTAAACAATATAACGACTTTTATGGACATGCTGCAGGCGATAAAGTTTTACAAAAAGTAGCGGCAATTCTAGCTAATAACTTTAAACATAATAGCAATCTAGTAGCACGATATGGCGGAGAAGAATTTGTGGCAATCATGCCCAGAACTTCAAAAAAAGAAGCTTTGCAACGTCTTAATAAATGCATTAGTGAAGTTCAAGAAATAGCCATTACCTGTAAAAAAGAAAACGACAGTGTTGTCACTATTAGTGCTGGAGTCTCTTCTATCATTCCTAACGATGGCTTTAAATTTGAGTCCTTATTCGCTGCCGCAGATGAAGCTTTATACCTTGCGAAATATGAAGGAAAAAACCAAGTTAAATGGAAAAACGTTACAACCAGCGATATAGCCTAATAACTTTTATAAGTAAAACATTTAACTAGATATTTTTTGCATTACATCCACCATAGGATGCTGCACTTGAGCTAAGCCATCTCGTACGCCGTTTTTGTTTTCGGCACTTTGGTTTTGGCTAAGTTTAAATTTACCCTGAATATCAGTCACGGTTATTTCAACGCCAACAACAGCAGCTTGCAGTCTGTCAATGTATTCCTGGGGTGCATCAGAAATTGACCAAGGCGCAGGTTGTTTTTGTTCATGAGTATTGGTAAGTTTTTCCAGTAACGATAGCTTCCATTCAGCTTCATGGATAAAGTTTATTGTGCCTTTAATGTGAACGGCGCGATAGTTCCACGTTGGAACTGCCTTGCCATCTACTTTTTTGGAGGGATACCAGTTTGGCGTGATGTAGGCGTTCTCACCTTGGAAGATCACCAAGACATCCGCTTGATTCGCTAGGATCTGCCAAAGCTTATTGGCCTTGGCGATATGGGCTTGCAAGACAACTCGATTCTCTGCATCGACATGAACCAACATAGGAATATGCTCGGCATTCAAACCGTCATCACCATTCGAAACTAACGTCGCGAAGGGAAAAGTTTTAACAAAGGCTAACTGCTCCTGGAGATCGTTTACTTCAAAATGCTTTGGTGTATACACGTAAATCCCCTTTAGAATATGAGTTAACTAGCGATACGGTAGGTATTTTTTCCGTTGGCTTTGGCATCATAAAGAGCTTGATCCATAGCCCGTATACTGTCTCGATGTCTATTAGCATTGTGATTCGCCAACCCAATACTAATAGTAATCGCCCGTCCAATACCAAAATCAGTATGCGCAACACTATAATTTAGTTGCTTTAGCTTTTCCTCTAATTGGGCAAGGTTTTGTTCTGCAAAAATAATAATGAATTCTTCACCGCCCCAACGACCCACGGTATCCAACAGGTCAATATTATGCATTAAAACTTCAGCCAGCTTGATCAGTACTTTATCGCCCTGATCATGACCAAACTGATCATTCACTTTTTTGAAATCATCTACATCCAGCATGGCGATATAATGATTGCCTATAGCATTTAGTAATTGATCTTCCATGTGGCGCCGATTACGCAGCTTAGTTAATACGTCTGTGGTGGCCAGCTCTTGTAGCTGGCGATTAGTTTCTTCCATCATTTGGTAAGCTTTTCGACGGCTAGAATCATAGAAAAAAGACACAATTAGCAGCAACGAATAAATAAAAGAAAAGTGCATCAAGCTGATAGGAAGAAATATCTCGGGTTGCCAAGTATCCATTTGCGTAAAACAAAAATAGAAAATACCAGCAAAGTACACAAGGCTAAGTATCGACCCATTGCGATAACCTAGAAGAAACACCCCCATCACCGGCGTTATAAATGCAAAAACGAGTGCAAATTCTTCATTGCCATCGATTAAGATAAGTATAAAAGTATCAATAGAAACAATAAGTTGAAGAATAGTCGCAGCAACTTTTGGACGTTTTTTTATCAGCAGGTAATACCCACCAATGATACAAAAGAACAACGACACAGAGTTCGCTATTAACATTGGCGGAAAATAGTCTACGACCAAATTATAATAAATGAAGAAAACGAAACTAGAAGAGATAAACAGCAAGGCTGAAAACAAAAAACCTCGAAAACGAAAATCAGGATGCGTATGTTGAGTACCAAACCACTTTTCTAAAAGCGATACCACTAAGTAGCCTCTATCTTTAACAATAATTTATTCCTTACGTAATTGTAGAGTGCTAATTTTAGCGTAACTAATTAGCACTCCAGCAAAAGATGTGCCTACATCGTCCCTTTATTGAAGAGTAAACGAACTTATTAAGAAAAAGAATAAATATAATGTAAATAATGGTTTAGCTGTGTAAGGCACGATTTATTGGGAGAAAAAAACTGCTTTTTTGAGAAAAGATGAACAAAAAATGCCGATGCATTTAGATAAAATGGCATCGGCATAAAAGAAAACACTCTATATTTCAGATCTAAAGTTTACCAGCTCCTGCATTTTCTTTGACGTAGTCAATGACTTCACTAGCAGGCAATACTGGCGTTGGGCCATATAAGGTTGGTGTCCAGCCCACATCTTTAGAAAGTGGCTTGCCACTGGCTTTGTTTGCCTCTTCAACGATATCGATCATTTTACCGTTGAACATAGAGCCTTGATCATAAGCAACCTTACCTTTCATATTGCCAATCGCATGGGATGGATTACCGTTTTCAATTTCAAACACGTTGGCTTCTGAGTATATCGCTGACTCTTTACCCGCACCCAAAACTTGACGAACAATATTATGTTTAGGTTTGTTAATCAAAGAATCCACATGGCGCTCATAAGCATTGGCGCCAACACCGTCACCTTGTGCATTACCGACAAAATAGTTGTTATACGCATGCACCTTGCCATAACGAACACGCGGCATACGCTGACCAACATTTTTAAAGTAATTTCCATGCAAGGTAACTCGTAAATAGCCAGTGTCTGCGGTTTTGCCATCACTGTTACCAATCAAGAAAGCCTTATCATGATCATGGAAATAGCTATTAGAAATCGTCACTAGATCCGCCTGATTGGTAATATCAACCAAACCATCATGATGCTGAACTTTTTGTGTAATTTCATTCTGTGGGAATGGATAGACTGGCGGGAACAGGGAGTCTGGGCGATCACCATCAGAGAAAGTACTATGATCGATCCAGACGCGCTTACCGCCGTTGATGGAGATCAGGTCGTATTCAGAATTCCAACGTCCGCCCGGACACTTCTGTGGTCCTTGATTGGCATTAACGTATTCCCCCATACAACCAGGGTAATTGGTGTCGATTTTGAAACTGTCACCTGGATCCCAACCAGGGAAATAATCAAATGCGTCTTCAAAGGCAATATTTCGAATGATGACATTTTCGACACCCGCACTAATTTGCAAAGTGCCTTTAATGATTTTTGCGTTCTTACCTAAACCAATGATGCTGGTATTAGAAGGGACATCAATGACAATTTGATCTTTTTGTTTTTTAGCCGAGGCTAAACGAGCTTCTTCCTGAGGGCCGGTTAAATCTCTATTTGGACGTTTTTTGATAAGTGGCTGTATGTTCCAAATCGCAGGTGCATAAGCATTTTTATAATCTTCGAAATTATAAGGCGCAACACGATAATCTGCTTCGATCAGTTCACGGCCTTGATCATTAGATGACAAGTTAATCGTGCCACTAATTCGAATAATCTTAGGCAAGTTGCCGGCTTCTTTTAGCGCATCAACAAAGGCTTTTCGACTACTGACGATGTAAATATGTGCATCAAGCGCATCTGATCCACCCGTAACTTGACCTTCGGCGGCAGCCCAGCCATCGTTATGAGGAAGCACAGATCGCATCAAATCTTGCGACATACTATTCTTTCCAGTATTCGACAGCTTCTGTGACGTGTTCTCCGTACTTACCGCTGAACATCCGGCAATTAAGCTGGCCGCCAGACAAGACGCCGCTAAAATTTTTCTATTCATTTTATTCTCCAAAGATATTGAAAATAAGCAGATAGCGAAGACTCGCTATGCGTATTTTCAAATCGCATTTTTATTTTTATTAGCAAGAATATAGAGAACACGCTATGACAGTGTTCTCTATAAGAGAATAGATTATCAGGAAAGATAAAAAAATAAAACATTGTTTTATTTTTAATAAATTGCCGTTTTCAAATTCGAGTAAATGGATCCTTTAGCTCTTTAATCACTTAAAAGAGCTGCGGCACTGCCACAAACCGTCATGATAAAAAGAAACCATTTTAGATGGCTTGGATTGGCTTTTATCGCCATTTTCACAGCAAGGAATGAGCCTAGCATGGTGCCTGAAGCAAGGATCAATCCAGGAATCCATAGGATCTGGTCGTTCCATATAAATACGCCTAATGCTAAGGCCGTAAAACCTAATGTACAGACCATTTTTAGCGCATTAGTGCGCACTAGGTCATAACGTAAAGTGCCAGCCAATGCAGCGATCAGGATAAAACCGACACCCGCCTGAACAAATCCTCCATATACACCAGCGATAAACAAGGCAATCCATGCACTCGGTTTTTCCGAGACTTTAAACGGCACAGTGCCTTCTGGTGGCGCTATCATGGTAGGTCGGACGATCATGATTAATGTCATGCCAATCATGGCACTTAGCAATAAGGGCTTTAGCCACGCCTCTGGCGCATAACTGGCTGCAAAAGCGCCCACTACACCGCCTAGCAAGGATGGAATCATCACAGGTAGGATATCAGCGTTATCCAATTTTTTGGCTTTACGAAAGCCAAAAGTCGCAGCCACGTTCTGTAAAAAAACACCAACACGATTGGTTGCATTGGCGATGTCAGCCGGCATCCCCATGACCATCAAAGCCGGTAAAGTCAGATTAGAACCACCGCCCGCCAAAGTATTAATAATGCCAGCAAGAAAACCGGTACCGATCAAAAGCGAAACAGTGAATAAACTGTAATCCATAACATCATCCTTAAATGACTCTTGAGCGAGTCGGAAGAGAATAAAAAGAGGAAACGAATGATAAGGAGAATTAGCCAATCTGACAAAAGATAATTTTGTCAGAAAAAATGAAAATAGCTCAACATAATCATTTAGGAACACATTAAGCTAACAAGTAATGACTTGATAACAAAAACCTCCGCAAACTTCATCCTCCTAAAATAAGGTAATGGAATGAATAGGAGCCTATTTCTTGTGCTTTATAATTTTTTTTAATATTAAAACGAAATGACAAGACAACCTCTTAAAAATCGATTAATTTCACACACAAGAATTACAAGGAGTGTTACTTCAGAGAAAACTGCGAGGTTCAGCCTGCATCTGTGAATGAAAACCCCGCATTCCTTACTTTTATTGGATGAGTTTAGTAAAGAGGTTTCCATGACAGTTAAGTCCAAGATTATTGCATTAATGGCAGCAGGCGTAATCCTCCCTGTATTTATCGTATCAGCCGTCATTATTAAAAATATTCGCACTAATGCCCTGCAAAGTTTTGAACAGCAAAGCCAATCAGAAATTGGTTATGTAGACTCTATTTTTTCAATGTATTTAAATAATTTAGCTGAAAACGTTACTTTTTTAGCGCAATCAAATACACTCACTCGACTATCTCCTGGTAGTATCAAAAGTTATGCGGAACAATCAATTCAAGAGGAGATGACTCCTCATAAAAACTCTCCATTAGAACAAGAAGCCTTTGCTCTAATGGATGCTTTCGGAAAATCACACCCTGATTTAACTTATATTTGGTTAGGATCAAACGATAAAGGCTATTTGCAATGGCCAATTGCCAAAAACTCTAAAAATTACAACCCTTTAGAAAGAGGCTGGTACAAACAATCGATTAATAGCCAATCACCTATACGCATCCCAGCCTACCGAGATAGTGCTACCAATGCGCCTCTAGTTGATTATGTACAACGCTTTGATAGCCAGAATGGTTTTTACGGTGTGGTGGGGATTGATGTGACATTGAAAAAGCTGACTGAGTTGTTAGCTGAAGTTAAGTTTGGTGGCGATGGCTATGTCGTCATGGTAGAAGACACTAACACTATTCTAGCAGATCCCTCCGATCCGAATAATAACTTCAAATCCGTCACAGAAGCATCACGCCCATATTCCACTCTTTCTGATACAACCACCGCCCAAGAACTCACAATTGATGGTGAAATTTGGTACGCAAAAGTCTATAAATCCCCCATATTAAATTGGAAGTTTATCGGCCTAGTTCCTAGCAAAGTGATTTATGCTCAAGCCAACAGTCTAATCATCACCATTGTTATAATTTCCTTAGTGATGATCGCTATCTTCATGGTAATTGGTGCGACCTTGTCTAGCGTCGTCATCAGACCAGTTAAAAACATGGCTGACAGACTCACCGACATTAGTCATGGTGAAGGGGATTTGACACAACGCCTAGAAGTGAAAAGCAAAGATGAAGCAGGCCAAATGGCATCTGCATTTAATCAGTTCGTGTCCTCTATAGACAGCATCGTTGGCCATGCCAAATCATCATGCGATAAAATTAGCCTCGTTGCTCATCAGTCAGAGCATTTATCATCGGAACTCAGTGGTGTGGTTTCTCACCAAGTAAACTCAGTCGATCAAGTATCAACTGCGTTTAACGAAATGGTTGCAACTGCAAATGAAGTAGCATCTAGCTGCAGTAATGCAGCCGCCGCCGCTGAAAACAGCGAAACACAGGTGAAAGAAGGCAATAAACTCATTCAGCAAACAATGGATTCGTTACACGGACTAGAAAAGGAAATTCATAGTTCCAACGAGAGTATGATCGAGCTATCCAAAGAGTCTGAAAGCATTGGGGGAATTCTAGACACCATCAAAGCCATTGCTGAACAAACCAACTTGCTTGCATTAAACGCAGCGATTGAAGCGGCTCGTGCCGGTGAACAAGGTCGCGGCTTTGCCGTTGTCGCAGATGAAGTTCGCACTCTTGCTGGCCGTACCGCTGCATCAACTGAAGAAATAGATAAAATGCTTAGCAAATTACAGCAACAAACAGGCTTCGCCGCTACAAAAATGAACCACAGTGTGAGTGTGGCAAAAGATTCTGTGGTCTTAGCATCTCAAACTCATCAGGTCTTTGAAAAAATACTCAATTCAGTGCTCGAGATTAAAGATATGATGATTCAAATCAGCGCATCGGCAGAAGAACAACACTTGGTTGCGGAAGAAATAAACACCAATGTCATCGTTATTCATGACGGCACCATTACATCCAGCGACTTATCTAATCAAGTTGCTGAAACAGCTGCCTCATTAAACCAATTATCTGACGAATTGAAAGTCATGGTAGGACGTTTTAAGTCTAGCCAGCCTTAACTTTTAATAATCGGTAAAACAAAAAAAACCTAACATACAAATACTAGCGTTAGGTTTTTTTATGATCAACGAAAATGAAGCTATAATCGCAGCAATAAACAAGTCGCAACAGTTTGATCAACACTGTGAGCAAGATGAGGAATAAGGTCGTATGTACTTATTACACCACGAGCCCTTAAGGCCTCATGCGCCAATTGCGACAAGCGGTAGTCAATCACATTATCTTGATCGCCATGGATAAAATGCACTTGTATGTCATTTGTTGATTGATTCGCAGCTTTCTTAGGTAATGTGGCAAATCGCCCAGACAAAGACACGATCTTTTCCGCTATTTTTTCATCGACCATTTGCGTTGAAGACAAAGACATAATAGCACCTTGAGAAAAACCAATGAGCGTCGTTTGCTCCGCACCTAAGCCCATTTTCTTTTGCCAATATTTCACCGTTTCAACAAAAACAGGCATCGCGGCTTCGATACGTCCCACTCGATTTTCTTCTGTCACGCCTTGCACTGAAAACCATTGATAGCCTTGTCCAAAGTCAGACGCATCAGGTGCTTGTATCGACACAACAGCAGCCGTAGGAAAAGATTTAGAGAGAACCTCACCCAAAGGAGCCAAGCTCTGCGGAGTAGCACCTACGCCATGAAATAATAAAAATAAACGCGCTGGAGAACTAGGTTCTTGTATCACAATAGTAGTAGACATGAGGAATCCTTATAGATAATCACTTAATAGTATGATGAATACTCTATTCTTCTACAAAAACAAGATATATAAGCTATTCCTTAAGCTTCTATTTCATATTTAGAAATAATCGATAACCCTATTCAAAATAATAAAAAATACTCGTCCAATTTTCGGTTGTTGCTTCGTTAATAATCAAGCTAACCTAACTCAACAAACAACACCCAAATACACACGACCTCAGCCATTATTCAAACAACGGACAAACGCATGTTAATAACAGATGAAAAACAAGCCGATGGTTATTATCAAGCCTTACTAAACCGTGAACCCAGTTTTGTTGGTGTGTTTTTTGTCGCAGTTAAAACCACCTCTATTTTCTGTATTGCTACCTGTCGAGCACGTAAACCAAAACGTGAAAACGTGGAGTTTTACACCCATTTCAAAGACGCTATGGATGCAGGCTTTCGTCCCTGTAAAGTTTGTCGCCCCACTGAAAACGCACATGAAGCACCCTATGAAGTGCAAGCGGCAATGAACCTTGTGCGAGACTGCACTAAGGCGAAAATCACCGACCAAGAGTTAAGAGAATCTGGAATTCGGCCCATCTTTGTGCGCCGCTGGTTTAATCAACATTACGGCATGACTTTCCAAACCTTTCAGCGCATGTATCGTATTAATTATGCGTTCCAAGAATTAAAAACAGGCAAAAGCGCCACCAATACGGCGTTAGATTCAGGCTACGATTCGTTGAGTGGTTTCGGTTACACTTTTAAAAAGTTACTCGGTCATGCACCGACTCTAAATTTGGAGAATGCTGTGATTTTAATCGATAGGCTGACAACCCCCATTGGCCCTATGTTTGTCTGCGCCACTGACGAAGGAATTTGTCTGTTAGAATTTGTCGACCGACGCATGTTAGAAACAGAGTTTGAAGATTTACAACGCCGTTTAAAAGCCCCCATTGTGGCAGGAGAAAACGGCCACATGAAACAGCTAAAAATAGAATTAGAAGAATACTTTGCAGGTAAACGCAGCGAATTCAGCGTACCCCTTCATACACCTGGAACGGATTTTCAAAATGCGGTGTGGAAAATGCTTGGCTCAATTCCGTTCGGCACCACCGCCAGCTACCAAGAACAAGCCACCCGACTTAATAACCCAAAAGCCGTTCGTGCTGTCGCCAGAGCAAACGGCATGAATCGCATTGCCATTGTTATTCCTTGCCATCGAGTCATTGGCAAAGACGGAAGCTTAACCGGTTATGCAGGAGGGTTAGAACGAAAACGTTGGCTGCTTGACCACGAAAAATCGCACCGTCAACATTTAGAAACTCAAAGCCTCGAAAAAAGCTGAAATCAAGAGCTAGAATGTCTGTAGTTTCATGAATACATCAAGGTTGTGTCATGGCAACGTAATTTCCCACTACAAGGCTTGAAATGACCGTTAAGCCAGTTCATCTTCTACACTTTGATTGTAATTAGATGGAATTCAACATGCCTACAAACATTGTTGCTGTATATGGGACGCTTCGTGAGGGGCTGAATAATCACGAACTTCTTGCCGACTGCAAGCGCATCGGCCTAGGTTGGTTGACTGGTTTTCGCATGCACAATCTAGGAGACTTCCCAGGTATTGTATCAACCCATGAAAACGGCGGTCGGATACGCGTTGAATGGTATGACGTATCAGACGAAATACTCGCGTCTTTAGATCAACTAGAAGGTTATGACCCAAAGACGCCAGAAAGCTCCTTGTACATTAGAAAACGTGTTTTTTCACCCTACGGCCGTGGCTGGATTTACGTATACAACAAATCCCTAGACCACGCTCCATATATGGAAGCAGGCGACTGGGAGCGTTATTCCCGAACCTCTATGCCTCACCAAGGCGCACAATCGGTGTAGACACCACTTGAGCCGTTTGATCACTTTGTAATTGAGCGATATTCGCCACACTTGCTTGGACTTGATCTTCATCCGTTAACAAGCCAAAACGCACCACAAAGTGCTTCGATTCACCAGCACCAATTGTCGGCACCAAACCTAAGTCGCGCTGATAAGAACGGTTATAAGCAAAGCTAGTGCCCGGCTCGATTCCCACCACGTAACCTTGTTCCAGTGTGTCCGTATTTTTCCATACGGTAAGCACTGGCAAGGTGTCCGTTTGATAGCTGACTTCTATGCCACAGCTCGCGTTGGCGTTATGTAATAACGCATAAGAAAAACCTTTCTCGTCACTAATCGGACGAATATTAAACACCATTTCATCAAAGTCTTTAGTTGGTGCAGGCATCTGATTCCAATCGTTCAAACCACCAGCGGCATAGTCGTTAAAAGGTGATAGTTCCGCCATAGGAACGTGTAACTGCGCGCCATCTTCAAGAATCGGTTGGGCAAAGTTGTTGTGATAAATAGCTTGGTATTCGCGCGGATAACTACCTTTATTGGTTAAGGTATCTTCAACCAATAAATAAGGCTCATCTGGCGTTAATGACAATACCGTTTGCAGTTCAAAGTTAGTGAATTTAAAACGTTTTTCATCGACTCGACCACGTAAAGTCACACGATAAGGCGGTACCTGCTCGACCTCTAAAACCACTTCGTCTGCGGGTGTGTTTTGGATACGACCGTGTAATGTTAAAAACTCGTCGCCGTCTTGACCTGGATGCCCAGCCCATTGGTAACCACAACGCACTATCATCTCGTTAAAACCATCTAACCAGCCAATACCGCCAGACGCTTCTTGGTTAACAAAGCTTGGATGTACGACTTCTTTAACGGGCGAGTCCCAACCAAATCGTACGTCCTTCCCTGCCGTATCTTTCCTAACAACATCAAGAACTGCCATGCCACGAGTCGGTACAACACGAACCACAGAATCGCCCACGGTCAAAGTGATCAAGCGTGAGCCGGTTTGCTTGCCGCCCATTAGACAAGTCTGCTGTACGCTAATCGGAATATCTTTCGGTAAGCCCATTAATTCTGCGGATAGCGACAGATTTGCTACATCAATATGTTGTTGATTACTAAGAAGAACAAGTTGAAACATGGACCAAGCTCCGAATAAAATTTCCTCATGCTAGCGCGAGCTAGATAACAAGGCTAGCCATGAGGATAAAATCTGCTATTTATTCAATGTTGCTTAGCGTTTCGTTGAGTTGTTCAGGTAATAATTCGATTTAAAAATCCCCCGGCGCGCACTGTAGGCAAGTCAATCCTAGGTTACGCCAGCCTTGAACCACAGCATCGCGGTCATCCAATACCAACCAAGGCGTAAAACCATCTTGGTGGATTTTCTCCAACAAGGCTTTTTTAACGTCCTCGTCTGGCAAGGCATCAGCATTGTCTGGGCGTAGATAAATGCCATCGCATGGAATTTGGTGTTTTTGAATCCATTCAACCGAGTGCTGCTTATGGGATTCAGGACGGCCACTGCAAATTAAGATATGTTGACCTTGTTGCTTGAGAATATTGACCAAACGCAGCACATTTTCAATCACTGGTGCATGTTTCATGTGTTCAAAAAAAGGGTCCCAATGTTTTTCTGCACCAAGCACCCAATGGGCAACTTCGGTGTGATCGAACTCGGCAAGAGTGCCATCTAAATCAACAATTACGGCATTTGGTAACATGTAAAGCTTCCTTTAAAAGGGGTAATTTCCCAGCCGTTTTCGTCTTGGCTAGGCACAAAAGAAATAGGAGTAACGTTGCCGATTCTTGGGCAATACGGCGTGCCGTTGATAACATTGTTTAGCACTCGATAAACACCAGAATGCGCAATAATCAGAGGCCACGAATGCTCGCTGAGGATCTCATTCAATGCGCTTAGCACTCGAGTCTCGAAGTCTCGCCAAGATTCACCATTAGGCGGCGTCACGTCATAAGGCAGCTGCTGTTCTATCGGGCAGCCTTCTAAGTCGCCCCAATTGCGTTCTTTAAGTTGCTCATACGCCATAATGGTTTGTTTTGGCACCGCATGAAATGCAGTCTCTTGCGTGCGTTGTAACGTACTGGTTGCCACAACACTCCAATCAATGACACTTAGTATTGGCGCCGCATCTTTGGCTTGTTGAACCCCCATTATGCTTAACGGACTATCGGTAAAACCACCAATACGAAACGCAGCGTTAAACTCGCTCTGCGCATGACGCGCAAAGACAAAAGGCTTAGGTATTAAGGTCATAATCTAACTCTATACAATCTAACTCAATATAAGAATCTGCAGTGACGCTTGGACCAAGGGCTTGTCGCCACTCACTTAGATCTTTCATGGTATAAAACAATGGAACACAAATACGGCAGCCAAGATGATCCACCAGCCGTTTCAAATCTTGCTTACGCGGATGCACATTCCAGCGTTCAAAATGCGCTCTGTCTTCGCTCACGGCCTGACGAGCATGTTCCGGCAAATGTCCGGTATAAACCGGCAAATATCGCTCTGGTTGTTGCAATAAAACAGCCGCTTCGCCACTCAAGCCATCAGGATCACCACACAGCACCACTTTGGCATTGGGATTGAACGGTTGGCTTTTCATGTTTTCCAGGACAGGTCTAATCTCGCTGCACACACTATCTTTAGGCCCAGCCAAAACAGTTTCAGGTGCAATGCAATCTCCCCCTAGAGTCCAATCATGAAACCCTAGTGAAGTTAACCAGCAGGCCATTTCTAACGCTCGTCCAGTTTGCGGAACGGGCATCAGCAAGGCGCGCTCGTCTTTCAGATAATGCAGCAAGGCGTTTTTACATTGCTCTAATGAATTGTCATACAAGCCGTAAGACGCATCGAGTAAAGCAACACTGGCGTGCGGAGGCATGGTAAAAGGATACAAGCTGGATTCTAGGCTAAAATCGCCGCTGTAAAATATGCCCTCACCCATATCAAGACCCATATCAAGATGCAGCCACACACCGCCAAAAGAATGCCCTGCCGAACCTGTTGTCACCTTTATGCCAGACACATTCGTCGAGCCACAAATAGGTAAGGTATGAAGGTTTAAATGCGTAGGCAATTGCTGCTGAACGGGCGAAGTCGCGTAAACCGGAACCTTGCTATCAATATCGATCAAACCGCCCATATGATCTTGATGATCATGGGAAATAAAAATCGCGTCTAAGTGATCTGGTTGCGTCCAGCCTTTATCTTCGCCCACTTCTAACGCGCCGCCCGCGTCGAGTAAAAAACGAATCGGTTTTGACTGATGCTCTGCCTCGTAGGTCACCAAAATCGCGGCGGCGGTTTTCCTTCCTGCGCCACTTAAAATATCAATGCTAACCTTCATGACTCACTCTCAAGCGACCAAGCTTGCCCAAGACGAACCTGATGCTGGCTTTCTAGCGTCATAGGTACATCGCTGTACGCGAGTAAGCGCTGGCCATCTTTTAGCGTCAATTCAATATCGTAACGCTCACCACGAAAAATACAGCTGTGAACACTAACAATCAGTGCTGAATCATCCGCACCGACGAAATGAATATCTTGTGGACGCACGAGCACAGAGCTAGCCGCTTTATCTAGTGAATGCTGGCGAATCAACTCAGTCAAATTTGTACCGCTCACGTATTGCGAAGGAGCAACCGCAGCCACCGACAACACAGAACCTCGACCAATAAAATTCGCTAGCCAAGTGTTTCTTGGTCTTGCATACAGTTCCTGAGGTGTTCCCCATTGCACCAATTGCCCTTTATTCAGCACAGCAATTTTATCGGCCAATGACATGGCTTCGGATTGATCGTGGGTGACATAAACCATGGTCGCGCCAGTACGTTTGTGAAAAGCGCGGAAGGTTTCTTCCATCGTCGCTCGCAAATGTCTATCTAAGTTAGCGAGCGGTTCGTCAAACAACACCACATCTGGCTCGGTGACCAAACTACGCGCCAACGCCACTCGCTGACGCTGACCGCCACTTAGTTGCGCTGGCAATCGATCTGCGTATTCTTCTAACTGAACAATTTCCAGAGCGTCTTTAATTCGTTTGTTGCGTTCTGCCACCGGCGTTTTCTGTACTTTAAGCGGATAGCCGACGTTTTCTTTCACCGTCATGTGCGGCCAAAGTGCATAAGATTGAAACACCATGCCGAAGTTTCTTTCTTCTGTTGGCACATGACGCGTCGAACTAGAAAGACAATCATCGCCATGAATGATTTGACCACCTGAAACGTTCTCAAACCCTGCCAGCATTCTTAAAATGGTCGATTTACCACAACCACTTGGCCCAAGTAAGGCAACAAACTCACCCGGCTCAATCGTTAAATTCAAACCTTTTACAACCGGCGTACCATGAAAAGATTTTTCAACGCCATCCAATATTAACCGTGCCATGGAATCACTCCTTTGGGCAGACGAGGGGCAAACAGACTCAATAAACTCATTAGCCCTGCGACCAGCAAAACCACCAGCACAGCAATGGCCGAGGCCAAAACACTGTCGCCACTTTCATCGAGATTAAAAATCAACACACCTAGGGTTTCATTGCCTGCGCTCCACAACAAAGCAGACACCGTCAGTTCATTAATCGAGATCAAAAACACCAGTAATCCACCTGCAAAGAAGGCTGGTGCAGTGAGCGGCAAAATAATGTCCATCAAGCGCTGTATCGGCCTTGCACCTGCAAGCTGAGCGGCTTCTTCCAACGCAGGGTCAAGCTGAGACATGGCGCTTAATACCGGCTTCAAACACACACTCAAAAAACAAGACAGATACGCCAGAAAAATAATGCCCAACGTGCCGTACAAGCTGACCTCAATAAAAGGTAAAGGCTTGGCGAACAACAAAATAAAAGCAATGGCTAAGACGATACCAGGGATGGCGTAAGGCACTTCAATCAAACTGGCGATCACAGCTCTAGTTCGCATTGGCAAACGCATCAATAAATAACCCAATGGCAAAGACACCAGCATCAAGACTAAAGCACTGAAAAAAGCCAAAAACGCGCTGTTTTCGAAGGCTCGGGAAGTAACGCCTTGCCGCCCTATCATTTCGTAAAACGCGGCAAAGGTAATGGTATCCGCGTTCAATGGCATACCAAGAGCAGGCACCAATGAGCTCACAATCAAAGCAAATAGCGGGGCCACCAAAATAAAACACAACATCAATGCCAAGAGGATTTCGAGAGGCAAACGCCATTGCTTAAGACGAAAAGACAGCGACTGCGCGGTATGACCTAACAAGGCATAACAACTGCGTTGCTGTAGCCATTGTTGTAACAACATTCCCGCTAGCACTAACAACGCAATAATCATCGACAAGCCCGCCACTTGGCTCAGCATATCGTTACCAAATCCTGCCATTTGCTGATAAATCAAAGTTGGTAAAACGATGTAGCCTGCAGGAATCCCTAACATCGCAGGAATACCAAAATTACCCAAAGAAGAAACAAAGGCTAACGCGGCGCCAGCGATGATCGCACTGCGACACAAAGGTAGAATGATATCGACCCAAATTCGAAACTGAGAAGCACGAGATAGTTGAGCGGCTTCTAATAAATCCTGAGGCAATGAAATAAGCTGAGTACGCAAAGCCAGAAACACCAAGGGCGCACTTTGTATGCCTAACAACAAAGCTATGCCTTCCGCCGAATACATTGGCTGTGGGCTGCCCAACGCTGGCGCTACACCTAATGTATTTAAAATTGGGCTTGCTGGACCAAACAGTTGTAACCAACTCAACGCCGTCACTTGTGGCGGAATCATCATCGGCAACATAAAACAAAACACCCAAATGGCGCGACCACGAATATTCGTTAAAGTCACCACAAAACCAAAGCCGCAACCCAAAACCACCGCGATGAGCGTCCCTAACCCTGAGGTGTAAAAACTATTGCGTAATGCCGTCCAAGTCCGCTCACTTCTGAGTACTTCAGCCATAGGTGAGGACGTAGAAAAAGTCGTATGACTTAAGGCCTCGACCAGCAAACGCAGGCTGGGTAATACGCTTAACGTAGCGATTAACACGAAGAGTCCGATGGACAACCAGCGAAGCTGGCTATCCATGGATGTCCCATCCATAAAGCGTCTTTTTAGTAACAAAGGAGTCATCTTGCTTAACCTTCAAAAATCTTGCTAAAACGCTCTTTGTTCGCTTCGTTGTCACGCAATGTTTTTGCCGCATCGAACGGCATCAAACGAATGTCTACACGCTTAGGAAAACCTTCTGGTACACCAATATCACTTCGAGCCGGTAAATAACCCTGCTCTAATACCAGAGCTTGACCTTCTTTTGATAAGAGAAAGTCTACAAAGCGCTTTGCTGCAGCTTTGTTTTTAGCTTCTTTCATGATCGCCACTGGCTCAGTCACCATGGTGACGCCCGTTTTAGGAAAGATAAATTCAATCGGTGAGCCCTTCGCCGCTTCACGAATCGCTAGGAAATCCACAATCACACCGTAAGGCTTAGTACCTGATGCCACCGCTTTTAGTACACCGCCATTGCCTCCTTGCGCCATCGCTTGGTTGGCATGTAATTGCTCAAAATAATTCCAGCCTAGTGATTTGTCAGCAGTTAGCGTCGCAAGATGAATCAGCGCAGCACCAGAATACAAAGGGCTTGGCATCGCTACTTGGTTTTTGTATTCAGGCTTGACCAAATCAGCCCAATCCGTTGGATGTTGCGGCGCTTGTTTATGACGAACAATGCCTGTAGTAATCAGTTTCGTGCCGTAATAATAGCCATCTTTGCTGTACAAACTATCTTCGTATTGATCGCGATTAGGGCTCATGTAGGAATACAAATAGCCATCAGACACCATAGATTCCATGGTCACGCTGTCAGCAATAAGCAGTACATCGGGTTTCACCACGCCAGAGGATAATTCCGCGCGCAACTTCGTCATTAATTTGGTCGTTCCGTCACGCACCCACTCCACTTTTATATCTGGATTGGCCGCTTCAAACGCATCCACCGTCATTTGCGCATCTTGGTTTGGCTGACTGGTATACAAGGTCAAAACATCTTGAGCTTGTACGGAAAGAGGAAAAGCAAGTGCCGCAGCACATAGCAACAAGGTCTTCTTAACGGTCATGGTGAAACTCTCTTTTTGATAAGTGAGCTGCAACAATACCGACATAATTTGACACTATAGTGACGAAAAAATTTCGTTTAATGCTGGTTTGCTTTCGTTTCGACGATCTTTACTTAAAAAGCTTCATAAAAAGGACTAAATCACTATGAACAAACGGCACTATGACATCGTGCAATGGGTGAATAAGCAAGGACGCCAAACATTACAGGCCGTCGCCGACGAATTTTCGGTCTCAGTGCAAACCGTTCGATCGGATATTAGGCTATTAGCCGAAAAAGGCTTGGTATTGCGCAGCCATGGTGAAGTGATCCCTTTTCCTCATCGCGAGAACATTAGTTTTGATCAAAGACGAATCCGCCATGCGGCCGGAAAAAAGCACATTGCCGACCTTTGTGTGAGCAAGTTAGCGGATTATCAATCAATCTTTCTTGGTAGTGGTTCAACCGTGGCTGAAGTCGCCAACCAGCTTTCGCTCTTTCAGGGCTTACAAGTGATGACCACTAATCTTCATGCCGCACGTAATTTGTGTGAGCACCCTGACTGCGAGCTCACCATATCAGGTGGTCGAGTAAGAATGCGCGATCAAGATGTCATAGGTGGCGACGCCATGCGTTTTTTTCAGCGCTACCGAGCGGACATCGGTATTTTTTCTGTCGCAGCAGCCAACAAACAGGGCCATTTATTTGATTTTACCGATGACGAAGTTATGGCGCGAGAAGCCTTAGTTGAACATTGCCATTATCGAATTTTGGTTATCGACAGTACAAAATTTGATACTGAATCCCGCTGTTTATGGGGAAAAATGAGCGATTATGATTGTGTGATTACCGACCAAAAACCGTCTTCTTCTTTACTCAGCTCGCTAAGTTATCAGGGCGTTGAAATATTGTATTAACAATCACAAGGTTAAAATAAAAGCACCTTGTGTATGAATTGTGTAAAAAATGAGCTTGCCCTCGGTCTTTATATCAGATTATTGTTTTAGGTACCCACCCACATCGCAAAGATTGAGGTTGTTATGAAGTCACCTATTAGAATCCGACAACAGATTAATATTGGTTTAGTGGTCATTCTATTGCTCGCTCTCGCCAGTATTTATATTGTTATAGAAACGAAAGTAAAACCCGACTTAACCGCAGAACGCCAACAACAAATTTCCGTTAATCAAAAAGGATTGAGTGAATTACTCAGTGCCAAACTAGAAAAAATCCAACTACTGACCAGCACTCTGGCTTTAGCTAGTACAGAACTCCCAAAAGACGAAGCGCTGTTTAAAAAAGTCTTCCCTAATATTATTAATAACCATGACGACAAAAGTATCGCCGGTGGTGGTATCTGGCCAGAACCTTCTGCTTTTACTCAAGGAACGCAGCGTCGTAGTTTTTTCTGGGGGCGCGATGGTTCTAAGATGAGCTATCTGGACGATTATAATGACCCTGCAGGTTCTGGTTATCAAAATGAAAGCTGGTATACCGTTGGTAAAACAGCTCCCGTTAATCGTTGTACTTGGTCTGAGGCTTACATTGATCCAGTCACCAAAATTCCAATGGTCACCTGTACGATCCCAATGAAGGAGAACACTAAGTTTACAGGTGTCACAACGGTGGACATGATGCTCGATGGCATCACCAACACCCTTGAACAATACGGAAGTGAAAACCAAGGTTATGTATTTGCCATTGATCAAGCTGGGCAAGTACTGAGCTTTCCGAAAGGCAAAGCCAATTTAGTCAAAAGCGATGGCAGCATGTTGACTGCGGCTGAGCTTGGCAATCAGTTACCTTGGTTAAAGTCAGCCTTAGATAAAATCAGTGGCTCCCAGCAAGTGATTGCGCTCGATCATGATGACATATTAAATGGCGCGGCCTACGTCGATCTTTTTAAGCATCCACAAACAGGCTGGACGATCGGTTTAGTCGTTCCTAAAGCACGTATGACAGAAATCGCTCAAAGCATGGGCTTGTTTCTGATGATTGTTATTGGTGCTTTATTAGTAGTCGTTAGCATCATTGCCATTTCTTACTTCCGCAGCTTGCTTGGTCAGATCAATCAAACTACTCAGCAAATTCAAGAGCTGGCCGATGGCGGCAGCACACAAGAACTTGAAGTCGGCAAATTAAATGAACTAGGCGATTTACGTCAGGCCGTTAATGCCTATGGCGATAAGCTGAAAAAATTACTTGAGCAGATTCACATTGAATCTGCCAATCTGGTGAAAGATGCTGGTCGTTTAAGCACATTTAGCAATGACTTTTTAAATAAAGCCAACAGCCTAAGTGATGAAAACACCACATTGGCGGCAGCGACAGAAGAGCTGGGCGCGACCTCTCATGACGTTGCCATGTACGCCAACGAAACCAGAGAAACCGTTGAACGCATTCATAAAGACGTACGTAACAGCGGTAATGAAATGAGTACTGTTATCGAAACAATGCGCTCTCTTACCAGCGCGATGACGCAAGCACAAACCAATATTCTTAAACTAGATGAAGACAGCCGTCGTGCAAACGGCATGTTGAGCGTTATTCGTGACATCGCAGAGCAAACCAACTTGTTGGCATTAAACGCTGCCATTGAAGCAGCCAGAGCCGGAGAAACAGGTCGAGGCTTTGCCGTGGTTGCGGATGAAGTACGTAACCTTGCCGCGAAAAGTGAAAGTTCTGCCGTGGAAATTGAGCAAGTTCTAGGACGCTTGCAAATTGCATCGAAAGAATCAGTCAGCTCCATGGAATTGGGTCACAGCGAAACTATACGTGCGGTAGCAACAGCTGAGTCCACAGCGAGCCATTTGCAACAAGTAGTGAATGCGTTCTCTCAAATCACTGATCAGGCCACTCAAATATCTGTGGCCGCTGGCGAACAGCAAAAAGTATCACAGGATTTGAGTCGATTTGTCTCTCGATTGCAGGAACTCACCGGTAGTAACGCCAGCGATTCAAGTCATCTTAGCCGCATGAGCCAAGAGATCGATGCCATTGCCAATCGACTCAATGCCTTGAAATAGATAAATCAAAGTGCGCTGAAATACGGTAGTACGAAAAGTCCCATGCTGAGAAATCATTGTGGGACTTTTATTTTTTGACAATGTAACGTAAACAGCGCAGTAGTCGTGCAAAAGTCATCAGAGGTAAAGCCAGTACTTAGCAACAAGCTTATGAATACGGCGCAGATACGGTGGACGCAGCAAGGTAAGAACATTCGGCCCACGTTTGCGTAATACCGACTTGCTATGAGAAAAGGTGCGAAAACCTTCTTCAGCGTGATAAGCGCCCATTCCCGATGCGCCAATACCACCAAACGGCAAGTCCGCTTGTGCGACTTGAACCAGAGTGTGATTAATCACCAAACTGCCGCTGGTAATGCTTTCCTCGCAGCGCTTTTGATCTTCATTTTGTTGCGTAAATAAATACATAGATAAAGGACGAGGCCGTTGCTGAATGTAAGACAAGGCCTCTGACATATCAGCATAGGTGAGAATCGGTAACAAAGGCCCGAAAATCTCATCCTGCATCACGTTCAAAGCATCGTTTGGTTGATACAGCGCATGCAACGCCAGCTTACCGTCGCTTTCCTCTGGCCCTTGCGGCATCAAATTGTCACATTGGACCCCAGCAGCTCGGGCTTGCTCTAAATAGCCTTTTAGGCGATCTAATTGGCGGACGTTAATTAAACTCGTGTAATCAGGGCTCAACACACCTTCTGGATAATAATCCGCGAGCTCCTGCTTTATATAATCGATTAAAATCTGCTTTTGGTCGGAATGGCACATAACATAATCTGGTGCGACACAGGTTTGTCCAGCATTAAGCACTTTTCCAAACACTAGCTTTTTAGCCGTATCACGTAAATCCGCCGACGGAGCAATCAGTAAAGGAGATTTACCGCCCAACTCTAAAGTAATAGGTGTTAAATGCTCGGCGGCATTGCGCATAATAATATGCCCCACGGACGTCGAACCAGTAAACAAGAGATGATCGAATGGCAACAGACTAAATTCATTGGCGATATCGGCCTCACCTTCAACCACTTCCACCCAATCTTCCCCCAAAGCGTGAGTCACTATGTCGCGTAGCACCTGATTGGTTGCAGGACAAAACTCCGACAGTTTCATCATCACACGATTCCCAGCCGTCAATGCGCCCACTAAAGGCCCTAGAGACAGCAACACAGGATAGTTCCAAGGTGAGATGACACCTACCACACCTTTTGGCTGATAGAACACCTGAGCGCTAGCTGGCAAGGTACTGATGTGGACTTTACGCTTTGATGGTTTCATCCATTTAACAAGATGACGTTTCGCGTGCTTTATTTCACCAAGTAAAGGGACAAGCTCGAGTAGCCTAGATTCTTCATGAGCACGATGACCAAAATCTTTCTGTAAGGCGTCTAATAAAGAGGTTTCATGATTCATTAACACCACTTGCAAACGAGTAAGGCATTGTCGACGCTCTTCAGCTGATGGGAAGGGAGTTTGCCGAGCCACATTTTTCAGGCGAGATAATGCCGAGCAGATGTCGTCTTTAGAAGAAAAAGTAGAAGGTGTGATGCTCATGATAGCCTCTTCAACACTCGTTATTATTTTATGATCAAACGCTGCTTATTTACTACACTATCTAATGACTCATAACGAATGCAAGGAGCACATCATGGCGACTATTTTATGCTACGGAGATTCTCTTACTTGGGGCCGAGTACCTAACGGAGGACGTTACCCAAAACACCTACGCTGGCCAACTATGCTAAATGACTTATTAGGTCAGCAACATCAGGTTATTAACTTTGGATTGCCGGGCAGAACGACGATCTGGAACGATCCCTTCTTAGAAGGCAGAAATGGACTAACGTACCTTCAAGCAGCATTAGAAACCTTTGGCCCTGTCGATATTTTAATCTTGATGTTGGGCACTAATGATTTGAAGCGACACTTCCATATTGGAGCCTATGAAGCAGCAAAAGGTATAGAAAAACTGATCGAAAAGTCAAGAATACCCAATTCTCACGATTTCCCAGTCCCAACCCTTGTGGTGATCGCTCCGCCAAATATTTTATCCCCAACGGGCTCTATGGCCGAAAGTTTCGACGGCGCCATTGAAAAATCACAACATTTTCACCAGTACTACCAAGATATCGCCATTCGCAACCAGTGTATTTTTCTCAATGCTGCTGGGGTTTTACAACCCAGTGACGTTGATGGCGTGCACTTAGACACGCAAGCAAATGAGCAATTAGCAAACGCAATATACTCTTTGATAAAAATGGAAATATAATATTAAGCATTTGTTTTATATTGATTTTTTTAATAAACCTCAATAATTGAGGCAACTTCTATAAAAACGAACCAATCTCAACTAGATAAGATTATTAAGAGGACTTAATTAGATTAAATCACTTATAGCTATTGACAAAGGAGGGAAGATCTAGCAGTTCAATAGGAATGAATGAAAATCGTATAAAATATGCTCGATTCTTTGCTCATACTCGCCTTTTGACGAAATAATCGCTCACTCAGATTTTCTTGCACAAAGTTATCCACAAGAAGAATGGGTGAGCGTCCTTTATCAAAACACCGCCTGAAATACCACCCAATTAGCAATAATCCGCTTCTGTATGCCCCATTTCCTTGTTTTTTGTACCTCGTAATTGCCAATCAAACCCGTATGATCTGTTTATTAAATTTGTCTATCAGATCCATATCTCGAACAAACGTAGTAAGGAGAAAAGCAATGAAAGTAAGCTTCATCGGACTCGGAACTATGGGTTACCCAATGGCAGGTCATGTGAGTAAAGCGGGTCATGCGGTTGTGGTTTTCAATCGATCTACTCAAAAAGCTCAAAACTGGTGTGAAGAATACACTGGCACCTTTGCGACGACTCCAGCGATTG
Source organism: Marinomonas sp. UCMA 3892 (assembly GCF_012726345.1). GTDB lineage: Bacteria > Pseudomonadota > Gammaproteobacteria > Pseudomonadales > Marinomonadaceae > Marinomonas. The sequence goes on from NZ_PTXN01000003.1 coordinate 208,817, forward strand.
CCGCTCAAGATGCCGATATCGTTTTAACTTGCGTGGGCAATGACGACGATTTACGCGCCGTATATTTAGGACCAGAAGGCGCATTCCAACAAGCAAAAGCCGGCACGCTTTTTATTGATCACACGACAGCTTCGGCAGAAGTGGCAAAAGAGCTTCATCAAGCCGCTCAAGAACGTGGTTTCTACTTCATGGATGCTCCCGTTTCTGGTGGCCAAGCAGGCGCAGTAAATGGCGTATTAACCGTAATGATCGGTGGTTCGCAAGGCGATTTGGATAAAGCCCAACCCGTTTTAGATTGTTATGCCAAAGCCACCAGCTTAATGGGTCCGGTTGGTAATGGTCAGATCGCAAAAATGGTCAATCAGATTCTTATTGGTGGGGTATTGTCTGGTTTATCTGAAGGTATTCGTTTCGCCCAAACAGCCGGCTTAGACATTGCAACGCTTGTCGATACGCTAAAACATGGCGCAGCGGGTTCTTGGCAGTTAGAGAATCGCGGGGAAACCATGGCTAAAAACGAGTTTGACTTTGGTTTCGCCATTGAATGGATGCATAAGGATTTAGGTCTGTGTCTTGCTCAAGCCGAAAAAATGGGCATCAAGATCCCATTAACCCAGGCCGTTGATCAGGATTACCAAGCGCTCATAGCGGAAGGTCGTGGTCGTCAAGACACCTCTGTTCTAGTTAAAGCGCTCGATAAAAAAGCCTAATTTTAGTGTTTTTGGCCGTTTAATGTTTCTATTAGGGAGCATTAAACGGTCTTCCTCCAGGCCAACAAACTAGTTGGCAACCTCATGTCTCATTTCCTTTTTAAACTTTTTTATAAAAAAAATTGTCCTTTTTCTTTCACATTCCTTACTTATGTTTTTTCCTGCAAAACCTTTGTGCTCAAGGCTTCCCCTTCCTTATAGAGATTCTGTATTCATTACACGCATAGGCCATATCGTTATTTCGATTGGTTATTTAAATTGGCTTGAGTAATCTTCAGAGACGCTGTTTTTGATGCTTCTGTTTATTCAGGCTCATCATTTATAGCTAAAGGGGGCTCAGGGACGAGGCAGAGCAACCCCATTCGAACTAGGAGTTTGGATGGGGTTTGTTTTAAAACTGTAAAAGACTCGAACGACAAAGATGGCTCTTCCCCCTGCCAAGATAATCACAAAAGTAACGAATACCTTGATTCGACTTCCCACGTGTTCGACACGAATATAATTATGCTAATGGAGAGTTACAATGAAAAAAGGGTTAGCAAAACTGACGCTTGCACTCATGGCCGCTGGAGCAATCAGCACTACCGCTCACGCAGCAACAACACTGGTTTATTGTTCAGAAGGTAGCCCTGAGGGCTTTAACCCAGCGTTTTATACTTCTGGTACTACTTTCGATGCAACATCGAAAAACATGTTTAACCGTTTAGTCGAATTCAAATTGGGTACGACAGAAACAGAGCCAGGCTTAGCAACAAGCTATGATGTATCAAGCGATGGCCTTGAATACACTTTCCATTTGCGCAAAGGTGTGAAATTCCACACCTCAAAAGACTTCACTCCAACACGCGATTTTAATGCCGACGATGTGATCTTCACATTCGACCGCCAAGGTAATAAAGACAACCCTTACCACACTGTATCTGGCGGCTCTTACGAGTACTTCACTGGTATGGGCATGGATACCTTGATTAAAGAGATGGTAAAAGTCGACGACTACACAGTGAAGTTCATTTTGACGAAACCAGAAGCACCTTTCATTGCTAACCTTGCAATGGACTTTGCGTCTATTTTCTCTAAAGAGCAAGCCGATTTCTACATGAAAAAAGGCACACCTGAAAAGCTAGATATTGATCCTGTTGCTACCGGTCCATTCCAAAAAGTTCAGTATCAAAAAGACTCTTTGATCCGCTACACAGCATTTAAAGACTACTGGCAAGGTAAAGCAAAAATCGATCGTCTTGTTTTCTCAATCACTCCAGATGCTTCCGTTCGTTATGCGAAACTGAAAGCGGGCGAGTGTGATGTTATGCCGTATCCAAACCCTGCCGACCTTCAGCAAATGGAAGCGGATCCAAATATCAACCTAATGAGCCAAGAAGGCCTGAACGTTGGTTATTTGGCATTTAATACGCAGAAAAAACCATTCACCGATCCTCGTGTTCGCCAAGCGCTAAGCTTAGCAACAGACAAGAGCGCGATCATCGATGCGGTTTTCCAAGGCGCAGGTAAAGCGGCTAAGAACCCGATTCCACCAACTATGTGGTCTTACAACAAAAACGTTGTTGATTACCCATACGATCCAGTAAAAGCGAAAAAATTACTTGCTGAAGCGGGTTATCCAGATGGTTTCTCAACCAATATCTGGGCAATGCCAGTACAACGTCCATATAACCCAAATGCGCGTCGTATGGCTGAAATCATGCAAGAAGACTGGTCTAAAATCGGCGTGAAAGCAGAAATCGTTTCTTACGAATGGGGAGAATACTTAAACCGTTCTAAGAAGGGTGAACACGATACCGTATTGCTAGGTTGGACTGGTGATAATGGTGACCCAGATAACTTCCTATATGTATTGTTAGGCTGTGATGCTGTTGGTGGCGCGAACCGCGCGCAATGGTGTAACGAAGAGTTCAACGACTTACTGCTAAAAGCAAAACAAACGTCTGATAAAGCAGAGCGTACTAAACTGTACGAAGAATCTCAGGTGGTTTTCAAACGCGAAGCACCTTGGATCACTATCGCTCACTCAGTGGTATACGAACCAATTCGTAAAGAAGTAAAAGGCTACAAAATTGACCCGCTTGGCGGTCACTACTTCTACAACGTCAGCAAATAATAGACGTTTAGAAATACGGTCTTCGGACTAAACAAAATGAGGCCTTTTCACGACGTCACGAGCGAAGCCAAGACGAGGCAAAAAGAGACGAGAAAGCAGAGTTTATGGGTTATAAATGAGCATTTCGAGTCTATTTTTAACAAAGTATTGGCAAGCACAGTAGTCGTGCGAAGGACTCAAAACAACTGCTCGCTGGGACGCGAGCTGTTGTTTTGCTGACCGAGCGGTTTGCTCGATCACATAATATCTCAAGAGAGCCAGTCCTTTATGTTCCAATTTATTTTCCGTCGCTTAAGCCTCGTCATTCCGACCTTTATCGGAATTACCTTGCTGACTTTTACCCTTATTCGCTTAATCCCCGGTGATCCAATTGAAGTCATGGCCGGTGAACGCGGTGTGAGCGCAGAACGCCACGCCGAATTAAGTGCTCAACTAGGCTTTGATCAGCCGTTGTATGTGCAGTACTATCACTATGTCACTGGCGTTTTACAAGGTGATTTAGGCAACTCCCTCATTACCAGAGAACCGGTAATGAAAGAATTCCTTACGCTATTCCCAGCTACCATTGAGTTAGCATTTTGTGCCGCTATTTTTGCGATTCTGATTGGTTTGCCTGCGGGCATTTTTGCAGCGGTTAAACGCGGCACCGTGATAGACCATTCGGTGATGACCTTTTCCCTTACTGGATATTCCATGCCCATATTCTGGTGGGCATTGTTATTGATGTTGGTGTTTTCCGTTAATTTGGGGTGGACACCAGTATCCGGCCGGATCGACGTGGTGTATTGGATCGATGACGTCACAGGCTTCATGTTGATTGATTCCATTTTGTCCGGTGAAGAAGGCGCCTTTGCGTCAGCGGTTTCGCACCTGATCTTGCCAAGTATTGTGCTTGGCACCATTCCTATGGCGGTTATCGCCCGCATGACACGTTCTTCCATGCTGGAAGTATTAAGCGAAGATTACATTCGTACCGCACGCGCAAAAGGTATCGCGCCTTGGCGAGTCATTGTGATTCACGCACTGCGTAATGCCTTGATTCCCGTGATTACCGTTATCGGTTTGCAAGTGGGTATTTTGTTATCCGGTGCGATTTTGACGGAAACCGTGTTTGCTTGGCCAGGCATTGGTAAATGGTTAATCGAGTCCATCGGACGCCGTGATTACCCTGTCGTTCAAGGCGGTATTTTGATTGTCGCTTGTATCATCATTGTCGTGAATCTTTTGGTAGATATCACTTACGGCATTGTTAACCCACGTATTCGACACAGCCGATAAGGAGGCGTTTTATGACAACATCTACAAAAACGTCCACGACAGACATTCCATTGACCGCACCAGTACCAATGACGCCACTGCAAGAGTTTTGGCATTATTTCAGCAGCAACAAAGGTGCGGTGGCAGGTTTGGTGGTGATTGCCATCATTTGCTTCATGGCGGTATTTGCTAATTTTGTGGCACCACATTCACCGTCTGATCAATACCGTGATGCCTTACTGCTACCGCCAGCGTGGTTAGAAGGTGGCAACTGGTCTTTTGTTTTAGGCACTGACGATGTAGGCCGAGATATTTTATCTCGCTTGATTTATGGCTCGCGTCTTTCGATTGCGGTTGGCATTGTGGCAGTTACTGCCTCTTTGGTGATGGGTATTTTGCTCGGTCTGATTGCCGGTTATTTCAAAGGCATCATCGACACCGCTATTATGCGTATCGTCGATATCATGCTGGCGATGCCAAGCTTGTTATTGGCCATTGCCATCGTTGCCATCTTAGGGCCAAGCATTGTGAATGCCGCTTTGGCTATTTCCATTGTCTCACTTCCGCATTATGTACGTTTAACTCGTGCGGCAACCATGGCAGAAATGTCTCGGGATTATGTCACCTCTTCCCGTGTGATTGGTGCGAGTCCATTGCGTTTGATGTTTATCTGCATCTTGCCAAACTGTTTAGCGCCTTTGATCGTGCAAGCGACACTTGGTTTTTCGTCCGCCATTTTGGATATGGCCGCGCTTGGCTTCCTTGGTCTTGGTGCACAACCACCCACCCCTGAATGGGGTTCTATGTTGGCCGATGCGTTGCAGTTTGTTCAGCGCGCTTGGTGGGTCGTTACTTTCCCCGGTTTGATGATTTTGATCACAGTACTGGCGTTTAACCTCATGGGTGATGGCTTGCGTGATGCCCTTGATCCCAAGTTGAAACAGTAAGAGAGGTTGTTATGTCACTGTTACAATTGGAAAATTTAAGCGTTACCTTCGGCAATTTTCGCGCCGTAGATAACATCAGTTACAAGGTCGAAGAAGGGGAAGTTCTCGGCATCGTTGGGGAATCTGGCTCAGGTAAGAGTGTGAGCTCATTGTCCATCATGGGCTTGATCGATTTCCCTGGTAAAGTCAGCGCAGATCAGCTTAAGTTCGCGGGGCAAGATCTGCAAACCATGCCAGAAAAGCAACGTCGTAAGCTAACAGGCTCCGACATTGCGATGATCTTCCAAGATCCGATGACCAGCCTTAACCCATGCTTCACTGTGGGCTATCAGATCATCGAAGCATTAAAAACACACCAAGGCGGCAGCAAGAAAGAACTGAGAACTCGTGCGATTGAGTTGCTAACGCAAGTAGGTATTCCAGCACCGGAATCGCGTTTGGACAATTACCCTCATCAGCTGTCAGGCGGCATGAGCCAGCGTGTGATGATTGCCATGTCCATTGCCTGTGATCCACGCTTATTGATCGCAGACGAGCCGACAACCGCCTTAGACGTAACAATTCAGGCACAGATCATTGATCTATTGATCGAATTGCAACGCAAGAAACAAATGGGCTTGGTGTTGATCACTCACGATTTAGCACTTGTGGCGGAAGTCGCCCATCGTGTCATCGTGATGTATGCAGGTCAAATTGTCGAATCTGGTCCAGCAGCGGAAGTATTCAGCACGCCTAAGCATCCTTACACTCAAGCCTTGCTGGCTTCTTTGCCTGAGTCTGCCTCCGGCAAAGCGCGTCTTGAAGCCTTGCCTGGCGTAGTTCCGGGTCAGTATGATCGTCCTGCAGGCTGTTTGCTTAGCCCACGCTGTCCTTATGCCACCGACCATTGTCGTAAAGTGGAACCGGCAAACCAAGGTGATCTTGATCGCCAAGTAAAATGTCATACGCCATTGGACCGCGAAGGGAGACCAGCCGCATGAACCAATCCGATAGCCAGTTAATTTTGAAAGCTGAAGGTTTAAAACAGCATTATCACGTCAAGCAAGGTTTGTTTAAACCGGACGCCGTCGTGAAAGCCGTTGATGGTATTAGCTTCGATCTTGAAAAAGGTAAGACCCTTGCTGTAGTTGGCGAGTCTGGTTGTGGTAAGTCGACGCTTGGTCGCATGCTGACCATGATTGAAACCCCAACAGGCGGAAGCTTGTCTCATCGCGGTGAAGACTTACTAACCTTAACAGCTGATGCTCAAGCAAAGCTACGCCAGAAGATCCAGATTATCTTCCAAAACCCTTACGGCTCTTTAAATCCACGTAAGAAGATTGGTGCGATATTGGAAGAACCTTTGGTAATTAATACCAAACTTTCCAAAGCTGAGCGTAGGGAAAAAGCCCTCGCTATCATGGCAAAAGTCGGCTTGAAAGCCGAACATTACGACCGTTATCCGCATATGTTTTCCGGTGGCCAACGTCAGCGTATCGCCATCGCTCGTGGCTTGATGCTTGATCCAAATGTCATAGTAGCGGATGAACCCGTGTCTGCGTTAGACGTGTCGGTTCAGGCGCAAGTATTGAACTTGATGATGGATTTACAACAAGAGTTTGGCTTGAGCTATGTCTTCATCTCTCATGATTTGTCTGTGGTAGAGCACATCGCTGACGACGTCATGGTGATGTACTTAGGTAAAGTAGTGGAACAAGGAACTCGCGAGCAACTGTTCGAGAACCCTAAACATCCTTATACCTTGGCTCTATTGTCGAGTACGCCGCAGCTTTCACCAGACAAGCGCCGTAAGCGCATTAAGCTACAAGGCGAATTACCTTCACCGCTAAATCCACCATCTGGCTGTGCTTTCCACGGCCGTTGCAGCTATGCCAACGAGCGCTGCAAAACCGAAACGCCATTACTACGATTAGACGATCAAGCGGAGCAAGAAAAAGGCCACATGATCGCTTGTCACGCGGTAGAGGAAAAGCGTATTGAAGTGATTGAGGTAGGCGCTGCGTAAGCGATTCTATTCAATATCCGTGAGTTTCTAAAACGCCCGCAAGGGCGTTTTTTATGCAGTACTCACCATTAAAAAAGAATATAATTACTTGAGACTAATATAGGTGCTTTTTTAAAAGGCCTAGTAAACCAACTCTGGTTATATCTTCATTCGAATATGGATCTATTCGAATATGCAGTCAAGGAAGACTCAAATAATGAATACGTTTGAAAAAGATATTCGTACATCTGCAATCAATGCTTTTTTTATCGTTAGCGCACGTTGCGTTTCTGATTTAAGTCGCTTCCTCAATATGATCTCCTTATCAAGCTATGTCTTTATCATTAGCAACAGCGTATATCAATTCAGTATTTTTATGATATTCCATGTCTGCGGCAGCATTATAGCTAGCGTAGCCAGCTTACCTTTTTTTAGAAAAGTTCAAGGTAAAACAGCACTCATTTTGATTAATATCCTATGCTTCTTTTCTATGTTGCTGCTCATTATTACTCCCGAAAAACAACATATTTACGCCTTTCCATATATCGCTTTTATCAATGGTTTTACTCATACAATGTTTGTCATCGGCACTAGTAGTCAATTACCTAATTGGATAATAAAATCTAAACTCGTACTAACTAATACTTGGCTAATCTCTTTATCCTCTATGAGCGCCGTGGTCGGTAGCTTAATTGCTGGTACATTAGTCGCAACTACAGGCTATCAAGGTATCTTTCTCATTAATTGTGGTGTTTATGTACTTGTGGTCGGATTGCTTTTACCTTTAAAAAAAATGGCAAGTCATTCTGCATGGGCTAGCCAGTCAGTTTCTTTTAAAAAGGAGTGGCGCTCGCTCATTTCTGAGCTAAAGAAAGAACCAGTCCTAGGAAGCATGTTACTAATCACATTGATTGGCAGTCTTGGTAACGCTGCACACCAAATAGGCTTTCCCATCATCGCTGAGCAACTTATACCCAACAATATTAGCCAGTCGATGGGAATACTCATGGCCTCTTGGGCAATAGGCAGATTTCTTGGAGCCAGAGCCATAGCCTACTTGCTGAAAAAGTATGCCTACCTGTCTTTAGAAACACTCTTTTTATTTGGCTTCTCAGCCATGTCTTTAGGATTCATCTTGGTCTTCCAACAACACAGTCAACTGTGGGCCACGGCCTTTATCGTTGCTGCTGGAATAGGTGACGGCATATCTGACGTCAGTTTAATTTCCCGAATCCAGACAGAGCCAGAAAATCTTCGCCTACCTATGCTCAGTATTCTTGCTCTTTTGAAAATGACAGGCTTCACCGTTTGCATGATAATCGTCGCACCGTTTTATACTTGGTTAACTCTTGATCTAGTCATCTTACTCTTCCACGGGACTCCCTTAATAGCATTAGTAATCTCTCAAGCTTGGCTGCGGCAACGACCAATACAACTATAAAGGAATCTTACCATCGCCTTGTATCCCTCGTGATGAGCTTATAGAATCCAGCCATACATCAACGCAAAAGGGATGCTTGTCATGCGGTCAGTTCTATCAGGTCTTCATCTCATTTGGATGAGTTTTTTGCTTCTTTCCAGCACGCTCCACGCAGCGGATTTTTATATCTCTGATGTCAGCGAGACCACTCAAGACAACGCTCCCGCATTGGTTATTCGCTTTACCGATTCGATTGATCCTCAAAGCGACCTAAGCAAATCCATTTCTGTGACACCCAATCCCACCACTGGTAATATCTGGATTCCTCAAAATAATGGCCGCCAATGGGTACTGCCGTTTGTAGAACCCAGTACTGAATACACAATCAGAGTAGACAGCAAAACCAAATCAATCAGCGGAAGCACTCTCTCCGAGAAAGACAGCGAAGGTAACATTCATAACTTTGAACGCACGGTAAAAACTCGTGAAATCATTCCCGGCGCCAATTTTTCAGGCAAAGGTAGTTTCTTAGTCGGCAATATTCAAAACGGCATTCCTGTTACCGTTATCAATCAAAAATCGGTCGATTTAGATGTATTTCGTGTTCGCGATGACACTTTAGACCGCTTTATTGACGAAACCTCTTTGCAAGGAATGAATGATTACTACAGCCTCAATCGGTTAAAAAAATACGCAGATCTGGTTCACACTGCTCGTTATGAAAATGATGCAAAAGCCAACCAACGTAAGACCTACAATTTAAATCTAGATCCTGTCTTAGAAAAGAATTCACCAGGTATTTATGTCGCTATTATCCGTAAGCCGGGAGATTATGACTACGCCTACGATACGGCGGTATTCACCATTACAGACATAGGTTTACACGCTAGAAAATACAAAGATTCGTTAGTGATTTATAGCCATTCCATTACCACAGCCAAGCCCATGCCCAATGTCAACTTGCGCTTTTTATGGCCAAAAACAGATAAACAAGCGGCTCGCGAACAAGCTGCTACAAGTGGTCTAGATGGCAGCTATCAACTGTCGACAAACGACTTGCCAAAAGTAGTACTTGCTCGCCATGGCGATAGCATTACCTTTTTAAAATTAGATGAAGGTGAATTAGATTTATCCGCTTATCCGAATGTGCCAAGTCTACATCGCAATTATCAGATGTTTATGTACGGCCCACGAGATCTTTATCGTCCTGATGAAGAGGTGTCGATTAATTTATTACTACGCGATTATGACGGCCAAAAAGTCGCAAATTTGCCATTACAAGCCAAGCTTTATGATGCTCGTGGCGAACGTAAAAAACAGTTCACTTGGCAGCCTGACAGCACCAACCTTTATCAAACCAGCTTCCAGTTAGACGGCAACGCGCCAACAGGAAAATGGCGTCTTGAAGTCAGCATTAACAATGACTATGTTGATACTTACTGGTTTCAGGTTGAAGACTTTTTACCTGAAACTCTGACGCTTTCCTTTTACGATGATGTTCCTAATCAAACTCGCTATGCTCCTAAAGGCAGTTTTGACGTTCCCATTCAAGGTGATTATCTCTATGGCGCTCCCGCCGCCGGCAATGATGCCGATGCCGTTGTTACAGTCTCGCCTTCGACCACGCCGTTTCCAGCACTAAAAGATTACTACTTCGGCAATGCCAAAGAAAAAATCAATGGCCGAACATTGAAAACTGCCGCAATCAAGTTGGATAAAGATGGCAAGGGAGTGATTTCTGTTCCAGATAATTGGGCTAACACTCCAGTACCATTGCGCTACCTGATCAGTGCCAGCGTTTACGAAAGTGGCGGCCGTCCGGTGACGCGCAATCAGAACATCATACAATTACCAGACTTCGAAAAATTAGTTGGTATTCAGCCGTTATTTAAAGACCGACCTGCGTCCAATGAAACGTTGCAATTTAAGCTACTAAGTGTCGATCAAAAAGGGAAACCGGTTGCTGACAAGCTCAGTGTTCGCATGTCTCGAAATTACCGCGAATACTTCTGGGAATACAACGAATCCCGTGGCTGGTACTGGAATTATCAGAGCCATATTTATACAGTTGGTAACGAAAATATTGACGTGAAAGGCAACGCTGTCACCGTTGATTTCCCTGTGCAATGGGGCACGTATATTTTGGAAGTCACTTCTGAAACGGGGGCAAAAAGTACCTTTGAGTTTGAGACAGAATGGAGTTGGGATAATCAAAGCAGCAGCAATCTAAAGCCTGACATGCTGCAAATGTCATTAGATAAAGACCACTACAAGCCTGGAGATAAAGCAACATTGCGTTTAACCAGTCCAGTGGCTGGCGATGGTATTATCAATGTAGAATCCACTAATGGCGTTCAATACAGCCTTCATAAACACATCGAAAAAGGCACAAATGAAGTTAGCATCGATATTCAACAAAATTGGAATCGACATGACTTATACGTCACGGCGATGGTGTTAACGCCAGCGGACCAAGTCACAGAAGTGGCACCTAAGCGAGCATTGGGGATTACCCATTTACCTATCATTCGCCCAGATGCAATCGCAGACGTAGAACTTACTACTGAGAAAAAAGTCCAGCCAAACAAGGTAGTAAAAGCTCATATTAATATCAAGAATTTATCCAAACTCGGAGATCAGCCGCTTTACGCAACGGTCGCCCTAGTTGATAAAGGTGTGCTGAATATTACACGCTATAAACCACCTCAACCTGAGCAGTATTTTTATGCTCCGCGTCGTTTTGAGTCGGCGTATTTCGATATCTATGGCAAGATCATAAATAACCTAGGTTATGACATGATCCGCCAAAAATTTGGTGGCGACGCATTTAATGAATCGGATGCCGAACTCAGCCGAGGCGGTAAAAAGCCAAAATCTGATGTGCAAATTATCTCCTTCCTGAGTGAACCGGTTGCTCTTGTCAATGGCGAAGCTGATGTCAGTTTTGATCTACCTAATTTCAATGGCAAATTGGAATGGATGGTCGTGGTTTATGGCGATCACAGTTACGGCAGCGCGCACAAGGAAATGATTGTTGCAGACAAGCTGGTATCGCAAATTGCCATGCCGCGTTTCCTTGCGATGGGTGATAAAAGCCAAATCAGCATTGACCTACACAACCTTTCCGATGCCAAGCAGACATTTAATGTCAGTGTGAAAGTGAATGGCGCCGTCATTAGCGAAGGTGTGCAGCAGAGCCTAGAGCTTGCCGATAAAGAGAAAACCGTACTTACCATCCCTATCACAGGCGCGGACATGGAAGGCCAAGGTGTCGTTACACTTAATGCCACCAATGGCGACGACATCAATATCACGCGAACGTGGCGACTTGGCGTGCGTAGCCCTTATCCTTGGGCAACAAATCAATCACGTGCGACGCTAGAACCGGGTGAGCAATGGAAGCCGAGCTTTGATATCAGTTCATTGCGAGACAGCAGTGTTCAAGCAATGCTGACCATTTCTAACCGCCCTGCGATCAACTTTAGAAACCAATTCGAAAACCTATTACAATATCCTTATGGGTGTTTAGAGCAAACCACCAGCTCGACCTATCCTTGGCTATTGTTAAATGAAGACATGGTCAGTCAGCTCGATTTGAATGACAGTATTGAACAAGAATTCAAGCAACCTTTTAGCGAAGCCTTCCGCCTAAAACAAATTCAGAACGGGATTGAAAAGCTTAAAGCAAAACAGTTGAGTAATGGTGGCTTCGGTTACTGGGATTCGAGCAGTTGGGAATCTCGCTGGGGAACCGTTTATGCTACGGAATTTTTAATCGATGCGCGTAAACAAGGCATTGTCGGCGATGACGACATGCTGAAACGCGCCATCGAGAGATTGACCTTCTTTGTCAACAATAACCCTGAAAGCGACATGTGGAGCGAAAGCTCTGATTATTATCAGTTCTCTTATCGCGCTTATGCCGCCTTTGTCTTAGCCAAAGCGGATGCTATTAGCTTGAGCTTCGTTCGCCGACTCTATGATCAATCATCGACAACAGAACTAAACGAATCTGGTCTTGCTTGGATGCATTTAGCGGGCGCTCTACATCAGTTAAATGACACCTCTAGAGCTCAAAAAGCACTAGAACTGGCTCTAAAAATTGACCGCAAACAGTATGCTTATTACCGAGATTATGGCTCTATTGTGCGCGATCAAGCACTTAGCCTTGCCGTTGCCTTAGAACTTGGACTGGATGACGGAGATCTAGCCGATAAGATGATTGAGAGCCTACAAAGCAAGCGTTGGTTCAGTACTCAAGAGCGCATAGCCTTATTAAAAGTAGCTCGCCAATACGCTAACAAAAACAGTGAGTGGCGTGCCACCATCCAATTACCATCTGGCGAACAGTCGCTAGTAAAAGAACAGGCATTCAATTCTGTGTTTGATGCAGACCAGTTGCGCAAGCTCAAAGGCATTACCGCAGACGACCAAAAATTGTATGTCAGTCTACAATATCAAGGAGCACCTAAAAACACCCCAGAGCCATACAGCGAAGGGCTGCGCATTAGTCGACAGTATTACGACCTGACAGGCAAACCGACAACGCCAACAAGACTAACCAGTGGAGATTTAGTCATTGTGGAATTAAATGTTGCCACGGTTGGTGATGACTTACGTATCCCAGATGCCTTGGTGGTAGACCTTTTACCAGCAGGTTTGGAATTAGAAAATCAAAACCTCAGTAATGCCAGCGTCGATTTGGATAGCATTATGATTGACGAAAAACCGCTTGGTAGCTACTTCCGCGAAAATAACCTGTTGTACCAAGAATATCGGGATGATCGCTTTGTGGCTTCCGTAAGCCTTACGAATCGTTCGGTGAAAAAGCTTTACTATCTGGCACGTGCAGTTACACCGGGTATTTATCAAATAGCACCACCCTTTGTAGAAGATATGTATCGTCCTAATTACCGTGCCATTGGTACGTCGATTAATACTTTGGAAATACTGCCTCGTTAATGGCTCGCTTTAAGGCTCGATTCCGGTTATGGGCTTATTTGCCTATCGCCGGAATACTGTTGTTTTTGTCTTTCTTGATATTCGACTGGGTTGCACCGGTCGATTTAGAATCCCGTTCACTTAGTCAAACCGTTCTTGCTGAGGATGGTTCTATTTTACGTAATTTTGCTGATGAAAACGGCGTGTGGCGATTTCCTGTTACCTTAGACGATGTTTCCCCAAACTACCTTGAAGCGCTGATCACTTACGAAGATCAATATTTTTACCATCATCCCGGCGTTAATTTTTTTGCTCTCATTCGTGCCACTTGGCAATGGATTAGCACAGGAAAAATAGTCTCTGGCGGCTCAACGTTAACCATGCAAGTGGCTCGCATTCGTTACCCAGAACCCAGAACTGTATGGGGAAAGCTCAAAGAGATCGTCCGTGCTCTGCAATTAGAGTGGCATTTTAGTAAAACCGACATACTTACTTATTACCTCAATCACGCACCTTTTGGTGGCACCTATGAAGGCATTCAAGCCGCTTCTTTGGGCTACTTTGGTCATACGGTGAAACAACTGACTGACGCCCAAGCAGCTCTCTTGGCAGTTTTGCCGCAAGCGCCCAGCTATTACCGACCAGACCGACATAACGAACGCGCCCAACAAGCGCGAGATAAATTAATGCGCCGCTTAGTAACACTGAAAGAATGGTCCACCGAGCGCTTAAACGATGCGTTAATCGAAGACATTCCCGCTGTAACCAAACAAGACTATCAATCTGCACCCTTGCTCGCTCGCAGGTTAGTGACACACAACAAATCGCCCCAGATAGAAACTTTTATACACTCTCAATGGCAAGGTCAGATCAGCAATTTGCTCAGAAATTATGTCCATGGTATTGGTCAGAAAGTTTCGGCAGCCGCATTGGTTGTCGAAAACGAAACAGGCAAGGTGAAAGTCTACGCGGGATCAGCCGATTTCAACGACAGCAGCCGTTTCGCTTATGTGGATATGGTGCAAGCCACACGCTCGCCAGGCTCAACACTTAAACCCTTTATTTACGGTATGGCACTGGATGAAGGCTTAATTCATAGCGAAAGTTTATTAATGGATGTGCCACTCAAGTTCGGGGACTATCAACCCGACAACTTCAATGGTGGCATCAGTGGACCAGTATCCGTCACCCATGCCTTGCAAAAAAGCCTGAATATTCCAGCGGTGCAAGTATTGGAACAGCTCAAGCCCATTTATTTTTTCTTAAAAATGAAAAAAGCAGGCATCGAGTTGAAACTCCCGACCGGAGCAAAGCCTAATTTAGCAGTGGCTCTCGGTGGAGTTGGCTCTGATTTAGAAGATCTTGTCTATGCCTACACCAGCCTTGGAAACAAAGGCCAAGCACAGCATCTGCGTTTTAGTACCGAAGATAAACAATCACAACAACCGCTGTTGAGCAATGGCGCCGCTTGGATTATTCGCAAAATATTATTAGATAATCCAGACTCTGTTTCTGGCTTAGCGGTTAAGACCGGCACAAGCTATGGATTCCGCGATGCGTGGGCGATTGGGGTGAGCCAACATTATACATTAGGCGTTTGGATTGGCAGACCCGATGGTGTTCCCATGCCCGGCCATTACGGTCAAGTTACCGCAGTGCCATTATTAAACAATATTTATCAACGGCTCAATGATCGACGCCCAGATCCTCTGATGCCCGACAGCGTGTCTAAAGTAGACATCTGCTGGCCACAAGGTGACATAGTTAAAACGGTTTGTGAGGAGAGCCACAGTGCTTATATTCTTGACGGCACCATTCCTAAGACTTGGTATAACACTGCGTCGCTACAACAGCCATTCAACCAATCTGAATTTCAATTCTGGCAAGCAGATGATTCCAAGTTACGAGTCAATATAAGCTGTCAGGTTAACGCCAAACGTCATAAGGTAACCGTTTGGCCTGCGCCCTTGGATAATTGGCTAAGCTTGGAACAACGCCGTTCATCTCGAATACCGAGCTGGGATCCTAGATGTGAAACAACAGGCAATCTAGTCAGTCAATCTGCCGTGCGTATCTACGGGCTTGCAAATCAGGATGCGTTCCAGCTACCGAAGCAACAAAACCAAGAAATCACCCTTTCTGCGGAAGGAGGAGAAGCGCCTTTTTACTGGTTTTTAAACGGCGTGTTGCTACCCGACCAGCAAAGAAAAACCACATTAAAAGACCTAAAATCCGGCAACTATCAACTCACGTTAATAGACCAAGCGGGCTCAAGAGACCAAGTCGAATTTTCGGTTCTTCTCTATTAGAAATAGAGATCTATATCTTCGCTCTTGGTGGGCATTATGATCAGAGTTAAACCCAATGATTTTCTATCACATCGTAATGACGAACAAAGGTATCTGGATCTAGTTCATATTCATCATCTTCAGGATAAAGTTTGGCTACTTCAATATCCTGACCAGCAAACGCCACGATAGACTCACGAGTCGGCCAATAAGTAATCAGAGTCACCTCGAACGTTAACTCATCCACTTCTCGTCCAAAAATTTGAGCCCCTTTAAAACCTTCTGTAGCCGATGTATCTTTCACACCTGTTTCATATAAGTAGGCTATGAAACCTTCTTTTTTAGCCATTGGGCAACGGGCTTTCCACTCTCTTGCGATCACGTTAATTACTCCTCTTCTATAATCTATGTACTGCCTGATTAATCAAGACATATAACATTGTTTGCAACAACATTGTTTACTATATCAATAATTGATGCACTAACCTCAAAATTGGATGACTAACTCAAAGCACCAAGCATTACACTTTATAGGCGCTGTAAAACAAGTTCAAAGTTTTACCTAGATTGCTGACTTATAAAAATAATTAATGCATTGGTGTGTAAATATGAAGTTTGATTTTTCTGCCTGCGACCTTCAAGTTGCAGACGCTTCAGCACAAGCTCTTGCTAGTATTTTATTGGATAAGGGTTTTGGTGAGCATCATTTTACTCAAAGTATGCCTCAAGAAAGGCTTACTACCTTGAAATTTAAAGAATTCGGACCGCTTTCTATTTTAGAGTATGCAGTGGGCATTGCTACACACGTTAGTTCTTCCAATGTAGAAAACGCTTATTTTCTACACGTGATTTTAGCGGGTCATAGCGTCGAGCAGCATCAAAATGGGACGCGCATTCTTAAAGCAGGTGATTCTATTTTCATAATGCCAAAAAACCGTTTTGAGGCAAATGATTCAGCTGACTGTAGAAAGCTTATTGTTAAAATTCCTACTGATTTTTTACATCAAACAGCACGAGAGTTTGGTTATTTATTTCCTTTAGATCCAATTCGATTTGATTCAAAAGTAAGCCAATTCCCGCTGACAGGGCCTTTGTTTAATCTGCTAAACGACATATTGCAGCAAGATAAAGATGAGCTCTATGAACGAGCATTGATTTATTATTGCAGACTATTAAACAGTGGAATTTTAAATATGTTTGATAGCAATGTTGGTCCAAGCACTCTTCCTAAAAAATCGTTACATCGCCATATTGAACGTATTCGCAATTATGTGTTGGATAATATTACAACTGACATAGCTATCGATGAATTGGCTCATTTGTGCCAAATCAGCCGTAAGTCACTCTACAATCTTTTTGAACGAGAGACAGGACTCACACCTTCTGCTTACATTCGTCGTCTCAAATTAGAAAGTATACATTCTGAATTGAAAAACAATGAGCGTATTAAAAATGTGACACAAGTTGCACTAAAGTATGGCTTTACTAATTTAGGAAGATTTTCGGCTCAATACCGTGAGCAAATCGGGGAATTACCTTCGCAGACATTACGTGATTTTTCGTACTGATTTAGAGTTAAAAAAAACAAACTGGGCAAAAGGGTAAAGCCCAGTCTGTTCTTGTCAGTGCTCTTTATTAAAACTTATACATCGCCATGACTTCTACTTGCTGACCTGCTGGACGTACTGTTGTACCGGTCGCTGAAGGTGGTCGAGTAGCCGCATTTTGATCTCGTAGCTCTACACCAAATTCAAGCCCAGGAAGGTATGTGTAAATCATGTTTGCTGTTGTTGTTTTAAGAGTGTCATCGGCAACAGTTGAGTTCACTTCATCAGAAGTTACTTGGCCGTAACGTAGATTAACTCGAAGTTTGTCGCTTATCTTGTGGCCAATGCCCGCGGAAAAGCCACTGACTGTCACTAAATCGCCATTGCCGTCTAATTCTGCTGTTGCCGCAGTTCCTGCAGAACCGTTATAGCCCCATCCTGCATATATTGCAGCACCTTTACCAGAAAAGCCGCTCAGCGTTACACTAGTATCGCCAAAATTCAATTTTGCGGCCAATGACAGTGCAGCCCCAAATTCAGAATCACCATTATTTAAGCTAACGTCGCGGCCTGTAACTGCCACATTTAAGGCATGGCCGTCTGCTGTGCGATGGGTATAAGCTGCCACCATATCTGGATAATGAGCTTCATTGTAAAGAGGATCTTGTAAGGTTAAACGCATACCGTCTTTTGCATAATGCACAACAAGATCAGGTCTTACGACCGCACCATTCCCCGAAACAGTACCTATTCCAGTTCCATAGAAATTAATTATTTCTGTATCGAACGGCGCATTAGCATAGAATTGTCCAGTCCATGTTTGACCAATAGTTAAGTTATCAATCGTAATCGTGGCATGGCGTAAACGAAACACTGAAGATGCGCCTCTGAAGTCCCCTTCAATAAATCCCTTCAGGTTATGATCGCCCTCTTTACGACTAGTAGTGACATTCAAACGAGACTGGCTTGCGCTTCCTTCAAAAGTACTATTACTTTCGTCAGGGTTATTAAACACGCCTTCGGCCTTAACATAACCGCCGACGCTAAATTGAGTGCCATTAAAATCACCTAATTCCAAAGCAAACCCTTGGGAGGAAAGGCTGGCAACGATAACAGCTTGCGCGACTTTATTTTTCATTAGCATATTGATACCGCCCTGTATTTATCATTTATATTTATTATGGGAAGCCAATATCGCAAAGAGCGGCGTAATGAAATAGCCAAATAGTGCAAACTTTGTACATAAAGTGCAAAAAAAACAAATAGCGGAGTAATAAAATTAAAAGAAGCTAATTTTTTACGAAAAACTGCTAACAGATTTGAGAGCAGTTTTATTGGGTAGTGTTATGGATAGGTATCTAAATTAAACTCGAAACTGCTTCTGTAATCCCATCAAGAAATTACGCAAGATTTGGTCTTTGCATTCGCAGTAGTGACGATTGTCTGGCTTACGAAAGAAAGAGCTCAATTCATGCTTGCTTAGGTTGAATTCCGCTAGCGACATGATATCGAGGATTTCTTCAGCTTGTAGGTTTAACGCAATACGCAATTTCATGAAGATAGCGTTATTGGTAAGGCGCTTTTCCGGCACAGGTTGAGGGCCTTCACGTTTGCCACGCTTAGTATTGATGAAGCCATTTAGAAATGTCGCCATTTCCACATCAATCATTTCGACATAACCTGCATCGTCTTCTTTCTTTAGCCAGCTAGTAACTTGCTCTTGCGATGCAATGCCATCCGCTGCTGCAAAGGTCTCTACAATAGAGAGTTCTTTTAGATCAAAGGTATAGCGAAGGCGGCGTAAAATATCGTTGTTATTCAAAATGATTTCCTAGTGTTAGGGGGCATAAATAATAGTAGGCGCGACTCTAGCAGATTGGCAAGCATTTACCTATATCTGTCGCTAAATCCGTAAGAATATCGTCGAAAATGCATGATTATCGTAAAATTCTAGATTCTGTCTGCAAACTATATTGATTAGAAACAAAACTGGCGACTTAATAGCTTGTATCTCTTACTTTCATGGATGTAAGCCAGTGAACATTACGCAAAAACCCACACTGATGGATATCGAGGCCTCCCAAGAACCTTCTGTCGATAAATCAAGTCCAACAAAAGCCAAGAAGGTCGTTCGAGTTATAGAATTTGATTACCTACGCGGATTGGCGATTGTCCTCATTGTGCTAGGACATTCCGTCACGAATACCAATGATGGTTTTCCTGTTTGGTTAGAAAACATCGTTCGTGGTGGCACAGGCGTTTTTGTGTTTATTTCTGGCTTTTTCTTTCATCACATATTTGCCCAACGCTTTGATTATAAAAAATTTATGTCAAAGAAAGTACAGAACGTATTAGTGCCATTCTTGTCTGTTTCAGCATTTGCAATTGTGGTCAATTTCTTCGTTTTTCTATTCGTTGATCACGCCAGTGTGACGGAAGCTCTGTCGATGTGCTGGGAGGTTTTGCAGCAAGGTTTTGTGCTGTTTCCCCATTGGTACATTCCTTTCATTATGGCGACTTTTTTATGCTCAGGGCTGCATTTTCGCTATTTGAAACTGCCATTATTTGCCCAGCTTTCTATTTTAGCGGCGTTTACTATTATTGCAGTGATGATCCACCGCCCAGCTGATAACATAAATGTATTGCAGTCATTAGTGTATTTCACTCCCTTCTATTTATTGGGTATGTTGTATTCACAATATTTAGATTGGATGAAGCTACACTATAGCTACTTTTTGGTCGCTGCGATTATCACGGTGATCGCAACAGTCTGGCTGCAATCCGGTGTTTTATTTCATGCAGGAGGGTTTCATAAAGCTGCTTTTGAATGGGGTGGTATCGATTTACAGTTTATTCAAAAAATGGGCTTGTGTATTTTACTGGTTGGTTTCTGCTCACATTGGGTTTGGCCTACTCTTGGAAAACACCTAATCATGCTTGCCTCCATTAGCTTCGCGATTTTCTTTTTACATCCATTACTGGGCATGATATGGGGAAATACGAAATATTTTTTACTTAACGCAGGCTATATCGAACCCAACACGACCGTGGCCTACAGCCTTATTTCATCGGTTTTTTTGTTCATCTTTCAGTTCTATGGATCGGTGTGGTTAATAGGGAAATTGAAGCGTCTATTTGGTTCGAAAAGCCGATTACTGATTGGAGCATGATGATCAAAAACATCCCACCAGCAACATAATAATATTTGTTTTTATCCTTTTATTGTAATCTCTTAAAGTCACAGAAACTGGTATTCTCGAAAAGCATTGAAGGACGTGGATTATGATTAGCATAGAGTTTTTAATTACTTCATTAATTTTAGTGCTCATTCCTGGCACTGGAGTGATTTACACGATTTCAACAGGACTGTTTCAAGGAGCTCGTGCTTCATTCGCTGCAGCGCTAGGTTGTACTTTGGGAATAGTGCCTTCAATGCTAGCCAGTATTTTTGGCTTAGCTGTTATTCTGAATACCAGCGCAATGGCTTTTCAAGTGGTGAAATTTATCGGTGTTGCCTATTTGCTTTATTTGGCTTGGTGTATGTGGCGTGAAACTGGTGGATTAGCATTAGAGAAAAAAGAAGAGCAAAAAATCAACTTATTTCAAGTAGCTCTGAAAGGCTGCTTGATCAATGTTTTAAACCCAAAACTGACGATCTTTTTCTTAGCATTTTTACCGCAGTTTATTAACTCAAATAGCAGTTTGGCGACCAGTCAAATGCTTTTACTTGGCGGTATTTTTATGGCGATGACTTTCATTGTTTTCATTCTATATGGAGCTCTCGCAAGCAAAGCGCGTCGATACTTAATTGGCTCCTCTAACATTGCTAAATATCTGCAACGAACCTTTGCCATGAGCTTCGCTTTATTGGGTTTGAAACTTGCGTTGACAGACCGTTGATGCAACCTGACAACCAGTTGATCCAACTAATAAAATAAAACACGCCTATTTTCAAAAATAGGGCGTGTTTATAGCACTCAAAAAAGCTTATAACATTATTTTTTCTTCGGCTGACGGCCGTGATATATCGCGAAGCCTCTGTCTCGATACAAACGCGTGTGAGAACCCAGCGCCGCGTCTAGAATAGGTGGATAACGCAAGAAGTCGTTGGCAACGACAAATAGCTCACCGTTCAAGGTAAGATGTTGTTTAACCGTCATAAAGAAGCTTTCAGCAATGCTGTAGTCGGTATTCACACCACTGTGGAATGGTGGATTGGTAACAACATAGTTAAAGCGGCCTTTCACTTCATCTAAGCCATTAGAAGCAATTAAAGTCACTGCGTCGCTGACCTGATTCGCAGCGAAGGTTAATTCCGTTGCTTTTAACGCCAAGACACTATCGTCCAGAGCGGTAATACGCGCGCCAGTTTTATTATGCAACCAAAGAGCAATGATGCCGTCACCACAACCAAAATCGAGTATTCGTGCGCTGGCAACATCACTCATAAAGCGATGCTGATTAAGCTGCTTTAATAAAATGTCGGTACCTTTATCAAGTTTTCCATGACCAAAAACACCCGGCAAACTGCACAATGTTAATGTTTGACCTGCAACTTCCTGTTTCCAAGTCGTAATCCAATCTTCAAATACAAATGGCTTCGTAGGACGACGCTTATAGCCTGTATAAAGCAAACAGTGCTTGGCACCATCTCGTTTACCAACTTCATCTAATCCCGCTTCTAGACGCTTCATAGAGGATTTAACGCCGCTCTTATTGTCACCCACTAGCCATATTTGTCCGCCTTCTTTTAAAAGAGGCAAAACTGACGCTAGCAAATAATCCAGCAACTCTTTGGCTTTAGGCTGATAGATAACAATGTGATCGAAGTCACTGCCATGCTCTAGCGCCCATTGTTCGGACAAGAAAAGCTTTTCATCCGCAAAGCCAACTCGCAACAAAGCATCATAATAGGTTTTAGATTGGCACCAAGCATACACATCCGCTTTTCTGCTCAAATCAAGTGGATAAGTGTCTTCAGGGTTAGCAAATAAGATTTTGCCGACCAACCCTTCTTCGTTGCGCACCAATAATTGGCTCGTCGAGTTAAGATTCATAAGTTACAGATAGCTCTTTAATAGATAAGGTGGTTACAGGCGCCAATAAAGTATTCAAACGCTCAGTAGAAAGTTCTGGTTGCACTCGCGGATAACGAGGGGCTTTTCGGTCATTAAGCAAAGGCGATGCCCAGCCTTTGGTTAATGTTAAAAAGTCTTGTGCAAAATCATCACCGTGCTCTAAGCAACCAGACAAAATGACATCTAGGTAACTTAGTGCAATAGGACACTCATGGTAAGGTTCAATCACATTTTCTGTGTGATAAACCCAATAAGTGCCTTCTGGTAAAGGATGGTCTTGATACGTTGTTAATTGCTTGGCGTCGATGGCAGCTCTTTGATAGCCCTTTTCACGTTCATCAAATAAGGGAAATTGGTCATAAGGTACTTCGACCAATACGCCATTACAGGCTTTTTCTGGAGCATGGATCACTGCAACAGAGCTCATACCATACTCAACTGACATTACTGACCAATGACGCTCGAATCCATGTAACTTAACAGGCCAAACCTTGCCTGTTTCGCCTGTTTTCGCGCGGCTTTCACCATTAATTAGGCTGCCATAGCCCAAAATAAAGTGTCGATCTAATGCGCTCATAGCAGCCTCCAAGCAAAACTAGGTAAATCAAATATCCAGATAACACGCATGATAACGTGTGGCTTTAGACAGTACTAGCTTATGTATTCATTGATCGATAAGAACACAGCAATAGCAATGTATAAAGATACAAAAAAGCCCTGAAAATCAGGGCTTTCACAATTTATATCTAAACCTTAATGTTTTTTATGCTCTAGTTTGTTTCGACCTTCCTTTCAACAAAAGCACCAAAGGCAAAGCCGCTATAGTCACCCACATCATCAAACGAAAATCTTGTAAATACGCCAAGGTTGCAGCTTGTCCAGTCACCACTTGGTTTAGTGCCGAAAGCCCCGCTGCCGTTGTCGTATTATAAGCTCCCTGTTCTTGAGCAATCTGTAAGCCAAGATTAAATGGATTAATATAATCCGCAAACGCCGCATGGTTTATCTGTGTTCGCTGCGCCAAGTAGGTCGTAACCACCGAAATACCAATACTACTACCGATGTTTCTCAGCAAGCTAAACATAGACGTGCCTTCATTGCGGTATTTAGGATCTAAAGTTGCAAAGCTAATGGTAGATAAAGGCACAAAAATAAACCCTAAACCCGTGCCCTGAACCATTCCCGTTCGGATAATGTCCCATGCCGTTACCTCAGTGGTAAACAACGTCATTTCCCACATTGAGTAAGTGATCAGCACCAAGCCCAATGTGATAAACAATCGAGCATCAATTTTATTCGCAAAGCGTCCAACTATAATCATCGCCGCCATGGTGCCAAAACCTCGTGGAGCCAGAATAGCACCAATATCAACAACCGGATAACCCATTAATGAGCTCATGAACGGCGGTAGTAATGCCATGGATGACAACAAAATAATGCCAACTATGAAAATGAACACCATGCCGACACTGAAGTTTCTATCGCGAAACATTTTCGGATCGATAAACGGATGGCTGTGGGTAAAAATATGCACCAAAAACATAGCGCCACAAACAACAGTTAACAAACCTTCTATCGTCACCTCTAAACTCGCAAACCAGTTCTGCGATTCGCCTCGGTCTAGCATCATTTGTAAGCTACCAATAGCAACACCGAGTAGAACAAAGCCATACATATCAAAACTGCGTTTCTTATCGAGCTTTGATTCTTCTAAGAAGCCAGCCAAACCAAGCCAAGCGATAATGCCAAATGGCACGTTGATATAAAACACCCAGCGCCAGCTATAATATTCGGTCAACAAGCCACCAAGATAAGGCCCTAAAATTGGCCCAACCATCACACCAACGCCCCACATGGCCATTGCTGAACCATGTTTTTCTTTCGGGTAAGTATCAAGCAATACAGATTGAGACAACGGCACCAAGCTCGCCCCAAACACACCTTGCAGCAAACGGAACAATACGATTTGATCTAACGATTGCGCCGCACCACATAAAATAGACGATACAGTGAAGCCTACTATTGACCACATAAACAAACGTTTACGGCCAATTTTTGCGGACAAAATCCCCGTCAGCGGCATACAAATTGCCGCGGCAACAATATAAGACGTCAGCACCCAAGAAATCTGATCTTGGGTGGTTCCCATGGCGCCTTTCATATGCGGCAACGCCACGTTGGCAATAGTCGTGTCTAACGCCTGCATGATGGTCGCTAACATCACAGATATCGTGATCATAATGCGATTAGTACCAGCGTCCTCCGTTTTTAGGCTTTGCGTAAGCGCCATCTCTATCGCCTCACAAAGCTAGACCGAATAAACGGCGCTGATGTTCTGTATCTATTGTGACATTTGAACTAAAGCCTGTACGTAATACTGGTGTATCTTGATCTGTATCGACAAGAATCTTCACAGAAAGGCGCTGGGCAACTTTTACCCAGTTGCCTGTCGCATTTTCCGCTGGAATCACTGAAAATTCAGAGCCCGTCGCAGGACTAATACTTTCAACCTTGCCATGTAGTGAAACTCCAGGGTAAGCGTCCACTTCTATTTCAACTTCTTGGCCTGGTTGAACATAGGTTAAATCTTTCTCAGTAAAGTTTGCTGCAATCCATTGTCGCTCATCAGATACCAACACCATAGTAGTGGAACCTGCCGTTACGTATTCACCGCTATTAGGAACTTTTGCTACCACACCAGACGCTGGCGCTCTCACATTTACGTGACCAAGATCAATACGAGTTTGATCTAAGGCAGCTTGAGCGGCTTGGTAACTAGGGTGATCTTCAAGAGGTGCGCTTGGATCTCCGCCCAAAGCTTCTTTCAATCGAAACAAGTCTTTCTTCAAGGTAGCAACCTTTAGTTCACTGACTTCGGCCGCCTGTCTAGCTTGATCAAACTGAGTGTCTGAAATAAATTTTTGTTTTAGCAGGTTTGCCTGACGCTTTTCTTCACGTTGATTAAAGGCAAACTCGTTCTCCGCTTGATTGATTTCAGCCTTTTTCTCTTCGTAAGCCGCTTTTTGCTCCAAGATATTTAATCGAACTTGTTGCAACTGCGCTTGAGCCTTCGCTTCAGCCACTTTGAAAGGCGTTGCATCAATGCTGAATAACAACTGACCTTTTGAGACTTTTTCGTTTTCTTTGATCGCTATCGTTTGAATCGCACCAGACACTTCAGCATTGATTGTCGTTATATCTGATTGGACATAAGCGTTATCTGTTTCAACATAACGACCGCCTTTCATATACACAAACACAGAAGCTAAAATCACCACTAGAGGCAATGCCACTAATAAAACGCGGCGAGTCGTACGCTTTTCTACTTGCTTCGGCAAGGATGGATTGTTTTCTTGTTCACTCATTTCCAGTATTTCCCCAGATAAATTCTATGATGACGAGTCTGTTGATAAATTTGTATGCATAACAGAGAGCGCCCCCTGAAGAGCTGTTACTTGCTCTTCTGTTAAGCCTTGCAGTGCTTTCTCACGAACTCGCTTAACCTCAACATCAATTTTTTCTAATAAGGGCGTCGACTTCTCCATTAAATACAATCCATAGGCACGACGATCTTTTGGATCGGGACGACGCTCTACCAAATTATCTTCCGCCAATTGATCGATTAAACGGGCAAGCGTGATGGGCTGAATATCCAGCATTTCAGCTAATTGCACTTGTCTAATGCCTTCACAATTAGAGACATAAACCAGTGTCCGCGCTTGCATTGGGGTCATACATAAATCGCTTTTTAGGTATTCCCTACGCATGAGACGAATGATGTCTGTTAGAAGAAAACCAAGATTATTTGTTTGCATTCAAATCACCAAATTTAATATCTTATGATTATTATATATGTTGCTTACTATATTCAATATGGATGCATTAACATACCTAATACTTCCTTAATCTATGAAAATTAGCTGGCCATAAATTCTTAATTTCATAGAGCTTAGAAGCTGGTTTTACTTAAACGGACACGCTATTGTTAAAAACAAATAAAACAACAAGGAGAGTATTTTGGAATCACCGATACTTTTGGTTACTGGTGGCGGGCGAGGAATTGGCGCGGCAACAGCTAAGCTTGCCGCTCAGCAAGGCTATCAAGTCGTTATTAATTATCGAAAAGATGCTTCATCAGCTGAAAAAATCGTTACCGATATTATTGCTTCAGGTGGCTTGGCTCATTGCCTACAAGCAGATGTAAGCGATGTTGAACAAGTCATCGAGATGTTTGCAACAATTAGACGTAATTGGGGACCAATTAAAGCATTGGTTAATAGCGCCGGTGTGTTAGATCAACAAGCTCGTTTTGTTGATACCCAGCCCGAACGCTGGCAACGTATCTTTCAAACTAATGTTTTTGGCACTATGCAATGTTGCCAAGAAGCCTTCCAAGATATGGCTGTGAGCCGTGGCGGTCAAGGTGGTGCTATCGTGAACGTATCTTCTCTCGCCTCTGTCTATGGCTCTCCAAATGAGTATGTAGATTATGCGGCGAGCAAAGGGGCGGTCGACTCTTTCTCCAAAGGCTTTGCCTTGGAAGTCGCTGGTGAGGGCATTCGAGTTAACGTGGTCAGACCGGGATTGATATATACTGACATGCACGCCGATGGTGGTGAAGCTGGGCGAGTGGATCGCATCGGCCCCAACTTACCATTACAGAGAGGTGGACAACCAGAAGAAGTCGCCGAAGCCATCCTCTGGTTACTCAGCGATAAATCCAGCTATTCCACCGGTGGTTTTATTGATGTTGGCGGCGGTCGCTAACCTAAAACGGATTATCTGGCGACAACGCATTGGAAAGAGCTGGCCTTAAGAAAGTCGCCTTTGTTGTACTTTGCGTAAGATGGATAAGGACACAAAGGACGCGTTATACCAGCCATACGGGCTGTAATTTCTGAATTTTTCGCACGTGTGGCAGCAACAATACTGTGGGGTGCTTTTTTTCTTTCGACCCACGAAACTAAAGGTGTAAGCATATCAAATTGATCAGCTGATGGACCACCTTGTCCGTGTGGCATACCAGGAACACGATATAAACGTACAAATTCTGGCGCTCGACCTTCAAGCATGAAATCCAAAAAATCATACCAACGCATAGTATCTTTTACCGAAAAAACTGGGTCACTGTTACCATGAAAGATGATCATCTTTCCACCATGTTGCTTAAACTCAGCCAATTTTGGTTTAGCTGCATCTGGTGTTGTCATGATAGTCATTGCAGATTCTTTGAATTGATTATTAGTCGCATAAATTTTAGGCGCGTCTTTATCAAAATCAAACTTAAACAAGTAATTCTCTAACGCATAAATATTACCAGCAACATTCGTAAAAGGCGTCGTGAAAATATGCGCTAATGAAGCAGCTCCCATCACCACACTGATAGGTTTATTACTCCAATCTGAGATCGTACTTTCAACTTTCCACATGCGCCAGTTAGCAGAGCTAATTCCCGTGTCATAAGCCCAATCAGCATATAAGGCTTGATTCCTGGAGTTATGCGGACCCATATGCATACGCATCAAAGCAGCAACTTTGTTTAGCGGTAAACAATCGCGATCAAAATTGCTTTTACAAACTAGCGCTTTGGGGTCAAAGATTTTTTGGCAAGCGTCAGCTGCAAATATCATGTCATCGCTAATACCGTCTAAGGTATCACATTGATCCAATATACGTTTTGCGAACACTTTCAAATCGCGAGGCGTTAACGATTGACTAATATCGTCGCTTACTCGATGTAACGCCTGAATATCCCAAGCATGCTGTAAGGCAGCTCTAGGTAAGTTAAAGCCTGGGTAGCCCACCAACAAGCCATCAAACATATCAGGGAATCGCGACGCGGCGACCATCGCCATACGTCCACCATTAGACTGACCAAGCCCATATGAATACTTAATAGGTGAAGCGTAATAGCTTTCAATTAAAGAACGAGCAACAGGGTTTAACTTTTGAACAGCACCATAGCCATAATCACGACGTGCTTCTGGATCATGACCAAATACTGCAGGACCAGCAAGCCCGGCTTCTGGATTAGCTTGAGCATCGTGACCGCCGTTACTTGAAACCACAGCGAAGCCTTGGTTGATCGCATACTGAGAACTAATAAGTCCTGTTATCGCACCTAACGCAGGCTTAACTTCACCATCATTTCCGCCATTAAACTGATATCCAAAACGCCCTTGCCAAAAGTTAGGTAACCGTAGCTCAAATTGAATCGAATAAAACTTATCATCAACACCCATACGTTGTGACATGACACCCGAAACCAAGCAATAAGGACTTCGAACATCTTTGTCTCGTCCCATCATTGTTGTCTTAATTTCTACATTTTGAGGCGCTTTTGTAACTAATGTTTGGCAATTCACTGCATAGGCAGCAGTGCTACTGCCTAACAAGACAAGTGTCAAAGCCGGTACAAAATAGGTTAAAAGCGTTTTCATTCACATCGTCCTTTTTGATTTTTAATGTCAAACCAAAGAAATTATCCTGCATGAGGTTTTACGCGCAAGCATTCAAAATAACGAATAATGAGATAAATAGAAAGTTATCAAGAGAAACAGAAAGGAAATAAAAAACGGGCTAAAAAGCCCGTTTTGAAAAGCATGAATTAATGGGCAGCAAACACCAGTAAATTTGGTGATACTTCATTAAAATCCAATGCCATGGTCACACTAAGAGCCGTTACCGTGATGATGGAGAAGAAGAACACTTGTCGTGCCCATCCATTCACATCAATACCTGGACGATAGCCTCGTAACGCCATAGCAAGCCACCAAAGACTGGTAGCCAGAGCAACAACCATAAAGCCAATCCCAACATAGCCAGTCAGCGGTAAAAGCGCTGCAACTACCGCAAAGGCGGCAATATGTAGAATTATATGGCGTTTTGCTTTTGCGATACCTTGTGACACAGGCAAGACAGGAATCCCTGCCGCTTCATAATCTTTGTAGCGAAAAATAGCGATTGCATAAGAATGCGGCATTTGCCAAATACAAAACATAGTAAGCAAGATAGCAGCACCAGCGTCGAACTGACCTGCTGCGGCGCAATACCCCACAACCGGTGGAACAGCACCAGATAAACTACCAACAAAAGTCCCATATACGGACTTACGCTTGAAATACATAGTGTATAAACCGACATAAACCACATAACCGAATGCAGCAAAAGCAACTGCTACCCAGTTTGTGAAATACGACAGTAATGCAAACCCAATAACACCTAACACAATACCGTGGAAAAATGCCGCTTTACCTGACATTTCACCATTTACAGTAACGCGGTTACGCGTACGCTGCATTTTTGCATCAATATCTCTATCAATGTAGTTGTTAATGGCACAGCCAGAAGCAACCACCAACGACAAGCCAATGACTGTCGCTAGCATAAGGATCCAGTCAATCTCGCCACGAGAGGCTAAAAAGAAGCCTCCCGCAACAGAGATGAGGTTGCCCATAATGATGCCAGGCTTTGTGACCTGTAGATAACGCTTAAACATCTTTATAGGCTCCCATCGGACACACATTACTTATAATGGAAAAACTTATAATGAAAGAAGTCCGCATAATCATCAAATCAATCTGCTTACATCATCATTGCGTTGGAAGCGTAGATAATCCATACGGATAACGCGACAACCATCACAATAATCATCAAAGCAAACAAGAAAGAATAAGCGTCTAACTTACCTTGCTCAGAGGTGAAGTTTAAATGAAGGAAATACTTCAAATGAACAAAGATCTGAACAATAGCCAACAAAATGATTGTTACGTAAGTTGGACCCTTATCAAACGCTTCTGTCATTACCATCCAGAATGGAATACCTGTCAAGATAACAGATAAAACAAAGCCGGTTACGTAAGACTTAACGCTGCCGTGTGAATTCGCTTCAGAAGAATGATCGCTCATTAGATCGCTCCCATCAGATAAACAACGGTGAAAACACAGATCCAGATAACATCCAAGAAATGCCAGAACAAGCTTAAGCAGCTTAAGCGAGTGACAGTTCGGCTACCAAAACCAGATACAGTCAATTCGATCATCAGGATCGCCATCCAGATCAAACCAGCAGTTACGTGTAAGCCGTGAGTACCCACAAGGGTAAAGAAGGCAGACAAGAACGCACTAGCCTGAGGACCGTTTCCATGAACAATCAAATGATGGAATTCATAGATTTCCATTCCGATAAAGCCAGCGCCCAAAAGAAAAGTAACAGACAACCAAGACATGGTGCCTTTTTTATCTTTTTTGTGCGCGCAGATCATCGCAAAACCGTACGTAATACTTGAAACAAGTAGTAATGCGGTTTCAACAAGAACGAAATCTAACTCGAAAATATCTTTACCAGAAACACCACCCGCTGTGTTCATAAAGAGCACAGCGTAAGTAGCAAAAATGGTAGCGAACAACAAACAGTCCGTCATTAGATATAGCCAGAACCCAAACACATTATGCGGTGCTGGATCGTGGTCGTGATGCTCGTCGTGAGCGTCGTGTGTATTCATATGTGTCGTGCTCATGATTACCCCTTAGCCACGCTATCTAGATACGCATTTTCGGTACGAGCAATTTCATCTGGTTGAACATAGTAATCAACGTCTTTGGTGTAAGCTCGGATAACAAGGAATACAAAGCTACCGAACAAACCAAGCGCTGCTAACCACCAAATGTGCCAAATCAATGCAAAGCCCATTACCGTTACGCAACCAGAAATCAATATACCGGAAGCTGTGTTCTTAGGCATATGGATTGGCGCATAGCTGTCCTTACGAACATAAGCTTCACCTTTCTCTTTCATATCGGTAAACGCATCGATATCAGAAACAGTTGGAATAACCGCGAAGTTATAAGACTGTGGCGGAGAAGATGTTGCCCACTCAAGAGTATGTGCATTCCATGGATCACCAGTAGTGTCCAAGTTGTCTTTACGATCACGGAAACTAACATACAACTGCAATAGCTGAGAAATGATACCCGCCATGATAACAAAGGCACCCACCAACGCGATGTACAGCCAAATGTTCCAATCTGGGTTATCAGTGTGGTTTAGACGACGAGTCATACCTAGGAAGCCTAGAACATACAAAGGCATGAAGGCTAAGAAGAAACCAACCAACCAACACCAGAAAGCTGCTTTACCTAATTTCTCATTAAGTTTGAAGCCCATCACTTTCGGGAACCAGAAAACAAAACCAGCTAGATAGCCAAATACCGCACCACCAATGATGGTGTTGTGGAAGTGGGCAATCAAGAACAAGCTGTTATGCAATACATAGTCAGCACCAGGTACTGCAAGTAGTACACCTGTCATACCACCGATAGTGAAAGTCACCATGAAACCAAGAGTCCATAGAACCGGCACAGTCACACGAAGACGACCGCGGTACATAGTGAACAACCAGTTAAATAGTTTCACACCCGTTGGCACCGCAATAACCATAGTCGCCATACCGAAGAAGGCGTTTACGTTAGCGCTGGAACCCATGGTAAAGAAATGGTGAAGCCATACGATGAAACCAAGAATGGAAATCGCACCACTTGCCCAAATCATAGATTTGTGACCAAACAAGCGTTTACCTGTAAAGGTAGACACAACTTCAGAGAATATACCAAATGCTGGAAGTACAAGGATGTACACCTCAGGGTGACCCCATGCCCAGAACAAGTTGATATACATCATTGAGTTACCACCGCCATCATTCGTAAAGAAGTGGAAGTCTAGGTAACGGTCAAGAGTTAGTAGAGCAAGAGTCACTGTCAAAATTGGGAATGATGCAGCGATCAAAATGTTGGCCCAAGTACAGGTCCAAGTGAAGATCGGCATATCCATCAATTTCATGCCAGGAGCACGCATTTTAAACACTGTTGCCAAGAAGTTAACAGCGGTTAAGGTCGTACCTATCCCGGATATCTGCAGCGCCCATATATAGTAATCAACACCTACATCCGGACTGAATTCCAAGCCAGCCAATGGCGGATAAGCCACCCAACCAGTCTTAGCAAATTCACCTACGAATAGAGAAATGTTAACAAGAATCGCACCACCAGCCGTTAGCCAGAAGCTAAGGTTGTTTAGGAACGGGAACGCAACGTCACGAGCACCAATTTGCAAAGGCAAAACAATGTTCATCAGACCAATCATAAATGGCATCGCCATAAAGATGATCATGATAACACCGTGAGCCGTAAAGACTTGGTCATAGTGATGAGGAGGTAAGTAACCGTCTCCACCATTAGTAGACAAAGCCAACTGCAAACGCATCATGACAGCATCCGCGAAACCACGGAGTAGCATGACAAGTGCAAGTACTATGTACATAACGCCAAGACGCTTATGGTCAACTGATGTTATCCAGTTTTTCCACAAAGTACCAAGCAAATTGTACTTAATAAGTAAGAACGCAAGTATCAATCCACCTAGAGCAACGCCACAAAATGTCGCAATCAAGATTGGCTCATGGAGTGGAATCGCATCTAAAGATAATTTACCTAGAATAGACATTATTTATCTGCCTCCATGTGCATCTCGTGAGATGAGTGTTCAGAAGCTTCGTGGTTCATTTCGCCATGATTCATCTCACCGTGATTCATCTCACCATGATTAGAACCGTCGTGAATCATTTTAGGTTCAAATGAAGTTCCTTTCAGCAATTCAACTTGACCATGATCTTTCATGAACTTCATAACGTTGTCCGTGAAAATACCTGGTTCAATTGAGTTGTAATACTGAACTGGCGTTGCCACATGCTTATGATGAGGATCTGCATCATATTCAGCAAGCTTGTCATAAGAGACTTGATTCAATACGCCATTATTAATAACGTTATGAGAACCCGCTTTCACGCCTTCTACCCAAGCATCAAAATCTGCTTCGGTTTCCATAGCGATCGCATCGAACTTCATATTGGTAAAACCAGGTCCACTGTAGTTCGCAGAGATACCTTTAAACGTACCAGGCTCATTTGCGATCAAGTGAAGCTTAGTCACCATGCCTGCCATTGAGTAAATTTGGCTACCCAATTGAGGAATGAAGAATGAGTTCATTGTGCCTTCAGAAGAAATTTGGAAAGCAACAGGAACGTTTGCTGGGAATCTCAGCTCGTTCACAGAAGCAATACCAAGATCCGGATAGATAAATAACCACTTCCAGTTCATCGAAACGACTTGGACGTTGATATGATCTTTATCCGATTTCAACGGCTTATAAGGATCTAGTGCATGAGTGGATTTCCATGTAATCACACCAAGAATGATGACGATTATAATTGGAATAATCCAAACAATGGTTTCAATTTTTGTGGAGTGAGACCATTTTGGTTCGTAGATTTCGTCACGACCTTCACGATATTTCCAAGCGAAATAAAGTGTCATGAAGATAACGGGAATCACAACAAGCAGCATCAATAAAGTAGCAACAATAATTAGTTGCTTCTCTTCAATACCTACTTGCCCTTTAGGATCGAGCACACCACCCTGACAACCGGCGAGCAAGCCCACCATTAGCGCCAAAGCGACTTTACTTAGGATACGAGTTAACAAGAGAATCATCCTCTAACCCTTATGTTCACAAAACTGCCACCTGACAATCAGGCAACAGAACGAAAATCCGGCAAAACACCGGGTATTTCAGTAAAGATCACCACACTGAAAACAGCACAAAGACTATTACCTAGTTAATAGAATTAACGCAGTAATAGCTTTTTTGGATCACCTAAATCTGAAAAAGGGAGCTCCACAACTCATCATGTATCGCACCTCAGCACGACTTGGTTGCTCGTTTGGAGCAAATACATGAAACAAAGAGAAGGCCAATTTCTGGCGAGCAAGGTTGATATGGGTCATAACGGACCAATAACTAACCAATAATAGAGTTGTAAATACGAGGCTAGATACTAGCCCCGCATTAAGAATAGGGTCGATATTAATAACGCCAAGGTTACCAATAAAGAAAGGAGCGGAAACCAATACGAAAAAGCTCAAAAACAGGCAAGACGCGGCAATAACAGGGCGTAAAGAATCCGCCAAGATACTGGATACCGAATGCACATAATGATGCAGAATGTCTTGAAATTTGTTCAATTTATCCATCCGATTCATAAAAACAAAAATAAAAATGTCGTTTTTACTCGCTTCATACGAATTTAAGTGTGCGAAATATAGCAAAAATTATACAGCCGTACAAAGTCTAGTTTAGCCTTTGTTCAACTTTGCTTCACGGTCTTTTTATAAAAATTCACATTCTTGTCTTGAGAAAATCCTACTGACTTAGCCCAAAGGCACCAAGACTAGCACTCTTCTAAGTTAATTTCCTTACAATTAGTAAGTCTTATTTTCGACCAAATGCGCAAGTAACCAATTCCGAAGTACCTTCACTATATACGTCATTTCTTCCTCTTTTGGACCACTAAAACCTAATAAAAAGCCAAACCTACAACGATTAGTCTCTTTTTGTTGGCAAACATAATGACTAGACAAAGTCGAAAGCTGTACGTCATCACGTTTGATTTCTTGAGCTATTAACTGATCCCAAGCCATCCCAGTTTGCATTATAGGAAGAAACTCCGACTTTAATTCAATTAGTACGTGCATTCCACCACGAGGCCTTTTCCATTCAAACCAAGTCGCTAAATGACATTCTAATAGCGCTAATAGAACATCCCGTTTAAGCCGATAATGACGGCGCATTCGATTTATATGTCGATCAAAATGTCCCTGAAGCATAAAGTCCGCTACAGCAGGTTGTATCGGTAAGGAAGCAGATGACCCCAATACTCGCTGACTTTTATATACTGTCTCGATATGTTTCATCGGAGCGACAATAAAGCCAAGCCGCAAACCACGAAACAGTACTTTAGAAAAACTCCCTACAAAGAAAACTCGGTCCCGGGCTTGCTCATGCACGCTCGCCGTTTGCATAAAGGGCACATTACTTCGTCCTTGATAAACAAACTCATTGTCGTAATCATCTTCCACCAACCACCAGCTTGGTGACTCATTTTGTAGAGCTTGCAACCATTGTTGTCGTCGCGCTGCACTAATGCTAACACCAAGTGGATATTGCCGATTCGGCGTGACAATCGCCACATTCGAGGCATGTTCACTATCAGGCAAGCAAGGTCCATCTTCATCAATAAAAAGGGCACCCGCTTTAATTGATGAATGAATGACCTGGCGAATTGGCGGATAAGTCGGTTCTTCGAACCACCACTTCACTGGCGAATTTTCAGAATCACCCAACAATGTAATTGTGTGTTGCAATAAAAGAAGTGAGTCCCGACTGCCAGCCGTAACAATAATTTGCTCTGCCGAGCATTCAAGACCACGAACACGATACAAATAGTCAACGATCGCGGTTTTTAAGTCGGGATAACCCGTTGTATACCCGCCTTCTAACACAGTTAAATCTGGCGTGAGCCAGCTGCGACGCATACTCGCAGCCCATTCTTTAGTGGGAAAAACCGACATATCAGCGCCAGAATCAAATGCTCGTTTTTGAGGGACATCATTCATGACTGAAAGCACGGTATCAGGTGATTTACTTGCGCGATGACTGATCATGGGTAAAGCAGCAACAAACACACCACGTTTCTCTTCGCTGGTTAAAATACCTTCAGCGATTAATTGATCGTAGGCCCGAGAGGTCGTACTTCGTGAAACACCCAACGAACTGGCTAAAAAACGCGAGGAGGGTAACTTATCACCAACCGATAGCTCCCCAGACACAATGCCTTGCTGGATCTGCTCGATCAATTGTTTGTAATAGGGCTCATCGTCTTCTAAAGAAAAACGTAAACTGGCTATCGCGTACTTCATAATCTGGCCTGCTTTTTTATCTTTATTCTGGCTATTTTTATAAAAGCCAGATTCCTCTAATGTCTTGTTATAGCGAACCACCCATTAGGACACAAGGAGAGAATTCATGAGCCAGTCACTAGAAGAAACAACATTAAGTAAAGTGAAACGCGGGCCAAACCGTGCCTCTTATGACAAAGACCTAGCATTTAACATTATTGATGCGGCGCTAATGTGTCATGTCGGACAAAGCAAAGATGGACAAGTTTTTGTAACGCCCACCAGCCATTGGCGTGAAGGCGACTACTTCTATTGGCACGCTCATTCCAAAGCCCGCAATGTCAAAGGTCCAATCGACGAACCAGAAAAAGTCTGCATTAACATCAGTTTATTGGATGGCTTAGTCCTGGCGCGTTCGGCCATGCACCATTCCGTAAATTATCGTTCCGTGACCTTATTTGGCGTACCAGAGTTGATCGAAGATAAAGAAGAAAAAGTGCGTCAATTCAAACTTTTCCTCGATAAAGTCAGCCCAGGTCGCTGGGAAACGTTACGTCCCGTCAACGAGCAAGAGATCAAAGCGACGGGAGTCGTGCGTATCAAAATAGACGAAGCCTCGGTCAAATTCCGAGCTGAGCCTCCTGTCGATGATCCAGCCGATAACGACTGGCCAGTGTGGGCGGGCGTTATGCCGTTAGAAAGACATTGGGGGGAAGTTGAGCAAGATCCAATTCAGACAAAACACTATCCAGAGCCCAAGGCTCCGGACGCAGTTTAATCACTAAATGCCATTAATATACGGCCAACTCTTCTGCAGTGTATTCATTGAATACGCTGCAAATTACCTTTAACACTTTACGTGTTTCTTGGTCTGTAAGATGAGTATGTAATTCAATAGACGAAGTGGGTAGAGTGGGTAAATTGAATAATTCACCTACATCGATCGAATCCTTTGGCGCCATTCTTTGACTAAAAACGCCAACGGCCATTCCTGCAGAAATAGCGGCATTAATCACGTCTGTATTTCCGGCAACAAGTACATTATGAGACTTCAAGCCTGCTCTTTTAAGTAGCATAGGAGCTTGATCTCTTACACCACATTTTTCATCCAAGGTGGCTAGTTTTAGTGGTTCGTTAGGAGAATACTGAAAACTCGGAGAGGCGTACCAACTATAGTGCTCGATGCAAAGGATAAACCCTTCCTTACGTTCATCTTCACTACGTAAAATAACCGCATCTAACTCACCATTTAAATAGGCCTCTTTTACCTGAAAAGAGGTATCCGTTGAAATCTCCAACACCAAATCAGGAGCAAATTCATTCACCTTTTCGAGCATAGATTGTAGCTCTGAACCAATAAGATGACATCCAATCCCTAGCTTAAGACGCTTTTTTGCTAGCAATAAGCTTTCGACAGCACGTTCGTGTGCTTCGAGGAAATCCCTTGCCGACGCAATAAACAATTCACCATAGACTTGTCTTGGCGTACGCTCTATCAAACGCCGTTTAACACGTTCCTCCAACCGCTTTAATCGTAGACTTAAAGCGGCTTGTGTTGTGCCTAATAAATTGGCAGCTTGTGTAAAACTTTTCAAATCAGCAATGGCTACAAATGCTCGAACTGAATCAACATCCAACGTCAACATTATAAATACCTTTAAAATAGGTCTAACTATTTAAATCTGTAATCACAGATATATAAATCATGTCCATTCATTAAAAACTAAGTTAATGCTAATTTCCTCACCAGCCAAAATTGTATTTCAAAAGCTCTTAGGAAAGATAGTTTGTTTTATCTTTTTAATAATAGCTTTTCGACGAAATGCATTCATTGGAACTGTCTATAATTACGGAGAATTAGTATATGAGGACTTCTGCCTCAAGAAATAAAATCGCTCTAATGGCAATCTGTTTATCTGCTATTATGTTAGGCTTAGAAATAACCAGTGTGCCTTCAGTTTTACCTGTCCTGAAAGATATTTTACCTGCTGACTTCAAACAACTACAGTGGATTATGAATGCTTACACTCTCGCCATGTGCTCAGTACTGGTGGCTACGGGTGCATTAGCAGACCGTTTTGGACGTAAACGCGTATTTACTGTAGGCATCATTGTTTTTGGTATTGCCTCTCTTATATGTAGCTTAGCGACTAACGCACCTATCCTAATTGCAGCACGTTTTCTACAAGGAATAAGTGCTGCTGCCATGTTGGCGTGCCAAGTAGCGATATTATCAAATCAATTTCAAAACGGTCCTGAGCGAGGCGTTGCTTTTGCTTGGTGGGGTATCATATTTGGTCTGGGGTTAGGGTTTGGCCCAATTGTTGGTGGCCTAATCATTGCTCATCTAAGTTGGGAATGGGTATTTTTGATCCATGTATTTATTGCTGTTGCAACTCTTGTTTTAGCTCGTATTGGCGTATTTGAATCGTCTGATCCTGATTCACTGCGAGTAGATTATGGCGGTATGATTACCTTATCTAGTGCAGTATTTGGTTTAGTTTTTATGATTACTCAGGGAAAATCTATAGGCTATCTGTCACTAGAAGGAATACTAATTATAAGTGCTAGTACACTTGCTTTTGTCCTCTTTCTTATCATTGAAAGTAAAGTAGCAAGGCCTATGTTTGATCTTAAGGCTTTTCGTATTCGGAACTTTTCAGGGGCATTATTTGGCGCAGCAGGTATGAACTTTAGTTTCTGGCCTTTCGTTGTTTACTTTCCCATTTATCTGCAAGGGGTTCTTGGCTATGACGGAATAACCGCAGGTTTAACAGTACTTGCTCTCACTTTACCTACGATCGTTGTTCCGCCATACGCAGAAAAAATTCTAATCAAACAAGGCCCTAAATTTTTGATTTCTTTGGGACTGGTGTGTATTTCTGGTGGCTTCTTCCTTCTCTGGGTTATAGCGTCTTCCCCTGAAGCAAGTTGGCTCACTCTAATGCCTGGTTGTATTTTAGCGGGTATCGGTCTTGGGTTTACCAATACACCGGTAACCAACACAGCAACGGGGTCTTTACCTCCTGAACGTGCAGGCATGGCTTCTGGTATGGAATTCAGTGCTCGTATGATCTCTTTGTCTCTAAATATTGCATTAATGGGCCTTATTTTAGCTGACGGAATTGCTTCACGTTTACTCGACTTACTACCAAAAACACTTTCTGAAACGAAGTTAATTGAAATTACAGATATTTTAGCTTCTGGAAATTTAAATATACTGGAGAATTACGGAATATCAAAAGAAATTGCAAAACATATTCTCATGGAAGGTTTTAGTAGCGTACTTCTATATGGTGCAACAGCTACAGCTGTAATTTGCTTTATAGCTTTTATTACTTTTGAAAAAAGAAGGCAGTACTCTTAGCTAAAAATTTATTAATAATAAACTCATAATTTAAATCCAATATGAATATTGAAGTGAATAATACATTTCAAATGGAAGTATAGTTTAAACTTCTTACTTATTTTGAATAATCTTCAATATGTGCTTTTAAGGTATAAATGTAAAAATATTACTGGCTCTTAAAAATGAGGCCTGCTAGTATCAAAAGCATGACGTATCTTATTGCACGATCACATCGATTTATCAGCCTCCGAGTCCCTAAACTGGACGCGGCGGCTTTGTTCTTTCTGAAATAACCTTTCAAAGACAAGCTCTCTCCGAGTCCTGACTCGGAGGAATCCAAAAAGATTGCATTGAACTTTTCATCTTGGATTTATGGAGCTTTATTATGTCTAAACACAATTATCTTACCCACGAACAATTACTTAGCGCACTTTCTCTGCGCGATCTGACTAATCCAAAACATGGCATGCATGCCATGCAGCAACTCATTAGTGAAGCGGAAACTGCTGTCGCAGCATTGTGGTCTTGCTATCTACAGCGCATCAACGCTAACCCTATTGTTCCCGTCTATGAAAACTACGACGCACTTGGCTATCCTGTCGATGGCGCATCAAGAGACGTTCGCTACAGTCGCTATGCTTCAGACAGCTTGATGCTACGCACTCAAACGTCGAGTTCTGTGCCTACTTGGTTGAGCAGTTGGCGAAGCCTACGACCGGAGTCCCTTGGAATAATCAGTCACGGTCTGGTTTACCGTCGTGACTGTATTGATCGCTGGCATTGCGCAGAACCTCATCAATTGGACATCTGGATTGTCATGCCCAAAACTCAAGCTGAAGAAGATATAGAGGTTTTGAATGAGTCCATTGCGGCACTGCTGAAAACCCTATTGCCCAATCATGTGGTACAACAATCCAAATCACCGCACCCCTATACAATAAATGGCGTTCAACTTGATGCTATTGAAGGGCAAAATCTGATTGAAGTAGGCGAGTGCGGCAACATAGATCCAGACTTATTAACCAGAAACGGTTGGTCGAGTGATGATTATACTGGCGTAGCCATCGGATTAGGCTTGGACAGAGTGCTGATGTTACGTAAAGGCATTCCTGATATTCGACTGCTTCGGGACCCAGATCCGCGAATCCAACAACAAATGCTCGATTTATCACCTTGGCGACCTGTCTCGCGACAACCTAAAGCCGAACGTGATATTTCGATTGTGGTGAACCGAGACACAGATATGGACATTATTGGTGATCAAGTTCGCCTAACTTTAGGAGAACAAGCTCACTGGCTAGAAGAACTTCAACTTTTATCACGAACGGAATACCAACAATTACCAAAATCCGCCATAGAAAGATTAGGAATGACATCAACGCAGGTTAATTTACTTTTACGAATCAATTTACGGCATCCAACTCGAAGTGTGCCAACAAGCCTTGCCAACGAGTTACGAAACAAGATTTATTTGTCGTTGAATCAAGGACATAACTACTTAGCCAACTAGCCCAACAGACAACAAACTTACAAAATCAAACCACTTTCACGTACTTTATATGTTCGTGAAAGTGGTTTTTTTCTTGCGGTTTTCCATAAAATCGCTACCCTTGCACACTTTTTTAAGCTTCTGCGCGTTTCTTAGAGTGCCTTTTTTACCCAAAAAAGCACTTCTAATATTCAACCCACGAACAATAAAACGATAATCCTATCGAATAAAGGGAGTGCCCTACATGGCAGCCATCATAGACTTTTTAAATACTATTTTCTGGGGGTATATCCTCATCTATGGACTACTAGCCGTAGGCGTATATTTCACTTTACGTCTAGGTTTTATTCAGGTCCGTCGTTTTCCAGAATTCATCCGAACTGTTCTTAAAGCCCCACAATCCGATCGTGGCGGTATCTCTCCTTTCCAAGCACTTTGTACTAGCCTCGCTTCTCGTGTAGGAACAGGCAATATGACAGGTGTTGCTGTCGCATTATATTTAGGTGGCCCTGGGGCCATTTTTTGGATGTGGGTGGTGGCAATTATCGGTATGGCAACCGCCTACGCTGAAAGCACCTTGGCTCAGCTCTACAAAATGCGCGATCAAAATGGCCAATTACGTGGCGGCCCTGCGTTTTACATCAGCAAAGGCTTAAAAGCACCTTGGGCTGGTGCGGTATTTTCGCTTGCGCTTATCTTGGCGTTTGGTTTGGTATTCAATGCGGTGCAAGCCAACTCGATTGCAGGCGCAATGGAAGGCGCATTTGGTATCGACACCAGTGTGACCGGCATCGTTATCATGCTATTAGCGGCGATTGTTATCTTCGGTGGTATCAAGAAAATCGCACGTTTTGCTGAAATCGTTGTGCCATTCATGGCAATTTTATATCTACTACTAGCCTTGTATGTGATCTTCGCCAATATCTCTGACGTACCGGCGGCATTCGCGTTAATCTTTAAGAGCGCATTTGGTATTGAGCAAGCAGCAGGCGGCGTTTTAGGTGCTATGCTGAACGGTGTCAAACGTGGTTTATTTTCCAACGAAGCGGGTATGGGTTCTGCGCCAAACATTGCAGCGGTTGCTACACCAAACCCTCATCATCCATCATCACAAGGCATGGTTCAATCATTAGGTGTTTTCATTGATACACTGCTGATTTGCACGGCAACCGCCTTGATGATTCTATTATCTGGTGCATTGGGTAACGGTCAAACAGGTATTGCCTTAACGCAAACGGCGTTAACCACTCACATCGGTAGTGCGGGTCATTACTTTGTTGCTATTGCGATTTTCTTCTTCGCTTTTACCTCCATTATCGGTAACTACAGTTATGCAGAAAATGCGCTAACTTACCTAAAATGGGCAAATAAACCAGGGATTTTCATTCTACGCATCTTAGCGCTTGGTATGATCCCTTGGGGCGCATATGAAAGTGTGGCGATGGTATTCAATGCAGCTGATGCAGCGATGGGTCTAATGGCAACCATTAACCTGATTGCGATTGTGATGTTATCTGGTTTGGTAGTGAAATTAACCAAAGACTATTTCACGCAATTGAAAACTCATACACCAGTGTTCAATTCCGACGACTACCCAGAAATTCGTGACGACATAGATCTTAGTGTTTGGGACGAAAAACCAAGCAAATAAATCGTTCTTACTGATTTCGATCTTACTGATTTTAAAGACAAAAAACCCGCTTTGATGAAGCGGGTTTTTCATTTCGAATATTTACATTTAATAAAGCGTTATCTCAAACGCTAAACTTTCACTGCTAATTTATGCGCTAAAGCATGCAAAAATGGCCCGGCGATGAAAGAAATAATACCCGCAGCAGGCCAAGCCAATACCCAAGCATGCATCCATAATGAGACGAAATTTGGATGTAACCCAATATTCAGATACGTAATCCATGCGGACATAAACAACGACAAGGTAAACGACATTAATACGGCAAAAATAATTCTGTGTTTCATGTTTCTCTCCTAATGAACTTACCGTCTTCTCTATAAATAGAGTGCCCCAGACGAAAAGTAAGTAAACGACTCAAACTCTGAATACATACTAGCAAACAACAATATTTGTAAATATACTGATTTTTTAAAAACAAATTTACGAAAATGAAAAATGCTTGATGATCTAAAGATTTTTATTACTGCTGCCAATAAAAATAGTCTGACTGCCGCCGCTCAACATCTTGA
The DNA here is from genome assembly GCF_012726345.1 of Marinomonas sp. UCMA 3892. GTDB lineage: Bacteria > Pseudomonadota > Gammaproteobacteria > Pseudomonadales > Marinomonadaceae > Marinomonas. The sequence goes on from NZ_PTXN01000003.1 coordinate 251,936, forward strand.
TATGACTATCGCTACGGTATCTCGCCGTATCAGTGCCCTTGAGCAAAAACTTGGCTGTGAGTTACTACATCGTTCAACAAAAGGACTAACACTCACACCAGTGGGAGAAAGCTACTATCGCGAATGCGCGGAATTCATCGATGCGTTAGATCAGCGAATTTCCAACCTAGACCAAACCCTAAACAGTCTAAAAGGTGATTTGAAAGTACTTGCTCCGGTAAATTTGGGCAGTGGACCTCTAGACGCATTTTGGCAAGGTTTTGTTCAACTGTACCCAGACATCGAACTAAACATAGAACTGAGCAACACACTGCAAGACATCAGAGACACCCGCGCTGACATCGCCTTGCGCTCGGGGAATCAACCCAGCTCATCATTGATTCAAAAGAAACTAGGTCACATTGAGCCTATTCTAGTCGCATCGCCTAACATGGCATTCCCACTGCCTAAAACGATAGAAGACTTACAACATGCGCCGAGCATTGCGTCCAACATGTTTGCCGATTGGTTACTGATTAATAATCAAGAAGATCGGCGCCCGTTAAACAAAGAGCACCGGCATATTAGTAATGACATGACAATCACACTCAACCTAGCGAAAGCGGGCGCTGGAATTGCCTTAATTCCCATGAGCATGGTGCATGGCGCCCTTGAAACTGGCGAGCTTATTCGGGTATTGCCTGAATGGCGCGGTCAAAATAGAGAGATTTTTTTAGTCTGGCCTTATCGACGCAGCTTATCAGCCAGAGCAAAGCTCTTGAAAGAGGAGATGACGAAATTTCTTCACCAACAAACTTGGTTTCATCCAAGCCCTTAGCCTAAAAAGGGAACTTTGATTAAACTAACGTACAATAATTTCACACCATTCAATCTCATTTCTTAACACGAAGGACAACCATGGAAAACTTATTCTGGTGGCAATACGCCTTAATCGGCGCCATTTTTATATGGAGCGGCTTTGTTCGCAGTGGTTTAGGATTTGGCGGCGCAGTACTGGCTTTGCCTTTCCTATTATTGGTAAAAAACGATCCGCTATTATTTTTGCCAATTATTTCCATTCATCTGTTAGTGTTTTCCAGCTGGATTGCATGGCAAGGATCGAGAGCTACCAAACAACAAGCCATACTCGCAGCAGAACGAGGCGAAGCGCCACAAGAAGCACAAGGCAATATCGCTTGGGGTTATTTAAAAAAAGCCCTCGGCATCATGATAGTGCCGAAACTGATCGGCGTATTTGGTTTATTAACCTTACCGGGCAACATAGTCACTGGCGTGATATTTGTCATTGTTGCTGTCTTTGCTGTGTCTTACATCCTGAATAAACCGTTTTATACCAACAACAAATTCCTCGATACCATCTTTCTTATGCTTGGCGGCTACGTAAGTGGCACTTCCTTAATCGGCGCACCGCTTATCGTCTCCGTCTTCGCCACCAAAGTTCCCCGCCATCAACTGCGCGATACCTTGTTCGTGCTCTGGTTTATTCTGGTGATGATCAAAATGGTGTCCTTCCTCATCGCTGGCATCGATTTACAACTCATCCATCAACTTTGGTTACTACCTTGCGCCTTGATTGGTCATGTATTTGGCCAAAAGCTACACAACCGTATTCAAAAAGCTGAAACACCCGTCTTCTTCCAATTCGTCGGCTGGGCGCTGCTCATCGTCTGCGGATTTGGCTTGTACTCGACGTTCATGCTTTAGTCCGCAGTAACGCTGTTACCAGATCAACTCTCGCTCCGGCGCTAAAGCGCAAACACCCACGAGATGTTGATCTTGTAACCGCTATATCAGAGTCAATTGCCCAAAAACACTTATGTGCAAATATCCGTGAGATATTGATTTGGTGACATTCGCTAAATGAACAATAGTGTCGACATGACGACATGCTCAAGCGGTTCAAGCAGACGTTTTGCGCTGACGATGTCAGTGACGCAAGCAAAACGTCCTCTTGATACGCATGACAGACTAGGCTGACGAGGACTCAGACAATTGATCTACCAGATAGACGATGGATTGATACTCGAAGCCGCTGTGTTCCGATAAGCCAATCTCGCAAGTACGGCTGTTGGAGTAGCCCGCTTCGCAGCCTTCTACGGCTTTGGCGAGGGTTTTCAAGGCGCTGGCGTTGAGCTCGGGGGTAGAGAAGCCTTTGTCACCAGCAAAGCCACAGCAGGTAATGTCTGGCGGAATCACCACGTCATCGGCGAGTTGGTGGGCAAGCTGTACGAAGCTGTCGGCGAGACCCATGCGGGTGGTGCTGCAAGTAACATGAAGGGCGATTTTGCCGAGCTTTTCTTTCACCGTTAAATTTGGCATCACATAAGTCGAAACAAAGCCCACTTGCTCATGAAGCTGTAAACAAGGATCAAGGCTTTCCTGCATGCGTAGCAAACAAGGGCTCACATCGCAGACGATAGGAATTCGGCCATTTTCGCTGACTTCGAGCAGCAAACTATTGAGATCGTTAGATTTTTGCTTGGCGGCTTCGAACTGACCTTTGGATTGGAACGCCATGCCACAGCATTGGCTATCGATATTATTAGGTACAGTGACTTTATAGCCTGCTTTTTTCAATACAGAAAACATCACTGTCATAACAGAGCGTTTATCTTCTGCATTTGGCCCCGCGCCCATGACACGAGTCGCGCAGCTGGGGAAGTAAATCACTTCCTTTTGAACGTCATCACTTTGCATATCATTACCTTGCATAACGGCAATCGACTTCAAAGACGAAGCAGCGCTGGGCATTTGTTTATGCCACTTTGGCACAGCACCTTGGGAAGCTTTGTTCATCACTGAAGTGACGGTTGTCATGCCTGAATCACCAATAATACGACGCGCACCGTTGGCAAGGTTGAGTCCGACTTTCGCCGTTTTGGTTACGCCGTCAAAATGATCAGCAATCCAATAACCGACTTTGCTATCTGGATGGCGATCGTGACGTAGTTCTCGGGTTAAATCGCCCGTATTAATACCAACTGGACATTGCATCGAGCACAAGCCACAACCAGCGCACGTATCAACGCCTTGATAATCATAATCTTTTTTCAGTTCAGCAAGACGCAGCAGATCTGTACCCATTGCGGTCAACCGCTGAATCTCGCGCCAAATCACTATGCGTTGGCGAGGCGTTAACGTAATGGATTTTGACGGACAAGACGATTCACAGAAACCACATTCAATACAGGTATCAACTTTGTCATTGGCTTTCGGCAAGGGTTTGAGGTTCTGTACATGCAAGTTAGCATTGTGCGACAAGATCACATCTGGATTGAGCAAGCCTTGCGGGTCAAACGCGCGTTTGATTTGCCACATGATGTCGTAAGCTTCTTTGCCCCATTCCAATTCCACATAAGGCGCCATGTTACGGCCAGTACCGTGTTCCGCTTTTAACGAGCCTTTGTATTTCACCGCCACTAATTGTGCGACTTCGTCCATCAGTTGCTCGTAGCGTTTCACTTCCTTCGGGTCATCGAAGCCTTGCGTAAAGACAAAGTGTAAGTTGCCTTCTAAGGCGTGACCAAACAAAATCGCTTCGCGGTAGCCATGTTTTTGAAATACGCTTTGCAGTTCCAAAACACCTTCTGCGAGTTGTTCGACAGGGAAGGCCACGTCTTCGATGATCACCGTGGTGCCAACAGGACGAACTGCGCCAACAGCGGGGAACAAGCCCTTGCGAATTTTCCAATAGGAATCGTAGATGATTTTGTCTTGAGTAAATTCAATTGGATTAAGTGTGGCTTGACCGCTTAACGCTTGTTTCACCAAGGCCAAATTGGCTTCTAATTCTTCAGCACTGGCAGCGCGTACATCGACCAATAAACCCACCGCTTGTGAGCCAAGGGACGACAAAATTTCCGGCATACCCGGTTTGCTTTCTACAGCACGTAAGCCAGCACGATCAATCAATTCCACGGCAGAAACAGGCGAGCTTTTTAGGGAGGTAACCGCTCGGCAGGTGACTTCCATATCATCAAAGAAGATCATCGCCGCGGCTTTAATAGGATGATCAACCACGGTTTCATAGGTAACTTCGCTGATAAAACCCAAAGTTCCTTCAGAGCCGATCATCAAATGCAGCAAGATATCAAACGGATCTTGGTAATCGGTTAGGCTGTTTAAACTGTACCCTGTGGTATTTTTTAAACGATATTTGTGTCTAATTCTTTCTGCTAATTCGCTATTGGCTTGTACGCTTTTAGACAAACGAACAAGCGTATCAAGCAAGTCAGCATGACGATTACCAAACGCCAATCGGCTGGCTTCGTCGGCGGTATCCAATAAAGCACCATCAGCGAAAATCAGGCGAGCACTTTGAATAGTGTGATAGCTGTTTTGTGCTGTACCACAGCACATCCCGCTGGCGTTGTTCGCTGCAATACCGCCAATCATACAGGCATTGATGGACGCTGGATCTGGGCCTATTTTGCGCTGAAAGGGCGCTAGCAGCTGATTGGCTCGCGCACCGATAATACCTGGCTGAAGTGAAATATGATGGCCATGTTCGTGAACTCGATGCCCCTTCCAGTTATCGGACAATTGCATCAAGATGGAATCGGTTACTGCCTGCCCTGACAAACTCGTCCCCGCTGCGCGAAAAGTCACTGGTAAATTGCGCTTTCTGGCTTCTTTCAGCACTAACTGCACTTCCGCTTCATTATCGACTCGCACGACTAATTGCGGAATCAAGCGGTAAAAACTCGCATCCGTGCCATACGCCAAGGTACGAAGTGGATCACGAATCAATCGCGTCTCATCAATCGCGCCAGTTTTGGCGTCTTTCAAAGCAAAATATAGATCGCGATATTGAGCGGCTTTATCAGCAAGTGAGTCAGTGTTCATAGAAGCTTCCACGGCGGTAGCCTTTTATTGTTAAAGAGTATAAGTATTGAAAATTAATGCTAGACAAATTGGTAAGACCAATTTACCTTTTGAATATAAGGCACAGTAAGAATTCAAAGAAACTTTGTCAACTGATAGTTTAGTCGATATTTCGTGAATTTTAGCGACAATATTAATTGGTTTTACCACTTTTTAACTTATACACAGCAAGCACTAAAGCCATCTTTAAAGAATACATTTTTAGGAAAAGTCATGGAATCCAATCACTTTGGGCGAGTTAAACAGCCAAAAATTTCCGACATCATCATGAAAGAACTCGAAAGCATGATTTTGGAAGGCAGCTTCACCGCAGGGCAAAAATTGCCGCCGGAAAGGGAGTTGGCAGCGCGTTTTGAGGTATCTCGTCCTTCGTTGCGTGAAGCCATTCAAAAACTGATCGCGCGCGGTGTATTATTCAGTCGTCATGGCGGCGGCACTTATGTGTCGGAACAACTCGGCAGCTCGTTTGCCGATCCGCTGCAAGATTTGCTCAGTTCCCACGATGAGTTCTTATACGATCAATTGGAGTTTCGTGATGCGCTAGAAAGTCTCGCCGCGTATTACGCCGCTTTGCGCAGTACCGACGCCGATAAAACCAAGCTCACACAATGCTTTAATCAACTGGTAGAGGCCAATCAAAATAAAGCTTTCGCCTTGGAAGCAAAGTTAGATGTGGAGTTTCATATGACCATCGCAGAAGCGGCGCACAATGTAGTGCTGCTGCACACACTTCGCAGCCTGCACGCCATGTTAGCGAAAAGTATTTCGAGTAACTTGAGAAACTTATTCGAAAAACAAGCCGCCCGAAAGCGTGTGATGGAGCAACACACAAATCTTTATCAAGCGATAATGGATGGCAATGCCGAAGCCGCTCGCACAGCTGCGCATACACATTTGGTGTTTGTGGAAGACAACTTATTGAAAATGCGTCAAGAGGAAACACGGATACAGCGCTCGCTACGCAGAAACGAGCACCATAATCCGCTTTGAACAATTTTTGGCTATTCCAGTGATTATTATTTTTCCGTACTCTCCAAATCAGTGCTGTCCAGATCTGTAATGTCCAAAGCATCACTCAATGCGGCTTTCATCACCTCGATAGAAGGCGTTTTTCCTGTCCAGTATTCGAAAGCGATTGCGCCTTGCTGAACAAGCATTCCCAAGCCATTTACCGTTGTGCAGCCCTTAGTTTTCGCGGTTTGAATCAATCGAGTTTCAGGTGGATTAAAAATCCCGTCTGCAACTACCATGCTTGATTTAATCGATTCTGTGTCTATATCTAACTCTGCTTCCACGTCAGGAAACAAGCCAATAGAAGTCACATTGATAACTAAATCCGTATCGGCAGGAATCTGATATTGCTTTGTCCAAGCATGGTATTCCGCGCCAGCCGACGTGTTATCGGCAACCAGTTTCGCAAGCTCTTCGCCACGCTTTTGATTACGATTCACAATGGTTATGTGCGCCACTCCAGCCAAAGCTAATTCAACCGCAACCGCTCGTGCCGCACCACCTGCGCCAAACAGCACAACGCGCTTTTTGGTTAGCTCTAAACTGGATTTAACGGATTCGACAAAACCACGGCCATCGGTATTTTCACCAATAAGCTTACCATCACGATTCACCACGGTATTGACTGCGCCAATGATTCGAGCTGACTCGCCTAAGTCATCAAGGTAAGAAATGACGGAAACTTTATGAGGAATTGAGCAATTAAAACCGCGCCAGTTCATGGCTCTCGCACCTAATACGGCGTTTTTCAGATCATCTGGTTGGATCTCGCAATTGATGTAACGCCAATCCAGCCCCAAATCTCGATACGCAGCTTCCATCATCACGCCAGTAGGGTTTTCTAATGCTGGCGTGGCAAAAGAACCAGTTAACTCGCTTAAGAAATTCTTCGACATATTGAATTCTCTCCATGTTTGGTGGCTTTAAAAAAGAACACGTCATTCATGGTAACAAACCCAATCGCCAGAAAAATTTCAATTGTTAACAGAAGCCTTTATACGAAGTAATAGGCGTTATGAATTCGCGAACCAAACACCTTTTTTCATATTTTGCAGATAGCACCAATATAAAGTGATGGCTCTCGCAATAAACAACATGGCTTGGCTCAGCCATAAACCATGGTTGCCAAGGTCTTGAGTGATAAACCATACAGGGAAGAACACGCCAACCACGCAAACAATCATAGTGTTTTGCATTTGTTTTACGCTGGTTGTGCCAATGAAAACACCATCCAACATAAATGACCAAATACCCAACAGAGGGAAGAAGATGAGCCAAGGTAGGTACAGAGCAGCATCGTCTCGAACACTTTGTACACTGGTCAGTAACGCTATGATTTGATTACCAAAAAGCCAAAATATCAGCATTAAAATCACCGCGGCAAACAGCGCCCAATAGGTAGAAAGCTGAATCACCTTCTTAAAGTTCGCTTTGTCTTTGCGGCCATAGTATTCGCCACACAAAGCTTCAACCGAAAAAGCAAAACCATCCAAGGCGTTAGAAATAATCATCAAGAAAGTCAGTAATACAGCGTTCGCGGCAAGAATCGAATCTCCTTGGCGCGCACCTTGGGCGGTAAAAAACAACATCACCAAGAGCAAAAGAATGGTACGTACAAAGAGGTAACGATTCACTTGAACTAACGCCATGTATTCACGCCATTTAGCCAAAACACGTAAGGGTACATGACCCGAAAAGCCTTTCAATTTATGCCAAGCCAAAACACCGGCGACAGTCACGCCAATATAATGCGCGAACACGGTTGCCCACGCCACGCCGTCACTCGCCATGCCCAAACCATAAACGGCAAAATAGTCGAGAATCATATTGGCGACATTGATCACCAACAGCATCCACAGGGGCCCTTTGGAATATTGCACACCAAAGAACCAACCCATTAAGGCATAACCGGCTAATACCGCTGGCGCACTAAAAATCCGTGCTTCACAATACAAACGTGCCCAAGGCTCTACTTCGGCACTGGGTTCCATTAAGGTAATTGCCAAATCAATCAATGGGGCTCGGAATAAAATCAAGATTAGCCCGATAAATACGCCCATCAGAATAGATTGTAGAAGCAGCTCTCGAACACGTCTTTCGTCACCCTGTCCAAGGGCTTGCGCCGTCAAACCAGTTGAGCCCATGCGCAAAAAGCCAAACGCCCAAAACAGAAAGCTAAAAATACTCGCGCCAATCGCTACAGCAGCAAGATGTGTCGCCGTTCCCAAGTGTCCAACTACAGCGGTATCAACTAAACCAAGCAAAGGAGTGGTGATGTTCGAAATCATCGGCGGCCACGCCATGCGCCAAATTTTTTGATTCAATACTGCATTGGCGCGGTACGAGCAAAAAATAGAACTGGGGGATAACTTTGACACACGGGTCTCACTTGTTGTGGGTATTTCAAACTCTGTGGATAAAAAAGCAGCTAAAACCGGAAAACAGGAATACGCTGATCTGTGGAAAATAATAGCAGTTATTCACAATTCGGGGCAGTTTTTAATGGTTTTGTGTGATAAATGATCAATAATAAGCAAAAATCAGCTACGCTCCTCGTTTAACTCCCACTTACCCACAAAAAATGTCGAATACTTTCGCTAAAAATCAATAATGCTAATATTGGATAAGTGGTGCTTTTTTCCACAATCACGCTCACATCTTCGCGGAAATTTGCTAGACTCGCGTATATTTTTTTAACACTCGGAGAACTGTTATGCCCAAGAAACTCAAACCCTTTCTCGAAGGTTTAGCCGTCGGGTGTGTTTTTATCAGTATCACTATGCTGTTTCAAATTCCACTTTACATGAGTTTCATCATCGGGGCTTTGGCTGCCTTAGGCGGTTATCGTAACTCGATCAAAATGGACAAGGAAAAAGTTGCTAAAAAACAGCAACACCAATCAAAAGAGGTCGAATAAAATGACTCCTTCTAACCAGCCCATTTATGGTGAAGGCGATGCCACCTTACAGGCCGTTGGCGGATTAACTGGCTTACAAAATTTAGTCGAAACCTTCTATCGCATTATGGAAAACACTCCAGAGTTTCGACCTCTGTTTGACATGCATCCTAACAATATTGAGCTAACCATCGACAAGTTGGTGTCTTTTTTATCAGGCTGGATGGGCGGCGAGAAACTCTTCTCGAAAAAATACGGCTCAATCAGCTTACCGCAAGCTCACGCTCATTTAATCGTGACCGAGAAAGAAAAAGCCATGTGGCTCAATTGCATGGCCGCTGCCTTAGATGAACTCGGTTATGCAGAAGATTTGAAAGCCTATTTATTGCCCAAACTTGAATTTCCTGCTGAACGAATTCGACAGGTGAGTGCAGCCAGACACAGCAAATCAGTTTAAACGAAACACAATGACATTCCTCTTCGAAACTATCGCCTCCCTCAGCGGAATGTCATTGCACTTCCGAAACGCTTTACGATTAAGAGCGTACTTCTTTGGCAACGACAATCCCCAAGCGTTTTGCCAAGCGAGCTAAGTTGGCGCGATCCATAGACAACTGTTGAGCGGCTTTGGTCCAATTTCCATTACTGGCTTCTAATGCTTTACAGATTAGATTACGTTGATAAGCCTCTGTTTCTAAACGAAAATCTACTATTTCTTGTTTGTCTAAGATTTGCTGTGGTATTTCAACATTCTGTATCTTTTCTTGGATACGACTGTCGATTTGTAACCCTGTTAAATGCGCCGATGAAATAACTGTAATCCCTGTTGTATTGTCCGCTTTGGTGCTTTCTGCCTTTGAACTCTCGGCCTTAGAAAATAGCGCTGCGCGGGAGATGACGTGCTCTAGCTCACGCACATTTCCAGGCCAATGATAAGCTTCCAACATATCAATAGCGGACGCAGACAACGTCAGTTGCTGCAGGCCTAACTTTCGGCGAAAGCGCTCAGCGAAGAATCCGGCCAACAATGGAACATCGCCTTGTCTGTCACGTAACGCTGGAACTTGAATCGGGAAGACACTTAAGCGATGGAATAAATCCGCACGAAAACGATGCTCTGCCACTTCTGTTTCTAAATGTCGGTTGGTCGCAGCAATGATGCGTACATTTACTTTACGAATTTGATCTTTGCCGACGGCTTGGATTTCTTGGTTTTGAATAGCGCGAAGCAAAGTTCCCTGCACTTCTAAAGGTAATTCGCCAATTTCATCAAGCAACAAGGTTCCACCATCGGCCAATAGAAACTTACCGTCTCGATCTCGATCCGCGCCGGTAAAAGCACCTTTCACATGACCAAACAACTCGCTTTCAATAAGATGATGAGGAATCGCAGCGCAGTTTACGTATACCATTGGCGCTTCAGAGCGCGCAGATTGCTCATGCAATGCTCTTGCAACTAACTCTTTACCTACGCCGGTTTCTCCTTCAATCAAAATGGCAAAATCTGAGGGGGCGACCAGATTAATCGACTGTTTAAGGTCTTGCATGGCTTTGCTCTGACCTATCATTTCATGGCTTTGTTCGCCCATTACTTTTAATACGTTTTGAGCATGTTGCGACTTGTTTTCTAATTTTTCCATTAAGATGGCGGTATTTAGCGTCATGGCCGCCATGGTTCCGATAATCTCCAAAGCGCGCGCGTCGATATCATCGAAAACTCCCGGCATGATGCTGTCTAGGGTCACCACGCCAATCAACTTGCCTTCCAAATACAGCGGCACTCCCATGCAAGAATGCACTGGTAAATTCTCGTCATGGCCTAACACCATGCCATCGTAAGGATCTGGAAGCGGCGAGTCTGCGGGAAAACGAACTGGATAATGCCCGCTACTGATCGCTTTCAGACGCGGGTGCTCTTCAATAATAAATCGACGTCCCATCAGATCTTCCGATAAGCCTCGCTGGGCAAGCGGCGTCAGCACACCATTGTTGTTCGCCAATAAAACGACGGCATCACAATTAATCGTTGCCCGCACCGCATAAACCAATTGTTCAAAGCGATTCGGCTGTGTCACCGCACTAGCAAGATCGAGGGCAAAGCTGAGTAAGGCGTTATTAGAAACCTGCTTCATGGATATCGGCTCATAGGGCGAATTATTTTTCGTGTCAATTTGACTCAAATATACCATATAGACTTTCTTTTTTGTGAGTCTTATTGACTCTAATTTCTATATTAAAAACATAAACCACTGATTTTTATATCAATTATAAGTTGGCACGAGCTTCGCTATAGAAGAGTTAAGAAAGTATTTATTCGTACTCTTAGAAAAGGAAACAATATGTTAACTCAACACCATATAGACACTGTCAAAGCCACTATTCCACTTCTTGCTTCTGCAGGAACCGCGATTACTGAGCATTTTTATCAACGCATGTTTTCTCATAATCCAGAGCTAAAAGATGTATTCAATATGACCCACCAAAGAACTGGTGGTCAACCTGCGGCTTTGTTCAATGCCATCGCGGCTTACGCAACACATATCGATAATCTCGAAGTACTTACCAATGCCGTGATGCGTATAGCTCATAAACACACCAGCTTTAATATCCAACCGAGTCAATATGACATCGTTGGTCATCACCTTATTGAAACCTTGCGTGAACTCGCTCCAGATGCTTTTACCAAAGACGTAGAAGAAGCATGGGTAGCGGCTTACATGCAATTAGCTGGAATCTTTATTCAAGTCGAAGGTGATCTTTATAAAGAACGTGCAGCTCAGCTTGGGGGCTGGAAAGACTTCCGCCGTTTCCGTGTAGCCTCCAAAACACCAGAGTCTGATTTAGTTACCAGCTTTGTGTTTGAGCCTGTGGATGGCGGCGCAGTAATTGACTATCAGCCTGGGCAATATTTGGGCGTTAAGTTACATCCAAAAGGCAATGAGTTCGATGAGATACGTCAATACTCTTTATCAACAACACCAAATGGCAAAAACTATCGCATCAGCGTCAAACGCGAAGGTGCAGGTGATATCGCGGGTGTTATGTCGAATTACCTGCATGACCATTTAAACGTCGGCGATGAAATTGAAGCCATGCCACCTGCAGGAGATTTCGTTTTCCAAGACAAACAAACGCCTGTGGTACTGATTTCTGGTGGTGTAGGCTTAACACCGATGCAAGCCATACTAAATACCCTTGCTAAGCAGCAATACAAACATCCTGTAAGTTACTTACACGCATGTGCTCACCAAGGCCAACATTCCTTCAAAGAGCACGTGAGCAGCTTGAAAGACCAACTGAATTTGTCCGTTCACACTTGGTACGAACAAGCCGACAGCGAAGAAGAGGGCGTAACAAAAGGCATGATGCAACTAGAAGCTATCAAAGACAGCTTACCTCTGACGAATGGCGAGTTTTACTTATGCGGCCCAGTTGGCTTCATGATGTTTGTTAAACAGCAATTATTAGCCCTTGGCGTAGAAGCCGACCGTATTCATTACGAATTGTTCGGCCCGCATCAAGAAGTTTGATAAACAAGTAATACACTAAGTTGAAAAACAAAAAAGCATGAGTAACCGATGATACTCATGCTTTATTTTATTTAGACATTTGATTATGACTGGGCAAGCAACAAAGCTTGCTCTTTTTCCTCCACCCTTGTAAAGGAAGGACGTGAGATAACCCGTTCAATGTAAGCGTCGACCACTGGATTCGTCGTAATGAGTCCAAACATGCGGCACCATTTCAAACTCAATCCCCAAAGAATATCCACTGCGTACAGCTCCTCTCCCAATAAATAAGGGCCTTTGGCGATTTGATCGAATAGCGTTTGCAGCATTTTATCAAAGCTGCCATAGGATGATTGAGACGCTGCGACTTCAGGGCGATTAAACGCTTTGTCGATCACAGCGGGTTCAAAACTGCTGCCTTGATAGGCCATCCAACGCAAATAAGCACCACGTTTTGGATCATTGAAAGCAGGCGCTAAGCCTTTTTCAGGAAACAGATCGGCCAAGTAGGTGTAACAAGCAACTTGTTCTGTAACCACAGTGCCGTTATGAACAAGGGTTGGAAATTTCCCCAAAGGATTGATAGCGAGAAACTCTGGTTGTTGATTTTCACCGGCTTTGAAATTCAGCACTTTCATGTCATAGGGAATCCCCAACTCTTCCAGCAATACCCAAATGCCAGTGCCTCGGGTTTGTGGAGCATGGTACAGGGTGATGGTGTCTTGGTTGCTTTGAATCTCGCTCATATCCGTTACCTCAAATAGGTTGTTAGATCATTTTTGGTGGTTACATGAGCTATATTAGTGACTAAACCTGACATCTAGTGTCAGGTTTATACTTTATACTGGCGAAATAACATTCGCTTAATGCTGTTAGTTGGCAAGATGACTTAGCTCGACGACAAAGAACAGCGAAAGGAGAACCTCATGCGAGCCAGCCGAATACTCAAAATGCTGATGATGTTGCAAACCCACGAGAAGGTCACTGCTGCAGAATTGGCTGACGCCTGTGAAACCTCTATTCGTACGGTTTATCGGGATATCGAAGCACTTAGCGCCATTGGCGTCCCCGTCTACAGCGAACAAGGAGTGCAAGGTGGCTATCGGTTGTTGCAAGGTTATCGCACCCGTTTGAATGGGCTTTCCGCCAAAGAAGCAGAAACACTGTTTTTAGCCGGGTTGTCTGGTCCTGCGCAAAAAATGGGGATAGACACCCTCCTTGCCGATGCTCAATTAAAGTTAAAGGCCGCCTTACCAGAAAACATACGACCAGAAATCGACCGCTTACAAAGTCGATTTTTGCTGGATGCGCCCAATTGGTTTTCTGACGATGAAAAAGTCACTTACTTGCCAGACTTAATGACAGCGGTATTAGAACAACGCCGTGTTGTCATGCAATATCAAAGCTGGAAAGGCGAAATTAATCGCCAGCTACAACCTCTGGGCATCGTTTTAAAAGGCGGTCAGTGGTATTTGCTCGCACAGGTAGAAAAAGACGTGCGGACATACAGAGTCTCTCGTATTGAATCATTAACCTTACTAGATGAAACATTCGAACGCCCCAAAGACTTTAACTTAACGGCATTTTGGCAAGACAGTTTACGCCGAATGGAAGTGGTGCAGTTTCCTATCATTGCCGAGGTACGTTTAACATCTCTCGGCAGGAAAATCATGCAACACGTTTGCTCTTCCTATGCGGTAAATCAAGCTCAGATAGAACCATTGGACGAATCAGGTTGGCACCGAGCCAGATTTCCAGTGGGCGAATCGGTATATGGTTGTGCAGAACTCTTACGCTTTGGGGCTGAACTAGAAGTGATTGGCCCACCAGAACTGCGGGCAGAAATGGAGAAAATGGTGTCATCCTTAGCAAAACTTTATCAACAAGATGCGACTCGTTCTTTAAGTAATTGAATAAACTCAGCTTTCTTGCTTAAACGGCAATAATTCGTGGGTATCTTGATGGTACTCACGCACGGCTTGGGCTTCTTCCTCGCAGAAGTTACCAATGGCTTCGCGGAAGCCTTCGTGAGCGATGTAGTGGATGCTGTGGCTGAATACAGGTTCAAAACCGCGGGCGATTTTGTGTTCCCCTTGAGTACCAGGATCAAAATGCTGTAACCCTTTTTCCAAGCAAAACTCGATGCCTTGGTAATAACAGGCTTCAAAATGCAGGCAATCCACTTCTTCCATACAACCCCAGTAACGACCGTACAAAGAGTGATCGTCGAAGAAGCACCAAGATGCAGCGATGGCTTCATCGCCTCTGAACGCTTGTACCAAGAGAATTTGCTCGCCCATGTTTTCGGCTAGTTGACCAAAGAACTCACGGGTTAAATAACCTTGTTGCCCGCGCTTTGCGTAAGTGGATTGATAGCACAGGTAAAAGAAATCGATGTCTTCCGAAGTTAAATCGTTTCCGATGGTTCGCGTCAGCGTAATGCCTTCTTTGGCGACTTTTTCTCGTTCTTTGCGGGCGGTTTTACGTTTACGGCTAGAGAAGTGAGAGAAATAATCTTCCATGTCTTTGTAACCGCGGTTAAACCAATGAAACTGACAGGAAGTTCGGTGCAGCAGTTCTTTATTATGGCGAAACAAATCCGCGTGTTCAGGTTTGGGGAATAACAGATGCCAGCTTGAAAATGCTCGCTCTTGGTTGGCTTGGGTCATCAGTTCGGCAAGGGCTGGGTACAGATGAGAAAACTCAGCGTCATCCCCTTTGGGGTCTAGGTGAGAGAAGATACGTAAACCCGTTACTGGGGAAAAAGGGATCGCCCAAATGCGTTTGGGAAAGTAACGCATGCCGTAGCGTTGGTAGGCATCGGCCCAGGACCAATCAAAGACAAATTCCCCCTGCGAGTGGGTTTTCAAATAGGTTGGGGCGATGGCCAGTGGGCTATCATCGTCATCCATTACCATCAAATATTCAGGATACCAGCCGGTGCCATCGCCGATGCTTTTGCTTTGCTCTAACGCCAGATGAAAGGCAAATTGCGCAAAGGGATATCGCGTTTCTCCAATAGCCTCTTGCCATTTGGCTTCACCTATTTGATCAACTGAACTGAACCATTGCGCTTTCATACTGCTTCCCTTTTCTCTGGTGGCCAATACTGCCCGCTTTACATCTGTTCGCGCATAGTTTCGACTAAGCTGGCCGTTTCAGGTCGAACTTGTCGCCACAAATAGAAAGCTTCTGCGGCTTGTCCCACCAGCATACCTAAGCCATCGGCCCCTTCGGCACCACGCTCGTATGCCCATTGCAAAAACACAGTGCGCTCCTTGCCATACATCATGTCATAACACCAAGTTTGCCCGTTCACTAGTTCATCTTTTAATGGCGGTAAACTGCCAGACAAGCTCGCTGATGTGCCATTAATGATGATATCGAAAGGACCTTCTAGCGCTTCAAAAGACGAGGCTAGGCAATCAAATTGATCCGCCAAAGACTGGGCTTTTTCAAGAGTGCGATTCGCGATGGTGACAGATTCTGGATTTTCCGCCAAAACAGGTTCAAGCACACCACGAACTGCGCCACCAGCGCCCAGTAGAAGAATGCGTTTATCCGTTAAACTCTGACAGTGATTATGGATAATGTCACGAACCATACCAATTCCGTCGGTATTGTCGCCGAACAGGTCGCCATTTTTTCCCATAAGCAAGGTATTAACCGCACCGGCTTGTTTTGCGCGTTGACTTAAAATATCGCACATAGCATAAGCGCGCTCTTTAAATGGAACCGTAATATTTAAGCCTTTACCGTCTTTTTCAAAGAAGTCTCTGACCTGGTTTTCAAATTCAATCTCGTCACCAAGTAAGGTCGAATACACCAAGTCTTGATTTGTCAGCGTAGCAAAGTGCGCATGAATACTAGGTGATTTACTGTGAGCAATCGGATTTCCAACAACAGCGTACTGATCCAAAATGTATCCCCTTATTTAAACGTCAATTAGCGAGCAGCCAGCCAATCTTTTGAGGTTAAGTAATAGTCGGTTAATTTCGCTTCTTCACTTTGCGGTTCTACTTGATACTCATAGGTCCAGCGAACTTCCGGTGGTAATGACATCAGAATGGATTCGGTACGCCCCAATCCGCTTTGCAAACCAAAGTGTGTTCCACGGTCAAACACCAGATTAAACTCCACATAGCGTCCACGACGATGCAGTTGGAAATCTCGCTGTTGCTCTGTGAATGGCAAGTCTTTTCGGCGCTTTAGAATTGGCAAATACGCTTCTGTATAGGCGTTACCTACGGATTTCATCATGCCAAAGCAATGCTCGAAACTGCCTTCGTTAAAGTCATCAAAGAACAAACCACCAATACCACGGGGTTCGCCTCGGTGTTTCAAATAGAAGTACTCATCACACCATTTTTTGAAGCGAGAGTAATAACCTTCACCAAATGGCTCAACAGCATCATAAGACGCTTGATGCCAATGGATACAGTCTTCATCGAAGCCATAATAAGGAGTCAGATCAAAACCACCACCAAACCACCATACTGGTGCCATACCGTCTTTATAAACGATAAACAAACGTACATTGGCATGGGAAGTAGGTGCCATAGGATTGTTCGGATGAATCACCAAAGACACGCCCATGGCTTCAAAACGGCCACCCGCTAATTCAGGGCGATCTGCTGTCGCAGAGGGCGGTAAGTTGTCACCCATCACATGGGAGAAGTTCACACCGCCTTTTTCAATCACATCACCACCGGCTATGACACGAGTACGCCCACCACCGCCGTTAGGTCTGTCCCAAGCGTCTTCTTTAAAACGAGCACTTGGTTCAACACTCTCAAGAGTCGAGCAAATATGGTCTTGTAGAGATAGGAGGTAGTCTTTTACGGCTTGAACATCGAGGTCCGTTACCATAGCGGGTGAGCTTGCTGACATGAAATACTCCATCTTGTCGTAGCTTTAAAACAGAACAAATAAAAACGGCCTAATCATTTAGGCCGTAGTTTATAACACTGAAAGAACATTTGTCGCGAAGGAACTTGTTAATAGAAAAAAACTATTAATAAAGATCTGAACCATCAGGGCGCGTTCGTAAAAGATTTAGTACCCACATATACTGCTCAGGATGCTTAGATATCATCGCCTCAAGAGCTTGGTTCATAATGAGTGCATCGGTCTCTTCACTTCCACTAGGGAAATTTTCCAAGGGAGGTGAAATGAAAAGTTCGTATTTACCTAATTCTGCATTATACGCTGGCAACATGGGAACAACCTTCGCATCAGTCAGGCTGGCCAATCGCCCCAAGCCTTTCATTGTCGCCTTGTTAGACGCAAAAAAAGGCGTAAAAACGGAATTCTGAGCACCCAGATCTTCATCTGGTAAGTAATACCCCAGATAGCCCTCTTTAATCGATTTCATAAAAGGCTTAATACCTGCACTTCGACAATACACGCGCGCCCCATACCGAACCCGCTGAAGATGGATCAACCAATTAAAAATAGGGTTTTTCTGGGTACGTATCATGGCAACAGTTTTATGACCTTTCGCCGTCAACATTACTCCAGCGTAATCAATCGCCCAGCAGTGGGGTACCAAAGCAATCACATTCTGGTCACTTTTTAGAAGAGGAAATAAATGCTCTTCTCCAAAAATAACACAGCGGTTTTCACAATGACGCTTGCTACGCACAATCAACTCACCATAGGCGATAAAATACTGGGCAGCGGTTTGAAAGCTTCTTTTTAGCAGAGCCTCTCGCTCTTCTAGTGTTTTGTCAGGAAAACACTGCTCTAAGTTCACCCTTGCTCTTTTTTAAGCGCGACTCTTTGTATTAAGCAATCGGCCAGCAATCCAACTCGCTAGCTTATCCCGCCAACGCAAGGGGAAAAAAGCAATAAGCAACGAGACCAAGACACTAAACCATGTCAGCCAAAAGCGTGGGTGAAGAAACCGCCACTCAAAAGTAGGGTTGTATGTATGCTTGTCGCCATTGCTCATTCAGAAAATATTCGCATAAATTGTGGAAACAACATGATACCTCAAACACTATATATTGTTATATGGCCTGCTTTTAATTATTAAATGTACTCGTTTTACTGACAGCGAGCCTTCCACTCTGACAGAGCTCGATCAAAAAAATCAGGCTGATCCGTGCCCTGCACTAAAATGGAAGCACCATGTAAACAAGCTAATAACTGACTGGCTTGCATCAATCCTAAATCTTCATCGATCTGATCTAAACGCACAAATACCCGCGACAGCCAGTCTAATATAAGCTGATAAAACGCTGCTAATTCAATACAAACAGCCTCAGGCAAAATGGCTTTATTTGATGTCAGCATAGTGCATAAACTCATATCACGCTGATCCACTATCTTGGCTTTAAAACCATCGATAAAACCATTCAACAAGGCTTTCGGGTCAAATTTTTCATCCGTGGGATCGGGGAGTTGTTCTGCAAAGGCTTGGGTGTAACGCTCCATCACAGCGGAGACGAGATCGGCTTTCGTAGGGTAGTGATAGTGAACACTTGCACTCTTGATTCCTACCGCCTCTGCAATATCACGAAAACTAAACGCGTTATAACCACCTTGCACAATGAAGCCTTCGGCGGTGTCCATGATTTTCGTTTTCGTCGCGTTTTTATCAGCCATCATTTACCCGCCTTATCAATTTATCTATCAAGTGATAGGTATTTTATTGACCAAGGCTAAATACTCAAGCTATATTCTATCTATCTAGTGATAGGTAGATAGATAGAATATCTAGGCTTCATAAAAGTGTTTTAGGAGACGAATGACATGTACGATTTAGTGATTTTAGGCAGTGGTCCTGGCGGCTATGCAGCGGCCTTTCGAGCGGCCGATTTAGGATTAAACGTCGCCATGATAGAGCGCCACGGGACCTTGGGCGGCGTTTGTTTAAACGTTGGCTGCATTCCCTCCAAAGCGCTTTTACATGTTGCAGGTAAAATTCTCATGGCTGACGAACCTGCTCACGGTGTGCAGTTTACCAAGCCAACCCTAGATCTTGATGCGATCCGCCATCATCGGCAATCCACGGTCGACACACTCACCAGCAACCTTGCGTTGATGGCAAAAGGAAGAAAAGTCACCGTCATTCATGGCGAAGGCCAGTTCGATTCGACCAGCTCAATCACCGTCACCAAAGACGGACAGTCACAACAAGTTGATTTTAAAAATGCCATTATCGCCGTCGGTTCTCGTGCGATAAAACTGCCGTTTGTGCCTTATTACGACCCACGAATTTTAGATTCCACCAGCGCGCTACAGCTCGAACGTATTCCAGAGCACCTATTGATACTTGGCGGCGGCATTATTGGTTTAGAAATGGCAACGGTTTATCAATCACTCGGCGCGAAAATTACGGTTGCCGAGCTTGGTGAGCAGATCATGACAGGCGCAGACAAAGATCTGGTACGGGTGTTCGAGCAAGCCAACAAAAATCGCATGAGCTTTTTAACCAAAACCCAAGTGACCAATATAGAAGCCACGCCAGAAGCGTTAAACGTTACCTTGAAGGACAAAGACGGCGAACGCCAGCTCGCTGTTGACGCCGTATTGGTGGCCGTTGGCCGCTCGCCCAATGGTAAAACCGCCGGTATTGCTGACATAGGGGTAAAATTAGATGAACGCGGCTTTGTATTGACCAATGATAAGTGTCAAACATCTGTACCCAATATTTACGCCATTGGCGACGTGGCTCATGGTCCCATGTTGGCACACAAAGCCTCGCACCAAGGCCACACGGCCGCGGAAGTGGTCGCAGGTCATAAAGTCGACTTCCAACCACTCGCCATTCCCTCTATTGCTTACACTTTTCCAGAAGTCGCTTGGGTTGGCTTAACCGAAACCGAAGCGAAAAAACAGAACATGGCAGTGAAAACCGCGGTATTTCCTTGGACAGCCAGCGGACGTGCCATCGCTTCTGGCGTTACCCAAGGCAAAACCAAACTCATTTATGACGAAGCCACAGAACGCGTCTTGGGGGCTGGTGTTGTGGGTTCTCATGCTGGGGAATTGCTCGGCGAGCTAACCCTTGCCATAGAATTAGGCGCCACACTGGAAGACATCGCCTTAACCATCCACGCTCACCCAAGCCTACACGAAACCGTTGGCTTAGCAGCAGAACTCGGCGCTGGGACGATTACCGACTTGCCAAACAAGAAAGCGAAAAGAGTGTAATAGTCTTATTTTGATTAATATCACCTTAAACAAACCAACGCCTCTTGGTCTGTTTAAGGTGAAAGAAGGCAAAAGAAACAATAAACGACAAAGCTCAACTCACATACACGATATGTTGCTCGCCATCATAATTAAAATTAAGAACAATCTGGATTTGGCTTTCTTCAAGATGCAGTTTAGAAACCAGATCGAACGTGCCTTTTTCGGCTTTTTCCGCAAAGGCTTTTAGCTGCTTTTCCAACATGACCCACGCCACGTTATCCCTTGCTTCGTCGATCCCAACAAGCTCGATGGAATACGTCCTCAACCAAGCAAAATACGCCAGCGAATTCGCCTTAATATCCGTAGCATCACCAACGCCTGAAACAAGGTAACTCAAACCCGATAAGGAAAGTTGCTGCGTTAAATAGACTTTCCACTGCTGCATAAACTGATCGAAATAGGGCAAATAGACCTCTTCTAGCGGTAATAATTATTAAACAACAAATTAAAACAGTCCATTTAAAAGGGCAACCAGCATAACATCTAAAAGCTAATGTAAAACACCACCTAAGAAAAGAGTATTTATTGACTACTTTTTATACTGAGTATATTTTGGATACAAAATCCACTATTAATAATGGATAGTAAATTCCTTCAACTTCTTAGAAAAGGTATCGAATGATGAATAATGCTGTTTTAGACGTTAGTGTTTTCCAAGGCATTATGCCGGCGTTGATGACGCCTTGTAAGGCAGATCGCACGCCAGATTTTGATAACTTGGTGAAGAAGGGCAAGGAGATGATGGCGGCGGGGATGTCTGCTGTGGTCTATTGCGGTTCCATGGGAGATTGGCCTTTGTTGACGGACGCCGAGCGTATGGAAGGCGTAGAGCGTTTGGTCGCAGCGGGTATTCCTGTGGTAGTAGGCACTGGGGCGATTAATACGAAATCCGCTGTGGCGTTGGCAGCACACGCCGAAAAAGTCGGAGCGGCGGGTTTGATGGTGATTCCTCGTGTGCTATCACGAGGTTCGGTGATTGCTGCGCAGAAGAATCATTTCAAGGCGATTTTAACCGCGGCACCATCGATTCCAGCGATTATCTACAACAGCCCTGTGTATGGTTTTGCAACCCGAGCGGATTTGTTTTTCGCCTTGCGGGCTGAACACAAAAATCTGGTGGGCTTTAAAGAGTTTGGCAGTAAAGAAGCCCTGCGCTATGCAGCAGAAAACATCACCTCCCAAGACGAGAGTGTTTTGCTGATGGTGGGTGTCGATACGGCGGTTTATCATGGCTTCGTGAAATGTGGTGCTGTTGGTGCGATTACCGGTATTGGTACGGCGTTACCGAATGAAGTTTTGTTGTTAGCGAATTTATGTAAGCTTGCTGCGAAAGGCAATGCGGAAGCTCGAGTTCGTGCCCAAGAATTAGAAGAAGCGTTTTCAGTCTTAGCCAGTTTCGACGAAGGCCCTGAACTGGTTCTGTTCTTCAAATATTTGCTTGTTTTAAACGGTGAAGAAGAGTATCGATTACACTTCAACGAAACGGACGAGCTTAACGCCGCACAACGTCGTTATTGTGAAGATCAATATACGCTCTTCAAAGACTGGTTTGCGGATTGGGCAAAACAAGGTGGAGTAATAGATACATGCAAGTAATCGACAGTCATACGGAAGGTGAACCAACCCGCGTTATTGTGTCTGGTGGGCCAGATTTAGGCTCTGGTTCTTTAGCTGAGCGCGCCAAGATTTTAGCCACGGAACATAAGGACTTTTATCGCTCTGTAGTATCAGAACCCTATGGGCAAGAAGCCATGGTCGGCGTGATGTTAGTTGAACCGGTTGATTCAACTTGCGCGGCTGGCGTGATTTATTTCGACGCCGCTGCAGTCATCGGCATGTGTGGTCACGGCACCATTGGTGTTGCCGCAACGTTGGCTCACATGGGCAAAATAGGCATTGGTACCCACAAAATCGAAACGCCAGTTGGCGTGGTTGAAGTGACACTTTCCGATGCAAACACAGTGACGGTGAAAAACGTGGCCAGTCATCGTTTACAGAAAGATGTGACGTTAGATATTGATGGCATAGGTACAGTTTCTGGCGATATTGCGTATGGCGGGAATTGGTTCTTTATTGTCGATCAAAGCCCTGTTCCTGTGATTCCAAGTAATATTCGCAATCTGACCGAAGTCGCCATCAAGATTCGCGAAGCCATTGAAGCGAAGCAGTTAACAGGTACAGATGGCGGTATCATTGATCACATTGTTCTTTATGGGCCAGCATTGAACGAAAAAGGCCACAGCCGCAACTTTGTTTTGTGCCCTGACAACGCTTACGATCGCTCGCCATGCGGAACCGGAAGCTCGGCACGCCTAGCTTGCCTTGCTGCGGACAAGCGTCTGGCGCCGGGCGAAGAAATCATTCAGGAAAGCACCATTGGTAGTAGTTATCGTTTGAGCTATCAGCAAGCGACAAACGATACAATTATTCCCAATATTACTGGTCAGGCGTTTATCACTAAAGAAGCAACCTTGATGATGAACCCCAGCGATCCCTTAAAAAATGGCATTAAACTGTCTTAACGATGGAAGGTCCAACTTCAAACAATTGGTTAGACATAATTGGTGAACCCAAAATGGACAGTACAAAGAATCAGGATGTGATTGTCATTGGTGCTGGCATTATCGGCATTAGCATTGCGTTAAAACTGCAATCAGAAGGTCGGCAAGTGCTGGTATTGGACCGGAAAGGTGTTGCTGCAGAAACGTCGTCAGGCAATGCAGGAGCGTTTGCCTTTGCCGATGTAATTCCTCTCGCCACGCCAGGCATTATGCGCAAAGCACCAAAGTGGTTGATCGACCCACTTGGCCCATTGTCGTTACGTCCTGCTTACGCGTTGAAAATTATCCCTTGGATGTTGCGTTTCTGGCGTGCCAGCTGGGAAGACAAATACCAAGCCGCCTTGGCTGCACAAGCCAGTTTGATGGATTTTTCTAAAGCCGCACTGGAACGCCAAATTCAAGCAGTAAATGGTGAAGCTATGATTCGCCGCGAAGGGCAGTTACAACTTTACGAAGGTGAAGCAGAATTCAATGCCAGTCTTGCTGGTTGGCAAACGCGACAACAACATGGCGTCACCTATGAATTTTTACTAAGTCCAGACGCTATCGCCAAAATCCAGCCCGGCATTCATCCCCGATTTACCCATGCAGCCTTTACTCCAGAGTGGAAAAACGTCTGCGATCCTGCCGAATGGACTAAACACTTAGCTGAAGAGTTTGAAAAACTTGGCGGCAGAATTGCCATTACATCAATTAATTCCATTGCAGTGAATAGCGATAACGTAACCTTAAAAAGCGATGCGGCCGACTATGAAACAAGCCAAGTTGTTCTAGCCGCAGGGGCTTGGTCAAAAACTTTAGCGCAATCTATTGGAGACAATTTGCCATTAGATACGGAGCGAGGATACAACACGACTTTGCCAGCTGGCGCATTCAATTTAAAAACTCACATAACCTTTAGTAATCATGGTTTTGTGGTCACAAAAGTAGGTGAGGGGATTCGTGTAGGAGGAGCCGTTGAGCTAGGTGGATTGAGATTACCGCCTAACTTTAAGCGTGCTGAAGTATTGCTTAACAAGGCCGCTAGCTTCTTACCTGGCCTTAAAGTGGATGGCGGAAAACAATGGATGGGCTTTCGTCCGTCTATGCCAGACAGCCTTCCGGTAATCAGTTATTCCAGTCGATCTCAACGGGTGATTTACGCCTTTGGACATGGACATTTAGGACTGACTCAATCCGCAGGAACCGCAGAATTAGTCGCGGCGCTTGCCAATACTCAAGCTCCAGATATTGACCTTACGTCATTTTCAGCTACTCGGTTTTAGCCTCTTTTAAGATTTTGAAAAAGTTCTAGCGTACTTTAGCGCGTCAAGGGGTTGGGTTTGGTGTGATCCAGCTTTTTGACGGCCTGAAGGCCGACCTACATTAGAGCGAGTAGGAGCGATTCAACTTCGAGCAGCGGCGATCCATTCCAGCACTTGGAACTTGGTGTTTTCGATATGAGAGCGTAATTTATCGGCCGCGCATTGCACATCCCCTAGTCTCGCCAACGCCAGTAAATCACTGTGATCTTGTTGAGCACTTTGGGATTTGTTCAATTGGTCTATATGCATGCTCACATAACGGTTAGATTGTAAGCTTGCACGCTCTAATAAGTTACTTGTGAGTTTCCTGTCAGAAGCAGCATAAAGTGCACTATGAAACCTTGCATTTAAAGGCCCCCAAGCCGCGACATCGCCACTTTGATAGGACAATTCCATCTCTTTAAGAATGCTCTCGCAGAGCTCAAAATGTTCGTCTTGCATCAAGGGGATAGCACGAGTGAAAAGATCCACCTCTAGCATCATTCGTACATCAAAGATTTCAGCGATTTCTTCTAAAGTATGTTTAGTCACGGTGGCACCACGGTTGTTGGTAAACACCACCAGCCCTTCTGCATCAAGACGCTTCAACGCTTCACGAATTGGCATGCGCGAGACATCGTATTCTTCCGCCAATAACTCCTGACGAATGAGTTCACCTTCAGCAAGGTCACCAGACAAAATACGCTGACGTAAATCCGCCGTAATGACATCAGGTAAGCTCTGACGAACAACCG
This sequence comes from Marinomonas sp. UCMA 3892, assembly GCF_012726345.1. GTDB lineage: Bacteria > Pseudomonadota > Gammaproteobacteria > Pseudomonadales > Marinomonadaceae > Marinomonas. Next base: position 277,037 of record NZ_PTXN01000003.1, read on the forward strand.
CTCTTTTTTGCGCCAATCTACTACTCCTTCGCGAGCTGAATCTTCGGAATCAACAGTGTGGGATATTGGCTTATTATACGCAAAAGCGCCGCTAACGTGAGGTTAGCGGCGCTTTTTTTAGTGTATTAATCTATGTCTTCGTCGGAATGTCGTACGACTTTAGAACTGACGACTCTTTAGTGAAAATATAACGATGTATTCTTCACAAGGTAATAATGGCATTTCTTCTAATTTACAGCTCATAGCTGTAGCTGACCATGAATTCTGCTGGAGAACCGTAGCCAATTGAGTTGATACCGGAGGTGCCATCAGTTGAACCTAGGTAATACTTTTCATCAAAAATGTTGTACGCATTAAATTGCACTCGATGTTTACCGGTTTGATAGGACGCCATGGCGTTTACTGTGGTGTAGTCGCCTAGCTCAACAGCTTCGTTGTTGCCAGCGTAGCGATCTCCCACGTATTTCACGCTGCCACCAAAGCGCCACGCATCGTTAAGTTGATAAGTCGTGCCAAGGGAAATAAGTTGATCAGACACATCGTTTGGTTTTTTACCTGTGTCTCGATCTTCTGCATCTAGGTAGGTGTAGCTAGCCGTTGCGCTTAATTGCTTCGTTAATTGTCCACGAGCTTCAAGTTCAAGCCCTCGGTGACGCTCTTGGCTTTTATTTATAATAAAACCATTTGTGTCAGTTTGAGGTTGCTCTTGGTCTATCTGGAACACGGCCGCGTTCAACATTAGAGCGTCATCAAGCAAGTAGGCTTTAACACCGACTTCTTTTAATTTCGTAGAGTAGAATTCAGCAAGCGTAGGGCTTATAAAACTACCGCCATAAGGTAGCTGCCATGATTTTGCCAAGGTTGTATAGGCCGACATATTGTCCGTAAGACGATAAGCAGCTCCTATACGGTAACTGGTTTTATCATCGTTATTTGACGACTCTAAACCGGTTGAAATGATTTTTTGATTCAGTTCCATGTGATCTTGACGAACATTCCCGGAGAATGACCAATCACCCAATGTAATAATATCTTGAATATACAAACCTACAGTTTTAGTCGTATTTTCTCGAAAGGCAGGAAAACCAGGACTAGTAACGTTATCAGCAATAGGGTTATCAATGCTTTTTGCAGGAAGAGCTTGGCTTCTTAGGTTCAAATCAATGTCTATTTGATTGTAATCAGCACCAAACAATATTTGCTGATTGCCCACATCCCATTTTAATTCTGACTGCAGCGTCACTGTGGTACGTGGGTCATAGCCAAAATCATTCACGGTTTGAGCCACTGTATTAGCGCCCGTTACTGCTGCTGTCGTTTGGCGAGTACCTTGCTGTTCCAAAGTCACCCTTGTAAAAGCAACACGATTATTCCATTTGATATCAGGGCCAAACTGCAATTCGTCATCTATAGCGACTCGAATACTGTCTGATTCTTGGAAATCGTTTTTACTGCCAAAAAAGGTGCTGCGGGGCACATCAACAGGCTTCCCATCCTTAGACGGTACACCACGATAAGGCACCAAATTTTGGTGCATTATTTCAATATCTAGATTGACCGTATGATCATCCGATGGCTGAAATTGAAATGTTGGAGCAATGAAATAATCGTCTGAGTCCACATGATCGACAAAAGAGTTGGCACGACGCACTTCCACATTCAAACGACCATTAATAGTGTCGGTTAATTTAGCCGATGTGTCGATTGAGCCTTTGAGCTTATCATTACTGCCGTAGCTGGTAGATAAACGCGTAAATTCATCGCCATTTGCACGCTTTGTCACTAAGTTAATAATACCGCCAGCGGATCCTCTTCCATACAAAGCACCAGCAGGGCCTTTCACTATTTCTACTTGCTCTACGTTGGCTAAGCTACGATAAGACTGCAAATTACCATCGTCTCTTAACCCGTCACGGTAAATATCACGAATCGCATCAAAGCCACGAATCACAAACTGATCTCGGCTGCCTTCACCCAACGTATTGTTGACACCTGCGACGCCATCCAGTGCGTCCACCAGCTTTACAGCCCCTCGATCCTTCATTTCTGTATCAGTCACAACAGATACAGATTGTGGAACATCTAACCATTCAGCATCAGATTTACTGCCAGAAGTAGGTAACTCCTGCGCATAGCCCTTGTAGCCTTGAACCGTTAGAGAGATCACTTTATCAGGATCTCCATTATTCGTTGTAGCTTCTTCTGCAAAGGAAGAAAAAGACGCTAAAGACACAGCAAGCGCCAAAGGCGTCAGAAGGAAGTTTTTTATTCTCATTTTTTAAATTTCCACAGCATTAAGAAAAGAGGACGAGATATTTTTTGAGAATGAGAACACATATTATTTATGTTTACAATCAGAAATGATACGTTGCAACTTATGCAACAAGCCAAAATAAAATATTTAATGGAGGGAAATAAAGTAGAGAAACACTGGCCCTCCTTATGCTTGGAAGGCTATGAATTTTTGATAAGGTAATCGGGAGGAATTAAGGAGACAGAATACGATCAAGATCTTTTGCTATCCCTTCTGCGGCCATCATGCCGCGGTTCAAAGACCATAGCTCTGGTGAAACTTTGATGACTTGTTGCTTCTTAACTGCTGACAACAATTGAAATAAAGGTACCTTGCGCCAGTCATCCAATACTGTTTTGTCGCCATAAGTTCCCATCAACAACCAATCAGGATTCACCTGCAGCAAAAGCTCTAAACTGGCTGGAATGTAGGGCGTATCTAATTGGTTTTTAATCGGGCTGGGAAAACCAAGTGCCGTTAACACGCTACCAGCGTAAGAATTAGGGCCGTGTAACCACATGCCACGTGAGCTCACGATAGCAAACTGAACACTCCCTAGATTTTCCTTTTGCTCTAGCGCTTTTCTATATTTCGCCATCGTTGCTCTGTGCTGCTGAATTCTTTGCTGCATTTGTGTGCTTTTATTCACAATAACGCCAATTTTCGCCGCCGCTTCTAGGTTCTCTTCATAGGTTTCACCACGACTTTTCAGCAACAATGTTGGGGCAATGCGAGACAAACTGTCATACGCTGCAGCATGACGTTCAAAGTCCGCAATAATGAGATCTGGATGTAAATCGGCGATATTTTCCATGTTTGGTTGCGAACGCATGCCTAATGACGTCCATGGTCTTAGCTTAGCTTTCACTTCAGGTAACAAGATATTCGGGTTGTTATCGTCAGCGATACCGACAGGAGAAATGCCAACGACCGCAAGCGCATCAACAAAAGACAACTCTAAAACAACGATACGTTTAGGTTCAGACGCTAGAGTAAAAGTACCATTTTCATCTTGAATGCTTGGGTAAGCCCAAGAGGCCAACGACATAAAAAGTGAGGTAGCGCAGATAATCAGGTGACGGAACAACATAGTTAAAGCTCTTTTTTTAGATACGGGCATGATATTTCAAAAGAGAATGACTATCAATTTCGTTTTTTTGCTTGGCTCTTATTTAACCGCTCTCGAAGGCTTTATTTCCTATTCCTCTGTGAACTTTCTACCACCTAGCGCCTAATGTTTGAAAGACATCAAACATTGCATTGATAGCTTCTCATTTTTCAAACGCTGGCCATTGCCTACTATCGATAAACATTGACAGTGCGGCACTGTGACGCGCACTCACTATCCTCCGTAGCCAAGCCTGGAGTGTTTTATGACAGCAATACTATCTCAACCTTCTTTACTCAAAAGCCACTCATACATTGGTGGTGAATGGGTAGCAGCTAAATCTGGCAAGACCTTCGCAATTACAAACCCAGCGAATGGCGAACACATTATCGATGTTGCGGATTTAGGCGCAGAAGAGACAACGCTTGCCGTTGAAGCTGCCGAAAAAGCGCAAAAAGAATGGCAAGGTCGCACAGCAAAAGAACGCGCGACACTATTGCGTCGTTGGAACCAACTCATTCTGGACAACCAAGACGACTTAGCGACATTGATGACCTTGGAGCAAGGCAAACCGTTTGCTGAAGCGAAAGGCGAAGTGGCCTATGGCGCGTCTTTTATTGATTGGTTTGCAGACGAAGCTCGCCGTTTGAATGGTGACGTGATTCCAACTTTCGCCAAAGATAAGCGTGTTTTAACCATTAAACAGCCTATTGGTGTGGTCGCTGCCATTACACCATGGAATTTCCCCATTGCTATGATAACGCGTAAAGCAGGTCCTGCTCTTGCGGCAGGTTGTGCAATTGTCATCAAGCCTTCTGACGAAACACCTTTGTGTGCGTTGGCATTGGCTGAACTAGCCCACCAAGCAGGCATTCCTGCGGGCGTTTTGAACGTTGTTGTCGGTAAAGATGCAAAAGCCATTGGTGGCGTATTAACGGGTCATCCAACAGTGCGTAAATTGTCTTTCACGGGCTCGACTCCTGTGGGCAAATTGCTGCTTTCTCAGTGCGCGCAAACAGTTAAACGTACTTCAATGGAGCTAGGCGGCAACGCACCTTTCATCGTATTTGATGATGCCGACCTAGATGCCGCAGTGGAAGGCGCGATTGCATCGAAATACCGTAATGCAGGCCAAACCTGTGTTTGCGCGAACCGAATTTTAGTGCAAGAAGGCGTGTACGATATTTTCGCAGAGAAGCTGGCTAAACGTGTTGCCACCTTTAAAACTGGTGATGGTTTCGCTGAAGGCGTCAACATTGGTCCGTTAATCAATCCAGCGGCGATCAGCAAAGTAGAGCTGCTGGTTGGCGACGCTATAACAAAAGGCGCGAAAGCGCTAATTGGTGGCTCAAAAGCCACGGCTGCTGGCGCTCAGTTCTTCGAACCAACCATTTTGACTGGCGTTACCGAAGATATGGACATTTTCTCTAACGAGATCTTTGGCCCAGTTGCTCCGCTGTTCAAATTTAAAACCGAAGATGAAGCTGTAGCCATGGCAAACAATACCCCATTTGGCTTGGCGTCTTACTTTTATTCCCAAAATATTGCGCGTATCTGGCGTGTATCTGAAGCCTTGGAATACGGCATGGTTGGCATCAACGAAGGCATTATTTCCAGTGAAGTAGCGCCATTCGGCGGCGTTAAAGAGTCTGGTAGTGGCCGCGAAGGCTCTCAGTACGGCATTGATGAATATGTTGAAATTAAATACTTGTGCATGGGCGGCTTGGCGTAAGGCGCGGCCTTACTCAACCTCTCTTATCGTTAACTTTTAGGCGGTATGAATACCGCTTCATGTACATAGAGCTTGCTCTAAAGGTGAAAAAAATGAACAACGCAGATCTACAAAAACGCAAAGAAATCGCCATCGCTCGTGGCCAAGGCAACATGGCTCCCGTTTACGTTGACCGTGCTGTAAACGCTGAAATCTGGGACGTGGAAGGCAAGCGCCACATCGATTTCGGTGCGGGTATCGCTGTAGTAAACACAGGTCATAACCATCCAAAAGTAAAAGCTGCGGTTTTAGCTCAAGTAGAGCGATTCACCCATACTTGCGTCATGGTAAGCCCATACGAGTCGGCAGTGGCTTTGGCAGAAAAATTAAATGCAGCGGCTCCAGGTAATACGCCGAAAAAATCTATCTTCGTTACAACTGGCGCTGAAGCAGTAGAAAACTGTGTGAAGATTGCCCGTGCTTACACTGGTCGTCCTGGCATTATCGCTTTCAACGGCGGTTTCCACGGCCGAACCAACATGACCATGGGTCTGACGGGCAAAGTAAACCCTTATAAAATTGGTTTTGGTCCTTTCCCAAGCGATATTTTCCATATTCCTTATCCAAATGACTACCTTGGCATTACCGAAGAGCAAGCACTTGCTGATCTTCAGTTACGCTTTACATGTGATATCGAGCCTTCTCGTGTTGCGGCTATTATCATCGAACCAGTGCAAGGCGAGGGTGGTTTCTACCAAGCATCTGCAAGCTTCCTACAGAAGCTTCGTAAGCTATGTGATGACCATGGCATATTATTGATTCTTGATGAAATCCAGTCTGGTTTTGCCCGTACAGGCACTATGTTCTGCCATGAACAAGCTGATATTGAAGCAGACCTTATTACCGCAGCAAAAGGTATCGCTGGAGGGTTCCCATTAGCTGCAGTTGTTGGTAAAGCGAATATTATGGATGCACCAATTCCTGGCGGTTTAGGCGGAACTTATGGTGGTTCTCCTGTTGGTTGCGCTGCAGGTCTTGCGGTTTTTGAAGCAATAGAAGAAGAGAAACTGTGCGACCGCGCAGTAGAAGTAGGTGCTCACTTCGTTAAGCATTTAACAGAAATGCAAACTGAGTACCCAAGCATTATTGGTGATATTCGTAATGCAGGCGCGATGATCGCAGTGGAGTTCGTTCATGATGGCGATGTAAACAAGCCTTACCCAGAGCTTGCGAAAAAACTCTCTGCCAAAGCCGCTGAAAATGGTTTGGTACTATTATCTTGTGGTATCCGCGGTAACGTTATTCGATTCCTACCAGCTTTGACGATCGAAATGGACATCATCGATGAAGGTATGGACATCTTCAAACGCTGCTTTAAAGAGCTTGTTTAAGCTTCTATTAGAGCGGCTTTGTTGAGTCGCTTTTTTGGTAAACAAAGCTTCCGCTTGCAAGAATGATCTTGCTGCAAGCCACTGTGGTGACACGGTGGCTTTTTTTATGCGGACTTTTTTATTTGCAGCGCTGAATGCTGCAGTTGAAAACAACAGTATTCATTAGATAATCTGAGAAGTTACTGAGAATCTTTGGATCGTGTCTCTTCGCGTTCCGTGTAAGGTGGAAGCCCCATATCACGGCGTAAGTAAGCCGGTAGATGTCGAGTCATAGCCATTTGCCTTCTCATGACGCGTCTGGTTTTTTGTACTTCATATCTATTCTTTAGCCTTTCATAACTTGCTAAAATTTTCTGATTCAACCACAACAATAACGTCCACATACTCACACCTCCTGTTGATAATGACTTTATTGTGTCGTCAAATTGAGGTAAAAACGAATGCTATATTTTTACAGGTTAGATTAGATAATCTTATGGATACGATGTTAGGAACGACTTATGAGTAATCGCGTGACGCATTTAAAGGCCGCCCATTATTTTTCGGTAGCAAGCCAGACCTTGAGCTATACCAAAGCCGCAAAGCAACTGCATGTATCACAGGCGGCGGTGAGCCAGCAGATTCGTTTATTAGAAGAATACCTAGGTGTGCCGCTGTTTTATCGTTCTGGTCGCGATATGCGCCTAACTAGCCAAGGGCAAGTCCTCGCGGAGCACCTAGAACAAGCGTTTGAGCACATAGGAAAAGGCTTAGAAAGTGTCAAACTCGAACCCGTTGGCGGAACACTACTCGTCTCTGGCTTACAAAGCTTTGTGTCTTTATGGCTAATGCCACGCTTATGGCGTTTCTCAGACCGTCAAAAGGACATTACGGTCAAACTTTTTTCATCAGACGAGAGCAGAGACATACATGCAGGCAAAATAGATGTCGGTATCGATGATAATCAGCATCTAACGGTAGATAGAGCAGATACGGTTAAACGAACACTCATATCATCTGACATCATCCCCGTTTGCTCGCCATCATTAGCCTCAAGAATTGGCTTATTTCAACCGACTGATTTATTAAAATGTTGGATGATTCAGGTAGACGATTCTTCCTATCAATGGAAAAAGTGGTTTGAAGAGCAGGCGATTTGCCCCATTCGCAGCAAAAGTATTCTGTGGGCAGAAGTAAACTCTTGGTATATGGGAATCAGCGCGGTAAAGGCCGGGCATGGCGTCTTTTTATGTCCAAAATTCATGGTTCAAGAAGAACTTGATAAGGGAACACTCGTCCAAGCCTATCCAAAAGCGTTAGATACTAAGATTGAGTTTTATGCTTACTACGCCAAAAACTCCCCAAGAAGGGCTCGGATTGAAGCCTTTGTGGATTGGATGAAAGAAGAAAGTCTCGGACAGAATAACCAACTAACGAAAACAGAGCCCCATCAGCCACTGCCTTGGCCTTAAAAAAAGGCGTTTCCAGAGGACCAGAAAAGCCTTATAAAGGTAAATTATGTCTTTTATTGAACATCCATAAAATTCTGTACCTTTTGACCTGCAAATAAATGATCGACTATAGCCACAATCCGAGCAATTAATCCTTCGTTATCACAAAGTGGGGCAGGAAAAATATCGTTCCTTTGAAGTAGGGCAACAATTAAGTTCCTAGTGTTATCTCGATAACGGCAAACTAATGCAAATAACACAGCTTCAAGTGGATCATTGATACTTTGTTGATTCTGCTCAGCATCACAAAGAAAGGCTATCCAGCCAGCAATACCAAGTTCGATAGCGGGAGCGGCAAGAGACTTTTCCTGCAACTCAGTCAAAACACTCAACCAACGTTGTGGTAATTTTTGACTGCCATCCATCGCAATTTGTTTAAGCTGATGTTGTAAGCTGTCGTTTTCAAAGCGCGCTAACAGCTTTTGGCAATATTTGTCTAATTCTGTTTGGCTAAAACTCGGTAATGTCGGAGCCACTTCTCGCATCATATAGCACTCAAGAAAAGCACGAATATCCTTGTCTTGCATGGCGTCTGCGACTGTTTTAAAGCCAGCAATGGGTCCCAAGTAAGCCAATAGTGAATGACTACCATTGAGCATTCGCAGCTTCATCATTTCGTAACTGGATACGTCATCCACCATCTGAACACCAGAAGACTCCCACTGCGGGCGCCCTGCAGGGAAATTATCTTCTACTACCCATTGGCTAAATTGCTCGCACTTCACCACGGTAGGCTCACTGATACCAGTGTCCATTTTGATCATAGCAAGGTCTTGCTCAGACACAGCAGGAACGATGCGATCTACCATGGAATTAGGAAACGCAACGTTTTGCTCAATCCATTGGGCGAACTCATCATCCTGTGATTTGGCTAACGCTACAACCGCGCCTTTCGCTCGAATACCGTTATGAGGCATATTGTCACAAGACAAAACAGTGAAGGCAGCTATGCCTGTCGCACGTCGGTGTTTCAGTGCTTCAACAATCAGACCTAACGCTGTTTTAGGTTGAGATGGATGCGCTATATCATGCCCAATTTCAGGAGCTTCAAGTAATAGCTCTCCGGAAGACGGCGCTAAGTAATAGCCTTTTTCCGTAATTGTTAGAGTGACTATCTTGGTCGCTGGAGCGCTCATTTGCTTGAGTAGCGCAGCTCTTCCTGCATCGGAGCCACAGAAAAACGTATTCTTAATCGCTTTAATTTCTCTTAGATTAGCGTTGCTCGTATCCGCATATTCCACCACATGATAACGATGCTTTGCAGCTTGCATCTGTTCAACCAGTTTGTAATTAGAACGGATATTCGCACTGGCAATCATCCAATCACCGCCATGCTTTGCAAGAGTCTGCTCTAAATACACTGCTTGATGAGCTCGATGAAAAGCACCTAGACCAATGTGAACTATGCCTACATCATGCTGACTTGGTTCAATTTGGCTATCTATACGTTGAATTTTTATCATAATTCCATCCCAAACTAGCCTATTGATATAAAAGCTATATTGCCGTTACTGCTTTTTTTGTTACTGGTAATTCACAACGGCCTGCAGCATAAAGCAAACAGGCGTCATCAAGGGTGTTGCTAAATTAATATCGCGGGGGATTTTTAGATCGATTTAGGGAACTCAATTCCTGCAGCTTCGGCTGATTGCTTGAGACGGTCTAACGTTTCATCATTTAATCGGATTCCTTGAGTTTTTGACTGCTTAGCACAAGAAAGCCCAAATTCTCCTGGTACTCGAACAGGTTTACCTTCTTCTCTTGGACGAGAAGCTAAACATAGCTCAGTCAATTTATCCATTTGCTCTTTAAAGGCTTCTAAGCCTGCAAAAGCTTCTGGATCAATCAATTGAATATAAACATTACCGCCCCATCTCGAAACATCATCTGCTCGGCCATGGCCAGACAGTCCTTGCGTGAGCATTTCGACCATCATGCTAAAGCAGTAACCTCTATGACCATAATCAGTGCCACCAATAGGAAGGATTGCGCCACCATCATTAATGACTGTGGCATCCGTTGTTTCATTCCCATTCTTATCTTGCAGCATTGGGTATGGCATCGGTAAGCCAGTATTTAAATGCTCTCTGACTTTCGAGAAGGTACAAATAGAAGTGACTGTATCAATGATCACAGGGTCGCCATTGGTTGGATAACCAATGGCCCAAGGGTTAGGGGTCAAAACTGGATCAATACCCCCAAACGGAGCGACAAGTTTACCTGCTGGATCAGATGTAGAAACAATACAAATTAAGTTCTTATCAGTGGCTAATTTAACGTAAGTAGATAGGCAGCCAATATGATGTGCTCGATTAATGGATGCTGTGACGACGCCATGTTCTTTTACTCGTGAAAACGCCTCATCCATAGCCTTATTCATCATCCAGATTCCTGGAAGATACTGTGCATTCCATACAAATGTCGACCCGGTATCATTAACGATTACAACATCATCTGCTTCTTGCATTTTTCCTGCTTGTAACTCCGGAATATAGTACGGAATTAAAGACAAACCATGCGTAGTAAAACCTAACTCATCACTTTGAATTAATAACTCTGCAGTGATACTTGCCCTATCATCAGGCATTCCATATTGACTTAATAATTTGGTTCCTAATGATTTTAATTCGTCACGGTTAAAATAAGTAAATTTCATTTTTTACTCCATTAAAGTAGAAGGTAGTATCAGAGAAATATCTGGAAATATAATTAATAAGATTAAAAATAATACGAAGGTTAAAATAAATGGTATTGATGACTTAAAAAAATCTTCTGTTTTACAGTTCAGTAGACTACAAACGGTAAACATACAAATTCCAACTGGCGGCGTATTTGCCCCAATTAGAATGGTTGTCGTCATCACTATTCCAATGTGTACCGGGTCATAACCAATTGAGGTTAATACAGGTAAAATGATCGGAGTTAATAGCAGAATACATACAGATCCATCTAAGATCATTCCGAAAATCAATACAAGCAGTAAACAAAGAATGAGAATCAAATATTGATTATCCGTAACACTTGAGATGAAATCACCAGCCTCTACAGGTAGCTGCTCTAATATTATGGCGTACCCTAGTGCTCCAGCAGCCATTATCAAAAACATCACCATACCTAAGTCTACAGCAGAGTTTTTTAACGCTTTCTTCAAGCCATTAAAAGATAACTCTTTGTAAACCCATCGTCCTACAATTAATGCATAAACGACAACAAAAGCGCCCGCTTCACTAGGTGTGAAGAGGCCAAGTCGAATAACAAATAGCAAAAAAACAGGAAACAGAAGCGCCCAAATATTTATCCTTGCACTGTGAGATACTTTTTTAAACTTAGGTAATCCAGGTAGTTCAGGCTGTATTTTATAGTGTTTTGCTATCCACCAACTTAATAGCATCTGCATAACAGTGAGCAGTAAACCGGGCACGATACCGGCTAAAAATAACTTGCCTATTGATACGTTTCCTACAAACCCAAACAATATCAAACTGATGCTGGGGGGAAATAACCCAGTTATCAAAGAGCTGTATGCAATCACATTGGCAGAATAAGGAACCGGGTAGCCTTTACGCTCCATCTCGGGGCCAATCAATCGACTTTGCATGGATGCATCAGCCACAGCGGAACCAGAAACACCACCAAGAATTGCGCTCATAAAAATAGATATCTGCGCTAAGCCACCAGCCATCCAACCAACAATATATTTAGTGAAATGAAACAAGCGAGCAGCAATACCTGTTTCATTCATAATGTTCCCAACGAGAATAAATAAAGGCACAGCAAGTAAGGCAAAATTCTGTGTTGGCGATGCTATTTTTTGATAAAAAATAGTAAATGGTAACTCACCAATAAAATGAAAATATATTGCTGACGATATTAAAATTGAAAAAGATACAGGCATGCCTATAAAAATCAAGATAAAGAACACTATAGTTAATGTTAACATTCTATACCTCTACCTTTTCTTTTTTTGATTTATAGCATCCTAATTTTATTATACAGGTTTCCATGTGAGCGATAATTGTAATAGACATTAGGAACATAGAGAGAGGAATGACCGGCATAATATATCGATATGGAATACCGGTCGCATTGAACATTCTAAATTTATAAACATGAATTAATTCTACGCCTTTGGTGATAGAAAAAATGGTAAAACCCAACATAAGTATCAGAACAAATAACTGAAATATGTTTTTAGTCTTTTCATTTAATTTTTCAACAAAGTATGTGATGCCTATATGTTTGTGTTTCTTTAGTGTTATATCAACACACACAAAACAAACAACCATAAAAAGTATTTTAGCAATTTCAACAGACCAAATTATCGGGTAACCCATGCTTCGTGCTATCGCAGCGGAAAACACGAGTATAACGATTAATGACAAAATAATTTGAGATAAAATCACTTCTATATGATATATAGAGCGACTGATTTTATTAAACATAAAAAGTCCTTAAAGCTAAATTTAACAATGGGCTACCTTATTTTGGTATGTTATTTTAAACTTGCTTCTACTTTTTTATATTCACTCGATAGACCTATAGAGTCGAATAAGCCTTTGCTATTTTCTTGAAACTTTTTAATATCAACTTTATTAAGCTTCATGCCATGCTTTATAGATTCATCGATATACTTTTGTTCATTTTCAAGAATAGTCTTGGTTACAAAATCTCCTGAATTGGAGGCTTTTTCTTTTAACAATGCTTGATAACCTTCTGGTAGAGATTTAAGCCACTGCTCTCCCACTACAAGATAAGTCATTAAAAAAGCATGATTTGTCGGTTGGATATAATTTGCTACTTCATAGAGCTTTGAATCATAAAATGCAGCTGGGTGAACTTCTACACCATCAATAACTTGTTGCTGTAAAGCTGTATAGGCTTCATTCCAAGGCATTGGAGTTGCTGTACCACCTAAAATCTCAACAGTTTTCACGCCGATAGTTGAACCAGCAGCCCTAATGCGCATGCCTTTTACGTCAGCTGGTGTCGATACAGGTTTTTTGGTAATCAGCATTCTAGTTCCTTGGAACCAATTTGCAGAGAGAATAACTAAACCACCTTTTTGTTGTAGTTCAGCCTCTAATTCCTTGAATGCATCTGATTTATAGTATTTCTGCGCCTGCTCTAAAGAGTTAAAAACATAGGGGCTAGCTAGAACACCGAAATCATTCACATAGTTTTGCAAACGTGATGGATCAGCCATCATACTCACATTAGAACCAGCTCTCGCTTGTTCAATCAGGTCGCCCGTTCCGCCAAGTGAACCACTTGCGAAAACGTTGACTTTAATATCGCCGTCAGTGGCAGATTCTACTTCCTTTTTAAAATGAAATAGGCCTTTTGTCAGTGGGTTATTTGGAGCAAGTACTGTGCTCATATTTAACTTGTACGACTCAGCATTAGCCGACAAGCTGACAAATGATACGGATGCAATTAATAATATTTTTTTGATGTTCATAGTCGTCTCCATTATTTTTTATTTTTGTATTTGATTAAGACAATTGGTCCTGATAAGAACTTATCTTATAACGTTATTTATCATATTAATGACAATTTCACTCACTCATCTCAACAAGCACTTTACGAGTCAGTTCTGGGTGATTTTCCATTAGTTGAATACCGTCGCCAATGTCGTTTAAAGCGATTCGATGGCTAATTAATGCCAAAGGATCTAATCGACCCGATGCAATCATTTCAAGTACTTGAGGAAAACGGCGGTTATTAAGGCGAGAACCCACTATTGTCAGTTCTTTCTTAATTACTTCAATTTGCGCTAAATCACTTGGTGTCGTGGTGAAACCAAGCAATCCAATACGGCCAGCAGGGCAGGCGATTCGTAGAATTTCGGGTAAAAGCGCCGGAATACATGCCGCATCAGCAATCAAAGGTACACCTTCTCCATTTGTCCATTCTTGGATACAGTCTTCTACTTTGTTTACCCGACTATTGATCACGTCCGTCGCACCAAGAGATTTGGCCGTTTCAAGGCGCTCATCAACAATGTCAGTGACAATAATGCGCTCGATGCCCATGGCTTTAGCCACTTGCACTATGGTCAAACCAATGACACCGGCACCGTAAACCAACAAGCTATCGCCTGGAATTGGCTCCATTCGAGACAAAACATTGGTGGCAATAGAATAAGGCTCAACTAATGCCGCTTGCTCAAGCGTGACATTGTCAGGAAGCACCAAGACATTGCTCGCAGGTGCGCTCGTATACTCACCAAAGCCGCCGTTACGATGTACGCCGAAAACTTGTAAATTCGCACAGACGTTAAAGCGGCCAGCTCGGCAGGCATAACATTTGCCACAGCTAATAACAGGATCGACGCAAACTTTATCACCTACATTAACATGCGTAACGCCTTCGCCAACCGCCGCGACAACCCCTGAAAACTCATGACCTGTGATTCGAGGAAATTGAACAAACGGATTTTGTCCGTGAATAATATGTAGATCTGAACCACAGATTCCCGCAAAGGCGGTTTTAATCAATACTTCACCGGCTTCAGCAACCGGCTGCTTGGTATCGATCAAGGCATAGTCATTTACATTTGCTACTTGAAACGCTTTCATAATTTTCTACCAATTCCACAAGGTGCCATCTTCTAAGCGGTTAACCGGAAGATAAGCAGGTTTATAGGGATATTTCGCAGCAAGTTCTTCATCGATATCCACACCATGACCGGGAACGTCGCCGGGTGTAAAGAAGCCATCGTTGAATTCATAAGCATGAGGAAAGACAAGATCGGTTTCCTTGGTATGCGGCATATGTTCTTGAATACCAAAGTTAGGCACCCACGTATCAAAATGCAGCGCAGCGCCCATACAAATAGGGGAAAGATCCGTCGCACCATGAAAGCCTGTTTTGACATGAAAGATAGACGCAAAATCGGCAATACGACGAACATTCGTTATGCCACCAGCGTGGGTGATTGTTGCGCGGATGTAATCAATTAGCTGATTTTGAATCAACTCTTGGCAATCAGACAAACTATTGAATACTTCGCCAATCGCAAGAGGTGTTGTCGTATGTTTACGAATTAGTTCATAGGAAGACTGGTTTTCAACAGGCGTACAATCTTCTAACCAGAATAAGTGAAACTTCTCGACTTCTTTGCCTAATCGCGCGGCTTGAATGGGCGTTAGACGGTGATGAGCATCATGCAAGATATGCAAATCTTCACCAAACTCTTTGCGAACCGCGGCAAAGAGTTCAGGTACATGATTAAGGTATTTTTCCGTAGACCAAACATGCTCTGCAGGTAAGGCAGAATCCGCAGGTTCATAAGGTTTACCGGCTTCTTTGGAAACACCGTAAGTTGTTGGAATACCGGGTATGCCACATTGAACTCGAACCGCTTTATAGCCTAATTCAACATGTTTACGAACTTCAGCAAGACAAGACTCAATGTCCAGTCCCGTTGCATGGCCATAAACCATGACTTTTTCACGGCTTTTACCACCAAGCAATTGGTACAAAGGCATTCCAGCTAATTTTGCCTTGATATCCCACAAAGCGACATCAACAGCGGCAATCGCCGTCATACCAACAGGACCTCGGCGCCAATAAGCACCGCGGTACAAATACTGCCAAATGTCTTCTATTCTCTGAGGGTCTTTGCCAATAAGGGCAGGGATAACATGGTCTTCAAGGTAGGAGACAACAGACTTTTCTCGGCCATTGAGCGTCGCATCGCCAATACCGTAAACACCTTCGTCTGTTTCTATTTTAAGCGTGACTAAATTACGCCCAGGGCAAGTCACTATTACTTTCGCTGATCGAATTTTCATAAACTACGACACCTAATTATTTTTTTGGTATGCCAAATATCTATGGATTCGACAAAAATAGCTGAAAAAACACCCACAAACAAGTAAAAAACATAATTTTGGCATACCAATATTCAAATCATTGCATTAATTTTGATTAAAATATCGACTTTTCATAGTCTTTACGTGAAAATGGCATACCAAATTATCAGCAATATAACGACTAAGAATATTCCTATGGCAGAACGACTCTACAGAGAAATTGGCGAGAGCATTAAACAAGAAATAGCAAAATCATCGCTTAAAATTGGTGATAAGTTACCGACTGAACGTGTTTATGCCGAACTCTTTGGGGTTAGCAGAACATTGGTTAGAGAAGCTTTTATCATGCTAGAAATCGAAGAGCTGATAGAGGTTAGAAAAGGTTCTGGCAGTTATTTAAAAAATAACCTCTCGTTGAAGACAAGCCACAAGGTGTCGGATGTTGGGCCGTTTGAGCTATTACAAGCACGACAAGAAATAGAAAGCTCAATAGCAGCTTGTGCAGCCCCTGTCATCACCAAGCAAGATTTGCAGAAGCTTCAAGACATACTCGACATCGAAAGTGCAGAATTAGAGACAGTAGAAAAAGCCAACGATGCAGACCGAGACTTTCACCTATCTATTGCACAAGCGACTCAAAATACAGTACTACTTGATACTGCGACACGCTTGTGGGATATGCGAGATGGCAACCCAATGTGGAAAAAACTCCATGCACGTATACAAGACACGTCCTACCATGATCAATGGTTAGATGATCATAAAAAGGTACTGATTCAGCTTCGTAAACGGAATGCAGAAGGAGCAAGACAGGCTATGTGGCAACATTTAGAAAACGTTAAACAAACCTTGTTTAAGCTCTCAGACACAGACGCACCAGATTTCGATGGTTATCTTTTCGCCCAACCGCACAACTAACACGAACACATTAATAAGGTGCAGAAATTAGCTCTTCTACCGTTTGGTGTAACACTTTCAGGAATAATTCGCGGGGTTTATTAGGTTGGGTGGTTTTCTTGCAAATCACGGCAACGCCTAAAGTGTAAGAGCGGTTTTCTGGTGCTACGGCAATGATTTGTCCAGACTCAACATAAGATGCGGCATAACGCTCAGGTAAGAAACCAATATAGCGGCCCGATAAGATCAAGGCTAAGCGGCTGTCATAGAAATACGAGATAGCCGTTAGATTCATCTGGGAAATCTGTTCGCTGACCGCTTCATGTGGTTTTAATCCAGCGTGAGTAGCAGGGTATTTGTCTACTTTTTCATCTTGATCTTCAACGGACATAGTGGCTAATGGATGATCCTTACCGCAATACAGGTAACAATCGTCGCTGTATAAATGCACGTAACTTAGTCCGTCTAATTTACGATGATAAGGGATAAAACCTATATCGGCTTCATCATTCAAAATCATACGCTCAATATTAGACATCGAAGAAACATTAGTGGTGATCGATACCTCAGGCGCTTCGGTGGAAAAACGCTGTATCAATTCAGGAAAGTGGCTACGAGGATCTAAGCTAACTTTATCGGAAAGAGCAAGACGAAGCTTGCCTGTTAAGCTGACATTTAAGTTGTTTACTGTGGTTCGAAAGGCATCTAATGATTCGAGTAAGTTTTCGGTCATTTGATAAATAATCAGGCCTTCCTCGGTCAAAGAAAAACCGCCTCTGCCGCGTTTACACAAGACGAGATTCAGACGCGCTTCTAAATTGGAAATATGCAGACTGATAGTCGATCGTCCAATATTAAGAGAGGTTTCCGCAGCCGAAAAACCACCGCAATCAACGACGGTTTTAAAGACTTTTAGCTGTTTGATCTCATAATCACCGACTTGCCCCAGTGAGTAATTTTTAACACTCATCGCCTCTCCCCATGTGTACTGACATACATTTTATTATTCTAGGCCTGTGCAAACCAAACAATAGTTAGTTCGATGTGCGGTATGGCTATGATACGGCGAGCACTGGCCGCACATAATAAATGATCATCACAATTTAGTTCGTTGATTCTCTAACTTTACATTGATTTATGCGACTTTCATCCCTCTTTCTGCTTCTTTAAGGTAAGAGACGTCGGTTACCGCAGCAAAATATCTTCATGATGATGTTTTATGCATTCAGGATGATTCGTATCCGCTTGGTTAAACCCTGAAATAAAGCGTCGAATTCTGACCTTTTATTTCATTCTTCCAGCACATTATTTTGGCCTGTTTGTCTTGCTTGATAAACAGGTCTTTTTTTGTCAATTTAATTGCTTTCTTCTTTTCAGAAAGGGTCTAAAGAATTAGCTGACCAAATCTAAAGTTTTAACGCGGTTTAACACGTAAGAATCCTTGAAAAGAGCTGCCACTAAAAATCACAAAGCCCTAATTTGGTGCGTTAATCAATTACAGAAAAAAGACTCGACTGCATATTTAAAAAAGCAAAAAAATGCACGTTTTCAACATCATAGATCAATAATATTCACACTATTGATGCATTCAACTAATCTATTTATTGCACCAACATTGGTCATTCAGCCTCTTTATTGTGCACTCGATTTCAGTTAGTTATATGATTTATAACAAATTTTAGCTTTTTAGATTGTTTGATGCTCACAAAACTTTAGATAGGTTTTGTGAGCTTTATTGCTCTTAGTCTTTTTGAAAGTATCGAGTACAAGATGTCACAACCACAAAGGCGTGACTTTTTTATGCACTTTTGTTCTCGAGGTAGCTCAATGATTAAGGCGATACTAAAACTAAAAAAACGATTGGTTGTAAGTTCTCTAGCGGTAGCCCTTGGATTAGGCGCTGTCGCTTCTTCTGCTAATGCTGCAGACTATAACTGGCGCTTCGCTAACCTATACAGCCGTGGTTCTGCTTTCGGTGCTGTGTATGAAGATTTAGCAAAAAACATTGAGACTATGTCTGACGGCCGCATCAAGGTACAAGTTCTTTATGACGGTGAAGGTGTTGGTTCTTCTGGTATTTTTGGTGCAGTAAAAACAGGCCTAATCACCATGGGCGCAACCTTCCAATCTTTGAACGCAGGTGAGCTTCCTGCTGGTTTGGTTGAAATTGGCCTACCTGGCGGCACAAGCGATGTAGGTGAACTAACTACCTTGTTCCAAGAAAAAGGCTGGGCGCCAATTCTTAAAGAAGCCTATGGTGCGCAAGGTCTAGTTTGGCTTGACCCATACATTCAGCCAGCGGTTTACGTTATTACGAAAAAACCAATCAATTCTATTGAAGACTTCCAAGGCTTGAAAATCCGTGCGCCAGGCGCATACGGTAAGTTCCTACGTAACCTAGGCGCTTCTCCTGTTTCTCTTGCTTGGTCTGAGATCTACACAAGTCTTTCAACTGGCGTAATCGATGGTTCGATCGGTTCTAACATGATCGACCACCGCGATGGTAACCACGTTGAAGTAGCGAAATACATGTACCCACTTCCTCTAGCTGGCGCACAAGTGTTACCTATTATCGTTAACAAAAGTGCTTGGAACAAACTTCCTACGGACCTAAAAGCCATTGTGAAAGCGGCGACTACCGTTCACGCTCAAGAGCAAATGACAAAGTCTAGACTTTGGGAATCTGAAGCCATTGCTGACATGGAAGCGAAAGGCCTTCAGTGGAGCCCTGAGCCAAGTGCAGCAGATAAAGCCGCATGGAAAGCAGCAGGCGCTAAACTTTGGGATGAATACGCAGCTGCAGATAAATACAGCAAAGAGTTAATTGATGTGCTTCGCAAAGAACAGAAATAATTGACTTAGCACTAATTAAAACGGCCTTCACCAAGAAGGCCGTTTTAATTTCGATCCATCCTAACAGGTACAAAACAATGATAATGATAATGACTGCGATTAGGCGCTATTGTCTTGGCGTCCACGCTTTGGTGGCGTTTATTGGAAATTCCGTTTCCTATCTTATGCCAGTATTAGCATTTGTCGTTGCCTTCGAGGTTTTCTCTCGATACATATTAGACAGTCCAACCATTTGGGCTTACGACACTTCGCTATTTATCTTTGGATATATTGCTGCATTAGGCGGTGCTTATGCCCAACAGCAACGCGCTCACATCAATGTCGATATCCTTTACAACAAAGTATCCGCTCGAACAAAAAGCATATTTAACCTATTTTCATTCGCTCTCGCCATGTTCTTTATGGTGATCGTTTGCAAAATGAGCATAGGTAAGTTTGAAGAAGCACTCGAGTTTAATTACCGCCGCCAAAGTGAATGGGCGCCTCATATGCATCATTACTGGTTAATGATGGCCGTAGCAAGCGTACTGTTAATTCTCCAACTCTCCAGTGACTGGATTGATGCTCTGCACCAAGCCATTACTGGTAAGCCTTTGATTGAAAAGCCGCTAGAAAATGAAAGTGAAGAAGAGGGCATCGCGCCATGATCAGCATTGAATTATTAACTGCGATTTTATTTGCCTGCATCATAGTGTCGTTTGCCTTAGGCGCACCCGTTGGTTTGGCTCTGGGCGGTATCGCCATGGGTATTGGTTACATGACCTGGGGAGATGCTTTATTTAACGTTATACCGACGACACTTGAATCTACCCATTTTAGCTTCATCCTGCTCGCCATCCCTTTGTATATCTATATGGGTCAATTGCTCACTCGATCCGGTATTGGCGACGCCATGTTCAATGCCAGCCAAATGCTTATTGGTCGTGTGCGTGGTTCATTGGCCATCAGTGTTATTGTGGTGTGTTCCATGATTGGTGCTATGGTCGGCATCATTGGTGCTGGCATCATGACTTCGGGCAGTATCGCTCTGCGTCCAATGTTAGAACGCGGCTACGATAAACGCCTTGCACTGGGTGTCATCATGGCCGGTGGTGGTTTGGGGATTTTGATTCCACCGAGCATTCCAATGATCATGTTTGCCTCGTCTACACAAAACTCAGTAGGGCGCATGTTTATTGGGGCTTTGATTCCAGCACTGATCACTGTCGTACTGCTTATCGCTTACGTGGTGATTTCTTGTAAATTGAATCCAAAGCGTGCCCCTATGGATGTCGTGCCAGAAGTACAACCGACACCAAAGGAGAAATTCTTAACCGCTCGTGATGGCTTGTTGTCACTATTACTGATTGTTGCCGTGCTTGGCAGTATTATCATGGGCATAGCAACGCCTACCGAGTCTGGGGCCATTGGTGTTGTCGGTGCGATTGTTTTAGCGATTTTCTTTAAACGTTTTAAACCTCGTATGGTTCAAAAAGCGGGTATGCAAGCTGCACTGTTGGTCAGTGTGGCGATGTGGATTATCGTTGGTGCATCCGTGTTCAGTAACTTCCATTTGCTAATGGGCGTACAAAACATGGTGGCAGGTTTCACTCAAGACCTTGGCTTACCGCCGATCATGGTCATCATGTTGTTCCAATTGATCATGCTGTTGCTGGGCTTCATTATCGATGAATTTATCATCGTTCTTATGTGTGCACCTATCTTCACACCCATCGCAGTCTCTCTTGGTTATGACCCAATTTGGTTTGGTATCTTGATGATTCTAAACATTGAAATCGCCGTTCAGACACCGCCTTATGGTTTTGCCTTGTTCTATCTAAAAGGCATCGCGCCACCAAACATCACCATGTTGGATATCTACAAATCCATTACGCCGTTTGTCTTACTCAAGTTATTCGTACTCATTATTGTGATGATGTTCCCAGAATTAGTAACTTGGCTACCAAACCAATTAATGGATGGTTAAAGCCAATACCTTTTAGTAGCACAACAATAAAAAGGCGACTCACACACATTGAGTCGCCTTTTTTATTACTACTGTCCCGTCCTGAAATAGGTTTACACCTAGGAGACCTATTATGGGGACACCAAGTAATACCAAACGCAAGCGTACTCAACGCGACTACACAATGGGCTTTAAATTACAGATAGTGATGGCCGTTGAAAAAGGCGACATGACTTATAAGCAAGCTCAAAAGATCTATGGAATCCAAGGCCGATCAACGGTGCTGACTTGGCTTCGAAAACACGGCAAAATGGATTGGTCTACCAAAGTGAGGCTACCCATGTCTAAATCCCCGAAAGTAAAAGAGACACCGGCTCAAACAATCAAAAGACTTGAACGAGAGTTGGAAGATGAACGATTAAGGAATCGCTTACTCAATACGGTGGTTGATATTCTAGATAC
>NZ_PTXN01000015.1 GCF_012726345.1 Marinomonas sp. UCMA 3892
CAGTTACTGCACTGACGCCCTGTTAACAATGCCACCCTCAAACACAGCCTAGGTCTGACTGAGTATCGGGCTTTGCGCTATTTTGCACGCTTACCCACCTAAACTGCCGAAGCAGGTTCACTTGCGTTGTGTACTGTTAACTTCCTATCGCTTCCTTCAGACCCTGCCGTTGGCCAGCAACGCCCTTGCGATTCGGATTCTCTTCCCCCCAGTCGGGGTGAGACAGGTTTCTTACAACCTGACGGGTTTGCCAGCTTCGCTGGGCAAACAAAAAAGCCCCGTTATTAGCAAGTAATAACGGGGCTCTTAGGTATCTTTTCGTAATACTTTCTATTACTTGTTCGACTCTTTATTCGCTTCTCGGCGAGCGGCGATTTCTTCACGGCGCACGCGTTGTGCTAGTTTGTCCAGTATACCGTTTACGTATTTGTGACTTTCCGTCGCGCCAAAACCTTTTGCCAGTTCTACGCTTTCGTTGATCGCAACACGATAAGGTACATCTAAACGCTGAGACAATTCGTAGGAACCAATTCGCATAACTGCCAATTCGATTGGGTCTAGTTCGCTTAATGGACGGTCTAGTAATTCTTCAAACAAAGTATCCAGTTTTTTAGCGCTGGCTGTCACACCTTGTAGTAATTCGCGGAAGTAGACTTTGTCGCAAGAATCCATATCGCGGTCTTGGTCTATAACGAATTGAGTTTCGATCTCGCTAACGGCCGTTTTGTTCATCTGCCATTGGTAGACCGCTTGTAATGCCAAACGACGTGAAGCACTGCGCAACTGCGAACGTGAAGGCTTTTTATCCTTACGTTTTGGTGCTGGAGTTTGGTCGTTTGTTGTTTCCACTTCGCTCATTTTTTGCCTCAATTGTCCAGACTACGCCGCCTTATGGGCTGACGCTTTTGCCTGTTTGGCTTTTGTCTGTTTGGAAATACCCTTGGTTGTTAAAGAGCTACTAGATACAGCCTTTAGACAGCATCTGAGTCATATCGACCAAAGGTACGAATATACGGGTTGTCTTGGGCGGCGATTATAGCAACATTTATTCTAGGTTTCTCGGCAAAGTTGGCGAAATTTCAGCAAGAAAAAACGATTTTCAGGCTTTTCTTAAAAAAAGCCTGAAAAAGCAATGACTCAGCTTTTAGCTATTCGTCAAAATCGCCTTCAAAATCTTCATCGAGGTATTTTGGTATATAGACCAAACGCACATCTTGCCCAACTTGGCGGACCGATTTAAGCGTCAAATCAACCGCTTCGTCCATCACATCTAAAGGCAACTTAAACAAAGGACGAGCGCTGGAGCCCAATAATTTCGGCGCCATGTAAACAATGATTTCGTCAATCAGACCCGCTTCTAAAAACCCACCCGCTAATTCCGCGCCAGCTTCTAACAAGACTTCATTAATACCTGCATCGGCAAGCTGTTCCATGGCATCTAGTAAGTCTAGTCGGCCATCTTCGCCACGGGGAGCAAAACGCACGGTTACGCCTTTTTTCGTTAACAACTCTAAATGCTCTGCTTCGACCTCTTCTTCTACCGAAAATACCCAAGCTTGATTTGCTGGATAAAGAATTTTCGCTTCTGGAAGAATCGACAAAGCCGTGTCCATTACCACACGAATCGGCTGACGCACGCTTTTCGGATCAGCTTCTTGGTCATCGTTGTCTATGCGAACTGTCATGCTTGGGTTATCTGCCAACACCGAGCCAATACCTGTGACAATAGCATCACTCTGGGCGCGTAAACGCTGCACATCAAGACGCGCTGCTGAATCGGTAATCCATTGGCTTTCGCCAGATTCCATAGCCGTACGGCCATCCATGCTCATAGCCAGTTTCACTCGCACATAAGGAAGACCTTCGCGCATGCGTTTAATAAAACCGGGATTCAGAGCTTCGCAATCAGATTCCAGAATAGGACCAATAATTTCAATGCCGGCTTTTTTGATTTTCGCTAAGCCATTGCCTGACACTTCTGGATTTGGATCTTGCATACCATAAACAACACGCGCCACGCCCGCTTTAATCAAGGCATCGGCACAAGGCGGAGTTTTACCTTGGTGGCTGCAAGGTTCCAAGGTGACGTAAGCCGTTGCACCAACCGCGTCGTGCTTTGCATCCGCCAATGCATTGACTTCTGCGTGGCCCTCTCCAGCTTTAACATGAAAGCCTTGGCCGATAATTTGCTGATCTTTAACCAACACACAACCAACTCGTGGGTTTGGATGAGTGGTATAGCGGCCTTTTTTCGCCAGTTGAATGGCTTTCGCCATCCAGTATTCGTGATTATATGCTGTCATGCTTGATCTTCTTTCTTCGATTCTGGAGCGGTTTTTTTCGATTCTGGTATGCTAACGCTGTGGCTTTCTAGGCGGTCTATTGCCTCGCGGAATTCACTGATGTCTTTAAAGCTTCGATAAACGGAAGCAAAACGCACATAGGCGACTTGATCAAGACGCTGCAGCTCCTCCATCACAGCTTCTCCAGTCCAACGAGAAGGCAATTCACGTTCACCTGTTGCCTGCATTTTTTCTTTGATTCGAGTGATTGCGGTTTCTACCGCTTCAATGCTGACTGGACGTTTTTCAATGGCTTTAATAATGCCATTACGTAATTTGTCTTCATCAAAGGCTTCTCGGCTGCCATCGCTTTTGATCAATTTAGGCATTTGCAATTCAGCCACTTCAAAGGTGGTGAAGCGCTCTTGGCAATGAATGCAGGTACGACGGCGGCGAACTTGTGCGCCTTCAGAAACCAGTCGAGAATCCACTACTTTAGTATCTTGAGTTCCACAAAAAGGGCATCGCATGGTGCTTCCAATATCGCTAATTTGGTGTAAGAATGCCTGAGACTAGGCCATCGTTTGATGGATGAAATCATACCAACCCCGCCATAATATAGCTACCAAGCTACTGTATGCGCTTTTACCATTCTTCTACATCAGAGAATGGATGAGTTTATAAGGATTTATATGCCGTTCGCAGAATTATCGGGCTTGGTCGCTGCCTTATGCTGGACCATTTCGAGCCTAATGGCACCAAACTTAATTCAACGTTTTGGTACCATGCGTTTTAATACCTTTCGTATTGTTATCGCTAGCTCCATTCTGCTAGTAATTTGTTTAATCACCCAGCGTTTCAATGCAACTTTGTGGCAACATGCCGAGATAGTCATGTTGTCTGGTTTGCTAGGAATTTTTATCGGCGACACCATGTTGTTTACCGCAGTCCATCGCCTTGGCCCTCGACGCACAGGCGTGCTTTTTGCCACTAATGCGCCTATGTCGATTTTATTAGCTTGGCTGTTTTTAGGTGAAGATTTAACACTCAGCCAACTATTCGCCTGCTTCTTGGTGTTAATAGGAGTAGTGATAGCCATACTCTTCGGCCGAAAAAATAATCTCCACGCTTGGGAACAAACCAAAGGAAAACTAAGTGTTGGTATCCTGCTCGCTCTTGGCGCAGCACTTGGTCAGGCCAGTGGTGCTTTACTTAGCAAACCCGCACTAATCGATGGCGCAGACCCTATCGCGGTATCCGCTTTGCGGGTTGGAACTGGCGCGCTCGCATTGGTTTTGGCTTATAGCTTGTACTACCGACATAAACAGCCAGCCGATGCCATTCCATTTGGCCAACTTACTCGTGCTGATTTCATGGGCATCGCTACCCTCGCCACCATTGGTATGGTTATCGGCATGAGCGTCTTAGTCTGGGGTGTCGGCAACGCCAACGTCGGTATTGTCACCACGCTATCAGCAGTCGTTCCCGTACTTATTTTACCGGGCTTGTGGATTACCACAGGCCAACGCCCTGCATTTGGTGCGTGGATTGGTGCTATTTTCGTTGTGGCTGGCGCGGCTTTGATTATTCTGAAATAGCCTTGATTGTGCTATCCTTAACCCCACTAATTGCATTTGGCTCTCCATCAATTTGCCTACTTTGTATTTGGCGAATCATGGAGCGTTTTTTAATCTAGGATAAGTGGCATTTCTATGGCTCAGTTCGTATACAGCATGAACCGCGTTGGGAAAGTTGTTCCCCCAAAACGCGAGATTCTAAAAGACATTTCTCTTTCATTCTTCCCTGGCGCTAAGATCGGTGTATTGGGTCTTAACGGTTCTGGTAAATCGACTCTACTTCGCATCATGGCGGGTGTTGATACCGAGCATAACGGTGAAGCGCGTCCAATGCCGGGTATCAAAATCGGCTATTTGGAGCAAGAACCTCATCTTGACCCAGAAAAGAACGTGCGTGGCATTGTTGAAGAAGCCTTCACTGATGTAATCGAAGCCATGGCTCGATTGGATGCGGTTTACGCAGAATACGCAGAACCTGATGCTGACTTTGATGCCCTAGCAAAAGAACAAGGCCAACTTGAAGCCTTGATCGAAGCGAAAGAAGGTCACAACCTAGAGCGCGCTCTTGAAGTAGCAGCCGATGCGCTACGCCTTCCACACTGGGACGCAAAAGTAGAACACCTTTCTGGTGGTGAGCGTCGCCGTGTTGCGCTGTGTCGTCTATTGCTTAATAAACCAGACATGATCCTGCTAGACGAACCAACCAACCATTTGGATGCGGAATCCGTTGCTTGGCTAGAGCGCTTCCTAAAAGATTACCCAGGCACTGTTGTGGCGATTACCCACGACCGTTACTTCCTAGATAACGCGGCGGGCTGGATTCTAGAACTTGACCGTGGCCATGGTATTCCATACGAAGGCAACTACTCTTCTTGGTTGGAGCAAAAAGACGCTCGACTACAAACCGAAGCGAAGCAACAAGCCTCTCACCAAAAAGCCATTAAATCGGAACTAGAGTGGGTTCGCCAAAACGCCAAAGGTCGTCAGTCCAAATCCAAAGCACGTTTGGCTCGCTTCGAAGAAATGAACTCTCAAGAGTTCCAAGATCGTAACGAAACCAACGAGTTGTACATTCCACCAGGACCACGTCTTGGTAACAAAGTGATCGAAATCGAAGGCGTGAGCAAAAGCTTCGAACACAAGATGCTACTAGAAGACTTCAACATGGTCGTGCCACAAGGTGCAATCGTAGGGGTTGTTGGTGGTAACGGTGCAGGTAAATCTACTCTATTCAAAATGATCGCTGGTATCGAAAAACCTGATACAGGCACAGTCACTATTGGCGAAACGGTACAGCTTGCTTACGTAGACCAAATGCGTGAACTGGATGGCGACAAAACTGTCTTTGAAGAAATCGCAGATGGCCTAGACATGATCACGGTACACAACTACAAAGTGCCGTCTCGTGCGTACATTGGTCGCTTTAACTTCAAAGGGTCGGATCAACAAAAATTGGTTAAGCATTTGTCAGGTGGTGAGCGTAACCGTTTGCACCTTGCCAAACTGCTTAAAGAAGGCGGCAACGTATTGCTACTGGATGAGCCAACCAACGACCTTGACGTAGAAACATTACGTGCACTAGAAGACGCGCTACTGGCCTTCCCAGGTGCGGCGATTGTTATTTCCCACGACCGTTGGTTCCTAGACCGTATCGCGACACACATCCTAGCGTACGAAGGCGATTCTAAAGCCGTCTTCTTCGAAGGTAACTACGCAGAATACGAAGCCGACTACAAACAACGCACCGGCAACGAAGCCACACCAACACGTATCAAATACAAACGTATTGATGCGTAATTCTATTTAATAGGATTGGTTGGTTTGAATGGAGAGCCGCTTTCAGAAATGGAAGCGGTTTTTTTATTATAGAGCATTAAGATCAAGACCAAATAGGATCATCATACCACTCTACGGGAAAACCAGCTGAATGCGCTCTAGTCTTGGACTCAGTATACTTATCAAATAAACTCAAAAGATGGTGCTTCACCTGAAAACCCATTGATAAATGGTCATCCACTCTCTTAAGTAAAATACAAAACAAATAGATTTTATTCGGATTCGTTGGAAGATAACTAGCATGTAACTTATTTAATATTCCGCTAGCCTGCCTATGATTAGCGTTCCAAACCCTAGAGTGGTGTGCACATCGATTACGAACATCTCGTATTGCTATAATCCAATTATTAAGTTCTTTTAAATTTCTTGCCCCAAATTCATTAGCTAAAGCATCTAACCTATTCGAATTCTTAACCCCTTGAAACTGAGCTTTATCTAAAGAATTGTAAATAATAGGTATCTGCCCAAAAGTCGCTAACTCACTAATCACCCAGAATGGTGGCAATTGCTTAAAGTCATTATTTGTGTCGTTATAATAGTTATTTTTAAAGTGATTTGAGAAATCGTCTTTTGATCGAAGAAAGTTAGAGGACAGGTTTGTCCTAACGCCATCAATGGCACGGTGGGCGTTTTTAAGGAATAACGTATTATCTAGATACCAAAATGGATTATTAGTATGGGAAGCAACAACCTGATCTAGCTTCGAACGCAGCTTAATCTCAATTCTACAAATTATAGAGAAGATATAACTACGTAGCTCCTCATCGAAACGATAAAGCTCAACCCCTTGCTCAAAGCTTGATGGTGATAAGTAAAACGCCAAATTCTCATCGAGAAAAGGCCAAAGATAGGCTTTAAAACGATAGTAATTAACATTCTCAATAAATCGCTTTGCTTCATAGTCACTCGCTACAGACAATCCCTTAGTTTGCATATATAGCACGAGCTCTTCAGGGGATTTATACCCTTTATTGTAATAACGATATGGCATGATACTTCCCTTATCATAGACATAAAAAAGCCCACTGACTTCTTAAGAATAAGAGTAGCGGGCGTTGTTGCTATTCATAATATACTCACTCTAATAGACTGTCAAACAGAGCAAATACTCAATAACTAGTTACCGTCAAGCTCAGTAGTTGACCTCTTAACCTGCTCAGGTGTGAAACCAACAAAACTACCGCTTTTTAAAGATCCCACTCGCGATGACAACACCAACGCTGACGAAGATAAGTCCGGCGATGGAGTAACCTTCTAAGTGTTCACCAAGAACGGGGATGGCGATGAGCGCGGCGAGAACTGGGGTAAAAGCGCCGATGGCGGCCATGTTTTCAGCGCCCAGTTTTTGGATGGCATAGCCGTAGGAAAATCCGGTCATTAAGCCGACGAGTAAGCTTTGCACAAGAATTTGACCTGCCAACATATCCCAAGAGGCATCAGCCAGTCCGCTAGAAGCTAGCCCACTTGCCCATAAGAAAAGCAGCGCGATCAAGGACACCAAGCCCATCAGTGCTGTCGATACCAATGGTGGCAAGCCTGCAATCCGTAAACTGACGGTATACACCGCCCAGAAGAAGCTCGCAGCTAGCAGTAATAAATCACCTTTCCATGTGTTCTCAGGCGCAGTAAGCAGCGACAAGCTGAACAAAACCAGTACGCCAACACTGACTAAACTCAAACCAATCTTGCGTTCACGGCTGACTTTTTCTTGATAAAAGAGCACAGCTAATAAGGTCACGAAGAAAGGAAAGGCACCAAGGATTAATAAGCCGGCATGAGATGCAGGAGCGTATTTCAAGCCGGTCGCACTTAGGTAGAAAAACGGTAAACCTGCGCCACAGACAATGCCTAACAAAAGTATGGGAGAAACGGTTTTAACTTGGGCTCTGGCGCGCCACAAAAAAGGCAACAGCAATAAAGCTGGCGGAGAAAATCGTAAGATGCCCAAATCGAAAGCAGTCAAAGTATTAGTCATGCCAGCGCGCATGCTGACCAGCCAGGAAGCCCAAATCAAAATACTAACAAAAGCAGCCAATAGACCAAGGCGAAAGCCCCAACCCGTGGCGTATTGTTTGTACTTTGGTGGTTCTTGAGTGGACATGGTTGATGTGTGTTGTGTGACTGTTTGCGGCATAACCACCTCGCGGGAAATCGATAGCTTTATTATCTGCTCTCATCCGCGAGCATGTCCTTGCTATTTACCCTCAAGAAAGGCTACTTTTTAGTATATAACACTCAATTCAATCCTATAAATTACTAAGTGTGCCAATATGGATAAAACAGACCTAGATATTCTCTCTCATCTGCAATCAGACGGACGCCTGACCAACGTCGCATTAGCGGAGGAAATTCACTTATCACCCTCGCCTTGTTTACGTCGCGTGAAGCAATTGGAAGACACTGGTGTGATCGAGGGTTATCACGCACGCATTGATCGTCAAAAAGCCGGATTTTCCATGACGGTGTTTGTGGAAGTGCGTTTGAAGAGCCATGCTGGCGATAAACATATTGTGTTTGAGAATGCGATTTTAGAGATGGAAGACATCATCAGCGCCCATCTTGTCTCCGGCATTGCTGATTATCGTCTAGAAGTAGTCGCGGTGGATCTACAAGATTACGAGCGAATCCTAAAAGCCCTTCAGTCTTTGCCTCATGTAAAAGACATTCAAAGTCATTTTGCTATTCGCTCAGTAAAAACTGCTGCGCCATTGCCGTTAAAAAGAATGTCGTAAGCGTTTATCTCAAACTCTAAACGAAAAAACCGCTTATCTTTCGATAAACGGTTTTGGGTGCGTTACTTGGTAGAACTAAACTTTAAAGCTACCAACTTGCTGATCAAGGTTTTTATACAGCTTAGTAATGTCTTTGGACTGTTGTTGAATAAGGTCCGATACCGACTGAACAGAGTCCGTTTGGTCTTTCAACGACACCATATTTTGGTTGATGTCATTGGAAACAATAGATTGCTCTTGAGTCGCCTGCGCTGTCTGGGCGGCCATTTCTTGAACTTTTGCAAATGATGCCCGTATACCGTTAAATATTTTAGTTACTTCACCAAAGTTGGTAACCGTAGACTCAGCATTGTCACGACTGTTTTGAATCGCTTTAGAAGATTCCGTTACATTGATTTTTAACTGTTCAATCATGCCTTCAATTTCATTGGTGCTATCTTGAGTACGGGTAGCCAAGGTACGAACTTCATCCGCAACCACCGCAAAACCACGACCTTGCTCACCAGCACGGGCTGCTTCTATCGCTGCGTTCAATGCCAACAAGTTGGTTTGTTCAGCAATATTACGAATCACTTCCAAAACAGAAGCGATACTTTCTGAACTCTTTTGTAGCTCACCAGAACGGCCAAGGGCAACTTCTATATCAGCCACTAGCGTCGTAATAGCATGTTGGGATTTATTGACTGCAGCCATTCCATTTTGCGTCAAATTATTAGAATTCTTAGCTTCGTCTGCGGTATCACGAGCTACCGTCGCCATTTGTTGATTAGACATATCCATTTGATGACCTGCACTAACTATGGAAGCCGAAGCATTCGCTAGTGCGGTCGTAATTCCAGACGTCTGTTTTGCAACATTATTTAGCTGGCCCGTCATTTCACCTAACGCATCAGACTGTTTGTGGATGCTTCCGATGATACTTCTTAGGCGATCGACAAAATCGTTAAATTCATTAGCAAGATCCCCCAATTCATCTTTAGTAGAAAATTCGATACGTTGAGTTAAATCGCCGTCGCCTTCAGAAATTTCACGAATACGCTGTCCTAAATAACGCACTTGGTGAGCCAAGGTTTTAGGTGTTTTATAACTGAACCAAACGGCAATAAGCAAACCTACAACAACAATAACAATGGCAACTTTTTCAAACGCTTTTTCTTCTTCTATTATGGTCTTTTTAGACATTTCTGCATGGTTGTTTACCGCTTCACCCGCTTTGTCGAGGATACCTCTAAGAGCACTAAAGTCTGCATTAGCTTTTTGCTCAGCAGCTGTAAAAGTGGGAGCATTTTTATCTAATGCAACAAAGGCGTTGGAAGAGTTTAACCAAGTAGTAAAAGCTTTATCAAAGTCACCCAGTGACTTATAAATCAGAGGTTCTGCAGACAAGTACTGACGGAATAAATTAAAACGATCTTTTACTTGTTGAGCATTTTCAACCCGGTCCTTTTCTTCGTCATCAAGCTTGCCCACACCAACCACAATACGCTGCTCAGCAAGCTTAGCTTGATAAAGATCTCGGTCCGCATTCAAAATAACTGCTGAAGCTTTTCCATAAGAGTCTGCCTGTGCATTAAGAGCACCGCTTAGCTGATTAACGATATACACCATTGAAGCTAAGGCTACAATAAGAGTAATACTCATCACAAGAACGGGCAAAGAGCTTTTTACCCTGATGGAATTAAAACGCATAATTTTGTCTCCTAACAAAAATCACCGTGTCTACGGCATATAAGGTGATAGTAGAGTGGCTTTACACAATGAATCAATTAGGATTAACAATTACCTACATTTATACTGCCTTTAATAACTTATAAACACGATCCTCTTGATCTAGCACAATAAAACATTGTCGCTAACTAATTGATGGGGCTATATTTTCAAATACCAGTATAAAAATATTCAAGAAACATCTCACGACTTTTGCCTTTGTCGACAACATCAAGTAAAACAAAGTGAAGTAAGAGGATAATGCTGTCACTCCAAACATTTGGCATTACAACGAATATAAAGAGTAATAAATGAAAAGAGCAACGCGATAACATGACTTTTCCAACTCCCAGCGCCAAACTTGCCCTCGCAGCTTGGTTAGAAACGCATACCGATTTTCGATTGTCTGCTCATGCAAACGATTTGCCTAATGCATTAAAAGAACTAGATACCTCACCTAAATCCACTAGCTACTTAGCTCAGTTTACAATGCTCAAGCGCTACTTCAATCGTGCAATTTTAGGCTTACTGCTCATTTCTTTGTTGTTAGGCTTTATGGCTGTGCCGCCTGCTTTTGCGACCGGCCAATCCAATCAGGTGAATATCTTCTGGTTGTTCATTATCTTGCTAGGATTTCATGCGCTAAATTTTGTCGTTTGGTTTGTTACCATGATAGCCACCATGAAACAACACACAGAAAGCAAAGGAATGCTACTAAGCTTGCTGATTTTCCTAAACCGAAAGATAAGTAAGCACTCGCATATAAATACAGATGTAAGTGCTGCTTACATCCATTGGCAATGCCCCGCCCATTCAAATAAATGGTTAATCAGCAGTATTTCACATGGGGCGTGGGGCTGCTATTTACTGGCGGGGTGGATAATGTCTCTGCTCCTGCTACTGACCAATCAAGTCAACTTTGTCTGGGAAACCACACTATTAAGTGATGATGCTTTTATTCAACTGACGCAAACCTTAAGCATTATTCCTCAGTGGTTTGGTATTTCTCTACCCAATCAATTGGATATTCTCGCCAGCCGCGTCGACCTAATTTCACAAACCGCAGCAACAAGACAACATTGGGCGAACTTTTTACTCGCCAGTATTTTCATTTATGGCGTGTTGCCAAGGCTGGTTTTCACTTTTATTTGCTTGGGTATGTATCACTTTAAACGAGCAACACAACCACTTAGTACACAAGAAAAAATCATTCAAAATCGTTATCGCCAACAGGAAAGCCAAAGCCGAAATATCCTAGATGCAGATCATCACAAAACCCCTGCTTCTGCGATGAATACAAACGGAACCAATAATGGGACTCTTACCGACAGTGCATTTGCTCAACATTGGGCTTTGTTTGAATGGAGTCATGCTAAACCTAATTATTTAAGTGCCGCTCGTTCCGTATCGCTATTAAACAGTCGAGAAGAACAAGATAGCTTTTTAGCCTCCTCCAGTGATGAGCCTATTTATATTTTGGTCAATGCCGAACAAAGCCCAGATCGTGGCACAAGACGTTTTTTCTCCCGAGTAAGTATGACGTATCCTTCGTTATTTATGGTGATATCGGGTGATGATAACGCTAGATTCGTTGAGGATTGGCAGCGACTTGCCAGAGAAACACGCCTTCACTTTACACAACTCAAACAAAAGGACTAAACCGTGTCGATTTCCCTTTTGGTCGTTGGCCACGCGAACACAGGTAAAACCTCACTGATCCGTACCTTGTTGCGTAGGCAGGACTTTGGTGAAGTGAGTGACAGAGCTGGAACCACTCGTCACGTGGAAAGTGTGAAGATCAAAATCGGCCAACAATCCGTTATCACATTAACTGATACACCAGGGTTTGAAGATTCAATTGGCCTTTGGCAGATTCGCCATTCGGACGCATTCCGTTCCTACCAAGATGCAGACTGGCTACAGCCATTTTGTGAAAGCCACTTTGCACAAGATGAGTTTGAACAAGAAGCGAAGATTCTTAAGCAATTAACCAAGGCCGATATCATTTTATACGTAATAGATATTCGTCAAGCACCACTAGGCAAATATCTAGATGAACTGGCGTTATTGGCCAGCGCGAATAAACCGATTATTCCTATTTTGAATTTCAGTGCGTCCCCCAGCGCTCACTTAGAAGCTTGGCGTAAAATCTTGGCCGAACGTCATTTACACGCCGTAATAAAATACGACACGGTGGCGTTTTATTTTGAAGACGAAAAACGTTTATATCAAAGTATTCAGAGCCTGATGCCGGAAGACTACGACGCTATCAAGCACCTTATAGCATCCCGAGAAGAAGCGGCACAATTACGCCGCACAATGGCGGCAAACCAATTAGCCGAGTTGATACTCAAAGCGGCCAGCACTCGCATTGAATGCTCAAGTTATCCACCAAAGCCCAACGAATCCTCCGCTTTCGAAGAGAAAATACGCGTATTGGAAAGCAGCTATATTGCAGGGCTATTACGTCTTTATGAGTTCCAAGAAGAAGATTTAAAAGCCACGCCTCTTGCGATTAAAAATGACCGCTGGCAGCAAGATATATTCGATACTGATACGTTAAAAGAATGGGGGATAGAAACAAGTACCAGCGCACTCACTGGCGCAGCGATTGGAGCAGGCATTGATGTCATGTCGGCAGGGTTAACATTAGGCACAGCAACGACAATTGGCGCTATTTTAGGTGCCACATGGAAAACTGGCCAACATTACAAAGACACCTTAAAAAGCAAATTTACCAAGCGCTATTATCTGTGTCTCGATAAAGCCACATTGACGCTATTATGCCTTCGTGGTCTTACGGCGATTCAGCATTTGCATCAACGTGGACACGCTTCTCAACAAGCCTACGAGCTAGCTAGTCATATGCAAGATGATGAACTAATTGAGCATATAAAGCCTTATTGGAAAAACGCTCAGCAACACCCAGAATGGGAAACGCAAACCTTACCGGATTCCCATTCAAGCAAATTAGGCTTACAAAAAGTACTGGAAAAAGCACTTAGTGCGGATAATAGACCAGACTAGCGCTGTTGATTAAGAAGTTCCTGATCTAAACGCAGTTGTGTTTCATGCATCTGCTGTTCACAAGACTTTAATAAGCCAACAACATCGGTTTCATGCAACCCTGTTGTATCTATTGGTGGCAACATCTCAACGATCACTTTGCCATTATCCCAGCGATTCAAACCAATTTGCCCATGCGTACTACTGCAAACAACGGGAACAATGGGAACACCAGCTTGAACAGCTGCATGAAAAGCACCACGTTTAAAGGGCAACCAACCACGCCCTCGACTGCGCGTACCTTCAGGAAACATCCATATAGATAAACCAGTTTTTTTCATGCTAGCAGCGATCTGATCAATAGTGGCAATCGCTTTTTTACGATTTTCTCGGTTAATCAAGAAATTACCACTGGCCCAATACAAAGCGCCAAAGAAAGGAATCCAACGTAAACTGGTTTTACCAACCGTCACCACGCCTTTGGGAACAACCACAGCTAAGGTAAACAAGTCGAAATTATTTTGATGATTCGCCACATAAACGGCTTGGAGGATATTTTTTGCTGATTCAGCAACTCTACCTTCGACCGATAAACCAAACAGAGGACTAACTTGGGCAAATACACGCCCTAAATAATACACACGGTTTTTTGACCATAAAGTAAGCAAACAAAACACAATTCCCAGCAGTGTCACACCTACAATCAACAAGAATAGCAATGTCATCCGTATCAAAAGCAACATATTGGATTAAACCTAACATTAATAGCGTTTAAAATTAATTGGTCTCTTATGGTAATTTATGGCTTATTGCCTATGAAAAGCTTCACGCCATTTAAAGAATTCTTCTGCAACCAATGGCTTAGAGAAAAAATAGCCCTGTATCTTATCACAATGATATTGTCTTAAAAGCGCCGTTCCCTCAGCATTCTCTGCGCCTTCAGCGGTTACCTGAAAACCCAAACTATGAGACAGTTCAATAGTCGCTTTAGTAATGAATTCATCACCCTTATTAGTATCAATAAATTGGATAAAGGCTCGATCAATTTTCACTTCATTAACAGGTAACTCGCGCAAATACGCCAAGGAAGATTGGCCAGTGCCGAAGTCATCAATGGCAAGATGAATGCCCATTTCATGAAGCGCTTTTAGCACATTAATTACTTTCACGCGGTCTTTCATTACTGCACTTTCTGTTACTTCTAATGCAAGCGCACGAGTCGGTAATCGATTCGCTTGCAGTGCCTCAGAGACAATAAATGGCAGCTGTTCATCTAACAAGTCATGGGCCGATAAGTTTACCGCGATGCGTATTTCATGGCCTTGCGCCCACCATTTACTCAGTTGAGACAAGACAGTATTCAGCACCCATTTTGTTAACTGCTGAATACTCCCCGCATGTTCTAATAAAGAAATAAACTCATCGGGAGGAAGGAAACCCAATTCAGGATGAATCCAGCGAATCAAGGCTTCGGCTTCATGACAATCATCGCCAGCTAGACCAACTTTAGGCTGATACACAACAAACAATTGACCGCTGTCTAATGCAGTTGGTAGGTCTCGAATAATCGTCAGCTGACGACGGTGATTTTCATCCTGACCTACTTCATAAAAAACGCATAACTCGCTTGATTCACGCGCTTCATCGGCAACGATATCCAAACGGCGCATGGCGCTGTTTACACTGGCCGTGGCATGTTCAAATGGGAGCACGGCAATACTAATATCCAAGCGAATACCAGAACCAGCTTCTACCTCAAACTCCTTACTAAACTGACATTTTAAATTGCCACAGTCTTGCTGAGTGATTGGTCGGCTAAAAATTAACAAAAATTTATCGCCGCTTAATCGAGCCAACATATTGGCATCATGCCCCCACCTTTGAAGCCGTTCAGCTACTTTTGAAAGTAGCGAACTCCCGACATCAAATCCCAACATATTATTGATGTCTTTAAAGTGACGAATATTAACAAGCACCAAACCGCCTTGCTCTTTTGGCAATTCATCACTTAGGTACTGCTCTACCGCACTCTGATTAAACAATCCTGTTAGCTGATCATGGGAAGCACGAAATTTCATCTCTTCTTCCCTATTGATAATCGAGTCTTGCATTGTCTTCATGGTATGAGACAAGACACCAAACTCGCCGTCAATATCCGGCGCTCTAACTTTTTCTTTATTACTACCTAGACCAATTTGCTTCGCGTAATCTACCAAGCGGCTAATTGGCTTAGTCATATTGCGAGCCAGTGCCACACCAAATAACAACGCCAGCGCCAGAGCCCCGGTAAAAATCAATACCAATTGATTACGTGTATTATTGTAACTCTGTAACCAAGGGCCATAAGGCAAATGAATAATGCCCCATTGGTTTGGCATACCAAGATCTACACCAAGGGATAGATACTTTTCATCATTAGAAAACACTGGGGACTTGAGAATACTTTCGACGTTACCAATATCCTTCAGCAACTTTTCTTTTTCTTCTAACGGCAAAGTCGATCCGCCAGAAAGAGTGTGTGTATTATCAGCTTCGTAGACAAAGCTTATATCTAATCCCGTTACATTTTTAATCTGCTCTGCCAAGGCTTGATCGAGCAAAAAAGCCATTCCAACCCATGCCACTACATTGGGCGCTTTAATGGGTACCAGAACTAACTGATAAGCACGATTATCCAACGCAATCATAGTACTAATAGATGAACCACCTGAACGACGCGCGGCAAAGACTAGCTCTGCGATCGTATTACTAACATTCAGCTCTTGAGTAGCGGTAATTAACTCGCCTTGAGGAGAAACGAGAACAGAAATGTCCGCATTAATACGTGCGCCATGATTTTGTAAAACAGAGCGAATAGTGCCAGTTTCTCGAGTCGCTACAGCCTGTTTAAAGCCAAAATCTGAGGTTAAGATCTCAACCCCTTTCGTTAGCTGCTCAGCGCGTGCTTCGAGAAACAAATCAAAGACATTACGTGACACATCTATAGAGTGAACGCCTTGCCTGTAATTATCTTCTTTTAAAGATGACAATACCGCCAATGCCGTTCCTAACTGGACCAGAGCAAGCAACACCAAGACAAACATAATGAGTCGTGCTTGAAAGCTTTTTAACACCTTAAAACCTCTTTAATGCTAATGACCTAGGCTGCTTAACTTAAAACCAAAAAACACAACAATGATCAAGAATAATAGGGCTTATCTTGTTTTTATGCCATATTTCCCAATAACCCTAATTTTGCCAATAATTATCTTTCCAATAATCAATTTGATCATCACCAAGGAAACTCCAAGCAACAAATCGACTAATTTTCTGACCTTGCGCCATTTCAATCGTTTTCACTTGGCGAGCACCAACATCTTTTAATGTTCGATAAATCGCATCTAAATTCCCCTGACGCGCCACCAAAGATGTAAACCAAAAGCAACGATCAGCGTACTGCACACTTTCTTTTACCATACGTGAGACAAAACCTGCTTCGCCACCATCGCACCATAGCTCTGCTGCCGTGCCGCCAAAGTTCAACACTGGCTTTTGCGTCGTCGTTTTTTTACCTTTAACACCACGCCATTTACGCTGAGACTCGTCAATCATCGCCGATTCGCTGGTATGAAACGGCGGATTACATAAGGTCAAATCAAATCGGTCTTTTTCTTTCCACACACCATCAAAAAGTTTAGCTGATTGAGTTTGCAAACGCGCACTAATGGCGCCCTTCAAGCATGGATTAGATTTAACAATGGTGTCACAAGTCGCCACAGCAACAGGGTTCACATCGGATCCAACAAACTGCCAGCCATATTCCTGATGACCGATTATCGGATAAACACAGTTTGCACCAACACCAACATCCAAAACTTTCACGCCTTTTCCACGAGGGATCACGCCCAGATTACTCGCTGCCAATAAATCAGCTAGATAATGAATGTAATCCGCTCGGCCTGGAATCGGTGGGCAAAGGTAACCAGGTGGAATATCCCAAAAAGCAACACCATAAAAATGGCTTAATAAGGCACGATTTAAGGTTTTCACTGCATTGGGATTGGCAAAGTCCACTGACTCATTACCGTATTGATTCAGTTGAATAAAACCAGAAAGTTCAGGACAAGAATCCGCCAATAGCGCAAAATCGTAACGCGCACGATGCGGGTTACGAGGATGAAGCTCTAATTTATTGGTGCGTTTGCTTTTCGTATTCTTGCTTTTTAAGACCACTGCGATGCCATTGTTTTAAACCAAAACGCGAGTATAACCGAATTCCTCAGCTTGAACTAAATGTGCTGGATTGGAAAGTCACTGCTATGAAATATCACTGAGTATAAATATCATGGTTCTGGATAAGGAATTAAGCCTTTTACTACTCGCTCACAAATGTCTCTAAACCAGATCACACCGGGATCATTTTCTACCGATTTTGGCCAACTTGAGTAATAGTGAATAAAAGGAAAATCCATCGGTAAATCTTTGATCACCAAACCAAATTGCTGTTGAAACCGTTCTGGCAACAAACCGCTGTTACTCATTAAAAGTGACGTTCTGCCTACCGTTTCCAAAGCAGCCAACATGTAAGGCGTACGAAAGGCAAAATGCCGCTCACGTGCACGTTCACCAAGTAGGGCATCACTAATCACAGGATTAGAACCACCCAAATTAACTAATACATGGGAGTAAGCCAAATAGTCATCTAAGGTAATGCTATCTTTCATAGCTAACGCATGATTCGCAGACATGACGCAGCGAAATTTCTCACGCCCCAGAAGATGTTTCTCAAAGCTATTAGGGAGCTGAATGTAATCACTACACAAAGCAAGATCTAAAGAATGCTCCGCTTGGTTTAGTAAACTGGTTTCAGTAAGCGTACTGGTTTCCAATGAGGCAAAAGGTGCTTCTCGATAAAATTGCTCCGCAATCGCAGGCATATAAGCTTGAGCCTGATAATGGGTGGTTTGCATACGAAAAGTACGATAACTGCTTTGCGGTTGAAATTCAGATTCTGTCCACAACCCTGCCAATTGTTCCAACATGAGCTTCAATGGCGCTTCTAGTGCTAATGCTTTTGACGTTGGTATCATGCCTTTTGAGGTACGAATAAACAAAGGATCATCAAAGGCATCACGTAATCGATTAAGCAATCGACTCATTGCGGATTGACTCAAGTACAGGCGATCAGCCGCCCGCCCAACGTTACGTTCTTCCAATAAATATAAGAGCCCAGTCAAGGATTTAAGATCCAAATGTTGTAGCGAGCTAGGAATCATGACCAAATCTCGATTTATGCATAATAATTAGAACTATTATGCATTGGATTTAATAAAGAGGGAAAGCCATTATGAAATTTCTAACTATCTTCACTTGAAAAGGCTACAGGCATGCTAACTGCAAAACAGACTTTTTTGTACGGCCTCTTTTTTAGCTCCGTCACTGTGCTGTTTTGGGGAATGTTGCCCATTGCTCTCAAACTTTCTGGAGGTTTTTCCGATCCTATTACTCTAACTTGGTTACGTTTTTCGGTGGCAGCCATAATTTTAGGCTTATGGCAATGGCAACGCGGCAAACTGGGTGAATTCAAATCCCTGTCAAAAAATGACTGGCTGAGACTTTTCGCCGCAGGAACATTTTTGATTGTTAACTACACAAGCTTCGCATGGAGCTTAAACTTTTTACTACCGGGTTCAGCACAATTAAGCTTTCAAATTGCACCGCTGTTTCTTGCCTTAGGCGGTTTATTTTTTCTAAAAGAAAGCATTAACTGGCAACAATGGCTATGCTTTGTGGGAATTGGGTTAGGAATGCTGGTTTTCTTCCATCCTATTTTTGGGCAAGGTAGTCAAGGCTCAATCTGGATTGGTTTTGCTATTATTCAAATGTCTGCCGCAGCATGGTCTATGTATGCGCTGCTGCAAAAATCTTTGTTCAAACACCTAGCTCCTTCCAACATATTACTAGCGATTTATATTTATGCTTTAGTCGTTATGCTGCCGTTTTCATCACCAAGCGAACTGCTAAAAATGTCTTCTGATGATACTTGGATTGCCGCATTCTGCTGCCTTAATACACTCATTGCATATGGCGCTTTCGCACAAGCCATGCGTTATTGGCAAACCGTACAAGTCAGTGCTTCGATCGCGTTAACACCTGTGATGGCGTTCATATTGACAGAATTCTGTGTGGCTTTTGGTTGGTGGTCTGACAGCATAAGCTCCTCTCATGCTGACATGCTCAGTTTATTTGGCATGTTGATAGTTGTCATCAGCGCGATTAACGTGCAACTGATAAGCGCGAGAGTACAGCGTAAAGCCGCATTACTGACAAAGTCACTAAGTGAAGCGGCTTAGTTTGATATTCAGAACTTTAGGTGGTTACAGCCATAGCGTAAATGGAATGATTGAAATACCTAAAATAAGCAATACCGCGACTAGAGTAAAAATAGCCTCCGCAGGATTTTGACGAGCGTGTTGTAAATAACCCAATATCCATTGTCCAAAAGTAATGGGACGCATGGTTTGAGCACGAGCGATTTGATCTTGATGAATTAACTCTCTTGCTTTAATGGCTTGCTCTTTGTCTTTTACCCAGAGTCCTGCCATGGAAATTTGCCAACGTCCAGCAGTGGTTTCGTAGAAGGCAATGTCATGATCGACTAGTAATTGACGAATATCGTCAGCTTCCTCATCAGGGACATATTTAAGCCGAAAAACCAGAGTCGCCATATCGTAAAAACCTTGAGCATAGAAATTAAGCGGTAGAGAGTAAGAGAAGCCAGACAATAATACAATCTTGTATTGTGAATGGTGTTTTAAGGAGAGGGATTTTCTTCAAACCAAGTAATAACTTGTTCTTTTGGTAGCGGACGACAAAAGTAATAACCTTGTACCCTATCAACCCCAAGCTCTCGAACCGCATTAAGCTGATCTTCATGCTCAACGCCTTCGGCGATTAGTTCCATATTAAGTTCTTTTGCTAATTTCGTGACTGAGGTTAGTATCTGACGAGTGAACTGATCATCCTTCAAGCTAGCAATAAAAATTTGATCCAGTTTCAATGTGTCATATGGGAAACGGCGAAGAAAATCTAACCCAGCATAGCCAGTACCAAAATCATCTACAGACAAACTAACGCCTAGCGCTTTAATATGTTCAAAACGACTCACCATCAAAGGCAACTCTGCAGCGTCTAATACACTGGTTTCTGTTACTTCAAGGCCAAGCCGACCTTTCAATTCAGGATACTCTTCAAGGATCTCTGCCAAATCTGACGCAAAGCATTCTTTAAGAAGGCTATGCCTATCAACGTTCACTGATATTTTAATGTGTCTTAGTTGCTCAGGATATTCTCTATAAAAGTCCCCAACTTTGCGAATCACCATCCAAGTAAGATGATCGATCAAGCCCAACCGATCCGCCATATCTACAATCACTAATGGCGAGACCTGACCATAACGAAATGAATTCCATCGAATAAGCGCCTCCATTTCATGAAACCCACCCTCTTGTAGTGAAACAATCGGCTGAAAATGCACTTCCATGGCATTGTTTTTAATTGCTCGTTTGATGCAATGACGT
This sequence comes from Marinomonas sp. UCMA 3892, assembly GCF_012726345.1. Classification (GTDB taxonomy): domain Bacteria; phylum Pseudomonadota; class Gammaproteobacteria; order Pseudomonadales; family Marinomonadaceae; genus Marinomonas. Next base: position 20,700 of record NZ_PTXN01000015.1, read on the forward strand.
AAAGAATGTCGATAATAAACAAGCACTAAATGCCCAATATAGAATACGAAAGACAACAACACCCAGCACACTATAATAAATGGCAAAAGCGACCATAGATGACGCCAATATAAACTTGAGGGGAAAATCACAGCCAATGTCATCGACCAATCAGCTAAAGACACTTCTGTATTACCCAATACGCTGGAATCTATGTCATTACTATTTGAAAAGAGTACCTGCTTACCAAGAGTCAGTTCATAAAAGTAATCTGGTAAAAGGATTTGATCAACACTAGCAGCAATCCTATCTGGCGGCGCTAATCCATTTACCCCAAGACCATCATCTCTCTGATAAAAAGCAAAAAATGTAGATTCTCCCAACGTATTAGAATTCACTAAAGAGACTGTTTTTCGACCCATACTCTGCGTAATACGCGACGCTATTGAGTCATATATTTTAATATTCATAGCCCCTAAATTTGAGCAATACACTCTAAATTCTGAATTGAACAAACCAAATTCTTTAAAGGTAGGTGAATAAAATGTGGCACGCCTTAAACGCGTAATATCGGCTTTTTCACAAGATAAACTGCTATCATCAACAACCCGCTTCAACTCTGTAAAAATACCATTCATTCGATCTGACAAAGCATTTTTGGCAACGTTTGTACGATTATCTAAATCATTCAATAAAGATAAATAAAGTCCAAGAGTAAAAACCGTAAAAATAATAAAAAGGGCAAGGAAAGCATAGAGGAAGACTATTTTTTTCTTAGAAGGCACTAGTGCAGTGATGTTTTTAAACATAAAGCGCCCTCCCTGTTACTTAGTCTAAAAGAAATAAAGCATACATTTTTAGGTCTTTTAAAAGACATGCAAATCATTACATAGATATTAAAAAGCACCAATAAAAAAGACCGCCTAAAGCAGTCTTTTATATATAACACAGAAAATAAATCTTGTGCTCACTATCTCTATTCAACACGGTAATAAAGCATCTGTAGTATTATGCATTTTTGTACGAACGATCAGATGTAATTAAACGTATCTATACTACTGAGGAGCCTTTTCAATAACGATAGACAAGTAACCAACTTCAACGCCAAATTTTTTCATTACCGATTCGTTAATAACAACACCCTCTTTTACCATATACATACGATCATCAACATTTACTTCTATTAAATCGCCATCATAGGGAACCTGTAATACATAATTCATAAATAAGGCGTTACCAGACATTTTAATGTCACCTGAGCCAACAACATCATTCGCTGTTGCGGAATATTCACCCTGCTCGTTGGGCGTCATAATCCAAGTTCTATGTTGGATTTCACCATCATCAAACACAAATTTCTCAGCTAATATGCCAACCCCACCTTTCCAACGTCCTTCTAACGTAGCATTGAAATAACGAGTCACTTCACCACTACGATTTTTCAAAATGCCATGCGCAGTTAAAGGCCCAGTAAAGAAGCTTTGTAAGTCAAACTTTGGCTCATTTTTAGCGTACAAAGACACGTCAGACGTAGAGCATGCCGTAAGCAATAATACACACAGTAAAAAAGTGAGTTTACCCGTAACAGATCGGAACAGATGTCTCATATTACTTACTTCCCCTAAGCTAACGTTGAAAATAGATTACATATAATGATATTGGATATCGACGGTTTGATACTTACCTTGTGCGTCACAGATATTTGCTCGACCTGTAAAACGTAATAATCTTTTATCTGCTGGATCATAAGCAACCACAATAGGATCGACCGCCAATTTTACCAACCAAGAAACAGGGGAAAGAGCGAAACACTGAGCACCATCCTGAGTTCCTTCCACGCATGCGGCTTTACTGAAACGAAATGTAAAGGTCGTTTGTTTACTGGGTACTAGATATTCAACATCCATATTTTTACCTGACTCTAATGCGTCCCAATATTGTTTAATAAAAGCATCGAAGCCAGCATCCACTACCATGCCAGCCGCTAATTTCAATGAAGCCTTGTCTTCTTTGCCAGCACTATTCTCTTGATAAACAACATCTAACTTTCCACCAGATTGGGTGACTTCAATCTTTTCTCCGTTACGCTCATTTAGCTGCGAGAAACTTGGCGTTATCATCGACTGAGAAAAATTTAGAGTTTTATGCCCAAAAACACGACCATCTGGCTCTGAGTATTCGACATTATAAGTCCCATCAGCAAGTTTTTCGTGGGTTTCTCTGTATAACAAAGCCCCCGTTTTCACACTGTAGGCACTGCCTACTATTTTAGAAAAAGACGTATCAGCCAAACATACAGAGCTAAATAAGAAGGCACAAAAGGCAGCAATAAAAAACCGCTGCTGCGGTAAAAATACAAAAGAACACTTCATTTTCTTATCTATCCTCACTCTTTAACTAATGCTCATTTTTAACTAATGTCCACTTTTCACAAAGCCATACGCCCAACGGTAACACCAAAGACCAAATAATCGCTACTATAAAAAGAGTCAAGAATATGGGTTCTAACAAGCTGATTCCGGCTAAATTAGCACCAGCAAAATAACTCATCGTTGGCCCAACTCCCCCCATTAAAGCACTCAAAACATAACGTGAGCGCAAAAAAGCCAAACTATGAGCAAATAAGGTGCCGACACAAACCCAAAGACAAAGCAGCCAAATCGGCGGCAATTTTGTTTGTCCGAATAAGGTTACGCTTGATGAAAACACACCAATCTGAAACAAAGTACCATCAATGACGACACCTAGTGCTAGGAAGGTAAACAGCAAACGCCATTCTCTACGAGTCTGCATAAAATAGCGATCATGCAAAAAAAGATAAACCAGCGTTGCGACCAATGCCCAAGCATTGCCAGCAAGCAAGCAGATAAACCAAACAATTTGAAACAAAATGGCATTCATCAAAGGTTTCATGCCATTTACTCCATTTACTTAGTGCCAATCGACAAACGATGATCTGGTTTAGCAAAAACAAACTGCCCAGTACTAATGGCTCGCTCTTTAAAGCCACCTTCACAATAAGCCAGATAAAAATCCCACATACGGCAGAACACATCATCGAATCCCATCTCCGTAACTTCACGACGTGCTGCATGAAAACGTGTACGCCAATCGGCAAGGGTTTTCGCGTAATGTTCGGTAATGTCTTCTAATCCAACGATCTGCATGTCGGTCTTAGAGGCAATCTTATGAGCAATCACTTGGTTAGAAGGCAAACAACCACCTGGGAAGATGTAACGCTGAATAAAGTCCACAGAGCTGCGTGCGTAGTCGTAACGCTGATCGGCGATAGTAATAGCTTGAATCACCATAACACCGTGTGGTTTCAAGAGCGCACTGCACTTAGAAAAATAGCTGTCGTAGTATTCGTGGCCGACCGCTTCGATCATTTCAATAGATACAAGTTTGTCATATTGACCTTGCAGATCTCGATAGTCTTCGAGTAACAAAGTGATTTTGTCTTGCAACCCTTCGGCTTCCACCCGCGCTTTGGCAAATTCGTACTGTTCTTTGGAAATAGTCGTCGTGGTTACTTGGCACCCATAATGCTTCGCCGCATGAATCGCCATGCCGCCCCAACCCGTTCCAATTTCTAACAGATGATCATCTTCGCTAAGCTGTAGCTTTTGGCAAATACGATCCAGTTTATTCACCGACGCTTCTTCTAAAGAAGAGTTAACCTGAGGATAAACCGCCGAGGAATACATCATGGTAGGATCTAAAAACAAAGAGAAAAAATCGTTACCCAAATCATAATGAGCAGAAATATTATCTTTAGAGCCTTTTTTAGTATTGGCGTTTAACTTATGAACAATTTTGGCACCAATACGGCTCCAAATTGGGCGTTTAGCATCCATTTTATTAATCAGGTTTAAGTTAGCGACCATCAAGCGAATAACGCCAACAACGTCTGAAGAAGACCACCAGCCTTTCATATAAGCTTCGCCAGCACCGATACTGCTGTTTAAAAACACATCGCGGTAAGCATGAATATCATGAACATGAATATGAGCAATGTATTGAGTATTATCTTTCGCTTCACCAAAAGAATAGGTCTCACCATTCTCTTCCAACGTAAGATGACCCACTTCCAATTTACCCAGCATAGCAAAGACCATTTTGCGGGCTAAATTATCAAACCATGTTGTTGTGCGATTTTTTCTCACTTTTTGATTATCCATACTGACGGAGTTCATACTTGTTAGTCTCCTAATGCATTTGTTCTACTTAATTTATTATTTCAATTTAGTAGTGGTAGACGATGAATTCGGATGTGAATAAAAAGGTACTTTCTTCATCCAAAGCTTAAGTGCTTGCCAATAAATACCGAATGCGACTTTCATCGTCATGACAGGGTAATTAAACAGCACCCTAGCCATGGAGCTTGACGTTAGTGTCATTCGAGTCAGCGACAATGTGGCATCAAACACACATTGCTCACCCTCTAATTCTTTGTTCTGCATGTGTACAGCTAACTTCTTATTCGGAACATTGCTGCGCCAATCATAAAAATGTTCCATCGGATGAAAAGGCGACACATGCATTGCCTTATTGAATTGAATACGCTGCATTTGATCGCTTGGATCACATTTTAAAACGTAAGGGATTTTTTCGTTCCAAGGTGTGTTAGTTACCTCAAGCAACATAGCTTGCAGCTGCTCACTTTCATCAAAGCAGTAATAAATAGTGATGGGGTTAATAATGAAGCCGAAATAGCGACAATTGGTCAGCATGCGAACTGAGCCAGATAAACTCAGCCCCAAACGCTCATTCACTTCAGACAATACAGCTTGTTTGATTGACAAAGACTCATCCCCGAAATAATCCTTTCGAGAAAACCGAGCGAGTGACCAAGATTTCATCGACCACCAAGGGCTCATCGCCAGTACATCATCCAACTCATCTAAATCAAAATACATCATAAAGACGCGATAGCGAAAGGCATGGGAGCGCGGAGTAAAACGACGATGCCTCACCATTCCATGATAAATAGCACTGTGCTTAGGAACAAAATCTACCATGAAACACCAAGTCCATTAGCGACACGAACACCGCTCCAACAACCATCTTCATGAAAACCATTGCGCCAATAGGCACCACAGAACCATGTCTTGTTTACGCCATTTATATCTGACCAACGATCCTGTGCTTTGATGCCTTCCAAGGTAAAGGTAGGATGTGAGTACTGAAAGCGCCCAACTATTTTGTCTTCCGCGATCATGTCGGTCTGATTCAAAGTCACCACATAAGTCGTGTCGCTGGAAAAATGCTGCAGAATATTCATGTTGTAGCTAAGGGTTGCAGGTTTAGTTCGATCCGTGCCGAGGTGATAATTCCAGCTCGACCAGGCCAATTTTTTCTTCGGCAACAGTCGCGTATCGGTATGAAGTACCACGTCGTTATTTCGATAAGGAATCGCACCCAAAACGGCTTGCTCGTCTGGGGAAGGGTCTGCCAACAAAGCCAAGGCTTCGTCACTATGACAAGCGAACACCACTTGATCAAAAATCTGTGCTGAGCCATCACCAAAGTGAATGATGACTTTATCCTCAGAGCGATGCACTTGAGTAATATCTGCCCCAAGCTGGATTCTGTCTTTGAACTTTTCTACCAAAGGCTGTAAATACGCCGAAGAACCTCCTTCGATTACTCGCCATTGCGGCCGATCATTAACGCTCAATAAACCATGATTCTTAAAGAAGCGAACGAAGAACACCAAAGGAAACTCCATCATTTCATCAAGTGTTGATGACCAAATAGCGCTTCCCATAGGAATCAAATAATGGCTCGCAAAGCGGCTACCGTAACCCTTTTCTTTTAGATATTCGCCAAGCGTCACGCCTTCTTTTAACTGGCCACTTTCTAGGTCCAAAATGGCTTCTTTATTAAAACGTAAGATGTCTTTTAACATGCCAATAAAAGAGAAGTTCAATAGGTTTCGACGCTGAGCAAACAAGGTGTTTAAGTTGTTTCCACCATACTCTAATCCACTACGCTGACAGCTGACGCTAAAGCTCATTTCTGTTGCTTTAGATTTCACCCCTAGCTCGTCCATCAAACGAATGAAGTTTGGGTAAGTCCAGTCATTAAAGACAATAAAGCCAGTATCAATTGCCCGAGTACTCCCTGCTTCTTCTACTTGTACGGTCGCAGTATGGCCGCCGATCCGCTCTGCAGATTCAAACACCGTCACATCATGTTGCTGCTGTAAAAGATAAGCGCTGGTTAGACCGGAAATCCCTGATCCAATAATGGCAATTTTCACTCATTGTCCCCTTAAAACATATTTTGTTATTACCAGCTGAACTGGTGTTTTTAGATTTGAAATCGTTATTTAGTTTTTGGCGCCAACATCGATAACCATAATTTTGGGAAATGTCTTCCTGCCCACAACATGGCCGTTAGCCGTTTTGGAAAGGCGTACTCAAATGGACGAGACTCTAGTGCACTGAACATGCGTTTTGCAGCATCATCCGGTGACATTAGAAACGGCATAGAAAAGGTGTTTTTCTGCGTCAAAGGCGTATCAACAAAACCCGGCAATAAACAGGTGACATCGACATTGAATTGCTTCAAATCCATGCGCAAAGAAGATAAGAAATATCGAATAGCGGCTTTACTTGCACCATAGGCTTCAGCTTGCGGAAAAGCAGCCTGTACGGCTTGAGAACTCACACCAATCAAATGCGGACGTAAGGATTTCTTCAGCAATGGCAAACACACTTCGACACTATTCACCAAACCAATAAAGTTAACCGACATAATACGATCCATCATTTTCCAATCTGGATCAGTGTCCGTCATATCCAAATACTCACAGGTACCTGCGTTTAATACCGCACAGTCTAAATGGGCAGAATATGAACTCAGTGTATCTCGGACGGAATCCATTTGACTGTCATCCGTTATATCAAAAGGAATAAATGTTAAATGTTGGTGTTTGTCTATTAGAGGCTCTAGCTCGCCTTGCTTGCGCGCACTGGCTAATACCCTCCAACCGTCATCTAAATAACGTTTGGTCAACGCAAGACCAATACCTGAACTCGCTCCGGTTATCCAAACGACTTTTCTATCCACTGCCTGACTCATGAGACTCTCCTTAGTTCGCTAGGCGCTTTTTTAAGCCTTTCACCACAGCACCCAACAAAGGCACATGTTCATAAATCAACTGGCCAAGGTCATAAACATCTTCATGGAAATAAATACGCTCGTTAAATTGCACCTGACTAATGCCACGCACCGTAATGGTTTTATTGCCGAGTTTTGGGTGTTTAAAATGCATATTCCATTTTATGTACGCTGTATTCTCGGACACAATTTGGTCCAAGTATTCAAAACGGCCACTGTGAACGTTGACACACATCTCAGACAAATAAGCATGTAAGTTTTCTGCACCACGTAATTCATGGACAGGATCTTTAAACAATACATCTTCTGTATATACGTCATCTATTTTGTCGAGCTTAGGATGCTTTACATCAAGATAAAACGCTTTGAAACGTTCTATTAACAAAGAATTGGGATCCATTTTAGAGTCCGTCATGCCCATCACTTACCTTAGCCATCTTGATCTGGAGAATTGATCGAAATCGATTCATTTCATTTATTCCCATTAAACGTGTTTAAACAAATTATGGATCACTCTTTTTAAAATAGATGGTCTGAAAAGTAAGATTTTTCACACCCGCTATTTTTACCTATTTAAAAGTACAAATGTTTTTACTATTAAAAAAGACGAATGTGATCCATCCTTCTGATTAGCACGTATATTTGAGAAACGACATGTCAGCCTTCCTTTTGGAGCAATAAATGGAACGCGCAATACAAATAGAACCAGATGAACAACGCGTAGCAGATATGCTTGCTATTGCGGAGCACAGAGATCAAGCCGCGCTCGCTCGCCTGTTTGATTACTATGTTCCGAAATTAAGAGCCTTCTGTCTCGCAGCACAACCTGGCGCCAATTTAATGGCTGATGATATTGCTCAAGAAGTGATGATTCGCATCTGGAATAAGGCTCATACCTACAAACCGGAATCCGCATCGTTGAATACTTGGGTTTTTACGCTAGCAAGAAACGCACGTATTGATTACTTGCGTAAGAACAGTCGTCATCAGTCTGATATTGACCCTGAGTATCTTTGGCAAAATGTGGTCGATGAAAATGCCGATCCATTCAAAGATGCCCAACAAAAAAGAGATCAGGAACGCATCCAGCAAGGCTTAGATAAATTGCCAGCGGATCAAAAACAGGTTTTGGCCAAAGTCTACTTAGAAGGCAAAACCCACAAAGAAGCAGCAGAAGAGCTATCTCTTCCACTTGGGACGATTAAGTCTCGAGTTCGGCTTGCTTTGCACAAACTCACTATTTACGTTAAGAGGTAGTATCGATGATTAACTACCATCCATCGATTGAAATACTGACCGACTATGCTGCCGGCTCATTACCATTAGCGCATTCTTTATGTGTATCTACGCATCTAGAACGTTGCCATGAATGCCAACAGCAAATCCGCAAGTTGGAAATGCTTGGTTCACACCTATTCGATCAAACTAAAGCCGACAGCCGTCAACTTAGCAATTTGAAAGACAGCTTTTTCGAAAAAATAAACGCACAAGCTGAGCAAAAAAGCGATCTCTTGAAGACAGAAGAAGAGCCAACAGCGATTGATTGGGGTAACTACACCGTTCCGAAGAGTCTTCGTCAGTTTATTAAGAAGAGCTACGATGACTTAAATTGGATGCGTCTTTCACCTTCATTTAAAATCGCTACGCTTTATAACGAAGAAGGCGGCGCACAAATTGCTCTGACCAGAGTTAAAGCTGGTGCTCACATGCCAACTCACACTCATACTGGCGATGAAATTACCTTAGTTTTAGAGGGCGCTTTTTCTGATGAAAGCGGAGTTTATCGCCAAGGCGATTTTATCAATCGTGATGCCAGCCATAAACATAAGCCAATCGTCACCAAAGACGCGGAATGCATCTGCCTAACAGTGTTGGACGCACCGATTGAATTTACTGGTTGGTTAACACGACTATTGAACCCAATTATTCGTCGTTACCATCCTCATTCAAGTAGATAAAACAACATGACATTGGTCTCAATGCTAAAGATAGCCACACGATTGCAGACGTTAGCCAATAACAAGCAAATTTTGTGAAAATCTGGTATAGTCCTTGTTCAATCTAAAAACAAGGACTATTTATCATGGCAACTAAGAAGAAACAGCCGGCTGCTTCGGAGACTTCAGAATCCATTGAAAAGCAAATGCAAGAGTTTCTAGCTCGCGGTGGACACATAGATAAAATCGATTCAGGAGTTAGTGGACAATCTCAGCTAACAGGATCACGTCATATTTCCCTAGGAAATAGCAAAACGAAAGCGCAATAAGCTTTAGGGATACTTTACTCATAGTAAATATCCCTCGCTATTTTCGTTTGTACGCCAACTCTATAGACGCTATTTTAGAATTACTTTAAAAAGCAATTAGGTTGGCGAATCAAATAGTTATCTATTATTTCCCTATTTATACACAAAACCTAAAATAACAATTTAACAGCATAGATAGAGGAACATTATGCTTACCGAATCAGATCGCGCTTTTTTTCGTCCTAAATGGCGTAGAGTAGTAGTAACTTTATTTTGTGTTGCGTGGGCGATTCTTGAATGGGTATCGAATGAACCTATCTGGGCCATGGTTGCAGCAGGCATCACGTTATATTGTTTGTGGAACTTCTTTTATAAGTTTGAAGAAGAAACAGATGAAGATAACACGCCAATCAGTTAACTGATAAAGACAGAACACGCGCCGATTTAATCTATTCCACCATTTTAAACAAAGCATTGACGAACAAAGTAGTCACGAAAGGCTTTTATTAACGAGTCATTTATTCGCCACATAACCGTCACGACTCTGTCATATTGACGTTCTACTCTCTCTAATAAGATACACAAAAACTTATTAGAGCGGAGCACTACTGTGATACAAGTCGAGCAAATGATTGCCAGTAAATCACCTCAGTTTTTCGACAAAAGCCCTCTTATCACTCGCCCAACGTTAAGTGTGCTAAAACGCTTATTCCACGAAAGCGAAGTAAACCAATTCCTGGAAAAAAACTACGGCTGTGTCGGCTTCGAATTTATTGATCGTGTACTGGATCACTTCAACTTTAGTTATCAAGTGAGCCAAGTAGACCGTCGAAACATTCCCGCCAGTGGACGCGTGATGATCATCGCCAATCACCCTCTTGGCGCTTTAGATGGCCTCGCCTTACTCCGGTTAATCGGTGAAATTCGTCCAGACGTGAAAATCGTCGCTAACGATCTGTTAATGGGGTTTGATGGCTTAAAACAACTGGTTCTTCCTGTGGATAACCTAGGCGGCAAAACAGGACGCCAACAACTTAAAGCCATTATGAGCTGCTTGCACAACGAAGAAGCCGTAATTATTTTTCCGGCAGGTGAAGTGTCGCGAATGTCGCCAAGCGGTGTTAAAGATCAACACTGGAATCAAAACTATCTAAAACTGGCGCAAAAAACCAACAGCCCGCTATTACCTGTTCATATTGGCGGACGTAATTCCATGTTGTTTTACACCAGCTCCATTTTGTATCGTCCACTATCTACCCTGCAGCTAGCAAACGAGATGTTCCGCCAGCGCAACCGTAAAATTCCCATGCAGGTGGGTCAAGCCATTCCGATTCAAGAACTGGCACAACTACCATTAAGCGACAAAGAAAAGAATAAACTGGTAAAACGTCATTTGTACCGTATCGCTAAAGGCAAGAAGCCACTGCTCAAAACAGAAAAAACGGTTGAGCACCCGCAAAACAGACAAATGATCAAACAAGAGCTGAAAATCGCCGAGCACCTTGGCAGCACCAAAGATAACAAACAAATTTACCTGTTTGATTACGACCCAATGTCGGTGACGATGAAAGAAATTGGACGTTTACGTGAAATCGCCTTTCGTAAAGTAGGTGAAGGTACTGGCGAGCGTTCTGATTTAGACAAGTTCGATCAATACTATCGCCATTTGATCCTATGGGATGAAGAAGAGCTAGAAATCGTTGGCGCATATCGAATAGGTGAAGTTGCACGTTACATGAAGTCAGACACACCAAATCGTATCTACAGCGCAGAACTGTTCCAATACTCTTGCGATATGGAGCCCTACTTTGAACAAGGTATAGAACTTGGACGTAGCTTTATCCAGCCTAAATATTGGGGCAAACGCAGCTTAGATTATTTGTGGTACGGTATTGGCGCGTATTTAGACAGACACCCTGAAATCCGCTACATGTTTGGGCCTGTCAGTCTAAGCAACAGCTACCCACAAGTAGCGAAGGATTTTATTGTCTCCTTCTACAAACTCTATTATGCCGACAAAGAACATTTAGCGCGATCGTTTACGCCTTATCAAGTCAATGCAGAACACTCTGACATCATTTCAGCCATGTTCAGCGGCGATAACTATGAAGAAGACTTTAGAATATTAAAAGAACAACTCAGCCACTTTGGCGCCAGCGTACCAACACTGTTCAAACAATACAGCGAATTATGTGAACCTGGTGGAGTTCGCTTCTTGGACTTTGGTGTCGATGCCGACTTTGGCTACTGTGTTGACGGTTTAGTCCTAGTAGACCTAAATACAGTCAAAGAAGCGAAAAACAAACGTTACCGAGGTCACAATGACGGTACGCAACCATAATTAGCTATCACGAATCATGGTGATGTCCACGATAGTGACGGCCATGTGAATGATGACTATGTGAGTGATGGTCATGGGAGTGCTCATCATCCTGTTGTTCTGGGCGTTTAAAGACAACCAGATAAACAATTTTAATGACCAGCATAATGCTTAACACAATAAGAACGACCATTTGAATATCCATAAAACACCTCATTATTTTTGTTGGTGTCATTTGAGTATAGGACATGAAAATACGTTTAAATGTGAATTTACGTCTTAAGTTTGTATAAATGTGGTAAGCCCTGAAATAGCGCATTTAGTGTCTTGATTGATACTAAAATGGATCGAAGAAGATAAACCCAGACTAAAAATAAACCGTTTTTTGTTTTGGGATTAATCAGTTAGTAAATATGGCGTAGGCTTTGCTTTACCATTAAAAAAGAGTCTTCTTAGAGAGCCTTTTTTAACGAGCCTATTCAAAGAGTACGTTTTAAAAGCACGTTTCATCTAACCTCGGGCTTTTGTCGTAGCTTTACACATTTGTCTATCCTAGATCATGGAGCTGAAAATGATTGAAAAAACTTATTTAAAAACTAAACCCGAATGCAAAGTGAAATTCGCTTTACCTGCTGAAGCAATTGGTGATGCAAAAAGCGTTGCTGTCGTTGGTGACTTCAATAATTGGGACTGCACAGCCAACCCGATGAAAAAACAGAAGTCTGGCGATTTTGTGTCGACGCTTAACTTGGGCATCGAAACCTCGTACCAATTTCGTTATGTTCTAGATGGCACAGAATGGTTAAATGATGACATGGCTGACGCTTACGTTCCAAGCCCAATAAGCTATGACACAAACGGCGTCATCAGCCTGTAATAGCGTTTCGTAACGTTTATAGCACTTCAATCAGTGCGTCTCGCTTTTAGGCTTTAAGCCGAGACGCTCGCCTCTCTCAACATCTTGCTTTGAGGGAGCTTCTGCGTTCAACAATCCTGAACCCAATCACCAAAGCGCTTCACATTATACCGTCATCTTTTTGCCCCAAAACCACGATTTAATGGATTCGAGCTGCAATTCATAGTCAAAATATGTACAATTGTTTTTATTAAACGCGCGTTTAATAAAAACTTAAATATCTCAATGACTCTAAACAGAGCCTTGAAACAGACATAAAGAGGCACATCATGGCACATCAGCAGCAATACATTCATGGCCGCTACCATGCATCCACCAGCGGTGAACACTTTGAGACAATCAACCCAGCGACAGGCGAAGTGATTGCAACAGTTGAGCACGCAGGACAAGCTGAGTTAGATGCTGCTGTTGAGTCTGCAAAACAAGGTCAAAAGGTATGGGCTGCAATGAGCCCAGTTGAACGCGGACGCATCCTTAAAAAAGCCGCTGAACTATTGCGTGAAAACAACGAAGAGCTTGCTCGTCTGGAAGTATTGGACACTGGTAAGCCACTTCAAGAAGCCATTGTGGTTGATATCCAAACTGGTGCCGATGTGATCGAGTACTACGCTGGGCTAACCGATAAAATCCAAGGCGATTATCAAGACCTTGGCAATGGCAACTTCTTCTACACACGCCGCGAGCCTCTCGGTATTTGTGCTGGTATTGGTGCATGGAACTACCCGATTCAAATCGCCATGTGGAAATCAGGTCCTGCGCTTGCGGCGGGCAATGCAATGATTTTCAAACCGTCAGAAGAAACACCATTAACCGCACTGAAATTGGCGGAGATCTTCACTGAAGCAGGTTTGCCCGATGGTGTTTTTAACGTCATTCAAGGTGATGCGCGTACAGGGCAATTGATCACCAACCACCCAGACATCGACAAAGTCTCTTTCACTGGTGAAGTGGGCACAGGCAAAAAAGTCATGGCCGCTTCAGCACAATCTTTGAAGCAAGTCACCATGGAGCTTGGCGGTAAATCGCCAATGATCATCTTCCCTGATATGCCAGTGGATCAAGCCGTTTCTGCTGCCATGTTGGCTAACTTCTACACCCAAGGGGAAGTCTGCACCAACGGTACTCGCGTATTCGTTCATGCGGACATGCTAGACGCTTTTACCAAAGAACTAAAAGAGCGCACCGAAGCCATGATCATTGGTGACCCAATGGACATGGACACGCAAGTAGGCGCGCTGATCTCCAAAGATCACATGCAAAAAGTCTTGGGCTACATCCAAGCGGCCAAAGACGCTGGTGCAACCTTGTTATGCGGCGGTTACCAAGTCACTGAAAATGGCTTAGACAAAGGCGCCTTTGTGGCACCAACAGTATTTACCGATTGCACCGACGACATGCCACAAGTACGCGATGAAATCTTCGGCCCTGTTATGTCAGTACTAAGCTTCACAGATGAAGACGAAGTGATTGCCCACGCTAACGATACTAAACTTGGCTTAGCTGCTGGCGTCTTTACCAAGGACTTCGCTCGCGCACATCGCGTCATCAATCAATTACAGGCCGGTATTTGCTGGATCAACTCATGGGGCGCTTCACCGGCTGAAATGCCAGTAGGCGGCTACAAACAATCTGGTATCGGTCGTGAAAACGGCATTGAGACTCTGTACCACTACACACAAAACAAGAGCGTCTTTGTTGATCTAAACGACATTCAAAGTCCTTACTAGGCGAGACTCTTACTAAACGAGTCTCCCAATAAAAGAGGCTCTTATTAAATGAGAAAAGGTCATGGCAAACGAAACGTACGATTACATCATTGTCGGTGCTGGCTCTGCAGGCTGTGTGTTAGCGGACCGACTAACCGAAAGTGGCGAACACAAAGTGCTGTTGCTGGAAATGGGTGGCTCAGATAAGAGCGTCTTTATCCAAATGCCAACCGCTTTGTCTTATCCCATGAATACCAACAAATACGCTTGGCAATTTCATACCGAAAAAGAACCCGGCCTTGATGGCCGTGAAATGCATTGTCCACGCGGCAAAGTACTAGGCGGTTCATCGTCTATCAACGGCATGGTTTATGTGCGTGGTCACGCTTGTGATTTCGACCAATGGGAAGAAAACGGCGCCAAAGGCTGGAACTACCAATCTTGCCTACCCTATTTCAAAAAAGCCGAAACATGGAAAGGCGGCGCGGACTTATACCGTGGCGGCAATGGCCCATTGTCGACCAACAACGGCAACGACATGACCTACAACCCGCTTTACCAAGCCTTTATCGATGCTGGCGAAGAAGCCGGCTACGGCAAAACGGAAGATTACAATGGCTTCCGCCAAGAAGGTTTTGGTCCCATGCACATGACGGTTAAAAATGGCGTGCGTGCATCTACAGCTAACGCCTACTTACGTCGTGCTATGAAGCGCCCTAACCTAACTCTCAAAACTGGGGTGTTAAGCCATAAAGTCCTCTTTGCAAATGGAAAGGCCAATGGCAAAACCGCCACGGGCATTGAGTTCAGTAAAAACGGCCAAACTCAACAAGCCAATGCCAGCAAAGAAGTGATTCTATCGGCTGGCTCGGTTGGTTCACCACAGTTATTACAACTGTCTGGCGTAGGTCCAAAAGACGTCTTGGAAAAAGCCGGCGTGCCTGTGGTTCATGAATTACCGGGCGTAGGTGAAAACCTGCAAGACCATTTGGAAGTCTATTTCCAGTACTACTGCAAACAACCCGTGACGCTAAACAGCAGACTTGGCTTGATCAGCAAAGGCTTGATTGGTACCCGCTGGATGTTATTTAAAACCGGACTGGGTGCAACTAACCACTTTGAATCTTGTGGTTTTATTCGCTCGCGCGCTGGACTGAAATGGCCAAACATTCAATATCACTTCTTGCCAGCTGCCATGCGCTACGATGGACAAGCCGCCGTGAAAGGTCATGGTTTCCAAGTACATGTTGGACCAAACAAGCCAGAAAGCCGTGGTAAGTTATGGATCGAGTCTGCTAATCCAGCTGCGAAACCGCGTATCTTGTTTAACTACATTTCGACCGAGCAAGACAAGCAAGATTGGCGCGATACCATCCGCCTAACTCGCGAAGTATTGCAACAATCGGCGCTAGACGAATACCGTGGTGATGAAATTCAGCCAGGCATGAATATTCAGAGCGATGAAGAAATCGACCAATGGGTAAAAGAGAACGTGGAAAGTGCTTATCATCCATCTTGTACTTGTAAGATGGGCGATGACAACGACCCAATGGCTGTTCTAAACGAGCAATGCCAAGTCCGCGGTATCGAAAGCCTACGCGTGGTGGATTCGTCTATCTTCCCAACCATCACCAATGGCAATTTGAATGCGCCAACTATCATGGTGGCAGAAAGAGCCGCCGACATGATACTTGGTAAAGACACCTTGCCAAGCCTAAATGCGCCCGTTTGGATTCACCCAGAATTTGAAACCAAACAGCGTTAATCGTAAACTTTACCATTATTTTAAAGGCCTCTTCGGAGGCCTTTGTTGCGTTTTACATACCAACCAACGCTTATCTATCGAGGACGACATCCTCGCACTATCTCAGATAGTTAGCTTAGCTGGCATCATCAAACTTACTGTTTTGGTAGCTGTGTAGAAAAAGCGTGATATTAAGAAGACATAATTCACTAACAGCTGAAAGAATGACATGATGAACTTCATTTCATTAAATAAAGCATAAATAGTATTTATGAGGCCTATGATGAATGCTAGATCAATTAAATTAGATCTTATTGAGAACAGCCACGCTTTCTTTGTTGAAGCAGCTCAAAAGGCTATAGGTGCAGAAGACGATATTAGGCATTGGCAATTCGCTATCTTAAATTTGGTTCAGTCTTTAGAGCTCACGCTTAAAGCAATGCTCAGAGATATACATCCGATTTTAATCTACGAGAATATCGATAATCCAAAACACACTATAAGCATTACAAAAGCTATTGAAAGGTTAGCAGATAAGAATATAGGCAACATTTTATTTTCCAAGCAAGAGCTAGAAGGAATGAGTTCTGCGATAAAGCTTCGAAACAATATAACCCACTCAGACTTCGAGCTATCCATTGATCATGCTCAAGCACAGTTTCTAAAAGTTTTAGAGCTCTATATTAAAATTCAAAGAGTTCATCTTAGCCGACAAATCGAGGACATACTTCCAAAGGAAGTGCACGAAGAGTTGCTAGCAATCGAAAAGTCGAAAGAGGCCCTAATTAAAAATGCTTTGCAAAGGACTGAAGAGCAAGGAATTCCAAGTAATGACATTTGGACTTGCCCAAATTGTTTGTCTGATACTTTTGTGGTCTATGACGGCCTAGATACCTGCTATGCATGTACCTTTAAAGATGAACTTCAGGAGTGTCCAAGTTGCCATGAGCTATTCTTTGAACATGAATTGGAACCAATTTCTCAATATTTTGATACCGATCTTTGCGAGGGAGAAGTAATTTTACACAACACATATGGATATGACTTCTATCAAGCTTGTAATAGCTGCTCAGAAAAAATAAAAGAAGACATTCAAGAGCAACGGGACAAGGAACATTATGACTTCTTGGAAAGAGAATATTACATGCGCTAACTATCCTCACGTGCCAGTTCAATGACGGCATGCACTAGCTAAAACAGCGTGTCGAAGTTGGATATTATATTTAGCTTTATAGCTTTACAAAATTTAGAAAAGCTATTAGCAAAAACGCCTGCTAAATCCTAGCAGGCGTTTTCGTTCAGACGCATCTTTCTATTTCAACAAAGCTATTTAATTTGAAAGATGGCAAAACCATTGTCATCTAAAGACTGATAAGTCATATTTTTAGCTGCGGCTTCTTTTGCTTTTGGCGAGCTTGTAAACAAGACTTTTGCTTTACCAAAATCGGTGAACGACCAATTGCCGTCAGCGGCAGGATTAATAGTCTTTTGGCTCAATAAGTAATTTGCCACCACATCACGGTTCTTATCTGGCGCATCAATCACAATAGTCTCACCATTAAGGTTAGGGAAATGCCCGCCACCACCAGCGCGATAATTATTAGTTGCGATCAAGAACTCATCTGTTGCTCTTAATGGCTCGCCATTGAACATCGCCTTAGTAATACGATGTGCGTCTTTATTTACCACTTCACCATCCGCATTGTAACGAGCGGGTTGAGTCACATCGATACGATAAGAAATGCCATCGATCACATCAAAGTTATAGGTAGGGAAAGACGCATTTACCAAGCTTTGAGGTTCAGTCGAGTTAGGGTCAATCTGGTTAAACTGCCCAGCCGCCGCTTCTAACCACTCAACCACTTGCTCACCAGTCAATTTCACCACTTTTAAGTCATTAGGATAAATGTACAAATCGCTGACGTTTTTCAGCGCAATGTCACCTTTTGGCACATCGGTGTAATACTCTGGGCCACCGCGACCACCAGCCTTGAACGGTGCTGCGGCAGACAAGATTGGCAAACCTTCATAAGACGTACCACGAACGATATTTTCCACATACCAAATCTGCGCATTGTTCACGATTTGGATCGATGGATCATCTTGCACGAGCGCAAAGAAGCTATTGATGTCAGCTGTGGATTCACCCACTTTACGACGCATATAGGCCAGAGTACCTTCATGCTCCGTTTCAACCGCCTCATTCACAGCAACATCTGCTTCAACTAATGGCACTGTCTTACGTCCTTCACGACGAGCAATGGCACGCACTTCAGCTTTGCCATCGGCAACTTTCCAGCCATCGCCAGCTGGCTCAAGCTTCAAATCAATCACCCCAAGGTGAGACCCCCAAAACCCCGGCATAGTCGCAGGCTTACCAAATACCGTACCTTTTTCACCATCCACACCTTCGAAAGCATCTAATGCTTTGTCGCCAGGAAAGATGCGATGAGAGTGGCCAAACAAAATCGCATCGATACCGTCAACCTTCGCCAAATGATAAGAAGCGTTTTCCTCGCCCTTCATATAAGGCGAGTTCATCATGCCACTGTGTGGAATCGCGATAATCACATCCGCACCTTTGGCTTTCATTTCAGGAACGTATTTATTGGCTGTTTCGATAATATCTTTGGCAATGACTTTATGAGTTAAATTGTCCTTATCCCACGTCATAATTTGTGGCGGTACAAAACCAATGTAACCTATTTTAACTGTTTGCTTTTTGCCGTCGGAATCGACGAAAGTTTTGTCTTTAATGATATAAGGCTGGAAGTAAGGCTGATCGTTAGACGCATCGTTGTCGCCATCGTCCACATACACGTTAGAGTTAACGTAAGGGAAATTAGCGCCGCTTAAACTTTTCATTAAAAAGTCTAAGCCATAGTTAAATTCGTGGTTACCGATATTACCCACATCGTAATCCAACAAGTTCATCGCTTTAAATGCAGGATGCGTCTCACCAAAGCGCAGCACTCGACCTTTGGCAACATAATCGCCCAACGGCGTACCCTGTAATAAGTCACCGTTATCCACCAACACAGAGTTCGTCACTTCCGCACGCGCCGCTTTGATCAAAGTCGCCACACGAGACAACCCCACCGCATCACTTTGCTTATCGCCGTAGTAATCGTAATCCACCAAATTCATGTGAATGTCAGTGGTTTCCATGACCCGCAAGTCAATGGTGGAAGCCTGCGCCATCGCAGCAAACAACAAAGAAGAGGCGAAAATCGACGCACCCTTAGGAACAAAAAACGTCATGAAAATACTCCATTAATACAAACATCTTGCGTATCAAAAATACTAACCAAAAAGTCAGCTTTCATAGTAAGACGATTTTATGCGAAGTTCATGCCTTTTTTGTGACAGTTGTTTATCGATTTTGTGGAGTCGTATAAAGGTATCAGATCACTTTAGCTGATTGCTTATTATGTAACCACAAGATATCATGTACACAATAACGTACATGAACATTTTGGAGTCACTATGGATGCAATAAGCTATACAGCTGCTAGAGCAAACCTAGCCAACACAATGGCAAATGTTTGTAATGACCACGCGCCAATTATCATTACTCGTAAGAATGAAGCGCCTGTAGTTATGATGTCTTTAGAAGACTATAACGCCATGCAGGAAACAACATACTTACTAAGATCTCCAGCAAATGCTAGAAACCTATTAGCATCGATTGCGGAGCTTGAAGCGGGGAATGGAACCGAACGAGAGCTTATTGAATGAAGCTAACGTTTTCCACCAAAGCTTGGGAAGAATATCTTTATTGGCAAACAACAGACAAAAAAGTACTAAAACGTATTAATTTGCTCATTAAAGACATTCAAAGGACACCCCATGAAGGCATTGGAAAGCCAGAGCCGCTAAAACACGGCTTAGCTGGATATTGGTCTCGTCGGATAAATGATGAACATCGTATCGTCTATAAACACCAAGATGGCGCGATTCTCATTGCCCAGCTTAGATATCATTATGGTGTCTAAAAGTTAATCATAAAAGTAAACTATAAATGAAGTTTACGAGCAAAGTGGTTACGATACCCACAAATACGCCTATACCTATCAAACCCATTGGTTTTTCATACCAAGACTTTTCAGCTCTTGTTAATTGCAGAAAAGACTCCGTATTCTCCACAGCTACCTTCAAGCTTTCATGCACAAAAGTACCTGATTTTGACTCCTGATAGTGAAACCTTAATACAAACAAAAAGTTATTTAGCTCTTTAACATTAAAATGTTGATATGAACCACTCTTACTTATTTCTAATAGCTCATCTCGCTGAGCCAAGGTTGATTCAAACGAAAGATTTTTCAAGAATTATTCCATATTCGAAACGACATTAAAGTACTAGCAAAACTACTACAAAACCTAGAGCATTTCATCTTAAACACAGCAAGAACCAAACGGCGTTTTGATGAGGTAGGCGCTAGTTTCGAGGAAAAACGCCGGTTGGTTCGAGTCTTGTGAGGACGTGGCTTGTCGGCTAGAAAGCGCGACTTACGCTGTTATGTCGGATCACGGTCGTGCCTCCCTCATCCGACCTACAAGGCTTAATGCATCCATACATACATACATACATACAATGAAACCCAAAACGGCGTTTTGATGAGGTAGGCGTTAGTTTCGAAAATAAACGCCGTTTGGTTCGAGTCTTGTGAGGACGTGAGATGTCGGCATGAAGGCGTGACTTACATCAACACGTCGGATTACGGTCGTGCCTCCCTCATCCGACCTACGAGGCGGAGGAAAGAAGGGAGTTATCGTTTAAACCAGCGCCAAACAAACAAAACTTTGATGAGCGCAGCAGCGACGTAGGTCATAGCGCAGGCGGTGAGGATTTTCTTCACTTTGGGTAGGTCTTCCTGTGGGATGTAGTTGCCTTCTCTCAATATTGGTAGTGCCTTGTTAAAGCTGGCATCCCATTCTTCTGGCAGTATCGCGACTTGTACCAGTACAGCTAACAAGCCAGATAGACCAACGACTAAGGCATGCAAAGGCACGGCGTAAGGAATATGCAACAATAGGCTCAAGGCGGGCCAGCCAAGCAATAAACCCGCGGTAATTCGACGGGCAAAATGCGCCAAGGGTAAATAGCGAGAGCTTAAATGAGAGATCTTTTGTTTCTTTTCATGCGCAATAGCGTGTCCTACTTCATGGGCTGCCACAGCGACCGCCGTTAACGAACGCCCATTGAAAACACTTGGACTCAGACGAACCGCATGTTGCCCAAAGTCGAAATGGTCATGACCTTCTTGAGTTTGCTCTACTTTTACATCTGTTAGCTCAAAGCGTTTTACTAAATGAGTTGCTAGTTCGCCGCCCGTTCCCGGCAAGTATTTACGGTCGGTGGCGTAGCGTTTAAGAGTAAACTTTACCCATAAATTCGGCCCAACTAGCAATAACAAAGCAATGGCAATACCAACAATCCATAACATAACGTTGTCTTTCTACTATCCAAATTAACAAAAAATATCTGGCTCAACTTTGACCCTTTTTAGGTTCATCACATACACTGTAATAAATACCTAAAGTATACGAGCTAGATATGAAAAATCCTTTAGTTGGTCCGATTCTCGCGATCCTAAAAAACCACCCAAATGGTATGAGTGAGTTTGACATACTAAAAGCGTTAAAAGATCAGCTACCAGAATTTAGCAAGCTTGCCGACGATGCGAATTTGCAGCTGTTTCGCCAGCATTTTCTTATCATGAATGCTTTGTATCAATTACAAAGCAGCCTTTGGCAAGAAGAAAACCTGATGTTAAACATCAGTGCACTTCGAATCCACTTGCTTAGCGCATCAGAAATTCAATTGTCTGCTACTACCAGTTTAAACGATAGCGTAGACGCAAAGTTAGCCGCTTACTACCTAGACTGGGAAGAATACGAAAAAACCGATGAGGATGAAGTCTCTCGCCTTCTCAATAGCTTCTACAAAGGCATTAGTTTACCTGGTAACCGAGACTCAGCACTTAAAACCCTACAAATCGACAGTAGCAACCCAACCAAGGCGATAATAAAACAACAGTACCGCAAGCTGGCCCAAAAACATCATCCAGACAGAGGCGGCGATCAGGATGCGTTCATTGGACTGAGGCAAGCCTACGAATACCTAATGTTCTAACCACTAACGCTGGTAAAGTGTAAAACTCTTCTTCTATCGTTGCTTTCGATTCTATAAAAACTCAAGATGAACCTCGCTCTTTATTTGTGGTCAAAACTCGACCTTTTATTATTTTATCGATTCATTTTATAGAAACAGGGCTTATGATTTTTTCTTCTTTTTTACGACACCTTTTACCGCCTAAAACACATCGCCGTTTCCTAATTCGTCCACTTTGCCTCATTTCTTTTACCCTGCTTAGCAGTTGCAGTGTGAACGAGATCGATAGCTCCAATGACTTCGAAAACAATGGCCGAGACATAGCTGCGCTGAAACGTGAGACGCTATATTTAAAAGAAAGCCTGCCACCGGGTTTGCCCATGCCTGACGCGAGCTTCGAAAGTGGCTTACAGCAACAACTAAAGTACTTGAACCGTATTGGGGATAAAGATTTTGTTCTTGAAAATACGCAAACTAGCGTGGCGGATTTGAAAGTCGTTGCGCAGGAGATTGGTAAATGGCTGCACAATCCAGCACAGCAGCCGCAGCTAATAGCCCATCAATTAGCGGGGCAAGACCAAAGAGGCAACGTGCAAATCACAGGCTATTATGTGCCTGTTTTGCCCGTTCGACATTTACCAGATGAAGTGTATCGCTACCCACTTTATCGCAAACCAGCACAACGAAATGTTGACGGAACTTACCCTTCGCGCGAAGAAATAGATTTTGAAAATGCTCTCGCAGGGCAGGGATTAGAAATTGCCTATACCTCTAGTTTAGTCGACAATTTTTTCTTGCACGTACAAGGTTCTGGCGTTGTCGAATATGAAGACGGCGAGCAGAAGCTCTTATCTTGGGGCGGTGTAAATGGCCACGCTTATCGCAGTTTAGGAAAAGAACTTATTGAGAGGGGTGAGATTGATCGAGCCAATATTTCAGCACAAAGCATTCGCCAATGGCTAAGTGATAACCCAGATCGTAACCGTGAGATTCTATCCACGAACCCAAGTTATTTGTTTTTTAGCGAAGGCCCACAAAGCCCAGTTGGTGCCGCTAACGTGCCATTAACGCCTTTGTATTCAGCAGCAGTGGATCCAAAAGTGATTCCGCTTGGCTCAATTCTATTGGCTCAAGTTCCTAAGCTAGACACCTATGGGAATTTAGTCGGCCATGAGTTCCGCCTACTACTAGCTCAAGATAAAGGTGGTGCGATTAAAGGAGCTGGCCATATTGACTGGTACCAAGGCATTGGCGAAGAAGCGCACTTCCATGCAGGTCAGTTAAAGCATTTTGGCAAGGTTTGGTTACTACTACCGAAAAACCCAACCCCGAAGATACTCATCGCTCAATAAGTTTATTCTTTAAAAAGTAGTCTCACTTTTAAAATAGAAAAGCAAAAACGCCGCACTTTAATGACTAAAAGTGCGGCGTTTTTTATCATTCGAACCTATGATCTGACTAATTCATCACATAAGGTCACTTAACTTAAAGGAAACAGGTAAGTTAATCCGTAGCTCGGTTTCCGACATATCCTTTGAGAATTTAGGCAAAGGTGTCGAGCGCTTGATCATATCTAATACCGCATTATCCAAACGTTTATGACCAGAACTCTCAGTGATCTTTACGTCTGATACTGAACCATCCGCGTGAGCAACAAAAGACAAGGAAACAACGCCCTCTTCATTGCGACGACGGGATGCTCTTGGATAACGTTTATTCTGGGCCAACACCGATTTTAACTTTGTAAAATAGTTTGCCTTAGCGCCTGGATTACCACCACTCGTTGCTGAGTTCGAACTTCCCGTTGTTGCTTTTTGGTTCGCCATTGATGACGGTGCAACCGGTTTGGGAGTCGATTTTACTACTGGCGTTTCTTTTTTCGGCTCTGGCTCAGGTTTTGGCTCAGGTTTTGGCTCAGGTTTCGGCTTTGGCTTTGGCTTTGGCTTTGGCTTAGGTTCGGGCTTAGGCTCTGGTTTTTTCACTTCAATTGGCGATTCTTGCTTAACTTCAACCGGTTCTGGCTCTTTAATAATTTCAGGTTCAATAATCGGTTCTGGTTCTATTTCTGGCTCTGGTTCTATTTCTGGCTCTGGTTCTATTTCTGGCTCTGGTTCTATTTCTGGCTCTGGTTCTATTTCTGGTTCAACTTCCTCTTGAACCTCTTCAATCGGCTCCTCTACCGTTTCTTCAACTTCTTTCACTTCTTCTTGTGCAGCTGTGGTTTGTGCTGCAGCACCAAGATCGCCAACCATACCAAGATCAAACTCAATACCCTGAGAGCCTGCTGACTGACTACCTACTGTTGGGGCATAAAATACTGCATAGAAGGCACCTGCATGTACAGAAATAGCTAGGCCACCAGCAATAATCCAATGACGCTTGGGAATCATTTGTCTCCTCGCTCTAACTGTGTTGCCAAGCTAACCTTAGTAAGACCAGCTAAACGCACCTGGTTAAACACCGGACGTAGCTTTTCTAGTGAAATAGCACCATCTGCTTTGATTTGTACCCAGAAAGCATCTTTATTAGGAGCCGAGGTAAATTGTTGCTCTAGATAGGCTTGAACATCCTCTACCATAAACAATTTATCATCTACATAAAGGCTATCATCCACACCCAAAACAATCTCAATATTTGGATCGGATGCTGCACGGTTATCATTGATAGATTGAGGAGGAATCACGGCAATCGGATCTGCTTTTTGAATTTGCCCAGCAACCATAAAAAACACCAGCATCAGAAACACCACGTTAATCAGTGGCACCATATTGTCATCGCTGCTGGCGTTTCTCGCGGCGTATTTTTCGCCTATTTTCATTTCGTCTCCGGCATAGCAAAAGCATTCGCAATAGATACGGTTTTTGCACCGTTTAATTTTAGGCGATCAGCAAGGTGCATCAGGGTCTGTAACGTGACGCCATCTTCCGCTTTGATAATAAAAACACCTTCATTATGATCTGTTACGAGCGTTTGAAAACGAGATTGATCGGAGAAACTAACTGCTTGGCCGTCAATCCAAACCTGATCATCGTTTTGTTTCAAGGTCAAAATGAGGTTGTCTTTTTCCTGCGGCGGATTTTGAACATCGGATGCCACAGACAGAGGTGTATCTACGATGCGCCAAGGCACAAAACTTGAAGTCAACATGAAGAACAGCAGTAGGATAAACACCACATCAATTAATGGTGTTAAGCTGATTGCATTCTTACGTTTAGGTTGAGACAGATTAAGCGGCATGTAACAACTCTTCGTCGACCTTTTTAACTAATTGTTTGGCCTGTTTACTGGTAAATACTTGAGTAACTGCATCGTTCATATTATGAGCAACACGCTCTACTTTACGTTCTAGCCAGCTGTGCAATGTCACTACCGGAATCGCTACCGCCAAACCAACAGCCGTTGTCAGTAATGCCTGCCAAATACCACCAGATAACACCGATGGATCAACTTGATTGCCCGCACCTTCCATTTGTTGGAAAGCGGTGATCATACCTAATACCGTACCAAGCAAACCTAACAACGGACTCAAGGTCGCAATAATCTCTAAAGGACGAAGGTAAGAGCGCAGCTGGTTTAGCTGGTTCATCGCACGACGCTCAACTTCTTCTCGAATCAAATCTGCTTGGGTATTTGCCGCTAATAAAGCGCGCATGGTGTAACCTACTAAAGCATCGATTGGACGCTTTTCATCTAATATCTCAAGCGCTTTTTCGCCATTTTCTTCACTGCGCCATTTATCTAAGGCTAAATTACTTGTTTTAAGACTCTCTGCACGAAGTGAGGAGAATTGCCATAGCTTTAACAAGACAATTGTCAAAGCAACGATAGAAAATACCATCAGTATCCAAACGACAGGCCCACCGACCTGTAAAAAGTCGACAATCTTCTGCTGAACTGAATCTTCCACAATCTTCTCCAATGAATAAAAAAACACCATTCAAATAATAGTCATTCTCAACCGCGTTTTCAATAAATAATTACTCAAATAGAAAGATATGGAGAATTAATAAGGCACAGTAGTAATAAATACTTACAGGAAAGGCTGCATGATCATGCCAAAGTCAGCATGATCATGCAGTTTAACAGAGACAAAAATATGAAGCTTATAACCATCCACGGTGTTTAAAATACCAATAAGGCGCAAACGCAGAAACGACCATCAAACCTAACGCGGCAGGATAACCGTAATCAAAGCCCAACTCTGGCATAATTTTAAAGTTCATCCCGTAGATACTGGCAACTAATGTAGGCGGTAAAAACACTACAGATGCAATAGAGAAAATCTTGATGATTTTGTTCTGTTCAATGTTAATGAAGCCTTGCGTCGAATCCATCAAGAAGTTAATTTTATCAAACAAGAATGTCGTATGTGACATCAAGGTCTCAACGTCTCGCATAACTTCACGTAACGTTTCTGAATAATCTTGTCTATTAGGCAAGTGTCGCAACAAAAAAGAGATATTGCGCTGTGTGTCCATCAGACACAGGCGAATCTTTCCGTTACTGTCTTCTAAACGCGCCAGCTTTTCAATGATGACATCCAGCTCCGACTCATTATCTTCAAGTACTAGATGACTGACTTCTTCTAATTGACGGTGTAAGTCTTCTAAAGCATCCGCATGATTTTCAACTTTATTTTCAAGTAATGTGACTAAAAGATGAGCGGGCGAATCAACAGCAATTTGCCCCCGACGCGCACGCATTCGCAATAATCTAAAATCCGCTAGCTCTGTTTCACGAATGGTGATCAGCCTGTCCTGCTGCAAGATACAGGCAACAGTTGAGGTTTTATGGCGCCCTTCTGTTTGATTTAAAAACAAAGAGTGAACATGGATACCCGCTTGGTCAACAAAACAACGTGCGGACGCTTCTATCTCTTCGACATCATCAGATTCAGGAAGATCGGTTCTCAACAACGCCTTAAGCTGTAATCGATCGTCGTCATCAGGTTCCGCGGCGTCAATCCAATTCGCCTCTTTTTGAAGGGTGGTAAGATTTTCATCTTCTTTGGAAACTTCTTGAATCAACCCGTTTCTGATTTTAAAAAATTTTAGCATGCTACTTCCTCGATATACTCGGTACCTTATTTCAGCCTAATCATGTTATTTGGCACGACTCGCAACCCACAAAACAAATATGGTGGATGTATTTGGTGATGTATTGGAAACCATTACACGATGTTACGATGGCTACCATTATACCTAGGTTATATCTCACGTCTGTGACAAATCACTAAGCAAAAAAAAGAGGCAATACAGACTAAGCTGAATTGCCCCAAAAAAGACCTTTTCCCTGGGAGGAGATGGTCCACTTCTTATCGAGTTGGATAAGAAACTTTAAATTTCATTGCTAAAACCAAAAAAATCAATGCGCTAGAATTTGATCCAAGAAAACTTTGGCCCGCTCTGTTTTTGGCTTCACGAAAAATTCTTCTGGCGGTGATATCTCAATGACACTGCCCGCTTCCATAAAGACAATTCGATCCGCGAATTCTTTGGCAAAACCCATTTCGTGAGTCACACAAATCATCGTCATGCCGTCTTTTGACAATGAACGCATAATCTCCAACACTTCAGAGATCATTTCGGGATCAAGTGCTGAGGTTGGTTCATCAAATAACATAATATCAGGAGACATAGTGAGCGCTCTGGCAATAGCAACGCGCTGCTGCTGACCACCGGACAGTTGGCCTGGGTACTTTTGCTCTTGATCACCAATTTTAACTTTATTAAGCAAATCACGCGCAATTTTATTTGCCTCAGCCAATGGCATACCCAACACATGACGCAAACCAAAGGTGCAGTTATCTAACACCGTCATATGAGGAAAAAGATTAAAGTGCTGAAACACCATCCCTGTATGACGACGAATTTTCTCGATGTCTTTCACATTGTCACTAATGGTGATATCGCAAATAGTGATATCTCCTTCGTCGTGTTGCTCTAAATTATTAAGGCAACGAATCAAGGTAGATTTACCCGAACCAGAAGGTCCACAAATCACAATGGTTTCGCCTTTGGCTACTGCTAAATCGATATCGCGCAGTGCATGATATTTACCGTACCATTTATTAACTTGATCCAGCTTTACTACTGTTTGTTCAGACATAATGCATTCCAATTAATGTTTTGTGCGTTTGATACGTCGCTCTAGATATGCGCCGTACTGTGCAATAGAAAAACAAGCGATAAAGAAAAACGCTGAAATAACGATTGGACCTTCTGCATGAAGGCCAAGCCATTCCGCGTTATGAAAAGTCGCATTAATCGCCCCCATCACTTCTAATAATCCAAGAATCATCACCAAGGTAGTTTCTTTAAATAAACCAATAAAGTTAGTGATTAGCGCAGGGACTGAATTACGTAATGCTTGCGGCATAACCACATACGCCATCGTTTTCCAGTAGCCACATCCCATCGCATAGGACGCTTCAATTTGGCCTTTTGGCACGGCTTGGATCGCACCTCGAATGATCTCAGCTTTATACACAGCCGAAACGAAAATCAGCACGAACAAGACTCGGAACAAGACGTCGATAGACACACCGCTTGGCAAAAAAAGCTGCAACACTAAAGACGCCATAAACAAGAAGGTAATCACAGGCACCGAACGAATAATCTCGATGTAGCCAGTGCAAGCCCAGCGCAAAATGGGTAACTGGGATTGTCGACCAAGTGCCAACAAAATAGACACTGGCAAAGATAAACACATGGCAATAATGCCCAAGAAGAAGGTCAGCGTCAGACCACCCAACGCACTGGTTGAAATGTCTTCAAAGATAAAGCCACCTTTAAGCAACAACCAAAGCACAACAGGCAAAACGAGGATATAAGCCACAATCCATTTTTGCGGGATTCGTTGACTAAACAATAAAGGAAAGGCAAAAAGCCCAACAGCAAACGCCGAATTCACTCGCCATTGCTCTGATTCAGGAAAAGGCCCATAGATGTAATAATCCATGTATTGTCGGATCGGAATCCAACACGCTGCTCCCGGTGCGCAATCTGCGCGGTTTGTTCCACTGAAGGTGGCGGAAAAAAACAACCAATCTAAGGCTTTTGGCAACAGTAAACACAAGAGTGCAATAAGAGCCAAAGTAACTACACTGTCTAACCAAGTGTTGAAAAGGTTACGCTTTATCCACACCATAACTCGACTAAAGCTAAAAGGAATCGCTTTTTTCGCTCTCGCTTCAATTGGCTTGCCAGTGATTTTTTCAATGCTCGCTTGATGATTCATCTTATCGTCCTTTCAACTGCATAGCTTTGTTGAAACGTCCCATAATGGCCGCCAGTATCAGATTCAAAATCCCATAACTCACCATCACGATCACAATGCACTCAATGGCTTGACCTGTAATATTTAAACTACTGCCACCCATGGTGCCCATAATGTCCATAAAGCCAACCACCGAACCTAATGCCGCGGCTTTTAATACGTTGATATAAATAGACGTCATTGGTGGAATAATAGAATGTAGAGCTTGCGGAATAATCACTTTATTCATCACAATATTAGGCCTGACACCAAGCGCTAAACCGGCTTCCATCTGACCTTTTGAAATAGCCAAGATACTACCTCGAATCACTTCTGAACCATGTGCCGCCGAGTAAGTACTTACTGCAATGATAAGCATGATAAATTCTGGAGGAAGCGTCCAACCATGTTTAAAGTTAAAGCCAACTAATTTAGGTGCGGTAAAGCTAATAACAGGCGTAAATACAAGGCTCGCCAACACCGCCAAAACGATTGTCATGAGCAGTACAGAGATAATACGTCGCCCTGTTGTAGAGACTCTTTTTTTGACAAAAAAGCACAAAACAATCCATAACGCAGCAAACACTAAAGACGCCAACAAACCGTAATTCCATTCCACGCTAGGAATGGATAAACCACGATTTGAAAGAAACGACACATCACCAAAATTAAACGCCTGACGCACACTTGGCAGCATCAGCGACAAGGTATACCAAACTGAAATATGCACCAGAATAGGTACGTTACGAACATATTCAACAAGGCAAAGAGATACTTTAGACAATAAGAAATTCTGCGACAAACGCATAACAGCCAAACACAACGCTATTACAGTCGTTAATAAGATAGCTACAACGGCAAACGCAATCGTATTGACCATACCGGCTGCCCACGCCATTAAATGCGTAGAGGTTTTTGGATCGTAGTGAATCAAGCTATAGCTAATATCATAGCCTGCTCGCTGAAAAAGAAAGTCAAAGCCGCTAGTCAAACCCGCATCGCGCATATTGGTCGCAGCATTTAGGGCAAGATAGGTAATCCCAAAACAAATGACTGCAAAAAATATGAGCTGTATCAGAGTGTCTCGAACTTTTCGGTTATATAAAAAAGAATGCATAAACAACTGCCATAGATGGTGCTTACAAGTGGAGCTTTCAAACGCTAATGACAATGAAAAGCCAGCTTGCATAGGGCAAACTGGCTCAAATTATGATTAACGGAACGGGTAGGCGTATAACAGACCGCCTTTGGTATAAAGGTTATTTAAGCCGCGATCAAACTTAAGCGCGGAATCCTTACCTAAGTTACGGTCAAAGATTTCGCCGTAGTTGCCTACTGCTTTAATGGCGTTGTAAGCCCATTTATCATCCAAGCCGAAGTTCTTACCTAAACTACCTTCAGTGCCAAGTAAGCGCATAACATCAGGTTTTGTGCTTTTTAGTTTTTCATCGACATTACTTTGAGTAATGCCCTGCTCTTCTGCTTCAATCAATGCCATTGCCGTCCAAGTGACAACTTGACGCCATTCATCATTGCCTTGTTTGACATAAGCACCAAGTGGCTCTTTAGAAATACGCTCAGGTAAAATGACGTTTGCTGATGGATCCGGCATACCTTGGCGATCAGCCGCCAGTGCAGAAGCATCATTGGTCACTGCATCACAACGATTCGCTAGATAAGCAGCGGTAGATTCTGCGCTACCCTCTACGATGAGTGCTTTATAACTTAAACCACGCGACTCAAAATAGTCGTTAATGTTTTTCTCGCTCGTCGTACCTGGGTAAGTACAAATAGTCGCGCCGTCTAATTCTTCAATCGAGTTCACACCCAATTCTTTTTTAACCATCAAGGCTTGGCCGTCATAGAACCAAGGTGTAGTGACATCAACACCATTCAAGCCATCACGCGTTGCGGTGAAAGTGGTAGAACGCGCCAACATATCAATTTCGTCTGTCACTAAAGCCGTCAAACGGTTACGCGAGTTCATTGTAATGAACTCAACTTTAGAGGCATCGCCAAATACAGCCGCAGCAACAGCTTTACAAAGCTCAACATCCAATCCAGTCCAATTACCTTTTGTATCAGGCGTTGAAAAACCCGCTTTACCAGGATGGATACCGCACTTCATAACACCACGTGCTTTTACTTCTTCTAGCTTGTCCGCTGCGTAAACAGAAGCACTAGCGGATAAAACCCCAGCACCAATGATCGCAGTCGCAATTAGTTTTTTCATTGTTGTAATCCTATATTGAGTTCCGATGTGACGAATAAAGAATACTTTGGATACATATTAAGAGTCAATAATGAATAAATGGATACATAAATTCAAGTTAATTACAAAATTTAGAACACACTTGACTCAAAATAAGATAAGGGTAAACCCAAATAAGGAGTATTAGCACAAGGAGTTTGGTAGATGAATAACAATGCCTTCCTAAAGAAAATCCCTAAGAAGACTATTGCAAAGGCCATTGAGAAAATACATGTAGTTGATACTGGAAGGTTTAAAGTGAAGCGGTTTGACGACGTTTTAATTGCTGTGCTTTTAACTGTTCGGCCAGTGCATAAGCACTCATCATGATATGGCTTTCCAGCGCGTAACAAGCGCCTTCTATGTCTTGCCGTTCACACCGATCTATCAATTCATCGTGTTCGCGCAATGAGCGCGGCGTATTACGGTGACTCAAAATAAAAGACTTTAAGCGCGCATAATGGCGATGATGTAGGTCTTTGATCACATTTTGCATCAAAGGACGATTGGCTGGTTTATATAAGACTTCATGGAACAGATAGTTCAATGGCGTCCACTCTTCAGGTGCGCATTTTTTCAGACTTTCATTGATTTCACGGGCTTTGGCAATATCTTCAGTGCCCATTAAAGGAATCGATAATTCTAGCAATTTTACTTCAATTAAAGCTCTAAGCTCACATTTTTCAAGGAAACTTTCCGGGGAAATTGTTGTAACCGTTGCCCTGCCTGTATCACGAATTTCAACCAACTCTTCTCCTGCCAATATCTGCAAGGCTTCGCGCACTGGTGTGCGGCTAACTTGATAAGTACTGGCAATATCCACTTGCGAAAGCGCCATACCTTCAGGATAAGTCCCGTCCAATATCTTAGATCGTATGTCTTCCGTAACTGACAGTACTGCTTTTTGCTTGTTATTTTCGCTCATGAAAGCCTATCTAATTGAGATTAATGAAGTTTCTGAATAAAACCGCATAAAATATGAACAAGATTTTAACATAGAGTCGTTATATCTGCGACTGTAGACAAGAGAAATACAGACGATAGCAACTTGATTAATGTACTCATTTAATATAAAAATACCAACAAAATGTATCCATTATGGTTTTATATATGTTCACTCTCGTCAAAAATGCAAATGTGTATGCACCTGAGGCACTTGGTATCAAAGATATTTTGATCGCTGCGGGCAAAATTTTAAAGATAGAAAGCAAGATTGATATCACAGGCATCGCTGATATCAATATTATTGATGCACAAGAACAAACACTCATCCCTGGTTTTGTCGATGGTCATGTACACTTGATCGGTGGCGGTGGCGAAGGCGGCTATCACACTCGTACGCCCGAAGTGCTACTCAGTCATTTAACACGAGCAGGTATTACCACGGTTGTTGGTTTATTGGGAACAGACAGTGCAACGCGCCACAATGAAAGCCTGTACGCTAAAACAAAAGCCCTGACTACCGAAGGTGTAAGCGCCTATATGTTTACTGGCGGCTACAAGGTTCCAACCGAAACAATTACTCAATCAATTCAGCGAGATATTGTCTTTATCGACCGAGTCATTGGCTTAAAAACCGCACTTTCCGACCATCGTTCTTCACAACCAACAATCGAAGAACTATCTCGCATGGCTTCAGAAGCCCGCGTTGCGGGTCTTATTTCTGGAAAGTGTGGTCGCGTTGTCGTACATCTTGGCAATTCCCAGAAAGGCTTTGGGCCGCTGTTTGAGGTAGTAGAACAGTCTGACATTCCGGTTTCTCAGTTCATCCCGACTCACGTCAATCGCACCGAATTACTGGCAGATCAAGGTATGGAATGGTTGAAGCAAGGTGGTTTTGTTGATTTGACCGCTGGTATTAACCCAGACAAAGGTGCGACAGGCAGCGTTAAAGCATCCACGTTCCTCACTCGCTGCAAAGCACAAAATATTGATACTAGCCGAGTTTGCATTAGCTCTGACGGTAATGGCTCTGTGCCGATATTCAATGAAAAACGCGAGCTGATTGGTCTAAAAGTAGCGGGATTTGGCTCTTTACTCTATCAGCTAAAAGAAATGATTCAGGTCGAAAATATGTCGATCACTGACGCGATTATTCCTTTCACTCAAGCACCAGCTCAATGCCTAGGATTGGCAAATGACAAAGGCGAAATATCGCTAGGAAAAGACGCTGACTTCTTAATTCTTGATGGAAACCTCGATATACAACACACCTTTGCGAAAGGCGTTTGCCATGTAAAAGATGGCGTAACGCAAATAAAAGGCACATTTGAGGACTAAACAAAAAACTCCTTGCTCTTTTTTGAGAGCAAGAAGTCTCCTATTCCCCCTCAGTGCGGTTCTTTTTTGCAGCCGCTAAGTGAGGAGCAGCAATCAATTCTTTGATCAAAGTAAACACATTACCTTTGCCAACTTCCGCCTCAAAACTGTCTTGCATGATGCCAAGGTCTTTGCGTAAATCATGAGACAAAGAGCTGAGTTTTCTGCGCGTTTTGTAGCGCTCAAAACAATTAGAAAAATGCTTAAGTAACGCAATAATGATCATACCAATCCCCTAATCAAATAAACTGTCTTAGTGAGTAATGATAGAAGGCTTAATACCAGCCAAACAGACGCAGACAGATCATTAAAAAGGCACACAGAAAACAATACAGTCAATCTGTATGGTAATTTCTTAAATATTCTGTATGTTTTACGGATTAACAATAAATCGATAGGCAACATAGAACAACAAGAACGCCATCACACAATTTACCCATGCCATGACTTTGGGGCTCATCGCCGCTTTTTTCAGAAAAGAGCCAGCCAGCAAATACGAGCTCGGCGCGCCACATGCCATCACGGCAAGCCCCAATGACCATAGTGCGATTTGCTCCCCCTCAATATGAAAGCGAGGAAACTGCACAGTAACAATAGGCACAATGGCGACTAAGGATTTCGGGTTGCAAAGCTGGAGCGTCAGCCCCATTTTAAAACTCACCGTTTTGTCTTGTTTATTAATCACCTTCTGATGAAAGCTCGCCTGTAATATTTTTATACCAAGATAAGCAATATAGATGCCCCCTAATATGGCGATAATAGATTGATATTCCTGAGGAATAATAT
This sequence comes from Marinomonas sp. UCMA 3892, assembly GCF_012726345.1. Lineage (GTDB taxonomy): Bacteria > Pseudomonadota > Gammaproteobacteria > Pseudomonadales > Marinomonadaceae > Marinomonas. The sequence continues at coordinate 55,466 of NZ_PTXN01000015.1, forward strand.
CGGCGCCTAGATAACCAATAAGCAGAAACAAAATCAGCATGGCTAGCCCCACCCCCACGCAGTACAGAAAACCTCGCCAACCCTGACCATTAACCCCAGCAAACAATGCCAGCATATTGGCCGGACCCGGACTGTACATAACACCAAAGGCATAAATAATTATGGCGAGCATAAGCACTCCTCAAACAATATTTGATAGACATTAGAAATGGACGGAATTGGTAACGAATGGTTTAGCTAGGTGCGCAGCAAGGTACGCCTAAATTGAAAAGGAGTGAGCCCAAACATGGGCTTAAATCGACGGTTAAAATAGCTGAGATCGGAAAAGCCAAAAGTGAACGCCACATCGGCTGGCGCCATGCCAAGTTCAAGGGCGGCTTTGGCACGGTTCATACGGTAATTCTGCCAATATTGATGAGGCGTCATACCAAAATAATCACGGAAGCAACGCAACAAATGATACTTCGACATATGCGCCACTTGGCTTAACTCGTCAAGAGAAACCTCTTCCCCAACATGGCCGTGTAAATAATCGCGTACTCGTTCAAATACAGGGTCTTTCGTACGGCGCTTGAATTCAATTTGAACGCCTTTTTTAAGCGCAATAAATTCGGCAAATTCAAACAACGCAGAAGAGTATTCAAATGCCGAGGTAGAAGTATTTTCCACCAACGCGGCCAAGCGCAAAATGTGCGCTCTTAGCACAGCATCGTTTTGCACAGGATGCTCGATACGGAAATCTTTGGCTCGGCGGATGCCAGCACTTTCCAGCATGGGGCTTAATTGGTCAGGATGAACATAAAGCATTTTGTAGTGAAGCGGGTCATCGGCACCAGAATGACCATCGTGGGCATCTTCAGGATTAAAGACGATCACATTGCCTGAATAGCTCTTGTGGTGCTCCCCTAACGCAAAGAAGTCTTGGCGACCCGACAAAGTCACACCAAAGGAAAACTCCTCGTGTGCATGAGTGCCATAAGAAAAGTCGCTCATGGAAGCTTCCAGCAGCATAACTTCATCAAGCACTGCGCTTTTCGCAAACTGAAAACGATTTTCTGTCGACATCACAACCCCTTCAAACTAGTTCAATCTATAACAATAGACTAACCAATCACAAACAGAAAAGATTGGACGATATTGCGGTATTAAGCCTGATTCAACTTGTTTTCAACTTGCCCAAGCGCTCTTCGATACATACTCCAAGCACACACACCAGCCATCACATTACCGATCAAGACACCAAAGAATACACCTTTGAGGCCTGCGATTTCTGAACCTATCCACAAACAAGGTAGGAAGAAAGCAAATAGGCGCAATGCCGAGATAGTCAAAGCCGTATAGGATTTGCCTAACGCATTAGAGATAGACACCATCAACATACAGATGCCCAGTAAACCCAGGCTCACGGGGACTATCATCAGATGCCAATGCAATATCGACGAGACTTCTTCGTCGCTGGTCATCAAGTTCGCCAACATGCCAGAAATCAAGAAGGTAATCACCGCGATCGCTAATTGAAAGGATAAAACAAAGCGACACGCCAAGCGTACAACATAACGCACATCGTCCAAACGGCCTTCACCGAGCAAGCGCCCGACCATAGGCGGCATAGACATAGTCAGCGCCAACACAGCGACGATAGAGAAAAATTCAAAGCGCGAACCCAGCGCCCAAGAGGCGACCGCCGCCGTACCAAATCCAGCGATCAACTTGGTTGCTAACATAGAAGACACTGGCGGTAATAACTGACTGATCATGGCCGGTCCCATAATATGACCAATAGAAGCCAAACTCTTGCCAATATTCAGATCTTGCCAATCAAAAGTAATCCAATGCTTGCGCGCTACTTTGGGCGCAACGATCAAGGTCCCCAGACCAAATGCCACGGTCGTTGCCATAGCCGCACCATTCAAACCAAGATCCAAGGTAAAGATAAAAATCGGGTCCAACACTAGGTTCAACATGCTGGTGACTATCATCATGATGCCAGGCAACATGGTGTTCCCATTGGATCGACAAATGCTGTAATAAAAATAGATAAGCGCCCCAACCCATGCGCTGAGCAGCCAATGGGGCCAATAAGAATCGATAACTGGATAGACAGAATCTGGCGCGCTCAATAACGCCAAAATAGGATGGCGCAATAGCCAGATAATCACGCTAAAGAAAGCAATCCCCACACTGCCCATCAACAAAACCAAACCACCTAACTGCTTAGCATATTGTGTATTTCCAGCACCCAGAGCACGGGAAATAATCGCCGTTGTGGCAATGCCTAACCCCACCTGTAGACCAATCACAATCATCTGAATTGGCAAGGTAAAACCTTGTGCGGCCAAAGGTAATAGCCCTAGTTGACCAATAAAAGCACTATCCACCAGCTGAAAACTCATCAAAGACAATACACCAAACAACATTGGCCATGTCATGGAAAATAGCTGTTTGGCTAAAGAGTTAGATGAAGTAACTTGAGAGGACATAGAAGGGCTCATATTAAAAAATACAGAACCCATAGTTTACCTTATTTTGCTATGGGCAGGACGTGGACAAACAGACAGATTGAAACAATGCAGAATAAAATCTTATTCTTCTGGATAGGTTTTGCTGGCAAGGTAACCATATATCAGCATGATCAAGGCGACGGCGGAAAATAAAACAAAGCCAACCGCCAAAGGAACTAAAGTAAAGTTATAAAACTGCCCTAAAATAGCCGCTAAAATAATGGCGATAAAACTGGAAAGGGAAGAAATGAGAGATGCACCAAGCCCTGCCACTTTACCCAATGGCTCCATCGCCATAGCATTCACATTACCAAAGATCATCCCAAGACAAGAAAACATCACCACACCCAGCACCATAAAGACACTAAAGGGTGGTACCCCATCAAAACCCAAAGACACTCCCAGCAAAATCAGCGCCGTAGTTAACATCACACTTAACGCTCCAATCACACAGCGCAACATACCAACACGCATCACGATCTTGCCATTGGAAAAGTTAATGATGGCGGAACCTATCGCTAAGATAGCGAAGTACAGTGGGAAGCGATCACCCGTGTCATACACATCCTGAAAAATGGATTGAGCCGTACTGATATAAAGCATAAGCGCGCCAAACACACAGCCTAATAAAATGGTGTAAGCCACCACATCACGACGACTTAAAACAAATCGAACATCTGACCAGATACGCTGCCAGCGTAGGGGAATACGATTTTCTATGGCCAATGTTTCTGGTTGACGTAATAACAACCAAATACCGGCGACGGCAGACTGCGTCATTAACAACACAAAAATCCAGCGCCAATCAGCCACCTTCACCACCAACTGCCCTACTGAAGGCGCTAACATAGGCACAAGAAGAAAAATCATCATCACAAAGGACATAATACGAGCCATGGCCGCGCCTTTGTACATATCTCGAATCAAGGCCCGCGAGGCAATCTTAGGGCCTGCGACACCAAAGCCTTGAATCATTCGTCCGATTAAAAACGCTTCAATCGAAGACGCTAGCAAAGCAATTACAGACCCAACCAAATAAACACTAATGCCTAGCAAAATACTTTTCTTGCGCCCAATCGCATCTGACAAAGGACCAAATACTATCTCGCCAAATACCATCCCCAAAATCATCGCTGAGACAATCCACTGGGTTTTCTGGTAGTCCACAATCGCCAAAGACTCAGCAATATTAGGAAACGCCGGCAACATGGCATCCATACTTAACGCCGTAAGCGACATCATCAAAGCAAACAACGCCACCAACTCTTTTTCAGCCAAGCGCTTTACTGTTGATCCAATGGGTTGTGGTGAATGAGAAAGCGACATCCTTTTCCTTAATGACGAATAAAATGGATCAATAGTTTACTCGCCTATTCAAGTATCTCGCAATTAATTAGATGGCGCTCTTGCTAATAATTCCAGCACAGCGGCTTTGACATCATGTACTAACTCAGCTTCATCCACGCCCAATACTTGGCCGTTTTCAACTACTCGCTTGCCGTTTACAAAGCTGTGTTTAATCAGCGCAGGTTCCCCACATAAAATTGGCGCTTCTAATGGACTGTGTACCCCAGAAAAACGTGGTGCATCAAGGGAATACAAGACTAAATCCGCCGCATAACCTTCAGCAATTTGACCTGTTTTTAGGCCCAAAAGCTCGGCTCCGTTTTGGGTCCCCCATTTAAGCACTTGCGAGACATTCGTTGCCGAGGGCCCGCTATGGGTTCGATGTAATAACCAAGCTAAATTCAACTCCTGCAACATAGAAGCACTTTCACTAGACGCGGAGCCATCAACACCGAGGGTAATCGGAATACCCGCTTTTTCCATTGCAAGAACTGGCGCAATACCACTACCAAGGCGACAATTTGACGTAGGGCAATGGGCAATTCGCGTTTTCGTTTGCGCCAGTAATTCAATCGCATGAGCATCCGCTTGAACCAAGTGAGCAAACCACACATCGTCACCCAACCAATCACAATGGGCGGCGTAATCAATAGCGCTCATACCGAAGTTTTGTTGTGCCATTTGCTCATCAAAAGATACTTCTAATAAATGCGAATGACGCAGTAATTTTCGTTCTTTTGCCCACTGAGCATAACTGCGTAAATCCTCTGCTGGCGAGGTATGAACCAAGCTAGTCGGTGCAACAACCAAGCGTCGCATACTGAATGGGGTGGCATCATGATAACGTTTGTAGGAAGCTTCAAGGCGATCCAGTGACAAATCCAATGACTCTGGAACAATGCCGCTGTCTTTCATACCTTTATGACTGCCTTGCACCGTTGCGCCACCACGGCATAAAACTAAGCGAATACCTAAATCTTCGGCAGCTCGCCAAACAGCGTCTTCCAACTCAGGTGATGTGTTCGCATGGTATAAATAATGGTGGTCCGCGCAGGTTGTCACCCCAGAGCGCAGCTGTTCATAAAGACCTAATTTCGCCGCGACATACATTAAATCTGGCGTGATTTGTGGCCAAAAACGATAGGGAACGCTTGCCAGCCATTCCCCTAAACCTTGATTCAAACCCGCTGGTACGCCTTTTAGTATCGACTGAGCAAGATGATGGTGAGTATTCACAAAACCGGGATAAACCACACAATGAGACGCATCTATTAACTCGTCGTCAAGCTCGCGATTTAATGTGGGAGCAATGGCTGAAATCACGCCATCTTTGATACGGATGTCTTGAGGAAACTCATAACCAAAAACCGCTTTGGCTTGGCGGATTAAATACTGGGACATAACACTCTCCTTATTTTAGGAAAGAGCAATGTCCAGGCCGTAAGGCTTAACCGCTTCTACTCTTTATTTCACATACAATTTAACTAGACCAACAAGCAAACCCTATACCAGTCTATGCAACGGCAATAAACACACAGCAAGCACGAACCAATCATCATATTTTGCATGCTGTCACTCATATTTGTGGTGCGACGTGGCCGCAAAACGCCCAATTCAAGTGCAAAACAGAGCACTAACAACCGATTTATTGCCGAATTTATAGACAAGTGCATTTGGCCTGCTTGTTGCTTAGCCATAAATAGCGCAAACAGTTTGCGTGACGCAATGAGTAGAAGCGGTCAAATTTGGTGTCGAGTTCCAATAAACCAAATTCGGGCATTGCTCACTGCCTTGTCGACAACCCAAAGAGGATGTCGAAAGGGAAGTGACAGCCGTTTCTATCTTACTCGACTGTGTACCCAGCCCTCTCGCTCTTTCCTCATCTGGTTTTCTTTGTGGTTGTTTCAGTGACTGAGTTTGGTTTGCTTAAAAAAAGCAAAGCCGAATCTATGATGAAGCATGGAGAAAACAATGAACAACCAACTAAAAATCCCCCTATTTCGTAATCTATGCCTAGCTGGGGCAGTGGCATGCACCGGATTCAATGCTAGTGCAGTATTGGCCGCGGACAAAGTAAGATTTCAACTAGATTGGCTACCGGGGGGTGACAAAGCACCCGTTTACGTTGGCATCAAAAAAGGTTTTTTTGAAGAGGCTGATTTAGACGTCACCGTTGCCAGCGGCCGTGGTTCTAATGATTCGATTAGCAAACTCGCAACAGGCAATGCCGACATAGGTTTGTCTGACTTGGTGGCATTGTTAATGGCAAAAGCTGAAAACGATGTGCCAGTTTCTGCGATTTATTCTGTATTTAGCAAAGCTCCCCATGCTTTCTTTGTACCTTCTGACTCAAACATTAACAGCGTAAAAGACGTTGCAGATAAACGCATTACCACCTCACCTTATACCTCTTCAAATGTCTTTTTACCCTTGTTGTTAGAAGTGAATGACGTTGATCCAAACAGCATAAAATTGATCAAAGCAGACGCTGGCGCCTTAAACCCAATGTTACTTTCCGGTAACACAGACGTGGTTATTTCATGGATAACCGATACAGTGATTTACCAACAACAAGCCAAAAGTGCAGGAAAAACCTTACGAGTATTACCTTGGTACGATGCCGGATTAGAGTTTTACTCCACTTCTATCATTGCATCTGATCGCTTTATTAATAAACACCCAGACGTGACCAAACGCTTTGTTGCAGCTTATAAAAAAGCCATTGAATACACTTGGGAGCATCCAGAAGAAAGCGGAAAAATCGTTCATGACATGGTGCCAGAAGTCGATGCTAGCACGGCAACGGACACAATTAATTCCATCAAATCTTTAGTCTATAACGCCATCAGCGACCAAGACGGCTATGGTGCGTTTACCAAAGAACGACTGGCCACCACATGGAAATGGACCGCCAAAGCACAGAATATTCCAATAGACATTTTTGATCCAGAGTCAGCCGTAAACCGCAAATTTATCCCTTAATTCACATCATAATTCAGTGGACTCAAAAACTCTTCAAAAGCCCATTTATTTGGGCTTTTTTATTGCTATTAGGCACAAATAGCTTCTATTTAGAGTAAGATATCTTCATTAAAAACAATAACAGAGGTCGATATGGACATAGGTCTGGCCAAGCATTTAAAACTCAATCAGTTGCGCTTGATTTCGGTCATTTCAGAGCATGGTCAACTTGGCATCGCCGCGGATGAAATGGCGATGACACAGCCTGCCGCGTCACGTATGCTGAGTGAAATTGAACAAACTATTGGGACACGTTTATTTATTCGCCATGCCAAAGGCATGGAGCCAACACTGGTAGGTCAAGCTGTTGCACGTCGTGCGCACAATCTTCTGGTTGAGCTGCGAGATCTTGCCCGTGAAGTAGGCGAACTAAAAGAAGGTGGTGGAGGCACCACCTCAATTGGTGCGGTTACCGGAGCCGCGGTGGGCTTTGTGATTCCCGCCATTCAACAACTGCGCGCGATTGCTCCAAAAGCAGAAATTGATATCAACGTTGATACCAGTGATATTTTAGTACGAGACTTGATCGCTGGTCACAATGATTTTGTTTTGGCGCGCATCCCCAAACAATACGACGCCAATGAGTTTGAGATTTACCCTGCACGAACTGAATCGGTCACACTCGTGGTGCGTAAAGAGCACCCATTAGCCAATCTTGATAAAGTCCGCGTCAAAGACCTCGCTCATTTTGAATGGGTGATGCAATCTCATCGCGCCCCTATTCGCGAGGCCGTCGAAGCAGCTTTTATGGAAGAACGTGCGGAACTGCCGCTAAGCATTACCAACAGCACCTCTTTATTAGCATTAATTGCCATTCTAGTGTCTTCCAACGCAATTGCGCCGATGGCGAGAGAAGTCAGTGATTTACTGGTCGGTCATAAAGTAAAAGCCGACCTCAAAACACTGAAATTGGACAAAAAAATTGTCATGAGCCCGTATTATTTATTGCAAATGCGCGGCCGTCAGCTATCGCCTCTTGCCAACCAACTTAAACGCTTGGTGTTGGCGGAACTGGAGCAAAAACCCATAAAAAGTGAGGCATAAAAAAAGCGAGTCGGTTACTTTCAAAACCGAACTCGCTAAAACCCGCCTTGGGCTTCTTAACGGTAAATCATTTCTAAATCTACAAGCTAGCCAAGCAGATCTTTTGGCAACAAGGCTTTTGGAATATTTTGGTAACACACAGGACGCAAGAAACGACGAATCGACAAGGTACCGACTGAGGTTGCACCGAAGTTTGTCGACGCAGGATAAGGGCCACCATGCACCATGGTATCGTTCACTTCAACACCAGTCGGGAAACCATTTGCTAACAAACGCCCTGCTTTACGTTCCAATACAGGTATAAGTTTCTGACACGCAGCATAATCGCCTTCATCAAGGTGAATAGTACAGGTCAGCTGACCTTCCAAATGACGAGCAAGCTCGACCATTTGCTCAACACTGTCTGCCAAAACAACCAAGCCAAGCGGACCAAATACTTCATGGTGCAATGTCGGATGATCCAACCACGCTTGCCCCGTTACCGTAAATAAGTTTGGTCGTGCGGTACGATCTTCTGTATCTGCCGAACGAACCACCGCTTGAATACCCGTTTTTTCTATCGCCGCCACACCTGAGCGGTACGCATCAGCAATGCCATCCGTTAGCATGGTTTGCGCTGCCACTTCGGATAAAGCGGCACTCGCTGCTGCTATCATGGCTTTTGAGTCCTCGTTATCCAGCAGCACCGCAATCCCAGGGTTGGTACAAAACTGTCCAGCGCCCATGGTTAATGAACCAGCCCAACCTTTGCCCAATTCTTCAGCGCGGTTTTTAACAGCTTCTGGCATCACAAACATTGGGTTCACAGAACCCAGTTCACCAAAGAAAGGAATCGGCTCTGGACGCGCCGCACATAAATCAAACAAAGCACGGCCACCCGCCAAGCTGCCAGTAAAACCAACCGCTTTGATCAATGGATGCTGAACCAGAGCCTGCCCAACTTGGCGATTTCCTCCTTGGATAAGAGAAAAAACACCCGCTGGCATATTACAACGCTGCATAGCCTTATCAATGGCTTGCGCCACTAACTCGCCCGTTCCAGGGTGCGCAGAATGCCCTTTCACCACAACAGGACAACCTGCTGCCAAGGCAGCAGCAGTATCACCACCCGCGGTGGAAAACGCCAATGGAAAGTTAGACGCACCAAACACAGCAACTGGGCCGATAGGACGTTGTACCATGTACATATCTGGACGTGGCAATGGTGCGCGATCTGGCAAGGCTTCATCAAACCGACGATCTAAGTATTCACCTGATAAAATACGCTCAGCGAACAAACGAAGTTGCCCTGTTGTACGACCGCGTTCGCCTTGCAAACGTGCTTCAGGTAATCCCGTTTCTTGTACACCAATTTCGGTGATTTGATCACCTAACACATCAATTTCATCGGCGATGGCGTTTAAAAACGCCGCTCGTTCTTCTCGAGAAGAATAACCAAATGTCTCAAAAGCAGCCTCGGCTGCTTCTACCGCTGCATCCACATCAGACACGCGACCAACAGCAAATTCATGAGAAGGTCCTGTAGCAGGCGTTGAAGAAAATGTCGCGTCGCCCTTTATCCATTTACCGGCAATAAAATGCTGTCCCGTTAACATAAACACTCCTCTCTTTAATAAATGAAATTCAACACATTAAGTTAAGCTCTGAAGTAGCCTAGTGATGGTAAGCATCAAGCCCAAGGATGGGCGTTACGCCCCTCGCGGACAGGGATGTCCGTTGGGGCGGTGCTGCCATAACAAGGCAGAGTCAGACTTAAAAACTTAATTTAATGACTATCTTTTGGCACCGCTGCGCCTCGACAGCCTTTTAGGAAGTCAAAATCGGCACCCGTATCGGCGCCCTGTACATGGTCATGGAATAGTTTGATATAACCACTTTTTGGTGGTTCCAAATGACTTTTCCAGTTTGCTAAACGTGTTGCCATTTCTTCATCGGAAATATCCACATGAAGGCGGCGATTTTCTACGTCTAACTCAATCATGTCGCCATTTTGAATGACGGCCAATGGTCCACCAGCAGCAGCTTCTGGTGTGGTATGTAAAACTACAGTTCCATAAGCCGTTCCCGACATACGAGCATCAGAAATCCGCACCATGTCTTTAATGCCTTTACGCAGCACTTTTGGTGGCAAGCCCATATTGCCCACTTCCGCCATGCCTGGGTAACCTTTTGGCCCACAGTTTTTTAGCACCATGACACAGTTTTCATCGATATCCAAAGCTTCGTCATTGATCTTAGCTTTGTAGTCGTCAATATCTTCAAACACGACAGCTCGACCGCGATGCTGCAATAAGTGCGCCGACGCCGCGGAAGGTTTGAGCACCGCGCCTTGTGGCGCAAGGTTGCCTTTCAATACAACAATACCGCCTTTTTGTGTCAGTGCTTTTTCAACTGGCAAAATCACGTCTGGATTCCAATTGCGGACCTCTTTCACTTCTTCCCAAATCGATTCACCAGACACGGTAATTGCATCTTTGTGCAGCTTGCCCGCTTCGGCCAAATGCTTGATCACGACTGGCAAACCACCTGCGTAGAAGAATTCTTCCATCAGGTATTTGCCTGACGGCATCAGGTTCACAATAGTGGCGATTTCTTGGCCTAATTTATCCCAATCATCTAGGGTTAAATCCACACCAACTCGACCAGCAATAGCCAATAAGTGAATTACGGCATTGGTAGAACCACCAATCGCGCCATTGACACGAATCGCATTTTCGAAGGCTTGGCGAGTCAAAATATCAGACGGTTTCAAATCGTCTTTCACCATATCGACGATGCGACGGCCTGTAAGATGCGCCATAACGCGACGACGGCTGTCTACTGCAGGAATCGCTGCGTTACCCGATAACGCCATACCCAAGGCTTCCGCCATAGACGCCATCGTGCTGGCAGTGCCCATAGTGTTACAAGAGCCCGCAGAGCGAGACATAGATTGCTCTGCCTCAAGGAAGTCTTCTTGCGTCATCTTGCCCGCTTTAATGTCTTCCGACATTTGCCACAATGCCGTGCCAGATCCCACACGCTCGCCTCTAAAGTAGCCGTTCAACATCGGACCACCAGACACCACGATGGCAGGAATATCGACACTACAAGCACCCATAAGAAGCGCAGGTGTAGTTTTGTCACAACCAGCTAACAAGACAACACCATCCAGCGGATTAGCACGCAGCGCTTCTTCCACATCCATGGCGGCCATGTTGCGATACATCATGGCAGTTGGGCGCAATGAACTTTCACCCACAGAAAACACAGGGAATTCCAGTGGTAAACCGCCCGCTTCATAAATGCCATGCTTAACACGATCAGCGAGGTCACGAAGATGGGCGTTGCAAGGTGTAAGCTGCGACCAAGTATTACAAATGCCAATCACTGGACGACCATCAAATAAATCCGCTGGCAGACCTTGGTTTTTCATCCAGCTGCGGTGGTAAATATGATCACGTGAGGTACCGCCAAACCATTCGGTTGAACGTAATTTGCGGGGCCATGTTTTCGGTACGAACGTGCCTTTCTCAGAATCACTCATACCCAACCTCCATCAACGATAAAGTTTTGCGCCGAGCACATTGCCGCCGCATCGGACCCTAAAAACAGCGCCATGTTGGCGATATGTTCAGGAAGCACCTTGCCGGTTAGGCATTGGCTTTGTTTAATTTTTTCTTCTGCCGCGTCATCAACCCACATACGCAGCTGTTTTTCCGTCATCACCCAGCCTGGTACCAAGGTATTCACACGTATACCAAAACCACCTAGGTCTCGGGCAAGGGAACGAGTTAAACCATGCGTTGCTGCCTTGCTTGTGCCGTAAGTTGGGTAGCCAGCCGTTGCCATCATCCAGCCCACAGAGCCAAAATTGATGATCGAACCACCACCCAGTTTACGCATCATCGGCGCAACCGCTTGGGCGGCGAACATAGCGTGTTTGATGTTCACCCCAACCAACTCATCAAAACGTTCTTCTGTCAGCGATTCTAAAGAATGACGCACATCGTTAGCGGCATTATTCAATAAGACGGAAATCGGGCCAAAAACTTCTGCTGCTGCGCGGATCTTACTTTGATAATCTTGAATATCTGTGATGTCACATACTTCAAAGCGCACGTCATAACCGTCTTTGGTCAGACGTTTGGCAAGCGCCGTACCGGCTTTTTCATCTAAATCCACAAAGGCCGTTTTTGCACCTTGCTTGGCATACGCTTCAACAATGGCCGCACCAATTCCCGTTGCCCCGCCAGAAATAAACACTGACCGATCTTTTAGGTCTGGATAAACCGCGCTATTAGTCTTAATCATAATGTCGCTACCTCGGTCTCTAAGGCCTCCGCTTTTGCTAAAGCATTGCGTAATGGCAAACCAAAAGTAGGTGAAGAGATTTCAAACACATCCCCTTCTTGCGCCTGAACACCATCAGCAAACGACAAGGTTGCTGTTCCAAACATATGAACATGCAGATCACCAGGCTGGCGGAAAATCGAATACTTAAAATGATGGTGTTCAAGGTTTTTAAAGGTGTGCGACATATTGTCTTCACCAGATAAAAAGCCTTTTTCCCAAAGCGTTTTCTCGCCACGTTCGATACGCGAATGACCATCAATATGCATAGGCAACTCGCCAACTAACAACTCAGGACCAAACGATGCTGGACGCAATTTGGAATGCGCCAGATACAAATAATTTTGTCTCTCGGTGACATGGTCAGAAAACTCATTCGCCAAGGTATAACCAAGACGGTGCACTTTGCCGTCGTCACCTACTAAGTAAAAACCAGCGATTTCTGGTTCTTCACCTCCATCCAAAGCAAAGGATGGAGAAGGCAATGCATCACCAGGAGCAATAACTCCTGAACCATTCCCTTTGTAAAACCACTCAGGCTGCACACCTTCTTGGCCGTCTTTTGGCTTGCCACCCTCAACGCCCATTTGGAAGATCTTCATCGAATCGGTCAGCTCTTCGCTTTTCGCATGCATAGCATTACGTGTTGCGGCAGAACCTAGGTGCGTTAACCCAGTACCCGTCAAATACATGTGCGCTGGATCTGGATGACGAACAGGACAATCTAGCTGATTGTTCTTAGCAAGCTCTGCCAAATTTACCGACTCGCCCAAACCATGCTTTTCAATAATAGACTTCAGCGGTACGCCATGCTTAACGGCTTCTTTTGCGAGCTCGTAAACGCTCGATGCGTGAAGAACAAGGTGTGCTTCGCTGCCTTCACGACACACCACACCACCTTGTTTAATTTGAGATAAAAACAACATAAATCGCTCCTTAACCCGCGTTCTTAGCGCGCTTTTTGTTTGTTGTAGACGTCGAAGATAACCGCAGCGAGCAATACCAAGCCCTTAATAACCTGCTGCCAATCAATCCCTATACCCAATATCGACATCCCGTTATTCATTACGCCCATGATGAAGGCACCAATCACCGCACCGATGATTTTACCAACGCCGCCCGACATGGAAGCGCCACCGATAAATACGGCAGCAATAACATCTAACTCCATGGCGAAACCCGCTTTTGGCGTCGCTGTATTTAAGCGCGCAGCAAAGATCAAACCTGCCAATGCGGCCAACATCCCCATGTTGGCAAAGGTCAAAAAGGTTAAGCGTTCGGTATTAATGCCCGATAGCTTCGCCGCCTTAACATTGCCACCCAAAGCGTAGATGCGACGACCAATTGTGGTGCTGTTGGTCAAGAAGGTATAAATCGCGATCAACACCGCCATAGTCATCAACACGTTTGGCAAACCACGGTAAGTGCTTAATAAATAAGATAAATAAATGATAGCGATAGCAACTAGAGCATTTTTCACGATGAAGAAAGAAAAAGGCTCATCTTGAATCCCGTACTTCAAGGCACGAGATCGACTGCGAGCGGCCAAGAAAACAATTGCACTGGCGGCCAACACACCTAACACCAATGCGGTCACATTTGGACGCCCCACACCAAACACATCCGGTATAAAGCCTGTACTTAATAGCTGAAAGCTTTTTGGAAATGGTCCCACTGACTGACCTTCCAGCAAAGCAAGAGTCAAACCGCGGAAAACCAACATGCCCGCCAAGGTGACGATAAAGGCTGGGATTTTCCAATAGGCAATCCAATAGCCTTGTAAACCACCAATGATCAAGCCCACAAGAAGACACACAGGCACCACAACAATCGTTGGCAAGTCATAGTTAACCGACATCACGGCAGCCAATGCCCCAACGAAGCCTGCTACAGAGCCAACTGATAAATCGATATGTCCCGCAACAATGACCAGTAACATGCCAATCGCCATAATGATGATGTAGCTGTTTTGTAAGAATAAGTTGGTTAAGTTAACCGGACGCATCAAGGTGCCATCGGTCAAAAACTGAAACATGCCCATGATCACAACCAGTGCGATCAACATACCGTAATCACGCATATGCGATTTCAAGTAGCTGGTAACAGACGGTGCCGATTGGACCACTGTAGAGGTTTCTTTTGTTGTCATTATTATTGCTCCGTTACGCTTTCACTATCATTGACATGATTTTCTCTTGGCTCGCATCAGCTTTGTCTAACTCACCAACAAAGCGGCCTTCGTTCATCACGTAAATACGATCACACATGCCAAGCAACTCTGGCATCTCTGAAGAAATCATCACCACGCCTTTACCGTCATCGGCCAGCTCATTGATGATGCTGTAAATTTCGAACTTAGCCCCCACATCTATGCCGCGGGTTGGCTCGTCTAGAATCAAAACGTCTGGCTGCGAATACAACCACTTACTCAACACCACTTTTTGTTGGTTACCGCCTGATAGGTTCATCACCTTTTGAAAGACGCTAGGCGTGCGAATATTGAGCGCTTGTCGATAATCCTCTGACACCTGACGTTCAATGTTTCCGTCAATTACACCATTTGAAGACACACGATCAAGGTTCGCTAAAGTGGTGTTGGTCTGGATGGTTTCTTCTAAAATCAAACCCAATTCTTTACGGTCTTCGGTGACGTACGCCAAACCACTTTTGATGGCTTTAGGCACGGTTGATAAATCGGCGATTTCGCCGCGTAAACGCACTTCGCCTTGGATGTTTTTGCCATAACTCTGACCAAACAAACTCATTGCCAACTCAGTTCGTCCTGAGCCCATCAAACCCGCAATCCCGACAATTTCACCGGCGTGCACGTTGAATTCAATATCATGAATCATCTGACGATCTAACGCATCGGGATGCCACACATTCCAACGGCTTACTTCCATGAGCGTTTTGCCTAAATGACCTTCTTGGGTCGGGTGCTTCCTTGCTGGGTAACGGTTCGCCATATCTCGGCCAACCATATCGCGAATAATGTCTGCTTCACTGATGCTCTGCGCATGACAATCTAGAGTAGATACAGAAGCGCCATCACGAATCACTGTGATGCTGTCTGCTACACGGCTGATTTCGTTTAATTTGTGGGTAATTAGGATGGAGGAAATACCCTGAGCTTTAAATTCCAACAATAGGTCAAGTAACTTCTCGCTGTCGTTCTCTTGTAGCGCAGCCGTTGGCTCATCCAGAATCAATAACTTCACATCTTTGGCAAGGGCTTTGGCAATCTCAACAAGTTGCTGCTTACCCACTCCCAATTGACCCACTAAGGTCGAAGGAGACTCTTTCAAGCCGACTTTGGCTAACAATTCTTGCGTACGAGAATAGGTTTTTGGCCAATTAATCACGCCACCTTCTACATTCTCGTTACCTAAAAATAGATTCTCTGCGATTGATAAAAGCGGCACTAGCGCCAACTCTTGGTGAATAATAATGATGCCTTTTTCTTCGCTGTCCGTAATACCGGAAAACGCCACGGTCTCGTCATTAAAAAGAATATCGCCTTCGTAACTTCCGTATGGATAAACCCCACTCAACACCTTCATGAGAGTCGACTTACCCGCACCATTTTCACCCACTAAAGCGTGAATCTCGCCAGCACGAACTTTAAGGTTCACCGCGTCGAGGGCTTTTACTCCAGGAAATGTCTTGGTAATGCTGCGCATTTCCAAAATAATATTTTCCATAAAACATCCCATTAGCAGACGCGCTCTTGCCGTATCGACACACGGTCAACAACGCCTCTGCTGGTTTATTATTGTTGAATCAGGATAAATTTAACAAAGTATTGGTAAGCACAGTCATCGTGCGCTTATTCGACCTGAGACTTCGTGTAATAACCGCTACCTAGCAACACATCTTGCCAGTTGGATTTATCAACGGTTACAGGCTCAAGCAAATAGCTTGGAACAACTTTGATACCGTTGTCATAGGTTTTAGTATCATTGATTTCAGGCTTCGCACCATTTAATACAGCTTGAACCATGCCCACCGTTACGTTGGCTAATTCGCGGGTATCTTTAAAGATGGTGGAATATTGCTCACCCGCGATAATGGATTTCACCGATGGCACTTCCGCATCTTGACCCGTTACGATAGGCATTTTCAAATTGCCTGAACCGTAACCAACCCCTTTAAGCGATGACAAGATACCGATTGAAATACCATCATAAGGCGACAACACACCGTCTATGTGTTTCTTGGTGTAATGGGCAGACAACAAGTTATCCATACGGGCTTGAGCGGTCGCACCGTCCCAACGCAAGGTACCCACTGTGTCCATACCCATTTGGCCAGACACAACATTCACCTTGCCTGAATCAATCATCGGCTGAAGCACTGACATAGCACCGTTGTAGAAAAAGTAAGCGTTGTTATCATCAGGAGAACCACCGAACAACTCCACGTTGTAAGGACCTTTACCGCGTTTTTCCATACCGCTAACTAAAGACTTAGCTTGCAACACGCCTACTTTGAAGTTATCGAATGTTGCGTAGTAGCTCACATAAGGGCTGTTTTTAATCAAACGGTCATAGGAGATAACTTTAATACCCGCAGCATCGGCGTTTTCCAATGCGTTAGATAGAGTCGTACCATCAATCGCGGCGATGACTAATACATCGACACCTTTTACGATCATGTTTTCAATCTGGGAAAGCTGATTTGGAATTTCATCTTCTGCGTATTGTAGGTCAACTTTGTAACCAGCATCTTTGAAGAGCTTTACCATGGAGTCACCATCGGTGATCCAGCGAGCGGAAGACTTAGTTGGCATGGCAATACCAACATAACCATTCGCAGCCAAAGCACTAACGGAACTCAGCGCAGTGGCACCTAGTACTAAACCAGCAATGGTATTCTTTAGATAGTTCATTAGCTTCTCCTGTTACGGCCAAGCGAGCACCGTAAGGAACAAGCTTCAGGTGGCCATAGATTTTTTATGATTATTTTTTCGAGCCAATCAGGTCTTGAAAAACCTGTTATGCAGAGTAGGCAAAATGAACATACCAATCAAATAGAATAAATGTTGTTCTTCATATCATTTTTGATATGTTGGTTTATTATTCGAGATCGGAATTTTTACAGCATTACGTGCTGCGCGACTTAAACAAATTCCGTATGATAAAACCCCCTTTACACATTCTTTAATTTAGAAGGAATCTATGGAATTCATTTGGATCTTATTCGCATTTGTATGCGGACTGGCCGTCAAGGTGATCAATTTGCCGCCCTTAATTGGTTTCTTGTTAGCTGGTTTTTTACTTAACTATGCTGGTTTGGAACCAAGCAATACATTGGACTCCCTCGCCAATATTGGCATCACACTAATGCTGTTTAGTATCGGCTTAAAATTACATGTTAAAGACCTTCTAAAACGCGAGGTTTGGGCATCAACGCTAAGTCATATAGGAATAAGCACCATCCTATTTGCCGGGATTGCCTTGCTGCTTGGTACTCTCAGCCTTCCATATTTTGGTGTGCTTGATTTTAAAACCGCCGCGCTTATCGGTTTCGCACTGAGTTTTTCTAGTACCGTTTGTATAATGAAACTGCTAGAGGAAAGTAGCGAATTAAAAACTCGCCATGGACAGTTATCTCTTGGCATTTTAGTTATGCAAGATATTGTAGCCGTGGTTTTTCTTGTTGCAGCCACTGGCAAAATACCGTCAATCTGGGCTCTTGGATTATTTGGTCTGCTACTAATTCGTCCAATTATCAACAAAATCGTCGACAAAGCTGGTCACGGGGAAATGCTACCATTAACAGGGCTTTTTCTTGCCCTAGGCGGTTATGAACTATTTTACTTTGTTGGGGTAAAGGGCGACTTAGGCGCACTAATCTTCGGTATTTTATTAGCGTCACACCCCAAAGCAGCAGAAATGAATAAGTCGCTAATGAATTTCAAAGATTTGTTTTTGATTGGCTTTTTCTTGTCCATCGGCTTCACTGCATTACCCACATTAAGCATGGTCGGCATGAGCCTAATCATTACTTTAGTGATTCTGGTGAAGTTCGCTCTCTTCTTCGTATTAATGACAAAAATGAAACTGCGCGGCAGAACGTCATTTTTATCATCGGTCATTCTTTCTAACTATAGTGAATTTGGCTTAATTGTCGTCGCCCTTAGCGTGGCAAACGGCTGGTTAGAAAAAGAATGGCTAGTCGTATTAGCATTGGCAGTGTCTTTCTCCTTCGTGATCACAAGCGTGCTTTATCGCAACGTTCACCGTATGTACCGGAAAAACAAAGACATCATTCGCCGTTTTGAAAGCGCAGATTGTTTATCCGAAGATATCTTCGTACAACCTGTAAACAGCGACATTCTCGTGGTGGGCTTAGGTCGAGTTGGACGCGGGGCATTTGACTCTTTAAAAGGCTTGGTGGGTGACACAGTCGCGGGTATGGATGCGGATCGTAATCGTATTAACCAAATGCAAGCTGCTAAAGAAAATGTATTCTACGGCGATGGTGAAGACGCAGATTTATGGGAACGTTTGGATACATCTCGAATTGAGCTCGTTTTGTTGGCATTACCAGCCACAGAAGACACGACCAATGTCGCCATACAACTGCGTAAGGCCAACTACAAGGGACAAATCGCTGCTATTGCTCGCTATCAAGATGAGAGAGAAATCCTCATCAACAGCGGCATAGACAACGTTTTCAACTTCTACACTGAAGCAGGTACAGGTTTCGCTGAGGAAAGTTTGGCACTGATTCGGCCACTAGAAAGCGCCGTAGCTGCCTAGCTATTTCAAAGCTAGGCTATTATAAAGCTCTAGACGATAAGACTAAAAACACGGTGCCATTAACATGACACTGTGTTTTTTATTGACTCTATTTATGCAGACCTAGCTTCGTCTATCTTGGCTTTTACCGCTTCGGCTTTTTCCGTCAGTTCTGAATAGAGTCGGATGTCACCGCCGCGTTGGGCTTGCATGGCTTTTTCTAGTAACTCGCCATATTCTTTATCGAGCTTTTTAATCGGATCGGACTTTAGAAAAGAAAACATAATTAGCCTATGGTTATGAGTTTATAGAGTTAATACGACGCAGATTGAGATTTAGATCGTTTTGACTAACAAATTACCTAAACAAAAACGCCAATCAGATTTCTCTGATTGGCGCTTTGACCCAAAACTCTACAAGGTTTCGAGCGAAGCTAAGACATTGTGGTTAAACGTCTAGGAAATCCATAATCCCTTCAGCCGCTTTACGACCTTCATCAATAGCCGTTACCACTAGGTCTGAACCACGCACCATGTCGCCACCAGCAAAGATTTTCTCATTAGTAGTTTGGAACATGAATTTGCCGTTCTTCGGAGCGATAACACGACCACGAGCGTCTGTTTCGATACCAAATTTTTCGAACCAAGGCGCAGGGCTAGCTTGGAATCCAAAGGCAATCAATACGGTGTCTGCTGGAATGATCTGCTCGCTACCTTCAACAATCTCAGCGGTACGACGGCCGTTTTCGTCAGGCGCGCCCATTTGAGTCTCAACAACCTTGATGCCTTCCACTTTGCCGTTACCAATGATTTCCACCGGCTGACGGTTGAAAAGGAACTGTACGCCCTCTTCTTTCGCGTTTTGCACTTCTTTACGAGAACCCGGCATGTTTTCTTGGTCACGACGGTAAGCACAAGTAACACTTTTCGCGCCTTGACGAATCGCAGTACGGTTACAGTCCATCGCTGTATCACCACCACCCAAGACAACCACTTGCTTGCCTTTTAGATTCACGTAATCAGCAGCATCTTCTTCGAAGTCTAGGCAATGGTTAACGTTAGAAATCAGGTAATCCAAGGCATCGTGAACACCAGGTAGATCTTCACCTGGGAAGCCGCCTTTCATGTATTTATAAGTACCCATGCCTAAAAACACAGCATCGTACTCTGCCAATACGTGTTCGAATGGCACGTCATCACCAACGGACGTTCCGAGAACAAACTCAACGCCCATCTCTTCAAAAATTTCACGACGACGTGTCATGACGCTTTTTTCCAGTTTGAATTCTGGAATACCAAACGTCAGCAAACCTCCGATTTCTGGGTACTTATCAAATACCACAGGCTTGATACCGTTACGCACCAAAACATCGGCACAAGCAAGGCCTGCAGGACCCGCACCAACGATAGCAACCGTTTTGTTAACCGGTACTACGTTAGACATATCAGGACGCCAGCCCAAAGCAAATGCCGTGTCTGTAATGTATTTTTCAACAGAACCGATCGTCACCGCACCAAAACCACCTTCACCAAGCGTACAAGCGCCTTCACAAAGACGATCTTGTGGACAAACGCGACCACAGACTTCTGGCAAAGAGTTGGTTTGATGACTCAGCTCCGCCGCTTCTAAAATACTACCTTCGCTTACTAGCTTCAGCCAGTTTGGAATGTAGTTGTGTACTGGGCACTTCCACTCACAATAAGGGTTGCCACACTCTAGACAGCGATGTGCTTGATCTTTCGCACCCGCTTCTTCAAATGGTTTATAAATTTCGACGAATTGCGCCTTACGAGTAATTAAAGGCTTTTTCTTAGGATCCTTACGGTCCACTTCGACGAATTGAAATACGTTGTTCAAGCGCTCAGACATAAGCTGCTATCTCCTCGGCCGCCTGTAAACAGACGGCGCTTCTCTCAAATGGGTCAGACTGATTCGTTCACAGTGCTTAGTTTGTTTCATTACAAACCAAGCACCACAACAGCGTGTTTTATTCCGGACGTTGACGAGTGTTTGCCAATAGCGCGCCTAAACTCGCGGCTTTTGGTTTGACTAGCCAGAACTTACCAATGTAGTCATAGAAGTTTTCTAAGATCTCATGGCCCCATTCGCTGTCAGTTTCTCGGACGTATTCTTCGATCACAGAGCGAAGGTGTGAACGATACTCTTCCGTCAATTCCGTACCGATACGGTGAATTTCCACCAATTCGTGGTTGTACTTATCTACGAAGGTACGGTCTAAATCGAGTACGTAAGCGAAACCGCCAGTCATACCCGCACCAAAGTTGTAACCCGTATTACCCAGTACAGTGACCATGCCGCCAGTCATGTATTCACAGCAGTGATCGCCTGCACCTTCGATAACCGTATGAGCACCTGAGTTACGTACAGCAAAACGCTCACCTGCCGTACCTGCAGCAAACAACTTACCGCCCGTCGCGCCATACAAACAAGTGTTACCGATAATGGCAGAATCTTGTGATTTGAAAACAGATCCTTTTGGAGAACGAATAACCAATTTGCCGCCTGTCATGCCTTTACCAACATAATCGTTAGCATCGCCTTCTAGGTACATGTTCAAACCACCCGCGTTCCATACACCGAAACTTTGACCTGCCGTACCAGTCAACTTCAATGTTAATGGCACATCAGACATGCCTTGGTTACCGTAACGTTTGGCAATCTCACCAGACAAACGAGCACCGATAGAACGGTCGCAGTTAGTCACTTCAAAAGTAAACTCTCCACCTTCTTTTTCTTCAATCACGTCTTTAACTGTGTCCCACATTTTCAAAGCTAATAGGCCTTTATCATGTGGTGGGTTAAATGGTGAATTGCAGTATTGTGCTTTGTTCGCTGGAATCGCATCGTTTTTCAAGATCGGTGAAAGATCTAAATTACGTTGTTTATCCGTTTCACCCGGCAAGATAGCTAATAGGTCTGTACGACCAATCAAATCTTGCAGGCTGGCAACACCCAGTTTCGCTAACCATAGACGCGTATCTTCTGCCATAAAGCGGAAGAAGTTTTTGATCATTTCTACCGTACCGATGAAGTGCTCATCACGTAGCATTTGATCCTGAGTTGCCACACCAGTCGCACAGTTATTCAAGTGACAAATACGCAAGAACTTACAACCCATGGCAACCATTGGCGTGGTACCAAAACCAAAGCTTTCAGCGCCAAGAATCGCCGCTTTCACCACATCCAAACCAGTTTTTAGACCACCGTCGGTTTGCAGACGAATTTTGCCGCGAAGATCGTTAGAACGAAGTGCTTGTTGCGCTTCCGCTAAACCTAACTCCCAAGGCGAACCCGCATGGCGAATAGAGGTAATAGGCGATGCAGCAGTACCACCGTCATAGCCAGAGATGGTGATCAAGTCCGCGTAAGCTTTCGCTACACCAGCAGCAATCGTACCAACACCCGGTTCAGAAACCAGTTTCACCGACACCAAGGCATCTGGGTTAACTTGTTTCAAATCGAAAATCAGCTGAGCTAAATCCTCGATAGAATAAATATCGTGGTGCGGTGGAGGCGAAATCAAGGTCACACCTGGAACAGCATAACGTAGACGAGCGATTAAGCCGTTCACTTTACCGCCAGGCAACTGACCACCTTCACCCGGTTTCGCACCTTGCGCAACTTTAATCTGTAACACTTCAGCGTTAACCAAATATTCTGGTGTAACACCAAAGCGGCCAGACGCGATTTGCTTGATCTTAGAACGGCGCTCTGTACCATGACGAGCAGGATCTTCACCACCCTCACCAGAGTTAGAGCGACAGCCTAATTCGTTCATCGCTTGAGCTAGAGCTTCGTGTGCTTCTGGTGACAAGGCACCCAATGACATACCCGCTGAGTCGAAACGAGGTAGAATCTCTTCAATAGATTCCACTGTGTCTAACGGAATGGCTTTCGCTTTGTCAGACAAAGTAAACAAGTCACGCAACATAGACGCTGGACGGTTATTCACTAGCTCTGTGTATTTAGTGAAATCTTCAAAGCGACCACTGCCCACTGCAGTTTGCAAATTGCGAACCACGTCTGGGTTAAACGCATGGTATTCCGCTTCATGGACGTATTTTAGGTAACCACCCTGTTGAATCGGTTTACGCAATTTCCACGCATTGTTTGCGATAGATTCTTGATCCTTTTGGAAATCTTCAAAGCGCGCGCCTTTAATACGGCTTGGAACACCTTTGAAACAAAGATCCACCACTTCAGTAGCCAAACCAACGGCTTCAAACAGTTGCGCACCACGATAAGAGGCGATGGTAGAAATCCCCATCTTAGAGATGATCTTCATCAAGCCCTTGTTAATACCTTTACGGTATTTAACGTGACAAGCAATTGGGTCACCCAAGACTTCGCCTTTATCAATCATGTCGTTGATTAAACGATAAGAAAGATACGGATAAACCGCTGTCGCACCAAAGCCTAGTAACACAGCAAATTGATGAGGATCACGGGCAAAGCCAGTATCAGCAATGATATTGGAATCACAGCGCAAACCTTGCTTAGACAAATAATGATGCACCGCACCTACCGCCATAGGCGAAGGAATAGGCAAATGGCCTTTTGCTATATCACGGTCGGTTAATACAACAATAACGGCACCATTACGTACCACTTCTTCTGCTTTCAATTGCAAGTTTTTAATCGCTTGCTCAAGAGAAACTTCTTCAGGGTTGTAATTAGTGTTTAGACGAACCAAACGGAAACGGTGGTCATCTAACGCCAACAATCGGCTGTACTTACGTGGTGACAGTACAGGTGAAGACAAAATAATACGGTTCGCATGCTTTGGCGTTTCTTCAAATAAGTTACGCTCTACACCGATACAAGTTTCCAACGACATCACAACAGATTCACGAAGCGGATCTATTGGCGGATTGGTTACCTGTGCAAATTTCTGACGGAAATAATCTGTCACTGGACGAGTCTGGCTAGACATAACTGCCATAGGTGTATCATCACCCATAGAACCTACTGCCTCATGACCACTTTCTGCCAATGGACGGAAAATCTGCTCACGTTCTTCAAAAGACACTTGGAACATCTTCTGATAGGTCAGCATTTCTTCTTTTGTAAAAGGTTCGAACTCTAGAGAAGATTCTTCCAACAAAGATTCAATTCGAATCGCTTCCTGCTTCAACCATTTTTTGTATGGGTGCATGGATTTAAGGCGATTATCGATATCATCAGTATGAAGTACTTTGCCGTTTTGTGTGTCAATAACCAACATTTGGCCAGGACCAACACGGCCTTTCGACACAACATCTTCAGACTTATAGCCGTAAGTGCCGACTTCTGAAGCTAAGGTGATAAAGCCATTCTTAGTAATAACCCAACGAGCAGGGCGTAAACCGTTACGGTCAAGCATACAAATCGCATGACGGCCGTCAGTCATAACCAAACCAGCTGGGCCGTCCCAAGGATCCATGTGCATAGAGTTGTACTGGTAGAACGCACGTAACTCTGGATCCATATTTTCAACGTTTTGCCATGCTGGTGGAATGATCAAACGCGCAGCGCGGAAAATATCCACACCACCTGTTACCAACACTTCCAACATGTTATCCATAGAAGAAGAGTCAGAGCCTGTTAGGTTAACAATAGGTTGAAGATCCTGTAGCTCAGGAATCAGCGGAGTGCGTAGCTTACTGCTACGAGCCAATGCCCAATTACGGTTACCTTCGATCGTATTGATCTCACCGTTGTGAGCCAGCATGCGGAACGGTTGTGCCAAAGGCCACTTAGGAAGCGTATTAGTAGAGAAACGTTGGTGGAAAACACAAATCGCTGTTTGCATTTTTTCGTTGCCCAAATCTTTATAAAAGAAAGGCAAATCCACTGGCATCATCAAGCCTTTGTACGCCAACACTTTATCGGACAAAGAACAGATGTAGAAATTTTCGTATTGCGCTAGTGCGATTTCAGTTTGGCGGCGAGCGACAAACAAACGTGTTGCGAAAGTACGAGCGTCCATACGGTTGCTGTCGACAAATACTTGCTCGATACGAGGCAAGCAATCCATCGCGATAACACCAAGACAAGACGCATCAATTGGCACTTCCCGCCAACCAACTACATTTAAACCTTCATCAGTCAATTTTTTCGTCAAAGTTTCACGTTGCTCACTTGCAAGCGTGTCATCTTGATCAAGAAACACCATGCCAATACCGTAAAGGTCAGACAAGGTGTGATTAAATAAAGCGTGTGCTTCACCACGTAAAAATAGATCCGGCTTTTGGATAAGAAGACCACAGCCGTCACCTGTTTTGCCATCAGCGGCGATGCCGCCACGGTGTGTCATACATGTCAAAGACTCAATGGCTGTCTTAAGTAATTCATGGCTAGTATTGCCTTCCATATGAGCAATTAAGCCAAAGCCACAGTTGTCTTTGAACTCGCCAGGACGATAAAGGCCTGCATTCATACACCAACTCCCACAGTTGAAACGTAAAAAATAAAATTAGATATAAATTCGATTATCAGGTGGCTGGGCTAAAAAGCGAAAGCGTGAAAGATCCCGCTTCGAGAATGACTATCATCTACCCAAAATACCACCGAAATGGACGATCATACTACCCTGCTGAAGAGCACTACTCAAACGAGCATAGGCCTGATTTATGTTATTTTGGCGCTTTTTATAGGGGTTTTAGCAGCAAATAACGCGGACTTAGAGAATTATCTATGGCTGTAGTTTTTCCAAACAGAAAATTCCACTGTTCATTCATGTTTTTCAGGGAATTACAGTGATTTTTACTAAATTGAGAGGTTTGCTATACAAAAGCCTCACAAAAAGAGACTTTGATGGTGTTTTAAACGCTTTGAATCGGAAGAACACTTGGTATTGTCGACATAAAACCTAAATTGCAAACGTAAAACAGCATGAGATGCTTTGCACAAAGTCACGAACGAAGCTAAATCGAGACAAAGGTCTCAGCAGAAATCACTGGGCTTTCTTAATATCGTCCTGAATACCGCGAGCACTTCGCGCCCAAGGATTAAGGTCACGAATATCTTTAGGAAGAGATTCCGCTGCCGCTATTGCTTCGCTACGATTACGATAAGAGCCATAAACCACGACAAACCAATCCTTGCCATTATGTTTTGACTTAAAATAGCCAAAGGCATCCACACCGCCTTGATCACGAATAAAGTCCCGCACTGTTCCTTTATTATGTGTTCCTAATAGCTGTAAGGTATAGCGGTTTGGGTTCTGGGATAGCCACCACTCCGTCTTATCAAAACGGTCTTGTGAGACTTTTAGGTTAGTTTGTTCATTTTTAGTTGGCACCATTTCAGTTGCTGTATCAGCAGTAGGAGCTGCTTGCGCTAAAGGTGCCTCAGCACGAATAGGTGCAGTTGTAATAGCTGGAGTCATCATAGATGGAACACTCGGCTGCTCTGTAGATGGAGCATTAGACATACTTATAGCAGGCAATGAAGAAGTACCAGCTGGGATAGGTGGAAGTATGATTTCACCTTCTTGGCCAATCTTACGCTGCATGGCATCAATGCGTGCGATAGTCTCAGCTGATGATTGCCCCTGTCTTGGGCTTAATGGAATAACATTACTGGTTCTATCTGTTACTGAAGACGATGTCGAAGGTTTGTCAGACTGTTTATCAGAGAATAATACCGCCACCAAAATCCCTAACATCACCACAGAAAGCAATGCCATATGCGCTAAAGGAAAGCCTATCGCTAAATTAAAGCGCATACCTGATTTTGCTGGTTTATTACCATTCCCCATCATGGCTTGAGCAAGCTGGTTGATTCGCCCAGGATACCCACCAGACTCCTGATGGATTTGCTTCACTTGCTTATCACTAAAGGGTAAGTTAATTCCGCCGCCAACCGCGCGAACACGATGCAATAAGTAAGCACGTGTTTGCTCTAATGAATAAGGCGCCAAGGTAAATGAATGACTTAGTTGTTCATAACGAGAGCGCTGATAAGCATCAAGATTACGTGATAATGAGTATTCGCTGAACAACACAATATGAGGAACAGTTTGATTTTCAGTCGCCAATGACATCATGTCTAGCAGCATGCTCACCGCATCGGTGTTTAACTCTTGGGCATTATCAACTAATACCAACGCCGCTTGGCCTTTCTCATCTAAATCATGAGAAAACTTAAGCAAAGGGCCGAAGGTGGTTTCATTAGGAGGTTGTGTGAAGTGACTAGCAAAACCGGCATATATAGCTTGCAGCAATTGACCAGCCGTCATCAACATAGTCGCTTTAACGTGACTAACAACAGTGGTGTCATCTTGATGACGAGCAAATTCCATCAAAAAACGACTTTTGCCACTGCCTTGTGGCCCTTGGACCACAGACAGCAAACTACTATAGCGACTCAAATGCTCAAGCAAAGCCAGTTGCTGATTGCCTTCTTCAGACGCAAAATAAAGCGATGCGTCTTTCGAGCCAAAAGGATCCCTCAGCGTGGCTTTTGGGGGCTGATTAAGCGCATCCTCTAGATCAAACTGAAAGTCTGGCTTAGACATAGTTGTCCTTCAATATTAAATAACTAACAATATTAAGCAAGGCTAGCTTGTTTACTCGCTTCTAGTGCGTCTAGAAGACAGGAATTAAAGTCTTCCATCGGAAAATCCGATGTTACGATAGCATCACCCAATGCGCCAAGCAGAACCAAACGCAAGCTTCCATCCAATACCTTTTTATCTAACGCCATGCGTTCCACAAAGCACTCGACCGTCATCTCAGCAGGCGGTAAGACAGGCAAATTTGCTGCTTGAAATAGTGCTACGGAACGACAGATATCTTGTTCCGTTAAATTCCCCATGCGCCAAGAAAGATCAATCGCTAACATACTACCAGCAGCAACAGCTTCACCGTGCAACCAATTGCCGTAGCCCATTTCAGTTTCAATCGCATGACCAAACGTATGGCCTAGGTTTAAAATAGCACGAATGCCACCCTCTCTTTCATCTTGGGCAACTACATTGGCTTTTGCCAAACAGGAGCGGTAAATCGCTTCACTGATTTTATCATTATCTAATGCCATTAATTCAGGCATTTCTTGTTCGAGCCAATCAAAAAATGGCACATCGCAAATCAAACCGTATTTGATCACTTCCGCCATGCCTGCTGACAATTCACGCTGTGGCAAGCTTTGCAAGGTTTCTGTATCAATGATCACAGCTTGAGGCTGATAAAAAGCGCCTATCATATTTTTGCCAAGCGGATGATTCACACCTGTTTTTCCACCAACAGAAGAATCAACTTGAGAAAGCAAAGTGGTTGGCACTTGAATAAATGGCACACCTCGCTGATAAGTCGCAGCTGCAAACCCAGCCATATCACCAACCACACCACCACCTAAAGCGATAACAGTAGTCGTTCGATTATGCTTGGCTTCCAATAAAGCGGACATGATCATGCCGTAAGTTTCTAGCGTTTTATATACTTCACCATCAGGCAGAATACAGGTATCAACTTTATAATCCACTGATAACATTGACACCATGGACTCTAGATACAGAGGTGCAATAGTCTCATTGGTTACTATCATGACTTGTTTGCCATGAATCGCATCATCAAAAAGGGCTTTCTGCTGACGAATGCCGCTACCAATAAAAATAGGGTAGCTACGATCATCAAGGTCAACGGTTAACGTACGCATTAGGATACGGTTATCTCCATTTTAAGGTGGCGCTTGATTGCATCTAGCACCTTATTAGCGACAGAACGAGGGTGACGGGAATCTGTTTCAATAACTAAAGTAGCAACTTCTCTATATAGAGGGTCACGTATTTCAAATAGTTTTTTTAACGTTGCTCTCGGATCACCAGTTTGCAAAAGAGGGCGATGTGTACTTTTTGAGGTGCGATATAACTGTTGAGCGACGGAAGCGTACAAGTATACCACGAGCGCATTTTCTCGAAGAATATCTCTATTTTCCTCACGCATCACGATACCGCCACCGGTTGCTAACACACAATCACCGGTGTCTGATTCCACTATTGAGGCCAGGGCCTGAGTTTCACGCTTACGAAAACCGTCTTCACCTTCCCGTTCAAAAATCCAAGGAATGTCTGCACCAGCATTGTCTTCTATGACTTTATCGAGATCATAAAATTCTTTGCCCATCGATTGAGAAATCAAACGGCCTATCGTCGTTTTTCCTGCGCCCATCGGGCCTACTAAAATAATATTGGGGGCTTTTATCATTGTATTCAATTACGTCGGAATTAAGCAGATTTAGACTGCGGCCTAGTTGACTGACATTTGTAGCAGCTTTGGTGTAATAAATACAAGCAATTCAACCTTTTCTTGCTGTTCTGATTGTCTTTTAAACAACTCGCCCAACCAAGGAATGTCACTAAAGAAAGGAACCCGACTCTCGGACTCGAAGCGCTCTTCTCGAAAAACCCCACCTAAAACAAGCGTTTCTTGGTTTTTCACTACGACCTGTGTTTTTAAACGATTAGTTTTTAAACTAGGCACACCATTAACTAAATCTCCCACAGAATCTTGATGGATCGTTAACGATAGCAAAATGTGCCCACTGTCTTTTACAAACGGGGTCACCTCCAACATGAGTACTGCTTGGCGAAACTCAATACTCACCTTATCATCACTAACCGTTTGATAAGGTACTTCAGTTCCAGATTCAATTCGAGCAGGCAGCCCTTCGGAAGTGACAATTTTAGGCTTTGACACCACATTAGCTAAACCTTCACTTTCCATCATGTCCAAAGTGAGTGCCAATAAGCCAGAACCACCGATACTGGAAAAGTCCAAACTCGTCGTTGGTGTCAACGCGCCTAAATCAACAGCTCCTCCGATAGAGGATCGGACACCATCAGATAACTTAGCTTGCCAGTTCACCCCAAACTGCGATTGAGCGGTTCGACTTACTTGGGCAATTTGCGCACTGATTTCAATTTGTTTTAACGGTGTATCTAACCAATCAAGTGTTTCCTGAATACCTTCGAAAGAAGTACAAGAATGAGCAATAATCGAATTGGTTCGATCATCCACAACTAAAGAAATGGATGGGTGCAAGGCTCTTAAATGTACACCCACATCTTTTGCTTTAGCATGTTTCAACACCCAATAAGCTCTCTGACACATAACAGATGTAGGTTCGGTACTGTCTTCTAAAGGTGTTTTCACGGGCATCAGCACCGCTACATGCCCTTGCCATTCAAGCTGGATATGTGGCAGCTGTGCAATAGCCTCCATCACATCTTTCCAGCTTGCATCTTTAATAGAAAGTGTTAATACATCATCGATTTCTGGGCTAATCACCACGCTTTCATTCATTTGTGACGCAAGCCAAGGCAATACCTCTTGTAGCGAACGAGATTCAAAATAGACATCCATCGCCAACACACGGCTAGCCCCAAGAAAGAAAAATACCAAGAGCCCATAATATAACCGCTTAGTCATCACGGCCTCCCTGCTCTCGAACAGCTAAAGCATTCTCAGAACCATCCTTTGCCATCAGGGTTACTCGATCAAAAGATACTTCATTCACGGTTAAACCGGCCTCTGGTAACCAACTGCCCTCACTAACCCAATGACGAGCATTTTTGTATGCAACTAACGCCGATGTGTTATCACCTATTCGCATAGTCGACAATAACTGCCAATCTTTTTGCTCAAACCGATTCATATATAACTTAGTGGGTAACCAATCATGGTATTCCCGATTCGCCTTAGGAATCTTAATTGCAAACAACAAGTGTCCTTGCCAATATCCATTACTTCCTCTTTGCCAAGATGCGGCAAGCAGATCTAAAGCAAACTGTGTTTCAATTTTTTCCAGCACTATTTGCCATTCGATAAGAGAAGCTGAACCATTGATAGACCATTGCGTGGGCACACCATTTTTAGCGTCTTCCACTCTGTGCTGTAGCCAAGATTCATCAAGCAAGTACATGTCGCGTAATAGAATCGCTTGTTGCTGCGTTTTTTTCCAATCACTCTCAGCTCGGGCTTTCAATTTAGATTGTCGATTTAGCTCATCTTGAGCCTGTGATAAGAATGGATACCAAACAGCAATTTGCAAGAGAAGCAAAAGTAACACCACGGAACCTTTGATATTTTTTAATGATGCGCCGTTAGTTTTTAAATACTTTGATAGAAACATCCACCACCTCCTCCTTCTGAACAGTTGGAGAGACAAAGCGATGCGGCTGTTGTTCGACATTCCAGCGCCAATCTGGATTCTGCAGACGCCAAGCCTCCAGCAATAATTTGAAATCTTGTATAGGCAATGTCATTTGGAGAGAAGCTTGTTGAGCTTCACTTTCAAAACATTCAAGTCGAGCGGACATAGGCAAAGCCTGAACCAAATTCAATACTGACGCAGAAAATCCATTAGAGTCATCCATCGATGACCATGCAGATTGAGTTGCTTGTATTTTTTGACGAGCAATCAAAGCTTGTGTCGATTTTTGATGTAAGGATAAAAAGCAAATAGAAGCCACCCCTTGGACCAGCAGGCTAACAACAATTAAACACCAACAAAGCCGTCGAGCTTTTAAACGTTTACTTTTTTCCGGCTGATACACTGACAAGGCCCGAGGGAAACAATATGACCAAGACCGATTGCGCAAAGCAATGGCTTCCCATTGCCCCATCGGCATAAGCAAAAAAGATTTGGCAATCGACTGAAATGGCAAGCACAACTGCTTAGCCCACTCACTTGAGCAAGCAAACGTCGTAAGTTGAGACTGCTGCTCTGGCAATACCTCGTATTGATAACTAAACAGCAAACTATCAGGTGGTGAAAATGTCGCTTCTACAGCATAGCTCAATGCAGCCAATGGCAGTAACGATGAAGGTATAAGGTGATCAATCCTATGCTGCGACACAGATAACCAAGCATCAGGTACTAATATAATTATCCGAGATACATCTATCGGATAATCTAATGTTAAGCTTCGCTGGATAAGCTCTAATTGTGAAGTATTGGGCAGGGGATCATTATTTAATGAATAACAATCCACCAAATTGGCAGTTTTACTAGAGTCATATAATGTACATTCTTGAGCTGAGTAAACAGCTATAGAATAGGCATGCATGAGCTTCATCATTCATCCTTGAAATTGTAAGCAACAGAGTATTGTTTTCCATTTGGCTTCCATGCCAAATTTTTACCAAGATAACACGATTTGATGCAAAGTTAACCGCCTATTCTGTGGTCATCTTAGGTATAATGCAATTTTCTCACTCTGTATTAATTGAATTTATATGGCTAAGACACTCAAAATACTTTTTTTTCTCGGTCTGTTTGGAACACTTTGCGCGGTTGGCATTACCTATGCGGTTTATTACAACGTAAAAGACCGTATTCCAACTGTCGCTGAACTAAAAGACATCGAGTTAAGAATCCCACTGCGTATCTATACCGCCGACAATAAATTAATTGGTGAGTTTGGTGAGCAGCGCCGCTCCCCTATCAATTATGCAGAAATCCCTCAAGATCTAGAGCATGCAATTTTAGCTGCAGAAGACACCAATTTTTATCACCATCCTGGCGTTGACATTCTGGGCTTAGGCCGAGCCGTTGTACAGTTAATTACTACTGGGCAAAAACAAGGTGGCGGCAGTACTATCACCATGCAGGTAGCACGTAACTACTTCCTCTCATTTGAACAAACCTACACCCGTAAATTCACAGAAATCTTTATTGCCCTAAAGATGGAACGAGAGTTATCTAAACACGAAATTCTTGAGCTGTACGTCAACAAAATCTACTTGGGTAATCGTGCCTATGGTTTCGAAGCAGCGGCTCAAGTCTATTATGGAAAAAATCTCGCTGAGCTTAATCTTGCGCAACTAGCTATGATTGCTGGCCTACCAAAAGCGCCCTCTCGCTTTAACCCAGTCGTAAACCCTTCTCGTGCACTAATTCGTCGTAACTGGATTCTGCAACGTATGTTATCGCTCGGCATGATTGATAAAAGCGCATACCAAAATGCTGTTGAAGCGCCAATCACTGCTAAGAACCATGGTGTCATGCCAGATATCGAAGCTGGCTACATCGCCGAGATGGTTCGCTCTGAGCTATACAGCACATTTGGAGACGATCTTTATAGCACAGGCATGACAGTCTATACGACCATTGATTCTGAACGCCAAAAAGCCGCGAACGAAGCTGTTTTCAATGGCGTTTTAGATTACGACATGCGTCATGGTTACCGAGGTTCTATTGAGACTCGTGTTGACTTGATTGACGCACCATTAGAAGAACAAGAAAAAGCCCTACAAGACATAGAGCGTTTCAAAAATTGGCAAACAGCATTGGTTATCTCAACGACAGAAACCACCGCTGATGTACGTTTAGCTAATGGCGAACGTGCCACATTGCCATGGGACGCCGTTAAATGGGCAAGACCTTATATTAATGAGGACTCCCAAGGCGCTTCACCTTCCACCGTTGCGGATGTTTTGGTACCTGGCGATATTGTTCGTTTGCGCCCAGACAACCAGCAAAAATGGCTACTCGCGCAAAAGCCTGAAGTACAAAGCGCACTCATTTCTTTGAACAGTAAAGATGGTGCAATCCAAGCTTTAGTGGGTGGTTTTAACTTCTACGAAAACAAATTTAAT
This sequence comes from Marinomonas sp. UCMA 3892, assembly GCF_012726345.1. Lineage (GTDB taxonomy): Bacteria > Pseudomonadota > Gammaproteobacteria > Pseudomonadales > Marinomonadaceae > Marinomonas. Next base: position 89,057 of record NZ_PTXN01000015.1, read on the forward strand.
CGAGTTACTCAATCTAAACGTCAACCGGGCTCCAACTTTAAACCCTTCGTTTACGCGAGTGCACTAGACCGAGGTTATACTGCAGCCAGTATTATCAATGATGCTCCGGTTGTCTTTAACGATACCAATCTAGCGTCTGCATGGCGACCAACTAATGACGGAGGCAAGTTCTATGGCCCAACCCGTTTACGTCAGGCACTTTACCGATCACAAAATATCGTCTCCGTTCGTTTGCTTGACGAGATGGGTATTCGACCAACACTGGATTTTCTACGCCGTTTTGGGTTTGATCCAAACGAGTTGCCACACAACCTGTCTCTATCTTTAGGTAGCGCAAACTTATCACCACTGCAAATAGCAACGGGATACGCAGTGTTTTCTAATGGCGGCTATCAAGTACAGCCTTACCTCATAGATAAAGTCATAGATAGAAATAATAAAACTCTATTCCAAGCCAACCCTGTGACAGTCTGCGTAACGTGCACTCCGTTAGAAAAAACGACAGATGACGAACAACAAATGGGTCTATTTAATACACCTGAAGGCATTCGTAGCTTACCAATCGCACCGCAAGTTCTCGACCCAGAAGTGAATTACATCACTTACGATATGATGCGAGATGTTATTAAATACGGTACTGGTCGACGAGCACGAGTACTTCAACGAGATGATCTTGCGGGGAAAACAGGTACAACAAACGATGGCCGCGATGCATGGTTCTCGGGCTTCAATGGCAATCTAGTAACATCAGTATGGAGCGGTTTTGATAACTCATCACCTCTAGGGCGTGGTGAATGGGGGGGCTCGGTTTCATTGCCGCCTTGGATTGATTACATGCGCGACGCGCTAAAAGATACGCCTCCTGATTTCGTAGCAAAACCATCCTCTTTGGTAACAGTAAGAATTGATCCGAATACAGGTGAACGTGCGTTACCGGGGCAGTCTAACGCAATTTTTGAGATATTTAGAAAAGACCATGTGCCACCACAACGTAATCTGAGCTTACCAACATTTAACAATAATATTGGAAACGAAGCGCAAGAAGAGAAACACGAAAATAACGTGTTGGAAAACTTATTCTAATCTAAGCTTCTATTATTCTAACCAAAAACGCCAGCTTGAACGCTGGCGTTTTTATTACAACTGCCAAGTCCAGAGCCCTACCAAATAGTAGCTAACTCCACTTAGGTTTAGGCGCTTGATAAGTTTTGCAAGCAGACACTAAAGTTTCCGGAGTGTTAACTTTAATGATCATATCAATATAAGACTGCTTCACAAAACCTTCCTGCTGCATACTTTCCACCATAGTAAACAATGGGTCATAAAAACCATTTATATTGTAAAAAGCACAAGGTTTGCCATGTAAGCCGAGTTGTCCCCAAGTCCACACTTCAAACATTTCCTCTAACGTTCCTACACCACCTGGAAGCGCCACAAATGCGTCGGCCAGCTCACTCATCTTAGCCTTACGTTCATGCATATCTGCAACCACATACAGCTCAGTTAAACCTGTGTGAGCAATTTCCTTTAGCTTTAAATGCTGGGGGATGACGCCTATCACCTTTCCGCCAGCTTGCAAAGCAGCGTTCGCAATAATGCCCATTAAGCCAACATTCCCTCCGCCGTAAACAATATCAATTCCTTGCTTGGCAAGATGCACACCCAAGGCTTTCACACCATTGGCGTATTCAGGAGAGTGACCCTCAGCAGAACCACAATATATTGCTACTTTCATACTAACACTCCTTGCTTCTATTGAACTAACGTCAATTTAGTCATCAAAAAATCCACATAAAAAAAGCGACTCCTTATGAGGGAGCCGCCTTTTTAGCAAGATACTATTCGATTAAGCACCGAAGTGATCAAGATTCTCAAGTGGGTAAAAATCTGGGTATGGAAGCATAGCCACACCAGAATCAACCGCTGCACGAGCAACTGCTGCAGAAACAACATTTAGCAAACGAGTATCCATTGGTTTTGGCAAAATGTACTCTTTACCAAAGCTCAAAGGTGTACCGCCGTAAGCAGCAACAACATCCGCTGGAGCTTCTTCTTTTGCAAGATCTTTAAGTGCATGCACCGCAGCCAATTTCATTTCTTCGTTGATCTTAGTCGCACGAACGTCTAAAGCACCACGGAAGATGAAAGGGAAGCCAAGCACGTTATTTACTTGGTTAGGGTAATCAGAACGGCCAGTCGCCATGATCAAATCATCACGCGTCGCACGGGCAAGCTCTGGATTGATTTCTGGATCAGGGTTTGAACAAGCGAATACGATTGGGTTAGCCGCCATTTTAGCAAGTTGATCAGCAGACAATAGATCCGGACCAGATACGCCGATAAACACATCTGCGCCTTCTATTGCATCATCAAGCGTACGCTTGTCAGTATCAATCGCAAACATTGCTTTGAACTGATTCAAATCAGTACGACCAGAGTGAATAACACCGTTACGGTCAAGAACGAAGATATTTTCGCGCTGTGCACCACAAGCAATGATCAGCTTCATACAAGCTGTCGCTGCTGCACCAGCACCTAAACAAACGATTTTAGCATCAGCAATGTCTTTACCTTGAAGCTCAAGAGCGTTCAAAAGACCCGCTGCTGTCACAATCGCAGTACCGTGTTGGTCATCATGGAAAACAGGGATAGAACAACGTTCAATCAACTGACGTTCAATTTCAAAACACTCTGGTGCTTTGATGTCTTCTAAGTTGATGCCGCCATAAGTGTTTGCAATACGAGCAACAGTATCAATGAATGCTTGTGGACTTTCAGATTCAACTTCTACATCAACAGAGTTAATGCCAGCAAAACGCTTAAACAATAAACCTTTACCTTCCATTACTGGCTTACTAGCCAATGGACCTAGGTTACCCAATCCAAGAATCGCCGTACCATCAGAAATAACAGCAACTAAGTTGCCTTTACCAGTGTAACGGTAAGCCGCTTCAGGGTCTTTTGCGATTTCACGACAAGGCTCAGCCACACCTGGGCTGTAAGCTAGAGAAAGGTCACGAGCGGTCGCTGTTGGTTTAGTAATAGTTACGCTCAGTTTTCCTGGAACTGGATACTCATGGTAGTCCAGTGCAGCTTGCTTTATATCTTCTGCCATTATGATGTTTCCGTCTATTTGGTGTAATTAATTAGTTTTATCATAGCCAAACTGGGCCTTGTTCCCAAGCCTACAAAAGCTTCGAAAGTGGCACCTTATAATTTTGTGTCGTCAGAATAATCGATCTACTCAATACTTTAAAGCGTAAAACCATAGGAATATTCTATCAATCATTGATCGAGAGAAGCTTTGATTTCAAGCAAGTCATTAGGATGTCTTACAGAAAGCACCCAAGACTTAAAGTCTGAATGGCGACTTTTCCTTTGATGTTGCCAACCACGCACTTCAATTTCCTTACCCTCAAGATAAAACACTTTTTGGGAAGGCCAATAATCAGTGACATAAGATGGCAAATTGATTACTAGATCCTGATCGGTTTCTAGCCACCAACCTCCTCGGTTCTGAGTGATTGAAGTGATGTTGACACGAGAGATTGCAAATCCAGCTTTTGGCTGCCATTGCAAATTTTGCTGCCATAATCCCTTATGCGCATTGCGAGCTGCATTCTCAGCCGCCTCAAAACAGTCTTGATAGGCTAAGTTTGGAGGGACAGCAATACGATAACCAAGTCCTTCGGATAGTAACTGACTCGTCAGTGAAATACGATCTTTATCGAAAAGGTAGTACAAATAACGACCGTATCTGTCTTGATCATTTTTCGCTCTTTGTAAGTAGACAAATTGATCGAGGCGGGATCGAACGAAATCCGTCGCAGCGACAGCATAAGGTTCGTGATTGCCTTTTTTGTGGTCAAGTTCTGGTGTATCTATACCCACCAGACGGACTTTTCGGCCATCGGTAAGATGTATTGTATCACCATCAACCACTCGCTTGATCTGAGCTTTTTCAAGTTCGCCTATTGCAGTACAGGATTCATTAGCTTGAACAGCAAGTGACAAAAACAAAAAAAGCGCCAAGAGAACTTGGCGCCTTTTTAAAGCGATCACTATCATGCCACCAATTACTTAGTAGTACGACGTGCTCCAAAACGTTTGTTGAAGCGATCAACACGACCACCAGTATCAACCATTTTCTGTTGACCTGTGTAGAATGGGTGACAGTTGCTGCATACGTCTACGTGAAGGTCAGAACCTAGAGTAGAGTTCAACTGTAGTGTATTACCACAAGTACAAGTAGCAGTAACTGCAGAGTAATTTGGGTGGATATCTTTTTTCATCGTATATACCTTTAGGTTTGGTGTGCCGCCACTTGATCGATATTAATGGGCTTTCGCCGCGTCAAGCACCGCACGTTTCGTTGTACAGACATTGTACAGTGGAGCCAAGAGTCGCGTATTTTAGGGATCTATTGACTAATCAGCAACCTTTTTTCATGCTTTTCTCATAAATTTGTGACTCGCATCAACCCACCACTCTGACGTACACTTAAAAATAATCAAGATATTCTATTTTTGCTTTATTAAACAAGGTCTAACCTAACGCATGTCAGAGGCGCTTCTTACCCCTTACCCTTTTATCAAAGTCGCTCTACCCGTGCCGATGCGCACTCTGTTCGACTATAAAGTGCCCAAAGCCATCGCATTAAGACATGCGCTAAAACCTGGCATGCGCGTCAAAGTGCCCTTTGGTAAAAGCAGTCGTCTTGGCGTTATTGTCGCCCTAAGCGAAACCAGTGACTGGGATCCAGAGCAAGTCAAACCACTGACATCAATGCACGATCAAAGCCCAGTAATTACCGAAGAGCTGATGGCATTATGTGAATGGGCTGCACGTTACTATCATCATCCAATTGGCGATGTCATCTTTCACGCCTTACCGGTATTACTACGCAAAGGTGAGAGTGCGGAATTTCGTACAGAAAATTGGTGGCTCACCACACCAGAAGGGCAAGCATTGCCGCTTGAACAACTGAGCCGAGCACCCCGCCAACAAGATTTTTTGAAGGCAGTGCAACAACATCCCAATGGCTTAAGCCAACACGCTGCATCAGTTTTAGACCTTGCCCCTGCCGCCGGAAAAAGTCTAGAAGAGAAAGGTTTGCTGCGCCGAGAGCCTCGTTCCTTCAATAAAGGCGGCGAAAAGCACGCTCATCAGACTCAGGTCCCACCGACACTTAACCCTGAGCAAATGCGCGCAACAGAACATTTATTAGATTACCGTCATCAATTCAACGTTACGTTATTGGACGGCGTGACTGGCAGTGGTAAAACGGAAGTATTTCTTCGAGTCATGGAGCGCTTGATCGAGGAAGGAAAGCAAATTCTTGTCATGGTGCCAGAGATAGGCCTGACACCTCAAACTCTAAAACGCTTTGAAATTCGCTTCAATACCGACATTGTCCTAATGCATTCTAATATGAGTGATCGAGAACGTTTGGATGCTTGGTTACTTGCGGCAAGCGGCCATGCCAAAATTATCATTGGCACAAGGTCAGCGGCTTTTATCCCAGCCCCCAACCTTGGCATGATTGTCATTGATGAAGAACATGACACCTCTTACAAGCAACATGAAGGCTTTCGATATCATGCTCGTGATCTCGCTATAAAGCGCGCTCAAGCCCTTAACATTCCGGTATTACTTGCTTCCGCCACCCCCTCTTACGAAAGCCTAACCAATGCTCTACAAAAACGCTTTGCTTGGCTGAAACTTCGTCAACGAGCTGGGAATGCACACATTCCTGAAATGGAGCGAGTAGACCTTAGAGGCAAAACCTTGGTTCATGGTTTCAGTGAGCATGCACTGGCTAGCATGAAGCTGTGTTTAGAGCGTAAAGAGCAGGTCTTAGTCTTTCTGAACCGTCGTGGCTACGCACCGACCCTGATGTGTCACCAGTGTGGCTGGATTGCCGCCTGTGATCATTGTGACGTCAACCTAACGGTGCATAAGCGAGCAAACAAACTTCATTGTCACCATTGCGACACGCAAAAAGCATTGCTTCATACTTGCCCTGAGTGTCAGTCAGAAGAGTTATTTACCGTTGGTGAAGGCACGGAACAAATAGAAACTCAGCTAAGCACACTATTTAAAGATGTACCTATTTTGCGTATTGATCGTGACAGCACTCAGCGAAAATCTGCTATGGCAAAGCTGACCCAGAAAATCCATGAACATGATCAAGCTATTCTAATCGGTACACAAATGCTGGCGAAAGGTCATCATTTTCCTAACGTTACTCTCGTCATTATCATGGATGCCGACGCAGGTTTATTCTCTTCCGATTTTCGAGGCATGGAGCGCACCGCTCAGCTAATCACTCAAGTCGCAGGTCGTGCTGGTCGTGCCAAGAAACCGGGGCACGTATTATTACAAACCTATCATCCAGATCATGCGGCTATCGAATGTTTATGCAATCTCGGTTACGAACACTTTGCTATTGATGGTTTGGCCGAACGTAAATCGCTTTCACTTCCGCCCTTTTATCATCAAGTCATCATTCGCGCCGAATCGGGTAATGAACAAGAGGCTATGCAGCTCTTATCCGCCATGAGAAACGACCTTGAACCTTACTTTGCCAAGGACGTTTATCTGGTTGGCCCTTATGCAGCCATCATCGTTCGCAAAGCGGGGCAGCATCGTGCTCTGATTTCAATCAAAGCCGCTCAGCGTGCGCCTTTGCACCAAGCGACGCAAATGATGACCGAATGGTTAGAACAATCCACAAAACAACATAGAATTCGTTTCGCAATTGATGTCGATCCACTGGAAACTTACTGATCTTGCCCGCATAATGTGCGCAACTCACATTCTGTTTATTTATTTACGCTAAAGCTAAAAGCAAAAAGCCCAAATTATGTTTAATCCTGTTCAAATTGCAGCAAAAGGAAGTCGCCCAAAGAAAGGCGCGACACGTCGTACACCACCGCCACCAAAACGCAAAACTGCTTGGTGGCTTTGGCTGCTGGTTCCAGCAATCCTTGTAGCGTTTATTTACGGGCTTACACAGTTAAACCAAGTCGTGCCAAAAGCTAAACCGGTTGAAAAAGAAAAAATTCAAGTCCCTGCACCGGCCCCTAAGCCTAAACCCGCTCCAGCACCGGCAAAAGCGGAAGTAAAAGCTAACGTTGCACCGAAAAAAGATACGTTTGAGTTTTATCAAATATTGCAAGACAGTGAAGTGGACACCAGTCACGTTGATGCTTATCAATACACACCACGAGGCGAGCAAGATTTTTATTATATGATCCAAGCCGCTTCCTTCCGTAATGCTGAAGATGCCGACCGTTTACGAGCTAAGCTAATTCTATCTGGCATGGTTGAAGCCAACATTCGCAAAACCATGGGAAAAGGCGATCAGCCTTGGTATCGCGTGGTATTAGGACCTTATGAATCACGCTCAAAAATGAACCGGGCAGAAGATAAGCTGGTTTCCATGGATATTGCCTCCTATTCCTATAAAGTTAAAAAAGAGCCATAACCTTCCCCATAATTTTGTCTAGATTGCATACAGAAAGTGAAATCTAACTCTGTATGCAATCCTTGCTTGAAATCTTCCTGCTTGCCCCCATTTCGTTAGAATCGAAACTGGAGTAGACCATGACAACAATTCTTACTGTACGTAAAGGCAACCAAGTCGTCGTTGGTGGCGATGGACAAGTATCTCTAGGTAACACTGTGATGAAAGGCAATGCCCGTAAAGTGCGCCGCCTATACCGTGGTGAAGTCATTGCAGGCTTCGCAGGTGGAACCGCAGACGCCTTCACTTTATTCGAACGCTTTGAAGGTCAACTAGAAAAACACCAAGGTCACCTTGTACGTGCCGCGGTAGATCTTGCCAAAGATTGGCGATCAGATCGTGCATTACGCAAACTTGAAGCCATGCTGATTGTCGCGAATAAAGAAAGTACTCTAATCATTACTGGTACTGGCGATGTGGTCGAGCCACAACACGGTGCATTAGCCATTGGTTCTGGCGGTAACTTCGCAGAAGCGGCAGCTCGCGCCTTAATTGATAACACAGACTTAACAGCCAAAGAAATCGTTGAGAAAAGCCTCAACATCGCCGCTGATATCTGTGTATTCACCAATCACAGCTTAACGATCGAAGAAATTACTATTGATACGCAGCTTGAAGATAAGTCTAAGTAACACCGAATTAATGTATAGACAGACTTTAAAGCGACGCGACCATCATTCAAGAACACATCATTCAAGAACATAAAAGAGATTTGATAATGAGCAGCATGACCCCAAGAGAGACGGTTAACGCCCTGGACAACCACATTATTGGTCAGCAAAAAGCAAAACGTGCGGTGGCCATCGCACTGCGTAATCGCTGGCGTCGCATGCAACTTCCTGAAGAAATGCGAGCGGAAGTGACACCTAAAAACATTTTAATGATTGGGCCAACTGGTGTTGGTAAAACTGAAATAGCGCGTCGTTTGGCTAAACTAGCCAATGCTCCTTTCATTAAGATTGAAGCCACTAAATTCACCGAAGTGGGTTATGTTGGTCGCGATGTTGAATCTATCATCCGTGATTTAGTCGAAATGGCTATCAAAATGCTACGCGAGCAAGAAACCGCGAAGCTACGTCATAAGGCAGAAGATGCGGCAGAAGATCGCATTTTGGATGTGCTATTACCACCAGCGCGCGGTGGTGATCCTGAGCTAGAAGATAATAGTACACGCCAGACTTTCCGCAAAAAATTGCGCGAAGGCCAATTGGATGACAAAGAAATCGACATTGATGTTGCTGACTCTCCAATGGGGGTCGAAATCATGACGCCACCAGGCATGGAAGAAATGACCAGCCAATTACAAAATCTTTTCTCGAGCTTTGGTTCTCAGAAAACCAAAAAGCGCAAAATGAAAGTGAAAGACGCTTTCCGCCAAGTTCGTGATGAAGAAGCTGCTAAGTTGGTAAACGAAGAAGAGCTAAAAGCGCGCGCAGTTGAAGCCGTTGAGCAAAACGGCATCGTCTTCTTAGATGAAATAGATAAAGTCGCAAAGAGCTCTGAACGCTCAGGTGGGGAAGTTTCTCGCGAAGGCGTACAGCGTGATTTGTTACCTTTAGTTGAAGGTTGTACTGTTAGCACTAAATACGGCATGATCAAAACCGACCATATTCTGTTTATTGCTTCTGGTGCTTTCCACCTATCTAAACCATCCGACTTGATCCCCGAGCTACAAGGTCGTTTACCTATTCGTGTTGAATTAGATGCTCTTACCGTAGACGATTTCAAACGTATTTTAGTCGAGCCAAGCGCCTCCCTCACTAAGCAGTATGTGGCACTGGCTAAAACTGAGAGCATTAATTTAAACTTTACCGAAGAAGGCATTCACCGCATTGCCGAAATTGCTTACCAAGTAAATGAACGTACAGAAAATATTGGTGCTCGTCGCTTACACACGGTTCTAGAACGATTACTTGAAGAAGTATCCTATTCAGCCAGTGACATGCCAGATGATCAAGTTGTCGACATTACCGCGGCATATGTTGATCAGCAGCTTGGTGAGATTGTTAAAAATGAAGATTTGAGCCAATACATTCTGTAGTAACTCAGCTAAACAGCCCTTTCACTGAAAGGGCTGTTTTAAGTCGTAATGAGCGAAGACCAGGCAAGGAAAAAATCATGGCCACACCAGTGCCGACCAAAATTAATTACCATAAACAGGCTCGTGAGTTAGCGATCACTTTCGCTGACGGACAAAGTTTTCGACTCAGCGCTGAGTTTTTAAGAGTTCACTCACCTTCTGCCGAAGTCCGTGGTCACGGTTTGCAAATGCCCATATTGCAATACGGCAAAAAGAACGTCGGAATCAACAATGTTGAAGGTGCAGGCAACTATGCACTGAAGATTTCCTTTGATGATGGTCACGACACAGGCCTTTATACGTGGGAATATCTCTACAATATTGGTAAAAATCACGATGAGCTTTGGCAAATGTACCTAGATCGCCTTGAAAAAGAAGGTCAGACGCGTGACACTTCAGTAATTCAAATCCACCAACTTTAACTTGTTTCATATTTAAGACATCATCGGGAAAATTTTTATGGGCTCACTTAGTTTATCGGCACTCAGCGCTATTGAAAAAGCAATCAATCTTGCCCTTAAACAAGACGCCCCTTCCCAAGCCCGTCTAAGCAAATTAGCAGGACAGCAAGTCTTTCTATATGTAGAAGACTTCGACTTTATTTTGCAGATTCATATCCTTGAAGAAGGCGTCATGCTCAATCGTCCTGAAAGCTTAGAGGAAATCGAGCTAGACCCACGATTAGATACATTAGTGCAAGGCCCTAGTGCGGCCTACCGAAAATTGCTTGAGGGTGATGGCTTTTTTGACGGAGATTTACGTATTCAAGGCAATGCCCAAGCTCTCATGACATTGCATAAAGTGATGGAAAACTTTGAATTTGATTGGGAAGGGTTGCTTGCTGATTACATTGGCGACTTATCCGCAGCCGCCTTGGCGCGCCTACTGCGTGCTCAATGGTCTTGGAGCAAAGAATTTGCCACCAACGCCAGAATGCAGATGGTCCATCACCTACAAACCGACAGCCAGTTACTGCCAAGCAAAATTGAATTCGACAACTTCGTCGATGAAATGGAACGCTTCGGCACCTTGATTGATCGTGCTGAAGCCAAACTCAGAATCCTTGAGAAGAAAAGCTAAAACCACTTTTCTTCTCACGCTTCATTTCTCGCTTGGGTTTACTCGGCTAAAATACACACCGACTATCGTTATCACAAAGCCGATAATCTGAATCATGGTCATGGATTCACTAAATAGAAAGTAACTTTCTACTGCGGCTAACGGTGGTGCTAGCAATAACATAGTCGTCACCTGAGATGCTCTGACTTTTCTTAATAACCACACCATCAAGAAAACACCGCCACCTGATAATACCAATACGCCCCAGATAACCAACAAGAAAGACTCTAATTGAACTTTAAAAAGAGTTTCGCCAAGCAACAACATAAAGCCAATAGACACGACACTGGCAGCGAGATTTTGCACAGCCATCGAGCTAAAGATATCTGACGATGAAATCGACATTTTCTGATAAGTGACACCAAGGGATAGAGTAAATATTGCCGCACAAGCTAAGGTAAATGTCAGTAAGGTCACGCCACCATGAGTCATATCCAACTCTAGCGCTGGGCTAACTACCAATAGCAAACCAACAATCCCCACCAGCATACCCACAATGCCTTTAAGCGAGGTCTTTTCCTTAATCAATAAAAAAGCCAACAAGGTAACCAATGCCGGCTGTAACGCACCAATCAGCGCCATCATGCCTGCAGGCAATCCTTTGGCAATGGCCACATAGGCAAAGCCAAGGTAAAAGCCATTCATCAACATGCCAGCAATGATATGTTTCGGTAATTCTTTTATTGGGGGGAAACGTCGGCGCTGCCACAAGGCAATAGCAAGAAACAACAAGCCTGACAGAACAAAACGAATGCTCAAAAAAACGTTAGGATCAATTAGACCAACGATGAATTTTCCCGTGATAAAGCCCGTCGACCAAATAACTACTAAAAGTACATATAAAAATGCCATTCAAATTCCCTTTCTTTTTTAGCAATATGAATTTGCTAAGCGTTACCCGAATAATTTCAAAACTCATTTTCTAGAAGCCAGCTCTAATTTCTTCACTCAAAAGACCTAAACCTATCAAGAAACTCAATTTCACAAACGCAGCTTCGTAAGTCATATCGATCCCCGAAACGACCCCCGCTTTAACCAAGGCAGAACCAGCAGCATAAGCACCAGCAGCAACACTTCCGGCGCCACATTGGCTCACATTGACAATAACAACTCCGCGGTCTGTCGCAGTTTTTAATAGTGCTAAAAGAGCAGGATCTTTATCGGGTGCATTGCCTGCACCATAGCTTAATAACACAGCTCCTTTTACTCTTTCACTCAATAAGCCTTGCCAATGAGCGGCCTGCACACCAGGGAAAACAGGCAGAATAGTTACAGAGCCTTCGTCCATATCTGGGATTTGAATAACCATTGGTTGCTTAATAAGATTCGTAGAGCGCCAACGCCAATCAATACCTAATACGCCTCGCTCAGAGCAATTTGGGGAACTGAAAGCTTGCCAATCACTGGTGTGAGCTTTATGCGCTCGGTCACCTTCTATCAATCGGCCTGCAAAGAATAAAAACACACCATTGCTATTCTTTTCACAATTAAGTTCTTCGCAAGCAGAAATGGCGCCCATAACATTTATCATCGCATCAGTTCGCACCTTATACATAGGCACTTGTGAACCTGTCACGATAATAGGTTTGTCGCTGTGAGCAAACATAAAAGACAACGCTGCCGACGTATAAGCCATGGTGTCTGTACCATGTAATACAATAAAAGCATCGAAGTCATGCCACTTGCTTTCAATATCACGAGCGATGGTTTGCCAGTCCTTTGGGGTCGCATTTGAGGAATCGATCAGTTCTGGGTAGCTTGAAATAACAAAGTCATGACTAAGTTCATCGGCTTCATTTAAATGTTGGATAAGATGATCAGCAAAAGCCGCATCAGGTATCAAGCCTTGATCCGAAGGCACCATACCAATGGTGCCGCCAGTGTAGGCAATATAAATCTTCATTTGCTGATTTTTCCTCTTTGTTAATTCTATTTCAGGACGGGACACTTAAGACATAAAAGGCGCTATTCTTTAGAAAAGCGCCTTTTATTTTACTCATTAGAAACGTAGATAAATTACATACGCTCTAAGGTTTCAATCCCTAGCAAAGACAAGCCAAGTTTCAAGGTTGAAGCGGTATTCAAAGCCAATTGTAAGCGACTATGTTTCACTTCATCCTCGGCATTAAGAATAGGACAAGCTTCATAGAAAGTCATAAAGGTTCCCGCTAGATCATACAAGTAAGCACATAAGAAATGCGGCATACCATCATTAGCGACCTGTTGAATGGCCTCTTCAAACTGACATAACTTAACCGCCAAAGCACGCTCTTGTGGCTCGTCGATCGAGATCTCACCCGTCAAGTTAACGACATCGATTTCCGAACGCTTCACAATACTTGCCACACGAGAATAGGCATACAACAAGTACGGCGCGGTATTGCCTTCGAAACTCAACATAGAGTCCCAATTAAAGACATAATCACTGGTACGGTTCTTCGATAAATCCGCGTATTTAACCGACGCAATACCAACCACACGACCAATGTTACGCAGCTCTTCTTCGTCCATTTCTGGATTCTTCGATGCCACTAATTGATAAGCACGCTCTTGCGCTTCTTCCAATAAAGAAGACAATTTCGCCACGCCACCTGAGCGTGTTTTGAATGGTTTACCATCGCTGCCCATCACAGTACCAAACGGCATGTGCTCTAATTGTGTTTCAGGTTTCACAAAGCCTGCTTTACGAGACAAGGTGAAAATTTGCTGGAAGTGCAAAGACTGGCGCGCATCTACAAAGTACAAAACACGATTCGCATTCAAAGTATGCTGACGGAAACGCACCGCCGCCAAATCCGTTGTGGCATATAAGAAACCGCCACCGGTCTTTTGTACGATAATCGGTGTGATTTCGCCTTCTTTATTAGCAAACTCTTCCATGAAGACACATTGTGCACCATTGGATTCTTGCAGCAAACCTTGTTCTTTCAGCTCGTTAACAACATTGGCAAGGTCATCGTTATAAGCGCTTTCTGGCATCACGTGCTGGCGCTCCAAAGACACGCCAAGCATTTTGTAAGTCTCTTCACAGTGCGTCAGAGAGATATTGATAAACTCATCCCAAAGAGCCAAACATTCTTCATCTCCAGACTGCAACGCCACCACCAATTCACGAGAGCGAGTAGCAAAAGCTTCATCCTCATCGAAACAGGTTTTCGCTGCGCGGTAAAAGGTTTCTAGATCAGAAAGCGCCATGCTGATGGTGGCATTTTCAGAGCGTAAACGTTCCATGTACGCCAACAACATACCAAACTGCGTGCCCCAATCACCCACATGGTTTTGACGCACCACATGATGACCAAAAAACTCTAACGTACGAACAACAGCATCACCAATCACCGTTGAACGAAGGTGTCCAACGTGCATTTCTTTTGCAAGGTTTGGTGAAGAATAATCCACCACAACCGTTTCTGGTGCATCAACAGGATTTACATCAAGACGTTCGCTCGTGCGCAATTGCGTCAGCTCTTTGCTCAACCACACGTTCTTCAAGAAAATATTGATAAAGCCAGGCCCTGCGATTTCCACTTTTTCAGCAAGGTCAGACAAATCTAATTTATCTAATGTGGCTTGAGCGAAATCACGTGGATTCATTTTCAAGGCTTTTGCCGCGCCCATGATGCCATTGGCTTGATAATCACCAAATTGAACTTTTGCAGATTGGCGCACTAACGCTTGCGCCGTATCAGACGCGCCAGCTGCAACCATAGCCGCTTGAATGCGTTGATTTAGAAGAGTTTGAATATTCACAAAGGAGACCTTTAAACAGTAAATATGTCGCTAATAATGGCGACATATTAGAATCACACAGCCCTCTGATCGTTACCAATCAGAGGGCTGAATTCAAAAAATAGTTGCGCTAATGATAACCGATTTTCGCGCTTTTAGCGAAAGAACAGCTTGCAGGCTTCGTTGTTATTTTCATCTTGATAGGGATACCCCAATTCATCCAAATAATGGGTAACATCGGTTTCTTCCCCAACGGCTTGCAGACCAACTAAAACACGACCATAAGCATCGCCATGATTGCGGTAATGGAACATAGAAATATTCCATTGCCCACCCAGTGTATTCAAGAATTTCAATAAAGCACCTGGGCGCTCCGGAAATTCGAAACTGTATAACAACTCACCTTTGTCACTGCGTAAATGACCACCAATCATATGGCGAACATGCACTTTAGCCGTTTCATCATCGGTCAAATCAACAATTTCGTATTCTTTTAAGTCTTCTAATAACTCTTTGCGACTATGAGGGCTGCCGCCCAAGGCAACACCAACGAAAATGACCGCTTCTTGGTCATCTCCATAACGGTAGTTGAATTCAGTAATATTACGCCCCACCAAAGCTTGGCAGAAGTCTTTAAAACTGCCTGGATGCTCAGGAATCTTCACAGCAATAATGGCTTCACGCTTCTCACCCAATTCGGCACGTTCAGACACATGACGCAAGCGGTCAAAATTAACATTTGCACCACTGTTGATAGCGATAAGCGTTTGGCCTTTCGCGTCTTCACGTTCGATGTATTTCTTCAAGCCGGCCAAAGCACAAGCACCAGCCGGTTCAGTAATAGCGCGAGTATCATCGTAGATATCTTTAATCGCAGCGCACATTTCATCTGTGGTTACCGTAATAACTTCATCTACTGTGTCTTTCGCTATCGCAAAGGTATTTTTACCAATTTCAGCCACGGCTACGCCTTCAGCGAAAATACCCACTGTTGGCAAGCGAGTCGGCTCGCCTTTTTCCAGAGCAATTTTTAAACAGGCCGCGTCTTCAGGCTCGACCCCAATGATTTTAATATCTGGGCGAAGATATTTTATGTAAGCGGACACACCAGCGATTAGACCACCACCGCCAACAGGGATAAAAATCGCATCAATGTTGCCTTCATGTTGATGAAGAATTTCCATGCCAATCGTGCCTTGACCAGCGATGGTGTCCAAGTCGTCAAATGGATGAACATAAACTTGGCCTGTTTTCTCCATGATCTCACGAGACTTGGCTGACGCTTCATCAAAAGCATCACCAAATAACACCACCTCAGCACCGTGATTACGAACCGCACTCACCTTTACTTCTGGTGTGGTTGCAGGCATAACGATAGTGGCTTGAATACCCAACTTTTTAGCAGCCAAAGCCAAGCCTTGCGCATGATTTCCCGCTGAGGCGGCAATCACACCACGAGCACGTTCTTCTGGTGTTAACTGACAAATTTTGTTGTATGCCCCACGAATTTTGAAAGAGAAAACCGGCTGTAAGTCTTCTCGCTTCAAAATAATCTCGTTGCCCAATCGATTGGATAATTGATTGGCACGAGACAGTGGTGTTTCTACGGCAACGTCATAAACGCGCGCCTGTAGAATCTTTTTGATCATGGTATGAGGCATAGTGTTTCCTAAACGAATAAAAATAGACAACACGATGTTCTTAAGACATCTACGCTGACTGCTAGTCAAAAAAAACCGAGTAGGAAATATACTCTTTCACTTCCTTTGGCGCAAAGACAGATCGCTTCTAAATACACATTAAAAAAGCATACAATTGATAAATAGTCTGATCTAGCGGGGTAACAATCGGGTCATTAAGTGCCTATAATACGACCACCATCAGAGGTGGCTTATCGTTATAAATAAGCCAAATAATACCGCCCCTAGTAAAATTATAATAGAAGGTGAACATCACCATGACTCAAGATGAATTAAAACAAGCCGTTGCTAAAGCCGCTATGGCTTACATTCAACCTATGTTAGAAGCTGACACTATCGTCGGTGTTGGCACAGGCTCGACAGCAAATCTATTCATTGATGAATTAGCTAAACACAAAGGCTTATTTGACGGTACAGTAGCAAGCTCTGAAGCGTCAGCAGAACGCTTAAAAAAACATGGCATTCCTGTCTATGATCTAAACAGCGTTGACAGTATTCGCGTGTATGTTGATGGTGCAGATGAATCAAATGACAACCTACATTTGATCAAAGGTGGCGGCGCAGCGCTAACACGTGAAAAAATCGTAGCGGCTTGCAGTGATGAGTTTGTCTGTATTGCAGACGAATCTAAACTGGTAAAAGTTCTAGGAGACTTCCCTCTTCCGGTTGAAATCATTCCAATGGCACGCGGCCATGTTGCGCGCGAACTAGTGAAATTGGGCGGTGACCCAGTTTATCGTGAAGGAGTGGTAACCGACAACGGTAACCATATTCTTGACGTCTACAACCTAGAAATTCTAGATCCAATCGCACTGGAAAAAAGCATCGACGGCATTGTCGGCGTAGTGACGAATGGGTTATTCGCGAAACGCTCTGCAGACGTTTTGTTATTAGCAACGAAAGAAGGTATTAAAACACTGAAAAAATAGTCTTCAGTGTTTAGTTAAGAAAAGCCGCTCAAAACCAGCGGCTTTTTCTCATCACCAAGAACTGCCCGCCGCCTAATACCACAAGAACAACACAAAAGAACCAAAACGCCGACCCATTGTCTGTGCCTGGCATACCGCCAATATTGATACCAAACAGTCCTGTCAAAAAGCCCAAAGGCATGAAAATACCCGACAAAATTGATAGCACATACATTCGAGCATTCATCTTTTCAGCTTGTAAATTCGCAAACTCTTCTTGCATCAACAAACAGCGCTCCCGCAACGACTCCAAACCTTCCACATAACGAGTAATGTCGTTAGCCGCTTCTTGTACACGAGCAATTTGCTCAACACTCATCCAAGATATTGCTTCTTGAGATAGCTTATTGATAGCTTCTTTCTGCGGCACCAAAAAACGTCTCAAACGAATCGTTTCAAGACGACGCTGAACAAGCGAATCTCGTTGCCCAGAATCAATACCTTCACCAATGCTCTCTTCTAGATCCGCTAATTCATCTTCCAAATCAGTAATGACTGTTGCCATTCTATCCGTTAACGTTTCCGTTAATGTCGCAACAATATCAGCTGTATTAGTCGGCCCTTCATTGTTATTAAGATCCTTCATGACGCCCTGTACCGACAATAACTTACGTCTTCGACTTGATACTATAAAATGCGGGGTTACCCAAAGGCGTAAAGACACCATATCGGATGGATTCGACTCTGGATTTAGATTAACACCTCTAAGCGTCAGCAATAGACCTTTTCCCATTCTAACGGCACGAGGACGTGTTTCTTCGGCAAATAATGCTTCTACCGCAGTCTCAGGAATTCCCTCTACACTCGACAACCATGTGTAACCCTCTTCTTCATAACAATCTAAATGCACCCATCGACAACCATGTTCAGGCACTGTATGGGGCAAATCTACCAGCGGCAGCGACACCGCACCGCCTTGACCATTAAGTTCTAAATTGTGTACCACAAACGCAGACATATCATTTCCTCTCAACATTTTTCGTAGATTAGCGGAAAACGTTGGCTTTCCCTATTTATTTTGCCTTCATATTCCTACCTTGGCTGACACTCAATGTCTAGAGTGGCATAATTTAAGCAACTTCAAATAACAAGGAAATGCCAGATCATGCAAAATCTACCTGATGTTTTAGCATCCAGCGCGACACCGAAAACATTACAAGATGTGTTAGCGGTCACTACTGATACCTGCATCGCAATTTCTGATGCGCTGAAACAAGGCTCGCTTGCAGGTATTCTAGGCATGGCTGGCAATGAAAATGTTCAAGGCGAAGAACAGAAAAAACTGGATGTCATCTCTAACGATATGCTGAAAGACGCACTGATTTCCTGCCCATCAGTTAGAGCTATTGCCTCAGAAGAAGAAGATTACATAGTGCCAGCCAACACTGATGGCGAATACTTCATTGCTTTTGATCCATTAGACGGCTCTTCTAACATCGATATCAACGCAATGGTCGGCACTATCTTTTCAATCTATCGCCAAACAGGCGACAAACCTGCAACCGAAGCTGATTTTTTAATTCCTGGCAAAGAACAAGTCGCAGCAGGTTATGTTCTCTACGGCCCATCAACCATGTTGGTTCTTACCACTGGCGATGGCGTTAATATGTTTACTTACGACCCAACCAAACGTGTCTTTACGTTAACCCATGAAAAAGTGCAAGTGGCGAAAGATACTCAAGAGTTCGCCATTAACATGTCTAATCAACGCTTCTGGTCTGCGAATATGCAGAGCTACGTAAATGATTTAGTAAAAGGAAAAGAAGGTTCTCGTGGTAAGAACTTTAACATGCGCTGGGTAGCAGCTATGGTGGGTGACGTACACCGTATCCTTTGCCGCGGCGGTATCTTCATCTATCCTTGGGATAATAAAGATCCATCTAAAGCTGGCAAGCTACGCCTAATGTACGAAGCCAACCCAATGGCCATGCTCTTAGAGCAAGCCGGCGGTAAAGCCCACACTCACACACAACGTATTCTTGATATCCAACCAGAAGCCATCCATCAGCGTGTTGCCGTGATTTTAGGCGCGGCAAACGAAGTGGATAAGTGCCTAAGTTATTAACAAAATAAAAGTATTGAACCATCTTAGGCTTAATGTGGATAGGTTGGTTGCAACAAAAAGGGCAAACGGAAACGTTTGCCCTTTCAACTCATAACATAAATTTATGCGCTTAACTTAGCCGCAATTTCAGCAACATGTTTACCTTGGAATCGCGCCATCGCAATCTCTTTGTCTGACGGCATACGACTACCATCAGCACCAGCAATGGTTCCGGCCCCTAGTGGCGAACCGCCTTTCACTTCACTAATATCAGCAAGCTCAGGACAAGAATAAGGCAAACCAACAACGACGAAGCCATGATGGAATAAAGTCGTATGGAAAGACTGTATCGTGGTTTCATTACCACCACCCGTACCAGTGGAAGTGAAAACACTACCGACTTTACCCACAAGCTTACCTTGTGCCCATAAGCCGCCAGTCATATCCAAAAAGTTTCTCATTTGAGAGGCCATATTACCAAAACGCGTTGGCGAACCAAAAATCACGGCATCATAATTTACCAAGTCGTCTGGTTTCGCTACCGGAGCATCTTGATCAAGCTTCACACCTGAGTTTTTAGCCACATCTTCAGGCATCAATTCAGGTACACGCTTAATATCCACTTGAGCTCCAGTACTGCGAGCACCTTGTGCTATTTCATTAGCCATTGCTTCAATATGACCATAACTTGAATAATAAAGAACTAACACTTTTGTCATCTTAAACTCCTTGTTCAATTAAACAGTTCATTCATTGTAGACCTGATTCCCAGAAATTAAAGGCAGCCCGCCAAGGTTTAGCATTGTTTGAACTTTGCTTGGACATTGATGAGGATTTTTTTCAAAGGCCAGTTTCTTTCACGAGGGAAAAGAGCATAGGTCTAATCTAGTGGATAGAAGAGTGAAGGGATTTCTAAATCAAAAGTTGCTTATGCCGTCTTGGTATTGGATTCGCGCAGACGCGTTGAGCTTGCGAAACAGGCGCAAGCGAAGGCAATGACAAGATGGTATTCCTACAGGCAAAAGAATTTTCTGCAGACGAAAAAAAGCCCTGACAGCGTAGCTATCAGGGCCTTCTTAATATAAAGCTTGACGACTGATGCCGACTGTCACATGCGTGTCTTTGATAAAGAGCCCCACACGCATGTGGGAGCAATCCTATTACACCGCCTAAACGAAAAAACCCCGCCCTGCTTAGCAGGACGGGGTTCTTTTCAATATAAAGCTT
>NZ_PTXN01000017.1 GCF_012726345.1 Marinomonas sp. UCMA 3892
TCCCCAGTTACTGCACTGACGCCCTGTTAACAATGCCACCCTCAAACACAGCCTAGGTCTGACTGAGTATCGGGCTTTGCGCTATTTTGCACGCTTACCCACCTAAACTGCCGAAGCAGGTTCACTTGCGTTGTGTACTGTTAACTTCCTATCGCTTCCTTCAGACCCTGCCGTTGGCCAGCAACGCCCTTGCGATTCGGATTCTCTTCCCCCCAGTCGGGGTGAGACAGGTTTCTTACAACCTGACGGGTTTGCCAGCTTCGCTGGGCAAACAAAAAAGGGCTGTGATTTCTCACAACCCTTGCATTTAAAAATGGAGCTACTTTAAGCAACTTTGGAGTTAGCTTCTTTTGAGCTGTCTTTTTGATGCTCAAGAACACCATTACTTGCTTGGTTAATGGCAATATTTCTTGGTTTCATTGCCTCAGGAATTTCTTTCACCAAACTGATGGTAAGTAGTCCATTTTTTAGCACCGCATCGGTTACCTCAACGTAATCGGCAAGGTTAAACTTGCGCTCAAACGAGCGGTTTGCAATGCCTTGATGGAGATATCTGTGCTCACCGGAATCCGCTTTTTCACCACGGATGGTTAACACATTTTTTTCCACCTTAATATCTAGATCGCTTTCTTCAAAACCTGCTAAAGCAAGCGAAATAGCGTAGCGGTTATCATCGACTACTTCGATATTATAAGGTGGATAACCCGCAGATACATTGTCGGTGGTTAGCGCATGGTCGAGTAAAGACGCCAATCGGTCAAAACCAATGCTACTGCGATAAAGTGGAGTAAAGTCAATTGAGTTCATAATAAGTCCTCCTAATTGAAGCAAAATACTAATCATCAAAAGGCGTAACAAAAGCTCTCTTTAAACTAAGACGAACCTGTCACATTGCTAAAAATAGGATCGCCAAGCAAATTTTCAAGTACTTTTTTTAGAAAAAAAAGTCCTACTTAAATAAGAATTTTTTATAAAGCATTTCGTAAAGCAAAGTATTTAATCCTCTAGCACACTTTTCTCTAACAATCCCTTATCTACTAATTGCGTTAAAAGCGCCTTAGCACGCTCTCGAAACATATCTCGCAAGAGGCGTACTGTTGGCGTAATGGATTGACGACTCGGACTAATTAACCAAAGCTCCACTTGGGGAATTTTATAATCCGGCATCAAAGAAACAACATGACCTGCAAGCAAGTCATTGGCAATGTCCAGTGAGGATTTTATTGCCACGCCTTTCCCTGCCACGCACCAACGCCGAACCAAATCACCATCGTTCGCCGCACAATAGGCTTTGGGCTTAATTTTATAAGAACGCTCTGCACCAGGCTTTTCACCCGACTCTGTACATAAGAAGTGCCAAGTATCGTTCAAGATATTTTGTAGCTGATAAAACAAACCTTGATGATTAAGCAAGTCTTTAGGATGTTCTGGCGTGCCATGCAATTCAAGATAGCTTGGACTCGCCACTAATAATCGAGGCACATTACATATTTTAAAACCGTATAAATTTGAATCTGCAGGCGCGCCATAACGCAGGGCAATATCCAACGCATCACGATAAAAATCTATATTGCTGTCGCTAACATGCGCTCTTAAGGTGACTTGTGGATACTGCTCCATAAAATCATCCACCCAAGGAATAGCAATATTTCGCCCCAAATCAGACGACACCGCTAAACGAATCTCACCGCTAATGATATCCAAATCATTGTGAATAGTTTGTTTAGCTTGATCCAACATAGACATGGCGGCAATACATTGTGGCAAATAGCGCTCACCAGCACTGGATAAACGTAAGTGACGCGTGGTTCGAACAAACAACTCAACACCAAGTGCAGCCTCTATTCGCTTAACCGCCGCACTTGCTGTCGCCATTTGCATATCTAAATGTGTTGCAGCAGCCGTGATGCTACGAAACTCTGCGACTTTCAGAACGACTCGAAGATCTTCAAGTTGCATGGTTTAGTCCTTATTAACGAAGAAAACTACCATCTATTATCAAATAATATTTGATAATAATTCAATAAAAACCCTGTTCTTCATTTAATAAAGTCTCGTTACTATAGCGCCATTAATTTTAGCGCTGCTAGTTTTCAGAGTGCTAAACACTTTTGCTTATTGTGGAGATAGAACATGTCACACCAGATTATCACTGACTTAGAAAAACGTCATACAGCAAAGCAATACGACGCTTCGAAGAAAATTTCTCAGGCCGATCTAGAGGTTATTTACGAAGCAATGCGCCTATCGCCTTCTTCTATTAACTCCCAACCATGGAAATTTATCGTGATTGAAAGTGATAAAGCGAAACAACGCTTTCACGATACGTTTGCGAACAAATTCCAGTTCAACCAAAAGCACGCCAAAGATGCGTCACACATCATCTTATTTGCTCACAAAACCCATTACAAACGTGAGGACTATGCAAAAGTTGTAGACAAAGGCATAGAAGACGGCCGTACTAAACCTGAAAACAGAGAACAGGCCTTCGGTGGTTTTGCCTTTGCAGAAATGAACATGGATGAGAACGGCAACAACGCAGCGTGGACAAAATCTCAAGTTTACATCGCTCTTGGTAACGTCATGCACACCGCAGCGCGTCTTAGTATCGATTCAACCCCAATGGAAGGTGTGGACCCAGAACTGATCGGAGAAATATTCAGCGCAGAATTAGAAGGCTACCAATGCGACGTAGCTCTCGCTATTGGTTATCACCACAAAGACGAAGACTACAACGCAGCGTTACCAAAATCGCGCTTAACTATGGAAGACGTAGTAACCGTGCTTTAAGGTTAGCTCAGTTTCTATAGACAAAAAAGAGCAAGCGATGAAGGCTGCTTGCTCTTTTTTATTGGCGAATAAAACTCTTTTTATTAGAGGATCAATAAATACGTCGTCAGCATTAATTTAATCAAGCTCTAGTTTATCTCTGAATATTTGAATTAATTCGCTATTCAACGACTGTACGATTCCGCCCCTGATTCTTTGCTTGATAGAGCAGCCTATCAACCCGTTTTAAAAATTGATCTTGGCTTTCATCTTGCTTTACTTCGGCCAACCCTGAACTAAAAGTAACAGGACCATTTAACAGTTTCATCTCTGCAAATCGATCATGTAATATCTGTATATGTTGATAAGCTTCGTTGAGTGAGTATGGCATCATCAACATAAATTCTTCGCCGCCTGTACGAAACGCTAAAACATTGTTTTCTTTGGCAATTTCAGCTAATAAAGTAGAAGCTTTTATAAGCACTTCATCACCATATTGGTGACCCCATTGATCGTTAACCTGTTTAAAGAAATCAATATCTACTGCCGCAATAGTAAAGTACTCTTTAGTTTCCTTCCATTCGACAAAGCTATTTACAAAGCTTCGACGGTTAAGTAACCCCGTCAATGCATCTTGCTCAGATAATTGCCTAAGTTGTTCTGACAATTGCTCTACTTTTGACTGTCTTAACAGAAACTTTTTAGTCTGATTTTCCATCATTAACAACATAAAGATGCTAGTGACAACAGAAGTTGAAGCGAGGTCAATTAATCGTGTTTCGTTATCCGTATAAGGCGAAATTAATTCAGGAAAACAATACTCAATAGTAACCAATGGGATGGGGACAAAAACAGAAAAAAACTGGCCAAAATAGCGATACGGTGGATTGTTGCGAAATGCCACAGTGATGTACATGAAAACACAAATATTTAAGAAAAAGGTTGGCCCATAAGAACCACCATTCAAGAACCAATTAATAGGTAATGTGATCGTCGTAATCATGACCATAAAGGTAACGGCCATACGCTGATAATCATTATGCCAACGAGAACGATACCAAACGCCTAATGTACCGACAGACATCGCTAACTGTATGCTAATATTTAAATAACCAGATGCACCAGTGACGTAGTTGATTGCTGCAGCATATAAGAAAGCTACTGAGACAATTAATTGCACCGCATGCTGAATATATTGCTGCGGGTTATCCTTACTTCCAAGTAACCAACTCCTTGTTTTTTCGATCATGTTTCTTCAATCCATTATTAGGAAGTAAAAAATATACCACTGGACCATTGTTAGTTTTTCTACTTCAGGGGTCAAATAAACTGAATACAAAACCATCAAGTTTCCTAACTCATTCCGCTATATAATTTGAAAGCGCTTCCGGCAGTTAAAAAAATAAACGGTGAGCCTGAGCCATTATGTTGAAGAAACTGACCAAGGGTAACTGTTGCTGGGGATATGCTTTCAAAATCAGTGGGTATATACAGTGACCAGTTAAACCAAATTTCACCAGTCACATCACCAGCCGAATATTCATGGCGTTGACGATCATTTTTGCAGTCACTCCACCCCGCTCCATTATGACCGCAATCTCCATCTCGTACTTCAAACCGAAAGGCACTATCACCGGTACGGACTGGCTTCCATCGAATACACTTACCGTTGCGACACCATAAGGCTTAAATCCAACAGATAAACTCTTTTTAACCGATAAATTGGTATTGGAATCCAAGGTAAAGCAAGCACTCAGAAATAAAAAGCAGCTTAAAAATAGTAATATTTTAATCCGGATTATCAATTTACCCATGAAAATAAAGCGTTTTATCAATCTAATACACTAGCCTTTTTTCAGATCAATTTATTATTGATCAAAAAACACTCTTTACATTATAAAAATGAACACTGGATAAAAAATCAATACATAAAAAGAGAGCTATGAGAATTAGAAACTAGAATTTGGCCCAGCCAAAAAAGCTAATTCCTCAGGGGTAGATGTTCGGCCTAAAATGGCATTTCGATGTGGATAACGGCCAAAACGATCCACAATTTTTTTGTGCTTTAACTCGAAATCCAAGTTGTTAACAATTCCCAAGTCTCTATAGAGATTTACCGCTTCTTCATGAATCACAGTGGACTCACTGTGCATAAACGGCATGTATAAAAAGCTTCGCTCAGTTTGCGTCAGCTCTTGGTCAAAGCCTTTGGAGATAGCCACTTGAGCCAAGACTAAAGCCATTGGATCAGCCGCAAAGGACTCGGGCTGATCACGATAGATATTACGAGAAAATTGATCGAGCACGATGATTTCTGCCAATGCACTTTTGGCGGAATAACGCCAAGAAGACAGCTCCCCCTGAACAGCTTGGCGATGGAGTTTGCCAAATCGAATGATGATTTTATTATCAAAGTCGATGTCTTTCTGAAACCATTGTTTTGATTCAATATCGTTAAACCAAAAATCCAATACTTCTTGATACATTACGTCAGCCTCAAACTACCAAGTAACTTAAAATATAGTGCTTGGAACCGTTATATTCCAATCACTGTATGCTAAACCTACCCATGCAAAGTCTTTAGGGCATACTCCGAATCAGCATCGACGATTTTTAGCAAAGCTCGTGCTGGTCCAGTTGGATGACGGCGACCTTGCTCCCAGTTTTCTAAAGTACGCTTGCTGACACCAAGTAGGTTAGCAAAACGACTTTGACTTAAACCTGTTTTAGTGCGAATTGCCTTCACTTCTGGGTCTGCAAATTCTGTGATATGTGTTGCTGTGGCTTGGCCTTTTATAATGTTGTCAGCTTGTTGTACGCTTTCCAGCAATTCATTGAACATGCCGTCATTCATCGAGACATCCTTTCAAAAACTACCATAATATCACCAAACTATACGCCATTGACGTAATGATTCGGTTGATAATTGAACAAAAATACATAAAAGCAGGCGACAAGCCATTACAGTATCGTCAAGACAATGGGGCTAGGAATTCTTTTGCCAAAAAAATCCCCACATCGTTTTCACAATATGGGGACTCTTAAACGATAAAATTCAGATATCAAAAACGAAGGTGCTGACAAGCCTCAATTACTTCACGCAGCTGCTGTTTAATAAAAGGCAGTTTCGTTTCATCCAATTGATATTCATGTTGCTTCGCCATTTCATCATTTAGATAAGTTGCTTGAGAAAGTTCTAGCTGTATTGCGTGAATACCATTCTCTGGTTGTCCGAAATGACGAGTAGTGTAGCCGCCTTTAAAACGTCCATTAAGTACTTGCGTGAAATGTGGTGTTAAAATTTGTGTTGCTGCGTTTGCCAGTAAAGGATCACAGGCTTTGCCGTCGTTTGTTCCCCAGTTAAAATCAGGAAGAACACCATCAAACAGCATAGGTACTTCTGCTGCAATGCTGTGGGCATCAAACAAAATCGCGTAACCGAATTTTTCTTTCAAACGCGCTAATTCTTGCTCAATCGCAGAGTGATAAGCTTTCCAAATATGTTCTTTATAGAACTCTTTTGCTTCCTCGGATGGTTTTTTTCCTTCAAGAAAAACAGGACTGTCTTCGAACAAAACATCAGGAAATAAGCCAGTTGTTTTCGTTTCATATAGAGGTTTATCGTCGTAAGGTCGGTTCAAATCAATCACAAATCGAGAGTAATTGGCTTTGATGTATCCCACGCCAAGCGGCGTTAAAAAGTCATACAATTCCGGCATAAACCAGTCGGTATCCGGCAGTTTTTTCGCTAAATCGGTGAGACAATCATCGACCTCTGGCGTCAGGTGCAAGCCAGGATGCGGCATACAAACCAACAAAGGCGAGTCTCCTTGTACAAAATCAAATGCTGGTACAATCAGCGTCTTGTGCGTTGTCATCTTATCTTTCCCCTTATTCTTTCTCGCCTTGGTACACACGAGCTTTTAATAAACTGCCACCTAGCCAATAGCTTAGTTCACCCGGACTTTCCACGTCCCAACAAACAAAATCCGCGACTTTACCAACTTCCAAGCTCCCATGAGTATCAGACAGACCCAATGCTTTTGCAGCATGAATGGTCGCGCCCGCAAGGGCTTCTTCTGGCGTCAGTGCAAACAAGGTACACGCCATGTTCATCATCAGTCGAAGCGATAAAGCTGGCGAGGTGCCAGGGTTAGCGTCAGTAGCAACCGCCATGGGAACGCCATATTGTCGAAGTAAATCAATCGGAGGACGTTGAGTTTCTTTTAGGGTAAAAAATGCCCCAGGCAATAACACCGCCACTGTGCCCGATTCTGCCATGGCTTTGACGTCTGATTCTTCAATAAATTCGATATGATCGGCCGACAAGGCTTTGAAGGACGCGGCCATGGCCGTTCCACCTAATGACGACAACTGCTCCGCATGAATTTTCACTGGTAAGCCTAAAGATTCC
The DNA here is from genome assembly GCF_012726345.1 of Marinomonas sp. UCMA 3892. Classification (GTDB taxonomy): domain Bacteria; phylum Pseudomonadota; class Gammaproteobacteria; order Pseudomonadales; family Marinomonadaceae; genus Marinomonas. The sequence goes on from NZ_PTXN01000017.1 coordinate 7,184, forward strand.
GCCGTTTTAAAATAGCGGGCAACTTGTTCTGTGCTAAAAGCAATTCCTTCACAAAATGCATCCACGGCATCCGCCATGCCTAGCTTAGCTGCCTTCGGCAGCAAGGTCTCGCATAAATAATCTATGTAGTCGTCTTTCTCCACAAACTCAGGAGGCATGGCATGTGCCGCCAAACAAGTACGCTTTACAGTCACCGGAAAATCATTACCTAGTTGACCTGCCACTCGCAGCATTTTCAACTCAGCATCCAGTGACAGTCCATAACCTGATTTGATCTCAACTGTGGTCACACCATCGGCTATTAAACTTTTCAGACGACGAGAAGCACTGGCGATTAACTCCTCTTCGCTGGCCTCACGAGTGGCCTTTACAGAGGATGCTATACCGCCGCCCTGCTTGGCGATTTCTTGATAACTTACGCCATTCAATCGTTGTTCGAATTCACCTGCACGGTTACCACCAAAAACAAGGTGCGTGTGGCAATCGATCAAGCCAGGTGTAATCCATCCGCCATCCAGATCATGTTCGCTTTGAGTCTCATGGTCTGGCAGATCTTGCGCTTCGCCAATCCAAACGATACGGCCGCCGACGACGCCTATCGCTGCGTTTTCAATCACGCTATAAAGGCCATCTTTCATGGTGGCGATATGAGCGCCACGCCATAAGCTGTCTAATTTCATTGGAGTATCGTTTGTCATAGCTGTCCTTTTAAATATTTACTTTTCGCTTTACCTATAAGCTTTGCTATTTATACGCTAGGTTACTTATAAACTAGGCTATTTAACACTAGGTAATAGCCATTCAGGCATCGTTTCGTTATGCACCGCTTCCAACAACAGCTCATTCGCTTTTTCAATATCGGGCGCGAAGTAACGGTCTTTATCGTAAAAAGGCACGCGAGCACGTAACGTTGCACGAGCATTCTCTAGACGTTTGCTGGATTTCAAAGGTGCACGGAAGTCTAAGCCTTGTACCGCAGACAAAATTTCCACCGCCAAAATACCACGGGTATTTTCCGCCATGTCTTTCAAGCGACGCGCTGCGAAGGTCGCCATAGAAACGTGGTCTTCTTGGTTCGCCGAGGTCGGCAAACTATCAACAGACGCTGGGTGCGCGTAGGTTTTATTCTCGCTCGCCAATGCCGCCGCCGTTACTTGCGCGATCATGAAACCTGAGTTCACGCCGCCGTTGTCCACTAAGAATGGTGGTAATTTACTTAGATTACTATCGATCAGCAAAGCCATACGACGCTCAGACAAACTACCAATTTCAGCAATCGCCAAAGCAAGGTTATCTGCGGCCATAGCCACTGGCTCTGCGTGGAAGTTACCACCAGAAATGATGTCACCTTCCGCGGCAAATACTAATGGGTTATCCGATACTGAGTTCGCTTCCACGCGCAAGACTTTTGCAGTGCTGCGAATTTGTTCAAGGCATGCGCCCATCACTTGCGGCTGACAACGCAGAGAATACGGATCTTGGACTTTCTCACAGCCTTGGTGAGAATCGCCAAGCTCGCTGGTTTCACCTAATAGATGACGATACGCAGCGGCTGCATCGATTTGTGTTTGATGACCACGCACTTCATGGATACGCGCATCAAATGGGCTACGGCTACCTAACGCAGCTTCTACAGACAAAGAACCACAAACAATGGCAGAGGCGAATAAATCTTCCGCTTCAAACAATCCTTCAAGAGCAAACGCGGTAGAAGCTTGCGTACCGTTTAACAACGCCAAACCTTCTTTAGGTGCTAAAGCGATTGGCTCAAGACCGGCAATGGACAACGCTGCTTGGCCTGAAATCACTTCGCCACGGTAACGAGCTTTGCCTTCACCTAACAAAATCGTACTCATGTGAGCCAATGGCGCTAAATCGCCAGATGCGCCAACAGAGCCTTTTTTCGGAATACATGGATACACTTCTTTGTTAATCAAAGTAAGTAGTGCTTGAATCACTTCCAAACGAATACCAGAAAAACCACGCGCTAGACTGTTTACCTTCAACGCCATGATCAGTTTGACGGTTTTGTCTTCCATCAAAGCACCGATACCTGCAGCGTGAGATAGTACGATACTACGTTGTAACTCATCCAAATCTTCTGGGGCAATACGCGTATTCGCCAACAAACCAAAGCCTGTGTTAATACCGTACACCGTACGATTTTCCGCTATTACATCGTTAACCACTTGCGTGCTAGCATGAATCGCTGGGAAAGCGCTTTCGTCTAAAGTCAATTTAACGTGACGACGGCTAATTTGACGCAATTCGTTTAGAGTCAATTGACCTGGTTTTATGGTTAATTCAAACATAGTGCTCTCCAATCTTGATGTCATATTCTGCCATCAAATAATTTTTATAATATTGTTTTGCGCCCTTGTGAGGCTTCTTCTATAGGCAGTACACAGCACTTAAAACAAATAATATTTAAGTGCTGCGTCGTATATTAAGATCTTGTAACTGTCTATTACTTTCCGGTAATCATAGGCAGATTTAATCCCTGCTCTTTCGCACAATCGATAGCAATCTCATAACCCGCATCTGCATGACGCATCACGCCTGTCGCTGGATCGTTATGAAGAACACGAGCAATACGCGCTGCCGCATCATCACTGCCGTCACACACAATCACCATGCCAGAATGCTGAGAGAAGCCCATGCCTACGCCACCACCGTGGTGCAAAGATACCCAAGTTGCACCTGATGCTGTGTTCAATAAGGCATTCAATAATGGCCAATCAGATACGGCATCTGAGCCATCTTTCATGCCTTCCGTTTCGCGGTTCGGGCTAGATACAGAACCAGAGTCCAAATGATCACGACCAATAACAATTGGCGCAGACAATTCACCGCTACGCACCATTTCATTAAAAGCTAAGCCAAGTTTGGCACGTTGACCAAGACCAACCCAACAAATACGCGCTGGCAAACCTTGGAATTGAATGCGCTCACGTGCCATATCTAACCAACGATGTAGATGTTCATCATCAGCGATCAATTCTTTTACTTTGGCATCCGTTTTGTAGATATCTTCTGGATCACCAGACAAAGCCGCCCAACGGAAAGGACCTATACCACGGCAGAACAAAGGACGAATGTAAGCAGGTACAAAGCCTGGAAAATCAAAGGCGTTTTCCACGCCTTCTTCCATCGCCATTTGACGTATGTTGTTACCGTAATCAAACGTCGGCACACCCATTTTTTGGAAATCCAACATAGCTTGAACGTGTTTCGCCATGGATTTTTTCGCGGCGGTTACGATTTCTTTTGGCTGAGTTTGTGCTTTCTCGCGGTACTCTTCCCAGCTCATACCTAATGGCAAGTAGCCGTTTAATGGATCATGAGCCGATGTTTGGTCTGTCACCATATCTGGACGAATACCACGTTTTACCATTTCAGGTAGAATTTCTGCGGCGTTACCGCAAAGCGCGATAGAAACCGCTTTGCCTTCCGCTGTGTATTTTTTGATGCGCGCCATTGCATCGTCTAGGTCCGTCGCTTGCTCATCCACATAACGAGTACGTAGACGGAAATCGATGCGGCTTTGCTGACATTCGATATTCAACGAACATGCGCCTGCCAAGGTTGCTGCTAGAGGCTGTGCGCCCCCCATGCCACCAAGGCCCGCCGTTAATACCCAACGGCCAGCCAAGTTACCATCGTAATGCTGACGACCCGCTTCAACGAAAGTTTCGTAAGTGCCTTGCACAATGCCTTGGCTACCAATGTAGATCCACGAACCCGCTGTCATTTGGCCGTACATCGCCAAGCCTTTGGCATCCAACTCATTAAAATGTTCCCAGTTGGCCCAATGTGGCACTAGGTTTGAGTTGGCAATAAGTACACGCGGTGCGTTGCTGTGGGTTTTGAATACACCCACTGGCTTGCCAGATTGCACCAATAAAGTTTCGTCTTCTTCTAGTTCTTTTAGGGATTCAACGATCTTGTCATAACATTCCCAATCACGCGCCGCACGACCAATACCACCGTAAACCACCAATTCTTCTGGGTTTTCAGCCACATCAGGATCTAGGTTGTTCATTAGCATACGCATCGGCGCTTCAGTAAACCAAGATTTTGCAGTAAGTGTCGTTCCTGTTGCCGCTTTGACGACACCTGCGCGGTAACGTTTTTGAGCGAGTGTTTGCTTAGTCATTTTTTCACCTATCAAAGAATGTCTTTTTATTCTGATTAGAAGGAAGATTTAACGAACATGTATATACAATTAACCCAAAGATAAAATCTAATTTTTCTGGATGCAAGCCATTTTTTAAAATAAATCGCCTTCTCATCTTTAAAAATAGAGAAAAAAACCATCTACACAACAAAAAAACCTTAATAAACAGTCACTAAATAAATGAGTAAATAGATAACTCATAAACCCATTAAAAACACACTTGTATATACATTATATTTTCTATTACACTCAAAGTATCAATATTCATTAGGGAATGACTTGTGACGGGCCATAACTCAACTCATTGCGATAGCACTCAATACTATTTTTCTGAACGCGCTTTGCTTTCTTCTGGCTGGTCGAATAATGTGCTTTTCTCAGTAAAAGACGGACAATTTCATTCTTTTAAAGCAGACAGCACACCGACAACAGACTGCCATGTATTATCTGGCCCAGTCTTGCCAACGCTTGCCAACGTTCATTCTCATGCCTTTCAGCGAGTGATGGCTGGTGCCGCAGAAGTCAGCTTAAATCCAAACGATAGTTTTTGGAGTTGGCGCGATTTGATGTACAAGATCGTGCAAAAACTTACGCCAGACGATGCTCGTATTATTGCCAAACAACTTTATATCGACATGCTAAAAGCTGGTTATACACAAGTCGGAGAATTCCACTATCTGCACCACGATATTGGCGGAAAGCATTATGGCCAGCTTGGTGAGATGTCGAATCAGATTATCGCCGCGGCAGATGAGTCTGGTATGGGCTTAACTTTGCTACCAGTGCTGTATTCGCACTCTGGTTTTGGAGGGCAAGCACCTAACGCCGGACAAGCGCGTTTTATCAATTCCACAGATTCTTATTTGGCATTACATCAAGCCTGCGATAAAGCGTTAGCGAATCATGCTCGCCATAAATTGGGGATTTGCTTTCACTCATTGCGCGCGGTGACCAAACCGCAAATAGACACCGTCTTACAATCTCTCGCTAAAGATTGCCCGGTTCACATTCATATCGCGGAGCAACAAAAAGAAGTTCAAGACAGCCTAGCCTTCAGCGGACAACGTCCAGTGGAATGGCTTAGCAACGAAATAGGTTTGAATGAGCGCTGGTGCTTAGTTCACGCCACTCATCTAACAGATGCAGAACGCCAAGCCATTACGAAGAGCAAAGCCGTTGCTGGATTATGCCCAACTACCGAAGCGAATTTAGGCGATGGCATTTTCCCTGCTGTGGAATTCGAGAAAGAAAATGGCCGTTGGGGAATTGGCTCTGACAGCCATGTTAGTTTGTCGATTGTAGAAGAGCTCAGAACACTGGAATATGGACAACGTTTGCGCGATCAACAGCGCAACCGTTTATACCGTGCGGACCAAACCAGCGTCGGCGACAACCTATACCAACAAGCCTTATTGGGTGGTAATCAAGCTTGCGACGTGTCATTGGGATTAAGCCAAGGTAACCGAGCTGACTTTATGGTGCTCGACGAGTCTCACCCTTTTATCGCCGCAAGCGAATCAAAGGACTTACTCAACCGTTGGCTATTTGCCACCAATGAAAATCTCGTTAAAGACGTTTTTGTCGCTGGCAAACACACAATAAAAGACTTCCACCACCAGCAAGAAGAAAGCAGCCGTCAGGCTTTTATTCAAGTGATTAAAAAGGTGATGTATGACGTTTAATACTTCGTTGCCATACCAGATCATTGCGCAAAGTGATTACCAACGCATGCCTTGGAAAAACGGCCTTGGCGAAACCCTAGAGATGCAACGCCATGAAGATGAAAGCGGCCTGCGTTTTCGTATCAGCCAAGCTTCTGTGGTTGAAGACGGGGTATTTTCAGACTTCAGCGGATTGCATCGCACCTTAGTCTTGTTGTCTGGCGAAGGAATGACACTCGAACATGCTGTCAAAAACAACAGCCACACAAACAAGTTAAGTAATGCATTGGATATAGCGCGCTTTTCAGGTGGAGATACAACTTACGCAACCCTGAAAAATGGCAAGATTGAAGACCTTAACATCATGGTGCGAGAAACCGACACTCAGGCCAATGTTCAAGCTTTCACAGCACCTTGCTCGCTCTTATTTTCAAATAACAGCACCTTGTTTTCAAATGACCACTTCTTGTTCTGTGGTTTCTATGTTTGTGAGGATGGCGTACTGGAAATTGAGAATACCGCCTTGACGATAAGTGCACACAGCATGGTGGTTTTCTCGCAAAACGCCAATGCAAAATTAACTAAAGGCAGTGGCGTTTTTATCAGAATTACTGAGTTAGATTAACGACCAAAATGCCCGAAAAGTTGGAAACGAGAACCAGGATGCAATAAACGCGCAGCGGTGACGATGTCATCGCCCGCCCAAGTACGGCGTTTTATTTGCAAACACGGCTCTGATGCTTGAATTTGTAAGCGTTCACATTCGACTGCATTAGGTAAAATAGCTTCCACCAAATGCTCGCCTTCTGTCATCGGTGCAGCACTCATCAAATATTCGTAAGACGTATGCTTTGCAAAATCCTGTTTATCGTATTCTGGTGCTAATGTCGCGTTCACAACACGTTCTTCGATTTGAATTGGCAAATCATTTTCGAAATGTAAAACAACCGAACGGAAAATCCCATGATTGGTACGAACGCCTAACGTCATCGCTTCTTCCATTGTCGCTTTGGCAGATTCCAAGACTAATAATTCAGAACGATGTTTATGACCGCGAGCAGCCACCTCCTCCGCGATGTTATGAACATCAAAAAGTGCTGAATGAGCTTTTTTCTCGGCAACAAAAGTGCCTAACCCTTGGTGACGAACAAGAAAACCTTCAGCAGTTAATTCGCGCAATGCGCGGTTAACTGTCATACGACTCACCCCCAAAGCTTTCACGACTTCAGATTCCGAAGGTATACGCTGATTTGTCTGCCATTCTCCTGATGAAATTTTCAACGAAATCGCCTGCTTTAACTTGGCATATATGGGCAAAGGGGCATCCGGTAAATCATCGAATAAATTCGCTAAATTGGGAGCAGTTACGTCAGACACTAAAGATTCCATATGTTCGTGAATTTAAGGAAGAATTATATCGTGAGTCGATAAGAACAAACAATCAACTTGTCTATACATCTAGAAAACAAGTCTTTTTAGATAGGCGCTAGCCATAGTGCTGCCAACCAGGAAAGACCCATCAACAAAGAAAATATCACGCCCCAGCGAGGCGTCTTCACTTCAACTGATGTTATTGTATGATGTTTTTTACGTCCGAGAATCATAGCTTCAATAAGGCGCTCTTTAAGACACAACTCATGATAGAACACAGCCAGTACATGCATGGCAACTAAACCAAGTAACACGTTAGGTAAAAAATGATGAATCGATGCCAATTGGCTAGCCAAATCTTCTGAAATAAGAGAATAAAAAGGCCCAAACCAAAACACTTCATCACTGGTAAATAAGCCTGTTCCCCACTGCACAGAAAGCGCAAGCAATAAAACTACCACCATCAATGCACCAACTGGATTATGACCTAAGTATTTTTTGGGTCGACCTGATAACAACGACATAGCAAAGCGAAAAGCAACCTTTGGCCCCTTAACAAACTGACTAAAACGCGCGTAATAAGAGCCATAGAAACCATAAAGTACGCGAGCAATAACTACCGCTGACAAACCATACCCCATGTAAAAATGGTACTGAATATAATTGCCTTCTGATTTACCCGTAATAATCAAACCAGTAAATAAAAGCACAATCAGCCAGTGGCTAATTCGCACAGGCCAATCCCACACCAGTGTTGATTTCATCTTAACTATCCTCTCATGCTCTCATTAAAGTGTTCTTTCATAGGAACCTATATAGGCTGCTCAAAAAACGCGCGCTTGCAAAATAGTGACATTAAACACTATGCTGTGAAAAGCAAGATTCTGATTGCCTATTTTCAACACTTAGCGAATAAACGCTTCTTTAAATGTATTATAAGGATGAGATATGTATGCTTGTCACGTTATTCTTGATCACGCTTTCCTGCGTTGTATTATTAGCGTATTTATTGTTATTTAAAGGTCGCTTTTTTAGTAAACAAAGTGCGGTCATAGGTGCACCGATTGATAAGATTGCAGAAGATTTAAGTGACCTTACCAATTGGCAAAGCTGGCTACCTTGGCTCATTTATGAATCTAAGCCCTATGTAAACTTTGAATACTTAAACTCAGGCATTCATTCCGTTTTTCCTTCCTGCTTGGCTTGGCAAGGCAAGCTAATTAAAGATGGGCACATTACTTTAGAACCGGCTCGCTCAGGCGCCCATTATTTCCATACATTATTAGAAGCACCTGCGTTTTACCCAAACGACGTACACTTCAACATTGACCTCACTAAACAAAAAGAACGTACTTTAATCACCATTCAAATAACGGGCAAGCTGCCTTTTTTTACCCGTTGGAAACAAAAAAATTACAGCATTCGCGCTGATAAAGACGCAGAACTCGCACTACTAAAATTATTGGCTTACCTAAACAAATACAGCAAAGCATCTAGCCATGAATACAACGCGCCAACCTTTGAATGGCTTAACAAGACCAAACTAGACAATGTTGATGCGGTGACTCGACCTTTCGTGGTGAGCAACCAACCTATGTCGCAAAAAATGGATCAAGGCTTTCATGACTTGATTACCGAGCTTGGTCCAGAAAACCCACCCGCTGGCCCAAGTTTCGCTCTATATAAAAAAGCCGACATCGCCCATCATTATTTTTCTGGTCGATTAGGTATTCCCGTACAAAACCTTGTGCCTTGTGAACTCTGCCCTGAACGTATTGTCTTACGAGGTAACTATTTGCATTTACGCTATATTGGTTGCTACCAAAACTTATCTTTAGCTTGGCATGTGTTGTACAGTTTTATGAGACTACACAACTTAAAGCCCCATCGCCGACACTATGGTGTGGAAGTTTTTGAAGCTGGACCAATGCAAAAAAATAGCTCAAAGGATTATGTGACTTCGGTGTACTTACCTATCAAATAATTGGCTTAACGGCCTTTTTATGGGAAGGTCTCATTTTCGCCTAATAAACCGCAAGGAAATACAAACGTGGCAAAACTTTATCCTCTTATCGACAGCTTGATTCGCATCATGCTGACCATCGCCTTTTTCTATACTTTCAAACACTTCATGAGTGTACAAAATGATTTGTTGTTGGCCTTTATTTCTGTGCTTTGTGGGTTCGTGACTTTTCGTATTTTAATGTTTGCTTTTAATAAAATAACTACTAAAAAGTAGTTCTGTCCGTTTACAAATTTAGCGTATCCTAATGGCTTATCCCCTGAATACACAATGCAGATTTAATGGATAAAAATCTGCATTCTTGCTAACACTTGAAGATAATATGAGTCCTTCTATGACCACACTCTATCAAGAACATCTTGCCGTTCTCTGCAATCGATATGAAAACGCTATGGCGCATTTTTGCCTAGACGCCATTGTTTTAGCCTCAGGGGAAAAAAGCTACTATTTCCAAGATGATCACACCCATCCTTTTCATGCCTATTCTGGCGCACAACAGTGGTTGCCATTTACACTAGGGGCAGAAACCTATGTCATCTTAAAAACGGGCGAAAAACCGACGTTAATTTGGCCTGTTCGTGACGATTTCTGGCACGCTCCCAATCCTGTTCCTAGCGGCGATTGGCAACAAAACTGGAACATTGTAACGGCGAAGAAAACAGACAAATGGTTCTCCGATTTACCCAATAAAACCGCTTGGCTTGGTCCGCAAGCAATGCCATTTGCTATCGTTTGTGCAGGATTAAAAGCTTATGTAGATTTTGCTAAAGCCGTAAAAACAGACTTCGAAATTCAAGCCATGCGCCAAGCAAGCAAACGCGGCGCCGCAGGTCATATCGCAGCAAAAGAGGCTTTTTTAGCTGGCTGTAGCGAATTAGAAATTCACCTCGCCTTCTTAAAAGCTAGCCAGCAAAGCGCTTTCCAAGAACCCTATCCAGGCATTGTCGGCTTAGACGAGCACGCTGCTGTGTTGCATTATGAACATAAGTCCATAGAGCAAGTCGCAAACTCTCGTACGCTACTGATTGATGCAGGTGCCAACGAACATGGCTATGCCAGTGACATTACCCGTACTTTTACGCGTCACGATGATGACTTTAACGCCTTGATCAATGACCTTGATGTAATGGAACAAAAGCTTTGCCGTAGCGCCATATCTGGTGTTGCCTTCCAGGATTTGCACCAAAACACGCTAGCAGGTATTGCGGCATTACTGCTTGAACATAAGATTTGTGCTTTAAGCGTTGAAGAGCAATTAGCAAAACGCATTCCACAAGTTTTCTTTCCTCACGGCTTGGGTCATTTATTAGGCTTGCAAGTTCACGATGTGGGCGGCCATCAAATTGATCAAACAGGCACATTAAGCATGCCTGACGACAGCGCTCCCTTCTTACGTCTGACTAGAAAACTAGAGAAAAACATGGTGATCACTATAGAGCCAGGATTGTATTTTATTCCAATGTTACTAGATAAAATGCAGGCCGACATACTCGGCCATGGTTGTGATATGGCACGGATCCAACATTTTATGCCTTATGGAGGCATCCGCATCGAAGACAATGTGGTGGTGAAAAACGACCTGCCAGAGAACCTTACTCGTAACGCTTTTTCCAACCAAGCTTAGGTAATATCGATTCCTTTTCCATCAGTATCAAAAGACTGATATTGATGGAAGCCCCCCCTACCTTTTCTAGCCACATAATCCGTAATTTACATATTAAAACTTAGCCACCTATAACTAAAAGATAATAAAATGAGTAAAATATGGAATACATACAGTCTTTATCAATAATCACTCATCGGCTAGAGTTATAACGGTTACGAAATACTCGCTCAAGGATTGGCCAAGTATTATCTATCGCTAATAATAAAAATACTAACCAAGCCAACCATCGAAAGATGGATAGCACAGAGGCCCCCTAATGAAAAAAACAACGATTGCGTTACTAGCAGCACTATCTCTTTCTTCCTCTTTAAGTTTGGCAGATTATCCAACCAAAGACATACAAGGCATTATTCAATGGGGCGCTGGCGGCTCAACCGACACGGTTATGCGCTCAATTGCCCCTCACGTTGAAAAAGAGCTTGGCGGAGACATCATTCTAACGAACAAAACTGGCGGTGTTGGTGCCATTGCAACCAAATATGTCAATGCGAAAAAAGCTGATGGCTACACACTTTTGATGGGGGCTGAAAACCCTCAGATGTACAAAATTTTAGGGCTTTCAGATATTGACTACAGCGACATGATCGCGATCAATGTACTGGCTCGTGGTACGCCAATTATTGTGGCAAATAACGATGCTCCATTTAATACAATGCAAGAACTGATTGAGTATACAAAAGCTCATCCAGGCGAAGTTAAATTTGGTTCTACAGGCCCTGGCGGTTTAACATCGATAGTTACCGCTATGATAGATTCTCAAGTCAAACTAGACTACACCAGCATTCCGTACAATGGTGATGGCCCAGCGTTAACAGCTCTTCAAGGTGGTGCTATTGATGTAATGCCAGCTGTGCTAGGTGCTACTATCGAACAAATCAAAGCTGGCCGTATGAAAGCCATCAGTATTGTAGATATTGAAGCCAATAAACTTTTGCCTAACCTTGCTCCTATCACTGATGCACTACCAGGCATGAAGTCTTACCTACCATGGGGGCCTTTCTTTGGCGTGTTCGTGAAAAAAGGCACTCCTGATGAAGCGGTAGAAAAACTACAAGCTGCCTTCCAAAAAGCGGCTTACAACAAAGACTTTGTTGACCTAATGCAGAAGCGTGGTTTCACTATTATGAATATTTCAGGTGATGAAGCCGATTACTTTCTAGAGGCATACCGTTCTACCTCTTCTTGGTTAGTGCATGATGCGGGCTTTAGTAAGTTCTCACCTGAAGATTTTGGCATCCGTAAACCATAAGATTATCGTTCCATTTTGATCCCTAGGTGCAGCTTAATTGACAATAAGTTGCACCTCCTCTTTTCGCTTTATCTGGAGTTATCATGTCCAGTCAATCACCTATGATAAAAACCCGTAAACCTGGTGAACGCATATTCTGTTTTCTATTGGTTTTAGGAAGTGTTTATCTATTTTGGCAAGCTTATAATATTTCAGGGTTCAGTTCGTTAAGTTCTCCTGGCGCGTTTCCACTCGCGGCTTCTGCCGCTATGGTATTGGCATCTTGTGTGACTTTTTTGAACACATTGAAATTACCAGCAGCAAAGGATGTTAGTTTCGCTTATCACTGCTTCCCGCCAGTTATTGCAACCATTATGGCATTGATTTTGATCTACTCAGTGGTGCTAGAAAGCTTAGGATTCATTCTTACAAGTTTTGCTTTCCTATTCATTTCCATCCAATTTTTATATCGACGCAGTCCACTCATAACACTCGCTATTACGCTGTTCGCACTGATTGTTGTATACATTATTTTCCGCCTCGTTTTTCAAGTCGTGCTTCCAGAAGGCATAGTACCTGAGCGCGAAATCCTATCCTCAATAAAGTCTTTGTGGAGATAGTCATCTTATGGATGCTTTTAATTATTTCGCCATGTCTTGGTTGTCCCCAGAATTACTAGGCTTAACCGCATTAGGGACATTTTTAGGAATATATGTCGGCGCCATTCCCGGTTTATCGGTCACTATGGCCGTTTCTATCTTGATCTCATTTACCTTCTCATGGGATGTAAATTACGCGCTGTGCCTTATGGTTGGTGTCTACATGGGTGGGGTATATGGAGGTTCTCGTACTGCTATATTACTTAATATCCCAGGTGCTCCTTCTGCTATTGCTACGGCTCTAGATGGTTATCCTTTGGCGAAAAAAGGCCTAGCTGGGGAAGCCATTGGCTTGTCTACAATTATGTCCGTGGTCGGTGGCTTTGTCGGCATTATCGTCTTGGCCATTGCCGCACCAACGGTAAGTGAATTTGCTATTACCTTTCAACCACGTGATTACATGATGTTAGGCATACTCGGCATTATGTTAGTAGGCTCTTTGTCTGGCAGCAGTTTGGCTCGAGGTATTTTTGCTGGCGCTCTTGGACTATTGATCGGCACCGTTGGGCTAGATCCTATGACAGCCGAAGAGCGTTTCACCTTTGGCGTTGTCGAGCTTTGGGATGGTATTAACCCTGTTGCCGTCATGATAGGTATGTTTGGTATTTCTGAAGCCCTACATCAGTTACACCACATGAATAAAGCAGTTATAAAGCAAAAGATATCTCGCATAATTCCAAAATGGTCAGACATTAAAAAGTACATGCCGTTGAGCTTACAAACGTCTTTCATTGGAGTCATCGTAGGAGCGCTACCCGGAACCGGTGGTGATATTGCCGCGCTGATGGCTTACGACCATGCTAAACGTATAACCAAGAATCCAAAAGTTCCATTTGGTGAAGGCGCTAAAGAAGGCTTGATCGCACCAGAATCGGCGAATAACGCTGCTGTAGGCGGTGCATATATTCCAATGTTAACCTTGGGTATCCCTGGGGATGCAGTAACAGCGGTATTTATCGGTGCCTTGTTTATTCATGGCTTAAACCCAGGGCCACTTTTACTGGTCGAACAACCCCATATGTTCTGGTTTACAGTTGGAAATCTAACACTGGCCAATATTTTCGTGCTGATTTTTGGCTTAACTGGTATTAGACTTTTCTCGAAAATTGTCGAATGCCCTAAAGGCATTTTGATTCCGTTAATTTTCCTTTTGTCTATTGTTGGTGCGTATGCAATTAACAATGCTATTACAGATATTTGGTGGATGTTAGCCTTTGGCGTGTTTGGCTATTTTATGCGCCTCTATAACTTTCCTGTTGGCCCTGTAATCTTAGGTGTTATTTTAAGTTCCTTGACTGACGAAAACTGGCGTCGAGCGATTCTGTCCGAACGTGGCAATATTGGGGACTTATTTATTAGCCTATTCCACAGCCCACTTTCAACTGTGCTATTTAGTGTGATTGTTTTAATTCTATTTACGCAATCGCCTCTTTGGACAAAATGGCTAAAGCGTAAGTTTTTCCGTTAATTCATTTAGTTGTTAATTAGAAAACATCGATTCCCTTATGAAATAAATCAGGGAATCGGTGCTTTTTACCTTCAAGTAGCTCAAAAGATTCGCTCTATATCTTCACACAAAATCCTTATTAAATACCCAAAAACGTCAATTAATTGCCTTTCTCCATCAAATCGAACCAAATTAAAGCAATATAAATCAATAAAACACCAATAGAGTGCAAGGCAAAAACATCCGTTTTAAATAAATCACTGCTTTCTAAAACATATATAGACGAATGATAAGGTATTTTTATACGTTAGCAGTACATCAAACTAAAGTTTTATATTGAAAAAACAATGGCAAAAAAATTGCTTTTTATAAAGCTCCCCTAAGCGCATGCAACGAAGTAGTGCTTAACGCAACGGAGCAATATAGATATGAGTTTGAAAAGCAATCAGATGTTACTTTCAGCAAAAGAACGTCGTTGGTTACCTTGGTTTGGCAATACTGGCCGACTCTCTCTCTTTTGGTCATGCTACTTAAATAAAGAAACCTACCCTAATATTGAAAAAACCTTTGAAAACATCGCCAACACAAGGGTAAAACTGCTCAACACTTGGGTAAATAACCAATGGTCGCAACTCGATGTTTTATTAGAAATCATCACAAACTCATTCCCACATATTGAACAAGAAGCGCTAGAAGAACGTCTAAACATAGTACCTGAGGTGTCTGAATACTTTGTGATTGATACCCAAGGAAAAGTCCTCAAATCCACCTACAAAGATCGCGTTAATAAAATAGACTTACAAGCTAAAGCAGTAGAAGCTGGCTTAAATCAGCAGTTCCTCCATGGACCATACGTGGACCCAAACACGCTAAGCATCGGCGCTTCCAGCTCAAAGTTCCATGATGCAGTGACCCTAATGTTCTACCTACCCATTAAACAAAACGGCGTCAGCGTTGGTGCTATTTGCGCTCGAGTTCCCAATGATGTAGTTGGCGACCTAATTCAACGGGAAGCGGGACATATTTATAAAGAATCCGGCGACAACTATTTATTCATGGTGAAGTCTGAATTCGATAATTCCATACAGGCCGGTACCGCTCTTTCTCGCTCACGCTTTGAAGATAATACTTTTAGCCACGGCGAAAATCTTAAAAGTGGAATAACGACCAACTGGGGAACGGTTAAGGTTCAGCAACACACAGAGTTTGAAATCCATTTCACTGATCCAGCCACAAAAGAGCTGCACCCTGGCGTAAGAGAAACCATTAAGAATGGTCAAAATCTCTTTGTGACTTATCCCGGTTATTCTGACTATCGACACATTCCTGTTATCGGCAAAGGCGTTACCTTTCAGTTAAAAGGCAGCCCAGACACTTGGGGAATGATGTGTGAAGGCGATTTGGAAGAAGTCTATCGTCGTCGCTCTATCAATCTAAAATTAATGAAAAGCTACCTACTGGCTTCCAGCGTGCCTCTGATCGTCAGCACTTCATTACAGGCTTACACCAGCTTATCCATTGTCTTGACCAGCTTGGCGGCTTTCTCCAGCTTAGCCGTCGCAGGGCTGCTGTTTAATAGGCTCAGCACCAAAAAAATAAGCAGCAGCATGAGCCAAATGACAGAAGTAATTCAAACCATCGCAGAGGGTGAAGGCAACCTTAAGCAGCGTCTTGACGACAATCTTGCCAACGACGAAACCGGCGATATGGGACGCTGGATGAACAGTTTTATAGATAATCTTGATACCACTATGGGACAAGTTATCTCTGCCAGCACCAACGTCAAAAAATCTAATGACTTTATGGTTCGCACTAATGAAGAAGCAAGCCAAGCTTCCCAATACCTCGAAACGACGGTCGAAAGTATGCTGAATGTTTTTCAGCAACAAATAGATGAAGTGCAAAACGCGTCCAAAACCGCGGATGATTTGAAGCAAGCGATGAATAATGTAGCTGCAGAGACACAATCTCGCTTAGAAGACGCTAAAACAGGCACACAAGAAATACGCGATGTAGTGCGGGCTACGGCGGAATCGGTAAAATCACTAGATCAAAAAACCAATGAAGTCGCAGGTATCATTACCACTATTTCGGACATTACCAACCAAACCAACCTATTGGCATTAAATGCCGCCATTGAAGCCGCAAGAGCGGGCGAACATGGACGTGGATTTTCCGTGGTGGCCGATGAAGTACGCAGTCTAGCGTCCAAAACAGCCGCCGCTGCAGAAGAAATACAAGCCATGCTAGAAGGTATTCAGGAAGAAACACGCAGTGCGGTGAGTTTTATGGAAAAAGGCGCAGAAAATGTCGATAAAAACCTCATGGCAAACGAACAAACCAACACGGGCGACAGTGCTTTATACGCCTTAGTCGACACCATGTTTGAGGCTATTTTACTGCTCAACGAAAGCAATAAAGAAAACGCAAAAACCGCACATGAAATGGGTGCTGCGACAGAACAAATGCAGCGCTCGATTGCGGCACTACAAAGACGTTCGTCCCGCGTTGGATTGTCAGCATTAAAGCTCAACTCGCTGGTTGGTCAGTTCCAAGTAACCGCCAAATAACAAAAAGACGCAGCTGTCTTTTCCACTTTTTAAAGCAAAAAAAACCGGAGGAAATTTCCTTCCTCCGGCAATTTCCTCACAAAAGCATACGCCTAAAATACATCATTCCCCGCAATGACAATGATTTATTTTTGCTCTTGGCGCGCCTGTGAGGCAAGTCGAACAAATGCATTCGCTTCGCCATATCGGCTGTAATCACCAACTCGTTGTACAACTTCAAAAAAGACGCCATGTACTTCTTCTGTGTAAAAATGGAAGAATTCACCTTCGTCATTTTTGTCATACATGATGTTGTGTGACTGCAATTTTTTAATCATCTCTGCAGGCAAACCAAAGCGCGCTTCAATATCACGATAATAGTTCTGTGGGATTGGCAGCTGTTTTTCGCTATCAATGTTTTTTGCCGCCGCAAAAATATCATCACAAGCAAAAGCAATTTGATGCACACCCGAACCTTTTGACTTCTGCATAAAACGCTGTGCCGACGCACCACGAGCATTGGTCATATTCAATGGAATACGCACCCGCTTGTCTTTGCTTAGCGCCGTACGACTCACGACCAATCCATGAATGTCCGGCAAGTCTTGGCTGGCATCGATATCGAAACCAAACAACGATTTATAAAAGAAAGTCGCCGACAAAAAGTCGGTATTGGAAACCGTTTGGCCGATATGATCGAAACGTGTTAAACCAACGCCTGTTTCACCTTGAATACCCTGAATTGGTTTGAAATCCACTTCGAAAAAACGCACTGCAGCGTCTGCTGAAACAAGGTACACCAAGCTATCACCAATACCGCGAAGCGCTGGGATATTTAATTCACCAGGACCTGCCTGATTATCAAAACGCTCAACTCTATATCGTTCAGCAAGTGACAAAGTAGCTTTGACGTTTTCAGAGGCAAACGCCATCGCACAAACCGATACTCCGTGCTTTTGGAAATGCTCGTGGGCTTGACTTTTCGGCTCGCGATTGAGGATCAGGTTAATATTGCCTTGACGCATCAAGCTAACGTTTTTAGAGCGATGTTTATGTGTTTCATGGAAGCCCAACTGAGCCAAGATGTTGATCAGCGCTTCACCACTTTCGCCCTCAATCGCAAATTCAATAAATTCCACATCGCTGACTTGTGGCGCCACAATCGGAGTGGTTTTTTCTTCACGCTTACTCACTGTTTGGTCATCAAGCCAAATCAATGAACGCATGCCATCAATGGCTTTTTCTAATGGAGAAGACGAACGAAATTCATCATTGAAAATTTCATGAGACAAATAGTCATCAAAGCCTTTGTCTTTCAAAGCTTGTAAAAACTCAACTACAGGCATATCGCCTTGGCCAGGGAAGCAACGGAAATGTCGGCTGTATTGCAACACATCCATTTGTAGACTTGGCGCATCGGCCACTTGCACAAGGGCTATCTTGTTTAAAGGAATGTCATCACGCAAAACATCTAGCGTATTACCACGGGAAAACATGTGGAAGGTATCTAAAATAATACCCAAATTCGGGTGATCAACTCGTTTAATTAAATCCCATGCTTCATGATAGTCAGCAATATGGTAACCCCAAGCTAAGGCTTCATAACCCAGCATGATGCCTTCTTTTTTGGCTATTTCAGCCAGAGCAAATAAGTCTGCTGCGCAAACGTCACGATCAGCAGAAGAGTAAGGCTGCACGTTACTGCAAAACAACAAACGATTCGTACCCAACTCATGAGCTACATCGATTTTATGCTGCAACATCTTTGCCTTTTGCGAACGCATTGGCTCAGGCATACCTTCCATATCACGGAATGGTTGTAAGGCAATAATTTCCAAGCCTAGATCTTGCGCCATCCGACGCACATCTTTTGGCGAACCATCGAACTGAGTTAAGTCATTTTCAAAGATTTCCACGCCTTGGAAACCGGCTTTTGCCGCCGCTTCGAATTTCTCTCTCAGCGTGCCAGATAGGGTAACGGTTGCGAGTGCTGTTTTCATTCTTACGCCCTGACTGTCTATTTTTCATAACGAAAACGATATATGAGAAACAAACCTGATTTTTGTTTCTATATTTACTAATGTCGATGCTAGCACAAGATTTTTATGTTGAGAGTCATATTAAGAATGAAATAAAGTGCTAAAAATATATCGAAAAAGGAATACATAGCACCTTTCCAAAAACGTGATATAGGAGTGTAATATAGGAAAATTATTCCCTTATTAGCACTTATAATGAGCCTAATTCCTTAGTGTTTCTTACTTAGTGGCTGACTACCTAATAGCCAATTAGCTGCGACTGAAACCATGCGAGTACGATGGGAGACTTTTTATGTTAGAAAACCGTATTAAATATCGCCACCTTCAGTGCTTTTTAGAAGTCACTCGCCAAGGCAGCGTGGTTCGCGCTGCTGATGTACTGGCCCTAACCCAACCCGCCGTATCGAAAAAACTCAAAGAACTAGAAGATATTCTGGGTGTTAGACTATTAGAGCGCAGTAAAAAAGGCGTTGAACTTACTCCATTCGGCAATGTGTTTCTAGAACACGCCAGCACTAGCGTCGCCGCATTACGAGAAGGCACAGAACGTATTGTACAAGCGCAACAAAAAGGCATCAGCCGTATTAGTATTGGTGTATTGCCTACTGTTGCGACCAGTATTTTGCCAGAATCCGTGAAACGCTTTCGCACTGGCGGAATTGATGTACGCCTGCATTTAGTATCTGGCCAAAATGCTTTATTAATGAGTCAGTTACGCGTTGGTGAGTTAGATTTAGTGGTCGAACGTTTAGGGGTTCCGGAAGCCATGTCGGGCTTGTCATTCCAACATTTGTACTCTGAGCAAGTGGCTTTTACTGTTCGCCCAAATCATCCATTGCTAACAAAGGAAAATTTCCAGATCAGTGATATTGCCAATTACACGGTTCTTTATCCGCCGAAAGGTTCTATTACCGCACCCTATGTAGACCGTTTTTTATTATCCCAAGGCGTTAGTACTCTCAACGATAGAATCGATACTGTATCAGACTCATTTGGTAAGGAATTTATCCGTAATAACGATGCAGTATGGATCATTTCGCGTGGTGTGGTAGCCCGCGAAATTTCTGATGGAGAACTAGATGAATTGCCTATCGACACAAAAGAAACGCTAGGAGCAGTTGGCTTAACAACACGAGCGGACTCGGTTCCCTCTATGGCGCTTAAACTTTTTATGAATGCGATTCGAGATACTGCACAAACCTTAGACAGCTATTACAAACCAATTGATCATCATCATAAAGATGAACCCGCAATTTAAACCGCCCATACAGGAACCATAGATGCTGACCATTATTGCGATCACAACCCCGATTTTTATCATGATAATGTTGGGATACTTTGCGGTTCGCGTTAAATTGGTTCCTGGTGACACCATTGCGGGCATGGCAAAAATCGTCATGTATTTCACGCTTCCTGCGTTGATTTTTAGTACCTTGGCCAGAATGGAGTTTGATGAGGTCATTGTTCCAACCTATCTCGCCACTTACGCCATCGGCTCCTTATTAACCATGCTAATCGGCGTATTAATCAGCTTAAAAATAATGAACCGTTCTTTAATCGAGAGCACATTAAAAGGCGTGGGGATGGCAAATTCAAACTCTGCGTTCTTTGCCTATCCGGTGATGTTGCTGGCATTCAGTAATCCCCCAACGGCGGCGTTTGCCATGTCGTTAATCATTGAGAACATTTTGGTTCTACCCATCACTTTTGTGATTTTAGAAATCAGCTCATCCAGAGGCCAAGGTCTTAAACCCACCTACATGTTCTATACTGTGGTAAAAAGGTTGATCAAAAATCCGTTAATTCTAGCCGTCACTGGCGGGGTATTAGCATCGACTTTTCACCTAGAACTGCCTGCAGTAATTGATCGAGTATTAGTCATGTTATCCGGCGCATCCGCGACTCTCGCACTCATTGTGCTTGGAGGTTCATTAGTCGGAACCAGTCTAACAGGCAATGCCAAAGACATTTGCTTTGTCACCACAGGAAAACTAGTACTACATCCATTGATGATTGCTGTCGTGGCGCTCTTTATGCCAGAAATAGACCGCAACCTTTTGCTCGGCGGCATCTTGATTGCGGCAGTTCCTATGATGAGTATTTATCCAATTATTGGTAGCCAATATGGTTTTCGCTCGATTTGTGCGAGTATTTTATTGGTTACCACATTAGTCTCATTCATAACACTTGCTGTGATCTTGTCATTAATGGGATTAAATTAATTATTGCTGAATACAAAAGCTATTATCACGCTTTAAGCTTATGCACTAAGCCCTGAATACCCAATACATACCCTTGTATACCCATTCCAACGACAATTCCTGCCGCTGCTGGAGATATATAAGAATGATGACGGAAAGCTTCACGAGCGTGTACGTTAGAGATGTGGACTTCAATCACAGGTACTTCAGCACCTTTTATTGCATCGTGAAGAGCAACAGATGTGTGAGTATAAGCACCTGGATTGAATACTACGCCCAATACTTCGCCCGCTTTAATACGGCGACCTGCTTCATGAATTAGATCAATCAATACACCTTCATGGTTAGATTGATGGCATTCCACCTCATGGCCTAATGACAATGCCGCTTCGCGACACATAACTTCCACATCAGCTAGAGTGTCATAACCATAAGTTGCTGGCTCACGAGTACCCAATAAATTTAAATTTGGACCGTTCAATACCATGATGGTAGACATAATAATTTCTCCTATAAATCAGCGTAAATATTCAATCAATCGCATTGCTATATTTTCATACAAAAAAGTGTAGTAAGACACTCAAGGTAAAAAATGACAACACGGTAGTAATTAGCAAAGTACTAGCACAAAAACTGCGCGATCCATATTCCCCACATACAATGGGATAAGAACTGAACATAGATACCGAGGCAAAAATAACCACTGCAATTTTTAATTCGTTTGGCATAGTGGGTGTAAGTAACAAGAGCAAGGTGACAATCAGTGGAAATAAGACCAGTTTGCCAATCGCCACCAGCAATATGGGAGCCCATTGACCTTTAATCGTCACACCCACCAAAGACCCGCCAATAACAATCAAGGCCACTGATGAGGCCGCTGCTGCCAGTAAATCAAACCCTTTACCTATAAAGCTCGGCAAGTTCAATTCAAAAACAGAAAATACCAGCCCTGCGGCCAAGGCAATTAATAACGGATTCGTTGAGATACGCTTCAGAACAACCATAAATAGGCTTTTCCCACTACTCTCGCTCTTACCCAACACAGTTTCGATAAAAATTAAGCAAACTGGCAATAAAATGATATTTTCGACCATCAATGACATCACAAAGGCTTGTGTCAAAGGGTAATCAAAAAACTGTAATAACACAGGAAAGCCAATAAAAGCGCTGTTTGACATGGTCGCCCCAACGCCTCTCACGCCAGCATCCACCAAACCACTTTTAAGTAATCGCCAGCTCAGTAACACAATAATAAAAAAGGTGGCTAAACCACTCGCTGCATACACGGCAAGATAGTCAAACTGTAGGACTTCTTTTAGCTCCATGCTGGAAAGCTTGATAAAAATCAAAGCAGGCAAAGCTAGGTATAAAACAAAACGGCTTAACCCAGGTATCGCTGCTTGAGGAAGGAAAGAGTATCGAATGCTGAGAAAGCCAATAAGGATCAGAAAAAAGATCGGGGCTATGATGCTAATTACAGCTTCCATGTCATCATTTCCTCGTTGTTACATGCATTAGATTGACCTTGAGTCTCTGTATTTTTCATTAGTTAGAATATCCTTACGAAGGATGAGTATTAGGCGATGGCTTTAGATTTCATTTCTAATGATGTTTTCTCAGGGTCCGGTAAAAACAAGCCTTTTTGAATATGCGAGTCCAAAATAGCTAATACAAACTCGGTTTCATCATCAAGAAGGTGTTTAAGCAATTTTTGGTGCTCTTCTACAGAGGCCTGTCCGCGAAATGGTCGACGATGCAACGCCAACACCTGATAACGCATGTAAAGCTCAATCACCGAAGCATGATAGCGAATCAGCTGCTGAGAACCACAATGAGACACCATGGTCACATGAAAATCTCGGTCTGCTTTTTCCCACGCCTGAACATGGCTGCCTTCATCTTCCATCATCAGCTTTTCAACACAATTCAAGCGAAAATGCGCGCTTATCAAAGCTGACTTCCACTCCATTTGACCCGCTTTATTTTCCATGGATTTACGCACAGCCGACAACTCTAACATCTGTCGAAGCTCTAATAATTCACGCAAATCTGCGGTAGAAACAGGTTTTACCGAAAAGCCTTTTTGATCAACAAACAGCACAAAACCGTCTGATACTAAGCGCATCAAAGTTTCACGCAAGGTATTCACACTAGCACTGTAACGGATTCGTAGAGCGTTTAATTTAAGCTTTTCACCGGGTAAAAGCTTTCCTGTCACAATATCAGAACGCAGTTGTTCATAGACGGATTGCCCAACCAATTTACGGTCATCGGAGTTAATCATATAAAATTCAAAGGGCCTTTTATTTTTTTTGTAAGACCTCTGCACTATATCATGAGCAAAGATATCTTAGTTGCTGAGCCCCATAGAATAAATGACTAAAAGACACCATTTAGCGTCTTCTTTTCATCATTTATCCTATGAATTTATTTAGTTACCAACAATCTCTAGATCAACGAACTGACGACATTGTATTTTTCACGGAACTGGTCCCAAACAGGTTTCACATCCGTTATTTCCTGTCCTGTGAAAATTTCGAAGGCATCGATGCCTTGATAAAAGAACAAATCAAAGCCTGACACAATTTGCAGACCTTTTTTATTAGCTTCCACTAAGAATTCAGTATCCATTGGGGTGTAAACCGCATCAAATGCCCATTTTTGTCCTTGAATCAGCTCCGCAGCCAATGGCATGCCTGGACTTTTCAAATGACCTACAGGTGTACAGTTTACCAATCCATCGACTTCTGCGGCGGCTTCTGCAATGTCTTCTTTGGCAACAACACGCGCCTTGTAGCCGGCTTCATTAATAGCATCAACCAAAGACTGTGCGCTACGTTCGCTCAAATCGGTGACTAATACTTCTGTCGCCCCCACTTCAAACAAGGCAAATCCAATCGCTCGCCCCACCCCACCAGCACCAATCATCAGCACTTTACCCGCTGGCACGTTTCCAGCGAGGGAATGTCCCACTCGACCTTTATAACCGCGAATAAAACCAGTGTAATCCGTATTAAAAGCACACACTTTGCCGTCTTTTAGCAGCAAAGTATTACTCGCACCGACTTTCTTCACCGCGTCGTTTACTTCGTCTGCGCTGTCGATGGCGATTTGTTTATAAGGAAAAGTAACATTAGTACCGACAAAACCTAAGGCACGAATTTCAGCAAGCTTGGCGTTAAAGGATTCCGCCGTATCATCTTCTGGCACTTGCAACTGATAATCCACTGGCAACTGCTTTAGTTCACCCAACATCATGTGTAAAGAAGGAGATCGAGAAGCGGCAATAGCCTGACCAATTAGACCTATATGTAACATTGTAATTGCCTCCAACGTATTCCAAAAAAGAATGTCATAACGTTAATAATTGAGAATTAGAAGATAAAAAGCGCTGCCGCTAACAGCATGTCAATACATTATTAAAAAGGCTTTCTTGAGTGAATACCCTTGTTCAGTGTTGCGTCAGCAGCAAAGGTCACTGATACAAAAACGCTTCTTTTATCAAAGATAGAAGAAGCGTATACCAAAACTCACGTTTTGTTGTATGACAATTTGACATGTATTTTGAATGAAAAAATTATATCAGCATTGCTAGACCTAAACAGCGTCGCTTGTCGCCAATAATTGCAACCCAGCCCCCGTATTTGAAATCGGCAAATGATAACTACGATGCAGTTCGGTTAACATCCCCTGTAATGCGCCACGCATCGCTAACCACATATTCAACTCAACACCTTGAGAGCCTGCTTGTTCTACCAAGTCAAAATTAGTGAGTTTGGTAAGCGCTTCCGGTTCATTCACAATTTTATCCATGCAATATAAATCGAATGGTTTATTAATGAAGCCCGCGCGCTGTCCATCTAGCTGATGAGACAAACCACCAGTTCCAAACACCACAACTTTCTGATTACCAGAGTAAGAACGAATAGCATCAC
This sequence comes from Marinomonas sp. UCMA 3892, assembly GCF_012726345.1. Classification (GTDB taxonomy): domain Bacteria; phylum Pseudomonadota; class Gammaproteobacteria; order Pseudomonadales; family Marinomonadaceae; genus Marinomonas. Next base: position 32,140 of record NZ_PTXN01000017.1, read on the forward strand.
CAATCGCCTTACCAAAATCAAAACATCGACTGGGCTTTGGCATAGGATGACGTTCACAGTTGATCGCAATTGGAATCACTTTAATATGACCGTATCTATGACCAGGCCACATGAGCGTCAGAGGTACTGTCAATCCATGGTCCACTTTCATTTCTTGGCAAACGGTTATATCAAACTCGTGCTCAATTAATTGATTAACGATATGCCAAGACAACTCAGTTTCCCCAGTTACTGGTGGAATTTCAGCAATTCCCCAACCTTCGTCGGCATTCTCATACTGAGCAGCAGCACCAATAGCAAAAGTCGGTTTGCGATCATGAAAAAACTCTAGTCCGTGATCATTATAAAAAATGACGGCGATGTCAGGCTCTTGCTTATACAGCCATTCACGCACTGGTGGATAGGCATCGAAAAAATCTTTCCAATAAGGTGTTTGCTCAAGACCTTTATCCATCGCTACACCAATGGCAGGAATATGTGATGTGGCGATACCGCCCAGTATTTTCGCCATTATTTTTCTCCCTGCTGTACTAAGAACGCTTTAAATTCGTCTGTTGTCATGCCCGTCTGTAAACCACCAACATCTTGTACATTTAATCCCAAGATCCCAGCAAATTTTGCTAGATAATAAATACTTCCACCGGCTTCTAGCATGGCAATGACATCACGATTTTTTACCGCCTGTTTTTGCTCTACAGAAAGTCCAAACTTTTCACAATAATCGTCTTCATTAGCGAGGAATGCTTCTCGCCCATCTGCGTTATTAAAGGAATAACACATTTTATTTAAAGGGTAGCCCTTCGTTGCCATCGGTCCATCAAACATAATATTGCCCGGAATATGACTCACCTGACTCATACTGTTACCTCGCTATAAGATTGTTTATTCAATGGCGTAAACGCCCATTAGGAGCGAGTATAAGAACAAACGAGCTGTACAAACCTTGATCTACATCTATTTTTCACTATTTAAAAAATAGAACGCATTATTTTTATACTTTTTAAATGAGAGGCCATTCTTGGCCATATATAGGAAAAAAGATGCAATTAATCCTTCAATTTGGTTTATTTGATATTCATTTTTGATATAGTTTATAAAAAATAAGGAGGTCTTATGGAGATAGCAATTCCCAACTTACGGCATTTGCGTGTATTTCTCGCGGTCGCAGAGCTAAAAAGCATCACCCGAGCTTCTGAAAATATCTTTTTATCTCAGCCTGCCATCACTCAAGCGATCGCTAAGCTAGAAGGATTATTGGGCGCGTCGCTTTTTGAGCGCCATTCAGATGGTATGTATCCCACTCCATCTGGTGAGGTGTGGCAAAAACGCGTCAGCCGCGCCATCGATCATATTCAAACCGCTACACAAGAAATCGTGAAAGACACGACTCAAAAAGAACGCACGCCTAAAAATCTTATCGCCTTAATTAGCACCACCCAATTAAGAGCTTTAATCGCTGTGAGCGAAGCACAAAACTTCAGCATTGCGAGCCGAAATTTGGCCGTGTCGCAGTCTTCCGTACACCGAGCCGCGCGAGATTTAGAACGTCTGCTCGGCGTTGTATTATTCGAAAAAAACAGCCTTGGAACCAGCGCAACCAAAGCAGCACAAACCTTGGCAAAAGCCACCAAACTGGCTTTCAGTGAATTACGCCAAGGCATTTACGAGATCAACGCTTTACAGTTTAAAGATGTCAGTACCATCACCATAGGCAGCATGCCTTTGGCACGTATGACCATTTTGCCCAAATCAATTTTGCAGTTCAACGAACGTCACCCTGACGTGAATATCAATGTAACCGAAGGTCCGTATGCCGATTTACTTCATCACCTTCGCCAAGGCGACATTGATATTATTTTAGGTGCATTACGTCATCCAACACCGGCTGACGATGTGGTGCAGGAAGAATTATGGGCGCCGCCATTGTCAGTAGTGGCTCGTAAAGATCATCCATTAATGAGCAAACAAAACATCAGCGCACAAGATCTTGCCGAGTTTGCTTGGGTCGTTCCAGCCAAAGGCACACCGACTCGACAAGCTTTCGAAGACATTTTCAAAGACGCTGGTATCGCCTTACCAACACGATTAGTTGAATCCAGTTCACAGATACTTATTCGTGAGCTATTAATCGAAAGCGATCGATTGACACTCATCTCGGCACACCAAGTAGAGCGAGAAATTAATATTGAATTGCTCAATATCATAGACTTTCCGTTGGACCATACACGCCGCCCAATTGGGCTTTGTGTGCGAAAAAGCTGGCTTCCAACCGTCACTCAATCCCACTTTCTTAGCTTATTACGAGATATCTCAGAACGTTTTCGATGAAAACTACAAAAGCCTCATTGCAAAAAATGAATAGCTTATGCGGTTTATGGATTATCCCCATTAGGTGTCGGATGCTAGATTTGTTATCAATATAAGACTCGGGCAATGTTACGCCCTTACAATAAACACTCGCACTTTTAGGAGTAGATTAATGAGAATTTGTATCGCTGGCGCATCTGGCGCTTTCGGCATGAAACACATGGACGCCATCGCGGCGATCGAAGGTGCAGAAGTCGTTTCTGTGGTTGGCACAAAAATCGATGCGATTAAAGCCTTCGCTGAAGAGCGCGGTGTTCCTCACTACACAACCGATCTAGCAGAAAGCCTAGCTCGTGATGATGTTGATGCGGTAATCCTAGCTACTCCGACTCAAATGCATGCTGCGCAAACTATCCAATGTCTTGAAGCCGGCAAACATGTTATGTCTGAAATCCCAATGGCAGACAACATTGAAGACGCTCGCAAAGTGGTTGAAGTACAAAAGAAAACTGGCCTGGTTGCCATGGCGGGACACACCCGTCGTTTTAACCCTTCGCACCAGTGGATTCATAACAAGATAATGGCTGGCGAATTAAACGTTCAACAAATGGACGTACAAACCTACTTTTTCCGCCGTTCAAACAAAAACGCCCTTGGCCAAGCGCGCTCTTGGACTGACCATCTACTATGGCATCATGCTTGTCATACAGTTGACTTGTTCCAATACCAAACTGGAGAAACAGCAAGCAAGGTTCAAGCACTTCAAGGTCCAATCCATCCAGAACTTGGCATTGCTATGGACATGAGCATTGGTATGAAAGTGCCAAACGGGGCAATTTGCACTCTATCTCTGTCATTCAACAACGACGGCCCATTCGGCACTTTCTTCCGTTACATCTGTGATAATGGCACCTATATCGCACGTTACGACGATCTATTTGACGGTAGCGAAAACAAGATTGACCTATCTGGCGTAGCGGTTTCAAATAACGGCATCGAACTACAAGACAGAGAATTCATTGCAGCGATTCAAGAAGGTCGTGCGCCCAATGCCTGTGTGACACAGGCAATCGAAGCGATGGAAACCTTGCATCGCTTAGAAGAATGCTTAGAAGCATAGAAACAGTGAAAAGCTCAATAAAGTAAGATACAAACAGGGAGCCTAGGCTCCCTGTTTTCGTTACACTGTTTTGCAATAGCAGTAGCGCAGTAAAACATAGCAAAGCAAACTAACAAGGACCCTTTTTATGTCAAAACATCCGCATTTAGCTAATCCAAACATCGGCCTTGGCTGCATGAATTTATCCCATGCTTACGGTTCACCTGTTGCAGAAGAGCAAGGCATCAAAGCACTTCATCAAGCCTTTGAAATGGGCTATCGCCATTTTGATACCGCGACATTATATGGTGGAGGTAACAATGAGCTCTTAGTAGGCAAAGCACTAAAAGATCGCCGAGATGAATTTTTCCTTGCCAGCAAATGCGGTATGGCCATGGTTGACGGCAAAAAAGAGATTAACGGCCGACCTGAAAATATTCGCAAGCAGTGCGAAGACAGCCTAAAACGCCTGCAAACAGACCATATCGATTTGTATTATTTGCATCGCTTGGACTTCAATGTGCCCATCGAAGAAAGCGCAGGCGCTCTGGGCGACCTGGTAAAAGAAGGCAAAATTGGTGCGATCGGTTTATCTGAAGTGTCTGCTGAAACGCTAACTCGTGCCCACAATGAGTTCCCGGTTACCGCGATTCAGTCCGAATATTCTTTATGGACACGCAACCCAGAAATTGCCGTGTTAGAAGCCTGTAGGAAACTCGGCGTTACCTTTGTTGCTTTCAGCCCATTAGCACGCGGATTCTTAACCGGCACATTAAAAGACGTTGCGGATTTAGAAGCTAAAGACATTCGCAACAACATGCCACGCTTTAACGCCGAGCATTATCCTAACAATCTAGCCTTGTTAAACGACTACTTTGCGCTAGCAAAAGACATAGGCTGCACACCATCGCAACTGGCTTTGGCTTGGCTCACCGCCAAAGATAAAAATATTGTCCCTATTCCGGGCACTCGTTCGGTTAATCATATGAGAGACAATTTTGAATCAGCGCAATTAAAGCTGGATGCCAAACAAGTCAGCCTGCTAGACGAGATGATTAATCAAAATAACGTACATGGCACGCGCTATACCGCTGCACAACAAGCTGAGATAGATACCGAAGAGTTTTAAACACGTTTTAATACCATAGTTAAATAAAAAATCCCTCTTTGTGGCTATTCTATAAAGAATAACAAGGCAGAGAGGGATTTTTCATATCTAGAGACGAACAGCTATTAAATTAGCCAATCTCAATCAATAGCTCTCCCGGTGTGACTCGGTCGCCTTTCTTAACGAAAACCCCTTTTACCGTACCCGCCACGTTGGCATGCACTTCAGTTTCCATCTTCATCGCTTCCGTAACGAGTACAGCTTGACCCGCTGTTACCGTGTCGCCTTCTTTGACCAAGACATCAATGATATTACCTGGCATTGCCGCACTAACATGACCTGGCTCAGTCGCACGAGAACGGCCCGTACCACCTTCGGCAACGTATTCATTCAAAGATTCGAATACCACTTCTTCTGGCATACCGTCCAAAGACAAGTACAGCTTACGCTTGCCAACACCAAAATCACCTACACCAGTAATTTCGACATTATAGACTTCACCATGTACGTCAATCTTGAACTCGGTAGCCAAGCCTCCTGCGGCTGCACCTTGACCCGCTTGCTCAGGAGGTAGCAAAACTTCTGGCGTCAAAGTACCATCGGCACGTTGCTGTAAAAATTCGCGGCCTAATTCAGGGAACATAGCGAAAGTCAGCACATCTTCTTCTGATTTCGCTAATTCACCGATTTCATTGCGTAATTTATAAAGCTCTGGCGACAACGAATCCGCAGGACGAGCATCATTAACCGCTTCATTACCCACAGCTTTTTTCTGCACATCAGGGTTTACCGCTGCTGGCGGCTGACCGTAACCACCCAATAAATAACGTTTTACTTCATTGGTGATGGTTTTATAACGCTGGCCTGCCAACACATTATAAACCGCCTGCGTACCAACGATTTGCGAGGTAGGCGTTACTAAAGGCGGATAACCAAGATCAGCACGCACACGTGGAATTTCTTCAAATACCTCTCGGATCTTGTCTAACGCATTTTGCTCTTTCAGCTGATTTGCCAAATTCGACATCATGCCGCCCGGCACTTGGTTAACCTGTACCGACACATCTTCACGAGTAAACTCACTTTCGAATTGATGGTATTTTTTACGCACATCTCGAAAGTAATCGGCGATTTCTGACAACAAGGCCAAATCAAGCCCTGTATCATAGTCCGTCTCTTTCAAAGCTGCCACTTGAGTCTCAGTCGCTGGATGGCTAGTGCCACTGGCAAAGGATGATATCGCCGTATCAATACGATCCGCCCCCGCTTCAATAGCTTTCAACTGACACAAAGGTGCCAAACCAGACGTTGAGTGACTATGAACTACCAGTGGCAAATCAACCGCTTCTTTGATGGCTTTAACCAAATCATAAGTCGCATAAGGTGTTAACAATCCCGCCATATCTTTAATGGCAATAGAGTCCGCACCCATGGCTTGCATGGCTTTGGCTTGCTCGACAAACAAGGCTGGCGTATGTACTGGGCTGGTCGTATAACAAATCGTACCTTGCGCATGTTTACCGGCTTTTTTCACCGCTTTCATGGCAGTTTCGATATTGCGAAGATCATTAAGAGCATCGAATACTCGGAACACATCAATGCCATTGTCAGCCGCTTTTTGTACAAAGGCTTCCACCACATCATCGGCATAATGGCGATAACCCAAAAGGTTTTGACCACGCAACAACATTTGCAAACGGGTATTTGGCAAAGCCGCACGAAGCTGACGCAATCGCTCCCAAGGGTCTTCTTTCAAAAAACGTACGCAAGCATCAAAGGTCGCGCCGCCCCACACTTCTAAAGACCAAAAGCCGACTTGATCGAGTTTTTCACAAATAGGTAGCATGTCCTCCGTGCGCATACGAGTAGCAATAAGTGATTGGTGAGCATCACGCAAGGTTACATCTGTCACTTCTATTTTTTGTTTAACTTGACTCATTTTTCTTCCTCCTGCGGATTATCGACCAACATGTGCAGCGATAGCTGCTGCCAGTACGAGTGCTATATCACTTGGATCACGTTTAACGGAATAATTCAGTAACTCAGGATGCGCTGGAACAAACCCAGTATTGAATTCACCCTTAATAAAGTCTGGGTGCTTCAGAATTTGTTGATAATAATTAGCTGTGGTTTTAATACCGTGCAAACGCATATCGTCAATAGCACGACGACCTCGTGCCACCATCTCATCCCAGGTCAGCGCCCACACCACCAACTTCAAACACATGGAATCAAAGTAAGGTGGAATGTCATAACCTGTGTAAATCGCCGTATCGACGCGAACCCCTGGACCACCTGGTGCGTAGTAGTGGGTAATACGCCCAAAACTGGGTAGGAAATCATTCTTCGGATCCTCCGCGTTAATACGGAACTGCATCGCATAACCACGATAACTAATGTCTTCTTGGCGGAAACTAAGCGGTGAACCAGCCGCGATACGAAGCTGTTCACGGACAATATCGACACCCGTGATTTGCTCGGTAATTGTATGCTCGACCTGTACTCGTGTATTCATCTCCATGAAATACACTTCATTGCCAGACAATAAAAACTCCACAGTACCAGCGTTAACGTAATCCACCGCTTTGGCTGCTCGCACCGCAAGATCACAAATATACTGGCGCTGCTCTGGGGTAAGTTGCGGACTTGGCGCAATTTCGATCAATTTTTGATTACGGCGCTGAATCGAACAATCACGCTCATACAAATGAATCGCATTGCTGTGGGAATCCGCCAATATTTGAACTTCAATATGACAAGGGTCGACAATACACTTTTCTAAAAACACTTCCGCTGAACCAAAAGCCTTGGTCGCTTCAGAAATAACACGAGGGTATTGAGAAGTTAATTCTTCCGGGGTGTCACAACGTCGAATACCTCGACCGCCACCGCCAGAAGTTGCCTTGATCATCACTGGATAACCAACCCTCCCTGCTAGAGCAAGCGCCTCTTCAAGGTTGGCTAAATTTCCCTCTGAGCCAGGTGTGATTGGAATACCAGCGGCACGCATACTGTCACGGGCTTGTGTTTTATCCCCCATTTTATGGATGACAGAAGAATGAGGTCCGATAAAAGTCACCCCTTTTTGCTCACACAACTCCGCAAAATGGGCATTTTCAGACAAAAAGCCATAACCAGGATGAATCGCGTCACAACCCGTTTCTATGGCTAAGTTCACTAGACGCAAAGGGTCTAAATAACCGGCAAGTGGATCATCGCCTAACGAGTAAGACTCGTCTGCACGCTTAACGTGCAACGCATATCGATCCGGTTCCGTAAATATCGCAACAGAGCGAATCCCAGCCTCTGAGCAAGCGCGAATGATACGAACCGCAATTTCACCTCGGTTAGCGATCAACACTTTTTTTAACATGAGTCACTCCTTTCTTGTTTGAAGAGATCACTGCACAACGTAGTGAGCACAACTTTTGTACAAATATCTCTGAATATTCAGACTACTCAAAGATCAACCAAAGTAAAAATTGATATTACGACATTTATGTATAAGCTATTCCTGATAGATAAAAGCTGATAGATAAACCAAGGGGAAACAAAAACAATGCCTCAAAGCGTACAAAGTTTAGTGAACCGACTCACATTTAGACAATTACAAGTATTTAAGAGCGTTTATGAATTGAGTAGCTACAGTCGAGCTGGAGATATGCTGGGGTTGAGTCAGCCTGCCGTTAGCAACCAAATACGACAACTTGAACAAGCACTAGAACAACCACTTTTTGAATACGTTGGTCGCCAGCTTTACAGCACAGCGACGGCCAAGCGATTAGCTAAATGCATTCACGCCATGTTTGATGAAATACAACGCTTTCAAGACGACTTATCAGAGGAAACTGGCCTAATATCTGGTGAGTTAACTTTGGTGGCTGTGAGTACGGCGCAATATGTGGTGCCTTACTTACTTCGGGCTTATACCAGCTTGCACCCAAACGTCACGATAAACGTGAAAGTCATGAACCGCGCAGCGGCCATTGAACGACTCAATGAAAACCATGATGAATTAGCGATCATGGGCATGGTACAGAATGATAAACCTATGTTTAGCATACCTTTTTTGAACAATGAGTTAATCGCTGTTGTACCACAAAACCATCCTCTTCTCGCTTTGGAAGACATCTCATTAAGCACCTTTTTAGAACACAACTTACTGCTTCGAGAAGCAGGGTCAGGCAGTCGATTAGCACTAGAACTGCATTGTCAAAAGCAACGTATTCGTCTGCACGCAGAGATGGAAATTGGCTCCAATGACGCGATCAAACATGCCGTTATTGCAGGGCTTGGCGTCGCAGTATTACCCAAACTAGGCATACTCTCTGAGCTTACTCTTGGTACCTTAATCGAAGTACCAATCAAAGATTTCCCCCTTCGCCGATCATGGTGTTTGATCCACCCTCAAGGCCGTCATCCAACTCCGACCATGCGCTCCTTTATTGACTACATTCAACAAAACATTGGTCAGTTTGAAACCATGTTCTCTCGAATGACTGAAAAATAATCTACTCGATACTATTATCGTTAGACAAGAGTAATGCCTTATTTAGCCAGTTCAATCCCCCATCATTTTTTCCTGCAACAAAGCAAACAACCGCTAACAAAGAGTTACTCAAAATAAGTAAACCATTAACAAACATCACACGTATATGACACTTAACACACATTAAATCCAAGCATTGCAGTGTAAAATTCGACCAGTTTTGTAGGAAAACACCTACACAAAACAATGGGGAATGCGACTGTCATACTGACAAAACACCCCTAGCGAGGAACTGTCATGTTTTTTACCAAACAAAAGAAAGCCATCGAAAAAACTCTACCTCAAAGCGAAAACTCTGCTTTCATTACGGCTATGAAGAAATTTTGTGCGTCCATAAGCTTTTTACCAGATGGCACAATACTAGATGCCAATGCACTATTCCTCGATACTGTGGGCTACTCATTAGAAGAAATCCAAGGACAGAAACACGCTCTATTTTGCCCGACTAAAGTCACCTCTAGTCTCGATTACAAACATTTTTGGTCAGATTTAGCAGCTGGACAAAGCAAACAAGGTACGTTTTTACGCAAAAACAAAAACGGCTCGGATATTTGGCTTGAAGCCACTTACTTTCCAGTTGAGATAGATGGGAAAATCGTCAAAGTCATAAAAATTGCTTCCGATGTCACTCGAAACAAAATAATGGCAGACAGTCAAAGTGCAGTCTACAACGCTATAGACAGATCTTCAGCAACCATAGAATTTATGCCTGACGGTACCATTATCACGGCTAATGATAACTTCATTAAAACTATGGGATATCGATCTCAAAAAGACATCATAGGCCAACATCATCGTCAATTTTGCACGCCAGAGTTTTACCAAGAAAACCCTAATTTCTGGGCAGAGCTGGCCCAAGGTGACTTCAAAACTGGACAGTTCAGACGTATAAATAAACAAGGTAAAACGATCTGGCTAGAAGCAAGCTACAACCCAATTTTTGATCAATTTGGCAAAGTAATTAAGATACTCAAGGTCGCGTCAGATATTACCGAACGAGTCAATACGCAGCTAGCCATTCAAAATGCGGCCGAAGTAGCACATTCAACATCTGTAGAAACCGCTAAAGTTTCAGAAAATGGTGCAGATATTTTACGTCGCACCGTTGAGACATCTGACAAAATCGTCGCAGATATTGAAGTATCTACAGATCTTATTGAGCAATTAAATCATCAGTCGGAAAACATAGCCAAGATTGTAACCTCTATTGGATCCATTGCCGATCAAACTAACTTATTGGCACTAAACGCAGCGATAGAAGCTGCTCGTGCAGGAGAAAATGGCCGAGGCTTTGCCGTTGTCGCAGATGAAGTTCGCACTCTCGCCGCCAGAACAAGCAAGTCAACTATCGAAATTGAAGACATGGTAAAACAAAATAGTAATTTAACCCTGCAAGCAAAAAACAGCATGAGCAAAGTAAGTGAACGCTCAAGCGAGAATGCGCAACTGATTAATGAGGCATCAGGCATCATAGATGAAATTCAAAAAGGCGCGAAACACGTATCAAACACAGTGAGCAAATTACTGCATACAGAAAACTAGTTGCCTTTTCTAATCTAAAAGGTAACCAACCGTTACATTTCAGGACACTTTCACTACAGCTATAGAAATAAACACCATTTATAGTCTGATTATTAACACAGTAATAAACACTAAAAAGTATGCAAGTCTAGGGAGAAGAAGCAAATGTTTTTCAATAAGAAGCAGACCGAAAAAAAACCAGCTCAATCTGTCGATCACGCAGCTATAGAAGCGATGAACAAGTTCTGCGCAACCATTAGCTTCTCACCCGATGGCACTGTTTTAGAGGCAAATTCACTGTTTCTTAATGCTATTGGCTATTCTCTTAAAGAAGTAGAGGGACAAAAACATGCGTTGTTTTGTCCAAATCAAATAACCTCTAGCCCTGAATACAAAAATTTCTGGCCGGATCTAGCATCAGGAAAAAGCAAAGAAGGTACGTTTTTGCGTAAACACAAAGACGGATCAGATATTTGGCTTGAAGCCACTTATTTCCCTGTTGAAATAGATGGCATAGTAGTAAAAGTAATAAAAATTGCTTCCGATGTAACCAAAGCTAAACTTATGGCTGACAGTCAGCTAGCTGTTTACAATGCTATTGACCGCTCTTCAGCCACTATTGAGTTTACACCTGACGGTACCGTAATTACTGCAAATGACAATTTTTTAATGGCATTAGGCTATCAGTCAAAAAAAGAAATTGTTGGCCAAAATCACCATAAATTTTGTACTGATAAATTTTACCAAGATAACCCAAGATTTTGGACAGAACTGGCTCATGGTGACTTCAAAACAGGCCAATTTGAGCGTATCGGCAAACAAGGCCAAACTGTATGGCTAGAAGCCAGTTATAATCCAATTTTCGACCAATTTGGTAAAGTCGTTAAAGTACTTAAAGTCGCCTCTGATATTACCGATAGAGTTAATACTCAACTAGCTATTCAACATGCCGCCGAAGTAGCTCATTCAACTTCGGTAGAAACCGCGCAAGTATCAGAAAATGGCGCACAGATTTTACGCCGTACCGTTGAAACCTCAGACCAAATTGTTGCTGATGTTGAAGTATCTACAGACCTAATAGAACAACTTAATCACCAGTCTGAAAGTATCGCGAAAATTGTGACAACCATTGGCTCTATTGCTGACCAAACCAACTTATTGGCACTTAACGCCGCGATAGAAGCAGCTCGCGCAGGTGAACATGGCCGTGGTTTTGCTGTAGTAGCGGATGAAGTGAGAACACTAGCCTCTCGCACCAGTAAATCTACTATTGAAATTGAAGATATGGTGGCACAAAACAGCAACCTAACACGCCAAGCCAAAACCAGCATGAGCAAAGTAAGCGAGCGCTCCAGAGAGAACGCACAATTAATAGATGAAGCCTCTGGTATCATAGATGAAATATTGAAAGGCGCTGTTCACGTTTCTAATACTGTTAATAACCTTTTGAATATCGAAAAATAAAAAAATCCGCTGTCTATTTTTTTATAGATAGCGGATTCTTATATCAAAGAAATCCCAGTTAACCTATACACTTTTTCAACATATATACTGCAAAATAATCTCAAGAAGTGCTTCACATTCTTTAGTCATTCTCTGATCTGATTGATGTACGTAATAAGAAATATCGGGTAAAGGCGGCAGGCCAATTTTAGAATCCAAAAGCTGAATTTCCGGAGGAAAACCGCTTATTGTCCTCGCCGTCACACCAAGACCGGCGATTACTGCTGAACGAACACCTAACATAGAAGATGAAACAAATTTTTCGTAATAAGGCAGTCCACTTATATCTAAAGCAGATAAGGCCATACGACGAAACATACTAGGCTCATCTGTAAGAATTAAAGGTAAAGGTTCTCTAGGAATATATTCCCAATCTGCTGCTGCAATCCAATTGACGGCTAAACTAGTTAGTGGTTTTCCTTTATGAGCCCCCAAACGACGGGTACTAATTGCCAGATCTAGCTCCCCACTTTCCAACAATTGCATTAATAAAGGACTGCGTTCTACATGCAGAATTACCCTTGTATTTGGCCAGGCCTCATTAAAAACTCTCAACACTTGAGGCCACAAATCTTCTGCTATCTCTAAGGGGGTACCTACTCTAATTGTTCCTATGTTGAAATTTTTTTCGGCTGCTGAAACAGCTTGATTACATAAAGCAATAATTTCATAAGCATGCCGCAACAGTGTTAAACCAGCATTTGTTAGCTCTCTATTTCTTCCATTCATTGCAAATAAAGGCGTCCCAATAATTTGCTCTAGATTTTGCATCTGGTGTGTAACCGCAGATTGAGTACGTCCAACACGTTCAGATGCGGCACTAAAGCTCCCCTCTTCGTTAATAGCTATCAAGGTTTTCAAATGACTAATCTGGAGACTTTGATTCATAATGATCATCCCAACATATCAATAATACTAATATATAAAGGAATAATATTAATTATACAAATGTAAAATTTCTTTGATACAGTGTTTGAACAGCAAAAATAAAAAAAGCAAACACATACTAAAAACACAAAGGAACAATACATAATGAAAAAACTAATAGTCCCAATACTCGTCTCTGGATTAATTTCCGCTTCGGTTAGTGCTTATGCAATTGACTACCCGACTAAACCTATTGATTTAGTTGTCCCCTTTGAACCCGGTGGTTCCGTTGACACGACATCTCGTATTATTGCTGAAACAGCCAACACTTATCTAACAGGAAAAGGAAAAATTAGCATTGTCAATCGCTCTGGAGGGGGTGGAATCGTTGGACAAACGTTAGTCGCCAAAGCAAAGCCTGATGGTTATTCCATTCTTGCAATGACAAGCTCAGTCATCACCAACCCACTCACAAAAGGTGCAAGCTATTCTATAGATGATTTTGAGCCTATTGCTCTTTACAACTTGGATCCTGAAGTTATTGCAGTACCAAAAAATTCACCGTTCAAGACAGCAGAAGAATTCATATCTGCGGCTAAGGAAAAAAGACTAAATATCGTCGTAGCAGGTATTGGAACATCTCACCATATGTCTGGTCTTGCCATCGAAAAAGTGACAGGAGTTAAATTTAACTATATCCCTACTAACGGCTTTGGCTCTCAGGTACAAGCTATTGTGGGAGGCCATTCTGACGCTGTTCTTTGGCCATTGGGCGAGGCTGTTGAACAACTTGGTAATGATGGAATCCGTATTCTAGCGGTTGCTAGTGAAGAGCGTAGTAATAGATTTCCTGATATCCCAACATTCCAAGAAGTGGGTATCAATATACCAATATGGGCAACTTTTCGGGGCTGGGCCGTTCCTAAAGGAACACCAAAGGATGTCATTGCAAAACTATCAGCACTTATGAAACAAGTATATGAGACACCAGCTTATGTACAGAAGATGAAAAATAGCGGTTTTGTTGCAACATATCGTGACGCTGCCGGATTCAAATTTGTTATAGATAATTATGCGAAGCTCACTTCAGTCATTATTAATGAGGAAGGCTTTGGTAAAAAGAAATAACGTTCTGAAGTAAAAACAAACTAAAGAATCACTAATTTCTTTACTGCCCATTCATCTTAAATTGAATGGGCTATCCATACACATATTTGGAAGACCATATGAATATTAATTCTCATAGTCGCGCCGAAATACGCTCTATTACCTCGCACAGTGATACATGGACAGGATTAGTACTACTCACTATAGGGTTAACTGCAGCTTGGTTGGCAAATGATTTCGACACTATTTCCCGTCCCTATCCATTAGCACTAGGGATAATAATGGCCGTTCTTGGTCTTATTATTATCACTAGAGTATTTTTGAATAAAGGTAACCACACTTCTTTCGCATTACATTCTAAAGTAGCGGTATCTGCTGGAACTATTATTGCCCTTTGGATCCTCGCCATGACTAATGGATTAGGTTATATCATTCCGACTTTTTTCATGGAAGTCGCATTCTTATTGATATGTGGTTTCCAAAAACTATATAGAGCAATCATCGTTGCCTCTCTTATCAGTGGCATTAGCTATATGATTTTTATAGTGGGCTTAGGGGTTCGTTTACCAGAACCTTTTTTATCATGGCTTCTATAAGTCGTACTTTTGAGAAAAGATTATGGATGTAATTTTATTAGGTTTTCAAACACTAGTTTCACCACCAGTCATACTAATGCTATTACTTGGTGTTATCGCTGGGATGATTGTTGGATCTATTCCTGGAATAAATGACAACATTGCATTTGCAGTATTCATTCCGTTCTCGTTTTCTATGCCAGCAGAACAGGCTTTAGCCTTGATGGTCGGCGTCTATTGCGCAGCTGCAACAGGCGGAGCAATACCTGCCATTATGATAAAGGTACCAGGCACAGCATCTTCGCTGCTGACCTCAATTGATGGCAATGCAATGGCTCGAAAAGGATTTGGCGGTAAAGCCCTCTCTATTGCTATAACGTCATCTGTTATTGGTGGCGTCATAAGTTCGATTGTCTTGCTGTTATTTGCTCCATCACTTGCAAAAGTCGCATTACAGTTTGGCTATGTAGAAAATTTTGCACTCGCCATTCTGGGACTATCAAGTGTTGTTGGCTTATTAAAAGGTAATGTTATTAAAGGTGCTGTGGCAGCTATTATTGGGCTAACAGTAGCAAATGTTGGCTTCAGTCCAGTCACTGGATTTCCACGCTACACCTTCGATAATGTAAACCTTATTGAAGGCATACCTTTTGTCCCCATGCTCGTCGGACTTTTCGGTATCGCGGCTATGTTCGAACTAATGTCCGATATATTTAAAGAACGCCATTCACGTGCTGAAATATCTAAGCCTTTAAAAATGGGATCTCTGGTATTACCAAAATCCCTGATGCGTAGACTCTTACCCGTTTGGATTAGTGGTTCAGCTATTGGCAATGTAATCGGTATGTTACCGGGTGCAGGCATGCTAATGGCAATATTTCTTGCCTATGATCAAGCTGCTAGACGCTTCAGTAATCGCTATGAAGGAAAGGAAGGTGAATCCAAATGGGGGGAAGGAGCACCAGAAGGAATTGCAGCGCCAGAAGCAGCTAATAATGCGGTAACAGCAAGCTCAATGGTACCTCTGCTATCTTTAGGAATCCCTGGAAATTCAACATCAGCCTTATTTATTGGAGCTCTTGCCATTCATGGCATGGTGCCAGGACCATTGCTTTTTTCTCAGCATGGCAATATTGCATGGATGATTATTGTTGCATTTTTAGTAGCCAACCTATTTATGTGGCCTGTCGCATTCGTCGTAATCAAAACCGTTTCCAAAACCATCTTTGCAATCCCTAAAGAAGCTATGGTTGGAGTGATAGCAATTCTCTGTCTAATGGGAGCGTATTCTGATGGCGCTAATGCATTCAATATGTGGGTGGCAATCATTTCAGGCATTGTTGCTTATGCAATGCGTTTAGCAAATATTCCATTAGGACCAGCCATTCTGGGTTTGGTTTTAGGGTCGCAACTCGAATCTTCTTTAAATAATTCTTTAACCATTTCACAAGGCAACTGGTTGGTGTTTTTTGACTTTTCAAATCACCCGATTAGTGCCGTTATGATGTTGGTATCCATTGCTCTTTGGTGTGTTCCCATCATTATGCGCAATCGAGCCTGATTACAACTCCCAAAAAAAGGAAAACATTCAATGAATCACTCATTAACAAGAGATCTTTTAGCAAAATCACTGTTAGAAAAAACCAAAGATATACTTGCTTCAAACCCTCTCAACAGAGAAACATTGGCTTTAATAGAAAAAGAAGTCACCAATCTATCTGATAAAACAGAACTGTGGGGTGAAGAATATTTTAAAGCACCATCACCAGAGGAAAAGCAAAATCGTTATTTAATAGCTCAAGATGGAAAAGATGGCTTATCTCTTTACTTAAATGTAATGCAGCCAGGAAAGAAAATACAACCGCATAATCATACTACATGGGCATGCGTAGGCGCAGTTGACGGTGTCGAAATTAATACTCTTTACGACCGAGTTGATGATGGCTCAGTACAAGGTAAAGCAGAATTAAAACAAACTGCAGTTGTGAATCTCGAGCCCGGAAACGCTATTTCAATGCTTGCGGATGATATTCACAGTGTCGAAATTGAAGGAACCGACATAATCCGACATCTCCATTTCTATGGACAATCCCTCGAAAGCCTAAAAGGCCGATACATGTATGACCTAGAGAAAGGGACATGCCACGTGATGGACATCGGCGTTAAGACAAAGTAGAGATTATGCAAATGAAAGAGCTAACTGCACAGCAATTAAAACCCTTATTAACCGATGGCGGTGAAATCGCATTTTTAGACATTCGAGAACATGGTCAATATGGCGAAGGGCATCCATTTTTCTCTGTACATTTACCATTTAGTAAAATAGAAACATTAGCACCAAGACTAATGCCTTGCCGATCTGTTCGTTGTGTATTAATGGATAATGGTGATGATGTATCTATCCGTGCCGCTGGAATATTAGAGTCCTTAGGTTATAGCAATGTCAACATTCTAAAAGGCGGTTCATTTGCATGGACTGAAGCCGGATATACTTTATTCAAAGGCGTTAATGTACCATCAAAAACCTTTGGCGAACTCGTAGAACATGAGTTTGATACAAAATCAGTTTCTGCTGAAGAACTCCATAGCATGCAAGCTGACGGAAAAGAGCTATTATTATTAGATGGGCGCTCTCGAGCAGAGTTCCACAAAATGTCACTTCCTCAGGCTAAATCATGCCCAAATGCTGAGCTCGGGTATAGGCTGCCTATGCTGGTTAGCAACCCAAATATTCCAGTCATAATTAACTGTGCAGGTCGTACACGCTCAATTATTGGTGCGCAATCCTTATCTCTTCTCAATATATCTAACCCTGTTTACGCACTAAAAAATGGTACTCAAGGCTGGAGACTTGCTGGCTTCGATCTCGTCAACAATATAGCAATCAATAATTTACCAACACCTACCAAAGAAGCACTAGAGCATGGTAGAGAAAAGGCAGAGGAACTTATTACTCGTTACAATTTAAACACAGTAACAGAGGATATTGTTCAAAATTGGCTAAAAGACAAAAATCAAACGAGCTATTTATTTGATGTACGAACTGAAGAAGAGTTTTCTCAAGGTCATGTGAAAAACTCAATTTCAGCACCTGGAGGGCAATTAGTTCAAGCCACAGATGAGAAGCTAGCGGTTCGCAATGCAAGAATAATTTTAAGTTGTGACAATGGCTTACGCTCTGCAATAACGGCAATCTGGTTAGCCGGTATGGGGCATAAGGTCTGGATATTACAAGATTCAGATATGAGTGACACCGCTGATATCACCCCTGAAAATGTTCGAGTTATTCAGACTATGGCATTACCCGAACTAAAAATGCATATCGATAATGGTCTGAAGATACTAGATGCCTCTACAGGATTAAATTACCGAAAGGGACATATCAAAGGCGCAAAATGGGTCACTCGAGCACGTATCAACTACGAAGAACTAGGTAACCCTGAAGATTGGGTTTTAACTGGAAGCTGTCGCATGCTAATGGGCGGTATTGCACGAGACATCGAAGCTACTACTGGTAAAAAATTTAAAGGAATAGTCAAAGGCTCTATTGAAGAATGGAAAGCACAAGGACTTGAGATTATTGCAACGCCAGATCAACCAACAGAACGAGAATGTATTGACTATTTGTTCTTCGTTCATGATCGCCACGACGGGAACCTTGACGCCGCACGACAATACTTAAAATGGGAAATTGGTTTACTTGCACTACTAGACGCACAAGAACGCAGTGTTTTAAGCCCCTTACACCCAGTTATTAAATAAGGCTGATAATAATGAACAAGAATATGCACCGTAGCACCAAATTATTACATTATGGACGCACACTATCCCCAGGCACAGCTAACCCACCGATAGTGAGAGCATCAACTATTTTACATGACACCGTAGCGGCCTATAAAGACACTAAAATACGTAGAGAAAACGATGATTCGGTATTGTCTTATGGACGTCGCGGCACAACTACAGCCCACGAATTGGCTGCTGCGATAAACGATTTGGAAGGCGGTGATGGTTGCTTCTTATTTCCTACTGGGATTGCAGCAATAGCTGGAGCTATTTCTGCATATGTCGGTGCAGGAGACCATTTATTAGTAGTAGATACTATTTTCTCTGCTACCCGTACTTATTGTGAAAAACAGCTAACTCGAAATGGCGTAGAAATAGAGTACTTCCCTTGGAACACTACTGACATTTCACCTTACCTAAAGTCAAATACAAAAGTGGTTATGATCGAGTCTCCTGCCTCTCAAACATACGAGGTTATGGATCTCCCCAAGCTGTGTGAAAGCGCTCATGAACATGACTTAATAGTAATAGCAGACAACACCTATGGCTCTAGCTGGCTTTATCAACCATTAGAGTTAGGCTGTGATGTGTCTGTGATAGCTGGAACAAAGTATCTAGGGGGACACGCTGATGTGATGATGGGAGCCGCTGTTGTAAAAAAACATGCTATGAACCCACTTCGATCTTTGGTGCATATTACGGGTCAAACACTTAGCCCAGATGAGGCCTATGCCTGCCTTCGAGGGATGCGAACTCTCGATTTACGTTTGCAACGCCATGGCGAAAATAGTCTCGCAGTTGCAAAATGGCTACTTCAACGTGCCGAAGTTAAATCTATTTTACACCCAGGCCTACAAGATCATCCGGGGTATAAAATCTGGCAACGTGATGCAATAGGATGCAATGGCTTACTAAGCGTTGAATTTAATGAAAATATAGATGTTGAAAAGCTTTTAGATAATTTGCGCTTATTTTCAATTGGGACGTCATGGGGAGGATTCGAAAGCCTAGCCCTTCCCATAGACCCTCAGAAGGAGCGAATATTTAATAATGAATTCACCTCTTACAATATGGTCCGGTTTCATATTGGCATAGAACATATTGATGACATCCTTGCTGATTTTTCATCTGCATTTTTCATCATAAAGGAATGAGTGGGATTTATTGAAAAACTACCATAGAGTTTTCTGTCATTATTTTCAGGCCTCTCTTAGATCTACATTTCATAAGATCATAAATATAAAATAGTAGGCCATTTTTTGACTTACTATTTTATTTATAAAACACAAATCTACTGCATTCTAAATATAAAATTCAATAACATTCCATCGTCAGCACTGCTATGAAATTGAAACTATTATCGATCTGAAAATGGGTACCTAATGAAAAAACCATCTAAGTTCTTACCCGCATTAACTTGGCTTAAAAACTATCAAGCATCTGATTTAAAAAGCGATACTGTTGCCAGCGTCGTTTTCACCATCATGGTCATTCCACAGAGTATGGCCTATGCCATGCTGGCTGGGTTACCTGCAATTACCGGTCTATATGCTAGCATTCTACCTTCTATTTTATATTCTTTTTTTGGTACTAGCCGCTCATTGGCAGTGGGCCCGGTTGCACTCTCATCTGTAATGACTGCTTCTGCAGTCTTACCCTTTGCGACAGCTGGAAGTGAGCAATATACAACAATAGCCATTTATCTAGCCTTTATGTCAGGTATATGTCTATTAGTATTGAGTTTATTGCGTCTAGGTTTTTTGACTAACCTTTTAAGTCACCCAGTTATTTCTGGCTTTATTAGTGCATCAGCTCTTTTAATCGTCATTGGCCAATTAAAGTACCTATTTGGCATTGAAGCTCATGGTGATACATTATTGCCTCTTGCAGAAAGTTTATATACCAACATAAATAATACCAACCTCCCAACTTTTATTTTAAGTCTAATTTCTATTCTATCGCTATTACTAATCCGACGTTACTTTTCATTCTTTTTAAATAAGATTGGGTGTTCTAAAAGAGCCATACAACTATTTGGTAAATCTGGTCCACTCTTAGTCGTAATTTCAGCAACATTAATAGTCGCAGCCTTTTCACTAGAAAATATGGGAATTAGTATTATTGGTGGTATTTCAAGTAAGCCATTGGAAATCAATGTAGAAGGAATAAGCTGGAAAATGACGAAAGAACTATTACCCAGCGCTTTCTTAATTAGTATCGTTGGCTTTATTGGCTCCGTATCTGTTGCACAATCTTTTGCGGCAAAACGCAATCAAGATATTGACCCAAATCAAGAACTTATCGGGCTTGGGTTAGCTAATATAGGCTCAGCCTTATGTGGCGCATTTCCTGTTACAGGTGGTTTTTCACGTACTGTATTAAATGTGGATTGTGGCTCAAAAAGTCCAATGACAGGCATTATTTCTGCACTACTAATACTCTTGATACTATTATTTTTAACACCTTTATTTTACTACTTACCTAAAGCTATTTTAGCTGCAATTATTTCTATATCAATGATGCAATTAGTAAATATACAGGACTTGCTATATCTATGGAGCTTCTCTAAAAAAGAAGCTTATCTCTTACTAATTACATTCAGCATTGTAATGCTTGATGGTATGGAAAGCGGTCTCATAGTAGGTGTTGTACTTTCTATATTATTCTTCCTTTGGCATACCAGCCATCCACACATTGCCGTTGTTGGACGCCTACCTGGCACCGAACATTTTCGTAATATTCAACGTTTCTCTGTTGAAACCAACCCAAGTATTTTAACAGTACGAATTGACGAAAACTTATTTTTTGCAAACGCAAGTATCCTTGAAGAAAAGCTACAATATCTGGTTTCACAAAACTCTGACGTTAGACATTTGATATTAATGTGTAATGCTATCAATATGATAGATGCGAGCGCCTTACAGAGTTTGGAAAAAATTGTATATAGATTAGCTAGTCTTGGGGTGAAATTACATTTATCTGAAGTTAAAGGCCCTGTAATGGATAGAATAAGAAATTCTCCATTAGTGAACAACTTAAGTGGGAAAGTTTTTCTCACACAGCATCAAGCAATAAAAGAATTAGAAGCTGAATAAGTAATAGCACAATAGGCAAAATAAAAAAATCCGCTGTCTATTTTTTTATAGATAGCGGATATTTTGATCTTAACAACAATCCTCTATTAAAGAAGATTTGTTATTTCGGCATCTCATGTTCTAACAACATCAACCCAGAGCCAGTGTTTGAAATCGGCGCATGGTAGTTACGATGCAATTCAGTCACTTTGCCTAATAAGGTACCACGCATGGCGATGTGCATATTCAGCTCAACAGCCTGAGCGCCACCTTGCTCAACAAGATCGAGATTAGTGTATTTTGTCAGTGCTTCAGGGTCACTGACGAGTTTGTCTAAACAATCGATATCAAAAGCACGATTGATAAAGCCAGCACGTTCACCATCAAGCTGGTGAGACATGCCACCTGTGCCAAATACAACCACATTGATGTCTTTTTCGTAGGACGCCACAGCGCGGCCGATGGCTTTGCCTAGTTCAAAAGTACGCCAAGGTTGTGGCATCGGATATTGCTCACAGTTAATACACACTGGAATGACTTTCACATGACCATATTGGTGCCCAGGCCACATAAGATTCAGTGGAACCGTTAGACCGTGATCAACGCGCATTTCTTGGCAGATAGTCATGTCAAAACCTTCATCGACTATACTATTAGCAATATGCCAAGATAATTCCGACTCACCAGTCACAGGCGGAATGGTCGGAATGCCCCAACCTTCGTCAGAGTTATGATATTCATCAGCAACCCCCATCGCGAACGTCGGTTTTTTATCAATGAAAAACTCTAAACCATGGTCGTTATAAAAAAGGATAATAACGTCCGGTTTTTTCTCATTTAGCCAGTCACGTACAGGTGGATAAGCATCAAAAAAAGGCTTCCAGTACGGTGTTTGCTCTAATCCATTTGCCATTGCATTAGCGATAGCTGGGATATGAGACGTCGTTATCGCACCAATAATGTTTGCCATTAGACTTCTCCTCGCCCATTTTTCTCAAGCATTGCTTTAAATTCATCGGTGCTCATGCCTGTTTGCAGGCCACCAATGTCTTGCATATTTAGCTTTAGTAAGCCGGTAAATTTTGCCAAGTAATAGATACTACCGCCTTCACGCAGAAGTCCGATTACATCTCTATTACGAATAGCTTCTTTTTGCGCCTCTGTGAGTTTGAATTTTTCACAGTACGCTTCTGGGTCCGCATTAAATTCATCACGTGCAGTTTGGTCATTAAACGAGTAACACATTTTATTTAAACCGTAGCCTTTTTTGGCCATTTGACCATCAAAAAGGTACGTGCCTTGGAGCTTTCGATCTGTATAGTTACTAGCCATCTTGGTAACCTCTATTCATTCACTTTGCTGCGAAGCTTGGATTATTTCCAGTAAAGACGCATAGGATTATCCACCAACAAAGCTTGTTGTAGCTCTGGTGTTGGGGCGATATGAGGAATTACATCCACAAGATGACCGTCATTTGGTGCTTCAACTTTCATATTCGGATGTGGCCAATCCGTTCCCCACAATACACGATCAGAGAACTTCTCAACTAGCGTACGGGCAAAAGGATAAACATCAGAATAATCTGGCGCGTGCTGCGTTAAACGCTCAGGGCAACTTACTTTGCACCAAACATTATCATTATCGGCCATGAAGTTAACAAAACGTTGGAAGTCTGGGTGATCAACACCATTGGCAACATTTGGTGTACCCATATGATCGACAACAATCGTTGTATTCAATTCTTTCAAGAAGGGAATTAGGTCTTCTAGATCCGCCGCTTCAAAATAGACAACAATGTGCCAGCCAAAAGGACGAATCTTATCCGCAATCGAGAAAAACACTTCTCTTGGTGTGCTATCCACTAAGCGTTTCACGAAATTAAAGCGCACACCGCGAACACCTGCTGCATGCATTTTTTCTAGCTCTTCATGGGTGATCGAGTCATCAACAAATGCCACGCCACGGGCCAGATCACCAGCGGTTTCCAGAGCATCGATCAGAGCCGAGTTATCGGTACTATGGCAAGAGGCCTGAACAATAACATTGCGCGCAAAACCTAGATGATCACGCAAGGCAAACAACTGCTCTTTGGAAGCGTCGCAAGGCGTGTACTTACGTTTTGGATGATAAGGAAATTTATCCGCTGGACCAAATACGTGGCAATGTGCATCTACAGCACCCGCTGGAGCCTTGAAGCTAGGCTTACTTGGGTTTGGATGAAATGGAATATAATCTTTGTCCATCATGTTCAAATACCTGTCTTATTATTCGTTCTAATTAACCAGTCTCGTTTTGCGACCCGTTGTTATGTCATTAAAAAAACACAGCTAAAGTCCGTTGCTATGAGCAAACACTTGACCATCAAACAGCTTTCTCGCTGTACGTAAAATCGCCGCAGAACCTAGGTCGCCGTTTTCATCTTGATCTAAAATCACCGTCATCGCGCCAATGGGATGCTCGACATCTAACGCCATACGAGCACTCGATTCATAATTTGCGACATCGTTTGCTGGCGAGCCTTTCAAAATCGCCGCAGTTGCTACACTTACCGCCCCTAACACACCAATCGAGGCATGACAGCGATGAGGAATAAAGGTACGCGTTGAAATCGCGCCACCATTCGTAGCCACACTTACCATGGTCATTTTAGGAACCGATTTTTCTTTAACATCACCCAAGTTCATCATAGGACCCACTTGTAAGCGAATCGACTCAAGTTTGGCTTTTAATGCTTCATTGGCTTCCAGTTCTTCACGAGATTCTGTACCCGTAATCCCCATATCCGCAGCACGCATAATGACCACTGGCATGCCGTTATCGATACAGGTCACTTCTACACCATCAATCACATCAACCACATTCCCCGTTGGTAACAAAGCGCCACAGCTAGAACCCGCGGTGTCTTTGAACTCAATGGGGACAGCGGCAGAAAATCCAGGAACACCGTCGATACGAGCTTCCCCTTCGTATTGAACTTCGCCGTCTTTTATTGAGACACGCGCTACGGCAATTTGTCCGGTATTTTCCATAAAGATTCGCACAGAGGTTTCGCCATCTTGTGCTGCAACCAAACCACGCTCTACCGCAAAAGGCGCCACACCAGCAAGAATATTGCCGCAGTTTTGTGCATCAGTAACAACCGCTTGATCAACAAATACTTGCAGGAATAAATAGTCCACATCGGCATCGTCACGGATCGATTTTTTCACTACCGCCACTTTCGATGCCAATGGATCCGCACCGCCAATACCATCAATTTGACGATCATCTGGGGAGCCCATCACCCGCAATAAAAATTGCGCCCGAGCATCCACATCGGCTGGCAAATCATCCGCTAAAAAATACGCCCCTTTTGATGTGCCGCCACGCATCCACATACAAGGCGCACTCTTTAAAACGCCAGCCTGCTTAGACATACTTCAAACCTTTCTCTTCTAGGCGTGGGCGCATTTCATAAATGTCTAAGCCCAATTCGCCATTCGCCATTCGTACTCGTTTTGACTCTTCATTTGCCATGCGTTTACGAGACAGCTCTAATACCTCTGCGGCATTTTCACGGCGCACAACAACCACACCATCATCGTCAGCCACAATGACATCGCCAGGATTAACCAAAGCGTCGGCACAAACAATTGGCACATTCACGGAACCAACGGTTTCTTTGATCGTGCCTTCAGCAAAAACGGCTTTTGACCAAACAGGGAAGTTCATTTGACGAAGGTCGCGAGTATCACGAACGCCCCCTTCGATAATCAAACCCACCACGCCACGAGATTGCGCTGATGTCGCTAACAAATCACCAAAGAAGCCGTGATTCGAAGGAGACGTTGGTGCAAATACCATCACGTCACCAGCCTTACACTGCTCAATTGCAACATGCATCATCCAGTTATCGCCAGCGGCACCTGAAATAGTGATTGCAGATCCAGCAATAGTTTTGTCCATTTGAATTGGGCGCATGTAATGAGCCAATAGACCAACACGACCTTGAGATTCATGAATGGTTGCTACACCGCACTCTGCCAAACCATCGATTACAGCTTGGTCGGCACGTTCAATATTTTGTACTACTACATTATTTCGCATTATATGTTCCTTCCCTTAAATCGAGAGCCTTACGCTTTTAGTCTTGAAAAGACGCGACGAGCATTGCCTTCAAAGATGGCTTGTTTTTGCTCAGCGGATAACACAGTGTTGTTATCAATATAGCGTTTCGTATCGTCAAAATAATGACCTGTTTCTGGATCAATACCACGCACAGCACCAATCATTTCAGACGCAAACAAGATGTTCTTCGTTGGAATAATGTCTAACAGAAGGTCAATACCACGCTGATGGTAAACACAAGTATCGAAATAAATGTTGTTCAAAACGCGCTCAGCTAGATCAAAACCTTGGTCTAATGCCATACCGCGGAAACGTCCCCAGTGATAAGGCACGGCACCACCACCATGAGGAATGATAATTTTCAATTCAGGGAAATCTTTAAACACATCCGACATCATTAATTGCTGGAAGCCAGTTGTGTCGGCTCCAAGGTAATGCGAACCCGTTGTATGGAAGCAATCGTTACAGGCCGCGCTAACATGGATCATCGCAGGAATGTCGTATTCGCACATTTTTTCATAAATAGGATAGAAAGAACGGTCTGCCAAAGACTTGTCTTGCCAGTAACCACCACTTGGATCTGGATTCAAGTTGATACCAATGAAGCCCATTTCTTCAACAGTACGAACAATTTCAGCAACAGACTTGCTTGGATCAACACCAGGAGATTGAGGTAACTGAGCAACTGGAGCAAAGTTTTCTGGGAAAAGATCACAGACTCGACGAATCAAATCGTTTTGGTGCTCAGTCCAGTATTGGCTAGTGTATTCATTACCAATATGGTGACCCATCCAGCTAGCACGAGGAGAAAAGATGGTTAAATCGGTGCCACGCTCTTGCTGTAAACGCAGCTGATTATTGATAATGCTGTCACGAATTTCATCATCCGAAACAATAACCTTACCTTTTTCACCAACAAAAGCAGGGTCTTTAGCGACCTGTGCTTTTTGTTTATCGCGGTACTCACCAACGCCTGCTGGCGTAGTCGTATAATGTCCGTGGCAATCTATAATCATGTTACTACTCTCTATTCTTATTTAAGGTAATTGCTGTGGAATAGAAGATTAGACGTCTATTTTTATGCCTCTTACCTTCTTTATTTACACAGCTATTTAATCAAAATCTGTTCAGAGTATTCTTGTGTATAGGCTATTTGGCTATTTCAATTTGACCGAAAGGGTATTGCATTTTGAGATAGCTGCTTTTTAATACAACGGCAACATCTACTCATTTTAGATATTTATTTGGTGAAACCTCACTTTCACACAATCCAAAAGCCTCCTTAAAACTACATTACCACTATGATATATATGGCTTTTTCAAAAAAAACCGAACAGGATGATGTTTTTGTATTCCTTTTTCGATATATAAGAGACATTAAAAATTCATTTCTAAAAATACAAAATTTACGACATTTTGGTCATGTTGCTTAGTAAAGCAGATCAAAAATTAGATATTGAATGAAAAACAAAGGCCAAATGTAAACCTAGTTCACATTTAATATCGTTGTGAGCTTCTAAGAAAAAATATAGGGTATTTTAAAAATGATCCTATATTATTTAGAAGCTTAAAAATGCTAGTTTCAGTACAGAACAGCCTGCGTTACTGCAAAGTAGGGTAGAAAATACAAAAATAAAACAACCGGGACACACGAGATCCCGAGCTTGGAGACGTAAAAATGAATCTTACAAAAAAAATTACACTTGGATTAATTGCTGCCGGCGCTATTAGCAGCGCAAGCGCAGCCGACCTTACTCTTACTATTGGTCACGTAGATCCCCAAGATTGGACAACCTCTAAAAAAGGCGCGGCGACAGAGGTTTTCAAAAATCTAGTGGAAGCAGAGTCAGGCGGTCGTATTGAAGTAAACGTCTACCCTTCTGGCCAACTTGGTGGCGAAACAGATCTTGTTCAGTCGACTCAAGAAGGCACGCTGAGCATGGCGATGGTGTCTGGCGCCTTTGCAAAAGTTTGTAAAGAAGCATCGGTTCTAGAAATTCCTTATCTATTCCCATCAGCTCCTGTTGCTTGGGAAGTATTAGATGGTGAATTCGGTAAAGCACTGTCTGAGCATTGCTTGAAAGAAAGCGGACTACGCACTCTTGCCTATGGCGAAACAGGCTTCCGTAATTTCACTAACTCAAAACGCCCTGTTGCAGAACCAAAAGATTTAAATGGTTTAAAAATCCGCGTTCAAACCCTACCACTATATGTTGAAATGGTAAAAGCAATGGGCGCAGAGCCTACGCCAATTGCGTGGCCTGAAGTACCCTCAGCATTAACAACTGGCGTTGTTGATGGACAAGAAAACCCAGTGAGTGTTATCGAAGCGAACAAATTCTATGAATTCCAAAAATATCTAACACTAGACGGCCACGTTTACGGCACAGATTTCTTACTAATCAACGAAGACCTTTATCAATCATTGAGCGATGAAGATCGCGCAATTATTGACCGTGCAGCTAAAGTAGCAGGCACAATGGGGCGTGCAATACAGCAATTTAACTCTGCAAAAGGCTTAAAATCTCTTGCCGCTAATGGCATGCAAATCACCACTCCAACACCAGCACAAATGGCTAAGTTCCGTGATATCGCGCAGCCAGCGGTTATCAACTGGTTAAAAGGTGAAGTACAGCCAGAGTGGATTGAACGCGTTCAAATGTCTGTAAAAGTCGTTAGCAACTCGAAATAAACTCAGTACTTGAAATCAGGCAACCGAGAGCTTTCTTTAATGGCTTTCGGTTGTTTTTCCTTTGTCACAACCCGGAAAGCTCAACATGAAGCGCCTCTATAAAAATACTCTCTCGATTTTAACCGGCACCTCCCTATTCGTTATATTTGGCGTTGTTTTAGTAAGTAGCTTGAGCCGTTACTTATTTAACTCACCGATCCAATGGAGCGAGGAAGTCGCAAAATACGCCATGATCTACGGCACCATGTTTGGTATGGCATTGTGTTATTTAGAGGGCATTCATATTCGTTTTACTTTTTTAGAAGATATGGTCTCCGCTAGAATTCGCCATGCTCTGCATTTTATATCTGACGTTATTGCGCTAGTAAGCGGCTGTGTGCTGACCTATTCCGGCTACATTTTCATGATGAAGCGAGGAGCAATACAAGCTCCCGGTACAGGCATTCAAATGTATTATTTTCAAGTGGCTATGGTTATTGGCGGTGTGTGTCTTGCTATTGCGGCGATTATTAGACTCGTCGACTACTTTCAACCCTCAACGTTAGAGAAAGGACAGTAATTATGCTAGGTCTTGGGATTCTTATTGTTCTTTTGGTGATTGGCAGCCCTATTGCGTTCGCCATTTTATTGGGTGTTGTTGGTCATGTTTATACATTACCTTTCAATGTCAGTCTCGTCGCTCAACGTATTTTTAGCGGCCTAGATTCATTCTCTATTTTGGCCATTCCGCTTTTTGTTCTAGCTGGTGAGCTCATGAATGAAAGTGGAATTACTGGCAGAATTATCAACTTTGCGAATGCATTAGTTGGTCATATGAAAGCAGGCCTTGCCCATGTAAACATCTGGGCGTCGGTTATTTTTGCCGGACTATCTGGTTCCGCAGTTGCAGATACCTCGGCACTTGGACGCGTATTTATTCCGACAATGGAAAAAGAAGGTTACCCACGTTCTTTTGCTGCAGCACTAACTGCTGCCTCATCTGTAATCGGCCCCATGATTCCACCAAGTATTCCAGTGATTATTTATGCGTTGATCACTACCGGTGTTTCTGTGCCTGCGCTATTCCTTGCTGGCGTCACACCGGGGCTATTTCTAGCTATTGGCTTGTCTATCTATGTTTACTTTTTTGCGGGTCATTACGCACCGTTAAAAGCGAAACTGTCCATGAAAGAGCGTTGGAAGGCTTTTGTTGATGCGTGGATACCACTCTTCATGCCAATCTTTATTGTGGGCTCCATCTTAACTGGGATAGTGACACCAACGGAAGCAGCTGCTTTTGCCGCAGCATATGCCTTATTGGCTGGTATGTTTATTCTGAAAAGCTTGAAAATATCAAGTTTACCGCGCATCTTCATTCGCGCGATGCGTGACTCGTCGGTAATCCTAATCGTGATTGGCGTCGTTGCGGCAGCGAACTGGTTGCTAACTTTCTCAAGAGTGCCGCAAACTGTCAGCCAAATGGTACTAGAGCAAGTGTCTAGCCCTTGGATGTTCTTAATTCTAGTTAACGTGATTTTGCTGGTTGTTGGTCTATTCCTAGAAGGGATCGCTGCGATGCTGATATTGCTGCCGATTCTACACCCTATCGCGATGAGCCTTGGTATTGATCCAGTTCACTTCGGTATTGTGGTAATTTTTAACCTGATGATAGGTCTTGTCACACCGCCGATGGGGATTTGTCTATTCGTTTCGAACTCAATTGCTAACGTAGGCATCGCAGCTATATCTAGACAAATCATGCCGCTCTTCTTAGTAGAATTAGCTGTCCTGATATTGATTACCTTTGTACCAAGCACGGTAACTTTCTTACCAAACTTATTTGGTTATTAGCCAGTAATGAGCGAAACACTAATATGAGACATAAGAAAACGACGCCATGTGCGTCGTTTTCTTTGCCTAAGTAAAAAAGCTAAGCAAAAAGCTTATAACTGAGACAATACATATTCTGCAGAACTGACCTTGTATTCGCCTGGCTCATCCAACCATAACTGTTGAACAATGCCGTTGGTCACCAACATGGCGTATCGACGGCTACGAATACCCATTTTTGCCGCTGATATATCCAACTCTAATCCCATGGAACAGGTAAACTCTGCAAGACCATCGGCTGCCATTATTAGGTTTTCGGCATTGTTGGCTTTACCCCATGCATTCATCACGAATACATCATTGACAGAAAGACAAACAACTTCATCGACTCCCTTCTCTTTAAGCGCATCATAATGCACTACGTAACCCGGTAAATGACTGGCACTACAAGTTGGTGTAAAAGCACCAGGAACCGCAAACATCAACACGGTTTTACCTGAGAAGAACTCTGTTACATCTACGGTCTCAGGACCTTCCTCTCCCATCACCTGAAATGCACCATGAGGCAACATATCACCCATAAGAATCGACATAAACTTTATCTCCAGAGAATTAAGTTGCCCCAATATTAACGCAACCTATCTTAAAAAAACCATCAAACAATCTTAAATTGGCTAAGTAGATACTTCTGATGAGACGCCAGTTTAGCCAATCCTTCACTATCTTTCTCACTCCGATCGGAACCCAATGCAGCCTGTTCAGACATCTCAGATATTTCTAATACATTTTGCTTAATTTCTTGTGCTACAGCAGATTGCTCTTCAGCGGCGGTGGCAATTTGCATACTTAGGTCCCGAATTTCAGCCATACTGCCTTGCAATTCAGCCAGTGACAATCCAACTGTGCGCGCTTGATCGACACTGTCAGTGGCACTCTTACGACTTTCTTCCATGCTGCCAACGGTTTTAGAGACACCTTGCTGTAATTGCGCAATAACGGTTTGAATTTCTTCCGTAGAACTGTGTGTTCGTGTGGCCAAAGTACGCACTTCATCAGCAACAACGGCAAAACCTCGGCCTTGCTCACCCGCTCTAGCCGCCTCAATTGCGGCATTCAGCGCCAATAAATTCGTTTGCTCAGCAATTCCTTGGATAACTTCCAGAATTCGGTCAATGCTTTTAGAGTGCTCATCAAGCTCATTCACAACGGCTGTGGACGTTTCAATTTGCCCAAGAAGATGCTCAATTTTATTAATATTGGTATCCATTTGTTCGCGGTTTTGACTGGCTCTTTGATCTACCGATTGGATCTGACGTAAAATCACTTCCGAGCTTTGCGCCACCTGATCAACCGTTGACACCATCTCGGACATAGAAGAAGCCACCTCAGTGGTTCTCTCATTCTGTGCACCCATTAAACGTTTAGAATCACTCGCTAGACGAACATTACTCCCCGCCGAATCAGCTACTTCATTAGACGCCTGCTCAATCTCAGACATGACCTTTTGTAACTTCTCCACCAGCCCATTTACCCAAGCAGATAACTCTCCAAATTCGTCTTTGGTTTTTACTTTACTGCGTTGAGTGAAATCACCATCAGCAATCTTCCCTAATACCGTCATCACCTCTTTTAGAGGAAGACGAATGCTTCGGCTCACCCATAAAGCCACCAGCACCGCAATAATGATGGAAACTACCAGCACCACTTCAATGATAATGGTCGATAATGTGGCAGCATCAGAAGCTTCTGTTTTTGCACTTATCCCCATTGCCGTGGCTTCAGACAATAATTGCTGAACTGAGGTATTCACCAATTCCATGCTATCTGAAAGTTGCTTAGCTAATATTTCGGATTCTTGCACTAAACGAGCATTTTCATAATACTTTGCAATAACACCATCGTCAGACAGCACGCTGCCTTCTATTTCGCTGACCAGGTCATTAATATTGTCATCCTTTAGATAGGATTGTTTGTCTTTCAAACTGGTAATATTGGAAGCCATTGCATCACGTAGCTCCTGCATTTTATCCATGCTACGCACATCAAAATAATCATTCACAGTAACTTGCAGGCTCTCGACTTGGCTATGCATATAAGAAGCGGCAAATTGAATCTCAGAAGTATCACCGTCTGTCACCAGCATACCCAAATCTTCTGCGGCAAAAGCTATCGCGTCTTTTAGATCAAGTTTTTCATCTGGAATAGCAGCTTGCAGCTCCAACATCTTTTTATGATTCGAAAAGGCAACATCGGTAAAACCATAAAAACCTTCCACCTCAGATTCTATTTTGGCAAGCGTTTTCGTCATCCCTGGCAGCGTTTTTAATTGCCCAGCCAGCTGCTCGGAAACATCATCAAATTCATGTTTAAGTGCCGAAAAGCGACTAGATAGATCTTCCAATGAGTCAGGAGTTTTACTTAACAAATACTGCAAAACCGCAGCATTTGCTAAACTCACATCCTCTTTTAATGCATTACTAGTCGATGAAATATTAGCAACTTTCCCTGTAACAACGTTTAATCTATCTTCTATTTTGTTGATGCCGACAAATCCAGATGCAGCAATCATTAGCAGAAGTATTAATAAAATACCAAAGCCAAATAAAATCCTTTGAATAACGGATAACGACATAATCGACCTCTAAATTTTTTATTTACCTATTCAGCAGCTAAACTTTTAAACCTATAAAAACTGACCAAACATACAGAAATACCATAACACTTTGTTTACAACGAGTACCTATACTTGAACATCTAGAAAAACGCGATTGAAAAGGAGAAGCTTAGCGCCATAAAATCAGCATAGATTTCTTTCGATCCATCAATCTGGTAGATTTGACATCTCTCACTTTGAATTCGACCTGCGCTTTATGGATTGCCCCTTATACGAAAAAATTGCTAATCAAATTGAACATCAAGTTCATGAAGGTATTTTCTTACCAGGAGCAAAAATCCCATCCGTTCGTAAATCCAGCAAACAAATGGAAGTCAGTGTTGCCACTGTCCTACAAGCCTATAGTTTGCTAGAAGACAGAGGCGTCATAAAAGCCCGTCCGCAAAAAGGCTACTTTGTTCAAGAAACTCAGCTCCAGCCAACAGAATATGCAAAAATTGAACCGACTAAAAATGATAGCACCATACATGCTTTACTACGGCGCTTATTGCACGCCTCACAAGATGGCAATATCATTCAATTTGGCGCAGCTATCCCTAAAAGCCAGTTCCTACCAATACGACAGCTACAGCGCTCTGTTGGACGCCTAATGCGCTTAGAGCCAGAAATATGTGCAGCTTATGAATTCACCCCAGGATCTCTCAGCTTACGTCGTCAGATAGCCATCCGCATGCTAGACAGTGGCTGCCAACTACAGCCCGATGACATTACTATTACCTTAGGTTGCCAAAACGCTTTGATGCTTTCGCTACAAGCCGTCGCAAAAGCTGGAGATACCATTGCAATCGAAAGCCCTGCGTATCATGGAGTATTACAAATTATTGAAGTGTTGAAACTGAAAGCCATTGAGATTCCTTGTTCCGCAGAAATAGGTATAGACTTAGATTTATTGGAAAATGCAGCCAAAGAATGGGATATCAAAGCATGCGTAGTCACACCAAATAATCAAAACCCAATTGGCGCCACACTCAGCCATCAATCCAGACAACGCATTCTCAGCCAATCGGTTCAATACGGTTTTACTCTGATTGAAGATGATGTTTATGGTGAGCTGAGCTATAAAGACAAGCGCGAGCGATCCCTAAAAGCGGACGACAAACACAATACTGTAATCTACTGCAGCTCTTTTTCCAAAAGTATCGCTCCTGGGTTTCGCATTGGTTGGATCGTCGGTGGGCCTTTTCAAACTCAGATTGAACATTACGCTTATGTCCAATCCCTTGCGATTCCTACATTAACTCAAACCGCTATCGCCAACTTTCTAGAAAACGGTGCGTATGATCGTCATTTACGAAAAACTCGACTGTCTTATCAAGCCAACCTAGCCCGCTGTCAGTCTCTCATCCAGGAGCATTTTCCTGCAGGTACTAAAACCTCGACCCCAAAAGGTGGATTTTTATTATGGGTCACTTTACCAGACACCGTAAATGCCATGACACTTCATTCCCAAGCCTTAGAAATTGGCATTGGCTTGCTACCAGGATTAGCATTCAGTTTAACCGCGCAATTCGATCATCATTTTCGACTAAACTACGCACTAAATTGGGATAATAAAACTGACGCTGCACTAAAAGAACTCGGTAGACTTTGCCAGCTCCAGCCCCCTAAGCTAGGCTAATACAGCGATCTAAGAAGTTTATGATAAAAAGTGCTGCAATGCGTATTTTCGTATATAAGTAAAAGTTATGATTTTGGCCTCAGACATCCTAAAATTCGTCTGTACAGACAGGGCAAAAAGCGTACAATTCGCATTCTTTTTTAAACACTCTGCCTTCTTGGCCGATAACATGAATATCTGAAATAGTAGCTGGCTTGTTGCGATGGAATTTGTTGCACATCCGAGAGACCTTCCGTTAGACATTACGCTAATAGAAGATCAGCCCTTTCCTCAAATTACTGAAGATAGGGTTGGGTTTGTCGGTATCACATATGTCACCCTTCGTCCTTTTGATAATGGACGCTCGGTAAGAATTACATTGGAAGAGATTGACCCGAACTTTTGTGTGTCTGGCCGTATAGCTTGGTGCACTAAAGAAACAGACGGATACCACATCGCCATTGAGTTCCCTACCAAAGAAGAGTGTTATTGTGTTCGCATGATCGAACAGCTCTCTCAGATAGAACATTACCGACGCCAAGCAAAAATCGAAGGTCGACGACTCAACTACAATGAAGCCGCCGCTGAATGGATACAAAAATTCGCCGCCAGTTTTCCCGCGTTCACTCTTTAATTCTTCGCTTTTAGAAGACATTTTCAATAAGACATTATGACAACAACACTTTCTCAACATGATATTGATATCATCACAACACAACTAGGACGTACTCCAAGCGGCATCAGCGCCATTGCTCATTATTCACCTAACGGCGTACCTCAAGTATTAGAAATGGAGACTTGGGTTTTCGACCAACCATTTCCAACTCTTTATTGGCTTTCTAGCAAAGCTATCGATAAAGCTTTAGCAAAAATAGAAAGTCATGGCGTTGTAAAAGAGCTTGAACAGCGCATAAAAGACGACGAAACATTGCGAGAAGCACATCATGCTTCTCACCGCGATTACATCGCAAGACGCTGGGAAGTAATGAGCGCGGAGCACAAAGCCATTATTGAAGAAAAAGGCTTCAAGCCTTTGTTTGATAAGCTTGGAATTGGCGGTATTGCAAACTGGGACCAAGTCCGATGCCTGCATATGCAATATGCACATCACCTTGCTGGTAACAATGTTATCGGCCGCATTCTCGACGAAGAATACGGCATGAAAGCCATCGCCGACGCTGAATAATATTTAGCAAATCGCAAACATAAAAAGGGGTGCGATTCATCATCGCACCCCTTTTTACTTTTTAAGCCTTAAGTTTAAAGTAGTTACTTATTTCAAACTTTTAAGCATGGCTCTCAATTCATCAGCGGTAGTTACTTTTGGCAACACTTCACGAATACGATTGAAGGCAGCCTGTGCTACAGCTGCACGCTGAGCATAAGTAGTCAATGCACCACCAGTCCAGCCAGCCAATTTCACCATTTCATTCTTGAAGTTATTACCACCAACACCATGCCCACCTAGAGACATCAATGCATCTTCGATTTCTAAATAGCTTGGACGCTCACCACCAAACTTCATAAAATCATCTTGCTGTACTTCGGCAAACTGTTTCGACATTCTCTAAACCCTTTGTGAATAAACATCCTTTGTTAAAGTTAGCCATATTTGCCTTCTCACACAAGACAAAGCATGTATCAAATCGTAAAAATTAGTCTCGTGTACGCACACGATCCACGGCTTTTTGCCAGCCTTGATACAATTTATCACCAGTGCCTTTTTCCATTGTGGGCTCAAAACATTTATCTGCTTTCCACAAGACTTCAATCTCATCCAAAGATTGATAAAGGCCAACCTGCAAACCCGCTAAAAACGCAGCGCCCAAAGCGGTTGTTTCAGTCACGCAAGGACGCTCTACTGTGATCTCTAACAAATCACTTAAGAACTGCACCATCACATCGTTTATTACCATCCCACCGTCAACGCGTAAAGAGCTAAATGTTGCGCCATCTTGTGCCATAGCACCAACTAAGTCTTTTGTCTGATAACACACAGAACGCAACCCAGCGCTAACGATATCAGCGACACTAGTATCACGAGTTAACCCAATCATGGCACCACGAGCATCTGGGTCCCAATATGGCGCACCCAACCCAGTAAAAGCCGGTACTAAATAAACAGAATCATCATTCAATGCTTGCTTGGCCAGACTTTGTGTTTCTTTAGCATCAGCAAATAACTTTAAGCCATCTCGTAACCATTGAATCGCGGCGCCAGCTACAAAAATACTACCTTCTAATGCATAAGTGACTTTGCCATTCAGGCGATAACCTACGGTAGTGAGCAACTTATGTTCAGATCGAATCGCTTTATCACCGGTGTTTAAAATCATGAAACACCCCGTGCCATAAGTACTTTTCACCATGCCGGGAGTAAAACACGCCTGACCAACCAAAGCGGCCTGTTGATCTCCTGCAATACCATTGACTGGAATTTCAGCGCCCAACCAAGAAGCATCAATCACACCAAAATCAGCACTACAATCCATCACTTCAGGAAACAATACATCACCAATTCCTAACAGCTTGATCAGCTCATCATCCCATTCCTGCGTATGTATGTTAAACGCCATAGTACGAGCGGCATTTGTTGCATCAGTTTTATGGGACTTGCCATTTGTCAGTCGCCATAATAAAAAACTGTCAACCGTACCAAAAGCCAAACGACCTGACTGAGCTGTTTCGCGTGCACCATCAACATTGTCTAAAATCCAACGAATCTTGGTTGCAGAAAAATATGGATCAATCAACAGCCCGGTTTTTTCTTGTACTTTTTCACTTAATCCTTGATCACTCAAAGACTGGCAAAATCCACTAGTACGTCGATCTTGCCAAACAATGGCATTATAAACCGGCTTTCCAGTGTCGATGTCCCATAAAATGGTGGTTTCGCGCTGATTGGTGATACCTATAGTTGCTATCGCTTGAGCGTCGATCCCTGTATCCTTGAGAACAGAGCGACACACAGCTAAAGTAGATGACCAAATATCTTCGGGATCATGCTCAACCCAACCATCATCGGGGAAAATTTGTGGGAATTCTTGCTGAGATTGGCCAACACGAGAGCCTTTTTCATCAAATAAAATAGCCCGAGAACTGGTGGTGCCTTGATCAATAGCCAGAATATAATGTGTCATGGTGAATTCTCTTTGAAATCACAGTCACTCAAAAAAGCAAGCGACTCAATTGTTGTTTTGTTTTTTGAACATGAATATTCAAATACGAATATTCCCTATTAAAAACCAATGCGCACTCGTTTAGCAAGCTTCGTTTAACAAGTAATGTCTTTTATCAGGAGAAGAAAACAAGATGGGCCAACTCTCTCGCCAAGACAATATTGTCGCCATAGTGAAAGAAAAGGGATATGTGACAATCGATGAATTGGCCAGCCAGTTTGCTGTCACACCGCAGACCATTCGCCGTGATATTAATGAGTTGGCAAAGGCAGATCAAATACGCAGACATCATGGTGGTGCGAGTTACGATTCTAGTACTACCAACGTGGCTTATGCGACCCGACAAATTTTGCAACTACCTGCGAAAGAGCAAATTGCTAAACGAATCGCCGCCGAAATTCCAAATAATGCCTCTTTATTTATTAATATTGGCACCACAACCGAAACCGTCGCACGCGAACTATTGAATCACCAAGGTTTGCAAGTTATTACCAACAATCTCAACGTTGCTGCGATTTTAAGCGGAAAAGAAGACTTTACAGTGATTATTGCAGGCGGTACCGTTCGCTCACGGGACGGCGGCGTTATGGGTGAAGCCACTATCGACTTTATCAATCAATTCCGTGTGGACTTTGGCATCATAGGCATTAGTGGTATCGACCCTAATGATGGCTCACTATTAGATTACGACTACCAAGAAGTTCGAGTAGCGCAAAGTATCATCAATAACTCACGTACTGTTTTTCTCGCTGCTGACAGCGCTAAATTCGGTCGCAATGCAGTTGTTCGTTTAGGCAACATCACCCAAGTAGACCGACTATTTACAGATGAGCAGCCACCAAAGGCCATCATCAAACTAATGAAAGAGCACAAAGTTCGATTGGAAATCTGCACGCCCAAGTAACCCTTGGGCCCAGTACCATCACAGTAATTCACTCAGCTGACTTCAATTTCCACCCTTCTTCAAACCTAAAAAAGATCAAATCTTCACCAAAACTTCACAAAGCGTTATTGTCATAATCGCTTTAGAGGTTTAATATCGAACACAAATGTTCACTTTCGAACATAAACATTCGCATTTTAGATCGTGAGGCTTAGTATGAATCACTCCCATTTTGACCTATTTGTTGTTGGCGGCGGCATTAACGGCACAGGAATAGCCGCTGATGCAGCAGGACGAGGCCTAAATGTGGGTCTTTGCGAAATGGGAGATTTGGCTCATGCTACGTCATCGTCGAGTAGTAAATTGATTCATGGCGGTTTGCGCTATCTTGAGCATTACGAATTCCGCCTTGTAAAAGAAGCCCTAACAGAACGTGAAGTATTGTTAAAAGTCGCTCCTCACCTTGTAACGCCGATGCGCTTTCAAATGCCTCACAGACCACACCTACGTCCAGCTTGGCTAATTCGTATTGGCTTGTTCCTTTATGACAACCTCGGTAAGCGCGAGACACTGTTAGGTTCAAAAGGCGTTAAATACGGTGCTGACAGCCCATTAAAAGACGATATTAAGCAAGGTTTCGAATATTCAGACTGCTGGGTTGATGACGCTCGCTTAGTGGTAACCAATGCGCTTAGTGCTCAGCAAAATGGCGCGTCTATTTTTGCTCGCACTCGTTGCACTTCTGCCAAACGTATCGACAACCAATGGCACATCAGCCTAGAGGATCAAATAACCAAAGAAACTCAAGAAATCACAGCAAAAGCTTTAGTCAATGCTGCGGGCCCTTGGGTATCGTCGTTTATCGAAACGAAACTAGAACAAAAAGCCCCTTACGGCATTCGCATGATCAAAGGCAGCCATATTGTTGTGCCGAAGCTGTATCAGCATTCAAACGCTTTCATTATGCAAAACACCGACAAACGAATTGTTTTCGCTATTCCTTACCGTGAACACTACACACTGTTAGGCACAAC
This sequence comes from Marinomonas sp. UCMA 3892, assembly GCF_012726345.1. Lineage (GTDB taxonomy): Bacteria > Pseudomonadota > Gammaproteobacteria > Pseudomonadales > Marinomonadaceae > Marinomonas. The sequence goes on from NZ_PTXN01000017.1 coordinate 71,611, forward strand.
CGATGTTGAGTACAAAGGCGATCCAAACGATGTAGCGATTTCAGAAAATGAAACTCAATACATATTGAAAGTAGCGAACGATCATTTCAAAAAAACACTCACACCAGCGGATGTTGTCTGGAGCTATTCAGGCGTAAGACCGCTACTGGAAGATGAGTCATCTGATCCTTCCGCCGTCACTCGCGATTACACATTACACCTTGACGACAAAAATCATCAAGCGCCATTACTAAGCATTTTTGGCGGAAAAATCACTACCTACCGCAAGCTAGCCTTGTCTGCGATGAAAAAGCTTACACCCTACTTTGATAACCTTGGGAACGAATGGACTCACAGCAAACCTCTACCTGGCGGAGACTTAGGTATGTCTCTTGATGGCTTCGCGATGAAATTACAACAAGATTATCCTTTTATCGGCGCACATCTTGCTCATCGATTCGCCAATAGCTACGGCACACTAACTCATACATTACTAAATAAAGCGAATTCAGAAAGCGACCTTGGCCAGCACTTTGGTAATCAACTTTATCAAGTGGAAGTGGATTATTTGATCAAGCACGAATGGGCACATTCAGCAGAAGACATTCTATGGCGTAGAACTAAGCTTGGCCTTGAATTTACACCAGATCAAGTAAACACACTTGAAAGCTACATACAGACCAAAATTTAATCTAGCCCAATAGAAAACTCGATAATTACTACTCTTTAGCCTGTCCAAACGATTGTTTGGACAGGCTTTTTTTGATCTACTAAAAAGCATCAAGCCCGCACCTAACAGGAACCTAAACTCAATGGACTTTGTTTTTTTCGATATCTCTATTTGGATCTATCTTGCCCTCTTTGCTGCCGCTTTTTTTGCAGGTGTCATTGATGCTATTGCAGGCGGTGGTGGTTTAATTACTGTGCCGGTTTTATTAGCGGCAGGGCTGTCACCAGCCGAAGCACTTGCTACCAATAAATTACAAGGTTGCGCAGGGACAGTCTCTGCGTCTTACCACTTTATAAAAAAAGGACAAGTAAAGCTGTCTGATATGTGGCTCCCCATTTTGATGACAGCCATCGGCGCTATCTGCGGCACACTATTAGTCTCTTATTTAGACAGTAGCCTACTGCTAAAAGCCGTTCCAATTATCTTAATCGCGGTTGCCATTTTCTTTTTCTTCTTACCCAAGGTTCAGCCTTACATTGCCAGTAAATTTTCCCTTACTCACATACAGTTTGCGGTAATTATCGGTACCAGCATTGGCTTTTATGATGGATTGATTGGACCAGGAACTGGCGCTTTCTTTTCTACTGCTTATTTGTGTTTGATGGGGCTCACGGTCGTTTCAGCCACAGCTCATACAAAAGTACTCAACGCGACCAGCAACCTAGCCTCTTTAGCTATGTTCGCCTTTAGTGGGCATCTTATTTGGGCATTGGGTATTGTGATGGGAATTGGACAATGGTTTGGCGCGCAAATTGGCTCACGCCTCGTTATCACCAAAGGTGCGAAGCTCATTCGCCCTATGGTGATTATTATGTGTTTGGCGATTTCAGTGAAATTACTATTAGATAACTAATTACAACGAAATCAAATCATCGGGCGTCGTCAAAGCATCCTCTGGTGAATATTCGTAGCATTGCGCGACTAACCAACTGAGTAACTGCTGAACCGGCTCTCGCTGACGCTGCATTTCGGGACAAACAAAAAGATAAGCATGGCCTTCATCTAATGTTTCTGAAAACGGCATCATCAATCTTCCCTGCTGAATATCATCCATCACCAAAGGCGTTCTCCCTAAAGCAACGCCTTGTCCAGCAACCGCTGCTTGCACAGCAAGATCACCACGGTTAAAACTGATGCCGCGCGAAGGCTTAATGCCTTTTGCATTAGCCAATAACAGCCACTTCTCCCACTCCGCATATGGACTAGAAAAACGCCACTCAGAGTCATCATTTAATAAAGGCACTTGCGCTAACTGGCTAGCTTCAGTCAAAGCTCGCTGTTCTGCAAACGCAGGACTACAAACCGGAAACACTTTGTCTTTCATTAATGGAACAATATGCCCTTTTGAACTATGCACATGGCTGTGTACTATCGCTACATCAATCCTGTCACGCTGGAAATTCACCTCTCTATCGTTGGCCTGAATGCGAAGCTGTAAATCAGGATAGGCTTCTTGCAAACTACCCAACCGAGGAATCAACCACTTAGTTGCAAAGGACGGCATAACAGAAACCGTCAAAATATTAGATGTTTCTTCTTCCTGTAATTCTAAAACCAAATCATTAATTTCAGTAAAGCTATGATTCAATTGCACAGCCAAACGCACACCAGCCACGGTCAGCTCTAGACGTCGATGATAACGAACAAACAAAGTAAGTTTTAAACGCTCTTCTAACTGACGAATTTGCTGGCTCACGGCCCCCTGTGTAAGGTGCAGTTCTTGCGCGGCTTTAGTGAAACTCAAATGACGAGCCGCGATAGCAAATGTACCCAGTCCAGCTAAAGGAACAGACTTCATAAAAAAACCACCATAAGACGATCTCAGCTACTGCAAAATCAGACATACATTGAATTAAAAAACCAATAAAAATAAAGCTAAAACTGCAAAAAACACATCATAAATATTACATAAATCCTTAATAAACAAATATTTAACAAAAAAATGATCGCTTAATAAAAAATCAAAATTATTGATTTAAAAACACATCCTATATTTTGCATTAATTCAGCTAATCCAACAAATCAATTTATATCGTTTGTAACACCAATCCAAAAAGATAGAATTAGTTAATCTCTTAGGTTGAACAGCGACCTAATATTTACTGATACAGCCCTAACTGTATTACTTCTAAAACCTGTCCCACAGTCATGTTTTAGATGAATATCACCATTCCCCACAGGATGATGTTATTCGCAACTGCTAGTTACTTTTGTTGAAGCCGGATTTTATCCGGCTTTTTTTTGCCTCAAAATTATGTCCGTAAATCTGAGGCAAAAAAAAACGGCGACCCAAAGGTCGCCGTTAAATAACACACGTTAAATGTGTCCGGTCATATCTTAAGCTGCTTTTGCTTTGTCTTCGAGCAATTCAGCCTTAGTAAAATTTGCCTGTGCAAGCTTCTCCATCAAACGCACAACCTGACAGCTGTAGCCATACTCATTATCGTACCAAACGTATAAAGTTGCTTGATTGCCACGAACTTTCGTAGACAGAGAATCCAAAATACCCGCTTGCTGAGAACCGATAAAGTCAGAGCTTACCGCATCATGCTCTTCGCTGTAGCCGATCTGACCTGTCAATTCAGCGCTATTTGATGCCGTTTTCAACAACTGATTAATCGCTTCAACCGACGTCGCAGACTTCAAGTTCAAACTTAATACCGCAATCGAAACGTTGATAACTGGAACTCGGATTGCGCTACCGCTCAACTTACCTTCTAAAGAAGGAATGGCTTTTGATACAGCTTTTGCAGCACCAGTCTCAGTCATCACCATGTTCATGCCAGCGGCACGGCCACGACGATCACCTTTATGGATATTATCGATTAGGTTTTGGTCATTCGTATAAGCGTGAACGGTCTCTACATGACCTGACTCGATACCGTAAGCTTTTTCTAATACGGATAGAATCGGTGTAATCGCATTTGTAGTACAAGATGCAGCAGAAACAATACGATCTTCGTCAGTGATATCGCTATCGTTCACACCAAATACAACGTTCTTCATTTCTTTACCAGGAGCGGTCAATACAACACGTTCAATACCCGGACGATTCAAGTGAACACTCAAACCGTCATGATCACGCCAGCGGCCAGTGTTATCAACAAGCAAAGCATTGTTAATACCATGGGCTTGGTAATCAACTTCAGCAGGATCAGAAGCGTAAATAACTTTTACTGGCGAACCATTGATGATAAGAGCTTGATTCTCTTCATCTACTTTCACTAAGCCGTCATATACACCATGAACAGAATCGTATTTCAACAAACTAGCACGCTTAGACAGATCATTGTCACACGCTTTACGCACAACAATCGCAGCCAATGCCATGCCTGGAGTTGTATGGCCAAGCGCACACATGCGACGCGCAAGTAAACGACCAATTCGACCAAATCCGTACAAAACCACTGGAGTTTCAGTACCATCATTTGACTGAGCAGCTAGTACAGCTTCAACATCCGCTTCAGCGATTAAAGACTCAAGCTCAACAACTGTATTGGCAATATCACTTGCTAACACTTGCTCTAACACTTGATAGACTTGAGCAAGATCTAGTTCTGGATGTTGATCAAACGCAGCCATCAAACCAGTCACAGAATCCGCCATTAAGGTGTTTCCTGCCAACTGAACTTTAACCGCTTTTTCACGACCAAGTTTACCCAAAAGTGGAATCATAGATTCTGCTTGCGAAAGTGCTTGTAACCAAGTGCTTGTCATTTTCTGCCCCCGAAAAAAGACTCTGTTGTATCAATATGGGCGCAGTCTAACGGCAGTTCAGGACAAAAACAAATTGTAAGAACACTACAAAAAACCTTTAAAATCGGGTGTTTAGCGTGTTTTTTTATAGAAATAACGAAATAACAAAGAAGGTCTAGAAACTTTACTACATAATCACACAATTACACGGTGGATCCGTAATAATAGTGCGATTATGTTGTAATTTGGCAACAAGAACTGACAGGAAATTTCATGAAATATTTTACAAATGACGCTTTCTTTCGGCCAAAACACCCAAAAGACAGAAGCAAAACAGAATTAAAGCGGGGCGATATACCAAATCTACGCGGGTAATTCCCCAATAAACCAATGGCTGGCTCCACAAGGTCAAAAGCCCATAACCAAAAGTACACATAAGAATAAATGCCAACACTCGAGCCAAAAACACCCAAGAAGACACCAAGTTTTTTAGGAAACCGTTCACTTTGTCGCCGTAAACCACCAAACAAGTAGCCACCAGCGCCAAAGAAATATCCTGAAGATAAGGCTGAAGAAAATGCGCCAAACGAAGATTCAGATCAAGAATAAACATAGATAATTAACAATACGATAAACAGACTATAAGATTATTGATGTTTACGAGACAAGGCTTCAACATCAATCTGCCCAGATCGAGTGGCCACCTTTGGACTTTCATCAACGTACACGAGCGACACGTCATAAGTCGTGTTATGAAATTCAATCATGGTGCCATCTTTAAACAGCCATTTCGAACGCCCAATTCCATTATTAAGAAAACCCTCGCTGGGTTTACCATACTTTCGTGCAAGCAACTCACCTAACGCCTTACGCTTTTCACTGCTTTCCACAACACCAGATAACAACGCCTTACTAATATAACCCGATCCATTTGAATAAATAGTCGCATTAGTTACCCCTAAAATACCTTCAGGCCCTAAACTGTAACTTATAACACCATCTTTGTAAGATGGATAACTATGCAACCCCATGCCATTAAGCTGCTTTTCTAAATGAGACACACTCAAATCATTTAACGGTAAACCAAACAATTCAGCCACATTAGAAGATCGAGAGGCATCATTTGCTTCTGCCTTAACTAAGGTCGCAGCTCCCATAGAAAGAGCAAAAATAAACAGAGCAAACATTGGGGCAACTTTCTTACGCATTAATCCTTCCTTTGAGATGTCATGCTTCAGTTTGACGGGTAAAAATGATCAAACCTGATATATAATACAACATTATAAACTCCTTAAACTCAAGGAGCACCAAAACTTTATTTTCTGAGGTAATACATGGCTCTTGTTATTGGCATCACAGGCGTATCCGGCAGCGGAAAAAGCCGACTTTGTTCTTTATTAGCGGAAGGACAAGGTGACAAAATCACCATCCTATGCCAAGACAGTTTTTACAATGGATGCGGCAGCATTGATCCAGACGTTTATAACTTTGACGACTTAAGTTCGTTAGACCTTGAAAGCCTCACGCTGGCTATTCATAACTGCAAAAACCGCCAGCAACCAAATGAAATCCCAGTTTACGATCACTCACAACACAGACGTATAGGTTATCGCAATCTAGATCCAACACACGTTGTTCTCGTTGAAGGTCATATGATGTTCCAAGACGCGGGGATACGAGATGCAGTTGACTATCTTCTTTATGTGGATACCGATATGGATATTGCTGTTGTACGACGCCTGAAGCGTGACATTGCAGAACGTGGACGCGATGTCAATGAGGTTACCAGCCGCTACATGCGCCATGTACGTCAGGCATCACTTAAAACGATCGACATTCGCAACAAAGCGGATTTCATTATTCCGAATAATAAAAGCTTCACCAATGCAGCTAGCTTATTACGTAATCACATCGACTACTTGCTAAAAGAAAAAGGGGCTAAATAAACGCCTAAACACACACAAAAACCTCCCCAATCAACTACTCAATAGTAAGATTAAAGTCCTGTGTTAATCATAAAGTAGTGACCAATTTCACTTGGCCACTACCGAAATCTGCGTCTCAATAGGTAGTCAACATTTCACTAAATGTGGCGTGTTGACCACTTAAAGAAGCCGAACGAGCAAGAGTCAAAGCCCCGATCCCCGAAAAGCATCTATTTCTCGGCGATCAATTATTGATCCAAATCAACGAAATAGCTTTAAATGCTCCACATAACAAACACCGTCGATATATGAATTTGAACATGTCGTATTTGGACATTCCCACCCCCTAAATATCAGTGAGGATAGCGCCATAATTACAACGGTAAAAAAGGAATGCCTATTTGGCTAACCTGAAATTATCGGTTCGACGAGAGAAGCGACATTAACTCAGCTTTGTTATAGAGGGTTACTCTAATGAATCAAAATGATCTATTAAATATACGTTACGCTACTGTTCAAGAAGCACGCACAGAAATGTCAAAATTGCTTCAGGCTCGCCCTGCAAATTACTCGTTGGACGCCCCGTTATACAACGATCCACACATGTTCCGCGTCGATGTGGAGGAAATTTTCCAGAAGGAATGGTTATTTGTTGGTATGACCAGCGAAGTGCCAAACCGTGGCGATTATTTCACTGTTGAAATCGCACAAAACCCAGTTCTGATCGTTCGCGATGCAGATGGCTCAGTAAATGCTTTTCATAACACTTGTCGTCACCGAGGCTCGCGCGTCTGCTTAGAACATCGCGGCAAAGTAGCAAACTTGGTTTGCCCTTACCATCAGTGGACCTACGACCTTAAAGGGAACCTACTGTTTGCAGGAACCGAGATGGGCGACAGCTTTGATAAATCCCAGCACGGCCTGAAGAAAGCTCACTGCAAAACAGCAGGAGGTTTCATCTTTATTTCTCTAGGCAAAGAAGAGCCTCAAGGAGATTTTGATGAGTTCCTAGCAACACTCGAAGAATACATGGCTCCCTACGACGTAGAAAATACAAAATTGGTCGCTGAGTCTAACATGTACGAAAAAGCTAATTGGAAACTCGTACTTGAAAACAATCGTGAATGCTACCACTGTGTCGGCAGCCACCCTGAGCTGCTAAATACTATTCTAGAATGGGATGACACAAACGACCCACGAGCACCACAAGACTTCCTAGACCACTACGCTGATCAAGCCGCCAAATGGGATGAAGAAGGCATTCCACACGAACACCGCAGTTTCGGCCCAGGTAAACGCAACCGTATTGTTCGAATGCCACTAAAGAAAGGCACGAAGGTAATGACAATCGACGGCGAAGCGGGCTGCAAAAAATTACTCGGTAATATCAAAAATCCTGAGCTGGGCTCTATGCGAATTCTGCACTTACCCAACTCTTGGAATCACATGCAATCTGATCATTTCATTGTATTCCGTGTATTACCAATCTCTGCTCAAGAGTCTATAGTTACCACCAAATGGTTCGTACACAAAGACGCAGTGGAAGGTGAAGACTATGATCCAAATCGCCTACGCTATGTATGGGATGCCACCAATGATCAAGACAGAATTCTTGGTGAAGAAAACCAACGAGGGATTAACTCTATAGGCTATCAAGCAGGACCATATTCTGAAACTTTCGAGTTTGGCGTAATGAATTTCCAAGAGTGGTATACAGATACCATCCAGAAAAACCTGAATAAATAAGAAGATTGTGGCTAAATATCGAGTAGGGTGAGGCGTTGCCGCCTCATCCCTCTCACAGAACCGTACGTACGGACCTCGTATACGGCTCATGCAAACTTCCATTCAGTATAAACACTGAACACATACCCCGTTCTCACTTCTTCAAGATTCACCAAACCTTGCTCATCGAACCATTTGTTTGGCATCGCGTGGCTGGCTAATGGACTCGCTGCATTTCTCCAACTGGTCATCGAGATGTACTTAAACGGCGGCTTGTAGCCCAGTTGCTTGAGCCTTCGATGCAGCCG
>NZ_PTXN01000013.1 GCF_012726345.1 Marinomonas sp. UCMA 3892
AACCCCGTCCTGCTAAGCAGGGCGGGGTTTTTTCGTTTAGGCGGTGTAATAGGATTGCTCCCACATGCGTGTGGGGCTCTTTATCAAAGACACGCATGTGACAGTCGGCATCAGTCGTCAAGCTTTATATTAAGAAGGCCCTGATAGCTACGCTGTCAGGGCTTTTTTTCGTCTGCAGAAAATTCTTTTGCCTGTAGGAATACCATCTTGTCATTGCCTTCGCTTGCGCCAGTTTCGCAAGCTCAACGCGTCAGCGCGACTCCAATGCCAAGATAGCTAAAGGGAGGGGCGATGCCATACCGCCCCAAGAAGTGTGTTTAGTGGACGCTTTAATAAGCGTCCCTCTTTCGTTAAATTCATTTTGTTCCGATCAAAAAACAAACGAAATGAACAAAAGAGGGACTATGGATACTCTAAAACTAAACTCCGCTCAAATACAAGTTGCCATTGATCAACTAACCACCCAACCTGATGGTTTAAACAACAGTCGTCAAGCTTTATATTAAGATGGCCCTGATAGCTACACTGTCAGGGATTTTTTCCGTCTGTAGGAATGCCATCTTGTCATTGCCTTCGCTTGCGCCTGTTTCGCAAGCTCAACGCGTCAGCGCGACTCCAATGCAAAAGATGGTATGCATCAGGATAATGCGTAGCCTGATATCATTGAGGTTGCCGCCTTAATGATCGTTCAGCGTTTGAGTGTCAGTGCTTTTCGACTTTGGGTGAAGTGATGCAACTTCTGATGAGTTTTTTTAACCTGATATTACATTCATATATTGTAATAGGTGATTTTATTTGAGCGAGAAAAATCAAAAATGCATTTTTCAATACTCAATAACGGTTCGATTAGCTATTTTTTGAAAAAGCTTCTCTGCTTACGTATTACAATGGGGGAGTTGTTTTTAGACAGCTAGACTTGCGGGTTAATGCTTAGATCGAGTCTATTTTAACTCATGATAAGCCTAATATAATCATGCTTTATTACTGTTAAAATAATGCTTGAAATATAAATTAGAATGCATTTTTTGTGAAAATCTATCGCTCAAAGTGCTTAAGTGGGATTTTTCTTTAAAAATTTTAGATATATTTATAGATATTTTTTGAGATCTTTATAGTAATAAATGCTTACAATACATATAGATAGCATTTTTTTGAGATATTATATAGTACCTATTCTATCTAAATAGATAAAAATTATGGAAAACATGATTGACCCAGCGACTGAAAGCGGACTACAATCAATTTCGTTTAAAAGAGTTGGCAATATTTATGTCCAGAGTTGCGAATATTACGTCATGTATGTTCGGTCCTGTTAAGTCATAAGTAATACCGAGTTTTTTTAGCACTATAACGTAGATGATTTACATCTTCGTATAAATTAACTTAACCTACAGGATAAACAGACATGTCTGACGTAGTAACTGGTACAGTAAAATTTTTCAACGAAACTAAAGGTTTCGGTTTCATCACTCAGGATCAAGGTCCTGATGTTTTTGTTCATTTTTCTGCAATCAACACTTCTGGTTTCAAAACTTTGGCTGAAGGCCAAAAAGTTGAATTCCAAGTAGCTCAAGGCAAAAAAGGCCCTGAAGCTCAAAACGTTACTCCTTTATAAGGTAACGTTGCTGAGGATACTCTCAGCAGTGCGAATGCTAAAAAGCGACTTTTAAAGTCGCTTTTTTTGTTTTTATAGGTTGGTATTTGATTCGTTTAAAGCTATAAGAAGGCCTTTGCAATACCTTCAATACTTTAAAGTGCTGGCTAGATGTTCTGAGGGAGGAAAGTATGGCTACGAAATCATTGCAAGAACAGCTATTAGGCGTAGGGCTTGTTGATAAAAAGAAAGTTAAGAAATTAAAGGCAGAATCTTTACAGCTCAAGCAGAAAATTAAAAAAGGTAAAGCCTTAGCGACTGGAGATGATGGTCGCCAAGAAGAGTTGAAGCGTCAAAGGGAGGAAAAGGCTGAGAAAGATAGGGCTTTGAATATGGAGCGTCAGAAGCTTGCTGAGCAGAAAGCTATACAGGGGCAAATTCGACAAATGATAGAGCAAAATCGAATTCGAAAGCAGGATGGAGATATTGCTTATCATTTTACAGATAGTAAAAAGGTAAAGCAGTTATATATTAGTCAATCCATGCACGATGACTTGAGCCGAGGTAGATTGGCAATCGTTAAGCTTGAGCAGCAGTATGAACTTATTCCAGAGCCTGTTGCTGTAAAGATAACTGAGCGTGATCCATCTTATGTGCTTGTTTGTAATAATCGTGTTGAGAGTGTAGATGATGATCCTTATGCTGACTTTCAGATACCTGATGACTTGATGTGGTAAAATATAATTTTTATGCTTGGAGGGCTTTTTTGCCCTCTATTCCCATTTTTTTACAATTCCTTTACTCTTTTCGTTGTTTGCTTTGATAGTTTTCAAGCAATATTAAGTGCCTATTTAACGATGTGTTTCTAGTGTGATTATTTAGTAGGTTATGCATTCAGTTAATTTATGCACATTCCGAGCAAATTATTTTTAGTCTATTGGTTTTTTTGTTTTTTAATGGCTAATTTCTATACGGAAAATCCTTTTTATATGATATATTTCACGAAATAAGCATTTATAGTGGATACTTGATGCAATTAGCTTGCATGTGGTTGTCTATTTCTATGAAATGTTTAAATTGTTTGATTGTTGCTTGCACATATCAAGCGCCTACAAGAAAAGCGTACACACATTTAAAAGGGAAACGAGAATGAAAAAATCGATTATTGCTATTGCTGTATCAAGTGCAGCACTTGCTTCTGTATCAGTTCAAGCTGCTGAAGGTTCTACAGTAGATGTTTACGGTAACATCCAGTACGCATACGTTGACAAAGAAGCTGGCGGAAACTTCGAAGACAATGGTTCAACTATTGGCTTGAAAGGCGACACGAAAATCAACGACGATTTGACTGCTTTCTTCAAATATGAAATTGAAATCAAAGCTGATCAAAAAGCTGGCCTTGCAGATTCTGGTAAATCTAACTTAGACCAAGCTTATGTTGGTTTGAAAGGTTCTTTCGGTAAAGTTCAAATTGGTTCGTTTGATACTATCTACAACAACGCAATCCAAGATAATATCAACCAATTCGAGTATTTGAGCCCAACAAAAGCTGCTAATTCGTCAGAAGGTGACACTATTGCTTTCTTTACGCCTTCTATGAGTGGCTTTGAAATGCAAGTAGCTATTCAAGTTAAGGGTAAAGCTAGTGAAACAAATACTGCAGGTAATCCTAACGGCGATAAAATGTCGAGCATGACTGTTTTGAAATACTCAACAGATATGTTCTCTGTTGCCTTGGCTCATGATACTCGTAGCAACATTGCAGGTCCTACTACTTCTAAAAATGCTAAAGCGACAACTGGTCTAGCTTTGACTGTTTTGCCACTAGAAAATCTTTCTGTTACTGCTAAATACGAAACAACAGAAAGTACTCAGGATATCCTAGGTCTAGCTGCTCGTTACGGTTACGGTGCTGGTGACGTATATGCTTCTTACCAAAATGTAGATCCTGATGCTGCTGGTTCTAGTAGCTTTAACGAATATGCTGCTGGTGTAACTTATGACCTAGCATCAAATGTTTATGTATATGCTGAATTGGGTGAGTTTGAAAATGCTAAATCTAGCACTACAGACACTCAAACAGCTGTTGGTGTTTACTACGGTTTCTAAGATCTTCTCCTAGAGGATTTTATTTACTCTAAGGCTCCTATCTAATAATAAGGTGGGAGCCTTACGTTAAGTAAGATCATTCAAGGTTCCATATTTCTTCTCTTGTAGGCGGATTTGTTGGAACATTTTTCAGCATCAGGTGGTAACATCTGATGCTTTTTTTATGTCTGATGTTTGGGCTTTGATAATAATAAAAACTTGATTGTTATTTGATCAAACCGTTAAACTAATTTTTTTAATATAAGATTGGCGGTCGGTTATGCTTAACATGGATTTTGCTCAGACAGTATTCATGGATACGGATAAAATTAATTGGATCGCCAGTCCTATGTCTGGTGTTTATAGAAAGCCTTTAGCAAGAGAGTGGGCTGAGCGAGGTCATGCAACGAGTCTTGTTAGATATGAGGCTGGCTCGGTATTTCGTCCTCACCCACATCCTCTTGGAGAAGAAATACTGGTTTTAAATGGTGTTTTTTCGGATGAAAAAGGTGATTTTAAAGCAGGAAGCTATTTTAGAAACCCTCCCGGTAGTAGTCATGCTCCTCATAGTCGTGATGGCTGTTTTTTATTGGTCAAATTACATCAGTTTCAAGTTTCCGATTTAAATCAAATCTATGTAGATACTCCTAATATCTGGTCATCTCAAAAATCCGAAGTTGTTCCTCTTTACGAATTTGGCGCTGAGCGCGTTTGGTTTGTTCGTATTCAGAATGGTGAAGATATATTAAGTGAATTGGACTTAGCGACTTCCGTTGAGTTATTTATTATATCTGGGCAAGCTGAGTACGGAGCTATTCAAATGGCTTCAGGAGCATGGCTACGTGAGCCTAGCTTCAGATTAGACCATTGGGTTGTGCCGTCAAATTGCTTTATTTGGTTAAAGTCAGGCCATTTCTAAATCCTACTATTCTTTATTGAGACTTAAATGAAAAATATTGTACCTGAGCAAGATAGAGTTTATTTACCTATTGCTGAAAGTAATCAAGTATATCCAGTTGGTCGTGTTTATTGTGTTGGCCGTAATTACGCTGAACATTCAAAAGAAATGGGTGATGACCCAGAAAGAGATCCACCATTCTTTTTTGCAAAAGATTCCTCTTGTGTTGTACCCGCTGGCTTTTCTGAATCAACTCTTATTACTTATCCCATGGCTACATCACAGTTTGAGTATGAGGTAGAGCTTGTTATTGCGATAGGAAAGGGTGGTCGTAATTTAACGCTGCAGCAATCTAGAGAGGCCATTCTCGGTTATGCAGTAGGTTTGGACATGACTCGTCGAGATCTTCAGTCGCAAGCTAAAAAGAAAGGGCGTCCTTGGGAGGTGGGTAAATCATTTGATGAGTCTGCACCAATAAGCCCTATTTTATTAAAAACAGACTTACTTGCTGATAATGTTTCAAAGGCTGAAATTGGATTAAAAGTTAATGGTGATCTTAAGCAAATTAGCCATGTTACAAACTTAACTTGGTCTATTGAGGAAGTTATTTGTAAGTTGTCAGAGGTCTTTGAGTTACGACCAGGTGATTTAATTATGACGGGGACGCCTGAGAATGTCGGGGCTGTAGTTGTTGGAGATGAAATGCAGGCTTGGGTTGAGCATTTAGGTGAAATAAGAGTTCGTGTTACTGATTGAATTCAATAAATTTTTCTGACAGCTCTTTTGCTGCTGGATGTTGATATTCTGTCAATAACTGGATCGCAACTTCAGCAGTGCAAAGGCCAATGTCTTTTTGATTGCGGCGTTTTTTGTAGGCAGACTTTATGTTTTGAATCTCATAATGTCTGAATTTTTGTAAATAGGGTGATTGGTTATATATTTTTCGAGCTTGTTGCCAAGTTCCATCAAGAATAATGATGTTGTCTATAGATTCGGTGATATTGGCTTGAAATCTATCTTGCTCATCGTTGCAAAGATAAATGAGTAGAGTGTTACTAGGTGAGAGTTTCAAAATATCTTTATTGGGCGAAACTCTAGACCAGATAATGATTTCGCATTCGTTTTGGAGTGCTTCTTTTACCAGTCTTCCTGTTCCTGAGGGCTTTTTGAGCTCTTCACTATGTGTAATTAGCCAAATCTTCATTAGTATTTTTGTTTCAATAAATCGGTAATTATACAGGTCTCTAGATGAACTAGAAAATAAAAAAAGCTTAATATCGGCTTGGCTATAAATGATCCAAACCGACATCAAGCTTTTATACAAGGTAGAGTTATTCTTTGCCAATAGAGCCTATTTTATGAATGGATAAATCTGCCCCGTTAAATTCATCTTCTTCACTAAGACGTAATCCGCTCACTAATTTAACTATTCCATAAACAACGAATCCGCTTAGTGTTGCAATTGCAATTCCACCAGAGCTCCCTACGAGCTGAGATAAGAAGCTAACGCCACCTAAGCCCCCAAGTGTCTCAGATCCAAAAATACCTGCTGCAATGCCTCCCCAGGCCCCACAAACACCATGCAGAGGCCAAACACCGAGAACATCATCTGTGTGTTTGAATTTTTGCTGAATAATAGTAAATAACGTAGTAAATATTGCACCAGCAAATGCTCCTGTGGCTAAAGCGCCAATAGGGTGCATGATGTCGGAACCTGCGCATACGGCAACTAAACCTGCTAAGGGACCGTTATGGATAAAGCCTGGGTCATTTTTTCCAAATAACATGGCCGCTATGATGCCGCCAACCATCGCCATTAAAGAATTAACAGCCACTAAGCCGCTTATGCCATCAAGCGTTTGTGCTGACATGACGTTAAAACCAAACCAACCTATACAAAGTATCCAGGCGCCTAAGGCCAAAAATGGGATGTTTGACGGTGCAAATGCGACTAATTTTCCGTGTCTAAAACGGCCTCGACGTGTACCAAGTAGGATAATGGCGGCAAGAGCAACCCAGCCCCCAAAAGCATGAACGACAACGGAGCCTGCAAAGTCATGAAAAGGCGCCCCGTATTGTTTTTCTAGCCAATTTTGAAGGCCATAATTTCCATTCCATACAATGCCTTCAAAAAATGGATAGGCAATACCAACAATTATCGCTGCAGAAATTAGCATGGGATAAAATTTTGCTCGTTCAGCAACACCACCAGAAATTATGGCAGGTATCGCCGCAGCAAAAGTCATGAGGAAAAAAAACTTTACTAAACTATAACCATGTTCCTGTGATAATACCGCTGCGCTGTCAAAAAAATTGATGCCATAGGCAATTTGATAGCCAACAAAAAAGTAAACGAGAGCCGAAATTGCAAAATCAGTCATTATTTTGACTAAAGCGTTTACTTGATTCTTATGTCGTACCGTTCCCACTTCTAAAAAAGCGAACCCTGCATGCATGGCAAATACCATTATGGCGCCAAGCAGTATAAAAAGAGTATTTGAACTGGAAACTAGCATCTCTACTGCACTGTTTGTGGATGTCAAAGGTGGCTCCTAACGTTTGTTTTTGCACCGAAAAGGTTTGCTATTGTCCTTAAATGCTCTTTTTTGGGGCTTTATTGGTTTTTTAAGATTGGTTAATTGAAATTTATTTTGGATTAAGCAATAACTGTTCCATTTATGCTTTTATTTGGTGCTATTTAATTGGACTCTTCCTAAATTGCACTGTTTTGAAGTTTTGGGCGTTTTTGTTGTTTTATAGCTTAGTATGGTTGTGGTTTTTGGTTGGCTTTATAGGATAGGGCTGATAATTTGGTTGAGTGTTATTACTTTTTTTAACAATACTTGTTTTTCATCTGCTTTCTATTTTATTTTTTACGACTTATTATCGATAAGTTGGTGTATTTTTTAAGATAAATCTTAACTTAATATGCTTAACATTAAGAAGTTACTCAAGCTTTAAGAGCTTTTAGCATAGTTAAAAGATTGCCTATTTAAGGGCAACATAAATAATGAGGTTGTTATGTCAGGTCAGTTAGTATCAGGTATTGTTAAATGGTTTAATGATGAAAAAGGATTTGGTTTTATTGAACGTGAAGGCGGACCTGATGTTTTCGTTCATTTCCGTTCAATAAATGGTAGTGGTCGTCGCACTTTGCAAGAAGGTCAAAAAGTAACGTTCGAAGTGACTCAAGGTCAAAAAGGTCCTCAAGCTGAGAATGTTACTCCAGTTTAATTGAGTCCTAATCGATCAAAAAAGCCATGCCTATAAGCTTCTTGTTTTTTATAAGATGTTTATAGATAGCATGGTTTTTTTATATGTGAGATTTGTATTATAAAAATCAGGAGTTTTTTTTGTTACCCATTCTATATTCGTTCAGACGTTGTCCATATGCAATGCGCTCTAGATACGCTCTAGCTGAATTGGATGTCTCTGTGTATTTGCGCGAGGTGGTTTTAAAGTCTAAACCGCCAGAATTATTGCTATTAGGAGGGCGCTCGACGGTTCCTCAGTTAATTGACCTTGATGGGACGCGATATCCTGAGAGCTTGGATATTATTTTTTGGGCTCTAGCACGGGCTAGTGATAAGCAAAAGGCTGATGAATTGTGGCCTGCAGACAGTCAGAAACGGCATCGCATAATGTCTTGGGTTACTTACAATGATCATTTTTTTAAGTATTGGCTGGATAGATATAAATATGCGGATCGACACCCAGAGCTTAGTGAAGACTATTATCGAGGTAGAGGAGCGGTATTTTTGTCTCGACTGGAAAAGCGTTTAGAAAATAGGGCATTTATAGCAGGTGAGACGAGAAGTTTGGCTGATATTGCTATTTTCCCCTTCATCCGTCAGTTTGCAGCGGTGAATCCGAAATGGTTTGATTTGTCTGAGTACACTAATGTGAAACGCTGGCTTGCTTATTTCGTAAACTCGGATAGGTTCAGCTCTGTGGTCATGGCAAAACATCCTGCTTGGCACGCAGGGCAAGAAAATACTCTGTACCCTGCTTCCTAAGTTATTTTGGTTTATATCAATCCACTAATCCAAAGGTAGCCCAGTATAAAAAGCCAGGGTCAGCATCGCTTGGTAGCTTTAGAGTGATAAAGTTACCATTATTGTCAACGTATGATGTGTGTGGAAAGTTTTGTTTTAGTACTGCTAGATTTGTTTGAGCCAAATCTGTTTGCTTCAAATCATTGTATGATTGAATGCTTATGGCCAAAGCTTCTTCTACTGAGCGTGTACTCGGATAGTGCTGAATTACTTCTTGGCTGCGACGTAGTGCAGAAAGCGGTGCTTTTCTTTTTAGGTAATAGCGCGCCACTTGCAGTTCGTGACGGGCTACCATTTCTCGCAAATAGTACATGCGTGCTTTTGCATCAGGAGCATAAGTGCTTTCAGGAAAGCGAGATGTAAAATCTGCAAGTTCATTAAATGCTTTGGCAAGCTCTTTCGAATCTCTCTCACTTGGATCAAGGTTCAAATAGCGAGACATTAAGCTTTCTGCGCCTTTGTAGGTCGATAAAGCACGCATATAATAAGCATAATCCACAGAATCGTGTTCTGGATGGTTTTTGATAAATCGCTCTGCTGATGCATGAGCAGCGATGAAATCGCTTGCTTCCATTTGCGCGTAAATTAAGTCTAATTCCGCGCGAGTACTAAACTCACCAAATGGATAGCGAGAATCTAAATCTTTCAGATGTTTAATGGCGGTAGTAGGAAGATTTTCTTTCAGAGCTTGCTGAGCTTTGTCGTAATAGACGCGCTCAGGTAGGTCTGGTTCTCGTACCTGTTTGCTTGAACAAGCAACAATGAATAAAGAAAAACTAACTATTCCAGAGAATCGGAGTAAAGAGTTATAAAATCCCATGTATAATCAAAACCTTGATATGGTAGTAGATAAGCCTTAATCGGCATTTTGTAGCGTTATATTGCGAAAGATGATGAAGTGCAAGGCGCTACACGTTTTTTCACATTCAAGCTCAATGATAAATTTATTGGGCTGAAAACAACAGACTAAAGTACATTGTATGGCAGAGCGCATAGTAAAAGAAGCCCAAGTCCCTTTTGATTTGGGTGGTAATCGTTTCGATCAGATCGCTACAGAATTGTTTAGTGACTATTCTCGATCGCGTATACAGAGCTGGATTAAAGAAGGTGTCTTGAAGGTCGATGGTAAAATCACTAAACCAAAAGAAAAATTATTTGGTGGTGAAGTGGTGACATTGGACATCGTTATCGAAGCTCAAGAAGAGCATGAAGCTCAAGCAATGGATCTCGATGTAGTTTATGAAGATGATGACATCATGATCATAAACAAGCCTGCGGGTTTGGTTGTGCATCCTGCGGTGGGCAACCGAGATGGCACCTTAATGAACGCGATCCTTCATCATGCACCAGAGACGGCTCATATTCCACGTGCTGGTATAGTGCATCGCCTTGATAAAGAAACCACTGGTTTGATGGTGGTAGCTAAGACATTGGCAGCACAAACTGATCTTGTGATGCAGTTACAAGAGCGTAGTATGGGTCGTGAATATGAAGCTGTTTCTATTGGTGTGATGACTGGCGGTGGTGTTGTGGATGAACCTATTGGTCGTCACCCTCATAATCGCCAAAAACAAGCAGTAGAGCCTGTTAATGGTAAAGATGCTGTAACGCACTATCGCTTAGTTGAGCGCTTCAAAAATCACACGCATATTCGTTTAAAGCTAGAAACAGGGCGCACTCATCAGATTCGTGTTCATATGGCGTTTATTCAATATCCGTTGGTTGGCGATCCTCAATATGGTGGTCGTTTGAAAATGCCTAAGGCGTGTTCTCCTGAGCTGCAGGATGAACTACGTCATTTTCGTCGGCAAGCATTGCACGCTAAAAAATTAGAATTGTCTCATCCTATTACAGGCGAATGGATGGAATGGGAAATTGACTTGCCAGATGATATGAAGAAACTATTAGATGCTCTTAAGAAAGATATGGTGGAGTCAGGTAGTAACGACTCTGAGTATTTCTAATTTTGTCGTGTTATAAGGGCAGCTTCGAGCTGCCTTTTTTTATTCTTTTTTGGAGATAGTTATGTCTTCTCATGCCTCGTCTTATATTAGCCCTACTTGGCCTGCGCCTTCCTCTGTTCGTGCTTATGTTTCTACCCGGATTGGTGGAGTTAGTAGCGTACCGTTTGATAGTCTGAATCTAGGTCTTCATGTACAGGATGATCCTGCTGCGGTTCAGCAGAATCGCCAACTGTTCGCTTCTTATATTGATATGCCGGATTCAACGACTTGGCTAAATCAGGTGCATGGAACGGATGTGGCCTGCTTGCCTTGTGAGTCTTTGCCCGACAGTGCTGATGCGGCTGTATCTCATACTAAAAATCAAGTTTGCGCTGTACTAACGGCGGATTGTTTACCGGTATTTTTCTGCAATCAAGCTGGGACGCAGGTCGCGGTTGCTCATGCTGGTTGGCGTGGGCTTTGTGCTGGTGTTTTGGAATCCACCTTGGCTAAGTTTGACGAAAAAGAGAATGTTATGGTCTGGTTCGGGCCGGCTATTGGGCCAAATGCTTTTGAAGTCGGAGATGAGGTACGAGAGGCATTTGTGTCTGTTATTCCTGATGCCGCGGCGGCTTTTAAACCTGCGCAGGAAGCGGGGAAGTGGCTAGGTGATTTGTATTTATTGGCGAAACAGCGTTTAGTGGTTGCTGGCGTTATGCAAATATACGGTGGCGACTATTGTACATTTACCGATGAGGCGCGTTTTTATTCCTATCGGCGTGATGGTAAAACAGGGCGAATGGCTTCTGTTATTTGGGTTGCTGAGTAGATAATTCTCTGTTTTATTGATGGGTGTCAAAAAAATGACACTACGGAGCTTGAAAATTCATTTTTAAAGGCTATTAAGCTTTTAATTGAAATATTCCATCTTATTTTACAAAGGATGTCAGGTCATGCGTATAGATCGTTTAACCAGTAAATTACAACTAGCACTTTCCGATGCCCAATCCGTTGCCCTTGGGCAAGATCACTCCTATATTGAGCCACTTCATTTGATGATAGCTCTGTTGGATCAACAGGGGGGGAGTACTCGTCCAATTCTTCAGCAAGCAGGTATTCCTGTTGCTAAATTCCGTGAGAGCCTGAATGATCTATTGTCTCGTCTTCCAAAAGTAAATGATCACGACGGCAATGTGCAGATGTCTCCAGAGTTGGGGCGATTGCTTAACCTAGCCGACAAAGAGGCACAGAAGCGAAAAGATCAATATATATCTTCTGAGCTCGTGTTGATGGCGATGTTTGATGGTAAAGATGACCTTGCAAAAAGCTTAAAAGCAAGTGGCGTCACTAAGGCAGATATTGCAGTGCTAATTGATAGTATTCGTGGTGGTGATTCGGTAAATGATCCTGATGCAGAGGAAAATCGTCAAGCATTAGATAAATACACCGTTGATTTAACCGCGAGAGCAGCAGAAGGTAAACTTGATCCTGTTATTGGTCGAGATGATGAAATACGCCGTACGATTCAAGTTTTGCAGCGTCGGCGTAAGAATAACCCTGTTTTAATTGGTGAGCCAGGCGTGGGTAAGACCGCTATCGTGGAAGGTTTAGCGCAGCGAATTATTAATGGCGAAGTGCCTGAAGGACTGAAAAATAAGCGTGTTTTGTCTCTTGATATGGCTGCTTTGATTGCTGGTGCTAAATATCGAGGTGAGTTTGAAGAGCGCCTAAAAGCTTTGCTTAATGAATTAGCAAAACAAGAGGGCCAAGTAATTTTATTTATCGATGAAATCCATACTATGGTGGGGGCAGGTAAATCTGAGGGTTCAATGGACGCTGGTAACATGCTTAAACCAGCTCTTGCTCGCGGTGAGTTGCATTGTGTTGGCGCGACGACATTGGATGAGTATCGCCAATTTATTGAAAAAGATGCAGCATTGGAAAGACGATTCCAAAAAGTACTGGTGGAAGAGCCAAGTGTATTGGATTCCATTGCTATTTTACGTGGTCTAAAAGAGCGCTATGAAGTCCATCATGGTGTTGATATTACCGACTCTGCCATTATTGCGGCCGCTAAGCTTTCGCAGCGCTACATTACAGATCGTCAATTACCGGATAAGGCGATTGATTTGATTGATGAAGCAGGCAGCCGTATTCGTATGGAAATGGATTCTAAGCCAGAAGACATGGATCGTTTAGAGCGTCGCTTGATTCAATTGAAGATTGAAAAAGAAGCGCTTAAAAAAGAAAAGGATAAAGCGTCTAAGCTTCGTTTAGAAGAGTTGGATGTTGAAATTGATAACTTGCAGAAACAGTTTTCTGATTTAGAAGAGATCTGGAATGCTGAAAAAGCTGCAGTTCAAGGTGCTCAAAAACTCAAAGAAGATCTTGAAACTGTGCGTCATGAAATGGAAGAAGCTCGTCGCAGTGGTAATTTAGCAAAAATGTCAGAGCTCCAATATGGCGTAATTCCAATGTTAGAGGCTGAAATAGAAAAAGCCAGTAAGGCGGAAGAAACGACAGAAACGCGATTGCTGAAAAGACGTGTTACTGAGGAAGAGATTGCGACAGTTGTTTCGCGGTGGACTGGGATCCCTATAGATAAAATGTTGGAAGGCGAGCGAGATAAACTGCTGCGCATGGAAGACGCGCTGCATGAATCAGTTATGGGTCAGGATGAAGCTGTTTTGGCGGTTTCTAACGCCGTTCGTCGCTCTCGTTCTGGTTTGGCTGATCCGAATAGACCGAATGGCTCTTTTCTCTTCTTGGGCCCTACTGGTGTGGGGAAAACGGAGTTGTGTAAATCTCTAGCGCGGTTCCTTTTTGATACTGAGCAGGCCATGGTTCGAATCGATATGTCTGAATTTATGGAAAAACACTCTGTTGCTCGTTTGATTGGTGCGCCTCCAGGCTATGTAGGTTATGAAGAGGGGGGGTATCTGACTGAAGCGGTAAGACGCCGACCTTATTCAGTGTTACTACTTGATGAAGTTGAAAAAGCGCATCCTGATGTTTTCAACATTCTTTTGCAGGTTCTGGACGATGGTCGATTAACTGATGGGCAGGGGCGTACTGTAGACTTTAGAAACACTGTGATTGTTATGACGTCGAACTTGGGTTCTGATTTGATTCAAGAGTATCGGTCTGCTGATCAATATGAAGAAATTAAAGCGAAAGTGATGGAAGTGGTTGGAATGCACTTCCGTCCTGAGTTTATTAACCGTATCGATGAGACTGTTGTTTTCCATCCATTGATGAAGTCACAAATTAAAGGTATTGCTACAGTTCAGCTCTCGCATTTGAATGACAGATTAGCTGAAATGGGGATGTCTTTGGTGTTAACGGATGCCGCATCAGATCAGTTGGTTGAGGTGGGTTATGATCCTGTATACGGTGCTCGTCCGTTGAAACGTGCGATACAGAAATGGATAGAAAACCCACTGGCAAATGAGTTGCTATCAGGGCATTTTGTCATGGGGGATAATATTGTCGCTGATGTTTCTGAAGGGGTGATTGGCTTCTCAAAAGCTAATTAGTATTGCCTCTAATATTTTACAAATGAAATAAAAAATCCCGCTGAAGTGTTTTGATTTCAGCGGGATTTTTATTTTGAAAGCTAATGGCTAAGATTGGAGCCTAGAGAGCTAATAATTAGAAGTCTACGAAAGCACCAATGAATACACCAGTGAACTTCGCATCAAAGCTTGAGCCATCGATATCGTCTATATCATGGTGAACTTTGCGGTAGCCTGCTTCTAGGCCGCCAAAATATAGTGGTTGAAATTTCACTTTAAGCATGGTGTCGGTAATACTGGCATCGCTGCCGCCGCCAGCCTTAAATTCACCACCGACGGAAATACTTGTACCCGGTAGGGAAACATAAGCAGATAGGTAGCCTAGTGGGTAGGAGTCACTAACATCTGTAGAACCGATAGAGCCATCAATGCTGCGTAGAGTAATACCTGCATCTAGATCTAACCATAAAAGGCCGTCTAGGAATTCGTAGTAAAGTGTATAGTCGTTATAAGACGTGTCTATTTTTGTGCCGCTTTCTTTGCCTTCTAACTCTTGGTGTTGAATGCGGAAATTAGGAATCAGTGGGATTGGGTGTTCGACAGCAACACCAAAGTAGGTGTTAAAGTCTTCGCCATCATTGGTTATGTAGGAGCCAGCTTCAGCGGTTAAACCAAGTACATCAGCGTGAGCAGCACTTGCCAACAAAGCGGTCGAAAGTAAAAGAGCTGATTTCATAATTAGTGTCCATATATCGAGTGATAAATTTTGTCTAATTATAGGTTGAAGAGAAGTAAAAACCAATGAAATAAGGAGAAGATATGGTTTATTGTGAGGAATATTTACATAGATGGCTGGGGTAGAAGGATTCGAACCTACGCATGACGGGATCAAAACCCGTTGCCTTACCGCTTGGCTATACCCCAATAAAGGATTTCTTTTATAAGTTGGTGGCTATGACTAGATTCGAACTAGTGACCCCATCATTATGAGTGATGTGCTCTAACCAACTGAGCTACATAGCCTTAACTGTATATCTATTACTGATTATCTATCGATGGCTGGGGTAGAAGGATTCGAACCTACGCATGACGGGATCAAAACCCGTTGCCTTACCGCTTGGCTATACCCCAATTATCAAATTGGTGGCTATGACTAGATTCGAACTAGTGACCCCATCATTATGAGTGATGTGCTCTAACCAACTGAGCTACATAGCCTTTAGTCTGTTGGCTGGGGTAGAAGGATTCGAACCTACGCATGACGGGATCAAAACCCGTTGCCTTACCGCTTGGCTATACCCCAACAGACTGACACAAAAACAGTTTATATGAATCAATCTACTGCCTCTGTGGCGCGATATTATTCATATAACCCGTTAATGGGTCAAGTGTTTTTCTAAAAATGTTTTATTATCTGTTAAACATTAAAGCGGAAATGCATGACATCGCCATCTTTTACTATGTAGTCTTTCCCTTCAAGGCGCCATTTACCCGCTTCTTTAGCGCCACTTTCACCCTTGTATTGGATGAAATCGTTATAGCTGATGACTTCTGCACGGATGAAGCCTTTTTCAAAGTCCGTATGGATCACACCAGCAGCCTGTGGGCCTGTTGCGCCTTGTTTGACTGTCCAAGCACGTACTTCCTTTACACCAGCTGTAAAGTAGGTCTGAAGGCCTAGCAATTCATAACCTGCACGAATCACTCGATCCAGCCCAGGTTCTTCCATGCCCATCTCATCAAGGAACTCTTGCATCTCTTCTGTATCTAGCTCAGATATTTCTGCTTCAAGTTGATTACAGATAGGTACTACCATTGCGCCTTCAGCTTCTGCTATTGCGCGAACTTGATCAAGGTGCGGGTTATTTTCAAAACCATCTTCAGCAACGTTAGCAATGTACATGGTTGGTTTCGTTGTAAGAAGGTGTAAAGAACGGACTTCTTTTTTCTGCTCATCAGACATTTCCATGGAGCGAACAGGTAAACCGTTTTCTAGGTGTTCTTTGATACTTTCTAGGAATGCTTTATGGGCAATAGCTTCTTTGTTGCCGCTTTTAGCATTTTTTGCAGTGCGGAATAGTTGCTTGTCGATGGATTCGATATCAGCAAAGATCAACTCAAGGTTAATAACTTCAATATCTAGTTTTGGATTGACATGGTTTGAAACGTGAATAACGTTCTCGTCTTCAAAACAGCGAACAACGTGAGCAATAGCATCGGTTTCCCGGATGTTAGCTAGAAACTTGTTACCAAGGCCTTCACCTTTTGAGGCGCCTTCTACGAGGCCTGCAATATCAACAAACTCCATTGTAGTTGCTAGAACACGTTCAGGTTTTACTATTTCAGCTAGTGCGTCTAAGCGTGGATCTGGCATAGCAACAACGCCAGCGTTTGGCTCGATAGTGCAGAACGGAAAGTTTTCTGCGCCAATGCCAGCTTTGGTTAATGCATTAAATAGAGTCGATTTACCAACGTTAGGTAGCCCAACGATGCCGCAATTAAAACCCATAGTGAGATTCCTAATAATTAAATGATTATGCTTTGAAGCTGTGTAGCTGATTCATTACGGCATTTAGATTGCCGCGAACGATATCATCCACATAGCGTAATGATTCGTCGATTGCTTGTTCTATTTTAGTGTAATCGTCTGGAGCGGCCTTTTTCAGAACGTAATTGGCAACTTGGCTTGCATGGCCGGGGTGTCCGATGCCGATTCTGAGGCGACCAAATTCTCTATTGTTCGCCAGCTTTGAAATAATATCTTTTAATCCGTTGTGGCCACCATGTCCACCGCCTTGTTTTAATTTGGCGGTACCAGGGGGGATGTCTAGTTCATCGTGAATCACAAGGACTTCTTCAGGAGGGATTTTATAAAACTGGCAAACAGCCTGAACCGCTTTACCGCTTAAATTCATATAGGTGGTGGGAATAAGGAGATAGCACTCTTCACCAGCTATATAAACTTTGCCAAATTGGCCAAAAAATTTTTTCTCAGAACGAAGAGAGCATTGGCTCTGACGAGCCAATGCCTCAATCCACTGAGCGCCTGCATTGTGGCGAGTGTTCTCGTATTCGCTGCCTGGATTTCCCAAGCCTACTAATAATCTGAAACCTGCCACAATACTGCCTTCAATGAGATCTTAACGTTTAGACTTACCAATACGAGCGATAGGTTGGTCGTGATCTTCGCCTTTAAGCAAAGACACAAGCTCTACGCCTTCAGGAAGGATAACATCAGACAAGTGGAAAATTTGATCAAGTTGGCCTTTGATCACGTCTACTGTCAATACTTCAGGAAGGTTTGCTGGTAGGCAACGAACTTCAGCCAATTTAGACTCAACAGTCAAACGACCACCTTGCTTACTAACACCTTCACTTTGTGCCGCATTGATGAAGCTTAAAGGAACGCGTGTAGTGATTGCTTTATCAGCTTGAGCGCGCTGAAGGTCCATGTGCATTACAGCGCCAGTTGATGGGTGGCGTTGTAGTGCTTTAACAAGAACTTGCTCAGTTTTGCCTTCTACAGTTACTTCAACTAGGCCTGTTAGGAAGCCTGGAGTGCCAACAGCTTTAAGTAGCTCGTTGTCTTTGAAAGAAATAGATACTGGAGCAGTCTCACCGCCATAAATAACAGCTGGCACTAGGCCTTCGTTACGAAGGCGGCGGCTCGCACCTTTACCTTCTTGAGTACGTGCTACGGCATTAATAGATAATGACATGGTATTTTCCTAATAATAAATAAAGTTTGTGCCCAGAAATGCGACCCGTTCCGAGCGTTAGTGTTTGGCTTAGGCCCCAAACATGGCGCTGATAGACTCTTCGTTGCATACGCGACGAACAGCCTCAGCCATAATGTCAGACATCGACAATTGGCGTATTTGAGGGCAGTTAAGCGCCTCTTGTGTTAATGGGATGGTATCAGTCACGACCAACTCATCAAGCACGGAATTTTTAATGTTTTCAATAGCTTTGCCAGATAGTACAGGGTGAGTGCAGTAAGCAAGTACTTTGGCTGCGCCATGCTCTTTTAGGGCTTTTGCAGCGGCACACAAAGTGCCACCAGTGTCACACATGTCATCGACTAGTACGCAAGTTTTACCTTCTACATCACCGATCAAATGCATGATCTGTGCTTCGTTTGCACGTGGGCGACGTTTATCAATGATGGCTAAGTCTGCATCATCAAGTAATTTTGCAAAAGCTCGAGCTCGAACAACACCGCCAACATCTGGTGAAACAACCGTGATGTTTTCATGGCCTTGGCGCTGTAAATCATCAAGTAACAAAGGTGTTGCATAGACGTTATCAACAGGGATATCAAAAAAGCCCTGGATTTGGTCTGCATGAAGGTCAACAGTTAAAACGCGGTTGATACCCACTGCGGAAATCATATCTGCAACCACTTTTGCTGTAATTGGCACACGAGCAGAACGTACACGACGATCTTGACGAGCATAGCCAAAGTAAGGGATGACAGCTGTTACTCGAGTGGCAGATGCGCGGCGTAAAGCGTCTGCCATAACGATAAGTTCCATTAAATTGTCATTACTAGGTGCACATGTAGATTGGATAATAAAAACGTCTTTACCTCGAACATTTTCATTGATCTCGACCGTAATCTCACCGTCGCTAAACTTACCTACGGTTGCATTTCCAATAGGTAACCCTAGGCGGCGTACCACCCTGCGAGCGAGTTCAGGGTTTGCATTACCGGTAAAAACCATCAACTTGGACACTGTATATACCCTTTGTATTTTGTAGCGATGACTATTTATTAGCCAAGAAAAGACTGGCTGAGGTGGTGTTTTATATGTGGCACACCTCGATTTTGCTCAATCCACTGGTTTAGCGCAGCGTGTGTTGGAGAAGTGTTACAGCCACGGCAAACCCAACTCTGCCATTTTGTCGGTGTAGACGATCTTACTCGTTCGGCGTCGCGCAAATTATCGAATGCTAAAAATAGACAAGCACCTGTTCCTGTAAGCTTCGCGTCACCATAATTTTTCAACCATAGATACACTTCATTCACCTCAGGATTGTGCTTTTTTACCACGTCTAAGCAATCATTATGCCCACCCAGCTTCAAGGCGTGCGATATTCTGATGGGAGGGGTGTCTCTTGTCAAATATTTATCGGTAAATATTTGACCAGTTGAGACGTGACAATTGGGCTTAATGAGCAAAAAATACGGTGTATCTAACTCGACTTTTTGCAGCTTCTCTCCAACGCCTTCGGCAAAGGCTGCGAACCCCATGACAAAAACAGGAATGTCGGCACCTAATTGCACGCCTAATTCAGCTAGCTTTTCCAAAGAAAGCTGGCATCCCCATAACACGTTTAGCGCTAGTAAAGCTGTTGCTGCGTTTGAGCTGCCGCCACCAATTCCACCACCCATAGGTAATTGTTTTGTTAAGATAATATCGATGCCGAATGTTGAATCTTTCTTGAACGGTGTCAGTAATTTTGCCGCTTTATAAATCAGGTTATCTTCTGTAGGGAGCTGCTCAATAATAGGTGAAATTGTGATTTGGTTATTTCTTGTTAGTGAAAAATCGAGCGTGTCACATAAATCGATAAACTGAAACAATGTTTGTAGTTTATGATAGCCGTCTTCTCGTCGACCTGTAATGTGTAAAAATAAATTTAATTTTGCAGGAGAAGGTAGTTGCATCTTGTTTACTGAATAGTCCATTGGTTAATGATCAGATTGACTCTAAATGGAGGGTTTGATACCTGCATTTTTTGCGGTAAAGACAAACCATCTACCTTAGTGAAGTTGCTATAGGTAATAAGCCAGCCATCTTGTTCTATTTTATTTGGCAATTGACTGTCTGGGTCTTTGCTTATTTTAGCCGCAGAATTTGGATAGGCTAGTCCCCTAATCCAATAGGTGACTTGGTTGACAGGGAACTCCCAGCCTAACTCTTGTTGTAGTAAGGTCTCTGGATTGTTGCCTGTGACGACGGTATCTTCATAGGCTAATGTCACAACGCCATCATTTGATTGGTTTAAGTGAGTCGCACCTTGTCCGAAAGGACCAACGATACTTAAGGCAAATGTTTTTGGATCTTTTTGCCAATTGAAGTTGCCGGAAACAGCATCATTTTTTGTTCGTATACCCACTCTACCAGATGTTTCCCATTTCGAAATGGCGCTAACACTTTCTGGCGGTGGTGTTGTAGGTCCTGTTGGTCTGGAGCTACAGGCGCTAATAAGTGCGATAAAAGCAAGAATACAGAGCGTGCGATAAGTCATGACGTTTTGTCCTGTTTTTGTTCTTCAAGTAACGACGGTGACAGTCGTTTAATGGTGTCGAGTAAAAGTGGTGTATCGGGTGAAGTTTCTAAAGCCGCTTCCCATACGGCTATTGCTTCTTTGTAATGGCGTTGTTTCCATAGTGATTCGCCATAATGAGCTGCTATTTCAGCGTCTGGTAGAATGGACCAAGCTTTTTTCAAATAATAAGAAGACTGCTCAAACTCTCCTTTCAGAAAGAACCCCCAGCCAAGGCTATCAATAATAGCGGGGTCACTGTCTGCTTTTTCATAAGCCGACTCAATGTACTTCATGGCTTCATCTATTCTTTTGGTTCGGGTAAGTAACGTATAACCGAGAGCGTTTAAGTACTGCGGATTGTCCGGATCCTTTTGCAGTAAGGTTGTTAATTCTTTCTCCGTGACCTTCCACATCCCTAGAGTGTCAGCGAGTAGTGCTTTTTGGTAGCGCAAAGCGTCAGATTCTGGAAGTGCGATAAGAGCATTACTGATCAATTCGAATGATAAATCAGTATGGCCTTTTTCTTCATGAAGACGACCGATAGCAGCAACTTGCTCAGGCATGTTTTCTCGCGCTGTTCTACTTAATACCATGTTATTGATATCATTTTCTTTGTTGTCATCATAAAGCCATAGGGCTATTTGATTAGTGGCATTGGTGCGTAAGGCGCCGTTAACTTGTTCCATCACTTTTATAGCTTGTGCTTTTTTGTCTAATTGAGCTAGCGCGATGGCTGTTAAATACTGAACCTGATCGGATAGTCCTAGTTGTTTTTCGGGAAGATGGTTGGCAGCGGCTAATGCTAATCCTGGTTGGTTGTGTTCCAGTAGGGTACGCATTAAATTAATGCCAACTTGTAGTTTTTCTGGCGTTTCTAAATTTGTTTTTTGATAAATCTCGGTAGCAATCTTTGGTTGTTTATTTTCAACTAAGAAGTCGATCAACGGTGTGATTAATCTGGTATTTTTGGGGAAGTGTTTAGAGGCTGTTTGTAATGTTTTTATTGCTTCATCCGTCTGGCCAAGACTTTTTTGGCTAAAGGCTAAAATGAGATAAAGTGCTTCGCTTTTCTCTGTATTGGGTTTGGCTAATAGTTGCTCTGATGTATTAATAGCAAGCTGGTATTTACCTGAAAGTAGTAAAATATGTGCGTAGCTTACTTGTATGTACTGATTGTTTTTTAACTCTGGCGACAGTGCATAAATTGCAGATTCTATGGTATTGACTTGATCACTATCGCGGACATTATCTTCAAGATAGATGGGTAAGAAACGTAGTGATACTTTATGTCTAATCGCGTTCGTTAGTAGAGTCGTTACTTCCTCTGCGCGGTTATCTTTGATGAGAACCTGTAGCTTTAAAGAATAAGCCGTTGCTGATGTAGGATCGACAGAGAGCCACAAGTTTGCACTTCTTTCTATATAAAGGTGATTTTGAGAGACTACTGCAATGTGTGTCAGTCTTTCGATCAAAGTGATATCGCCAGACTGGCTGGCTAATTCGTAGAAAGCTTCAAAGGCTTTGTTCGGACCTTCTCTTTGTAGGGTGAATTCGGCATTGAGTAATTCCTTAATTTTGCCCTGATTAGCAAAGGTCTCAGCTTTAGGCGTATCTACGCTGGGTGATAAGGTGTTTTGTAGGGCTGTATTTTGACTGCATGCGCTTAGAAGCGGCAAGCTTAGAAGAGTGAAAAATAATAAAACCCCTTTTGTAATGGGCTTTTGGGAGGCCTTCTTGTGTGCAGGGCCTAAAACAACAGGCATATTTTTTCTCGATGCTAAATTCATACAACCCTTATGGTATCGTTAGCTGCTCTTTATGTCAGTCATAACTATAAACTAATCCTATTACTTTTATTGAGTATATGGGGTGCGAAAAAAAGCTAATTTCTCGTATAATGTGTCTTCTTTATGTAAAGAGTCATGTTGGAGCAATGCTTGTTCTTGTCATTACCTTAAGATCTCGATTTTTGAGAAGAGTCCTGAATGCCGCTAATCACTGTAGGTATAAATCACAAAACTGCGCCGGTTTCGATACGTGAGCGTGTGGCCTTTGCGCCTGAAAAGATGATCGATGCCTTGTCTTCTCTGATATCTGAGAATAAAGCCAATGAAGCAGTAATAGTATCGACCTGTAATCGCACCGAGTTGTATTGTTCGGTTGAAGATCTTAGTAAGGTGGATGACGTGATTGCTTGGCTTGGCAAATATCACGGAATTGCTTTACCTGAGCTACAGCAATATTGTTATACGCACGCTGATGACGATAGTGTTCGTCATGTTATGCGAGTGGCATCAGGATTAGATTCATTGATTCTAGGCGAGCCTCAAATTCTTGGGCAGGTAAAGTCTGCTTATGCGGTTTCGCAAGAAGGCTCTTGTATTGGTCCTGAGCTAGAGTCTTTATTTCAGCGTACTTTCTCTGTTGCTAAACGTGTACGTACCGATACAGCCATTGGTGAAAACCCTGTTTCTATCGCGTTCGCCGCAGTGAGTCTTGCACAACGTATTTTTGCGGATATTAGAAACAGTACTGCTTTGTTAATTGGGGCAGGCCAAACCATTGAACTAGTAGCCAGGCATCTTAAAGAAAATGGTATTAAACACATCATTGTGGCCAACCGAACCTTGGCGCGAGCCCAAATTTTAGCTGATGAGCTAAATGCTGAAGCCATTATGTTGGGTGACATTGGTGATTATTTATCACAGGCTGATATCGTTATCTCTTCTACTGCAAGTCAGTTACCTATTATTGGCAAAGGCATGGTAGAGCGCGCAACGTCGCAACGTCGTCATTCGCCAATGTTGTTAATTGATATTGCTGTCCCTCGTGATATTGAGCCAGAAGTGGAAGAAGTAAACGACGCGTACCTTTATACAGTCGATGATCTTCATTCAGTGATTGAAGAAAATGTAAGAGCAAGGCAAGATGCGGCGAAAGCGGCCGAGCAGATGATCGAAGAAGGGGTTGATTCTTATCGACGAGTGGTTGAGTCGAGAAAAGTATCTGACCTAATAGTGACCTTTAGGCAATCCGCTGAGGCCATAAAAAATACAGAACTGGAAAAAGCTCTAAAAGGTCTTGAAATGGGACAGTCTCCTGAGCAAGTTCTTAATAAACTTGCTCATGGCTTAATGAATAAGCTCATTCATGCGCCAACACGCTATCTGCGTGATGCTGGTGCCGACGCCGATCAAGACGCATTAATCATTGCCTCAAGTGTATTGGGCATTTACGAAGAAAAAGATAATTAAAAAATGAAAGAATCCATAAAGTTAAAATTAGAAAGTTTATCTGATCGCTATGACGAGTTAGCCGCACTATTAGGTGTTGCTGAAGTCATTATGGATCAAGATTTGTTCCGTGCTTATTCCAAAGAGTACGCAGAGCTTGAACCTGTTGTTAAGTGTTTTAATGAGTTTCAGCAAATAGATGAAAATATTGCCGAAGCTGAATTGATGATGACGGATGCCGACCCAGACATAAAAGAAATGGGTGTGGAGGAATACAAAGCCGGTCTGGCACAAAAAGAAGAGCTTCAGCTGGTACTGCAAAAGTTGCTTTTACCTAAAGATCCGAACGATTCTCGTAATGTGTTCTTAGAAGTGCGTGCTGGTACTGGTGGTGATGAAGCGTCTATTTTCTCTGGTGATTTATTCCGTATGTATTCTCGTTATGCAGAGACGCAACGTTGGAAAGTTGAAATCGTCAGTGCAAGCGATGGTGAGCATGGTGGCTATAAAGAAGTGATTGCTCGTATCGTTGGTGAAGGTGCTTATTCTAAATTGAAGTTTGAGTCTGGTGCTCATCGAGTCCAGCGTGTTCCGGCAACGGAATCGCAAGGACGTATTCATACGTCTGCTTGTACCGTCGCTGTGATGCCCGAAATGGATGAAGTGGATGATATTATCATTAACAAATCCGATTTACGTATTGATACTTTCCGTGCCTCTGGAGCGGGTGGTCAACACGTTAACAAAACAGACTCGGCTATTCGTCTGACGCATATTCCAACGGGGGTTGTGGTTGAGTGTCAGGAAGAGCGTTCGCAGCATAAAAACCGTGCTAAAGCCATGTCTTTGCTTGCGTCTCGCTTGCAAGCGGCAGAGTTAGAAAAAGCGGCAAGTGAGCAATCTGAAACACGTAAATCCTTGGTCGGTAGTGGCGATCGTTCTGAACGTATCCGCACATACAACTACCCACAAGGCCGAGTGACTGATCATCGCATCAATTTAACTTTATATAAATTAGATGAAATTGTTGCTGGTGAATTAGACTCATTGATCAACCCGCTAGTGAACGAGTTTCAAGCGGAGCAGTTGGCAGCGTTAAGTGGCGACAATTAATCTGAATAAATAAAGGTAATCATCGCATATGCGAATTGATGAACTACTAAAAGGCGCTTACGAGCGCCTTATTTTTGTCTCTGAGACGGCTCAGTTAGATGCGCAGTTATTGCTTGCTCATGTCTTGGCTGTATCAACTTCCTATTTTTATACCTGGCCAGAAAAACTGGTCAGTACGTCAGACGTAGAGCGTTTTAATGGCTTATTAGCTCGACGAGAGCTTGGGGAGCCTGTTGCCTATTTGTTGGGGCAGCAGGCATTTTGGAACCTAGACCTTGAGGTTGCTCCTTGTACTCTGATTCCTCGAGCTGACACTGAACGGCTGGTGGAATTGGCTTTGTCTGTGCTTGATATAAGCAAAGTGAATCGCATTCTAGATCTTGGTACTGGAACAGGCGCAATTGCCTTGTCGCTGGCGTCAGAGCAGCCTAAATCGACTGTTATGGGTGTGGATCTGGTTGAGGATGCCGTGGCTTTAGCTAAGCGTAATGCGCTACGTAATAAACTCAGCAACGTGGATTTTCTGCAAAGTAGTTGGTTTGATGCATTGGAAGGTTGCGAGCCATTTGATTTGATCGTGTCAAATCCGCCATATATTGACCCTGATGATGAACATTTGTCACAAGGTGATGTGCGTTTTGAACCTAAAAGTGCCTTGGTGGCTGATAATCATGGTATGGCAGACATTGAGCATATTATTGAGGTTGCCCCTAAGTTTATGCAGCAAAATGCTTATCTGATGTTTGAGCATGGTTATGATCAGGCTGCATCGGTTCGAAAATGTTTCATTGAGGCTGGCTTCGCTGCCGTCGAGAGTTTTCAAGATTTCGGTGGTAATGATCGGGTTACCATTGGGCAATATAGTTTAAAGAAGTAAGCGCTAGAGTTAGCGCTTACTTCGTTTGGTCGCTTTATTTCTTTGGCTCTGCGCTTTCTGGGCGAATAAACACAGGAGTATCTTTTGTTGATTGCTGAGGATCATAGCGATAACCAGCAAGGTCAAATGCCTTAAGTTCTTCTAGCGTTTCACAGCGATTTTCAATGAGATAGCGAGCCATCAAGCCACGGGCTTTTTTTGCATAAAAGCTAATCACTTTAAATTTGCCGTTTTTTTCGTCGAGAAAGTTTGGGCTAATTAATGGTGATGTTAGCTTTTTTTTGTTTACCGCTTTGAAGTACTCGTTAGAAGCTAAGTTGACGAGTAATTCTCCTTCTTTGAGAGTTTCATTGATCTTGTCAATAATGATGTCTCCCCAGAATTGATAGAGGTTGCTGCCTCTGTCGTTCTTTAGGCTGGTCCCCATTTCTAATCGATAGGCCTGCATTAGATCTAATGGTTTTAGCAGCCCGTACAGACCGCTTAAAATACGCAGGGACTTTTGTGCGTACTTCATATCACTTTCATTTAATGAGTAAGCATCTAGCCCTGTGTACACATCGCCCATAAAGGTATAAATGGCAGGGCGGCTGTTATCTCGAGTATGTTCTTTTTGCCATTCTTGATAGCGAGATACGTTAAGCGTAGCAAGCTTGTCGCTGAGCTTCATAAGGGAAGCTATATCCGCCGGTGAATACGGTTTAATCGTATCGATGAGCTCTTTAGATTCATCTAGCAGTTCAGGTAAGCTAAACGTATCAATACTAGGGGTCGAGGTTAGGTCTAATGTTTTCGCTGGTGATATTAAAAACTTCATAGGTATTCCATCTGCTTGATCATTGCGTTTCCTAAAGATTATCCATAGAGTGTCGATAGATATCCAGACAATGCTTTAATAGAGACAATTTATGAAGAATAATCTGATACCATTCCCTTCTTCTCGTCAGAGTAGTAACGAAAAAGAAGTTCCTCTTGCGTCAAGTGATGAATTAAAGGCTCTTAGAACGGCTTTTGATAAGGCTCGAGCTGATTGGGTAATTGAGCTTGCTGAGTTACCTGAAAATAATAAAATTTGCTGCGGCTCTAAAAAATAATTCGATAGTTTACGGTTGTTTTTATATTGGGCTGCCTATTAAGGTGTTTAACCCATGTTGCTTTTCCTTGTTCGAAACTCCCTTCTTTTCATGTTTGTGTTTGCCATACTCGGTTTTTTATTGCCTTCTATTTCGTTAGCTTTTTTCCCCTTTTTACCCATAGTACTTTTTACCCTAATGTCATTAACACTGTTGGGTATGAAGCAAAATGAATTAATTAAACGATTGAGTAGTAAAGGAATATGGCTCTATGCCATGTTGCATTCTGCGGTATTTATGGGAGTAGTAAGTGTTATTGGTTGGTGGCTGTCATTTGATTCAGATCTTTTATTGGCCATTGTTGCCGTCGCTGCTACTGGGTCTTTGTTTGCTACGCCTGCAATTGTTAGGGCATTAGGTTTTGATAGTCTACAAGCTATGGCGATGACGATAGCAACAACATTGGTTTTGCCTGTTTCTATTTTTATCACGTTGATATTTTTTCAAACCGAAAGGGTGGAGCTTGACTGGAATAGTTATCTTGTCCGTTTAGTGGTTTTTATTTTTGGTCCAATGCTGTTTTCATTTTTGGTTCATCGCTTTTTTCCAGAGGAAGCATTAAGTCGTTTCTTGATGAAAATTTCGCCTTATACCATTTTGTTGGTGTTTGCTTTTCCGTTCGGATTGGTTGGTAGTTTTCGCGTGTTATTTGATCAAGACCCAATAATGGCATTGAATTACTTTCTGATCGCAACGGGTTTGTGTTGTTTATTCTTTGCTTTGTCTTATCTTTTTTATCGCAAGCACGGCAAAGCGATTGCACTAACGGCCGCGATTACTTCTGGTAATCGAAATGTCTTACTGACATACAGCATTGCTGGTGTTTTATTGGGCCCTGCCTTTTTACCTCTAGCGGGTGCTTTACAAATACCTACATATTTATTACCAGTTTTTACTCGCTGGCTAAATAGAAACTTACTAAAGTAGTACTTAGATAAATTCATCTTATGGTTAAGTTAAATTGGTTTTATCTAAAACTGCCTTTTTATAAAGTTTCAAGGATCGCTTTTCTATGCGCCAAAATATGCCAGTGACAAATCAAGAGAAAACATTCTCTAAAGATGAGAAGCTCATTACGACTACAGATTTGAAAGGAAAAATACTTCACTGCAATGATGCATTTGTAAAAATTAGCGGCTTTGATAAAAGTGAGTTAATTGGCAGCCCTCATAACATCGTACGCCATCCTGATATGCCTAAAGAGGCATTCAAAATTATGTGGGACACTTTAAAGCAAGGAAAAGCTAGGATGGGCTTGGTGAAAAATCGCTGTAAAAATGGCGACTTTTACTGGGTGGATGCTTACGTAACCCCTGTCACTGAAGGTGGAAAAGTTATTGGTTATGAATCTGTTAGGACCGTGCCTAATAGAGAAGACGTAGCACGAGCAGGAAAAATCTATCAACGAATCAATAGTGGTAAAAATGTTCAGCCAAGAGCCTTTATGTCATGGAAGCTAGTGCTACCTTTGGTTGGTGTCGTTTTGGCAGTGGCGGCTGGCAGTGTTAACGTCATGTATGGTGCAGGTGTTTTGGCAGTGGCAAGTTTATTGGCGAATGTTCTGTTTCTTCTGAACCATTCTAAATTGCAAGCGACTTTAAAGCAGCGATTATCAACTGCTTTTCTTCATCCTCTAGCCGGCATAACTTATTCAGATACTTCTTTGGATATCGCAACACTTGATGTAGGTGTAAAAAGCTTGTTATCGAGAATGGATGCAGTGTTGACGCGTTTTGAAGATGAATCTTTGAAAGTTAGTGAGCAGTCTAAAACAGGTCTTGAACTTACCATTGAAACGACCAAAGGAATGGTAAGTCAGCAGCATGAAACTCAAGATGTTGCTGCGGCAATGCAGCAAATGACAACCACAATCAACGATGTTGCTCAGCATGTGCAGATGACGGCAGATAGTGCTAAATCTTCTTCTAAGGCAGCAGAAAATGGACAGAAAATTGTAGAAGAGACACGTCAATCAATTCATCAATTAAGTGACACGGTAAACAACATCGGTGCGACTGTACAAGAATTGGCCGATCGTTCCGAACAGATTGCACAAGTAGCGCAAATGATAGATCAAATCGCTGAGCAGACTAACTTGCTGGCACTGAATGCGGCAATTGAGGCGGCTCGGGCGGGAGAGCATGGTCGAGGTTTCGCCGTCGTGGCGGATGAAGTTCGCCAGTTAGCGCAAAGAACTCAGGATTCGACTAAAGACATCCATCATATTATCGAAACCTTACGTAGTGGCGCGAAAAACTCTGTTGCTATCGCAAGCCAAGGAAAACAGGATGCTTCACAAGGCCTAGAGAAAATCATGGAGATGGAAAGTGCATTTGGCAGCATAGTACAGGGCGTATCTCAAATATCGGAAATGGCTATGCAAATGTCTGCTGCAGTAGAGGAGCAGGCTCAGGTGTCAGAGGATATTAATCGGCAAGTCGTGCGAATTTCAGACTTGTCAGTTGAGAGCTCTGAAAAATCAAATCAATCAAGCGATAGTATTAGAGCTTTGCAAGATGTAGCGAATAATATGCATGAGTTGGTGGTGCGATTTAAATAACGCTTTACTTTTTTGGGGAATTTTAACGATTAGCTCTATTTATGAATAATAAAAACGCTGTTATGAAAATAACAGCGTTTTTTTGTGTCTATATACTTTGCAAATGAGGTTGCTAAGGCAGGGGGAGCGGTTTTAATTGATTACTAGCATTGCTCAGATTAATCATCATTAGCTCTTGGCTTGCTTTGGTGTCGCCCATGGCTTTTAGTAAACGACTAAGTTCGGCAAGTGCTTCGTTTTGTGTATCAAGAGAAAGTGCTTGCTCATAATAGTCTCTTGCTTTACCCCACAGCATCATTGATTGGCTCAAGCGGCCACAGACAAGATATAAGTTTGCACTTGCTGGCTCTTTTTTAAGCCAGTTTTCACAATGGGTTAATAGCTTTTTAGTATTGTCTTGTTTTATGTTGCCATATTCATAAACCAACTCATCAGACCATCTGTTATTTAAGCTATTGCGAATAAAGCTTTCCGCTTTTGCATCGTCGCCGAAATGAATTAGGGTGTGAGCATAGAGTTGTCTCATCCTGTCATCTTGAGACAGAGTGTCTAATTTATTCCATAGGTTTTCTACTTCAGCAACCAGCTCTTTTTTGTTTTGTCCAAGCTTATTACGAAACTTTATTTTATCAAGTAGAGCTAAAAATGCATTTCGTTCTAGCTCAAGCATATTATCATCATCGAATATGCCATCTTTTTTGAGTATTGGGGTTAGAGTGAGTAGGGCATCCCAGTCTTTTAGCTGCTTGTAAACCGTGACAAGCATTTTTAATACTTGTTTGTGTTTTGGTTTCAGCTTTTGCAGACGCAAAAGCGAGGCGAGAGCGCCTTCATAGTGCTCTTGCTTTATTTGAATTTGGCTTTGAGCAAAGCCAATGGCAAATTCTGCCTCTGGTGTTGACTTATGGGCGGAGCGTAATAATGCTTTTGAGCGTTCATGTTCATCTTGTTCACTGGCAGCATAAGCGGCACCAATATAATTAATCAATGGATAGGAGACTTTTTCGGCGCTGTTGGTTAGTAATTTCTCTGCTTTATTCCAATTGCCACCAACGAGCTCCAACATGCCTCGAATAGTATTTCGTGATGCTCTCTTTTGAGCCAAATTGCCAGTAACTTTTGCTAAAGAGTTGCTGGGCCTTAGGGCTATAAATAGAATGCGCTTTACCCAGCTAAGTACAAATAGTGCGATAACCATGGCTACAACTAGGACCCATAAACTGGTTTCAATTGTAACGCCATTGTAAGCCACGAGCACATAGCCACTGTCTTGACGCATCAGTAGCCCTAATACACCACCCACTGCCATCATGATGACAAGTAAGAAAAGGAGTTTTCTCATGCCTTATCTCCTAGGTCGGTTTGAGGTACGGTCGTGCTTTCGCTTTTTTTCTCGCTTTCTATTTGAGGCTGCTCAACATTATCGGAGGTATTTGGTTTGATTGAGCTGCGGTTATTCCACTCCTTCATCAATGATTTCATCGCCATTAATGATTCTCTAGGGAGTGGTAGGTCTGGTGATGGATTCAGCTGTTGCAATACGGTTAGACTGGCCAAGAATGTCGTAACAATATTTGATTGAGTTTCGAAATGCTCTGTTGTTGCATTTGCAACACGAGACAGCGCTTGTTGGTAAATCATTGGTTCGCCTTTGATTAAGGCTACCTGAGCAATTTCCAGTTGTAGTTGTATACCTGTAATGAGCTCTTGATATTCTGTAGGCGGCAGCAAGGCTTTTATTGGTTTGTGATTGTAATTTATGACCACTAGTGAACGTATGGATTTCCAAAAGCTTTCTAGGGCTGAAGTTATTTTGCTGGTTGTAGAGTCATCAGCTTCTTTTGTTTTCTCTATGGTATTTGTTTGCCACTCTTTGGATGGTTCTCGTTGAGGTAGAGTTTGAACATTATCATATAAAGCGTTTAGCTTGAGATAAGCGCCTTCTAAATCAAATTGGCTAATGGACTTTAACGCTTGGATGTCTTTTGCCAAGGCTTTACGAGTTGCAAATACTATAGGGTCTTCGAGTTCATTAAGAATATCATCAGCATTGATGAGTAATGTGACCGCCCCGCTATTGTCAGACTCAAGTAGTAAGCGTTGATTAGCAAGACGAATTAAATACTCAGCCTCAGCTAATTTCCAATCTTCTTTGGTGGTGTTGTTAAGTCGATTAAGCTTTGATTCAAGTGATAGTAGCTTTTCGTCCTGTTGAGCTTGTTGGACAGCGAGCTCATTTTTTTGCAATAAGATTGTCTGCTCTGACGTTCTAACTTGTTCAATTAGTTGATTAAACTGAGATTTATTCAGCGTATTGGCGTTTAACTTATTGTCGAAATCAGTTTGTTGAGTTGTTAATTGCTGAATGTCTTTGTGAAGTGTACTTTGAGTACTTTGGAAATATAACCAGCCACTTGTTGCCAGAGCGACAGCCGACAGGCCAAAAGAAAGTGAGACAAGTAGATTGATTGCTGGCTGTGGTGTATTTTTTTCTTTAGCCTTTTCAGGCATATCTGGCTGCTGCTTTTTGCTTTTTGTTTCAGCTTCAGGTGTTGTCTCAATAGCGTCGTTTGGATGTTGCTCTTGCTTGTTATTCTCAGTCATTCTATTTTCCTGTGTGAAATTCTGTCGCTTTGATCAAGCTATTATCGTCAGCGCCATTTGCGCACGAGGCATTTATCCAACCCATTTCTTTTGCTTGCTGATTGACTCTGATACTAGGTGTGAGTATAGGCAGCGTTTTCCATTCTGGTTTATGCAGCGACACGTATTCTGAAAGATTGCGCAAACTTTCTCCACTGGTTATCCATATTAAATTGATATCGGGCAGCATGAAGAAAGTTTGAGCATAATAGATCGGTTTTTTTCTATCGTAGAGCGACAAATAGCTGACTTTTGCACCTCGCTCTTCCAGTTTATTAGCGAGCTCTGGGCGTCCACCTTCGCCACGAATAATCAATACTTTCTGATCTTTCATTTTGGCAGGCTTTAACCATTCGAGTAAGGCTTCAGTAGTATGTCCAGGATTCGATATGGCTGGAATGCCTTCATTTAATAGTGTTTGTGTTGTGCCTTGGCCTATGCCGATCCAATGAACATTGGTGGGTATCATTGGCCAGCATTCATCTAGCCAGTCGCACGCGAGACGAGCGGCATTTTTACTAACAAATATAACGTAATCAAACGTATCGATATCAAAAATTTGTGCCCGAATAATAGCTTTTTTGTTTACATCTTCTACAGGCTTAATTTCCAGCATTGGAAGTGGTACAGCTACCCAGCCGTAAGCGCGAACGCGCTCACGGCTAAGCGAATTTTCAGGTTCCGGGCGGGTTATTAGGATACGACAGTCTTGCACTAAAGTTTTGCCTATTCTATTTTGCTTTCTAATTGAACTTCTTAATTACTATTATTCTTCATTGTATAAGGCATTAAGTATGATGTCTGCGCCGCGAGCAAGTAAGTCATCAGCCAATTGAACACCAAGGGATTTAGCGTCGTCTTTGTGGCCACGAATCTCGCCTTCAATCATAGTTTTGCCATCAGGACTACCGACCAAGCCTCTTAGCCATAGTGTGTCATTTTCCAATATAGCAAAACAAGCAATGGGAGCTTGGCAACCACCATTAAGGCGTTCGTTTACCGCACGCTCGGCTGTAACGCGAATCGCGGTTTCTTCATGTTGTAATGGTGCTAATAAATTAATGGTTTGAATGTCATCTGAACGGCATTCTATTCCCATAGCACCTTGTCCGCCCGCTGGGAGGCTGGTTTCAGCGGGAATTCTTTGTCGAATTCGATCAAGCATTTCTAGGCGAACTAAGCCTGCCGTTGCCAAAATAATAGCATCGTATTCACCGTCATCCATTTTTTTTAGGCGCGTATTCACGTTGCCGCGAAGGTCTTTTATTATCAGGTCGGGGCGTTTCATGCGTAACTGGCAGGAGCGGCGTAAGCTGGATGTACCTACGATCGCACCGCTTGGTAGTTGATCAAGTGATTCTACTTTATTAGAAACAAAGGCATCGTGTGGATCTTCGCGTTCACAGATGACAGCGAGACCTAATCCTTCAGGAAAGGCCATTGGTACATCTTTCATAGAATGTACCGCAATATCGGCTAGACCTTCGGTGAGCGCGTTTTCTAGTTCTTTAACAAAAAGACCTTTGCCGCCAATTTTAGAAAGTGGTGAATCTAAAATTTGATCGCCTTTTGTTGTCATGCCAAGCAATTCAACTTTCATATCAGGATAGAGGCTTTCTAGTTGCGCTTTGATGTTATTGGCTTGCCAAAGGGCTAACTGACTTTCTCTGGTTGCGATCACAATTTTATCTTTCACTTCATCTCCTAATGACTTGTAGATGGATAAATATCTTTCACTTTTCCTCATCAATGATACTCGTTAAGAAGGAGTCCGTCATCTTTCAATGCTTTATAAGTCGAGGCGCTTAATGTACTCTTGGCAGCTGTTTGAATTTGTGTGGGAACCAATCGAATGACTGATACTAATAAAACCACGAACCAGCAATGGGGTGGTCGTTTTTCTGAGCCTGTTGATGCGTTTGTTGCGCGTTTTACTGCGTCTGTTGAGTTTGATCAACGTATGGCAAAACAGGATATTCAAGGGTCAATTGCACATGGCAAAATGCTTGCTAGTGTTGGTGTTTTGACTGAAGAAGAGCGAGATCAGATTATTCAGGGGCTGACTGAAATCGAAGACGAAATTGCTCGTGGTGAGTTTGAGTGGTCTGTTGAGTTAGAAGATGTTCACATGAACATTGAAGCCCGTTTGACGCAAAAAATCGGCATTACCGGCAAAAAATTGCACACAGGCCGTTCTCGTAATGACCAAGTTGCTACAGACATTCGTCTTTATATGCGTGACGAAGTCGATTTCTTATTAGAAGAAGTAACACGCTTGCAGCAAGGTATATTAAGTCTGGCTGAAAAAGAAGCCAACACCATTATGCCTGGCTTTACGCATTTGCAAACGGCTCAGCCTGTTACTTTTGGTCATCACCTGATGGCTTGGTATGAAATGATGCAACGTGATTACGAGCGTCTAGTTGATTGCCGTAAACGTATTAATATTTTACCGCTTGGCGCAGCTGCGCTCGCTGGAACAACTTATCCAATCGATCGCCATATGACGGCTGAGTTGCTAGGTTTTGAACGCCCAACTTACAACTCTTTGGACTCAGTAAGTGACCGAGATTTTGCCATCGAATTTACGGCAACGGCATCTATTATCATGATGCATTTGTCCCGCTGGGCGGAAGAAATGGTGATGTGGGTATCTGCTCAGTTTAACTTCATTTATTTACCAGACCGCTTTTGTACCGGCTCTTCAATTATGCCACAGAAGAAAAACCCAGACGTGCCAGAATTGGTTCGTGGTAAAACTGGTCGTGTTTATGGGCATTTGATGGGGCTGCTAACCCTGATGAAGTCACAATGCTTGGCTTACAACAAAGATAACCAAGAAGACAAAGAACCTTTGTTTGATACGGTTGATACGCTTAAAGGCTCATTGCGTGCATTTGCCGATATGATTCCTGCCATTGAATCTCGTAAAGAGCACATGTATGAAGCGGCGCGTCGTGGCTTCTCTACGGCGACGGATTTGGCTGACTACTTGGTTCGTCATGGTGTTGCGTTCCGTGATGCACATGAAGTGGTTGGTAAAGCGGTTGGTTATGGGGTGAAAGAAGGTAAGGATTTGTCTGAAATGACGCTAGAAGAGCTTCAGTCTTTTGGTAGTATGATCGAAGCCGATGTTTTTGATGTTTTGACTCTTGAAGGTTCTGTGGCAGCTAGGAACCATATTGGTGGAACGGCACCAGCTCAAGTATTAAAAGCGGTCGAACGTGCTAAAGCAGACCTTACTACAAGATAAGTTTGTTTAGATAAGCAGGCTGGAATTATTTAAAACGGCTACCTTTGTGTAGCCGCTTTTGTTTCGGTGATTTTTTAGAAAGACAGTTATTTTGCTGTTTGATCTAAATTGAATGGTGAGTCAGGCCCTAATAACTCATTTGTAATTATGCTAGGTGAAATATTTAGCTCAAAGTGAAATAACTTGGATTTTATCCCACAACCATCAAATACAATGGCCCAACCTTCATTGCTACCTTCTTTTGGTAGTCTCCAGCAGACGCCTTTGATATTGACGTAGCGTGTACCATCTGCGTCTTTGGTGATTGGGTAGTCAACTTCTTTTGTTAAACCTTTCAAATAGTCTTTTTGTGCTTTCTTCGACTCTGCGATTTTATCTCTCAATTCTTCAGAGAAAACACCTGTTAGTGCTTCTTCTTTTACATCTGGTGACAAAGATACTTTTGATAAATCGAGCAATTCTGGTTTGTCGGAGCTTAATTGAGGTGTATTAAGACTTGGGCTCAGTATGCTGTCTTGTAAAGGTGTTTCTGATAACAGCTGCTCATTGTCTATGTTGTTTATTACTTCTTGAGGATCAAATCCATTACTTCTTTCACTTAGTTCTTTGCCAGTTGGTTTTTCAGGTGCAACGCTGGCCAGTGGTTCAGTTGGTGTTATTGAGTCTATCTCTTCTATTTGTTCCGCTTGCTTAGTTTCTGCGGGTTGTGTTTCTTCTGTAGCCAGCGTCGTTTCAGCTTGCTGAACAGCTGCTGGTCTAGTGGCTTTGTCTTGGCTAAATACCTCTTCTTCAGCAGATTTATTGTTTTGTGCTGTTTGTGTTGCTGGTAATAAAAACAATTCAAAAGTAGAGGGTTGTTGCGTGTTTATATCAAACCAATGTTGGCTGTCTGATACTTCGATTATGAGTATGTGTATTGTGATGGCGCAGACAAGTGCAACCATCCATGGGGCAATCTTGTTTTTCATTAAGCTTCTTGTTTTTTGTGTTTTGTTGAAGTTAGCGATGTTTGAGTCCAATTTAAGTCAGTGTCTTTATAACTTGAGGTAAATATAGCAAATTCAAGGTAAAGCGCATGCCTATTCTGTTTAAAGAATATTGTCTAAAGAATATCTATGTAATTAGCTCGCTGGGGTTGGGAAACGAACTGGCTGCAAGGTATACTGTCTCAATCAAAAATAGAAGAGATAAGATGATGTTTAAGTTGCTTTCAGTGTGTGTTTTGGCTGTTTTCCTTACAGCTTGCGGAAATAAAGGTGCGCTTTATTTACCGAGTGATGCGGCTGAAACGCAGCAAGAATCATCTTTATAGCTGAGGATTCCCTTT
The DNA here is from genome assembly GCF_012726345.1 of Marinomonas sp. UCMA 3892. Taxonomy (GTDB): domain Bacteria; phylum Pseudomonadota; class Gammaproteobacteria; order Pseudomonadales; family Marinomonadaceae; genus Marinomonas. The sequence continues at coordinate 36,509 of NZ_PTXN01000013.1, forward strand.
TGGACTTTTTTAATTATTCGAATCAGACTCTGCATGCAGAGGATGTTGCCTTGTCAGATGTTGCTAATCAGTATGGTACGCCTTGTTACGTATATTCTCGTGCCACTCTTGAACGTCACTATAAAGCTTACGCAGATGCATTCGCATCACACCCAACCTTGATCTGCTATGCGGTGAAAGCTTGTTCTAATATTGCGATTTTGAATGTCTTAGCTCGCTTGGGATCGGGCTTCGATATTGTATCTGTAGGCGAGCTTGAGCGTGTTTTAAAAGCTGGCGGCGAACCTTCAAAAGTCATGTTCTCCGGTTTAGGTAAGCAAGCAGAGGAAATGCGTCGGGCGTTAGAGGTCGGTATTCATTGCTTTAACGTTGAATCTGAAGCGGAATTATACCGATTGGATAAAGTTGCTGGCGAAATGGGCAAATTGGCCCCTGTGTCTTTGCGCGTGAATCCAGATGTCGATGCTAAAACTCATCCTTATATTTCAACGGGTTTGAAAGAGAACAAGTTTGGTATCGATATTAAAGACGCGGTTCGTATCTATAAAATTGCCCATGAATTACCTAACTTAAATGTTATGGGCGTAGATTGTCATATCGGCTCACAATTGACGGAACTAAAGCCTTTCTTAGATACATTTGATCGTCTGATTGGTTTGGTAGATGAACTAGCTGAAGTCGGCATTACAATTAAACACCTTGATCTAGGTGGCGGGTTGGGTGTTCGTTATCGTGACGAAGTACCACCAGAGCCTGCAGATTACGCTAAGCTACTGCTTGAGAAAGTAAAAGGTAGAAATTTCGAACTGGCTTTTGAGCCAGGTCGTTCTATCGCAGCGAACGCTGGTATTTTATTAACTCAAGTTGAGTTTTTGAAATGCAATCCGCATAAAAACTTCGCCATCATTGACGGTGCGATGAATGACCTTATCCGCCCATCTTTATACGGCGCATGGATGAACATTGTTCCTGTATCTTTGTTGCCAACGGCAGAGGGTAAGCGTAACTACGATCTTGTTGGTCCTATTTGTGAGACTGGCGATTTCTTGGGTAAAGATCGGGAATTGGATATTCAAGCTGGTGATCTATTGGCTGTGCGTTCTGCTGGAGCTTATGGCTTCACCATGTCATCAAATTACAATAGCCGTAATCGTGCAGCGGAAGTCATGGTCGATGGTGATAAAACCTATTTGATTCGTGCTCGTGAAACGATTGAACATCAGTTAGCTGGTGAGCAAATCTTGCCAGACTAAGGAGTTCGTTGTGTTATTAAAATTTACCAAAATGCATGGTCTAGGAAATGATTTTGTTGTGGTCGATGCGGTGTCTCGTAAGGTGTTTTTTAATAAACAGCAAATCGAGAAGCTGAGTGATCGCAACTGGGGGATTGGCTTTGATCAGCTTTTAGTGGTTGAACCACCCACTGATCCAGATATGGATTTTCGTTATCGTATCTATAATTCAGATGGCAGTGAAGTTGAACATTGTGGAAATGGTGCTCGTTGTTTTGCTAAATTCGTGTTGGATCGAGAATTAACAAATAAACGCATTATTAATGTGGAAACAAAACGTGGTGCGATCCAACTGCGTGTGCTGGACGGTGGTTTGGTTACGGTAGACATGGGAGCACCAAGTTTTGAACCGCAAGATTTGCCATTTACAGCAGAGCCTTGTGACGCTCTTTACAGCATAATGGCTGAAGATACTGAATATTTAATAACGCCTGTGTCAGTTGGTAATCCTCATGCTGTGATCAAAGTTGATCAACTAATGGATGATGAAGTTGCTAAGGTTGGTGCGTTGATTGAGTGTCATGAGCGCTTCCCTAGAAAGGTGAATGTTGGCTTTATGCAGGTTGTTAATCCTGATGAAATCAACTTACGTGTTTATGAACGTGGCGTGGGTGAAACTCAGGCTTGCGGAACAGGTGCTTGTGCGGCGGTTGTTGCTGGAATCAAGCAGGGATGGTTATCACCTAAAGTGACGGCCCATTTGCGCGGCGGAGATTTACATATTGAATGGCAGGGCGAAGGTTCGCCTGTTCTTATGACTGGTCCCGCTGAGAAAGTATTCGAAGGTCAAATTTACCTATAGAGGGACTATGAGCGAAGAAGAAGTTATTCAATATTTGTCAAAAACACCGGATTTTTTTATTCGGCATGCTGATTTGTTGGAGAGTCTAACGCTTCCTCATCCAGTCAATGGAAAAGTAGTTTCGTTACTTGAATATCAGGTGAATTTGTTACGTAAAACGACGGCCGATTATCGTGCTCAGTTTGAGCGCTTAGTCGAAGTGGCTCGTGAAAATGAGTCTACGATGCAAAAAAGCCGTCGTTTAGTATTAGCAGGTCTTACTTGTAGTACTTTAGACGATTTAGCAGTAATTATCGATGATATGGTGAGAGACGATTTTGAGGTGTCTCACCATGCATTGGTTTTATTTGGCGAGTTCCCTGATAGTGCTGTTAGGTCTCATAAGCTGGTGGAAGACGATGTGTTTTTGTCTCATGCTGCTGGGTTTACAGACTGTTTTTGTGGAATGTTGCCAGCAAATGAGATGAGCTTTCTTTTTCTTGATGACGCTCCGTCTATCCGCTCTGTTGCTGTTTTACCACTTCTTTCGCGAGAAGGTGGAGAGGTTAGAAAATGCGGTGTTCTTGTATTGGGAGCAGAAAATAAATCGGCTTTTGAAAAGGAAAAAGGTGCCTTATTTCTTCAGTACCTCGCTGATTTATTGAGTGCGATTTTATTGAGGTTGTTACCGTGAGCATGCTTATTACCTTTGACCTTGATAACACTTTATGGGATGTTGCTCCGGTTATTATGAGAGCGGAATATGCCATGGAGTCTTGGTTTGAAGAACGCTTTCCTGGTTTTTCGCAGCAATACTCTTTTACCGCTAGAGAAGAACTAAAAACCCAAGTCTTATCTAATAGTCCAGAGCTGGCGCCTAACCTAACGGCTATTCGTTTGGCTGTATATGTGTTGGCGCTAAAGCAATTTGGCTTACCTTCTGAAGAGGCTGAATCAATTGCGGGGGCAGCATTGGCTCACTTTTGTGAGTGGCGTCAAAAGGTTGATCTTTATCCTCACGCTGTGGACGTCTTGGAAACCTTGAGTCGGGATTATACTTTGGCGGTTATTACTAACGGTAATGCTGACGTCTTTCACCCTTATATCGGTTTAGGGCAGTATTTTGATTTTGCTATTCGAGCAGACCAAGTCGGTATTGCAAAGCCTGCAATTGACGTATTTTCAATAGCTGCAAAAAAGGCGGGCGTAGATTTATCTGAGCTCATTCATGTGGGCGATCATCCAATGGATGATGTGTTTGGTGCGTCGAACGCAGGCGCAAAAAGTATTTGGTTTAATCGCCATGGTGCGCAGCGTTGGGGGGATGATTGGGGGGCTCGCTCTCATGCAGAAATACATTCCTTACTTGAGTTACCTACGGTGATTCGATCTTTAAGGTCATAGCATTTTTCTATTGCTTTAATTGGGTAGAACTCATTTTTACCCCAATCATTTAGTGATACACTAACCATATTCATTAGTTAAATATAGAATTTTGAGGAATTATTATGAGCGAGATCACAATCCAAATCACTGATGCTCAATTTGCAGAAGAAGTGCTTAATTCAGAGATCCCTGTCATTGTAGATTTCTGGGCACCTTGGTGTGGCCCTTGTAAAATGATTGCGCCGGTTTTGGAAGATGTTGCTGCTGAATACGCAGGCAAAGTAAAAGTTGTAAAACTTAACGTTGACGAAAACCAAGAAACTGCGCCTAAGTATAATGTTCGCGGTATCCCTACTTTGCTTATCGTTAAAGGTGGTGAAGTAGTAGCGACTAAAGTGGGTGCAGTGTCTAAATCTCAATTAGTAGACTTTGTAAACAGCGCTATCTAATTACTAATAGGGCTATTGTCCTGATTAGATCGTTATTTGTGTTATAAAAAAGCAGCCAGACGGCTGTTTTTTTTTGTTTTTACTATCCTGCCCTATGACCAACCTACAAAAAAGTAGGTCTGTTTTATCCCTATATCTGTTGCCGCTTTTTGCCGTTCTTCTTTTTATTCTAAGTAAGTCTATGAAAAATAAGGTTATTATTTGTTGGCACTATAATTGCTTTATGTGGAGTGTGTAGATAAATAATATTTTTCTTTGAGGATCCAATGGCTATTTCTTTCGCTAGTGCATTTGCTGGACATGACAAGACGCTTGAGTTTCGAAGTGCGAGAGCGGCGGTCCTTGCAAATAATATTGCCAATGCAGATACGCCAAATTATAAGGCGAGAGATATTTCGTTCGATTCTTTTTTAAATAATGAAAGTAAAAAATTACAGCTTGCTGGAACCAATTCTCGCCATATTTCAGGTGAAGGTTTTTCTGATGAGCCAGAAGGTTTGTTATACCGAAATGCGAATCAGCCATCTTTGGATGGTAATACGGTTGATATGCAAAGAGAGCAAGCAGAGTACGCTCAAAACTCATTACAGTTTGATACGAGTTTTATGTTCTTGGATCGAAAAATTAACGGCATGAAAAAAGCGCTTACTGGGAATTAATGACGATGTCTTTGAGTAATATTTTTACTATTTCTGGATCTGCAATGAGTGCTCAAACCATACGTTTGAATACGATTGCAAGCAACATGGCAAACGTAGACAGTGCGGCAAGCTCTGCAGATCAAACTTATCGTGCCCGTAAGCCCGTATTTTCACAAATGATGAATGACAGTATGCGTGAGTACGGTTGGAACAATGTGAATAAAGATGATACCGGTGCTGGTGTTGGTGTAAAAGTAGATGGCATTGTGGAATCAGATGCACCTTTACAACCTCGATACGAACCAGATCACCCAATGGCAAATGAAGATGGTTACGTGTTTTATCCGAACGTAAACCCGATGGAAGAGATGGCAGATATGATGTCAGCGTCTCGTTCTTTTCAGACAAACGTAGAAATTATGAATTCAGCCAAGAGTATGATGCAAAAAATGCTCACGCTTGGGCAGTCATAGGAGCTGACAGATGGCAAATATATCTGACTCGAAAGGTCTTAATGGGTTGATTTCCCAATATGGGACCGAAGCGGCTAAGACAAAGGCTGGTATTGAAAAGCCTGAGGTGAAGAAAGATGAGGCGGCACTTGCTGATCAAAATGTCTTTTTGAAGCTTTATATAGAGCAGCTTAAAGGGCAGGATCCTACTGCACCGCAAGATACCAATGACATGGTGGCGCAGATGTCTCAATTTAGTTCGTTAGAGCGACTCACTAGTATCTCTGATCAATTAGAAAATATGGCTACTTCGCTTACGTCGAATCAAGCACTCAGTGCTTCTACCTTAGTTGGTAAGTCTATTTTGATGGATGGTAGTAAGGTGAAGGTGGGGGATAATGTTGAGGCTGTTCAGCTCAAAGCTACGATCCCTGAAAACTCTCAGGCTGCAACATTAAAAATATACGACGCGGACAACCGTCTTGTTCGTACCGCCGAGCTAAGCACGGGTGAGTATAAGTGGGATAAGTTAGATGATGAGGGAAATGTTTTGCCGCCTGGTGAATATCGTTTTGCCGCATCATCAACCAATGAGCAAGGCGAAATATCGGCGATAAGTACTCAGGTTCCTACGCGTATTCAAGGTGTCACCATAAATGGTGAAAATGGCACGGTTTTAAACGTGGAAAACCACGGCAAAATTAAACTTACGAACGAATTAGAAATATTAGGGTGATTGGAGCGCATTATGGGATTCAATACTGCATTATCTGGCATTAAGGCCTCTGCCGATTATTTAAGTGTTACAGGTAATAATATTGCCAACGCCGATACTACAGGCTTTAAAAAGTCGCGTATTGAGTTTGATGATCTTTATAACACCAGTGTGCTTGGTGCCGGAAGTGGTAATAATATCGGTTCAGGTGTAAGCGTGAGTAAAGTCTCTCAAGAGTTCTCGTCGGGAAACTTATCTTATACTGATAACAACCTAGATCTTGCTATCGATGGTAGTGGTTTTTTTGTTATCGATGCTGGGATCGCGAATGCTTATACCCGTGCTGGTAATTTCAAGCTTGATGAAAATGGCTTCTTGGTTACTAATAGCGGTAACAATGTTCAAGGGTTTAATGCAGTAGATGGTGTGGTTGGGGGAAATTTAGCTGATTTGAAAATCCCTACCGATCGTATTCCGCCTGAGCCTACAACTTCAATGGGTTTGAAAGTCAATTTGGACTCTAAAAACGAAGATGTTCCACCTTTTATTAAAGCTATATTTGACCCTAATGATCCTGATACATACAACTTTACGCAAACGCAAGGGGTTGTTGATGGGAATGGCCAGTCACATATAGTGACGTATTATTATGCTAAAGGTGAGTTGCCAAATACTTATAAAGTGCATGCAACGGTTGATGGTAATTTAACGGATGATGCAGGATTGCCTTTTCTTGCTGAAACTTACGCTACCTTCAATACTGCCGAAGGTGGTACGGACTATAATGGTGATGGTGTTGAGGAGGCTCCATTTTCACTTCTCTATGTGGGGCCGAATGAGCCTAATTCTGTTGATGTGGCGACGGGTACTAAGGCTCCGTTAGCGGTTAGTGGGACATTGGGAGGCGCAGCTATTACGGCTACGTTGACACCTGAGGAAATTCGAGATTCAAGTATCGTTTCTCGTGAGGCTTTTGATCCACTGAACCCAGATACCTATTCGTATGGTAATACTCGAACAACGTATGACTCTTTAGGGGAGTCTCATACTTTGGGGTATTATTTTATAAAGCAGGGTGAGAATAATACTTATGAACTGCGTGTCACTATGGATGGTGAGGAAAGTTTTGTTGACCCAACAACTGGGGAAGATGCTCGATATCTGGAAAAGAATACCGCGGTTTCTTTTGATGCGGCAGGTAATCTGATGGGGGTGTATCGTGGTATATCGCCTCTTGGAATTGAACAACCAGTTCCTCTAGAAGTAAGAGGGATTGATCCAACGAACCGAGAGCGTATTACGCAGCTTGATTTGGCCGGTTCAACGCAATTTGCGCTAGCTAATACTGATACTTTTGAGCAGAACGGTTTTTCTGCTGGAGAGCTACAAGGTGTGTCCTTTGATAGTGATGGCTTGTTGATAGCTAATTATACCAACCAACAAACGGCAACACTTGGCCAGATTGCCTTGGCAACATTTGATAGTACTGACGGTTTGATGCCGTCAGGTCATACGATGTGGGTGGCAACGAAAACTTCGGGGCCTGCTGATATTGGCCGACCTAACAGTGCAACTCTAGGTAAAATTGCAGGCGGTGCGTTAGAAGAATCTAATGTTGATTTGACCGCTGAACTTGTTGCCCTTATAGAGGCGCAGCGTAATTACCAAGCTAACAGTAAAACATTAGAAACAGAAAATACTGTTACTCAGACGATAATAAATCTGCGTTAATTTTCTGGAGAGAGAAGATTTGTGGCCGAATCAGCCTTGCTGTTTCGGCCTTTTTTTTGGATTTTTTATTATTTTTATAAGTTGGTACGTTTTTTGATAGTAGTTATCTTAGTTATATAAATTCTTCTGGGAGAATTGTAGTGGATAAGGCCTTATATTTGGCAATGAGTGGTGGCGTACAAACCATGAATGCTCAAACAATACACGCTAATAATTTGGCGAACGTGAGTACAACAGGCTTTCGTTCAGATTTCGAGCAAGCTCGCTCTATGCAGGTATATGGAGACTATCATCCTAGTCGTGTCTATGCGATGACGGAGAACCCAGCAACGCGTTATACGCAAGGCGATATGATACAGACAGGCCGCAATTTGGATGTTGCCGTTGCTGGAGATGGTTTTATTGCTGTTTATGATGAAAGTGGGCAAGAGGCTTATACTCGAGCTGGTGATTTTCAAATTAATGCCGCAGGGCAATTAGTAACAGGAAGAGGTTTGCCAGTTGCTGGTGTAGGTGGGCCTATTTTTTTGCCACCTGCTGATAGTATTAACATTACCGCTGATGGTTCTATTTCTATTGTTCCTCAAGGTGGCGCAAATAACGAAGTTGCGGTGCTAAACCAGATTAAATTGGTCAATCCAGATAAACAAAATTTACGCAAAGAAGAAGACGGATTGATTCATACACGTGATGGTCAAGCGTTAGACGCTGATCCGAATGTGCAATTGGTCAGTGGTTTTATCGAAGGTAGTAACGTGAATGCGGTAGAAGAAATGACGCACATTATGAACTTAGCGCGCCGATTCGAAATGAATGTGAAGATGATGGATACCATTCGAGATAACGCCGACTCTTCAGCTCGTATATTACAACGTACCGCTTAATAGCGATCTAGAATAGCGTTGCAAATAACATAAAGAATAACGGAATTTAAAAAGAGGCTTTTATGAATTCAGCATTATGGGTCAGTAAAACCGGTTTGAGTGCGATGGATAAGCAATTAAACGTAGTAGCCAACAACTTGGCAAACGTTTCAACCACGGCGTTTAAAAAAGATAGAGCTGTATTTGAAGATCTGATGTACAAAACCGTACGTGCGCCAGGCGGCCTGAGTGCTCAGAACGCAGAATTGCCATCAGGTTTGCAGTTAGGTACTGGTGTAAAAGTTGGAGCAACACAAAAAGATTTCTCCAATGGCGACTATAATATGACGGATAGACAGCTTGATATTGCTATTCAGGGGAAAGGTTTCTTGCAAGTGTTACAACCAGATGGAACCATTGCTTATACGCGTAATGGTAGTCTTCAATTAAATAGCCAAGGTCAACTGGCGACTTCTGGTGGGCTAGTGCTTGAGCCTGGAATTCAAATTGATCCAGATGTCATTGAAATTATGATTGCCGAAGATGGTATCGTATCTGTCCGTAAGAACGGTGATGCGGATGCTCAACAAGTGGGGGCTATTAATATTGCTGGGTTTATTAACCCAACAGGGTTAAGTTCTGCAGGGCAAAACTTATTTACAGAGACGAATGCTAGTGGACCACCATTAGTTGGTGTACCTGGAACTGACTCTTTAGGTACTATAGCTCAGGGAATGCTTGAGGCCTCCAACGTCAATTCTATTGAAGAACTTGTCAATATGATCACGACGCAGAGGGCCTATGAAATGAACTCAAAAGTCATAGCGTCTGCCGATGGTATGATGAGCTTTGCAATACAGCAGTTATAGTAACGTGTGGAATATGATGAAGATTAAATTTGCGTTCTTGGTTTTGTTAAGTGCTTGTTTGTCCGGTTGTCTCTCTTGGGATGTTAACGAACAAGCGGTTGCCAATGCAGCAGCGGCTGGAGCGGCGGCGGCTGCAACGGATGCGGTTATTGACGCAGTTGCTGGTGATAATAGTGAAACACCAGCAGAACCTTCATCAGATGTTCCGCGTAAAGGTTTTGTGCCAGACCCTAATGACCCATTAAATGGACCTAATATTAGTCAATCCATTCAGTCGGATGATCCTTATTATGCGCCTGTGTACCCTAATGGTATGAATCCTTCGCAAGCACCAACTGGCGGTATTTACCAAACCAGTATGGGGGATGTATTTTTTGGCGATCAGAAAGCCAGTAAAGTGGGGGATATATTAACCATTAATTTGAATGAAACGACGACATCAACCAAAGCTAACGCTGCAACCGTTTCTAAGTCCTCTTCGGCAACGATTGAAAATCCAACGGTATTAGGTCAAGAGTTAAAAATGGATACAACGCTCCCTCAGCAAGGAACTGATTTTTCAGGTAATGCATCGGCGAATCAAAATAATAGTTTAAGTGGAACGATTTCGGTGACTGTCTATAGAGCCTATCCAAATGGCTTGTTGGCAGTGCGTGGAGAGAAATGGCTACGTTTAAATCAAGGAGACGAATACATTCGTTTCTCTGGGATAGTGCGCAAACAAGATATCTCTCCAAACAATACAGTAGAATCTGAGCGTGTTGCTGATGCGAGAATAACGTATTCTGGAACGGGAGATGTTGCCGCAGGAAGCGAGCAAGGCTGGGTTAGTCGTTTACTTAACTCTAGTGATATGCCTTATTAAATTAATGATCTAACAACTGATAGGTTTGTTCCTTTCAATAGGTGATGTGATGAAACACATAGCGCTAATTGTCTTATATTTTTTATCTTTTTCTGTTCAGGCTGAGCGTCTGAAGGACATTGCTAGTGTTCAGGGCGTCCGAGAAAACCAATTGTTTGGTTATGGCCTGGTGATTGGTCTTAATGGAACGGGTGATAGTACAGCTTTCACCAATCAGAGCTTTGCTAGCATGCTGTCTCGTTTTGGTGTGACCTTGCCAGAAGGTGTGAATGCGACGTCTAAAAATGTAGCTGCGGTTTCTTTAACGGCTACTTTGCCTGCTTTCTCTAAGCCAGGTCAAAAAATTGATGTGACGGTTTCATCTATTGGCAACGCGAGTGCGTTACGTGGTGGGACGCTGCTGTTATCAACCTTAAAAGGTGCTGATGGTGCCGTTTATGCGATTGCTCAAGGCAATTTAGTGGTTGGTGGTTTGGGTGCCAACGGAGCGGATGGTTCACGAACCACGGGCAATGTCCCTACAGTTGGCCGTATACCCAATGGTGCAAGTGTAGAGCGTATCGTTCCTAGTAGTTTTAATACGGGTGACACCTTGACGTTTAATCTTAATCGCCCTGACTTTACTACAGCAAAGCAAGTCACTGATAAAATTAATAATCTTCTAGGACCTGGTGTAGCGACGACACTAGACGCTACATCGATTCGAGTGTCTGCACCAAGAGATTCGAGTCAGCGTGTTACTTATTTATCAATTTTGGAAAACCTAGATGTTGAAGTCGCAGAAGAGCGTGCGCGCATCGTTGTTAACTCTAGGACAGGAACCATTATTATTGGTCAGCACGTGAAAGTATCCCCAGCAGCAATTACACATGGTAGCTTAACGGTGACTATCAAGGAAGTGCCACCAGTTGTTGGAAAAGACGGCACTATCACTGGTGGGCAGACTATTGTGTCGCCACGAGAAGGAATTGAAATTGCACCAAATAGCGGTCATATGTTTGTGTTTGATCCAGGTGCTTCGCTCGATGACATTGTACGTGCCGTTAATCAAGTCGGTGCGGCACCGGGTGATGTTATGGCAATTTTGGAAGGCTTAAAGCAAGCCGGTGCAATTAACGCTGATTTAGTGGTGATATAGATTTGGTTATGAACTCAGTACCGCCAAAGCAAGATTTTTTTGCTGATTTTTCTACGCTAACCGATTTAAAGACCAAGGCGCAAAAAGATCCTGATGCTGCGTTAAAAGACGTTGCTCAGCAGTTTGAGTCTATCTTTATTAATATGCTGCTGAAAAATATGCGTAGTACGAATGAAGCGATTGGCAGTGGCCTATTTTCCAGTGCTCAAACCAAGCAATATCAAGAGATGATGGATTCACAGATGTCCCAGAGTATGGCTCAGTCTGGTGGTATTGGGCTATCCGAGGCTCTGATTCGACAGTACCAAACTAAACAGCAAGGTCTAATCAGTTCACCAGAAGCAAAAGAGCGAGGTGATACCGACTTCTTGAATCAAGTTGCAAAACAAGATTTGGTTCGAATTCAAGCTTTGGCCCACCGTGCTTCTACTGAATTTATCCAATCAGTTCAGCAGGAGGTAGAGCAAAAGTCCCAAAATGTTTCTTCTACAGGATCTTCTTCCGCACCCTCAGCACTTTCCGTGGTATTTGGGTCGCCAGATGAGTTTGTTGAAAATCTATGGCCACATGCTCAGCAGGCCGCTGAGAAACTAGGCGTAAATCCCAAAGCAATATTGGCTCAAGCTGCGCTAGAGACGGGTTGGGGGAAATATCCGATTGCTAAAGAAGATGGCGCAGCGAGTTTTAATTTATTCGGTATAAAAGCAGATAGCCGCTGGCAAGGCGATAGGGCGGTTGTAAATACCTTAGAGTTTCGTGATGGCGTGGCAAAGCGTGAAAAAGCGGCGTTTCGTGCTTATGATTCTTTTTCGCAAAGCTTTGATGATTATGCGATTTTTTTATCTTCTAGTGAGCGGTATAAAGATGCCTTGCGGGCTGGGGATGATGCGTCAATGTTTGCCGCTTCTTTGCAAAAAGGCGGCTACGCAACGGATCCAAAGTACTCTGAAAAAATTGACAATATCCTTTCAAGTAAGTGGTTTCAAGGTTTGTAATAATAAAGCCACTCAATTCTCAGCGTTGGTAAAGTTCTTGCATTAATAGCCGATAGAGCTAAAGAAGAGCTCAAGGTTATTTTTGAAAAACGTACTAGGGGTGTGAGCTATGGGCTCAAATTTATATTCAATTGGTTTGTCTGGACTACTGTCTAGTAATGCCCGTATTAATACGACTGGGCAAAATACAGCCAATGTGGATACAGAGGGCTATAGTCGTCAAAGAACCGATACCGCTAGTTCGCCTGTTGGTGGCGTTGTGCTTCGTGATACCTCGCGCCTTGTTGATAATTTTGTTAGCGCTCAGGTGCGATCTGATACTTCAGACTTTTCCTATTATGATACTTATCATTCTTTGATGACTATGTCTGATAACTTGTTAGCTGAAGATAGTATTTCTCTCTCTGGTTATTTGGATAAAGCTTTTAGCGCGTTGCAGGCTGCAAATAATGATCCTACCTCATCATCGTTAAGACAGCTTGCACACTCTAGTTTGAATAACCTGGTGGGACAGTATAAAGCACTTTCTAACATGGTGAGTGGTCAAGAGAGTCTGGTTGATCAACAACTGACAACATCTTTAGCTGACATTAACTCTATCACTACTAGAATTTCTAATTTGAACGTCAAAATACTCAGAGAAGAGGGGTTATCAATTTCTCCTGCAAATGAGTTACGAGACCAGCAGGAGCTGCTAGCGAAAGATCTTTCTAAGTATTTGGACATCAATGCGCAATTTAATGACGATGGATTAATGACGATTCAGCTAGCCAATGGTCAACCATTAGTGATGGATCAAACACCAACAGAATTAAAGGTGGTTCCTAATCAGTTAAACCCAAAAAAGATTGATTTGGTCGTAAGTTTTGGTGATTACAATGTCGCTTTAAAAAGCGATAGTCTTGGTGGTAGTGTTGGTGGTTTAGTGGATTTTCGCTCCGAGTTTAGTGAATATGCAGATCGTACTCTAGGTCAGAGTGCTATTGCTATATCGGATGCTATGAATATGCAGAATGGTAAAGGTCTTGATGCGAACGGAGATTTTGGTAAAGACTTGTTCTCGTTGGAAGATATAAGTGTTTATTCTAGCCCTGATAATACTCATAAATTATCTGATTTTTCCGTTAGAGTATCAGCAGGAGAAGCCTCCAAAATCACTACAGATACTTATGAATTCACCAGAACAGACGATAATCGATTTGCGATAAAAAAATACGACTTAAACGGTAATGCTGTTGGTAAGTCGACAATATTTGACCCTTCTAATATGACTCCAGATAGCAATGGCTATTATAAAATTGAAGAGTTAGGTTTAGATATTAGGGTGAAAGATTTTAATATTATCGATCACGATGATGTCTTTAGCTTTGCCCCTTCAGCGGGGGCGGCAGCGGGCTTAAATTTGAAAATTAAAAGTGGCGATAATATTGCCTTGAGTGCGCCTGTAGGTGTGTCTACGAGTTCGGATAATTTATCCGAGGCCAGAATATCTTTATCTTCTGTTACAAATACTAAACCAGCGACTTCTGCGTTTGCATCTGATGGCTCTCTGTATCCTAGTGCTCCTCATTCAATTTATTTTACATCACCTAATTCATATGTCGTTCGTGATGCTTCTGGGGTGGAGATTGCCTCAGTAGATAATGTTTTTGAGTATACAGATTTACTTGAAAAGGCAGGATTGTCCCAAGATGCTGGGTTTGATGTGTCTGTATCATCTAAACCACAGTCAGGCGATGAGTTTTCTATCAGTACGGATGAAATTGGCCAATCTGATAATTTTAATGGATTGGCGTTAGTGGATTTACAAAATCAGTCGTTAGTGGAAGGAAAAGCGAGTTTAGTCAAAGCATTTGCGGGTTTTATTTCCTATGTTGGAGCAAAAACAGCTGAAGTGGCTGGTCATGCAGAATCTAGTGAAGTGATTATGAACGATAGTGTCAATCGTCGCGACAGGTTGTCGGCGGTAAGTCTTGATGAGGAGGCGGTGAATCTTATGAAATACCAACAATCTTATTCCGCATCAGCGCAAGTCGTTACAGCTGCTCGTACGACGTTTGAAACTTTACTAGGGATTATGAGGTAAGTTTATGCGAGTGACGAATAATTTAATTTATGGTCAGTCGAGCCGGGCGATTGGCCAAGCAAATGAAAAAATCCTTAGCGCTCAAGAAAAAATTTCGGCACAAACTGATATTGTTAGACCGAGTGATAACCCTGTGGGTGCTAGTCAAATATTGATGTATGAAGGTAATAGTAATCGCCTAAAAATTTTTGACGAATCTATTAAAATGGCTACGAGCCATCTTGAATATCAAGAAGTAGCGTTAGATAGTTTGAATGATTCTATGGATGATGCTCACTCTCTTCTTATCCAAGCGCAAAATGATGCGAATACTCAAGCTGATATCGATGCAATTGTTCAAGAGGTTGCTTTGATTACAGAATCAATGGCTGAGTTAATGAATTCTAAAAGTGCTGATGGGAACTATATCTTTGCAGGGACTGATACGCAGGGACCACCATTTATTTTAGATGGTCAAGGTCGTTATCAATGGGCCGGCAATGAAGGGCAAAAGTATGCCCAAATATCCGAGAATATGAAAATACCTGTTACTGATTCTGGGAAAAAACTCTTTCAGGATATTTGGACTAGTCGTACTTTTTCTGCGCAATTATTAGCTGGGGATGTATCGTTTTCTGCTAAAGTAGAGAATCAAGGAGATTTCGATAAATTTATGGAGGATAACTATGATCCTGAAAATCCTCTTTCGAATGTATTTACTATAACCACGACACCAATTGTTCCGGCAGGAAATACTCCGCCAGTTGTTGCAGACGCGAATCTAGGGGCAGACTCGAAAGAAGATTTAGACAGACAGCGAGCCTTTGATGGTACTCCAGGAACCTATAGCATCACTAATAATTTAGGTGAGGTGGTATCTTCTGGATTGTATACAGCAGGTAAGCCAATTACTTTCAGTGGTATGTCATTTCTTATGAGAGGTGCGCCAGGAGCGACGGCTGGTATTTCTTTAGATAAACCTAGACGTGATAATGTATTAAACGAAATTAATGACACTCTTGCTGTGCTAAGTGATAATAATTCTACAAAGGGGCAGCGAGAAGCTGCTTTCTCTGACGCTACTACCAGTATTAAAAATGCTCAGCGTATGGTTAGTGAAGGGCGATCCTCAGTAGGGTCTCGTTTGAATATTCTTCGAGATAGAGAGAATTTTAGTTCAGCAAATCAATTATCGAATGCCGTTACTCAAGATCGTGTTGGAGGGTTAGATATTGCCGCCGCAGCGACAGAATTATCTATGAAAGAATCTGCACTCAGCGCTTCACAAAAAGTGTTTACTCGTATGAGTAATCTTTCTCTATTTAATAAAATGTAAGCTCTAGGGTGTAAGGTAAAAGATGTCAGTATTTAAAATGGAGTCCTGTTTTGGGGCTGATATCAATGTTGGGTATTTCGACATACATGAAATACTTGATATCTTAGAAATTAAAGATAAGGTTGTTGGAAGTAAGCGTGTTCAAAGCCTTATAAAACTCCATGGTAGAAAAGATCGAATTGTTGGTATCGCTATGCGCCAACTAGCATTTGATTTATTGCGTCCAACATTAGATTCTGAATTCCTTCCTTATGATCCGTATTTTTCTGATGGTAAATTATTAAATAGCCGACGCGAGCGTCTTTATGATGCACAGGAGCGGTTTCTTATTTTGTGCATGTCTATTGCGAGCGGTCGCTCTGTCAGAAGTCTTAAAAAGCTTAATCCTGATCTAAATACAAAAGATTTACGTAGTAAGCATGGCAGAGGTCAAAGCCTTTTTCGCTACTTTAGACAAGAACTAAACGAGCAGACAAGAGAATATATCCTTAGTTACAAAGCTCGAATGGATAAAAGTGGTGACTTAAATAAAGAGGCTGCGATTGATAGCTCAAATCCGGCTGTTGAAGTGGAGCAACAAACATTAAAGTCTGCAGTGCTTAGAAAAACGCCTGTAGAAAGTAAATTCACTCCCACTTCATTTGATGATGAAACTATCACGGCACTTAAAATATTTAAGGATGGATATTCTTTATTGTCTACTCAGGTGGAACGCTTTAAGCGTGGTGAACAGTTAGAAATGCTGGAACTTATGAAGTTTTGTCGTCGGCTTATTGACTCTCATACTCGTAATAACTTTTCCTTAATGGCAATACGTCATATCAAAGATGCTTCAATTTACTTGGAGCAGCATGCCATGGGTATGGCTGTGCTTGGTATTCATTTTGCCAAAGCAATGAAATTATCAAGTGCTTATGTTGAGGTGATTACGCTTGGCGCTTTGTTGTTTGATTTGGGGCGCTTTCGTTTACCGATAGCCATGGTAACAAAAACCACAAAAATGACGGATAGCGAGTTTGATTTATTTCGTAAACATATCCAGTTCGGAGAGCAAATATTACAAAAATGCGACGGCGTTCCTAAGGCGGTTTATCAGATGCTGTCTGATCACCATGAAAAAATTGATGGCTCAGGTTATCCTGCGGGTAAACAAGATCAAGAAATTTCAGTCTATGGGAAAATAGCAGCGATCATTGATGCCTATGATGCCATGACATCAGAACAACCTCACAAACCTTCTATAGGGCCAATTAAGGCGTGCCAGCAGATGCGCAAAGAGTCAGGTTTAGCATTTGATAAGCAGCTACTTGCGGTTTTTTTAAAAAGCATTGGTAGTATTCCAGTTGGTTCTTGTGTTTCCCTATCTAACGGGCGTGTTGGGTTTGTTTTGACGCTGAATAAATTATTTCAGCCTTCTTTGGTTCGTCAGGTTTATAGCACTACTAATAAGGCATTTATAGAAGCATCTGATATTGAGTTGAATAAATCAGCGAACTTAAGGACAGAGGTTTCTATCGAAAAAGAGGTGGATCCTCAAGTATTTGGTTTGCAGTTTATTAATCATATTTCATAATTTCACCGTTCACCGTTCACCGTTCACCGTTCACCGTTCACCGTTCACCGTTCACCGTTCACCGTTCACCGTTCACCGTTCACTGAGAGATAGATCGTTAGATGTCTATGTATTTTTTATGTCTTTTTTTAAGTCTTTCTCGTGTTTTTCACTTTTATTCTTAAAGTTATTTGCGTTGGGTTCGATAACTGTTGGTACCGCTTTTTTTGAGTTAAGAAAATGTAAGAAATTCAAAAAAAGTATAAAAAAATATTAAAGATCAGCGCTAAGGTGTCGATAACTTTAATAAGAGACAAAAACCAAATAACTAATTAAATCAAAAGGTTGTCTCGTTAAAAAAATGTTTTTAGGAGAGAAAAAATGGCTTTATATGTAAATACAAATGTATCCTCGCTTAATGCTCAGCGATCGCTTACTAGTTCAAGTCGAGATCTTGATACTGCTTATCAGCGTTTATCATCAGGTCTTCGTATTAATAGTGCAGCAGATGACGCAGCAGGTCTTCAAATATCAGATCGTTTGACTTCACAGATTAATGGTTTGAATCAATCAGTGCGAAACGCAAACGATGGTATTTCTTTAGCTCAAACAGCTGAAGGTGCTATGGATGAAACGACAAGCATGCTTCAACGTATGCGTACCTTGTCTATCCAGGCGGCAAACGGCTCAAACTCAGACAAAGACCGTGTAGCTCTACAACAAGAGATGGCACAATTATCAGAAGAAATTAACCGTATTGCAGACACCACTACATTTGGTGGCGCCAACTTATTAGATGGTACTTTTCAAGGTGTTTTCCAAGTTGGTGCCGATGCAAACCAAACTATCAGCTTTACTTTGCAGTCTGGTGGTGCCAATCAATCTATTGATTACTTGGGAAATAATGGTTTTACCATGTCAGGACTGTCAAGTCAGGCTCAAGTACAGGTTGATGTAACAACGGCATCTGTTTCTAGTATGTTGAATGCTCAGTCCATGATTGGAATCTTGGATACTATGATATCTGCGGTGGATTCTAAGCGAGCAGAACTAGGTGCGATACAAAACCGATTTAGTTCTACTATTACCAACTTGAGTAATATTTCTGAAAACGTATCTTCAGCTCGTGCTCGAGTTCGAGACGCCGATTTTGCTCAAGAAACAGCTAATCTTACTAGTCAGCAAATTTTGCAACAGGCAAGTAGTACTATTCTTGCTCAAGCAAATCAGCGCCCTCAGACCGCATTATCTTTATTAGGTAATTAATTTATACAAAATAGCATGATATGAAGCCGCACTAGATTGCAGCTTTTGCAAACGATTCGAGTTCGTCTCGGAAAATGGGCTACTTCTCTCTCCTAGAGGTGCCTTTTATGCCGGGTGATTTTTTCACCCGGCTTTTTTTTGCCCAAATGGTGTGTTTTTGTGCATTTTTGATGATTTTGGGCGGTTTAGGTGAAGGATATTGAGGCTTATGCCACAGGTGATTATTGAGGATACCGGTCACGGTATATGTTATCTCGCTCTTGATCGGCTTTGAGATGGGCTTTTAGTGGTTAGGTTCGCAGCTAGAAATAAATAGTTCTGAATAGAGCAAGCTCCAGCGAATTGAGTTGTGCTGAATGAACGTTGGCGATGACTTGCTTCGTTTATAAAGAAGGTTGTTGTGGTCGCGTGATTAGTGGTTTTTTTATTGACAGCACAGCTGCGTCTTTTTTTTTGCAGCCATGATTGGCCAATACAGCGCGTTGATGTTGAGGAAGTGAGAATTAATGACAGTTTTCTTTTTTAACCTTTCGAATAGATTGCGGACTTGAACGAGACGTGGTCGTTTGTTAGCGCAGCAGCCTGTGTTTTTGGCCTATTTGGATCAGGGATGGCCTGTGTCTGAAAGGTGGGGGGAAAATTATTGTTTAGATTATTAAAAAGGCACAGCTGCGTCTTTTTTTGCAGTCATGATTGGCCAATAAAGTGTGTTGAGGAAATGAGAATTGATGGCAGTTTTCTTTTTTAACCTTTCGAATAGATTGCGACCGTGAACGCGGAGTGGCCATTCGTTGGTGCAATAGTCGGTTTTTTGACTTATTTACATCAGGGTGGCCTGTGGCTGAAAGGTGGGCGAAATTTCGTTTTTTTTGGATTTTTCGAACGGCATAGCTGCGTCTTTTTTTTGCAGCCATGATTGGCCAATAAAGTGTGTTGATGTTGAGGAAATGAGAATTGATGGCAGTTTTCTTTTTTAACCTTTCGAATAGATTGCGACCGTGAACGCGGAGTGGTCATTCGTTGGCGCAATAGTCGGTTTTTTGACTTATTTACATCAGGGGAAGCCTGTGGCTGAAAGGTGGGCGAAATTTCGTTTTTCGGATTTTTCGAACGGCACAGCTGCGTCTTTTTCCGCAGCTTTGAGAGTCGGATTAAGCGTATTGATTTTGAGGGATTGAGGCTGATGACAGTTTTCTGACTTATTTATATCAGGGAAAGCCTGTAGCTGAAAGGTGGGTGACATTTCGTTTTTCGGACTTTTCGAACGGTACGGCAGCGTCTTTTTTTTGCAGCCTTGATAGTCGGATTAAATGTATTGATTTTGAGGAATTGAGGTTGAAGGCGTTTCTTTTTTAACCTTTTGAATAGATTGTGGCCGTGAACGCAGCGTTGTCGATTGTTGATGCAATAGTCGGTTTTTTGGCCTATTTGCATCTGGTTTGCACCAGGGGAAATCTATGGCTGAAGAATGGGAAAATTTTGTTTTCTAATTTTTCGAACGGCACAGCTGCGTCTTTTGTCAGTTGTTGGATTAGCTGCAGGCGATTCTATCTTGAATGATTGCTGGAAGTGAGTTGTTTTTCAGGCGGCAATTTTTGGGCTCTTTTTAATTGGAGTGTCACTTTAATGGTACGGGGTTGCCGCCTTGTTTGGTAGGGATCGGTAGTGTAGCGAAAGTTTTTTGTCAGCTTGCCTACCTAGAAAAGAATTTAAAAGGCTCTTTTGGGCGTGTTTTTATGGATATTTAGGGTAAAAAACACCTTATTTTAAAAAAAGTGCAAATAAATTTGATTGTTTTAAATTCATTTTAAAACAATTAGTTAGGCATTAATTTGCCGCAATGCGGGATACCTTTCTCCGTTATGGGGAAAAAAAATTCCCAAATTGACTAAAGGTTTTCAGATTCTTGTCGAAAACCTTATACGATCTGCTTTTTTGCAGGATTTAATAAAACCTAGGAGGCTATGATGGCTCTTTATGTAAACACTAATACCTCATCTTTAAGTGCACAGCGCCAGCTAATGGGCTCAGCTAAATCTTTGGATACATCTTTCGAACGTTTGTCTTCTGGTTTACGTATTAACAGTGCTTCTGATGATGCGGCAGGTCTACTTATCTCTAACCGTTTAACCTCTCAGGTAAATGGCTTGAATCAGTCTGTACGTAACGCTAACGATGGTATTTCTTTGGCGCAAACTGCAGAGGGTGCGTTAGATGAAACAACAAACATGTTGCAGCGTATGCGTACGCTATCTATCCAGGCATCAAACGGTTCTAACTCAGATAAAGACCGTGCAGCCATTCAACAAGAAGTAAGTCAGCTTTCTACTGAGATTAACCGTATCGCTTCTGATACAACTTTCGGTGGTGAGAATTTATTAGATGGTACTTACACTGGTATCTTCCAAGTTGGTGCAGACTCAAATCAAACTATTAGCTTTAACCTAACTGACGGTGGTGTTAATAACACAATCGATTATGCGGGTAACGGTGGTTTCACTATGTCCGGCCTATCCAGTAGTTCTACTACAGCGCAGGTCAGTGTATCGACGGCTTCCGTATCGACTGTAGCTAATGCTCAAAGTATGGTTGATACATTAGACACTATGATTGCTGCGGTTGACTCAAAGCGTTCTGAATTGGGTGCCATTCAAAACCGTTTTGGCTCTACAATCAGTAACTTGAGTAACATTACTGAGAACGTATCTGCTGCTCGTGCTCGTGTACGTGATGCCGATTTCGCAGAGGAAACTGCTAAGCTAACAAGCTCTCAGATTCTTCAGCAAGCAAGTTCATCTATCTTGGCTCAAGCAAATCAGCGTCCACAAACTGCTTTGTCTCTATTGGGTTAAGTATTATTGGTAGCGGAAAGCTGGGACCTAGTCCCGGCTTTTGTCTATTTGGGGGAACTCTGATATGTCTATTAATGCCAGTGATTTTTCTAAGCAGGGTCTCAATTACTCTTTGAAGCCAGAACAGCGTGCCGCAGAAGATTTTGCCGCACTACGCCAAGCCAATGCTAAAGTTGTACAAAATACGGCCGACATAAGCAGAGCAGATAAAGATAATCGAAATTCGCAAAACTTTAATTCGTCTACCAAGATCGAACCACATGATGTTGAGATCATGAATCAAAAAATGTCTCAATTAAATGTGCATTTAACCTTTGAAATTACAGAAGACAGAGCGCAAAATATCGTAAAAGTATTAGATCAGACAACGGGGGATGTGGTACGCCAAATACCTACAGAAGAGTTTCTTAAAATGTCTGATAGAATAGATGCTATTATGAGCCAACTAAGTGATATCAAGGGAACCTTGGTAAACAGTGAGGTTTGATAATAGATAATGTAGGTGTCAGGAGATAAAGTTATGTCGGTAGGCTCATTGGGTGCGGGGTCTGGTATTGATCTAGAATCCCTTGTTAAGCAAATGGTGAGTGCTCAAAAAGATGCTAAAGTAAAACTTTATCAAGATAGAATTGATGGCTACGAAGCTGAATTGTCTGCATTAGGCAGAGTTGGCTCTGCTATTGATACTTTTAAATCTTCTGTTAAAGCTCTAAATGATGATGAGCTTTTTACTGGGCGTGATGCAAAAATCGCCCAAACAGAAGGTGAAGAAGTTATTGCCATTACGACAGATAATACTGCTTCTAATGGTTCTTATGCTATTGATGTAAATCAGCTAGCAAAGGGCAGTCGAGTCATGTCGGCGCCTGGTACTTTTTCCTCTGCGGATGATGTTGTTACTAAACAAGATTCGCGTCTTACCTTTAAAGCTGGTAGCAACGAGTTTTCTATTACCGTTGATGCTGGCACTACTTTATCCGAACTTCGTAATCAAATTAATACATCAGAAGATAACTTCGGTGTGTCTGCTAATTTAGTTGACGATGGTAACGGTAACTTATTCTTCACGGCTACATCTGCAATTCAGGGTGCTGCAAATACACTTAAAATTATCAATACTTCTATTGTGAGAGACGAGAATGGCAACATTATCGATAATCCTATAGAAGAAAATGTAGATAACACGGTTGAGGATGCTCCAATTGAGGAACAATCCGAGCCAATTGTTGATGAGAAAGATGAGCTGGATCTAGCGGGAGATGATGTCGATTTTGCCAATGATGGGCCAATTCCTGCAGATGAAGAAAAAGATATAGTAGAGTCAGAAAGTGATCCTGTGTCTGTTGATGATAAAGATGCAGCAGATATTGCCGATAAAAAACAGGCCTCTACTATCGCAAACAGTGCCGTTATTGGTTTGGATCGTATTTCGACTGAAGGTATATCAGCTGGTTTATATACGCCTTTGGGAGATGAAGCACGCGATGCGATTATTACCGTAGATGGCATTCAAATTAGAAATGATACTAATACGTTTGATAACGCAGTTGCTGGATTGTCGATTGAAGCATTAGCGCCAACAGATAAGACCACAAAGGTTGAGATCAGCTTTGATCAAAAAACAGTGCAAGAAACCATAGAAGAGTTTATTGCTTCTTACAATGATGTTATTGGGGTGTTACAAGCTAGTTCAGATAAAGGCGCTGTTTTAAATGGCAATAGCGTGGTTCGGAATTTGCAGTCCTCTTTATCTACTCAATTAATGAGTAGTCATGGCAATTCTGGAGTCTTTACTTCTATTTTCGATCTCGGTGTGAAAATGGATAACAAAGGTAAGCTTAGTTTTGATAATGCTAAGTTTGATAACGCTATGAAAAAAGGCTATAGCGATATAGCGCCATTGATTGCTGGAGATAATGGTTTAGCCCAGTCATTAGAAAATCTACTTGATAACTATACGGGCTCAAGCGGAATGACAAATTCATTAAAGGATTCGGTTCGTCGGTCGATAGATAGTACAGAAGGAGCGTTAGAATCTTATGAAGACCGCATGGTCAAATATGAAGAATCTCTCCGTTCTAAGTTTACAAGTTTAGATTCTCGTCTTGCGAATATGAATGCACAAGGTGGCTATTTGAATTCTGTATTGGCAAAAATGTAAATTGTTTTAAATTGTAATACACGTATTAAATGGGGTTGTCTATGTACAAGAGTAAAGGGATCCAAGCTTACAGAAAGGACTCAATCAAGTCTGATTTAGCGTCGGCTGACCCTCATCGCGTCATTCAGCTCTTAATGCAAGGTGCGCTTGAAAAGCTAGCGTTAGGCAAAGGTTGTATCGAACGTTCAGACTGGGAAGGAAAAGCAGCAGCATTAACTCGCGCTAGTGAAATTATTAATGCGTTAAGAGATGCATTAGACCGTGATGTTAATCCAGAACTTGTTGATAATCTTGAGTCGCTTTACGAATATATGATAATTCGTATCACTGAAGCTAGTATTGCTAAAGACACTAGTATTATTGACCAGGTAATGGGCCTTATTTTGCAAATTAAAGGTGCCTGGGATCAAATATCTACAGCTGATAAGCAAGCTGCTTATGAAGGTCAGATCGAAGCTCGAGTTGGAGCGGTTTAATGTTTGATATGTCTCACTTAACTGAGTTGAGTGCCGCATTAGAACAAAGTGTTATTGATAAAGATGTAGAAAAAATACAACTATTATGTGAAGAGAATGATGAATTTATTCGCTCCATTAAACCACTTTCTACTCCGAAGGATAATGAGCGGATAAAGCATTTTATATTGGTACATCAATCTGCCATTCAATTTATTCGTGATGTACATACGGAAATGCAAAAACAACTTTACCAAACTAATAAAACTCGTAAGAGTGTCAATAAGTACAAAGGCGTGAAAAATGCAAAATGAGGAAAATTTATCCTCTCTTGATCAGGCTGAAGCATTTGCTTCGTTGTTTGAAAGAGGTGCATTACGCCTCAAAGAGCATGACCAAGAGTTGACAGAGCGATACCTCAGAAACATGACTGTGTTTTCTCAGGTAATGCCTCACATCTTCGAATCCTTTCAAGATTACCAACCTAAAAAACGTCATATTTATATGGAAGAAAGCGGTGAGCTTAATCTTTACCGTGAAGATGTTGGCGTGCCACTTTTTTCGAAAACCCCAAGAGCTCAGTCTGCCGAAAGAGTAAATCGAGCTTTTATCAAGCCTAATAAAACGGTATTAAATCTAGAACGTACGGCAAATCATCCAAGCCGCCATGTGTACTACAGTAATAAAATACTAGATCAAGTTGAGCAACAGTCAGCAGGGCTAGAGCCACAAAGTGGTTGGCCCGAGTTTGTTGGATCGGCAATATTGTTTGGCGTGGAGTTTGGTTATCAGCTTGAAATGATTCTTGCTGAACGCGAGATAAAACACCTTTATCTGTATGAATGTGACTTGGATTTTTTCTATTACTCATTGTTTGCTATTGAGTGGCAGAACATTTTAGAAATCTGTAACCGTGATGGTCGTACCATTCATTTCTTTTTAGGTGTGAGTCCTGAAGAATTTACCGAAAAGTACCTTCGCCAATTAGAAGAGAATGGCTTCTTCATGGCACCAGAAACCTTTCTTTATGTTGGTTATGGTAGCCCTGAAAATGATCTAGCAATTGAGTATTTTAAAAAGCAGTATGCACGTCAGGTCATGGGTTGGGGTTTTTTCGATGATGCTTTAATCGGTATTGCGCAAGGCTTGAAATCCTTACCTAAAACTAAAATCGCCCATTTTCAAGGCCGTGATGTTTTGCCCAAATGGGTGAGTAATATTCCTGTTTTTATTCTAGGTAATGGCCCATCTCTTGATCAAGGGATTGAATTAGTCAAAGAAGTGCGAGATCAAGTTCTGCTGATTTGCTGTGGCTCGACTATCAACACCTTAAAAAAGCTAGGTGTGACACCTGATATCCATGTCGATATTGAACGTCTTAAACAAACGGTTGATAAGTTTCAATTTTTAGATCAAGACTATCTCGATAAAATTTGGGGGTTGTCGGTAAATGTTATGCACCCCGGCTTGTTTGATTGTTTTAAGCGCTCGGGCATGGCGATGAAACCAGGCGAAGCCATAACCTCTTTAATGTTAAATCAAGCGCGCTCCCATGGTGATAGCAAAGAGTACGTACAGCTGAATTACTGTAATCCCGTGGTTGCTAACCTGGCACTGTCTTATGTTCATCTCTTTGGCTTTAACAATGTTTATTACCTTGGTGTAGACAATGGTTTCAAAGATAAAGGCAGTCATCACTCTGTTCACAGTGGATATTATAAAGACGGCAAAGAGTCTGGCTTTCAAACTTTCCAGGAAGCAAAATTAGTAGAACGCGAAGGAAACTTCGGTGGCACAATTTACGCAACAGGGATTATGGATACTTCACGTGTTCAGTTGGAATCTCTCACTCGACAATTGAATAAACGCCGTAATTTTGCCAGTTTTAATTTATCCGATGGCGCAAAAATTGAAGGTGTAACGCCCTTACGTTTTGAAGATGTTCTCATCATGGATCCTAAAATCGATCACGCTAAAGTTATCGATATTCTAGAAAGCGTATTTTTTACAGAACCGCCAGAGTCGTTAATTGATCAGTCTGCCAATGCGCTTATTTCTGTCGATGACTTCTGCAAGATTAGTCGGGTTCTGCAACAGGGCTGGGATGAATCGATAACAACACGTGAGCAAGTGTGTGATTTATTTTGGTCTCATCATCGTCAGATTTATTTTTTGAAGGGCAGTATTCATCGTCATATTTATGATCTATTAATTGGTTCCTTCACTTACTCTGCATTCCTAATCGTGCAGTTTTTGTTTAAGTATCAGGACGAAGCTGAAACCGTGGCTCGGGCCCGTCATTTATTTACGCCTTGGTGTGAATTCCTTGAAGAAATGCCAAGCATGCTTCAGCAAGCGTCTGAATATGTAGATCAAGGTAATGATCATCTCATCACTTTTTATAATGGTTAATTATGTTCGAACCTATGTTTGAAAAAATGCCTTTTATTATTGCTGAGTTATCGGGCAATCATGACCAAGATTTTGAGCTTGCTAAAGCCATGATTCATGCTGCGGCAGAGGCAGGCGTGGATGCTATTAAACTGCAAACCTATACACCAGATACCATGACATTAGACGTGCGCCATGGCGAGTTTATGGTGTCTGAAAGTGATAGCTTGTGGCGTGGCTCCAACTTGTATGATCTATACAAAAAAGCCTCAACGCCTTGGGAGTGGCATAAGCCGTTGTTCGAATTGGCTGAGTCGCTAGGATTAGTCGCCTTTAGCTCGCCTTTCGATTTAAGCGCAGTGGCATTTTTAGAATCTATCGATGTGCCTTTGTATAAAATCGCTTCTTTTGAGATGACCGACATTCCGTTAATTCAAGCGGTAGCAAGAACCGGTAAGCCGATTATCATGTCCACTGGCATGGCAAGTGAAGAAGAAATAGCAGAAGCCGTAGCAACTATTAGAGCCATTGGTGATAATCCGTTAACACTGCTCAAATGCACCAGCACTTACCCTTCCAAAATAGAAGATTCCAACCTAGTCACTATGGCCGATTTAGCAGCAAAAACAGGTTGCCCAGTTGGATTATCTGACCATACCCAAGGCTTGGGGGCGGCTGTAGCTGCAACGGCGCTAGGTGCGACTGTCATCGAAAAGCACTTTGTTTTAGATCGTAGTGCTGGCGGGGTTGATGCTGAATTCTCTATGGAGCCCGAAGAGATGAAAGCGCTAGTTGTCGCTTGTCGTGCGGCAAAAGCGGCGCTTGGTACAGTGACTTATGGTGGCTCAGATGCCGAGCAAGCTGCGAAGAAATACCGCCGCTCTATTTATGTGGCAGTAGATTTACCCGCTGGCACCATATTGACCGAAGAGCACCTAAAAATAATTCGCCCATCGTTCGGTCTTGCGCCGAAATATTGGCCAGAAGTGTTAGGTAAAACATTAATGGAAGATGCGCAAAAAGGTCAGCCGCTTGCTTGGGATATGATGGCGTGAAACTCTTGGTGCGAGCTGATGCTTCTGTCGAGATCGGTATGGGGCACAGAGTTCGCTGCCAAGCCTTGATTCATGCTTTTACACAATACGGCTGGCAATGTCAGTTTGTGGTGGATCGTCGTTACCAAGCCTTTGCTTCCCCTGAAGATTGTTTTATCGGTGGCCAATCTGAAAAAGAGTGTAAGACAGAGTTTCTATCTCTAGCAGAACAAGCTGATTTAGTGATCTTAGATCATTACGGCTACAGTGCCGAAGATATTACGGTATTGCATCAACATCAGCCAAATTTACTGGTGTTGGATGATATGAATGACAGAGGTGACTTTCCTGCCAAATGGCTTCTGAATCCTTTGCAGCAAGGTTACTCCAAGCAAATTGAATTCCCATTAACGGGAAGCCGATACGCGTTATTAAGACCAGCTTTCCAAAAGCTCGAATTAAATCAAATTTTACCACAGCAATTGCTTATTACCCTTGGCGGAACCGACCCGCTTACTCTAACTTTGCCTATTTTAAACGCCTTGTTGGCGTCAGGTTTTCCTACGAAAGACATTCAGGTTCTATTGGGCGCTAATGCCAAAAATGCCGATAAAGTGATCAGTTTTTGTCACCACAATAGTATCGCTTTTGAACAAGGTTTAGCGGATGTCACTTATTTGATGAAGCAAGCCAAGATGGCAATTTCTGCCGCTGGTGGTACCTTGTTTGAATTGGCTTGCATGGGCGTGCCGACCGTCTTTGCCCAAGTGGCTGACAATCAAACTCGCTCTTTGGAGCAACATGTGCCATTAGATTGGTGTCGTTCTATTCGTTTTGATAATGTGCCGGAAGAAGTGCGGCAGCAACGTATTGAACAGTTGGTTGAAGTGATTAATCGTTACTGGTTAGATATTGAGTGGCAAGAAAATGCTCGTAAAACGGCTCGTGGTTTAGTCGATGGTGACGGTGCAAACCGCGTAGCAAAAACCATTAACTCATATTTTTCAGCTTCATGATTTGCGTTAAGCGCAACCAATCTTCTTCCGTGTCTAAATCCTGAATTCGATGTCTTGGTAATAATAAAGGCTTGGATTTAGGGCCAAATATTTCTTCATCAAACCAGTCTTGAGTGCTCGCCCAATAGAACTGCCCCGCATCATGAATAGCTTCGACTAAATCTTGTGAGCGTTTGCCAATGTGTTCAGGGAACATGGGCGCTAATTCGCCGTTTTCTTTGAGGTGAAGTGCTCTTTGAATCGGGAAGGCAAAGGTAGTGGCTGAAAAGCAAAATGCTGTGTTTTGGTTTAGTTGTACCAAACCTTGCTGTAAATCTTCTGGCGTCAGCATTGGGCAAGTGGCATAAATCAAACACGCTTGGTCTGGTATTTTGCCTTCATCAATCAAATGGCGCAGCGCATGCTGCATTACCGGTGTTGTACCTGTCATATGATCGGCCAAATCGGCAGGGCGAAAAAACGGAGTCTCTGCGCCAAATTTGCGTGCGACTTCTGCAATTTCTATATCATCGGTAGAGACAATAACGCGATCGAATAGCCCTGAAGCAATCGCCGTTTCGATGGAATAAGCGATCAAAGGTTTGCCATCTAAAAAGCGAATGTTTTTTCTAGGAATACGCTGTGATCCACCACGGGCTGGAATCACCGCAACTCGATAGTTTTTTGGGTTTTCTTGTGAAAGAGCGCTGTTTTTCATTGTTTAGGCTCTCATTACACGATTAGCAATTAAGGCATGTTTTAAGATCAGTGCCACTCGCTCTTGTTGAGCATAAGTTAAGTCGGCAAAAAGCGGCAAACTCAGTGTGCGAGCGTAGTAATCTTCTGCAATAGGGAAGTCACCTTGTTTAAATCCTAATTCTTGATAATAAGGTTGGGTGTGCACAGGAATGTAATGCACCTGAGTGCCAATGCCTGCTTGACGTAAAATATCATACACTCCTTTTCTTGCCGCCATGTTATGTTCTGGCAATAAAATTGGAAATAAATGCAGTGCTGAGTAATTATCATCCGCTTGATAAGGTAAGGTAATAGGCAGGTTTTTTAACAAGGCCTTATAGTTAGCAAATTGCTGATGGCGACGCTCGATAAAGTCATCCAAACGCGATAATTGCGATAAACCAAGAGCAGCCTGTAGTTCCGTCATGCGGTAATTAAAGCCCAGCGTGTGTTGCTCATAGTACCAATCACCAGGCATTTGCGTTAATTCATCAGGTGATTTGGTTGTGCCTTGCTGAGAATGAGTACGCATGTGTTTGGCGAGTTGTTCGTCATTAGTAATTGCCATGCCGCCTTCAGCCGAGGTGATGATCTTCACTGGATGAAAGCTGAAAATACAAATGTCGCTGAATGCTCCGTTGCCCACGTAGTTGTCTTGGTATTTCGCACCAATTGCATGGGAAGCGTCTTCTATAATACGAAAACCATATTCTTCTGATAAAGCGTGAATAGCTTCCATATCGCAAGATTGACCTGCGAAATGCACCGGAATCACGACTTTTGGTAATTGATCATGTGCTTTTGCTATGGCTAATTTTTCAGCCAATTTATTCGCACACATGTTGTATGTACGAGGATCAATGTCGACAAAACTTACGTTGGCGCCGCAATAACGTGCGCAATTAGCAGAAGCGATAAAGGTATTAGGTGATGTCCAAACCGTGTCGTTTGCTCCAACTCCTAACGCCAAGCAGGCTAGGTGCAAGGCCGATGTGGCGCTGTTTGCTGCTACACCATAACGAGCGCCGACTTTTGTACAAATAGCTTGTTCAAACTCACTGACACAAGGGCCTTGAGTCAAAAAGTCAGAACGTAGCGATTTTACGACGGCCGCAATGTCGTCTTCGCTAATAGATTGACGGCCGTAGGGAATAAAATCAGTGTGCGTCATCGAAGGTCAAAATCTCTTCAATACTTAAAAAATGTGGGTTGCTGCCAGATTGATACTCATATCCTGGTTCAACCAACTCGCCCGTTTCGCCTAAACGGTTGTGAGCAAAATCCATATCGTCTTGATAAAACTTGATGCTTGGTGAAATGACATAATGGTCCTTGAACTCATAGGTATGATAAGAATCATCTGCAGGACACATAACTTCATGAAGTTTTTCACCCGGACGAATACCCACGTCACGGGTGGGGATATTAGGAGCATAAGCCGCGGCTAAATCTAAGATCCTAACAGAAGGGATTTTAGGAATAAAAATCTCACCACCGTGCATGCGTTGGAAGTTCTTCAATACAAAATCCACACCCATTGGCAAAGTGATCCAAAAACGTGTCATGTCTGGGTGGGTAATAGGAATGGATTCTGCGCCATCAGCAACCAGCTTTTGGAAAAAAGGTACAACAGAGCCGCGTGATCCAACTACATTGCCGTAACGGACCACAGAGAAACGCGTGCGACCCTGACCGACCATATTGTTGGCGGCGACAAATAATTTGTCAGAAGCGAGCTTGGTCGCGCCGTAAAGGTTGATTGGCGCAGCCGCTTTGTCAGTGGATAAGGCGATGACTTTTTCAACATTATTAGCAATTGCCGCCGCAATGACATTTTCAGCACCATGAATGTTGGTTTTGATACATTCCATCGGGTTGTATTCAGCGGCTGGAACTTGTTTTAGTGCCGCAGCATGAATGACAAAATCTACATCTCGCATGGCTTGAGTTAAACGATCTTTGTCTCGAACATCACCGATAAAATAGCGCATGCAAGAAGCATCAAAATCTTGCTGCATTTCGTATTGCTTCAACTCATCACGAGAATAAATAACCAGTCGTTTAGGTTGGTAGTTGGCCAAGAGTGTTTTCACATACTGGCGACCGAAGGAGCCGGTGCCGCCAGTAATAAGAATGCTTTTGTTGTTAAACATGTTTTTTACCAAACTAAATAATGGAATTTGAAAGCCCAATGAGCATGGCCATTGTACAAAGAGTCTTTTTACTATATCGACTACTTTAGGCTAAACATTAATGAAATCAAGGAACTGCTATTGATTATAACTGCATAATCAATTTATTTTTTCTTTCGTGATATACAGTCTGCAATATGATCATTAACCATGCCCGTGGCCTGCATAAAAGCATAACAGGTCGTTGCGCCAAGAAATTTAAAGCCTCTTTTCTTTAAGTCTTTGGCAAAACGAGTGGAAAGTTCGGTTACCGCAGGTGCTTCTGCGTGATGGCTGATTGAATTATCAATGACTTTATTATCACTAAATGCCCAGTAATATTGGCTAAATGAACCAAATTCGTCGACAATTTTTAAAAAGGCTTTGGCATTGTTAATGGTGGCTTCAATTTTAGCGCGATGGCGAACGATACGTTCATCCAGTAATAAGCGTTCTACGTCAGCTTCGGTCATTTTTGCGACTTTAACTGGATCAAAACCATGAAAAAGCGCTCGATAACCTTCTCGCTTGCGTAAAATAGTAATCCAGCTTAGACCTGCTTGAGCGCTTTCTAGTACAATGCATTCAAATAACGTTTGGTCGTCATAAATAGGGATACCCCATTCATTATCATGATAATGAATGTATTCAGGAGATCCTAAACACCAAGCGCAACGTATATTTTCCATTTGCGATACTCCAAATTTATAATCGCGACTTTTGTCATCGTGGCTTTTGTAACAGTGATTGCCTGAGTTGCGAATTAATCATATCAGACCACATTCCAAATAGTGGCCTGTTTAGGACGAGATAATATGAAGTTTAAACCGACGTACAGCAAAAAAGATGTTGAGGTATTAGCTGACGAATGTCTTTACAAAGGCTTCTTTGAAATGCGTAAACTGACCTTGAAACATAAAAAGTTTAACGGTGAATGGAGCCAGCCCATGACCCGAGAAATGATGGTGCGTAACGATGCTGTATGCGTGTTGCTGTTTGACCCTATTGAGGACAAAATCCTATTAATTGAACAGTTTCGTCCTGCTGTATTTAAAAGTGAATCACCATGGTTGCTGGAATTAGTGGCTGGAATGGTGGAAGAAGGTGAAAGCGATGAAGACGTAGTGCGCCGTGAATCTTTAGAAGAAGCGGGAGTGACGGTAAAGCGTCTTGAATACATGTTTAAGTTTGTGCCGTCGCCGGGCGGATTAGTGGAGTACTTACGCATGTATGCCGGAGAATTTGATTCAAACTTAGTAGATACCACGAAAGTTCATGGCTTGGACGAAGAAAATGAAGACATCAAATTGCATCTGGTATCTTCTGATGACGCCATTGCCTTGCTTAAGAATGATGTAGAAAACGCCAGCACTATCATGGGATTGCAGTGGTTTGCGCTAAATAAAAACGATCTGATAAAACGTTGGTGCGCTTAAGTTGATGAAATCAGATACATCTGTTTTGATAAATAAGAAGACGCTATTGCAGCCAGTTATTGGCCTTATTTCTTTTGCCTTTATGTGTAGCAATGTATTTTTCTGGACCTTGTTGGTTCATCTTGTTGCGCCGTTATTATTGCTAAAAAACACCCGCTATGAAAACTTTGCCGAGCACTGTTTTAATCGTTTATATGATGGCTGGGTGGCTTCTTGTGAGTGGTGGTTTCAAAACATCTTAGGAATAAGATGGGAACTTGATGAAACAATGAAAGTAGATTTTGACTATTGGCATCTGATCATTGCGAATCATCGATCTTGGGCCGATGTGTTCGTGATCTTTGCTCAGCTCAAAGGCCGTCGCCCTTTACCAAGAGTATTTATGAAGCAAGCTCTGATTTGGTTGCCGTTTGTTGGGTCAGCCGCTTATATAATGGGGTTTCCTTTTATGAAGCGCTATACTAAAGAGCAAATTCAAAAGAACCCCAAGTTAGCCGGTAAAGATTTAGCGACGACCAAACGGTCTTGTGTACGTCTTTTGAAACGTCCAAACTCTATAATGAGTTTTGTGGAAGGCACACGTTTCACTGAAGCTAAGCACAAACAACAGGCATCGCCTTATCATTGCTTATTAAAACCTAAGGCTGGAGGCGTTAGTTTCATATTGCAAACTATGCCAGAAGCCATAAAAAGCATTACAGACATCAATGTTTTATATGAGCAAAAGACAGTAACGGGGTGGGACCTTCTGTGCGGTAGAATCGGCAAAGTGAAAGTCATGGTGCGAGAAGTAGCCATTCCTGACACCATGTTAATGCCAGAATACCAAGCGTCTGGAAAGGATAGAGAACACTTCTTTACTTGGTTTAATCTATACTGGCACGATAAAGACACACGTATGAGCCATCAGTTAGACGCTTTAAAACAGAGTGTTATGATTGGTTCAGAGCAAGAATTTTCAAAAGGAAATACGTCGCAAGAATGACAGACATTATGAAGACACAGAAAACATCGAAACAATATGTACCAGATTTGGTGAGTTTACAGCTGCTAGGTGAGTTGAATTACCGCCGCTTAGGTAAACTCATGCGCGGTCAAGAAGAGATGGATTCTTGGAATTTTTCCGTTCATAGTGCGGGTGATCAAGAGAGTCGTTTATGTTTGACGCTTGGTAAAGAAAGCCGATTCACCTCTGAAATTTTATTAGAGTTTGGCCCAGAAATTCCTAAGAAACTTCTGTTCAAGACAACACTATCTATGACAGTGCGCTTGTATCATGATGTGGGCATTGCTGAGATTACTGATGGTCATCGACAATACAGCGGCACGTACCCTTATCCAAATGATGCCATGCTGCATCGAGACGAGAAATTTCGTTTAAATCAGCAACTGGCTGATTTGTTGGAGCTGTGTTTGAAGCATGGTCATAGATTGAATAACACCTTGTCTTTTCAGTTTGCCTAATCCTAAGATTTATCTTTATAACTTAACCTAAGTAAAGAGACGAGATCCTTTGACTGCTTTATTGTATATCCATGGTTTTAATAGCTCGGAACGTTCCCATAAGGCGACTGTTTTAGGGGAGGCGGCGAAAGAAATGGGCCTGCCTGATGCGATTATTTCTCCGCGCTTATCTTGGCAACCAGCGCAAGCGATTAAACAGTTGGAAGCAATAATTGAAGCCAATCAGCATCAGGGCATTACGTTAATCGGTAGTTCTCTAGGGGGATTTTATGCGGCATATCTTGCCGAAAAATACCATTTGAAGGCTATTTTAGTGAATCCTGCGGTGCAAGCTCCCGTATTGCTACAAGATTTTTTGGGACCTCAGCTTAACCCTTATACCAATGAAGAATACGAATTAACTCAAGCCCACATGATAGAGCTTGAGCAATTGGTAATTACAGAACCGACAGCCGATTTATACTGGCTGATGATTCAAGAAGGCGATGAAGTGTTGGATTATAAAGAAGCACTTAAAGCCTTTCCCAAAACAGCACGACTTACTCACGAAGAAAAAGGCGACCATAGTTTTACTGAATTTGAACGGTTTTCCGCAGAAATTCTTCGTTTTGCTGAAATATTAACCGAGTAAGCTACTGCTTTTGTTGGACTATTTCACACTAAGTAAAACCAGTGATAGACTCTAGCCAATCTAATTTACACTCGCACGCGCTGTAGTATTTTGACACTATGACGCACGATCAACTTGGAAGTAAAAACACGCATGTCTGCAAAAGAATATAACGCCGGATCGATAGAAGTTCTTAGTGGCTTAGAACCAGTACAAAAACGCCCAGGAATGTATACGGATACCTCACGGCCAAATCATCTAGCGCAAGAAGTCATTGATAACTCAGTCGATGAAGCTTTGGCTAGTCATGCGGATCGCATAGAAGTCATTCTGTATAAAGACGGTTCTTTGAGCGTAGAAGACAACGGTCGAGGCATGCCAGTCGATATTCACCCAGAAGAGGGGATCTCGGGTGTTGAGTTGATCCTGACCAAACTTCATGCTGGTGGTAAATTCTCGGGTGATAACTATCAGTTCTCTGGTGGTTTGCACGGTGTAGGGGTATCCGTTGTTAACGCTTTATCTACGTCATTAGAAGTATGGGTAAGACGTAACGGTATTCAATACCATATTGGCTTTGAAAACGGTTTTAAGACCTCTGAGCTAAAAGAAATCGGCACAGTTGGCAAAAAGAACACAGGTACCAAAGTTAAATTTACCGCAGATAGCAAATACTTTGATAACCCGAAATTTTCTATTTCTCGCCTTAAACATTTATTAAAAGCCAAAGCGGTACTTTGCTCGGGCTTGCATGTTGTCTTTATTGACCAAACGGGTAGTGAAGAAGCCCGTGAAGAATGGTTTTTCCAAGATGGTTTAAAAGATTACTTAGCGCAAGCCAATGACGGCTTTGTACTCCTTCCAGATGAGCCTTTCATTGGCGGTTTGACAGAAAAAACGCAAGGGGTTGATTGGGCAGTACAGTGGTTGCCTGAAGGTGGTGAGTTGGTAACAGAAAGTTATGTCAACTTGATCCCAACAGCGCAAGGAGGAACACATGTCAATGGGTTGCGAACAGGTTTGTTAGAAGCCATTCGTGAATTCTGTGATTTCCACAACTTGTTACCCCGCGGTGTTAAGTTAACCGCGGAAGACGTGTGGGATCGTTGTAGCTACGTGTTGTCAGCAAAAATTCAAGAACCACAATTTTCAGGACAAACCAAAGAGCGTTTATCATCTCGTCAGATCGTTGCCTTTATTTCCGCGACGGTAAAAGATTCTTTCAGCCTTTGGTTGAACTCCCATGTTGAAGACGGTAAAAAAATCGCCGACATCGTGATTAACAGCGCGCAAAAACGCTTAAAAGACAGTAAAAAAGT
Source organism: Marinomonas sp. UCMA 3892 (assembly GCF_012726345.1). Lineage (GTDB taxonomy): Bacteria > Pseudomonadota > Gammaproteobacteria > Pseudomonadales > Marinomonadaceae > Marinomonas. The sequence continues at coordinate 72,531 of NZ_PTXN01000013.1, forward strand.
AGTGCGTAAACGAGTGACTCAAGGCCCAGCATTGCCAGGAAAATTGGCAGATTGTTCAGGGCAAGATTCCTCTCGAAGCGAACTTTTCCTCGTGGAAGGGGACTCTGCAGGTGGTTCTGCCAAACAAGCTCGCGAGAAAGACTTCCAAGCTATTTTGCCGTTACGAGGTAAAATATTAAATACTTGGGAGGTGGATTCCAATCAAGTACTTGCATCTCAGGAGATCCATGACATTTCTGTAGCACTTGGTGTCGATCCTGGTGACGAAGATCTAAGTGGCTTACGTTACGGTAAAGTTTGTATTTTGGCTGATGCCGACTCGGATGGTTTGCACATTGCTACCCTGATTTGCGCCTTGTTTGTTCGCCATTTCCCTGCCTTGGTAAACAGCGGGCATGTGTTTGTTGCTATGCCGCCTTTGTATCGAATCGACATCGGTAAAGAAGTTTACTACGCCCTAGACGACGAAGAAAAAGACATTACCTTACACAAGATTGCCGCTGAAAATAAACGTGGTACACCAAACGTACAACGATTTAAAGGCTTGGGTGAGATGAACCCATCGCAACTACGCGAAACTACCATGGCGCCAGATACTCGTCGCTTAATTCAGCTCACCATGGAAGACAAGCCGGATACTAATGAGCTTCTAGACAAACTACTGTCGAAAAAGCGTGCAGGGGATCGTAAAAGCTGGCTAGAAACTTACGGTAACTTGGCGATTATTGATTAATAAAATATCGCTTTTGCCCAGGCAAGCTAAAATATATGTATAGCTCAACTAAATGGAAACGAATGAATGTCTGAAGAAAAAGACGATGATGTCATCAGCGAAGAAGTTCTTTATGAAAAGATAGATCACTATTTATTGACGTTCGGGACAGACCGCTCACTGATGTGTGTATCAGAGTTAGATGGCTTTTTAACGGCATTAGGTTGCTCTGTACAAGAGTTAGAACCAGATGTTTGGTTGAATGCTATTTGGGGCGCGGACGAAGATCAACCTGTCTGGGAATCAACCGAACAAGAGGATGAGTTTCTGAGCCTTGTGCTTATCATGTATATGGAAACCATGAACAGCTTGTTGTTTGGGGATTTTTATCCTGTCTATCTTGAACAAGAAGTGGATGGCGAATACACCATAATGGTAGAAGAATGGTGTGTTGGTTTCATTCGCGGTGCTAAACTGATCGGTTTAGGGATCGGTGGTGATCGAGAGTTTTTCGATGAAGTCCTAGCGCCAGTGCGTTTATTTGGTACTGAAGCCGGTTGGGACAAGCTTGAAACTATGGTGACGGCAGAAGTTACCTTCTGGCGAGAAACCTTAGAGCCTTCTATATTGCGCTTGGTGCAGCATTATCACCCTGAAATGCAAACAGGCACAAAAAACAAAGAAACTCGCGTACTGCATTAAGTTTAGTTATTTATGTCACCAGTGGTTGGGAATTAACCTCAAAGAGACTAAACGCTGTTTTATAGGCAAGTTGTTTATATAGGCAGGTATAAAAAAACCGTGATTTAATCGATCACGGTTTTTTGTTTTAGAGCTCTGTTTTTAAATTAACCAACAACTTTCGCAATGCTTTCGCACAAATAATCTATGTTGTTATCACTCACACCAGCAATGCTCATGCGGCCAGTGTCGGCAATGTAAATCGCGTATTCGCTGCGCAATTTACGAACTTGTTCTAGTGTCAAACCAGAGTAAGAGAACATGCCGCGCTGATCCTTGATGAAGCTAAAGTCTTTGCTCACGCCAGATGCAGCCAATTTAGCTACTAGCTTTTCACGCAAACCGTTAATACGATCTCGCATAGCAGCAACTTCTAAAATCCACTCAGCTTTTAGTTCTGGGTTGCTCATGATGGTATAAACTACTGCCGCACCGTGAGCAGGTGGCATAGAGTAGTTCGCACGAATAGCTTGACCAATAATAGAGAATGCAGCATTTGCTTCATCAGCAGACGCAGCAATAACGCTCAAACCACCACAACGTTCACGGTAAATACCGAAATTTTTCGAGAAAGAGTTCGCGATCAACATATCTTGAACATTGGCAGCCATATAACGCAAGCCAGCTAAATCTTCATCTAAGCCGTCGCCAAAACCTTGGTACGCGGCATCAACTAATGCCAGCAGACCGCGCTTGTTAACGAAATCTGTTAGGACTTTCCAGTGATCGAATTGTAAGTCGATACCTGTTGGGTTGTGGCAGCAAGCATGAAGTAACAACACATCGCCTTCTTTTACTTCGGCTTCTAGCTTCGCCATCATGTCGTCAAAGCGTAGGCCATTTGTAGCTGGGTCGTAATATGGGTAGTCTTTTACTTCTACACCTGCAGAGTCAAAAATAGACTTGTGGTTACCCCAAGTAGGATCGCTTACCCAAAGACGAGCGCCTTTTAAGTTTGCGCTGATAAAGTCCGCTGCAACTTTTAATGCGCCTGTACCGCCAGGTGTTTGTGTAGAGCGGATACGACCAGAGGCGATTAATGGATTGCCTTCACCTAGAATCAAATCCTTAATAATGGCTTCAAACTCGGTGGCACCGTAAATACCTAGATAACTTTTAGAGTCTTCTTGTTCAAGCAAAATGGATTCGGCTTTTTTTACCGTATTTAAAATCGGTGTATGGCCATTATCGTCTTTATAAACACCTACACCCAAATCGATTTTTTTCGGATTTGGATCTTGTTTGTGAGCCATAATAAGAGCTAAAAGAGGGTCGCCTGAAACGGCTTTAAGATGCTTGAACATGATAGTTACGGGGTCCTTATTTTATGTCACAGGAAAATCACTGTGAATATAATTGTTGCTTGAGTAGCCTCTTCATTTTGCCGTTTTTATGACAAAATACAATGCAAGTGAGAGGGAAATTTCCTCAATACTGTAAAGAAAAAAAGACACCTAGTTTTTCCCCCTCAGCGAGCCAGTTTATGACCTCTTTTCAACAGCGTTTTCAAGTTCTCGATACTTGGTTAAAAACACATACACAGCTCTGGCAATTTGATACTTTTGCTCGCTTGGGTAATCCTTGGGAAAATGCCTATCCTGAATTGGCTTCACACTTGGCAGGAGAAAACCTAGAAATAGAAAGCGAGGCTTTTTATGTGGAAGTATTTCGACTCTGCCCAGAACTAAAAACTGCACTTAACTTTTCAAAGCCTGATTTTCTTGATGAATTGCCGCAGCGAGCACTTACTAATGATGTGCCAAGTTATGTCTCAGCAGGAATAAAAGGGCGTAAATGGTCACAAATCCAAGCGTTCGTCGCTCACACTCCCAATGCCGACAACTACCTAGAATGGTGCGCAGGCAAAGGCCACTTAGGTAAATTATTAGCTTTTCAAGATAACAAACCAGTCCACAGCCTAGAATGGCAAAAGACGCTGTGCGAAGCCGGTGAACAAGAAGCCAATAAATTAAAACTGCCACAGACCTTTATTCATGCTGATGTATTAAAAGGCGAAGGGCAATTGGCGTTAGCGAATGCTCACTGCGCCGTAGCACTGCATGCTTGTGGTGACTTGCATCGTGAACTCATCCAGCAAGCGATTGTTGCAAACACTGACAAGCTTTGCCTTTCCCCATGCTGCTACCACCTGACGAAAGATGAGTTTTATCGCCCACTATCCCAATGTGCAAAACAATCCCAACTTAATTTACGCCAAGCAGACCTTAAACTTGCCGTCAAAGAGGTTGCCACCGCTGGAGCTCGTGAACAACGTCTTAAACAGCTCGAACTCACTTACCGATTGGGTTTTGATTCATGGCAACGCATTGCTCGTCAGCAAGATGAATACCTGCTCGTTCCTTCTATCCAAAAAGCCATATTGAAGCAAGGTTTTGCGGCGTTTTGCCAGTGGGCGGCAGAACAAAAAGGTCTGTTACATTTACAAGCCCAATTGCCTTTTGAAGGCTTCGAAGCCATCGGCCAAACTCGTTATCAAAAAATACAAAAACTTGAAGCCATCAGCCAGCTGTTTCGCCCCGCATTGGAATATTGGCTCGTCCTCGACCGCGCCATCTATCTAGAAGAAAACGGCTACCAAGTCGAGATAGGAAAATTTTGTGATAAAAGCTTAACCCCAAGAAACTGGATGATCAGGGCTGAGCGTTAGTCAATAAGTAAGTACACTGCGACAAATTCATTGATCTAACTACAAAAACACATCAATTGTGATTTGGTTATCTTAGAAAACTGCGTTACATTGCTAGACTATAAAGTGTAAAGGAATGGTCAGCATGGAAGTCGCGCAGCGTTATTGGATGTTAGAATTGATCGCCTTTTGGGAAGGGCAAATAAATACCAAACCACTAATGAGTGCTTTAGGTATCACGAGGCAAAGTGTCAGTCAGCTGCTTAAACAATATCAGACCGATTTTCCAAACTCGTTAGACTATGACGCCAAACGAAAAGCCTACCAAATAACAGACCACTTCAAGCCGCACTATATTGACCAAACCGTGGATGAATACTTTGATTGGCTAAACTATGGCAAAATCCCTACGTTTTCTAATACCACTAGTGAATCCACCCAGCACAGAATCGAAGCCCTTGCGCGTTTTGTTTCACCGCAAGTCATGCGACCCTTATTAAAAGCCGTTAAAGACAAAACCGCAGTGGATTGCGAATATCTATCCGTTTCCAGTAGCGACCCGCAAGGCCGACTAATTTATCCCCATAGCTTTGTTAAAACCGCCGGACGCTGGCATGTTCGTGCTTACTGCGACATGCGAAAGCAATTCCTCGACTTTGTACTAAGCCGCTTTCAGAGCGTCGATTACGATGGCAAAGCCAGCGAACACACCGAGCAACAAGACACCCTGTGGAACACCCAAGTTTCACTGATTCTTGCCCCAGATTCCCGCCTCACAGACAAGCAAAAAAGGGTGCTTGAAAACGACTACGGCATGACTGATAGCCAGCTTCACATCGCCACCCGCGCCGCCCTCGTCAAATACACCCTCGACGACTTACAGATCAAAACCAAAATGCTTGAAGCCAATCCGCAAGCCCAACAACTGGTATGTGTTAACTACGCCGACATAAAACAATGGTTATTTGATTGATAAACATCGTCAAATATGGACACAGGGGCAGACAATGAAACCCTTCTTACCATCTAGTTAAAAAGACCAAAGTATGATTATGTTTAATTTTTATCAGATCAAATCAACATTAAGGAGTGATGTTAATGAAAAATGATATGACCCTATTTGAGGATTACCAAATCCGCCGTGTATATGATGAAGAGGCTGAAATCTGGTGGTTTTCGGTAATTGATATCATACAAGTGCTGACTCAACAGGCTGATTATCAAACCGCCAGAAAATATTGGAACAAACTAAAACAACGACTTACTAAGGAGGGAAGTCAGTCGGTGACAGATTGTCACCGACTGAAACTTCCTGCAGCGGATGGCAAAAAATATCTAACCGATGTTGCTACTGCTGAAACCTTGTTGCGCCTAGTGCAATCTGTACCCAGTCCCAAGGCCGAGCCTATAAAGCTTTGGTTGGCTAAGGTGGGTTATGAACGCATGCAAGAAATGGCAGACCCTTCCCGCTCGCTTGACCGAGCTCGGGAGACTTGGCAAAAGCATGGTCGCAGTGAAAAATGGATTCAGCAGCGTATGACAGGGCAAGAGACCCGTAATAAATTAACTGATTATTGGGCTGATCACGATATCAAACAAGGTGAAGAATTTGCCATTCTCACCAAGAATGGGCAGATACCAGTATCAAGGCGCATAAAAACCTTAAAGGTCTGAAAAGCCAGAATCTGCGTGATCACATGAGTGAGGCGGAGTTAATTTTTACTGCTCTTGCAGAATTATCCACTCGACAGATTGCCGAAACCGAAGAGGCCACAGGGATGGATGAAAACAAAACTGCAGCCCTGGCGGGTGGTTCTATTGCCAAAAATGCCCGAAAGGATCTGGAAGCTAAAACAGGAAAAAAGGTGATTACCTCCGATAACTACCTGCCACCTTCAAAAAATAAACGCATTAAGAAAGATGACGGTGACACAGAGTAATGACCACTTTTGTCAGCCACCCCCCAAGCCCAACAACTGGTGTGTGTTAACTATACCGACATAAAACAATGGTTATTTGATTGATAAACACCATAAAACGCTGACATAGAGCAAAACCTGTCAAATAACTTTACCTGTGTAAAACGACAGGGTTGTGGGGTAAGAAAAAGCACGGCACAGTGGAAGCAAGCCGGATAAACCAGAGCAAAATAGATAAAAATAAAAGGGACAGACAATGGAACAGTTCTCACCATCAGACATGAAAACCATATTGCACTCCAAGCGTGCCAATATGTATTACCTCGAATATTGCCGAGTCATGCAAAAAGATGGTCGTGTGCTGTACCTTACCGAGGCGCAGAAAGAAAACCAGTATTTTAATATCCCCATTGCCAATACCACGGTGATTTTGCTTGGCAACGGCACGTCGATCACCCAAGCCGCCATGCGTATGCTTGCTCAAGCTGGTGTGTTAGTTGGGTTTTGTGGTGGCGGTGGCACGCCTCTGTATATGGCGTGCGAAGTAGAATGGTTTACCCCGCAAAGCGAATATCGACCTACCGAATACCTTCATGGTTGGTTGCAATTTTGGTTTGATAACGACAAACGCCTTGATGCAGCGAAAACTTTCCAGAAAGCGCGTCTTGATTACCTTGAACGTACTTGGACAAAAGACAAAGACTTAAAAGGCGAAGGCTTCGCCCTGCAAGATGTGGTATTACAATCGTCTTTCGAGACTTTTCATAACCGAACCGATGCCGCGACGAAACAATCCGATTTATTACTGACCGAAGCGCAACTCACCAAATCCCTTTACAAGTACGCCGCTAATGCCGTACGCATTGAGGATTTCAAACGTCAGCATGACTCAAGCGACAAAGCCAACGACTTTCTAAACCATGGTAACTATCTCGCCTACGGCTTAGCCGCTTGTTGTTTGTGGGTGCTCGGCATTCCTCATGGTTTTGCCGTTATGCATGGCAAAACGCGTCGTGGGGCCTTGGTATTTGATGTGGCTGATTTGATCAAAGACGCCATCGTTTTGCCTTGGGCATTTGTCTGCGCTAAAGAAAACGCCACAGAACAAGAATTTCGCCAGCAAATTCTACAAAAATTCACTGACCATAAAGCCTTAGATTTTATGTTTGATACGGTCAAAAACATGGCATTAAACCTTGGTGATTTATCAAGTAAGCAAAATGACGAGGGTGCCGAACTATGATGGTGACCTTTGTCAGCCAGTGCGAAAAAAACTCTCTCAAAAAGACACGTCGAGTTTTAGATGCCTTTGCTAATCGCATTGGCGATAACACATGGCAAACCCTGATTACCGAGGACGGGCTACTCACCGTTAAAAAAATGCTGCGTAAAACCGCCAGCAAAAACACCGCTGTGAGTTGTCACTGGATTCGTAGCCGTGCCAGAAGTGAATTGTTGTGGATAGTGGGAAATCGATTGAAATTTAACGAGCAGGGCATTGTGCCGGTTAATACAACACGTAGAAATTTACTAAAAAGCGAAATAGAAAACGATTGGTATTATTTGCCATTGATTAAAGCATTAACAAGCTTAGCAGCGCTTTTACACGACTGGGGGAAGGCGACTAAGCTCTTTCAGGAAAAGCTATCGCCAAAGAGCAAAAATAAGTTCAAAGGTGACCCAATCCGACACGAATGGATCTCGCTCTTATTGCTGCGCGCTTTTGTCCAAACAACCAATAGCGCAACGGATGACGAATGGTTGGAAAAGCTTAACCAAGGGAATATTGACGAAGCGCAACTAAAGATACTGATTCAAAGCTCAGCATTAACCCCCTTGGCAAACCTACCGCCGATTGCCCAACTGGTCGCGTGGTTAATTGTTTCTCATCATCGCTTACCGTCTTTATCAAAAGATCAATCAAGGGACTACAAGGGCGAAAAAGCAGAATCCATGAACGCCATGTTGCAACGTATTTCCCAACAATGGGGCTACGAAAATCGCCAAGACGAAGCAGAGTATCAAAAGCGTTTAAAAGGTTGTTTTAGTTTTCCAAATGGACTGTTAAGTAACTCTAGTCAATGGCTGAAAAACATAAAACGTTGGTCCAAGCATCTCATCGAAAATAAAACCTATGCGCTGCAAAGTATCGAAAATGGCAGTTATCGCTTGGTATTGAATCATGCTCGTTTGTGTTTAATGTTGGGTGATCATTATTACTCTTCCCAAGACGCCGCTAAAGGCTGGAAAGACACCACAGGGTTGTTTGCCAATACAGACAAAACCACTCAAACATTCAAGCAAAAATTGGATGAACATCTCGTTGGCGTTGCAAGCCATGCGGCCAAAATTGCCCACTTGCTCCCTGCTTTTGAAAAAGAGCCGCCTATTGCCGAAGATATTCAGGCGTTACGAAAACCCAGCCCTAAAGGGTTCCAGTGGCAAGATAAGGCAGTCAACAAAATAACGGAATACTACCGAAGCATTGAACCCAATAAGCTCAAACAAGGTTTTTTTGCCGTCAATATGGCCAGCACAGGCTGTGGCAAAACCTTTGCCAACGCGAAAGTCATGCGAGCCTTATCTTTGGATCAGAAAAGCTTACGTTTTGTATTGGCGTTAGGGTTACGTACCTTAACGATACAAACAGGCCGAGAGTATCGAGAACGAGTTGGATTAGACGACAGCGAATTGGCCGTACTGATCGGTTCTAAAGCGGTCATGGAATTAGATCAGAGAAACCATGCGCTCAGCCAAGATCAAGAAAACCATGAGAGCCGAGGCTCAGAGTCACAAGAGTCGCTGTTAAACGAAGACATAGACTTTGATTGTGCCATTCCAGAGCATACATTAACGACCGTGTTGACCAAGCAACGAGACAAACAGTTTCTTTATGCGCCCGTGCTTGCCTGTACGATAGATCATCTTATGTCGGCCACGGAAACCAAGCGGGGCGGACGTTACATACTACCGACCTTACGCCTTATGTCCTCAGATCTCGTGATCGATGAAATTGACGACTTCACCGGAGACGATTTAATCGCTATCGGTCGATTGATCCACTTAGCGGGCATGTTAGGACGAAAGGTCATGATTTCTTCCGCCACGATTCCGCCTCATATGGCTGAAGGCTACTTTAAAGCCTATCGGGATGGTTGGCGTTTATATTGCAAAACACGTGACGCTAGCCCTGTTATCGGCTGCGCTTGGGTTGATGAATTCGCTACCAATGTGCATAGCAATAGTGCAGAAAACCTCGAAGACGCCATTCCCGTTTACCGAGAACATCATGCAGGTTTCATTAAAAAACGGGTAGAAAAGTTAACCAAGCAGCCAGCAAAACGCAAAGCAGATATTGCCTCTTGCCAAGCCATTATTGAGCAATATAAGACGCAAAAACAGCACGATGTGGAGGTTGTTGAGAACAAGCAAACAGCCTACTTTGATAGTATTTTTCAACAAGCATGGTTTAAGCATAAAGCCCATTCTTTTAAAGACCCAGAAACTCAGATAAAAGTGTCTTTTGGCGTGGTTCGTATGGCGAACATCTCGCCTTGCGTCGCTCTGACCAAATATCTACTCGCTAAAGCATTACCCAATAATACCGAAGTGCGTGTCATGGCTTATCACAGCCAACAAGTCATGCTGCTGCGTTCTGAGCAAGAGCATCATCTAGATGTTGTGCTAAAACGCAAAGAAAAACCGGGCGAATTACCGGATGCTTTAAAAAATCCGGTCATTAGAAAACACTTGAATCGGGTACAACAAAACCAACCAGAAGTGAATAATGTGCTCTTTATTCTAGTCGCGACGCCAGTCGAAGAAGTAGGGCGAGATCATGATTTCGATTGGGCGGTGATTGAGCCTTCTTCCTATCGCGCTATTATTCAGCTGGCAGGGCGTGTAAAACGTCACCGAGAAGGCGAAGTGGATCAAGCTAATGTTGCCCTGATGCAATACAACTGGAAGGGCATTCGTGATGCGCAGCAAGAAGGTCAAAAGGTGTTTAACCGTCCAGGCTTTGAGGAAAACATTACCCTTAAACATCATAACCTTGATGCTCTGCTTGATGTTCAACAAATTGGCAAACGTCTGGATGCGATACCAAGGATTCAGCAGCCTGACCACTTAACCGCCAAATACATGCGCAGTTTAATAGAAACCGATAGCTTGTCGGAACTCGAACACATTGCCACTTGGCGATGGTTGGCAAACTATAAAAGCACAGGCAATGATGCCCAGACAGGCCCTCATACCTTACAGGGTTGGTTGAATCATCATTGGTTTTTGACCGCCTTGCCGCAAGTGCTGACACCATTTCGTCAAAGCCAAGCCAGCGTAAATACCTATCTGGTATTTAGTGAACCGCACCAAGCGAGCTTCTTCTGCGAGAAAGACGAAGAAGGCCATGCGATTAATCGAGAAGCCATACTCAATATTCGACGAGAATCGTTAGACGGTTCATCCATGGCAAGGCTTTGGCTAACACGCAACTTTGATCAAAGTTGTGCTGAGTTAGCGGTAGAAAAAGAGTTAAGCCAGAGAATTGCTTCTATGCGTTATGGAGAGCTGAACTTTCCTCATGACGAGAAAAAGCATTATGTCTACAACGACCAATTGGGATTGGTCAAAATTTAATGGAGGGAGAATATGCAGGATTCAGCGATAGACGCTTTCTTTGAAGAAAGAAAAGCCGCTTGGCTAAAGAAAAACCTGAGCACATCCATGTCAGAACTGGAAGTCAAAGAGAAAGAGCACGAATGCGATAGCGTGTTTGCGCTAAAAAACTGGTTGCCGAATGCGGCAAAAAGAGCAGGGCAAATGTCTATCTCGACACACCCTTGTACTTTTAGTCACCCAAGTGCTCGTAAAAATAAAAATGGCTATGCCAGCGCCGTCATTGCGTCGAGCGAATCAAAAAATGATGGTTTTTTACGAACAGGCAATGTCGCCGTGGCGGCGGATGCCCTTGGTAATGCTGCCGCTCTTGACGTGTACAAGTTTCTAACACTCATCACCGACGATGGACAAAGCGTGCTACAACATTTGGAGCAAGATTCAGAGTTAGCACAAGTCTTACTTACCTTGCCAAATGTCGACGAAGAACACAGTTATCAGGCATTAAAACAAGGCTTTTTAGCCATGTCGGCCACCGATGATGAGGTGATTACCAGCTCCAAAATCAAACAAGTCTACTTTCCTGTGTCAAAACAGCAAGGCGAAACGGACTATCATCAGTTATCGTTATTAACCGCATCAGGGATTGTCTTCGAGCTGCGTCAGCGTCTCGATAACATGCGTTTTGGTGAGGAAATAAAAGCAGCGCGAACTAAGAAAAAAGACGGTGAATACCACAGTGGTTTTCGTGAAATATACGATTTAACCACCATCGGCTACGGCGGTACTAAACCGCAAAATATCAGCGTATTGAATAATCAAAATGGGGGTAAGGCGCATCTATTAATGTCTGTGCCTCCGACGATAAAAAATCGTCATACGCATTTCCCCAAAGTCGATTTTTTTCAGCAAAGTGTGAATTACTTCCAATGTAAAGAACAGTTTCAGCAACTGCATTCACTCTATAAACACAACGAGAACAACATGCATGTTCGGGCGGATCGAGACGAACTGTATCAACAGATTATTGATCACCTTATTGAAAAAATGTGGCAAGTAAGAGCGATAGCAAGCGAGCAGTACATAGAAACAGCAAGCCAGCTAAGCAAAGCGCAAACCACTTGGTTGTGTGAACACACCAAAATGCTAAGAGAAACCACAGACGATTGGCTAGATGAAATCGTCGCATCGATTACCACTTACTTATTCTATGGCTACGAAAAAATGCTTGGTAAAAAAGCCATCAAATTAGGTAACGCGGAGTATCGCCAGATGGAAAAAGTAGCCGCAAATAACAAGGAGGCGCTGCGATGAGTGGAGAAATCAAGAAGCTATTAATTATCCCGCACTTGCGCGTACACAACGCCAATGCCTTATCCAGCCCATTTACCATAGGCTTTCCCGCTATGACCGCATGGCTTGGGGCCGTTCACGCACTGCAACGACAACTTAATGGAAGGCAGTTTAATGGGAAAAGCATGTCAGTCGATTTTATCTCGACAGGTGTTGTCTGCCATGAACTTAATCTGCAAACCCACAAAGGTGAAAATGACTTCGTCCACTCCATTATTGGTACGGGCAACCCGCTGGATAAAACAGGCGCGAGATCGTCTTTTATCGAAGAGGCTCGTTGCCACCTTGATGTCAGCTTGGTCATTCAGTTCGACAAGATTAGCATTGACGAACAAGAAGGCTTTCTTGCCGCCGTCACCCAGTTGCTTAACGCTCACATGAAAATAGCGGGTGGCGACATACAAGGCTTTAAGAAACCATTTTGCCTTGTGTGTGAAGAAGGTAATGATGAAGACATGAACAAAGTAAAGCGTGCCTTGATGCCGGGTTATGTCTTGATTGAACGGCGAGAACTGATGGTAGACGCCATGGAAAATGGAGTAGATGCCATCGAAGCGCTTATTGATTATTTAGCGATTCACCACTCTTGTGATCGTCTAATAGACGAGGAAAACAAAGAAACCATCGAATGGCGTAGACATCGCAAACTGGTCAATGACAAACCCGCAGGGTGGCTTGTTCCCATCGCGACAGGCTTTTATGCCATTAGCGAGCTAGGCGAAGCGAAAAACCAGCGAGACCCAGACGTGCCACACCGTTTCGCGGAAAGCATGGTCACCTTAGGGGAGTTCAAAATGCCCCATCGACTGAAAAGAATAGAAGACATGTTATGGCGTTATCACACAGAGGGCGATTCATACCTTTGTCATCAAACGTCTCATGCACATTTATCATCGGCAGCATTGGTTGCCGATGAAGACGACGATTCAGAATTTTAATCAAACCACTCAAAAAGGATATTTAACATGGCTAAAAATGATAACAACACGGCTTCCGTATTGGCATTTGAGAAAAAACTAGTACTAAGCGATGGCTACATGTATGGCGCAACCTGGGCTGATCGTAGTCAAATCTCGCCGTTAGCATTAAAGGAAAAATCGGTACGAGGCACTATTTCTAATCGATTAAAAGCAGCGGTTAAAAATGATCCTGCCAAGCTCAATGCCGAAGTGGAAAAAGCTAACCTACAACGAGTGGATGTATGTTCATTGGATCTAGACCAAGACACATTGAACTTACAATTCAGTGTAAAAGTGCTGGGTGGCATCGCCAAACCATCGGCTTGTAACAATGCGAATTTTAAGAAAAGTTATAGCGAAGCGGCCAATGCTTATATAGAAAAGCACGGATTCAACGAATTGGCGCGTCGCTACGCCACGAACATCGCCAATGCTCGTTTCTTATGGCGTAACCGTGTTGGCGCTGAAAAAATTGAAGTGAATGTCATCGCAAAAAATAGCACAGTAAATGAGTCATGGACATTTGATGCCACTCAAATCAGCACTCGTCATTTTGACACCCAAGACGCAAAAATCGATCAACTTGCCAACGTCATTGCCCAAGCCTTAGCCAGTGAAGATGACTTTATCTTGCTGGAAATTAGCTGCTTTGCACTGATGGGCCGCGCTCAAGAAGTGTACCCAAGTGAAGAGCTAGTCTTGGATAAAGGCAAAGGCCAAAAGAGCAAAATTCTATATCACGTGAATGATGTAGCGGCAATGCACTCTCAAAAACTGGGCAATGCTTTGCGTACCATCGATACTTGGTATCCTGAGCATAATGATCCAGAACTGTCCGTTGGCCCTATCGCCGTTGAGCCTTACGGCGCCGTCACCAACCTTGGTAAAGCCTTCCGTACACCAAAAGACAAACAAGACTTTTATACCTTCTTTGATGGATGGGCTCGCGGTGAAACATTAAACCGACCAGAAGATGAGCACTACGTCATGGCAACATTGGTTCGTGGTGGTGTATTCGGAGAGAGCGATAAATAAGGAGCAGGTTATGAAGCATTACATAGACATAACCTTGCTACCTAGTGACGACATCGGCGTTCACTTTTTGTGGTCCAAGCTCATGATGCAAGTGCACCTTGCTCTCGTGGAAATTCAAGATGACCAAAAGCAAGTGCCTGTTGCCGTGAGCTTTCCCAAATACCAAACAAGTGGAAATGAAAAACTCGGTTTTGTTGGCAACAAGCTTAGACTGTTTGCGAATGATAAAAACGACCTTGAGCGTTTGAATCTTGGGAAATGGCTAAACCGTCTTGAAGACTATGTTCACATAAAAAGCATTGCTGAGGTACCGAGTGACGTCGTGGGCTATGAGTCGTTTAACCGTCGCCGTAAATCAGGCGCGCCTGATAAACACATAAAACGCCGCATGCAACGCCACAACGAAACACTGGAGCAAGCGGCAGAATTTTTTAAAGGTTATAACATGGCAAGAGAAGATAAAGCCTTACCCTTTATCAGAATGAAAAGCCTACACAGCGACAATGAGTTTTGTATGAGTATCATTCGAAAAGAGGCCGTACCATCGAACAGTAGTGTCATGTTCAATACTTATGGGTTAAGTGCAAAAGGTGTTTTACCTAAGTTTTAACCAATAAAATTTGCTCTTTAAAAATATACTTTAAAAACAGCAAGTTACAATATGCAGAAAAAACATAGGTAAAAACGCTTATTTTTGCCTAACTGCATGTTGTAACTTATTTTTTTGCGAATAAACTATAGTTTGCCGCCGAGCACGCGGCTTAGAAATTCAAAGGAGATAGAAGAGGCGGTATGAACGCGTTTGCCGCCGAGCACGCGGCTTAGAAATATCTATGGTAATGACCTCTCTACTAACATTCGTTTGCCGCCGAGCACGCGGCTTAGAAATTACTGGTTTCTCTCGTATGGCTACGCCTATCGTTTGCCGCCGAGCACGCGGCTTAGAAAGCTACTGCTATGCAACTTAAAAATCTCGAAGCGTTTGCCGCCGAGCACGCGGCTTAGAAATATTATGGACAATCTCCGTATGGAAACTTTCTGTTTGCCGCCGAGCACGCGGCTTAGAAATCATGAAAAAGCCTTAAATCATGGTAATGCGCGTTTGCCGCCGAGCACGCGGCTTAGAAAGTAAGGGCGCAAGTCGCACTCATAAAAAAAATGTTTGCCGCCGAGCACGCGGCTTAGAAATATGACTTTAAAACTTGACGGCAACGGCCTACGTTTGCCGCCGAGCACGCGGCTTAGAAAATAAAGTGCCTCGTAATTAACAAGCAGCTTTGGTTTGCCGCCGAGCACGCGGCTTAGAAACTCCTGCGGTAATTCCAAAATCTGAGGCGTCCGGTTTGCCGCCGAGCACGCGGCTTAGAAATTGAAGATCATCATCCAGATGTTGTGTTTATAGTTTGCCGCCGAGCACGCGGCTTAGAAAGAGACCGATAACATTTAATTACCGATTTATTAGTTTGCCGCCGAGCACGCGGCTTAGAAATTCTGCTCTTCGTAAACGCTTTGGTAATGATCGTTTGCCGCCGAGCACGCGGCTTAGAAACTACGGAAAAAATAAAAAGAACAGCTCAAGAAGTTTGCCGCCGAGCACGCGGCTTAGAAACACAACACGCCCACAACACGCCCACAGTATCTGTTTGCCGCCGAGCACGCGGCTTAGAAAGACGCCAGCACTTTAGAGTATCTTGGAGAGGTGTTTGCCGCCGAGCACGCGGCTTAGAAATCCCAAAATGCGGGTAATATATATCTTGTGGTGTTTGCCGCCGAGCACGCGGCTTAGAAATACTCCACTACAAAGAAAGCCGCCGCAATGATGTTTGCCGCCGAGCACGCGGCTTAGAAAATAGAAAGCACCTCCTCGGCAACGGTTCCAACGTTTGCCGCCGAGCACGCGGCTTAGAAAATATAACACCAAAAGAAATTGTAGAAGAAAAAGTTTGCCGCCGAGCACGCGGCTTAGAAAGTTAAGTACCCACACAGCACCAGCTAAGCCAAGTTTGCCGCCGAGCACGCGGCTTAGAAATATCACGATTACGATAGATGGTAATGTTGGCGGTTTGCCGCCGAGCACGCGGCTTAGAAATGACGCGTCTAGCGCTCTAACTCGTGCCATTAGTTTGCCGCCGAGCACGCGGCTTAGAAAAAGGCTTAGCACGTAAGCGCCAAACTCTTTAAGTTTGCCGCCGAGCACGCGGCTTAGAAAAAGCAGCCCAATCCAGTCTATGTTTGACTCTGGTTTGCCGCCGAGCACGCGGCTTAGAAATACCGCCCCAGTAGCTGACAAGCTTGATCCAAGTTTGCCGCCGAGCACGCGGCTTAGAAAGAGCGTGTGCAGTCTATCGCAGTGAGTTATGAGTTTGCCGCCGAGCACGCGGCTTAGAAATCAAAGCCCGACAAAGAAATTGAACAAATCAAGTTTGCCGCCGAGCACGCGGCTTAGAAAGCCCAACACCATAAAGTTTTAGTTCTTCACTCGTTTGCCGCCGAGCACGCGGCTTAGAAATCTTTGTATCCGTCGACCAAGTCGCCAGTAACGTTTGCCGCCGAGCACGCGGCTTAGAAACAGCAAACTAAAAACGGCGGTTGAATGGGCCCGGTTTGCCGCCGAGCACGCGGCTTAGAAACAATGGAAAGTGCAATAGTGCTTGGTAATGATGTTTGCCGCCGAGCACGCGGCTTAGAAATGAATGGAAAGACCGCAAGAGTGATTGGCTTTGTTTGCCGCCGAGCACGCGGCTTAGAAAGTCTTCACCGTCTTCACCGTGTTCTTGTTCAGGTTTGCCGCCGAGCACGCGGCTTAGAAAGCCTACGGTATTTGTGCCGCCCGTATTCGTGGGTTTGCCGCCGAGCACGCGGCTTAGAAATACGTCCGCCGCTTCCTCAACAATCACGTCTAGTTTGCCGCCGAGCACGCGGCTTAGAAAGCATACAGCGAGGAAGTCAAACCTTTAGAATGGTTTGCCGCCGAGCACGCGGCTTAGAAAATGATCTAAAGCGAGAGAATGCAGTTTGCAACGTTTGCCGCCGAGCACGCGGCTTAGAAATATTCAAGACCCCAACGCTTCCGCTGCAAAATGTTTGCCGCCGAGCACGCGGCTTAGAAAGTTAGACGGTGCGGTGTAATTACCGAACACCGGTTTGCCGCCGAGCACGCGGCTTAGAAAAAAAGCAGTTTGATGTTTTTCGTGAAAACCTAGTTTGCCGCCGAGCACGCGGCTTAGAAAATATTTACGAGCGCGGCGCCATACTTTGCCCGGTTTGCCGCCGAGCACGCGGCTTAGAAAGAAGCAGTGCAGGAACCTAGCAAGTGTAAATGGTTTGCCGCCGAGCACGCGGCTTAGAAATTTTAGCGTTCTTTTTCTTTTCCGATCCTTGAGTTTGCCGCCGAGCACGCGGCTTAGAAATGTAGGCGTCTTTGCTGCCAAGAAAATGATGTGTTTGCCGCCGAGCACGCGGCTTAGAAAGTCTAGTGTTATTGTTGGTTTATAGATGGCTTGTTTGCCGCCGAGCACGCGGCTTAGAAATTGTTAAAGTCGGCTTGCAGTATGTCGCGATAGTTTGCCGCCGAGCACGCGGCTTAGAAATTTTTAGTGTTTTTTTGATTGTTTTGCAATTTGTTTGCCGCCGAGCACGCGGCTTAGAAAAATAGCCGCCCCAATTGAGCCATAATCCGTACGTTTGCCGCCGAGCACGCGGCTTAGAAAAAGCGACAACAACCCAACCAGCGAATATGTAAGTTTGCCGCCGAGCACGCGGCTTAGAAAAACAACAAAATCATTCTTATCATCGTTCCACGGTTTGCCGCCGAGCACGCGGCTTAGAAATGTATGTCGTTTTACATAGTGCTGATCATTCGGTTTGCCGCCGAGCACGCGGCTTAGAAAGTTCGAAATTCTGTAAAACTGCAATGGTTTTAGTTTGCCGCCGAGCACGCGGCTTAGAAAATTGACGTGTTTTTCCATGTCGTCATAAGGGTGTTTGCCGCCGAGCACGCGGCTTAGAAATTAATGAGTATTATTTGATTATCGAATTTTGGGTTTGCCGCCGAGCACGCGGCTTAGAAAGTACGTAGATGCTGTGTGTAAATGGTGGGAAAGTTTGCCGCCGAGCACGCGGCTTAGAAACACACGATAAAGCCGAAACGATTGTTCGATTTGTTTGCCGCCGAGCACGCGGCTTAGAAAATCATGACAAGATCAGAGCCAGACACAGACACGTTTGCCGCCGAGCACGCGGCTTAGAAACAATTGTGGAAGTTACGCGACAGGTGTCATGGGTTTGCCGCCGAGCACGCGGCTTAGAAAATCGAGATAAACGTTTTTTAGTACATTGCTAGTTTGCCGCCGAGCACGCGGCTTAGAAAGTATCCAGAGCGTCGCTTGCTGCTTCGTTTTTGTTTGCCGCCGAGCACGCGGCTTAGAAAGTGCGAACGATCAAAAGTAGAACGTTGAATATGTTTGCCGCCGAGCACGCGGCTTAGAAAGGCATCAGCAAGTGCAGAAAGAAACGTCGAATGTTTGCCGCCGAGCACGCGGCTTAGAAAGCTCATGCTCGTGAAGTTGCTGATTTTGAAAAGTTTGCCGCCGAGCACGCGGCTTAGAAAATAACGCTCCAAAAACGGGCTTATACATCATTGTTTGCCGCCGAGCACGCGGCTTAGAAAGTGCGAACGATCAAAAGTAGAACGTTGAATATGTTTGCCGCCGAGCACGCGGCTTAGAAAGGCATCAGCAAGTGCAGAAAGAAACGTCGAATGTTTGCCGCCGAGCACGCGGCTTAGAAAATATTGGGACACTTGCGACTTATTCGAACTTAGTTTGCCGCCGAGCACGCGGCTTAGAAAATCACCACCCCACAAACAAAAAAAAGCCGGATGTTTGCCGCCGAGCACGCGGCTTAGAAATGAAACCTCTACATTGCTCACAGTGTTTTCATGTTTGCCGCCGAGCACGCGGCTTAGAAAGTGTTCTAAACATGGCGGCGGCGTTAGGGTATGTTTGCCGCCGAGCACGCGGCTTAGAAAAACCCGAGCGCCGTCGAAGTCTCGCCCGCACTGTTTGCCGCCGAGCACGCGGCTTAGAAATCAAAGTCACCGTACCCAGCCTTCACGAGGCTGTTTGCCGCCGAGCACGCGGCTTAGAAAGCCCAACGTACGCGCCTATTTATGTTCGCCTTGTTTGCCGCCGAGCACGCGGCTTAGAAAAAGCAACCCAATCCAGTCTATGTTTGATTCTGGTTTGCCGCCGAGCACGCGGCTTAGAAACTAAACTAAACCCACGCATAGCGCCGAAATCAGTTTGCCGCCGAGCACGCGGCTTAGAAAATGAGCGTCTAATATTCTTGTAACAAGATTTCGTTTGCCGCCGAGCACGCGGCTTAGAAATGAATACGCAGGGCTTCGCACCACGGAAGACCGTTTGCCGCCGAGCACGCGGCTTAGAAATCGGTTAAGCTCAAATAATGAGACTCACCGTTGTTTGCCGCCGAGCACGCGGCTTAGAAACGCGAGTTTGTCGGATTGCACCTCGTTCCGGTGTTCGCCGCCGAGCACGCGGCTTAGAAACCATTGAGCAAAGGTTTCTAAGTTGTTGTGCAGTTCGCCGCCGAGCACGCGGCTTAGAAATTGGTCAGTGATGTAGGCGTTAATATTGGTTAGTTCGCCGCCGAGCACGCAGCTTAGAAATAAGTCTGAAATCTTGCCTAACCAACTAGCCAGTTCGCCGCCGAGCACGCGGCTTAGAAATTATTCAAGAATGCTACTCAATAAGATATTTTGTTCGCCGCCGAGCACGCGGCTTAGAAAACCAGTTGAGAAAACTCCGCATCATCAAAAGCGTTCGCCGCCGAGCACGCGGCTTAGAAAATAAGAAACAACCTCAGCAGACTGAACCACAAGTTCGCCGCCGAGCACGCGGCTTAGAAAAGAAACCGACTTTGAGTTAGAAGACCGTGTTTGTTCGCCGCCGAGCACGCGGCTTAGAAAAATTCGGAATCGTCGCGCAAATGTTCAGGGATGTTCGCCGCCGAGCACGCGGCTTAGAAACTTGTTTGCGCCGCTTTGGTATGTTGCTTCTTGTTCGCCGCCGAGCACGCGGCTTAGAAAATCTGTAGAAAAATTTGCAGAATCATATATTTGTTCGCCGCCGAGCACGCGGCTTAGAAAGTTAGGTAGAAGCTCTATTGTGACTGTGGGCGGTTCGCCGCCGAGCACGCGGCTTAGAAGTGCACCATGAATAGTGTTGTAGTACTTCTTCCGTTCGCCGCCGAGCACGCGGCTTAGAAATCAATGACTTGATAGGGTCGGTTTCGATCGCGGTTCGCCGCCGAGCACGCGGCTTAGAAAGTTAGTTACTGGATGGAACGTCCATTGCATGAGTTCGCCGCCGAGCACGCGGCTTAGAAAGATACCAGCATCTCCACCGCGCAAAACATTATGTTCGCCGCCGAACAGGCGGCTTAGAAATTCGCTATCGTCGTCCGTTCGGGACAGTGTGACTTCACCGCCGAACAGGCGGCTTAGAAATGCTTAACCTTCCCGCTTAAATCCTTCTGCCACTTCACCGCCGAACAGGCGGCTTAGAAAGCTATACAGAAAAAACACACCTAAACAAAAGACTTCACCGCCGAACAGGCGGCTTAGAAAACATGCAGTTGCCCTGCGGTTTTTGATTTCGACTTCACCGCCGAACAGGCGGCTTAGAAAATAGATGTTCAAAAAACATCAGGAAATGAAATCTTCATCGCCGAGCACGCGGCTTAGAAAGCAACATGGACACACCAAGACAACATCACGAGGTTCGCCGCCGAGCACGCGGCTTAGAAAAAGACCAATCCTATTTATTCTCAGCAAGTGAAGTTCGCCGCTGAGCACGCGGCTTAGAAAGTTTAGCGATGCCTTAGTTACCACATCAATAAGTTCGCCGCCGAGCACGCGGCTTAGAAAGACAAAAAAGAAGAAGCTCAATACCGCACCGAGTTCGCCGCCGAGCAAGCGGCTTAGAAAAAATTGAAACTCACCAAGCGCAAGCATTACATGTTCACCGCCGAACAGGCGGTTTAGAAAATGTAGATAAATAAATTAATAGGGTAGAATGCACGAGATTATTCATCCTATTAAAGGGAGCTATGTGATGTTTATGCGTTATATTTTTGGTTTTGTGTGTTGTTTTTTAAGTACTATATCATTCGCTCAAAGCTGTGAGGTGAAAGTTGAGCCCAATCATTCTAAGTGGTTTGGAGCTTATTTGGGGAGTGACATTGATGATGTGAAGGCATATCTTAATTGCGAGAACCTGTTGTTTTCATATGAAGTTCCTCCAAAATTAAATCAAGAAAACTATGTGAAAAATCAGTTCTTATTTGTCGATGAAGACTGGCAGCCAAGTTATATCGATCCGAGTGCTACTATTGCTTATGCTTTTGATCCTGCAGGTGAATTGTTTGATATAACTATCTCTTGGAAAAGTATGTCAGATAATAGTTTTAATGTATTGCTTGATTTTTTAATGGAAAAATATGGTAACGAATCCGTTAAATTTAATAATGCTTACTTATTTTATGACAAAGAGAATAGTGAGACGACACTTTTAGATAAAGTAGCAGTATCGGGTGGTGTAGGGTACAGATATAGACTTCTTATCCAACCCTTTTTTACAGAATAAGAGTAGTAGATCACTGTCTAATTAGCATTTTTTTATAGGTTTTAAACAGTGATCCATCCAATCTGATTAAATCAAATTAAACCAGGTCAAAAAGCAGTGCTTTAACGCGTTGCTCGCTTAGTCTTTCGAAGTTAATTTCTGACACGTTTTCAATTTTCGCGCCGTCGCCAGGTTGTATGGTGATGCCGTCGCCTAGGGACAGTTCGCCTTCGATCAGGTGCACATAGTAGTGGCGATTGTTGTCTGCTTGCCATGTGGCTTTTTGTTGATCTTCAAGGATCAGTTGAATCAGTTGCATGTCTTGCTTAACTTGCAAGGTGCCATTTGCGCCATCTGGTGTGATGACGGTGGTGAAGCCTTGCGCTTGGCTAAAGGCTTTCTGTTGGTAGCCGGGTTCTCCACCTAGTTGGTTGGGTTGAATCCAAATTTGTAGAAATTTCAGCATGTCTTTTTTAGAGGCGTTGAATTCGCTGTGGTAAACCCCTTTGCCTGCGGACATGAGTTGGTATTCGCCTGCGGGCAGTTCTTTTATGTTGCCTGCGCTGTCTTTATGGGCGATGGTGCCTTCTAATACTAGGCTGAATATTTCCATGTCGCGGTGGCCGTGGGTTTCGAAACCGGCACCTGGGGTGACGGTGTCGTCGTTGATTACCCGTAGGTGAGAGAAGCCCATTTGTTGTGGGTCGTAGTAGCTGCCAAAAGAAAATGTATGGTAGCTGTTTAGCCAGCCAAAGTTTGCGTGTCCACGGTCTTGTGCGTTGCGAAGTGTGATCATTGTTTTTCTCCTGATTTTTTCTCGCAGGTCATAATGACGTGCGGGTATGAAGTGAGTGTAGTGGGTGGGAAAAAGAAAGAAAATTGGAAGGTTTTGAGCTAGTATTTCAAAAAAATTGAACAAAGGTTGAGCTATGGCCTACGCGGTGACATTGGAAGCATTACGGGTGTTGGAGGCGATTCATCAGTTGGGCAGCTTTGCGGCGGCAGCGGAGGCGTTGTTTAAGGTGCCTTCGGCGTTAACGTATACGGTGAAGAAGCTGGAAGACGATTTGGGCGTGGCGTTGTTTGATCGGTCTCGACAAAAAGCGGTACTAACGCCAGCGGGGCATTTGGTGTTGGAGCAAGGTCGAGTTATTTTGGAAGCCGCGATACGATTAGAAGATTCGATCAAGCAGTTCGAGTCAGGTTGGGAGCCTAAGCTAAGAATCGCTCGCGATACAGTGCTGTTAGAGTCGCCTTTGATGTCGGTGGTTGGGGATTTCTTATCGCAGAATCGACCGGTGGAGTTGAGCTTATCTGAAGAAGCTGTCGGCGGAGGTTGGGATGCATTGCAAGACGATAGGGCGGATTTGGTTATTGGTGCGACGGGTGAGTTGCCCAAGGGGAATGTCCATATTAGAGCCATTGGTGAGATAGAGTTTGTGTTCGCTGTGTCACCAACGCATCCGTTGGCGTTGACCGATGGGACGATTACCGCCGCGCAATTGCGTCAATATCCTTCTATTGTTGTTGCTGATAGTTCAAAAATTTTGCCAGCCCGCAGCAGTGGGATTTTTGAGAGTCGGCAAGTGCTTAGGGTCGATACCATGCGCAGTAAAATTCAAGCGCAATGTTTGGGTTTAGGCGTGGGGTATTTGCCGAAACATCGCATTGCTGATGAGCTGAGTTCTGGGCGTTTAGTATTGCGTCAGTGTGAGTTGCCAAGGCCGAATCAGATGGCGTACTTGGCATGGCGTAAAGATGATCCGGGCAAAGGTTTGTCGTGGTTTGTAGAGCAATTGGCAATTCAGGATTGGCAGCTTTGTCATTCTCGCGAAGGAGGCTTTCGTTAAACGAATTCCGTCGATCTTGTAGGTCGTGCATTAGCGCGTCAAGGTTTTTGGTTTGGTGTTATCGGGCTTTTGACGGCCTAAAGGCCGACCTACAGGTGATTACCTCGTGCTTTCGGGCAGGGGCATTTGGGCTATTTTTTTAAGGGGTAATCGTGTTTTCTCTCTCTCTTTCAGTGTTGCCGGTATTTTTGCTGTTGATGGCTGGTGCTGTGTGTCAGCGTTGGCGTTTTCCGATGGAAGGCTTTTGGTCTGGCGTTGATAAGTTGTCCTATTGGGTGCTGTTTCCTGCTTTGTTGTTCAGCAAAACCTCGCAAATCGATTTCAGTAACCCCATGTTGCCAAAGTATGCTTTTATTTTGTTGTTTGCTTTGTTGGTGACTGCTGTTTTTGTATTTATCAGTACTTGGCTGATGAAGGTGGTTGCGCCGACGGCGTCGTCTATGCTGCAAGCGGGTGTGCGTTTTAACACCTTTGTTATGTTGGCGTTGGCGGGGAGTTTGTATGGTAATGATGGTTTGGTATTGGCAGCGTTGGGTGCATCGGTGTTGATTCCTTCTATTAATGTGTTTTTAGTGGTGTCTATGACCTTGATGCATGGGCCGTCTTCGACGGATAGTTCGTCTTCAACATCTTTACCACGTTTGTTAAGTGGAGCTTTGATTCGCAATCCTTTGATTGTGTCGATCTTGCTTGGCAGTAGTTTGAATTTGCTCGGACTGACGCCGATTATTTTGGTCTCTGATGTGCTGGGGATGTTGTCTCAAGCTGCCTTGCCATTGGTGTTGTTGGCGGTTGGCGCTAGTGTGCGCTTTGAGACGATTCGCTCTGTCGGCATGACCTTTGTGATGTCTTCGCTCGCACGTTTTGTGGTGTTTCCTTTGGTGATTGGCTTGATGTGCTGGTGGCTGGATGTTCGTGGTTTACCTGCTTTGGTGGCGGTGTTATTTGGTGTGGTACCGACCGCAACATCGGCTTACGCCTTGGCACGTCAGTTGGGCGGTGATGCGGATAGAATGTCGGCTTATATTACGATGCAGACTTTGTTGTCTATTATTACCTTGCCAGTGAGCGTTTGGTTGAGTCAGTTGTATTTGATGTAACGTCCTCTTTAATGTCTGAAAAGTGCCATTTTGTGTGGTGGCTGAAAGATGCTACTTTGTGGATGAAAAAGTCATGTTACGGTGTTCTTTCATATCAATATTGATATGAGGTTTGCTGTAACTTGCATTTGAAAGGTAATTGTTAGGGATATATTGTGAATCTCAGGGTGTTGGCTTGTCTTTAATGACGGGTGTGTGGCGCTCAGAATAGATCACAACAAAAACAAAAAGGAATCTAGTATGCAATCTCTCTCCGTTCGTTCTTCGTTGCCATGGCTGGGTGCATTCAAACGCAAGGCTATGTTGACAACTTTTTCTGTATTACTTCCTGTGTTGTCTGCTTCGGCGATGGCAGCAGATCTTACGATAGGTTTCTCGCAAATTGGCTCTGAAAGTGGCTGGCGGACGTCTGAAACCGAATCCATTAAAGCTGAGGCTGAACGCCGTGGCTATGATCTAAAATTCTCTGATGCACAACAAAAGCAAGAAAACCAAATTAAAGCCGTGCGTTCATTTATCGCGCAAGGTGTTGATGGTATTTTGCTTGCTCCTGTGGTGGAAACTGGCTGGGATCAGGTATTGAAAGAAGCGCAACGCGCTAAAATCCCTGTTGTGTTGATTGATCGTGGTGTAGCAGCAGATCCAAGTTTGTACTTAACGAAAGTGGCTTCTGACTTTAAAGAAGAAGGTTCATTAGCGGCATCTTGGTTGGCAGCTAAAACCAATGGTCGTTGTAACATTGTTGAGTTGCAAGGTTCAGTTGGTTCATCTGCTGCGATTGATCGTAAGACGGGCTTTGACTCTATCATCAGTAACTTTCCGAATATGACGATTATTCGTTCTCAGTCTGGTTCGTTTACGCGTGCTGGCGGTAAAGAAGTCATGGAAAGTTTCTTGAAAGCGGAAGGTGGTGCGAAGAATATTTGCGCGCTGTTTGCTCACAATGATGACATGGCATTGGGCGCAATTTTGGCGATGAAAGAAGCGGGCGTGAAACCAACCCAAGACATTTTAGTAGTTTCTATTGATGCGGTTCCAGATATCTTTAAAGCTATGGCTGATGGCGAAGCGAACGCGACTATTGAGTTGAATCCTCATCTTGGTGGTCCAGCATTTGATGCGATTCTAGCTTCTCAAAAAGGTGAGAAAGTAGATAAATGGATTAAAGCAAACGGCCCATTGTACCTTCCTGATACAGCTGCTGCGGAATACGCGAAGCGTAAATAATATAGCGACGTACCTAGGCTTATAGCTGTCTAGGTACGTTTTGTTTTTGCTTATTTATGTTCGTCAAAATGGAGACTGCAGTTCATGTCGCATTTAGTCAAAGAAAATGTGCAAGTCAAAGAAACCTTGATAGTTGAAGAAAGGGGCAAAGAAGCGCAAAGCGCGGTTCGTCCTTTACTGGAAATCAAAAATCTCTCTAAATCTTTTACCGGTGTTCAAGCTCTTAATGATGTGTCTTTGCAGATTCAACAGGGGGAAATTCGCGCCTTGCTGGGCGAAAATGGTGCCGGTAAATCCACCCTAATTAAAGTACTGACCGGTGTTTATCCGCGAGATGGTGGTGAGATTCTATTAGATGGTAGCTTGATCAATGCGTCAGATAGTGGTCATGCGCAGCGTTTAGGTATCAGTACGGTTTATCAAGAAGTTAATCTTATTCCTACCATGTCTGTGATGGAAAACCTGACATTACAGCATCAAGAAAAAACCTTTGGTCTGATTAGCTGGAAGAAAGCTGAAATACGTGCCAGAGAGTTACTAGCACAAGTGGGTTTAGAGATAGATCCATTGCGCCAGTTAGACACTTATTCGATTGCGATTCAGCAATTAGTGGCGATTGCTCGTGCCTTAAGTACACAAGCCAAAATGCTGATATTAGATGAGCCCACGGCCAGTTTAGACAGTGATGAAATCAAGCAGTTGTTTGATCTGATGGAACGTTTGAAATCCGAAGGGTTAGGCATCATCTTTGTAACGCATTTCCTAGATCAAGTTTACAGTATTACCGATAGCATCACTGTGCTACGTAATGGCGAGTGCATCGGTACTTTTAAAACCGCCGAGCTGACGCGTTCCGATTTGGTGAGTCATATGGTGGGTAAATCCTTAGAAGATCTAGCACCAACGGCTCATGATCACTCCATTAAACGCGAGCGTACTGAGCTTTTGCAGTTAAATAATGTCGGCAAGCAACGCTATCTTCAGCCGTTAAATTTAAGTATTGCAGCAGGGGAAATTGTCGGTGTGGCGGGCTTGTTGGGATCTGGTCGTACTGAGCTTTGTGAGCTGGCTTATGGCTCGGTGAAGCCGGATCAAGGCGATGTCACGCTTGGTAAGCATTCATTGGCTAAGTCTTCTTTGCGTCGTGCGATCCAAGTTGGCATGGGGTATTGCCCAGAAGACCGCAAGCAAGACGGCATAGTGGCGGAGCTGAGTGTTAGGGAAAATATGATTCTTGCGCTGCAAGCGAGCAAAGGTTGGTGGTCGCCTATTTCCATGGCAGAGCAGCAAAAGCTTGTTGAAGAAATGATTAAGCGTTTGGCGATCAAAACCCCAGATATGGACAAACCTATTGGCGAGTTAAGCGGTGGCAATCAGCAAAAAGTGATTCTTGCCCGCTGGTTGATTACGCATCCGAAATTGCTGATTTTGGATGAGCCGACCCGTGGTATCGATATTGGGGCTCACCATGAAATCATCCAGATCATTAAAGAGTTGTGTGAGCAAGGCATGGGTTTACTAGTGGCATCTTCTGAGTTGGAAGAGTTGGTTATGTTTGCTCATCGGGTGGTGGTAATGAAAGACCATCATAAGATATCGGAGCTTGATGGGGATGAGGTTTCAGAGCAAGCGATATTGCGCACGATTGCGAGTTAAAGCGCGATAAAAACCTCTCGATTAGTCTCTTTTATAAGTAAGTATTCAAAGTAGCCGTTTCTATGAAAAAGAATAATTTTCTGCATAAACATCAAAAAACACTCGCGCCCTTGTTGTCGCTGGTGCTGATTATTTTGGTCACCGCATCGATAACGCCTGGTTTTTTGAGTATTAAAATCGTTGATGGGCATTTGTTTGGTAGCCTGTTGGATATTTTACATCGCGCCACGCCAACAGCTTTGGTGGCATTAGGCATGGCGGTGGTCATTGGTACTCGCGGTATTGATTTGTCCGTAGGCGCGGTGATTGCAATTTCCGGTGCTGTAACGGCAGTATTAACGGTGAATACGGACTTCCCTGTCTGGCTAGTCATTCTATGTGCTCTGGGCACTGGTGTTGTGTGTGGTTTATGGAATGGCATCTTGGTGTCAATTTTCAATATTCAGCCAATTGTTGCCACGTTAATTTTGATGGTGGCAGGTCGCGGTATCGCACAGATGATTACTGAAGGACAAATCGTCACTTTTCATTCTGATGTTTTGGATGCCATTGGTAATGGCTATTTCTTAGCATTCCCTATTCGTGTATGGATTGCGATAGGTATGATTGTACTGACGGTTCTAGTGATGCGAAAAACCGCGCTTGGTTTGTTTATTGAAGCGGTTGGCGCCAACGTGCGAGCCAGTCGTTTGGTTGGTATTGAGGCGCGCCTGCTGGTGTTGTCGGCTTATGTCTTTTCGGGTTTTTGTGCGGCGATGAGCGGTATTATTCTCGCGGCAGACATCCGTGGCGCGGATGCCAATAACGCCGGATTGTGGTTAGAGCTGGATGCTATCTTAGCTGTGGTTTTGGCCGGTGCATCGTTAGCGGGCGGGCGTATTTATTTGTTACTGACGATTGTTGGTGTGCTAATTATTCAAACTTTAACCACAGCGATTCTCACTAGTGGTTTGCCAGCTCAATATAATTTAGTGGTGAAAGCGACCATTATTCTTGCGGTATTGTTGATTCAATCGCCTAAAACACGTCAATGGTTGTCAGGCTTCTTCTCGAAGAATAAGAATGCAGGCAAAAGCAGTACTGGTAAAGCGAGTACTGATAAGAGGAGTGCAAAACCATGATTAACGAACGTAATTTGCCGATATTGGCAACCTTACTGGTTTTCATCATGCTGTACGGTTTTGGCATGTACCAATATCAAGGCTTTCGTGACACCTTGGTATTTTCAAATTTATTAACTGATAACGCGTTTTTGATTATTACTGCGATTGGTATGACATTTGTTATCTTGTCTGGTGGTATCGATTTATCGGTTGGGTCAATGATCGCCTTTATCGGCGTGCTGATGGCGTATCTGATTTCCAATACGGGCATGCATCCTTTGTTTGCTATTGGTATTGCCTTGGTTGTCGGTGTTGCCTTTGGCGCCGCAATGGGAGTAATTATTGCATTTTTCGAGATTCAGGCATTTATCGTTACCTTAGCAGGAATGTTTTTGTTTCGTGGCTTGGCGTATTTGATCAACTTAGACGCTGTGCCGATTGATCATCCTTTTATTGCTGGGTTATACGATATTTATGTGCCTCTGCCAGGACGTGGTGGTTTGACCTTTATTGCTATGGCTATGTTGGTATTGCTTGCGTTGGGGATTTTAATTGCTCGTAGAACGCGTTTTGGCATGAGCGTGTATGCCTTGGGTGGAGACAGTCATTCTGCCGCCTTGTTGGGCGTACCCGTTAAAAAGACCATCATTAAAATATATGCGTTGAGCGGCTTTTACAGCGCCATGTCTGGGGTGATCTTTGCGATTTATACAGGATCGGCGTATCCGTTAGCAGCGGTTGGGGTGGAGTTAGATGCCATCGCAGCCGTTGTTATTGGGGGGACTTTGTTAACTGGCGGTGTGGGTTATGTGTTTGGTACTTTCTTGGGAGGAATGATTCAAGGCATTATCCAAACCTTAATCACCTTTGATGGTTCGTTGAATAGCTGGTGGACCAAGTTAGCGGTTGGTGGGTTGTTGCTGTTCTTTATCTTGCTGCAAAAGGGCATTGTGGTTTGGGTGAAAAAGAGATCAGCCTCTTAGATTTTATTGATTGCTGATTGGCTTAATCAGACATAAAAAAACCAGTACTTTTGAAGTACTGGTTTTTTTTGCTCTATTTTAGTGCAATTTTCTGTTATGGAGAAAATTACACTTCAGTAGGATCTTGGTAAATGTTTTTGTAGCAGTAGTTGGTTGCTTCAACGAAGCCATCAACACTACCGCAGTCAAAACGTTTGCCTTTAAATTTATAAGCCAATACACAGCCTTCTTTGGCTTGTTGCAAAATGGCGTCGGTGATTTGAACTTCGCCGTTACGGCCAGCAGGTGTGTTACGGATCTTGTCAAAAATATCTGGCGTTAGAATGTAACGGCCAATGATAGCAAGATTCGATGGTGCTTCTTCTTTTGCTGGTTTTTCTACCATGTCGGTAACTCGGTACAAGCCATCCATCATGGACTCACCTTTGATGACGCCGTATTTGTGTACTTCGTCTTCTGGCACTTCTTCGATAGCAACAATGGTGCAACGGAACTGGTTGTAAAGCTTGACCATTTGAGCCATTACGCCATCGTCTTCACCGAAGCAAAGGTCGTCTGCTAGTACCACACCGAAAGCTTCATCACCAATAAGTGGCTCGCCAGTCAAAATGGCATGGCCTAGACCTAACATGTTGTTTTGACGAGTAAAAGAGAAGTTAACGTTGTCGATTAGATAGCGAATCTCATTTAGGTATTTTTCTTTGTTGGTGCCTGCAATTTGATGCTCAAGCTCGTAGCTGATATCGAAATGGTCAGCAATAGCACGTTTACCACGACCCGTTACAAAAGTAACATTGTCTAAACCCGCTTTGACCGCTTCTTCTACGCCATATTGAACCAAAGGCTTGTTTACAATCGGAAGCATTTCTTTTGGCATGGATTTAGTGGCAGGCAAAAAACGTGTGCCATAACCAGCAACAGGGAATAGACATTTGCGAATCATAATTTTTCCTTAAAAATGGCTTTGTGCTTTGTTAAGTGGCTGTCTAAAAAATACGACATAGCCAGCCTGTTTCGGCGATGCACTCATTATAGTGCATCTCGTGTGACACTTTTTATCACCTTAGTTAACCGATCCAGTACAGGTGAATTAAGTTTGTACCAATGCCAATAAAGAGGCAAGGCCAGCCGCTTGTTTGGCAGCAAGGATACCAGTTTCTTGCTTTTTATTTTCTGTTTAATTTGAATACTAGGTACTAAAGCACAGACTGTGCCACCCATTACCAGCTCAACAAAGCCATGGGAGGATGGATACCAATGGCTGTGGCTAATATCGGTTTTGACCTCTAAGCATTCATTCTGATAACGCGCCCAAAGTTCATCATGTTCGTCATAAATCAAAGAGGGGGATTTTAGAACAGCTTCAGCGCTAAGGTCACCTTTTAAATGCTCTTTAATAAAGCTTGGTGTTGCAACCAGTTCGTAATACATATTGCCAAGAAATATTGAATCTCCACCAGACACTGGCGTACCAATTTGACTAATACAAGCGACCACTTCACCTGTTTGTAATAAGGCGCGAGTTTTGGCTTGGTCGGCGGCTTTGATATGTAGCTTGGTGGAATCGGTTGCAGAAAATTGGCTGACCACCTCGGTAAACCAAGTAGCGAGCGTATCGTTGTTTACCGCAATGCTGATTGGTTGAGTCGCCTGATTGCCTTGAATGGCTTCTTGTAAGCCTTCTTCGAGCATGGTGACCTTGTTGAAATGCGCCAGAAGTTGTTCACCAAGCGGTGTAGCAACCACTGGTCTTGCGCGAATAAGTAAAGGGCGACCGCATTCTTGTTCCAAACGTTTGATATTTTGCGATACGGCAGATTGTGTCAGATGCAGATATTCAGCGGCTTTATCAAAGCTTTGGAATTTTAAAACAGCATGGAGAGAGGATAACGCTTTATAATCCATCATAAATATTTCTAATATAACTTTAGTTTAATTAATTTAAATTTATAACTTGTCTTAGATAAGATCAAGCCACTTTTATTTTGGGGCTTGTTGGAGATAGTTATGTTGGCCTTTTTGAGTGGAGCGATTACGGGCGGTGGGTTGATTGTCGCAGTTGGCGCACAGAACAGTTTTTTATTAGAGCAAGCACTGAAGAGACATTATGCTTTTCCAATTGCTTTGCTGTTTATTGCAAGTGACGCTATTTCTATTGCCCTTGGGGCGTTTGGTTTAGGCTTGCTCTTGCAAAGCCACGATTGGCTGTTGTCTGTATCCCGTTGGGCTGGCGTGGCGTTTTTAGTCTGGTTTGCACTGGGTAAATGGCGGGCGTCGTTTCAAGAAGAGCATTTGATTCTTGAGCAGTATAGCAAGCGACTTGCCTTGTGGCCTTTAGTGATGATGGGCTTTGCCGTGACTTGGCTTAACCCACACTTTTATTTAGATACCATGATCCTGATGGGCAGTTTGGCGAATCAATGGCAGGACGCAAAGTGGCAGTTTGTGTTTGGTGGCGTGTTTGCGTCAATAGTGTGGTTTTTATCTTTAGCTCTGGTAGGAAAGCTGTGCGCTAAATGGCTAGAAAAAGCCGCTTTTTGGCGTTGGTTTAATCGCATTAATGCAATCTTGATCTGGAGTATTGCACTTAAAATCGCCACACAATCCTTGTCTTAATAGCGCAAGCATTGTGTGGTTGTTTTTGAGTATTAGTTATTTTGAGAGCTTAGCTGGTTAAAGCTTGATTTCCACCTCGTGGCTTTTTTCTTCTACTGTTGTGTTAGAAGAGTCAGCCTCGACAAGCATTTCTGCGGTTGCGACAGAAGATACCGTAAGGGCAACAGGGATTTGATCCCCTTGCTCTTCGATGATCATAGCTGGCTTGCGGTTGATACGATACAGCGCAACTAGTGCGACCGTCATATTAAGACTAGCGACAAACCAGAATAAGGCGTTTATTTGCAGCGTATCCATTAATGCCGCAGCTATTAGAGGCCCTAACATACCGCCAATGCCGTTCAGCAATATCATGCCACTACTAGCAGAGAGGATTTGCTCGGGGCGTAATTGGTCATTCATATGAGAAGAGGCAAGAGAATACATAGGGAAGGTAAACGCCCCCACCGCAAACATACCAATCATCATTAGTATTTGGCTATTTATGCCGCCACCTAGCGGCACAATAAAGGCCGCTAATGCGCCGACAACACCGACCCACAGTATGGTTACACGACGATCTTGACGATCAGAAAGTTTACCTATTGGCCATTGCAGCAGCATCCCGCCAACATAGCTGGCACCAATGAAAATCGAAATTTCAGCAATATTTAATCCGATGGTTTTGGCATAGAGCGCGCCTAGCCCCAATAACGCCCCCGAGGTTGCCCCAGCTATGGTGACACCCGTAACACCAAGAGGTGCGGTTTTAATCAAACCAAGAATGTTGAGTTTTTCTGGTACGTTGATGGTAGGTGATGGTGTACGAACCAACAATAGTGGTACTACGGCTAAGGAAATTAATACCGAAGTTAAGATGAACAAACCATAACCGCTAGGAGATGATAGATTCAATAAGAGCTGACTGATGGTTTGGCTTGCCCAGATTTCGATAATATAAATCGAAAATAAACGGCCGCGAGTTTTGTTGGTCGCGATGTCGTTTAACCAGCTTTCTGTCACAATAAATAGACCTGCGTAACATAAGCCCGTGCCCATCCGCATTAACATCCAGAACCATGGGTTAACCACAACGGATTGCATCAAAATGGTAATAGAAGCCAAAGATGCCACAGCGGCAAACACCCGAATGTGGCCGACGTTCTTAACCCAGCTTGGTACTAAAAGCGAACCAAGGATAAAGCCAAGATAGTAGGCGGACATAATCAAACCAGTCGCCGTTGTATTAAACCCCTCAATAGAGGCTCGAATACCGATCAGTGAGCTTTGCAAAGCACTTGCCATGGTGAGAACGGCAATACCTATGAGCAGACTCCAGATTGGAAACAGGGTTTGCTTTAACATTTAGTGTCCTTTTGGGATTTCTATAGTAAACATAAAATTCATCATGGTTGAGTTGATCATTATTTCGGCTGACTATACCGAATGAGTCTCTTATTGCAATCATAAGCCGGTATTCTTCGGCTAAACTTTATCATAGCTCATAAATTGTGGTGGTACGGATTATGAGGTGACAATATCTGATGCAAATCACATACCTCTTAGGGGATATGGTGTTTTATTACTTGGCTCAGTTAATTTAGAGTACATAGTGAGACTTGTTTACGATAACAACGCTCGTGACTTCGCGCAAAAGTCACTGAGAGAAAAAACCATTTAAGAAAGGATATAAAATGAAAACCTATCAAGAATGGCAAGCGTTACGAGCTAACGTTAAGGTGCCACATAACGCTTACATCAATGGACAGTTTGTTGCTGCGCAAAGTGGTGAGACATTCGACTGTATTAATCCAACCGATGAATCTTTGCTCGCCAAGGTGGCCAGCTGCGATAGCGCTGATGTAGATTTGGCTGTGTTTGCAGCAAAACAGAGCTTCAAAAGTGGTGTTTGGTCGGAATTAGCTCCAGGCAAGCGCAAACGTATTTTGCAGAAATGGGCCGATTTGTTGGAACAACATCAAGATGAGTTAGCCTTAATAGATACCCTCGACATGGGGAAATCGATTTCTGAGATGGTCGGCATTGATGTGCCAGATTCACTTGATTGCTTGCGCTGGTCGGCAGAATGCATCGATAAGCTATATGGCGAAATTGCTCCAACAAATCCACAGAACCTTGCCTTAATTAGCCGAGAGCCACTTGGTGTGGTTGCCATTATTACGCCGTGGAATTATCCATTGATGATGGTGATGTGGAAAATTGCTCCTGCACTTGCCGCAGGTAATAGCGTCATTCTGAAACCTTCCGAAAAATCACCATTAAGTGCGTTACGCATTGCGCAATTAGCGACTGAAGCTGGTATGCCAGATGGTGTGTTTAATGTACTGCCAGGATTTGGTCATACGGCGGGCAAGGCGCTAGCGTTACATCATGATATTGGTACCTTGGCGTTTACTGGTTCTAGTCGTGTAGCTGGCATGTTGATGCAGTATGCAGGTCAATCCAACATGAAGCGTGTTTGGCTGGAAGCTGGTGGCAAATCGCCTTGCTTGGTCTTTGATGATTGCAAAGACATAGAAGCCGCAGCAAAGGGCGCTGCAACGGCGATTTTTACTAACCAAGGTGAGGTGTGTATTGCTTGCTCGCGTTTGTATTTGCACCGCAGTATCAAAGAAGAATTTATGGTCGAGCTACTAAAAGCAGCCCGTGAATATGTGCCAGCAGATCCACTTGATCCAGCGACGAAAATGGGGCCAATGGTCGACAAAGCTCAGTTTGATAATGTGTCTGGTTTTATTCAAAGTGCCATCGATGACGGAGCAACGCTAGAGCTTGGCGGTGTGCCTGAATATCAGCAAGGCAAAGGCTTCTTTATGAATCCAACGATTTTCTCCGATGCCGATCATTCGATGCGTTTCGTGCAAGAAGAAATTTTTGGCCCTGTGTTGGCGGTGATGACCTTTGATTCCGAAGACGAAGCCATTGAGCTTGCCAATGATTCTAAATATGGCTTAGGAGCGGCGATTTGGACCAATGATTTATCTCGCGCTCACCGAGTTAGTCGCAAACTTGAATCCGGCATGGTGTGGGTAAATACCTGGGGCGATGGTGATACCACGGTACCGTTTGGCGGCGTGAAAGCGTCGGGCAATGGCCGTGATAAATCTTGGCATGCGCTCGAAAAATACACTGAAATCAAAAACACCTGGATACGCCTTTAATCATAATTGTTAAAGGCTATTGCTTTCGAGAGGAGTACCTAGTTTATGTCTTCGCCAACTCATGTGAACTCGTATTACGCTGATTCTGCAAACGATAAAGTATTGCGTCCTAAATTAACGGAGGAGCAACGTTTTGATGTTTGTGTGATTGGCGCCGGATTTACGGGGATTTCGACCGCGTTGAGTTTGGCTGAAAGGGGTCACAAAGTGGTGGTATTAGAAGGCACTCGAATTGGCTTTGGTGCTTCTGGTCGTAATGGTGGTCAGATAGTAAACAGCTTTAACCGCGACATTGACTACATTACTGCTCAATACGGAGAGGTTATCGGTGAAAAAATGGCCGCGATGGCATTTTCGGGACAAGCCTTGATTCGTCAACGCGTGGCTAAATACAACATAGATTGCGATTTAAAAACGGGTAATATTTTCGCAGCTTGCAATTCTAAACAGTTCGAATCGTTAAAAGCGAAAAAAGCCCTCTGGGAAGCTCATGGACACGAAGGCCTGACGCTATTGTCCGCGTCTTCTATTCAAGACCATATTGGCTCTGAACGTTATGTTGGTGGTTTGCTAGACATTCATGGCGGCCATATACAGCCTTTGAATTTGGTCTTGGGTCAGGCGAGGGCGTTCGAGTCTTTAGGTGGTGTGATCTATGAAGATTCGAAAGTTATTCGGATCGAGCAAGGCAAGCCTGCCAAAATCATTACGGAAAATGGTTCGATTGTCGCGGATACTGTTGTTGTGGCGGGAAATGCGTACGTGTTTGGTTTGATTCCAGAAGTGGAGAAAAAAGCCATGCCTTGTGGCACTCAGGTCATTGCTACTGAACCGCTTTCTAAGGATTTACAGAAGCGGTTATTGCCTACGGATCATTGTGTGGAAGACGGTAATTATTTATTGGATTATTACCGATTATCTGGCGATGGACGTTTGATTTACGGTGGTGGTACCACCTATGGCGCTCGTGAACCGGAAAAAATCGAATCGATTATTGGTCGTAAAATGCTCAAAACTTATCCCATGTTGAAAGACGTTAAGATCGATTTTGCTTGGACGGGGAACTTCCTATTAACCATGATGCGTATGCCGCAAGTGGGTAAAATCGGCGATAACCTGTATTACGCTCAAGGTTATTCTGGTCATGGTGTAACAAACTCTCATTTAATGGGCGAGATTTTGGCAGACGCTATCGAAGGTGATGTTTCGCGCTATGAGGTGTTTGCCAGCATGCCGCAATATCAATTTCCAGGTGGCCGTTTATTGCGTGTGCCTTATACGGCAATGGGTGCAGCGTATTATAGTTTGAGAGATAAGTTAGGCATTTAACCTCTAGCGTTTATCGATCAGCGATCAGCGCTACGAGGCTCGTCTAGTTTCATCATGATGATCTAGATGAGTCAGAAATAACGTGAAAATTTCCGATTGCGTCGAAGTATTGAGTCGGGAGTGGATATTCTTGCGATGGACTTTCACTGTTCCCGTACTTATTTCCAATAGATCTGCAATGGATTTTGACGAATGGCCACGCAACAACAATTCCAGGACTTCCTGCTCTCTATTAGTGAGCACACCACGTGCAAAGGTTTTTAATGCGTAGTTCAGCGGCCCAGAGCTGGTGGTTTTCTCTACATATTCGCTTTCTTGGGATAACCAAAATTGACTAACAAGCGCATCAACCATAGGAAACAGGCTTTTGAGGTGATTCAGTTCGGTGCGGCGGATTGAGCCAATGGCCTTCTTTCTCCCCAATGAAATCGCGCACGTGGTGTCTTTATTCAGCGGAATGATCAGATTGATCTCATCTACCAAGTCGAAATCGCGATAACAAGTTTGGTAGTACTCTGTGTCTTCAAAGGAGTCAGGGGATAAATCTGCCAGACGATAAATTCCTGGCGAAATCCCCGTTTGAATACCATTAAAAACCGGATCTAAAAGATAGGCTTTACTCAAATAAAAGCGCAGCGCAGCACTTTGTTGTGCTGGGTCTTGTGGGTGAATCAATATGGGTTTGAGGGCTTTTTTGTAAGTGATGATGGTAATGGTGTCGAAATGGCAAAGCTTACTCAAAAAAACATCTAACATGGCTGGGAAACTAGGTACACGAACGTAGTTGGTTAGCGTGGCCAAGTCCCGAATTAGCTCTGAAATGTTTGGATGTTCTAAGGTGATGTTTTTTTGCATACCTGCCTCGATTTATTTTTTTCTTGCTTCAAATTAGGGCGATTTTTTTCCATGTTTATTTTTATCGATCCATCTTGATGCGTTGGCCTATATTCCTGAGAGAGTCTTATTTCAAAAATTGATTTCCATCACATGCTAATGCAGCAGTTGAATAATTACTTAAATTTTATAAAGACTTGCCATCATTTTTGCATATACCCACTTGGGGATAGTTACTCATAACATTTGCTTAGGGTAATGTGAAATTATTGTGATCAGGAGTGAATAAAAACAATCCATTAAATGATCGGTATCGACGCAAAGTTCAGCTTTTATACAGCGACTTTCTAACTGTTGCCCCATTTTAGAAGAGTATTTTATATGTCGGAAATGAACGAAGGGAACACAGAGTTTGATTTATTTATTGCCGATTTGAATGGCAATCTTCGAGGTAAGCGCATCCCTGCGAGTGGTTTAGACACTGTTATGGCCCAAGGCGTTAAATTGCCGCAATCGGTTATTGGCTTTGACAACTGGGGTGATGATGTTCTTACCAATGGTTTGGTTTTTGAAACCGGAGATACCGACGGCGTTTGCATGCCTGTTTATGATGAGCCGACTTCTGTGCCTTGGGCGGAATCGCCCCGAGATCAAGTGTTAGCCATGATGTTTAATATGGATGGCACACCTTTTTACCCAGATCCACGGCAGATTCTTGTGCGTATTGTTGATCGTTATAAAGCATTGGGTCTAACGCCAGTAGTGGCGACTGAGCTGGAGTTTTATTTATTGGATGGTGAATCTGAATTTAAACGTCGTCCAGAAGAGCCAATTATTAACGATGGAAATGGCCGAAGACTGAGCGAAACAGACTGTTATTCGATCGATGAAATGGATGGTTTGGAAGGCTTTTTTACCGAGGTTCGTGAGGCTTGCGAAGCCCAAGGAATCCCAGCTGATACGATAGTGTCAGAATTAGGCCCAGGACAGTTCGAAATTAATATGCAACACACCAATGACGCAGTATTATCCGCCGACCATGCGATCCTCTTTAAACGCTTGGTCAAAGGTGTTGCCCGTCGTCATGACTTGGGTTCCACCTTTATGGCGAAACCTTACGCCAATAAAAGCGGCAGCGGGATGCATGTGCATTTTAGTTTGCTGGATGAAACGGGCAAAAACGTATTTGATAACGGTGATGAAGATGGCTCTTTGCTGCTTCATCAAGCGGTGGCAGGTTTGTTGGATCACATGCCGGAATCTATGCTGGTATTTGCGCCACATATGAACTCTTACCGTCGTTTTCAAAATGGTGCTCATGCGCCAACTTTTGCAAGTTGGGGTTATGAGAACCGCACGGTTGCGGTACGCATACCGGAAAGTGAATGCGAGGCTCGTCGTATAGAGCATCGAGTCGCGGGTGCGGATGCGAACCCTTATCTTGTGTTGGCGGCAATATTGGGCGCGGCATTGCATGGTATAGAAGCCAAAATGTCACCGCCTGAGCCAATTATAGGGGACGCGTACGCCGTTTATGAACGCTATGAAGCCTTGCCAAATCGTTGGGAATTGGCGACGGAAGCGTTTAAAGACAGTGCATTTATGTGTGAATATCTTGGTGACACCTTTGTCCGAGTGTTTAGTGCGGTGAAGGAGCAAGAGCAGGAAAAAATCTATGGGCGTATTTCCGATGTGGAATACGAAGCGTACTTATAAAGTTTAAACGTTGGCTTTGGCCAATGTTATTAGCTTATTTATTAGTTAATAGTGGGAGATCCCTAAATGAAAAACAAAACGCTTGGTTTTATGCTCGCATGTGCGGCTAGCTCTGCAACACTTCACGCACAAGACGTCGTTAATATTTACAACTGGTCTGACTATATGGCACCAGGTACTTTGGAGCAGTTTACCGCTGAAACTGGCATTAAAGTGAACTACGATGTGTACGACAGTAACGAAGCTCTAGAAGCCAAAATGATGGCTGGGGGTTCTGGTTACGATGTTGTTATGCCGTCGAACTCCTTTTTCGAACGCCAAGTAAAAGCGGGTGTTTATCAGACTATCGATAAGAGTAAGTTAAGCAACATTGGTAATTTGGATGGCACCTTACTTAAACAAATCGAAAAACATGAT
Organism: Marinomonas sp. UCMA 3892; assembly: GCF_012726345.1. Lineage (GTDB taxonomy): Bacteria > Pseudomonadota > Gammaproteobacteria > Pseudomonadales > Marinomonadaceae > Marinomonas. The sequence continues at coordinate 112,152 of NZ_PTXN01000013.1, forward strand.
GCGGGCAACCAGCATAATATTCCTTACGCTTGGGGAACAATCGGTATTGGTTACAACACGCAAATGATCGAAGAACGTTTGGGCACCAGTGATATTGATTCATGGGATATTTTATTCAATCCTGAGATCGCAGCTAAATTGAAAGACTGCGGCATTGCAGTATTAGATTCACCAGCCGAAGTGATGTCTATCGCGAATAATTACCGTCAGGTTGATCCAAACACTGAAGATACGAAAGAATTGGAAGCATCGGCAAAATTGATGAGCCAAGCTCGTCCTTTTATTAAATATTTCCATTCTAGTACCTATATTTCTGATCTAGCGAATGGCGAGATTTGTGTTGCTATCGGTTATAACGGCGACATTCTTCAGTCCCAAGGCCGAGCAGAAGAAGCCAATCAAGGTGTTGATATCAATTTCGTGATTCCGAAAGAAGGTACCTTAGTGTGGTTTGATTTGATGGCGATTCCAGCGGATGCACCACATCCAGCGGCGGCATTGGCATTTATTAATTATACCTTGCGCCCAGAAGTGGCTGCGTCGATTTCTAACTATGTGTATTATGCCGTGCCGAATAAAGCTGCTGAGCCATTGTTGGACGATGAAGTTGTTAACAACAAGGGTATTTATCCTACGCAAGCGGTGAAGGATAAGCTTTATGTACAAGTTGCTCATACGGCGCGTTTTGATCGTTCTTTGACTCGTGCATGGACAAATATCAAAACTGGTCGTTAATCGACGTATCGGCGGAGCTTTCTTGCTCCGCCATTTTTTCGCTCAATCATTTGGATAGGTCGTAGGTTATGTCTGCTTTTCCCAATACTTCTACTGTACAGACGCAATCTGTGCCGACATGGCGTCAAAAAGACGCTAAACCATTTGTGCAAATTGAACAAATCACCAAGCAATTTGGCCAGTTTACTGCGGTGAATTCGGTATCGCTTGATATTTATCGCAATGAACTTTTTTGTTTATTGGGTGGTTCAGGTTCAGGGAAAAGTACCTTGTTACGTATGTTGGCAGGATTCGAAGAGCCAACGTCCGGTCGTATTCTCATTGATGGCGTTGATATGACGGGAATTCCACCTTGGGAACGACCGGTTAATATGATGTTTCAATCTTATGCCTTGTTCCCGCACTTATCGGTCGAAGCCAACGTGGCTTTCGGTTTGAAGCGTGAAGGATTAAAAAGCGCAGAAGTGAATAAGCGCGTTGCTGAAATCTTAGGCATGGTTCAGTTAGGTCATTTAGCGAAACGCAAACCTCACATGTTGTCTGGTGGTCAACGTCAGCGTGTTGCCTTGGCTCGCTCCTTGGTAAAGCGTCCAAAACTCTTGCTGTTAGACGAGCCTTTGGGTGCTTTAGATAAAAAACTGCGTGAAGAAACTCAGTTTGAATTAATGCGCTTGCAGGATGAATTAGGTATTACCTTTATTGTTGTGACTCATGATCAAGAGGAAGCCATGACTTTGGCAACGCGTATTGGTGTGATGAACAATGGCGATATTGTTCAGACGGCAGAACCTCACGAAGTGTATGAGTATCCACAGAATCGATTTGTGGCCGAATTTATCGGTAATGTTAATTTGTTTGATGGCACTGTGATTGATGATGAACGCGATACGACATCGATGCGTAGTGCCGATATCGATGGGTTATTACAAGTTGATCATGGCATCAGCTGTGCGCCGAACCAAGATGTGAGCGTGGCGATTCGTCCCGAAAAAATCCGTATTAGCCGTGAGCCAATCGACTTAGAAGTAAATGCGACAACCGGTGTGATTTCAGATGTGGCCTATATGGGCAGCCAGTCGATATTCAAAGTTCGTCTTAATTCTGGTAAAGAAATTCGCATTACTCAGCCTAATGTGTCTCGCGAAATGGGCAACCGTTTAACATGGGAAGATCGCGTTTTTCTCTCTTGGGACGCGGATAGCTGCGTTGTGTTAGTAGCATGATGTTGAGTAAGCTGCGTTTGGGGCGAACGGCGGTTATTCTGGTGCCAATGTTGTGGTTGGCAGCGTTTTTCTTTATTCCTTTTTTGGTGGTTTTCAAGATATCTCTAGCCGAAGCCATGATTGCGGTGCCGCCGTATTCACCTTTGCTGCAATGGGATTCGAGCAATGCTTATCTCACTTTTAAAGTGACGTTTGGCAACTACCTGTATTTGTTTGAATCACGTTTTTATTTGGATGCGTATTTAAGCTCGTTAAAAATAGCGGCCATATCGACGTTTTTTGCTTTGCTAATTGGTTTTCCGATAGCCTATTTGATTGCTCGCAGTCGTCCCACCATGCGGACGATTTTGCTCGCTTTGGTTATTTTGCCTTTTTGGACGTCTTTTCTATTGCGTGTTTACGCTTGGATGGCGTTGTTGAAAAAGAATGGCTTGGTTAACGATTTCTTATTGGCTACGGGCATTATTGATCAGCCAATACAAATTCTGCAAACCGACTTTGCCGTTTATCTTGGCATTGTTTATACCTATTTGCCGTTTATGATTCTGCCCCTGTACACCACTTTAGAAAAAATGGATTTAAACCTGCTTGATGCTGCGCAAGATTTGGGTGCGAAGCCTTATCAGTCGTTCTTCTTGGTGACCTTGCCATTGGTGAAGCCGGGGATTATTGCTGGCTGTTTGTTAGTGTTTATTCCAGCGGTTGGGGAATATGTGATTCCGGCCTTGTTGGGTGGATCGGATACCTTGATGATTGGCCGTGTGTTGTGGGATGAGTTCTTTTTAAATCGTGATTGGCCTTTGGCATCTGCCGTGGCGGTGGTCATGCTGATTGTTTTGGTTGGGCCAATTATGTTTATGCGAAACAGCAATAAGGAGGCCGAATGAAACAGGGCAGTTCAGTAGCTTTAAAAGTAATGGCTGGTGCGGGCTTTGTGTTTCTGTATGCGCCGATTATTGCCTTGATTGTGTATAGTTTTAATGAATCCAAACTGGTCACAGTGTGGGGCGGTTGGTCGTTAAAATGGTACGTTGAATTGTTCCGTAACGAGCAAATTATGAGTGCGGCATGGGTAAGTCTGAAAATCGCTTTTATCAGTGCGACCATGGCGTCTATATTGGGCACCTTGGCGGGTTTTGTCTTGAGTCGAATGCGTAAGTTCGCAGGCAAAGCTATGTTAACCGGCTGGGTGACGGCACCTTTGGTAATGCCAGAAGTGATCACAGGCTTGTCTTTGCTGTTGTTATTTGTGTCTTTGGAAAGCATGTTCGGCTGGCCTGCTGGTCGTGGTGTGACCACCATCGTTATCGCTCATACAACCTTTTGTTTGGCCTATGTGGCTGTGGTTGTACAATCTCGATTAGCTTCCTTGGATGAAACTTTAGAAGAGGCGGCGATGGATTTAGGTGCCAAACCTACATCCTTGTTCTTTTTAATTACTTTGCCTTTGATTGCGCCCGCGATTATTTCTGGTTGGTTGTTGTCCTTTACCTTGTCATTGGACGATTTAGTGATCGCTAGTTTTGTTTCTGGTCCGGGCAATAGCACCTTGCCAATGGTGATTTTTTCGAAAGTCCGTTTAGGCGTGACGCCAGAAGTGAACGCTTTGGCAACCTTGATGATAGTGACGGTGTCGATTGCTGTCATCGCGGCGATTGTAATTATGCATAGACAAAATCGTTTTAAAGATGCGAATAAATAGTGCTGCTTTTTGAAAAACATTTAAAGGATAAATGAATGAAGATCGGTATTCTTGCTGCGGGTATTACACCTGATTCTTTACTGGGCGAGTTCCCAACCTACGCCAATATGTTTGCCGAACAGCTAGGGAAATTACAAAAGGATTTTTCTTTTGTTACATATGACGTGCGTTTAGATGAATTTCCAAATAGTGCCGAAGAGTGTGATGCTTGGCTGATTACCGGATCGAAAGCCGATGCCTATTCTGATGAGCCTTGGATTCTGCGTTTATGTAGTTTGATCAAAGAAATTGATCAAACTCAGCGCCCTTTAGTCGGCATATGTTTTGGGCATCAAGTTATTGCTCGTGCATTGGGCGGACGTGTTGAAAAATTCCAAGGTGGCTGGGGCGTAGGCATTCATCAATATGATGTATGTGGGTCTTTGCCAGTGCTTCCAGAGGCTAAAGAGCTTGCCTTGTGTGCCTTCCATCAGGATCAGGTCGTTGAAAAGCCTGCGCGTGCGCGAGTGATTTTACGTTCAGAGTTTTGTGAAAATGCAGGCTTGCTTTATGAAGATCATATTTTGACTTTTCAGGGGCATCCTGAGTTTTCCAAAGTGTATGAAAAAGCCTTGGTCGATTTATACGATGGTAAGCAACTTACCCAAGAACAAGCCAAGACAGCTTTAAACTCTCTTGAAAGCAGCGATATTCACTCCAACCAGATGATGTCGTGGATTGGTTTGTTTTTAAAGAAAGAGTCTTAAAAAATAAAGACTCTTTGTGAAACGGCTTTTGTATTTTGTTAGGGTAATCGATCCAGCATAGAGTAATACAACATCCCCGCTACTAACCCCGGCCAACGTAGTAATGTGCCGCCGGGGAAGTCTTTTATAGGTAAACGCTCAAAGGCGTCTATGCCTTCTAGAGAACCTTGTACCGCTTTTGCAAAAATAGCGCCTGCGTAAGTCGCCAGCGCCACGCCATGACCAGAATAACCTTGTGCGACAAAGATGTTTTGTTCTTGTCGAGCAATGTGCGGCATGCGATTTAGCGTGATGGCTAAAGTGCCACCCCAAGCGTAATCAATCTTGTGAGAAGCCAGTTCTGGATAAATTTCAATCATGTGCTTTTTCACAAAGCTCGCGATATCTTTGGGGAAATGTTGGCTGTAGTTTTCACCGCCGCCCCAAAGCAAACGTTGGTCAGCAGACAGGCGGAAATAATTCACCACAAATTTGGAATCAGCCACAGCGACTCGTTCAGCATTGATGCGATTTGCCTGTTCATCACTCAAGGGTTCCGTGGCAATAATGAAGTTATTAATCGGCATGATTTTTTTCGCCGCTGCGCCATTAAGTTTGCCCAAATAACCATTGCAAGCGAATAGCAGGTAGCGACAACGTATCTTGCCTTTTTCGGTAATAACCTCCGGTTTCTCACCTGCTTTATAAGAGATGGCAGTGGAATTTTCGTAAAGCGTGGCACCATGAGCAGTTGCCGCTTGCGCCATGCCTAAGACGAAGTTAAGCGGATGAATGTGCGCGCCTTCTCGATAAAACTCGCCACCAAAATAACGATCCGTGCCGAGCTTTTTAGCAACCTCGTCAGCGGTTAGATAGTCGACTGCGCTGTAGCCTAATGTATTGCGTTTGTATTCCACAGATTCTTTAATTTCGTCACCATGACGGCGTTTGCTGGCGACGTGCAAAACGCCCGCAGTCAAGTCGCAATCTATGTTGTAGCGCTTAACAAGTTCTTTCACTAAAGCAACCGAGTCCACCGAGCTTTGCCATAGCAAATCGGCGGTGTCTTTGCCGACTTGCTTTATCATGTCTTCGTGGCCCATGTTATGGCCTTGGCAAATCTGACCACCATTACGACCAGACGCTCCCCAGCCAATTTTATTTGCTTCGACTAAACTTACTTTAAAGCCAGCTTCTGCTAAATGCAGTGCGGCAGAAACGCCAGTAAAACCACCACCAATAATACAGATATCGGTTTCTTGTTCGCCTGTTAGGCTTGGGTAATCTGTCTGTATATTCGCTGTTGCAGCGTAGTAGGATGCTTCGTGAGTATTCACTTGGTGAGTCCTTTGAAAACAGATAGCAACGAAAGGTTGGTATCGAATTAGATGATGGTTTTATTTTAACCCATTCTGGCAAAAGCAGTTGCTTTAGTCGATCAACTAAAATATGTTCAAAGCCAAATTATCAACTAATTTAGTGATCATAGTAAACAAATAGACTGTATCCGCAATAGGCATTTTTTTAGCCGTTTTAATAAAGAAATTCGTTGGCACAAGGTGGGTTATGACAGAGTTTGAAGCTTTTTTGAAAGAACATTCAATAACGGAAGTCGAGTCAACGTTGGCAGACATGACGGGCAATGCTCGGGGGAAATTTTATCCAACGTATAAATTCTTGGCAGAATTATTTGGGCGTATTCCAGAGACTATTCTCGTGCAAAGTGTTACCGGTGATTGGGCTGACAATCACTACGAGTTGGTGGATGCGAGCGACCGCGACATGGAGCTTCATCCTGATCCGAATACCTTCCGATTAGTGCCTTGGGCAGATGAGCCGACGGCGCAAATCATCAATGATTGTTACGATAAAAGCGGCCAGCTGCATCCTTTATCTAGTCGTACGATTCTACGTAATATTCTTGCTTTGTATGCGAAAGAAGGCATCACACCAGTGATTGCCCCAGAAGTAGAGTTTTATCTGATTGATCCAAACACCGATCCGGATTATGAGTTAAAACCCGCAGTAGGGCGCTCGGGTAAACGAGAGACTTCTCGTCGTTCTTACAGCATTGATGCGGTGAACGAGTTCAACCCAGTGATTGATACGCTTTACAGTTATTGCGAAGCACAGGGTTTGGATGTGGATACTTTGATCCATGAGTCTGGTGCGGCGCAGATGGAAATCAACTTTATTCATGGTGATCCGTTAGACTTGGCCGATCAGGTGTTTGTCTTTAAACGTACTTTGCGTGAAGCAGCTATGAAGCATGGCATGTACGCGACATTTATGGCTAAACCTATGCAACATGAGCCGGGCAGTGCGATGCATATTCACCAGAGTTTGGTAGACAGTAAAACAGGTAAAAACTTGTTTGATGACAACGGCAGCCCAAGTGAACTGTTTTATAACTACTTGGGTGGACTGCAAAAGTACACGCCAAGTGCGATCAGTTTTTTTGCCCCAAACGTCAACTCTTATCGTCGTTTCTCTCCAGATATGGCGGCGCCAATCAATATGCAATGGGGATTTGATAACCGTACTGCAGGACTAAGAATTCCGTTTTCGCCACCGGAAGCTACGCGCATTGAAAACCGTTTTCCGGGTGCGGATTGCAACCCTTATTTGGGGATCGCTGCAACATTGGCGTGTGGCTATCTTGGCATTAAAGAGAAACTGCATCCTACTGAACCTGTGGAAGGTAAAAAGCCCCCTTCAGAAGAAGTTGAAATCGCTCGTACTCTTGAAGAAGGTTTACGTCTTTTGGAAGAATGCCAACCGCTTTGCGACATCATGGGCGAACATTTCGTCAAAGCCTACATGGGCGTCAAACGCAGCGAATTTGAAACCTTCAACCGAGTGATTAGTTCTTGGGAGCGAGAACACCTATTGTTAAACGTTTGATGATTTAGGACGGGACAATCAAAACAAAAAAGGCCAGACGTTTCCATCTGGCCTTTTTATTTATCCGCATTTCAATTTGGGCTTATCTATAGCAAATCGTTATGCTGCTGTTTCGCGTCCAAAGTGTTTACCAAGTAGGGCATGGTAAAAGTTATGGTCGTTGAGAATACCGACGGATTTACCTGCTTCTTCCAATACCATGAAGTGGTTGGAGTGATAGCGCAGCTCTACCGCATCGCGCATGGCTATGTTGGCAGGTACGATGAAGACGGTGTTATCTGGTACGTTGGCAAAGATGGTTTCCGGTGTCCAGCGCGCCGTTGGAATGTCGCCTCTTGGCCCTTGCACATAAACCAGTTTGCCGTTGTCTAGCTTCATTTTAATGTCGTCATTGATAACAACATGGCCGTCTTGTACTGCTAATTCAGCCAATGGTGTCATTAGCGAGATGCCGCATAACACGTTCAGAGGGTTGGTGTGAGCAACAAACTTCTCTACATAATCGGTAGCTGGGTTTAGAACAATTTGCTCAGGAGCGTCTTCCTGAATGATTCTAGCGGACTCCATAATGGCAATCTTGGTACCGATTTTCAGTGCTTCATCCAGATCATGGCTCACGAAAATAATGGTTTTATTTAAGCGTTTTTGCAGCTCGATCAGTTCGTCTTGAAGTTGCGAACGGATTAATGGATCGAGCGCAGAGAAAGGTTCGTCCATTAGCAAAACGTCTGTGTCCATGGCAAAAGCTCTTGCCAAACCTACACGCTGGCGCATACCACCGGACAGCTCGTCAGGTTTTTTGTCTGCCCATTTGTCTAGGCTAACCATTTTTAGCTGCTCGCGTGCCTTTTTTAGGCGTTCGGCTTTCGGCATGCCTTGCATTTCTAAACCGAAGGCGACGTTTTCAAGTACTGTTAACCAAGGCATTAAGGCAAAGCTTTGAAATACCATGGATACACGACGAGTACGCATGTGGCGTAGTGTTGCATCGTCACATTTGGCCATATCGACCATTTTGTCACCGTCTCTGACAAGACAGCGACCGCGGGCGATTTTATTCAAACCATTAATGGCGCGCAGTAGGGTAGATTTTCCAGAACCAGACAGTCCCATTAATACGCAGATTTCCCCTTCATTGACTTCGATGTTAGCGTTTTGCACGCCTACAACATCGCCAGTCATACCTAGAATTTGATCTCTGGTGTGGCCTTTGTCCATTAGAGGGAGTGTTTTCGCTTTATTGTTGCCGAAAACAATGTCGACGTTTTCAATGGTTACAACAGCCATAATTTATCCCTCGCTTCTAGATGATGGTGATTTACAGATTCGGTCCAGCATGATGGCTACCAATACGATGGCGACACCTGCTTCAAAACCTTGGGAAATGTTGACTGTGTTCAATGCTCTGATAACGGGTTTCCCTAATCCATCAGCTCCGACTAGGGCCGCAACCACCACCATGGATAAAGACAACATAATACATTGTGTGACACCGGCCATGATGTTTGGCATGGCAGCGGGTAATTCGACCTTGTATAGGAGTTTGGATTTTGTGCAGCCGAAGGCCAAGCCTGCTTCGATAAGTTCGTTAGGTACTTTGCTAACCCCTAAGTAGGTTAAGCGAATTGGTGCAGCAATGGCAAAGATAATGGTTGATATCAAACCTGGCACGTAACCAAGACCAAATAGAATGAGTGTTGGAATGAGATAAACAAAAGTTGGGATGGTCTGCATCAAATCTAAAATCGGACGTAAGGTGGTGTATAACCAAGGCCGGTGAGCAGCCGCAATGCCAATAGGTACACCAATTAATACACTTATTGCTGTAGCAGAGACAACAAGCACTAGTGTTTGAATCGTTTCTATCCAGTAGCCCATGTTGATGATTAACAATAGAGACAAGGTAATAAAGATAAGTAAGCCAATACTACGATGCAGAAACCAAACGCCAACTAAAATGATGGTAATGACTGCGAATGGATGAAGTGAGTCAATCGCGTCGACCATGGTAACAATCATGGTTTCTAATGTTATAGAAACTAGATCAAAAAACACGGAAGCCGCAGTAACTAGCCAGTCGACAAAGTTTTCCATCCATGCGCCAAGAGGGATCTTATTATCCGTCAGCCAATTCATATATGTGTTCTCCCGATAGTTTGATGGTGCTCCCTTAACGGTGTGTCGCTAAGGGAGCCATGAGGTGCTAATTAGGTGTTATAGACCTAGGTGTGATTTCACAGCGCTTAGGCCGTTATCACCCGATTGAGTTGTGACACCTTTAAGCCAAGCATCCAGAACTTCAGGGTTTGCTTTTAACCATTCTTTTGCTGCGATGTTAGGTTTTTTGCCTTCATCAAGAATGGCGCCCATGATTTGGTTTTCCATAGGCAAAGAGAATTTTAGGTTGGCGATAAGTTTGCCTACGTTAGGACATTGTTGGATGTAGCCTTTACGAACGTTGGTGTGAACATCAGCTCCACCGTAATTTGGGCCGAAATAGTCGTCACCACCTGAAAGGTATTCCATTTTAAAGTTGGCATTCATTGGGTGCGGTGCCCAGCCTAGGAAAGCGATCCATTTGTTACGACGGGTATTACGGCTAACTTGCGATAACATGCCAGCTTCGCTGGATTCAACCAGTTGGAAATTGCCTAGATCAAAGGCGTTGGTATCGATCATATTTTGGATAATGCGGTTGCCGTCATTGCCCGGCTCTATACCGTAAATGCGACCAGAAAATTCTTTGCGATGTTTTGCTATGTCTGAAAAGTCCGTTACGCCTGCATCAAAAGCGTCTTTACTAACCGCTAGTGTGTATTTGGCACCGACTAGGTTTGCACCAAGGTCTTCAACCGTGTCAGCTTTTAGGTAAGGTTCGATATCAGACTGCATGGTAGGCATCCAGTTGCCAAGAAAGACATCTATATCGCCATTTGCTAGCGAAGTGTAAGTAACAGGAACAGATAACAATTGTGTTTTGGATTTGTACCCTAGACCTTCTACGATTTCACTGGTTACCGCTGTGGTGGCTGTAATATCAGTCCAACCTACGTCGGAAAAGCGAACCGTAGAGCAATCTGCTGCCAGGGTTAGTCCTGAAATACCTGCCACGCTTATGGCAATTGCCGTCTTCTTAGCCTTATTTAACATACCCTTACCCTCTTTCTATTGAACTCAAAATCAATGAGCGAATACAGTGCCAAGTGCTGGCACTGAAAGTGAACTCCTAAAGCGTTAGCAGCGTGTTTTGTAGGCTGCCTAAAAAATGTATGATGAAAAATCTGTTCGATGGAGTGTTTAGATTCGATCCTGAAACACGAGATCCAGATAGTCTTGTATTTGTCCGGCTGATTCTTGTTTATTAATGCCGCCTGCTAATGAGCCGCGTAGCCACATACCATCGATAAGCGCAGCCACAGTAAGTGCGATGCGTCGGGCTTTTTTAATTTCAAAATCTTCTTTTAGTACACATACCAGCGATGTTTGTAAGCGATTAGAGTAGATATTCTGTAATCGATACAAAGAGGGTGTGTGCATGGCTGATGCCCAAAACCCCATCCAAGCTTTGACGACTTGGGGGTGTGTTTGGGATTGACTAAAACTGGCTTTTACAATGGCCATGACTTTATGTTTAGCCGATTTATTTTTAGCTTTCATGACTTCTTGAGATAAACCTTCAAAAAACTCACGAATCAGACTTCTCATTGTGGCTTCGTACAAGCCATCTTTGCCACCAAAGTAGTGGTTGATGATGGCTGGAGAAACGCCTGCTTTTTTACCTATAACACTGACTGTTGCCCCCGCAAAACCGTATTTATCTATGGCTTTTATTGCGGCCTCGATGAGCTGAGGTTTACGTATTTCAGGCATTCCAACTTTTGGCATTCTGGATCCTTTTTTATTAAACAGCCGTTTAATTAAAACTATACTAGGCTGATTGTGCAATTTAGGTCAACCCTTGACAATTCGACAACTTAGTTCTCTAAGTAATTTAACTGTATGATTTTAAAGGGTTAATGGTCATTTAAATTTTTTTGATCTTTTTTTTTAGGGTTATTGTGTCGGTTTAAGATAAGAAATGAGGATTTTTGTGCTTATATCTTACTTAAAATACCACTTTAACTCGCAGCGTTCATTTTTCTGAGTGGCTGGAATTTTTGGTCGTAGTTGTGTTAATTATAAAGCTAAATTAAAGCTTGGAGTGTTATTTAATGGATGTCGCATTTTCGGTATTTGATACCCTGATAGATAGATCGGATATGAGCAGTGATAAGTGGTCAAAATACCCTGAAAATGTCATTCCTATGTGGGTGGCAGACATGGATTTTGATTCGCCAGATTGCATTAAAGAAGCGTTAAATCAAAGGGTTAGCAAAGGAGTTTATGGTTATACTCATACGCCAAAATCACTGGTGAAAGCGATTCAGTCTCATCTTTCTACTCGTTATGGCTGGGGTGTTTCTGCTGCTCATTTGGTGCATTTACCAGGTTTAGTTTGTGCCTTGCATTTGAGTGTACGGGTCTTTTCAAACGAGGGAGATGGTATTGTTGTGCCAGGTCCAGTTTATTACCATCTAACCAAAGCGCCACTAACATCTGGACGTGATTTACTTAATGTGGATATGGTCATTGAAGGTGGTCGTTGGGTGCCAGATATGGTGCAATTTGAAGCGGCTTGTGCTAATCCTAAAAGTAAGATGGTTCTATTATGTAATCCGCATAATCCAGGCGGTACGGTTTATACCAAGGCTGAATTGTTAAGTATTCACGCGTTAGCAAAAAAATACGATTTGCTGGTGGTGAGTGATGAAATTCACTGTGATTTGATCTTGGACGATTTACCTCATGTGCCATTTGCCAGTTTGAATAAAGATGCTGCGAATCGCACCATTACCTTAATGGCGCCAAGTAAAACCTTCAACATTGCAGGTTTGGGTTATGCTTTTGCGGTGATTGGAAACGCCGAATTGCGCCAAGCTTTTAACAAAGAGAGGGCGGGCTTAATACCATCCCCTAATATGTTTGGTCTAACGGCCGCTATTGCTGCTTACGAAGAAGGCCAAGAGTGGCATGACGAGCTATTGGTATATTTGAAAAGAAATCGAGATTTAGTGGCAGAAAGGATTGCTGCAACCCCCCTTAAAATGCTGCATTTAGAGGCGACATATCTTGCATGGATAGATGCGTCAGCCTTGTCTCTCGATAATCCGTATCAATTTTTTGTTGATGCTGGTGTTGGTGTTTCTGATGGTAAAGATTTTGGCAATCCTAACTATGTTCGCCTAAACTTTGGTTGTCCCCAATCTATTCTCGACCAGGCAATGACTCGTATTGAAGAGGCGCTAATAAAGCACAAGTTTATGTGATATTTTCTCTTTTATAACAGTCAAATAAGTAAGATCGAGTCCGGGTTTAAAGTGTATTTACAGGAGTTGTTCTTATGTTGACGTTAGCAGCGAGTAATTTTGTTAATCGTTATATCCAGCAAGCTTCTCCTGCGATGCGCGAGGACTTGCTGGAAATAATTCAAATGATGGAATTAATTGCTCCAGAGGCTGAGTTAGTCAGTGGCTTGGGTATCCCTTATTTTCAACAAAATGCCAGTTGGCTGTATGGTGTTGCGGCAAGAGAAGATCATTTATGCGTGTATTTTTCAGATCTTAGCGTGCTTTATTCGTTTACTAACCGCTTACCTCATGTTCAATTTGGGGATAATTGTTTTATTATCCATCGTTTGGATGACATTAACCTTAATGTTTTAGCGGAGCTTTTTGGGCAGATAAAAGTACATTTTTTATTGAATCAGCGCGAATCTTCGCCACTTATTCAGTAGGTTTCTAGTGGGTTTTTGCTTGAAATCTAAAGGTTTCCTTATCTAGGTCATTTGCTAAATGATAGATTTCACTGTTCGTATAAGTGCTTTTGTTCTGGTCTTTAGCTCGCTTCTTTTTTGGCAATGGTATTGGCCAAGAGGTGTTCTTTTTCAGTGGCGGCAACGTTGGTGTCATAACCTTTCTTTGTTGGTAATTGGGTCGATTAGTGTTCGAGTCATTCAGCCATTATTGCTGTCTCTCGTTGCCTTATCTAGTCAGAATTTTGGTCTGTTTTGGGTGTTGAATTTGCCTTTCTGGGCGGTTTTTTTGTCGAGCATTTCGCTGCTAGATTGTCTTATTTATTGGCAGCATAGGCTATTTCATCGTATCCCTTTCTTGTGGTGTATTCATCGAGTGCATCATTCTGATCCCGAATTAGATGTAAGTTCAGCTGTGCGTTTTCATCCTATCGAAATTATATTGTCTCTTTTTATTAAGGCTTTAGCCGTTTGGTTATTAGGTATTCCTGTGGAGGCTGTGTTGGTATTTGATATTTTATTGAATGCATCCGCTATGTTTAACCACACTAATGCAAGATTGCCTGTTAATATCGAAGTATGGGTTAAGAAGCTGGTAGTTACTCCAGATATGCATCGCATACATCATTCAAGGGTAAGTCTTGAAGCAAATAGTAATTACGGTTTTTTCCTGAGTATTTGGGATGCGTTTTTTAAGAGTAAAAGAAATGATGCATTAGAAGGAGATGAACTTTTGAAAATAGGACTGCCTGATACGGTGACGTATCAACCAACATCGTTAAAGGAAGTATTGGTGATGCCTTTTAAGTTATTTAAATAGCATCGTTAAAGACGAATAGATTAGAAGCAGTTAGGAAACTTTATGAGTTATCACGAAGTAAATTTTATCGAAATGCGTGTTATTGGTTGTCTGATGGAAAAAGAGATTACCACGCCGGATCAATATCCACTTAGTTTGAATGCCCTCGTTAATGCCTGTAACCAAAAATCCAACCGTGAGCCAGTGACCCAGCTGTCAGAAATAGAAGTGCAAGACGCATTAGATGCGTTGGTTTCTCGTGGTTTGGTCACCGAAATTAATGCTTCTCATAGCCGTGTTAGCAAATATCAGCACAGATTTTGTAATACGGAGTTTTCTGATTTGCAATTGTCGCCAGCGGAAACAGCGATTATTTGCTTGATGTTTGTTCGTGGTGCTCAAACGCCAGGAGAGCTTCGCTCGCGCAGTGGTCGTCTGCATAGCTTTCAATCACGCGATGAAGTTGAATTGGCTTTGCAGTCGCTGCAGACGAAAACTGGCGGCCCTTATGTTTGCCTATTACCAAGAGAGCCGGGTAAGCGCGAGCAGCGTTACCAAGAGTGTTTCTGTTCCGAATCTGATCGACCCGCGGCCTCTTTTTCTTCTGATACAAGCGATGAATACACGCAACAACTTGAAGCCAAAGTTAAAGAGCTAGAAGCACAAGTTGAAAAATTAAATGAACGCATTAATGAACTTGAAAATGCCAGTGGACTATAGTCTTCTTTGACGTCAAACTTAGCGAGATATTTGCACGACTACTGTGCTTGCCAATACTTTGCTAAAAACAGACTCGAAATGCTTATTTATAACTCATAAACTCTGCTTTCTCGTCTATTTTTGCCTCGTCTTGGTTTCGCTCGTAAGGTCTTGCAAAGGTCTCTTACGTGCGTTTTTTTAGCGTCGCTATTTTTAACACTAATAAGTTGTTGGTGTTAATGCTTTGATTAAGTCTATGGGGAGAATCCTATGAAGAAGGTACGCTGGGGTATTATTGGAACAGGTCAAATCGCGCATTTATTTGCGAGCGATTTTTGTCATGTTAAAGCGGGCGAACTTCGTGCGGTTGCTTCTCGTGATAAGGCATCGGCAGATGCGTTTGCGGCCGAATTTGATATTGAATTAGCATTCATTGATTACTTTTCACTGATTAATAGTCATGAAGTAGATGTTATCTACATTGCAACACCTCACGTGTATCACTACGATCTTACTAAAGCCTGCATTTTAGCTGGTAAGGCCGTATTATGTGAAAAACCTTTCACTATCAATCAGTCACAATCTAAGGAGCTTTATGACCTAGCCTTAGAGCATAATGTGTTTGTTATGGAAGCCATGTGGACACGCTTTAATCCAGTTATAGAGCAAGTTGTAGAATGGGTTGAAGAGGGTGAAATTGGCGATCTAAACAGTATTCAAGCAAGCTTCAATTTTGTCGGGCCTACAGACCCAGATCATCGTTTGATGAATCTTGAGCTTGGTGGTGGCGCTTTATTAGATATTGGTATTTATCCGGTATTCTTAGCGCAGTTGTTTTTTGGTAAACCTGATTTTGTGCAGAACCAAGCGGTAATTGGCGACACCGACGTGGATCTGTTTGAGCAAATTCTACTGGGCTGGGAAAGCGGACAGCTTGCTTCTTTGGATGCGTCTTTGATTTCGTGTAACCCGAACCGTGCCATGTTATCTGGTTCTAAGGGCTATATTGAAATCGATTCTGAATGGTTCAAAGCTAAATCTTGCCGTGTTATTAGCGCGGATAATAAAGAGCGCGCTGTGGAGTTTGATTTTCCAGGAAATGGTTATCAGTTTGAAGTGGATGAAGTGAACCGCTGTCTTGAAGAGGGGTTGATTCAAAGCCCTAATCACAGCTGGCAGAACAGTTTGGAATTGATTGCGACGCTAGATGAAATTCGTCAGGATATAGGTTTGTACTATCCAGGCGAAGATGGCTCTAGTGATGGGCACCACCATCACCATGATGAAGAGGATTTACATCACCATCATCATGAACACAGTCATCATAAGCATTAATTATTGAAAGTATGTGATAAATAAAAAGGCTCTTTTCATCGCTGAAAAGAGCCTTTTTTGTATCTATTGTCCCGTCCTGAAATAGGTTTACACCTAGGAGACCTATTATGGGGACACCAAGTAATACCAAACGCAAGCGTACTCAACGCGACTACACAATGGGCTTTAAATTACAGATAGTGATGGCCGTTGAAAAAGGCGACATGACTTATAAGCAAGCTCAAAAGATCTATGGAATCCAAGGCCGATCAACGGTGCTGACTTGGCTTCGAAAACACGGCAAAATGGATTGGTCTACCAAAGTGAGGCTACCC
>NZ_PTXN01000020.1 GCF_012726345.1 Marinomonas sp. UCMA 3892
GAGTGAAGGCTCCAGATCATCAAAATGACAAAGACACATAGAATTACGATGAAAACAACATCGGTYTGATACTTGGTTATCTCTATTTCAAAATGAATTGTTAAAGATCCAAGCACGTATTCGCGTGTTTTGAGACAAGTCGAAAGACAATGCAATAAACGCATAGCTCAAAACAAACGCAAAACGAATTGCTTGACGATCATAGAGGCGTTGAACCACCTGATCCCATCCCGAACTCAGAAGTGAAAAGCGCCATCGCCGATGGTAGTGTGGGAGATCCCATGTGAGAGTAGGTCGTCGTCAAGCTTTATATTGAAAAGAACCCCGTCCTGCTAAGCAGGGCGGGGTTTTTTCGTTTAAGGGACGTAAAATAGCCTCTCTCACGTGTGGGGCTCTTTATCAAAGATACGCGGTACCGTCCCATAAAGTGTGTCTTCTTTCATTAAAGCCATTTCTCTTCTCTATTTAATGAAACAGGTGGCTTTTTAAAAAACGACTCACTGGATATTGATAATTTGAACGCGTCAGCGCGACTCCAATGCCAAGATAGAAATTTCCTAAACAGAGAAAAAGATTAACGATGCCTCTACAGTAAACGGCTTCAGATTTATAAGGCAGAAAGATGTATAACCTCTATGACTTTATTGTTTTAAACAAGAAGTAATTCTATTTTTTTGAGTTAAAGGAGGGGGAGGTATCTTTGCTTCTTTAAATTAGAGCCAATTTGTCTTCCGGGCGTTATTTTTTCGAGCTAACTTTGAAAGGCGCTATTTCCTATATACAGATTTGTATTATTAAAATTGAAAGCGTCGAAAAAAAAATTACTTAGGCGGTATCTTATTCAATTGTAAGGTAATTGTAATAATATTGGATTCATCCTATACATTAGTGGTTATATACCTATAATACTTGCTGTCTTAATTGACTGATTTATCAAAGAAATTTTCTAATCTATATAAAGGATATATATATGAAAAAGTTAGCATTGTCACTTGTACTAGCCGGCATGTCAGCAACTTCTTTTGCAGCTGGCGGTCATGGACCAGCTGGTTGTGGTCTAGGCACTGAGTACGTGTTCAAAAATGCTGATACTTGGTACGAGCACGTAATGGCTGCGACTACTAACGGTACTTCTGGAAACCAAACTTTTGGTATGACTTCTGGTACTCTAGGTTGTGAAGATGCAAATGGCCCTCTTTCTGGCAGCGTTGCAGTATTTCTAAACGAAAACCTAGAACCTCTAGCTGTAGATATGGCTAAAGGTGATGGCGAAACTCTAGACGCTTTTGCTTCTCTAATGGGTGTAAAACCTGAAGATAAAGCTTTGTTTAATGCTGAAATGAAACAAAACTTTGATCAAATTTTTGCTTCTGCAGAAGTTACTCCTACTACTGCGCATGAAGGAATTACTAATGTATTAGCTAATTCTCAAGAATTATCTAAATACCTAGGTTAATTTTAATCACGCTTGTCAAATGAGAGCTATGCCAGTGAAGGTGTAAGCTCTCATTTTTTTTGTCTACAAAAGAGTGGTGTTGTGTATAAATCCCACCGTCCTAAAAAGTAACTTTATATGCGTTTTTTAGTTTATTTATCGTTTGCTCTATGGTGCTTTTCAGCATTTGGAGCTAACTCTAAGTCCGAAGTATTGGATGATCGTGTACTTACCGAGTTGGCGCAAAGCTCTTCATGGCTAGATTTATTGCATTATCATCAGATAGGTATTATTTCACCTAATGAGAGTCAGATAGATGATGCCGAGTTTTTTTTATCTCCTCAGGGTATGATTGATCCCAAAGAAGAATTGAAGGCGACATTACAAGCTTTTCAAACTCCATATGATGGTGATGATGTTAATCAGGCTAGTCAATGTCGTTATCCCGCAAGATTCAATTGGCTGAAAGACCAACATTTAGATCTAAATTTGATAGAGCCAAATTGCCCAGAATTTCAAGATTGGTTTGGTAAATTAAATGGTGAAAGCATCTACCTAGTTTTTCCTGCGGCCTATTTAAATAGTCCTTCTTCCATGTATGGGCATACTTTATTAAGAATCAAGAAGAAAGGGAGTAATTCACCTTTATTAGATTACGCTGTAAATTATGCGGCGAATGCAGATCCAAATGATAACCAATTGGTGTTTAGTTATAAGGGACTTACCGGCGGTTATCCTGGTGTGGTCTCGGTAACGCCGTATTATGAAAAAGTAAAAGAGTATAATTTTTTAGAAAGTCGGGATATTTGGGAATATAAATTGGATTTAACTCAACAGGAGGTAAATCAATTTATTCGGCATGTATGGGAAGTTCGTAATACCTACATGGAATATTACTTCTTTTCAGAGAATTGTTCTTATCAATTGTTAGCCATGTTGGATGCGAGTAGTGATCGTTTAAATACTACGAAGAATTTTAATTATTGGGCAATACCGGCGGATACGGTACGAGAGTTAAAAAATGCCGGTATTATAGAAGATGTCAGCTATCGACCATCTGTCGTTGCGCAAATGAGCCATATGTTGGATTCTCTGAGTGATGAGCAGATAGACGAAGTTAAAGTGTTGGTACTAAATGAGCAGCTCTCATTGGAGGGTTTATCTGACTTTACTGAACTAGAGCAAGCGCAGATCCTTGAGGTGGCTTATCAATACAGCCGTTATCTTTCTGCTAGAGAGAAATCAAAGTTAAAGTATCTAAACTCTCGTTCAATTAAGCTTTTGTCGTTGCGCAGTAAATACGATACAACCAGCGTTTTTTCACCTATTTTGCCGCCAGAAATTAGGGATGATGAAGGTCATAAAACTCAACGTCTTGGAGTGACTCTTGGCGAAACTGAAGGTGATCAGTTTGCTTTGCTAGAGTATCGTCCTTCTTACCATGACTTGCTAGATGCGAAAGGCGGTTATCTTGAAGGTGCTGAATTGTCGATGTTTAGTGGTATCTTGAGGGTAAGTGAGGAGGATAGTCTTCGAGTAGAGGAAATATCCTTTATTAATATTCGATCTTTGGTTGCGGCAAATCCATTAGTTACGCCTAAGTCTTGGCAAGTGAATGCTTCTTTAGTGAGGGATTTTGTGATTGATGATGCTTTGGTGTTTCGACTTAAAGGTGGTGCAGGTGTCACTCACCAAGTGTCTAATAATTTGTTCTCTGTGCTCGTTAACGGTAGCGCTTCGACTAGTCGGCATTATGAGAACACTTATCAGCAAAAATATAAAATTCAACTCGGGCCGCAGTTACAATGGCTATACTCAGGTGATGCCCACAGATTCATGGCATCTTATGAGTTCCTTGATGATATTGATCATCATGATAAGTCATTGGAAATAGGCAAAATCGAATGGTCCTATTTAATGGATGTAGATTGGCAGGTTCGAGCAAAACTAGAACAACAGAAGCAGGATGATTTGAAGCAAAACACTGTTCAGCTATCTTTGTTGCATTATTTCTAATGATTAAGAGGCTAAAGCGGTCATTAGCTAGGTGAGTTGTTGCTTAGCTAATCAAATTTTTAGCCTCTTTTTTCAACCATCCTCTTAATGAGCGAATTGCCTCTTCATCTTTTCTACTTTCCTTGTAGGCGATATAAAAATTTTCACCCGTTTTAAAAGCGCTGCAAGGGAGCTTTACGAGTGGTGTTTCATCTTCTTTTTCATTCATCATGTAGTCGTTAACCAGTGCGATTCCAAGTGAGTGCTTTGCTGCTTCATAAGCCAGCATAAGGTGACTAAATCGATGAAATTGAATATGTTCAGGTAATGTGTGTTTTAGATTAGCAAACCATCGTTTCCAGTCTTCTATGTGGCAATCATAGATGCTGTATGAGGTAATAAGTGGGAATTGAGCAATACAACTAGGAGTAGAGCTCAATTTATTTACTAGCTCTTGGTGGGTTACTGCCCCCAATTTATTCTTAATTGTCTCAATATAGTTTTGGCTGCAAACAGGAAATAGCTCCTCTTGATAGAGCAATTCAAATTGAAATCCACGTTTTTCTTTTTCTGTGGTGATAAAAAAATCTGCCGTTCGATCAGAAAGGTCTGGAGTGCCATGACTCATTTCAATGCTTAGTTCTAGATTTGGATATAAGTGCTTCAGTTCTGGAAGTCTTGGTATGAGCCAATAAACAGCAAATGAGCTATATACAGCCAGTCTGATATGTGTTTTTTGTTGACCTTTAATGTGGTTTGTCGCCTCTTCAATTTGCAATAATGAATTGCTGATAGAGTCTAGATAATGCTTCCCTTCCTTTGTTAATTCGAGCTTTCGTCCTTGCCGGTGGAAAAGGCTTTCACCAAGATGATTTTCTAAAATTCTAATCTGATGAGAAACCGCGCTTTGGCTGACATTGAGCTCATTGGCAGCCAAAGAGAAGCTGTTTAATCTAGCGACAGCTTCGAAGACTGGTAGTGATTTTAGAGGAGGAAGCATATTTTATTATCCAAATAACTAATATATAGAGTAAATATATCACTTTATCTAATGGTGTGTGCTTATTAAGCTAAGATGAATAATGAGAACTCTCTAGGGGATTAGGTGTGTCGGGTCGTACAGTAAGCAGTGCTATTTTGATTCTTGTATTAGGAAGCTTTTTTGCCACCTTGTGTGATGTTTTTATTAAGATGGCACAAGTTGATGTGGCTATTTTTCAGTTCACTTTTTTTCGCGCTGTCTTTATGTGTCTTATTCTTTGTCCTATTGCTGCGATCAAATATTTACGCTCACCTAGATCAATAGCGGCGTTGGGTTTAAAACTACACTTTGTCCGAGGAAATATTTGGGTTTTGGCGGCGGTTCTCCTTGTCATTTCTTTAGCTGAATTGCCTTTAGCAACAGCTAATGCAGTATTTTATACAGCCCCTATTTTTATCATGCTTTTTGGCGCTTTTTTCTATAAAGAGCGCTTAACTGTGGATGTTGTACTTGCTGCAGTATTGGGTTTTATTGGTACTTTGGTGATATTAAGGCCAACTGAAGTGACGTTTGCGATGATAAGTGCGATTCTGTTTGCGGTGGTGTTAGCTGTGAATAGTTTATTGATTAAAAAGCTGCCTCAAGAGCAAAGCATGCTATATGGCTTATTTGTGACTCAGTTTTTTGCTTTGCCGTTGGCCGGTGGTTTAGCGCTTTGGGAAGGGGAAACGTTTGAGCTTGAAATACTGATTTACGCGGCATTATCTTCGATTTGTTCTATCTTATATAGTGTGTCTTGTTTGATTGGATATCGCTATGTAGCGTCGAGTAAAGTGACGAGTGCTGAGTACTCGGGATTGATTTTCGCGTTTCTATTGGGGTGGTGGATTTTTGGCGAAACGCCAGATTTAGGTGTATTTATCGGTTCACTGTTTGTTATTTTGCCATTGTTATATTTAAGTCATCGGGATATTAGGCGGCTGAAAAAAGAGCAATTGCTGTCTAATACACGATCCAATTTAGGTGCTGGTTGAGCAAAGGTTTTTAATCATTTGTTCAATCATATCGGATAGATCACCCTTATCTAAGTAGATGCCATCTATAAACAATCTGGCCAGTCCGTGTAAGCTAGCCCAGGTGGTTTGTCCTATTCTGAGCGGTGTATTGCTATTTGGTAAGATGTTTTGCTCTTGTAATTCTTCTACCCAGTCGATCCAAGCTTTAAAGGTTTGCTTAGAGGCGGCTTTTAGGGAGTCGCTTGGGTTACCTGCCTTCCAAAGTGTTCTACCGTACATCAGGTCATAGGTTTCATTATGTTGTAACGCATATTCTACATAAGCGTGAACGTATTTTTTGAAGCCTTCTTCCGCCGTGTTTTTTTCTCTTCTTAAATCCCTAAGGATTTTTTCTTGCTCACAAAAACCTTGTTCGGCAATAGCGCAGAGTAATGCATTCTTATCTTTAAAATGGTGATAAGGCGCTGTTCTTGAAACACCAACTGTGTCTGCAAGTTTGCGCATACTCAGACTTTCTACGCCTTGCTCTTTGATGATTAAAGAGGCTGATTCGAGTAGGGATTTATTGAGATCACCGTGGTGATATTGGGTTTTTAATGTCGACATGGGGCAGATTAAATACTTCTATCTTGACAATGTCAAAATGAAAATCTATCTTGACAGTGTCAAAATTGCGTGCGGGCAGCAGCAATCGAAAAAATAATAAACAAAGCGAGTCACAATTATGAAGCATTCAACCTTTCCGAAATTATTTACGCCGCTTGATCTAGGCTTTACTCAGTTAAAAAACCGCGTATTGATGGGGTCTATGCATTTAGGTTTAGAAGAGGTGAAAGGTGGCATTGAGAGAATGGCTGTTTTTTATGCTGAACGTGCTCGTGGTGGGGTTGGGCTTATTGTCACAGGTGGTATTGCACCAAATTCTGAAGGCGCAGTTTACGCAGGTGCGGCAACAATGGCCTCTGATGAAGATGTTGCAAAACACCAAATAATAACGAATGCGGTACACTCGGAAGGTGGAAAAATTTGTATGCAAATCCTGCATACAGGACGTTATGCCTACAACCCTAAATTAGTTGCGCCTTCAGCGGAACAGGCGCCAATCAACCCATTTAAACCGAACGCTTTGGATGAAGAAGGAATTGCGAAGCAAATTGATGATTTTGTGAATGCCGCTAAGTTGGCTCAACAAGCAGGCTATGATGGCGTTGAGATCATGGGCTCGGAAGGGTATTTCCTTAATCAATTTATCGCCGTACGCACAAATAAACGGGACGACGAATGGGGTGGGGAATACGCTAACCGTATTCGTTTGCCGGTTGAAATAGTCCGTCGAGTTCGAGAAGCCGTAGGTAAAGAGTTCATCATCATTTATCGCTTATCTATGCTGGATCTTGTGGAAGGTGGCAGTAATTTGGACGAGGTGGTAGAGCTTGGTCTTGCTATTGAGGCCGCAGGTGTCAGTATCATCAGTACTGGTATTGGTTGGCATGAGGCAAGAGTACCAACTATTGCCACTAAAGTGCCGCGCGCTGCGTTTACATGGGTGACGGCAGAGCTACGTAAGTCCTTATCTGTGCCTTTAGTCACCTCAAATCGAATTAATACGCCTGATGTCGCGGAACAAGTACTTGCCCGTGGTGATGCGGATATGGTTTCTATGGCGCGTCCCTTTCTTGCTGACCCAGAATTTGTCTTAAAAGCAGAGCAAAACCGTGTTGACGAGATTAATACCTGTATCGCTTGTAACCAAGCTTGTTTGGATCATGTATTCGAGCAAAAAATGACCTCTTGCTTGGTTAATCCAAGAGCATGTCATGAGACCGAGATTATTATCACTCCTGCCGTATCGGCTAAACGAATTGCCGTCATTGGTGCTGGTCCGGCGGGCTTAGCATTTGCTACAACCGCAGCAAAGCGCGGTCATAAGGTAACTCTATACGATGCCAGTAATGAAATTGGTGGCCAATTTAATATTGCCAAACGTATTCCAGGCAAAGGCGAGTTCTATGAAACCTTGCGCTATTTTGCTCGCCAAGTTGAATTGACGGGCGTGGATCTTCAGTTGAATACTCGTGTTGATGGGGCTTTATTGGAAAGCGAGAAGTTTGACGAAGTAGTTTTGGCAACAGGGATTTTGCCCAGAACACCTGATATTGAAGGAATCGAACATCAAAAAGTATTAAATTACTTAGATGTTATGAAGGGCAAACCCGTTGGTAAACGAGTCGCTGTGATTGGGGCTGGTGGTATCGGTTTTGATATCAGTGAATACCTGCTGTATTCAACCACTCATAAAGAGCAAAGAGTTGAGGATTTTATGTCCCAATGGGGGGTAGATATGAACTTTTCTGCTCGAGGTGGTGTGGAAGGTATGAAGCCTGTATTTGAACCAGCAGAACGCGAGATTTTTTTATTACAACGTAAGAAAAGCAAGGTTGGCGCGAATTTAGGTAAGACAACAGGATGGATTCATCGTACCGAGTTATTAAAAAAAGGCGTTGTCTTTTTGTCTAACTGTGATTATCAGCGTATTGATGATGCCGGTTTGCATTTAACGGTGAATGGCGAGGCATGTTGTCTTGATGTTGATACTATTGTGGTTTGTGCTGGTCAGGAGCCGAATCGATTATTAGAAAGTGACATTAGTCAGCCTGTACATTTCATTGGCGGTGCTGATGTGGCTTCGGAGTTAGATGCGAAACGAGCTATTAAACAAGGTACCTTGTTGGCTTGCTCGTTATAATTAGATAAGGGGCTCGAGAGTGATGGTTAAAAATATGGATTCATCACTCTCGTTATTTATTAAGCATGGATGCTTACACTAATACTTGCCTAGTCTTGGCAATGTAGTAATGAACTTGATCTTCAATGTCAGAATCGACCATGGTTTCGGGACCACAATCATTAGGGCAGGCCATTCTTGGTGTGGTGCCAAAAAGCCGGCAAATTAGTGGGCGTTCATCGTACACCTCGCAACCATTTGGTCCTAAATGAACGCAATTAAGCTCCTCTAAAGCTGCGTCATGCTCTGCATCCGATTTAACTGGTAGGCGTAACATTTCTTCCGAAGAGGCTGTGACAGGTCCGCAACAATCGTGGCAGCCCGATTTGCATTTGAAAGTCGGAATTCGCTCACGTAGTCGTGCAATAATGTCTCGGTCATTGGTCATGTGTTTCTGCCTTTGGGTCGCTGTTTTAGTATTATTGCTGGTATCTTGAGCTTAATTTTTGCCCGAATACCTCGTAAGCTTTCTGTAAATTACTTTATCTCGTTGATTAATGGTGTAACTTATCACATATAAAATATTTGATAAAAGTAACGGTTATTAGCGGCACATTATTAGAGTTGGGGTTTATGCAGGTATTAGAAGCATTGTTTGAATGGATTAGCTTTCACTGGGTAACTATTATCGTCTTGGTGCACATTAGTTTGTCAGTTGTGACATCTTTGCATGTGCTGCTGTTTAAAGAAAACGAACGGACTTCTCTTGCTTGGATAGGTCTGGTGATATTTTCACCTGTCTTAGGTAGTTTGTTCTACTGGTTATTTGGCATAAACCGCATTAGGCGTATAGCAAAAAGAGAGCATCCTCAAACGCTCAAACAAGACTTTCGTTATAAAGAAGATTGTATCGATTTTCACTGTCTACCTGAAAACTGGCATTCCTCAGTTATTGCAGGATACACCATTCATCCAGTGAATTATGTTGATGATAATAGTATTGAACCGCTTGTTAACGGGGATAATGCTTATCCCGCGATGATAAAATCGATTCAAGCTGCAAAACATCACATTGTTTTATCAAGTTATATTTTCGATTATGACTCGCTCGGACGTCAATTTGTTAACGCACTAGCGCAAGCGCAGCAGAGAGGTGTGGTAGTGCATGTTTTGTTAGATGGCATTGGAGTTGGTTATAGTTGGCGTAAATCAGATCGGGCATTAAAGAGACGAGGTGTAAGAACCGCGCAATTTTTACCTGCGATTTCGTTTACGAGTATTCGTTTCATTAATCTAAGAAACCACAGGAAAATACTCTGTGTAGATGGTGAGGAAGCTTATATTGGCGGCATGAATATCAGCAAAAGTAATCTGGTTGGCTCTGCAAAACACCCAATTGATGATGTTCATTTTAAGGTGACGGGCCCTGTTATTGATCAGATTAGTCAAGTTTTTATAGAAGACTGGTTTTTTGCTACAAGAGAGTTGATTCAATTCCCTTCCTACAGCCCAAGTAATCTGAAGGTGGAAAATGATAAATCTGTCGTCGCTAGAGTCATTCAAGATGGCCCCGATGAGCATCATAATAGGATACGCTGGACATTAATTAACGCGCTTGTTTGTGCGCAAACAAGCGTTAAGATTATCACGCCCTATTTCATTCCAGACCAAACATTAATGACGTCTCTTCATGCCGCAGCTTTGCGTGGTGTGTCTGTTGAAATTATTGTGCCGGAGCACAGTAATATTTTATTTGTAGATTGGGTTATGGAAGCCAATTATCCAAGAATCATAGAGCATGGTATAAAAATATATAAAAATAAGCGGCCGTTTGATCACAGTAAAATAGTGCTGATTGATGATGTTTGGTCATTTATAGGCTCAACTAACTGGGATGCCAGAAGTCTAGAGTTCAACTTCGAAATCAATTTAGAGTGCTTTGATACTAATCTGAATATGCAACTGACGGAATTATTTGAGTCTAAAAAATTCAACGCTGAAGGTGTGCTAGAAGAGGATGTTCGAGGCTTATCTATCTACAAGAAAATCCGTAATAACTTATTTCGTTTGTTTTCACCGTATTTGTAATGCGAACAATTGTTCGTTTTTGTTATTTTTAAAGGTTATTTTTTATGATGAAAAGTCGTTATAGTACTGTCGAAT
This sequence comes from Marinomonas sp. UCMA 3892, assembly GCF_012726345.1. Lineage (GTDB taxonomy): Bacteria > Pseudomonadota > Gammaproteobacteria > Pseudomonadales > Marinomonadaceae > Marinomonas. Next base: position 10,317 of record NZ_PTXN01000020.1, read on the forward strand.
CGTTAAAAATAATGGGTAGTGCTTCGAAGCAGGCGATAGGACCAAACATCAAAGTATTGTTGTGGAATGTGTTTAAATGCAAAAGAAAGGGCTGGCAGAGCGATTTTGCTTCCCTCATTAATAATAAAGATTTAATTCTATTACAAGAGGCTATTTTAAATTCCCCCTTTGATGGAATGTTCAACCACTCTTCGCAACATCAGTGGATTATGGCGAGCAGTTTTAAAAACGTAAAGTCTAATATTGAAACGGGTGTTAAAACCGGATCAAGCGTTGTGGCAAATAAGCATTTTTTTTCAGCATCTGCTCATAGTGAGCCTATTACTAAAACCAAAAAGATGGTGTTAGCGACTGAGTATCCGTTAGCGAGAATAGCAGAGTCACCCATTGAGCAGTCGTTGCTCGTTATCAATACTCACATGATTAACTTTGTTTCTTTCGAAAAATTCAGGGCGCATCTTGATCAAGCTTTTCAGGCTCTAGAGCATCATAGTGGTCCGATATTATTAGCTGGTGACTTTAATACTTGGAATAGAAAAAGAATGCAGTATTTTGATGAGCTAGCCATTTCATGCTCGTTAAAAGAGGTGGATATCACTCGTCAACCAAGGCTGGGTCATTTATTTCGTCATCTTGATCACATCTATTGCCGCGGATTAGGTGTTGTTGATGTGCATGTTCACACCGATATCCATTCTTCTGATCATTTCCCAATCAGTTTATCACTTCGTCTCGCAGACGATTAACTTTTCGTACAACTAATTGTTGTCGGTTTTCACGCATTATCTAATAGCTTACTCAAGGTTTGTAGGCGGATTGAAGCTTCTTTCTTGTCCAAGTCGACCAATTGTTGTTGCTCCAATTCGTGTTCGATCATGAGTTTCTGATGACGTATAAAAGACCAATGCGTTGACCTATTTGCCTGTTCAGCGATGCGAATTAGCCCTTCCAATTGGCGTAATTGTACAGCTAAGCATGATTGGGAATATTGACGAATTTGGTCAAAAGCAATGTTTGCTAGATTTTCGAAAGATGTCGTTTTGTAGGTTACTCTCTCTATGTCATTTTCATCATACATGATGCCTTCAGGGAAGTTTTTTTGAGTCAGATCGCAAACCGAAGCCGTAAGTTTATCAATGCAGGCAATGGCCGAATAGGGATCATTTATGCCGGGAGAGAGAGCTCTTAAGGCGATTTCAACCAGTTGGTGAACTGCAAATTCCGGGTCTTGTATTGGCGTGCGTTTTGGACCTAAAGTAAAACAATCATGTAGTGTTTGTTTATCTTCATCCGATAATTGTTTGATGTCGCTTGTCATTACAATCATACGGTTTACAACAAAGTCTCCTGGATTTACTAAAACATTGAGATGTCCATCTAGTCTGCCCATTAGATTGGTTAGGTTTGCGTAGTTGATTGCCTGGATATAGCCGCATGAGTGGCTTCTGAATGGAAATTGCTTGCTGTTTGTTTGTTTTGCATCTTGGATTTGTTTTTTCTGAGTTGAGCAGCTGGTGTCTTCTTCCTCTTTTTGCTGCTTAAAGATTTGGTTGATGCTGTATTGTAGCTCATTATAAACATTGTCTATGACACTGTCAGATTGTAGATTGAGAGAAACATGGTGAATAAAATAAATTAGCAGAAGAATACCGAATAGTGTCATAACTATCGCACCAGCCATAGTCAGGCCTGGAAGGAAGGATCCACCGGCAAAATCATCGGTTGTTCGAACTAGAATGAGGCAGTAAACAAATAAGGAGATAAAAACACCAAGAACAACTTGGGTGCTATAGTCTTCCATAAAATTGCGAATTAATCTTGGTCCAAACTGCGACGAGGCGTTAGTGAGGGCTACAATGGTAATGGAAAATGTGATACTGACGACTGTCATGACACTGCTCGCGATGGTAGTAAGAAGGTCACGGGTGATGCCAGCATTAGCGTGATATAAAAAATTCAGCCAACTTAACGAATGTAGGCCTGCATATAGGTCAATAAGCAGTAGTGATATACAGCTTAAAATGGTGAGAGATAAAATCAAACATGGAGTAAACCAGAAGCTAGTTTTAATAGCATCGTACGCTTTTAATATTTTGGTGTTTTTAATCTTCGATAATAGCAAAAGAATACGCCCTTGTTTGTTGTTGAAAGCTGTCAGTTACTGGCTCTTTTCGTTTGGCTCGCCAGTCTTTAGGAGTTTGAGTAGGTCTTCTCTTTCGATGCTGCCTTTTAGTGCTAAGTCTAGTTGATACTGATATTCATCATTCCAATCTGTGGTCCTTGGACTGAGCGCTGCAAGATCTCCCATGGCTGACTTCATAACTTTTAAAAAAGCCTGAATATTTCGTTCTTGGTCGACCAAAATGTTTTTTAATGCGGTTGCGCTGCTGTGCCTTAGATAGAGTTTAAGTACGTCATTTTGTTCTTCGATCGCTTTTATTTTTGCATCTTGTTGAGATATCGACTGCTCAACATTTGAGAGTAGAGTACTTTGTTTAGTGATTTCTTCTGTGACCTGAGGGTCTTTTTGCGAAGATTGAAGAAGAAAGAAAGTAACGCCTGAAGAGGCCGCAACACTAAAAATAAAGCATAGAAAAAAAGCGATAATGAGCATAGTTGGCTTTTTTTTAGGAACGTCTTCCTGAAGTTTTTTCTCATCAGCAGGTTTTGGTGGCATGGTCTTTCCTCCTTAATTCTTTCCATTAGAGTTAATAGTGTGCTTGTTTGTATAAAAAGGACAAGACTTTTGTCGCTCATGGTTTTTCTAAAGAGTAATGATGTCTTTTTAAGCACATTCAATAGTTTAGTTTTTTCCTTGGTACACGTAAAATATGCTGCACTTATTAAGTGTGGGTAATAACCTACTAAAATAGTCAGGTAAATACTTGATCAAAACAGTAGGATTTGTGTACTATTTACCCTCACTGAATAATTTTAATTGGATAGATTATGCGCCTGACAACAAAAGGTCGTTATGCGGTAACCGCCATGCTTGATCTGGCATTGCATTCGGATCAAGGGCCAGTGTCTTTATCTGATATTTCGAGTCGACAGGGGATATCTTTATCTTATCTTGAGCAGTTGTTCTCCAAGCTTCGTAAAAAGTCATTGGTAAATAGCGTGAGAGGTCCAGGTGGTGGATATCGGCTGAGTCGTTTGAATAGTGAGATTTTTGTTGCGCAAATAGTCGATGCTGTAAACGAGTCTGTCGACGCAACGGGTTGCAAAGGACGAAGTGATTGCCAAAGTGGTAATACTTGTCTTACCCACCATTTATGGTGTGATTTAAGTGATCAAATACATGATTTTTTAAATCAAATTAGCCTAGATCAACTCGTACGTCGAAATGATGTGCGCCAAGTTGCAGAACGGCAAGAATTCGAAAGCCGACAACGCTGTCTTGAAAATGACAAAATTAGAGCGGCCATTGTTGATTAAATAGAGAATAAATTAGTAGAACTTAATGCGCTGATTCACAGTTCATTAGTGACTATAATTGAGTGAGTTTTTATATGACTGAGCAGATAGATAAGGCGCTGGCACGGGAATACGAAGCGGGTTTTGTGTCTGATGTAGAATCAGAAACATTTGAGCCTGGTTTGGATGAAAATGTTATCCGACGTATTTCTGAAATGAAAGGCGAGCCTGAATGGATGCTCGAATGGCGCCTCAGCGCATTTCGTGAATGGTTAGAAATGGAAGAGCCTGAATGGGCTTTGGTCGATTACCCGAAAATAGATTTTCAGTCTATTTCTTATTATTCGGCTCCAAAAAGTATGAAAGATAAGCCTAAGTCTTTAGATGAGGTTGATCCTGAATTACTGCGTACTTATGAAAAACTTGGTATTCCTCTAATAGAGCAACAAATGTTGGCAGGCATCGCTGTTGATGCGGTATTTGACTCTGTTTCTGTTGTGACCACATTCCGTGAAAAGCTTGAAGAAGCGGGTGTTATATTCTGCCCTATTTCTGAAGCTGTTCACAAATATCCTGATCTTGTTAAAAAATACATTGGTAGTGTCGTTCCTAAAAAGGACAATTACTACGCTGCTTTAAACTGTGCTGTATTTACTGATGGTTCTTTTGTTTACATCCCTAAAGGCATTCGCTGCCCAATGGAGTTGTCTACTTATTTCCGTATCAATGAACAAAATACTGGCCAATTCGAGCGTACTTTGATTATCGCAGATGAAGGTAGTCATGTCAGTTATCTCGAAGGTTGTACTGCGCCACAGCGTGATGAAAATCAGCTGCATGCTGCTGTTGTAGAGTTGGTTGCTATGGATAACGCTGAGATCAAATATTCAACGGTTCAAAACTGGTATCCAGGTGATGAAAACGGCAAAGGTGGTATTTATAACTTTGTAACCAAGCGTGGTATTTGCCATACCAATGCAAAAATTTCTTGGACGCAAGTAGAAACAGGTTCTTCTGTTACTTGGAAGTACCCAAGCTGTATTTTGAAAGGCGATAATAGCGTTGGCGAGTTTTACTCGGTTGCTTTGACGCGTGGTCGTCAGCAAGCAGATACGGGTACTAAGATGATTCACATTGGTAAAAACACCAAGTCCACCATCATTTCTAAAGGTATTTCTGCAGGTCGAAGTAATAACAGTTACCGTGGTCTTGTTCGTATGAACCCTGGTGCTGAAGGTGCGCGTAACTTTACTCAGTGTGACTCTCTGTTGATTGGTGATCAGTGCGGAGCGCACACTTTCCCTTATGTAGAAAGCCGTAATCCTTCTGCGATTATTGAGCATGAAGCAACGACGTCGAAGGTCAGTGACGAGCAGATGTTCTTGTGTCGTCAGCGAGGTCTTGATCCTGAAAAAGCTGTATCCATGATTGTGAATGGCTTTTGTAAGGAAGTATTTAAAGAATTACCAATGGAATTTGCCGTCGAAGCGGGCAAGTTACTAGAAATAAGCCTTGAAGGCTCAGTAGGTTAAGGAATTATTAAAGATGTCGAACACGAAAAGTTTGTTGACGATAAAAGATTTGCACGCCAGCGTTGAAGAGAAACAAATCATCAAAGGGTTGGATTTAGACATCAAACCAGGTGAAGTGCATGCGATCATGGGCCCAAACGGCGCGGGTAAAAGTACACTTGGTTATGTTTTGTCAGGTCGTGATGGTTACAGCGTAGATAGCGGTAGCGTGACACTTGATGGTGAAGACCTGTTGGAAATGGAAACGGAAGACCGTGCTCGTGCTGGTTTATTCTTGGCGTTTCAATACCCTGTCGAAATTCCTGGTGTAAGCAACTTAGAATTCTTAAAAGCATCAGTTGATGCGCAGCGTCAGGCGCGTGGCGAAGACGCTATTACTTCTGCTGACTTTTTGAAAGAAGCCAAAGCAGCTTGCAAGCAAGTTAACTTGCCAGTGGCTTTCTTGAAACGTGGTGTTAATGAAGGTTTCTCTGGTGGTGAGAAAAAGCGTAACGAGCTAATGCAAATGTTATTGCTTAAGCCGAAGCTTTGTATTCTAGATGAAACCGATTCTGGTTTGGATATCGACGCCTTGCAAGTAGTTGCTGAAGGCGTAAATAGTCAACGTTCTGCTGATCGTAGTTTTATTGTTGTAACACATTACCAGCGTCTTCTGGATTATATTAAGCCTGACTTCGTGCATGTATTGTCTGACGGTAAAATCGTTAAGAGTGGTGATGCTTCCCTTGCACTTGAGTTAGAAGCTCAAGGTTACGCTTGGTTGCAGAAAGAGCCGGCTGAAGACGAACTTGAGGGGTAATTCATGAGTGAATGGTTAGAAAGCGCCATTGCTCGAGCGCAAGGTATCAATGATTGGCTTGCTCCAAAGCGAGCCCACGCACTTGAACTGTTAGCAAATACCAAATGGCCAACGCGCAAAACCGAAGCGTGGCGTTACACGCCACTTCGCCCGGTAGAACGTACGCAAGCCAAAGTAATAAGCGATAAAATTGAATTGTCACCGGTTGCCATTGCGGATTTATCTGCTATTGAGTTGGTATTTGTAAACGGTCAGTTCGATCAAGCTCAATTAACGAAAACTTTGCCTGAAGGTTTGTCTATCTCCTTGGGTGGTGATTTAGGTTCAGCTCAGCAGGCTAATGCGTTAAGTGTTTTTTCAACGATTAAACCTGAGCGTCATATCTTTGGTCTAGTAAACGATGCGCTAGCACAAGATGTTGTCGTTATTACTGTTGCGGAAGGAGTTGAGATTACTCAACCTATTCGTATTAGTTCTCTGCTAAGTCAGGGGGCAGAATCTCATACACGCGTTCAGGTTGCTCTGGCAGCGGGTTCGCGATTAACTGTTATAGAAGATGTTCAAGCGCAAGGTGAGAGCTTCAATACGGCATTTGTTGAATACAATGTGGCGGCTAATGCACGTCTAGAACATTACCGTTTTGCGCTGCAGACAGGTAGCAATGTTGCTATCGGCGGTAGTCATTTTAACTTGCATGACCATGCGAAAATGAACAGTACAATTGTTGGTTTTGGTAGTGACTTGTCACGTTTGGATACAGACATTATTCATGCTGGTGAGTTTGCTGACGCCAAGCTTAATGCCATGTATTTGCTGGATGGCAAAGAGTTATTTGATCTTCATGCGACTGTTGAGCACGCGATGCCAAATGGTAAAACTGAAGAAAATGTGCGTTGTATCGTAGCCGATCGCGCTCGTGCTATTTTCAATGGTCGTATTCATATTCATCGCGATGCGCAGAAAACCTTGGCTGAGCTGAATAATCGCAACTTGTTGTTATCAGATAAAGCTGAGATTAATACCAAGCCTGAGTTAGAGATTTACGCTGATGATGTGAAGTGTGCTCATGGTGCAACGGTTGCTCAAATTGATAAGCAAGCTTTGTATTATTTGCAGACTCGCGGTGTGAGCCGTTCGAAGGCGCAAGTGATGCTTAACTTTGGTTTTATTAATGAGTTGATTGATTTAATGCCAAATGCGGCGTTAGCGGAGTGGATTCGTCCGATTATCCGTGAGCGTTTTGCGCAAATGGAAGTGAAATAAGCGAGAATCGAATGAGTTTTGATGTAGCGGCTATCCGCGAGCAATTTCCGATTTTAAAGCGCGTAATTGATGGTAATCCGCTTATTTATCTCGATAATGCGGCGACAACGCAAAAGCCGCAATGTGTGATTGATGCTTTGGTGGATTACTACACAACATGCAATTCCAATGTGCATCGTGGTGCCCATCGTCTTGCGGATGAAGCAACGCGTCGTTTTGAAGACGCACGCGACATCGTAAAAGACTATATTAATGCGCCGAAACGCGAAGAAGTCATTTGGACTACGGGTACTACAGAAGCGATTAATATTGTCGCCAATGGTTTGGGTTCTTTGTTGTTACCGGGTGATGAAGTTATTGCAACTGGAATGGATCACCATGCCAATCTAGTGACATGGCAGCAAGCATGCAGAGCCTCTGGTGCGACTCTAAGAACCATTCCAGTGACGGATGCTGGTGAATTAGATCAAGCTGCTTATGATGCCATGCTAAATGAGCATACTAAGTTTGTTGCTTTTCCGCATGTTTCAAATGCCTTGGGTACCGTGAACCCAATTAAAGAAATGACGGCGAAAGCAAAGAAGTTTGGTGCTTGGGTTTTAGTGGATGGTGCTCAAGGTGCCGCTCATGGTCATGTAGATGTGCAGGACATAGGTTGTGATTTTTATGCCTTTTCAGGTCATAAAATTTATGGGCCGATGGGTATTGGGGTACTTTGGGGGAAGGAATCAGTATTGTCGACTTGGCCTGTTTGGCGCACTGGTGGCGAGATGATTTCTACTGTTACTTTGCAAGACGCTACATGGAATGTATTGCCTTATCGCTTTGAAGCGGGCACGCCAAATGTGGGTGATGCCATTGCTATGGGTGAGGCGATTCGTTGGTTTAGCGCCTTGGACCAGGAGGCTGTTGCTGCCCACGAAAAAGCCTTGCTGGATCATGCTACTGAACTTGCCGAGCAATTCGAAGGCTTAACCATTATTGGTACTGCTAAAGAAAAAATTGGAGTACTGAGCTTTGTAATGGATCAGGGGCATCCTGCTGATATCGGTTTTTTGTTAGATCGACAGGGGATTGCTGTTCGTACTGGTGATCATTGTGCGCAGCCTTTGATGGCTCGTTTTGGCGTTCCTGGTACAGCGCGAGCATCGTTCGCGATTTATAATACTTTAGAAGAAGTTGACGCTTTGTTTGTGGCACTGAAAAAAGTGCGAACAATGCTGGCTTAGGAGGTTTTAATGACAGTAACAACGTTTGACCCTGTCTCTAGCGTGTCTTTAAGCGCTTCTGCACAGAAATATTTTGCCTCGAAATTGACCAAGCAGCCAGGTAAGCTAATCCGATTAAGTACCAAAGAGAGTGGCTGTACAGGCTTTTCCTATGTGCTGGATATCGTTGATAGCGCATTTGAAGAAGATACTGTCTTGGAATTTGGCAATGTCACGCTGGCGGTTGATTCACAATCAACTGCTTTGCTGAAAGGCACTGAGATTGACTTAGTACGTGAAGGCGTTAACGAAGTTGTGAAGTTTAAAAATCCTAACGTTGTAGCAGAATGCGGCTGTGGCGAAAGCTTTAGTGTGAGTTAACTTCATGCAAAAAATGGTAGTAACAAATCGCGCGTGTCCTGCGCGACGAGTGCCAAGCGGCGAACCGGTTAGTATTCCTGAAGGTCAGTTTATTACGATTAATCAGAGCTTAGGTGGTAATTATACCGTTACGTGGCAAGGTAATATGCTGCGTATAGATGGAACCGACGCTGAGGCAATTGGTCAGCAACCTGAGGTTTTAGATTTTGAGGATCTCGGTACGGGTGACATTAGTGAAGAGCAGGTCTGGCAAGCGCTAGATACAATTTACGACCCTGAGATTCCGATAAGTTTGGTGTCATTAGGTTTGGTCTACAAGGTCTCTTTAGACCAAAAGAATAAGTCAGTTTTGATCGATATGACTTTGACTGCGCCAGGGTGTGGTATGGGGCCCGTGTTGGTTGGTGATGTAAAATACCGAGTGGCAAAGGTGCCTAATGTGGATTCAGTAAAAGTGGATTTGGTGTTTGATCCACCTTGGTCGCGAGAAATGATGAGTGAAGAAGCTCAATTGGAAGCGGGTCTTTTCTTTTAACCGTTTTCTTTTTGATCGCTTCGGTCATTCAATAAAATCGAATACAATAAGAAACGGCCTTGGTGCTTAGCCAATGCCGTTTTTGTTTTAATGGGCTTAGTGCAAAAAGAGGGTAGTCATGGCTTTACCTAGTACGGAAGATATCGTAGACGATCTGTCGTTTTTTGACGATTGGGAAGATAAGTACAAGTACATCATTGATTTGGGTAAGTCTTTGCCCGCATTTGATGATGCGTGGCGCACACCTGAACGTTTGGTAAAAGGCTGCCAGAGCAGTGTCTGGATTCAGCCGGGCAGTGAGCAGGATGCCATAAAAGGCGAAGTGCTGACGTTTTCGGTAGACAGCGATGCTATTATTGTTCGCGGTTTACTTGGTTTGGTGTTGGCAGCATTGGATCATAAAACACCGCAAGAAATTTTAGATTTCGATATTACGGCGTATTTCGAAGAGCTGGATCTTGAGAGGCACTTGAGTCCAACTCGTGGCAATGGTTTGCGTTCTATTGTGGGTCGCATAAAAGGCATCGCACAGGCTGCTGTTTAAATTTTTTTAATTGTAAAAAAGTAGCCGTTTAATTTTTATTGGAGAGCGTTAAATGAACACCCCAGTCTACCTAGATAATTCTGCTACCACGCCAGTTGACCCAAGAGTGGCTGAAAAAATGATGGCATGTTTAACGCAGGATGGCAATTTTGGAAACCCTGCTTCGCGTTCGCATCTTTTTGGTTGGCGTGCGGAAGAGGCAGTAGAAGAAGCTAGATTGCAGGTGGCGAATTTAATTAAAGCGGACTCTCGTGAGATTGTTTGGACGTCAGGTGCCACAGAGGCTAATAACTTGGCTTTAAAAGGTGTGGCACATGCTTATCGTCAAAAAGGCCGTCATATTATTACTTCGATGATTGAGCACAAAGCGGTATTGGACCCTTGTAAGCAGCTTGAAAAAGAAGGATTTGAGGTAACATATTTGCAGCCTGATGCTCACGGTGTGATTTCTCCTAATCAAGTTGAAGAAGCGCTTCGAGAAGACACGATTTTAGTTTCTTTGATGCATGGTAATAATGAGCTTGGTGTGCTGACGGATATTGCGGCAGTTGGTGAACTGACTCGTTCACGTGGTGTTTTTTTGCATGTTGACGCTGCTCAGACAACAGGGAAGGTTGAGATAGATGTGAATGCCATGAAAGTGGATTTAATGTCTCTTACTGCTCATAAAACCTATGGTCCAAAAGGGATTGGTGCTTTGTTTGTGCGCCGTTCGCCGAAGGTCAAGCTCGAGGCGCAAATTCACGGTGGGGGTCATGAGCGAGGTATGCGCTCTGGTACTTTAGCGACACATCAAATTGTTGGTATGGGCGAAGCATTTCGTTTGGCTGGTGAGGAAATGCAGCAGGATTGTGCTCGTATCCAAGCCTTGCGCGAGCGTTTGTGGTCTTCTTTGAGTGAGTTGTCAGGTGTGCATCTCAATGGTGATGCTAATAACCGTGTTGCCGGCGTATTGAATGTTGGTTTCTCTGGTGTTGATGGCGAAGTCTTGTTGATGTCTTTGAGTGATATAGCGGTATCTTCTGGTTCTGCTTGTACTTCAGCAAGCCTAGAGCCGTCTTATGTATTGCGCACAATTGGTTTGGCTGATGATCTAGCTCACAGTTCACTGCGTCTTTCTGTGGGCCGTTTTACCACCGAGGAAGAGGTGGATTTTGCTGCTGAAACGATTAAAAATGCAGTAACTCGTCTTCGATCCGTGGCTTAGGCGTAAGAAATGGTACTTTTATTCTTGTTTGAATAAATAATGTTTGTTTGATCATACAATTTTAATGAATTGGTGCGTATAATACGCGCGCTGAACTTTTAAGTCCCGGGCCATGCAAAAGGCATCGCCCCTTTAAATTTAATTTGGAGTTATATCATGGCGTTAGAACGCACTCTATCTATCATCAAGCCTGATGCTGTTGCGAAAAACGTAATCGGTGAAATCTACACTCGTTTTGAGCGTGCTGGTTTCAAAATCGTTGAAGCTAAAATGATTCAACTAGACGACGAATTAGCTGGTGGTTTCTACGCTGAGCACAAAGAGCGTCCTTTCTACAAAGATTTGGTTGCTTTCATGACTTCTGGTCCTGTAGTTGTTTCTGTTCTTGAAGGTGAAGGCGCTGTTCTTCGTCACCGTGAACTAATGGGTGCTACTAACCCTAAAGAAGCGGCTGCTGGTACTTTGCGTGCAGATTATGCCACTTCTATCGATGCGAACGCAGTTCACGGTTCTGACTCTGTTGAATCTGCAGCTCGTGAAATTGCTTACTTTTTCGGTAAGTAATTGACAGCTAGGACCTTTATGTCCGATCTGTTTTGTAAAGCGGGCGCTAGCCCGCTTTTTTACAGAGGCTTCTGAAAAGATCATTCTTTTCAGAGGCTTTTTTCGTTTACACTTAATGCTAACTACAGCAAGCGATATTGAATTATGACTGACATCAAAAAAGTAAACCTTTTGGGTTTATCCCCTGAGAAGCTGATTGAATTTTTTGAATCCATTGGCGAGAAAAAATTCCGTGCTACTCAAGTAATTAAATGGATTCATCAAAAGGGCGCTGAAAGCTTCGAGGAGATGACGGATGTCAGCAAGGCGTTGCGTGCAAAGCTGGAACAAATTTGTGAAATTCGTGGTCCTGAGGTTGTATCGCAGAATATTTCTACTGATGGCACGCGTAAGTGGATTATTCGTACGGAAGGTGGCAAGAACGACTGCGTTGAAACGGTATTGATTCCTGATGGTGATCGAGCCACTTTGTGTGTGTCTTCGCAAGTGGGTTGTTCATTGGACTGCAGCTTTTGCTCAACAGGTAAACAAGGTTTTAACCGGAACTTAACCCCTGCAGAAATTATTGGTCAAGTTTGGATTGCGATTAAGTCTTTTGGTCCTATGGATCCAAATGGCCCTCGACGTGTCACCAATGTTGTGATGATGGGGATGGGTGAGCCCTTAATGAACTTTGAGCCTGTTGTTGATGCCATGATACTGATGATGCATGACCATGCGTACGGTTTATCTAAGCGCCGTGTAACCTTAAGTACTTCTGGTGTCGTGCCAAAAATTTATGAATTGGTAAAACGTACTGATGTGTCTTTGGCAATTTCACTGCATGCGCCAAATGATGCGTTGCGTAACGAGCTAGTGCCAATTAATAAAAAATATCCGATTGCTGAATTGCTTGAAGCTTGTCAGTTCTATTTGGAAAATTTGCCTGATAAACGTCATATCACGATCGAATATACCTTGATGTCAGGGGTGAATGACAATGAAGAGCAAGCTCATGAGTTAGCCGAGCTTCTTAAAGTGTTGGAATGTAAAATCAATTTGATTCCCTTTAACCCATTCCCTCATTCTGGGTATGAAAAACCGTCAAATAATAGAACTCGTCGTTTCCAGAAGATTCTGGCTGATGCTGGTTACACAGTGACAGTTCGAACCACTCGTGGTGATGATATCGATGCGGCTTGTGGTCAGTTGGTTGGAGACTTCCATGATAAAACTCGTCGTAGTCAGAAATACATCGAGTTGCGTGAAGTGAAAAGTTAATCTCTTTGAATCATTAATTTTGTATATGACAAGGATGTCTATATGCGTTTGTGGTTATGGCTATTTTTATTGTGTTGTTTGCTTTGTACGTCTTGTGCTTATCAAATAGTTTCTCCAGCCCCGCCTCCTATTTCCGAATCTAAAAGGCTGTCGATTGTTCAGGCGCATCTTTTGCTAGGTCAGTGGGGAGTGGCAAAAAATAAATTGGACCAAATAGATATCACTTATCAAGGACGTGATTATTGGCGATTGCTTAGCTTGTATTGGCTTAGTATTGAGGATTATAGCGAAGCGTTTTTGGTGCACCAAAAAGCCTTGCGAAAATATCCTGATGATGACTTTGTATGGAATAACTATGGGGTGCTTTTAGGGCAGAAAGAACACTGGGATGAGGCTTGTGCAGCTTTCGAAAAAGCAGGGGCAAAGGGCTTAATCAGGCGTCAATCAGTGCAAATCAACCTTTCAAGGTGTGCTATACGTCAGAATCAAGTAAATTTAGCTGAAATCTATCTGAAACAGGCAAAAGAAATTGCGGATTTGCCTCTGATTGGTTTGATGACGGAGCTCAATCTTGTTTTAATACAGGGTAGTAATGACAAAGCTCGCTTAATTTTTAATAATATCCAGGCTGATAAAGAAACTGCCCGAGGATCGGTGCATTTTGATGAATACAACTGTCTGTCGCGGCATTTAATTGCACGCGAGACTGACCCTACACTGTATTCATCTGCGAGTAATTTTACATGCCTGAATGGCTCAAGGTATTGACATGACAACTGAATTTCAAACGGATGCTTCTGTAAGTAAAACAAATATGGACACCATAAATATTGGTAATAGATTAAAAGCAAAAAGATTAGAACTAGAGTTTGATGAAAGGCATGTTGCAACTGAGCTAAAAATTTCTATCGATCAAGTTAGAGCACTTGAAGCAAATAATTTTAAATACTTCCGATCCATAACATTTGCTCGGGGGTTCCTAAAAAGCTATTGCCGTCTTTTGGGAATAGAGCCATCTGAAATGTTACGCGCATTTGATAGTGAGCGAGAAGATACAGAGCCAACAATTAAGCCAGTTGATAAAGTAAATAAGCAGACGAACTTTGGTGATCCTATTGTTATCTTTATTTCGGTTGTCATTGTTGCTGTCCTAGTATTTTTAGTTTTTTGGTGGCCCTCTCAGTCAAGTGTGTCGGTTGCTTCTAATGAAATAAAAAACGAAGTGAGTGAAACTGCTACGGCTCCAGACTTGGACGCTACTGAAGCGTTTTCTGGTGAATCAAGTGGATCTGTTGATACTTCTAATGTCTCTAACTCGAACTCTGGTGCGGATACGGATGTTGCTTCAGTGGATAATGCTGAGAGCGTGCCTAGTGTTCAGGTTGAAAAACCAGCTAGCAATAGCGGTGTTGTAACTGGGCTATCCGCTGAAACAATGGCAATTTTGGAAGAGGCCGGAGTTAAACCGGAGGATGTCATTAGAGCTACTGCTGAAGTTCCTGCTGAGCTTGCTGCTGCGCCAAAATTACCTTCTTATACTGATGAGGTTGAGATTGCTTTTGATGCTGACTGTTGGACTGAGGTGCGTGATGCTTCAGGTAAAATTCTATTTTCAGGTGTCAAATCTGCTGGTAGTCAGTTATCGCTAACGGGCAAGGCTCCTTATCGCATCGTATTGGGTTATGCGAAAGGTGTTTCATCTTTGAAATACAAAGGTGAAGTATTCGATTTTTCTTCTTTTACACATAAAGATTTGGCTCGATTTGAGCTCAAGTAGAGACTCTTATGCATTTTGAATCACCTATAAAACGCCGTCACTCCCGTCAGATCATGGTTGGGAATGTGCCGGTTGGCGGTGGTGCGCCAATCAGTGTTCAAAGTATGACGAACACAGAAACTTGTGATGTTGATGCGACCGTGGCGCAGATTCGTGCTATTGCCGATGCTGGTGCCGATATTGTTCGCGTTTCTATTCCGTCTATGGATGCAGCAGAAGCATTCAAAAAAATACGCGAAGCTGTTTCTATTCCATTGGTCGCTGATATTCATTTCGATTATAAAATCGCTTTGAAAGTGGCTGAGTATGGTGTTGATTGCCTACGGATAAATCCAGGTAATATTGGTAACAAAGATCGTATTCGCGCTGTTGTGGATTGTGCTCGAGACAAAAATATTCCGATCCGTATTGGTGTCAATGCAGGCTCTTTAGAAAAAGATCTGCAAAAAAAATATGGTGAACCGACTCCTGATGCACTAGTTGAGTCCGCTTTTCGTCAAATACAATATTTTGATGAATTGGATTTCCATGAGTACAAGTTGAGTCTTAAAGCATCTGATATTTTCATGACGGTTGAAGCCTACCGGAAAATTGCCAGCCAAATAGATAACCCGCTGCATTTGGGTATTACTGAGGCGGGTGGTTTGCGCTCTGGAACGGTTAAGTCCTCCATTGGGCTTGGTTTGCTTTTAATGGACGGTATTGGTGACACCTTGCGTGTTTCTTTAGCAGCTGACCCTGTTCATGAAATTAAAGTCGGTTGGGACATGCTCCGTAGTTTGAAATTGCGTAATCGAGGTATTAATTTTATTGCTTGTCCAAGCTGTTCTCGTCAAAATTTTGATGTTATTAAAACGATGAATGAGTTAGAAGAGCGTCTTGATGACATAACCATTCCAATGGATGTTGCCGTTATAGGCTGCGTGGTAAATGGACCAGGCGAAGCAAAAGAAGCGGATATAGGTCTTGCTGGTGGTTCACCGAATAACTTGATTTATCAAGATGGTAAACCGGACAGTAAAACAAAAAATGAAACGCTCGTTGATGATTTAGAAAGAATGATTCGTAAAAAGGCTCTCCTAAAAGAACAGGAATTGGCCAATATCATTGTAAAAAATTAAGGATCCATTGTGGCTCGTAAAATTCAAGCGATCAGGGGAATGAATGACATTCTACCTGATCAATCTTCTGTTTGGTTGTATCTAGAAAAAACAGTGGCTGATGTTGTTAAGTCTTATGGATATCAGCAAATTCGTTTTCCTATTGTTGAGAATACGGATTTGTTTAAGCGCGGCGTTGGTGAGACTACAGATATTGTAGAAAAAGAAATGTACACCTTTGATGATCGTAATGGAGAGTCTTTGACTTTACGCCCCGAAGGTACTGCAAGCTGTGTTCGTGCTGCTGATCAGGCTGGTTTGTTGTTTAATCAAACTCAGCGTTTATGGTACACGGGACCGATGTTCCGCTACGAACGTCCTCAAAAAGGTCGCTACCGTCAATTTCACCAAATCGGCGTAGAATCTTTTGGCATGGCAACGGCAGATATTGATGCTGAGTTAATTATTTTATCGGCTCGTCTATGGCAAAAACTAGGCTTGTTGGAACATGTTGAGTTGCAGCTAAATACCATTGGCCTTGCCTCCGAGCGCGAGGCTTATAAAGCTGCTTTAGTCGAGTATTTAACTGAATTTAAAGATCAGCTAGATGAAGATAGTCAGCGTCGATTAAGCACAAACCCGCTTAGAATTTTAGACTCAAAAGACGAGTCGACTCAGGCGATTCTAAAAAATGCACCAAACTTAGAAGATTTTATTGGTGAGGAATCGCAAGCGCATTTTGATTTGCTGCAGGCTATTTTGAAAGCCAATGGCATCCCTTATGTTATCAATCGTCGTTTGGTGCGTGGCTTGGATTATTACGGAAAAACGGTTTTTGAATGGGTGACGACACATTTAGGTTCTCAAGCAACCGTTTGTGCGGGCGGCCGTTATGATGGTTTGGTTGAGCAGTTGGGTGGAAAATCAACACCTGCTGTTGGTTTTGCAATGGGTATCGAGCGCTTGGTGCTTTTGCTCGAAACGTTAAATTTGATTCCTGATGCTGCAAAATTCTCTACTGATGTATTTGTTATTAGTATGGGAGATGATGCAGAACTTGCTTCTTTTGTTTTAGCTGAGCGCTTGCGTGAAGAGAATTCAAACCTTGTCGTTTTGCGCCACTGTGGTGGTGGTAATTTTAAGAATCAAATGAAAAAAGCCGATCGTTCAGAGGCTCGCTTCACGATTGTTTTAGGGCAGGACGAAATCGATAAGGGTATTTGTCAGTTAAAAGATATGTCAACGGGTGAGCAACAGCCTTATTCAATTGACGATGTCGCAACCTATATTAATGCCAAGTTGTAATTTGATTTAATGGAGTGTCGCTTCTCATATATTTGGCGACACCTTGCATGAGGAAGAAAAAGTGTCTGAATTAAAGACTGAAGAAGAACAAATCGAAGCGTTTAAATCTTGGTGGAAAAAGAACGGCGTAATGTTAGTCGTTGCTATCGCTGTTGCTGTTGGTGGTTATTTTGGTTGGCAGGCGTGGAAAACAAGTCAAGCTAACTATACTAGTGAAGCATCTGCACTGTATCAAAACTTGGTACAGGCCTCTGCCGATTTAAGTGATGAAAATAATCAAAAAACGGTCACCTTTATCGCTAAGCAACTTGCAGATGATTATGGTGACACTGGTTATGCAATGTTTGGTCAATTATTCTTGGCTCGTGTAGATGCTGAAAATGGCAAATACGATGAGGCAATTAAGGCATTGGATGATGCTATTGCTAAAACAAAAGATGTTTCTTTTGTGGCAATTGCGAATCTACGGGTAGCACGATTAATGCTTCAAAAAGAAGACTATGCTGGTGCTATGGCTCGTGTTGAAAAAGTTTCTGAAGAAGAGTTTGCTGCACAGCAGCAGGAATTGATTGGTGATATTTTAATTTCACAAGGTAAGCGTGACGATGCGCGTGTTGCTTATCAAAAGGCAAGTGAAGCATTAGGCGTGGGGGTGAATCATCCATTGCTCGATATTAAACTTAAAGATTTGGTGAAAGGTTAATTATGAGCAAGTCTCTTTTTTTCGTCGTGTTGTTTACTGCTTTGATCATTCAAGGTTGCTCTAACTCTCGCCCTGACTTGCCAAGTCCTCCTTCTATAGAAAGTAAGGTTAATTTGAAAACGTCCTGGCGGACTGGTGTAGATGGTAATTTTGGTGAGTCTAGTGAACGTTTTAATCTTGTTGCCGAAAATGGTTCGTTGTTCTTTGTCACTGATAAAGGAACTGTTTATGAGCTTGCACAAGATAATGGAAAGAAAAAAGATACTTTTTCAACCGAATATAGACCTAGTGCAGGTGTAGCGCGTCATGGTGACGTTGTCTATTTTGGTACGTATGATGCTCAACTGATCGCCGTTTCTTTAGCAAGTAAATCGATATTGTGGGAAAAGACGTTAAGTTCTGAAGTGTTGTCAGAAGGTTCTTATGCTGCTGGTAAATTGGCTATTCAAACTGCTGATGGCTGGTTAAGCGTACTTGATGCTGAAACAGGTGATACTCAGTGGCGTGCGAAAGAAGATTTGCCATCTTTGACGGTACGTGGTACAAGCGCACCAGTTATTGCTGACGGCAAGGTTATTGCGGGTTTTGCTAGTGGTAAGTTGAAAGCTTATTCGCTACAAGATGGTAATTTACTTTGGTCGTATGAGGTCGGTAAGCCTGAAGGGCGTTATGAAATAGAGCGATTAAGCGATATAGATGGTCGTTTAGTGGTAGAAAACGGTGTTGTTTATGCTGTTGCCTACAATGGTACGCTTGCCGCTCTTTCGATTGAAAGTGGTCGCCCATTATGGCAGCGTAGTATCCCTAGTTCAGTGGGTGTTGCCGTGCGAGGGGAGCTGTTGGTTGCTGTTGATATGACAAGTAAAGTAATTGCGTTGAACGCTAAAAATGGCACAGAGGTTTGGGAAAATAAAGATCTTGTAGACCGAGATTTAATTACGCCAGAATTTTTCCGTGACTATGTTGCTGTGATGGATCGCGGTGGTTACGTTCATTTACTTGATCTAACAACGGGCGAAGTTGCTGCCCATAAAGTAGCTGATAATAGCGTCCCACCAGGTAGTCGCATGGTGGCAAATGACAAGCAATTATTTATTCTTACGCCGAACTCTAATGTGACGGCATTGAGCTATTGAAATCAGTTTCGATTTCTTCTTAGCGATTTTTCAAGAGGCTGCCATCCCTTTTATAGGGATGGTGGCCGCTTTGTATTTTTATAGGTAAAAAAATGATTCCAGTTATTGCATTGGTAGGTAGACCCAATGTTGGCAAGTCAACTCTCTTCAATCAATTGACGAGATCTCGTGATGCTTTGGTTGCCGATTATCCAGGCTTAACCCGTGACCGAAAATACGGTGATGGTAAACTTGGTGAGCATGAATTTATCGTTATTGATACCGGTGGTATCAGTGGTGATGAGCAAGGTATTGATGAAAAAATGGCACGCCAGTCTTTGTTGGCGATAGAAGAAGCCGATGTTGTTTTGTTTCTTGTTGATGGCCGTCATGGTCTGAACCCTGCAGACGAGATGATCGCTAGTCATTTGCGTCGTTCTAATAAGCAAGTTTCTCTTGTGGTGAATAAGACTGACGGTATCAATGAAGATATCGCTTTGGCAGATTTTTATTCATTAGGTTTTGGTGAGTTACACCCAATTGCTGCTTCTCATGGCAAGGGTGTACATGTCCTAATTGATAAGGTCATGTTGCCATTTGCAGAGCGTGTTGAAGAAGCTAAGAATCAAATTAGCATAGAATCACGTGGCATTCGTATTGGTGTAGTAGGTCGTCCAAACGTAGGTAAATCTACATTGGTAAACCGTATGCTAGGCGAAGACCGTGTTGTGGTTTATGACATGCCAGGCACCACCCGTGACAGTGTTTATATTCCTTATGTGCGTAACGATAAAGAATATACTCTTATCGATACCGCAGGTATTCGTCGCCGTAAACATGTTAAAGAAGCGGTTGAGAAGTTTTCTATTGTTAAGGCTTTGCAAGCCATTCAAGATGCTAACGTAGTTATTGTAGTCATTGACTCCCATGAGGATTTGGTTGAGCAAGATCTACACATGATCGGTTATGTGTTGGATGCGGGGCGTGGTGTTATCATTGCCATCAACAAATGGGATGGTCTTAAAAAAGACGATCGTGAGCATATCAAGAGTGAAGTTGAGCGTCGTTTGGGTTTTGTCCCTTACGCTAAAGTGCATTACATCTCGGCCTTGCATGGTACTGGTGTCGGTGATTTGTACGATACGATTGAAAGTACTTACGAGTCTTGTTATGCCAAATGGACCACAAACCGTTTGACAAGAATTCTTGAAGATTCCATTGCAGAACACCAGCCTCCAATGGTGAATAGTCGTCGAATCAAGCTTCGATACGCTCACCAAGGTGGGTCAAATCCACCACGTATTGTAGTTCATGGTAATCAGACGGATTCTTTGCCAGGAAGCTATAAGCGTTATCTTGAAAATAAATTTAGAACTGTGCTGAACATTACTGGTACACCGATTATTTTTGAATTTAAATCGGCTGAAAACCCGTTTGCTCCTAAGAAATAATCGTTATTTTTAAAAGATAACTCAAGAATCTCTGAGTGCCTTTGTTATACAGGGGGACTTGGAGATTTTTTTATGTAAAATGTATGAAATCTCTTTCTAAATATAAGGTTATTCACTATTCTCGCGCCAATGGCATTAACCTTTTTATAAGCACTTTTTTTATAAGCATCGTTTGTACGTTTGCTTTCTTATTTTGTTCAAAGGACATCTATGAAAATCGCAATTCTTTCTCGTAATCCTCGACTTTATTCTACTCGTCGATTGGTTGAGGCAGGTGAACAGCTTGGGCATGAGGTAGATGTAATTGATACGATGCATTGTTATATGGACATTACAAGTAGCAACCCTTCCGTTCGTTACGACGGTAAGCCTCTGCCTAAGTATGATGCGGTTATTCCAAGAATTGGAGCATCAGTTACTTTTTATGGTACGGCTGTGGTTAGACAGTTTGAGATGATGGGCACTTACAGTATTAACGAGTCTGTGGCGATCAGTCGTTCACGTGATAAGTTAAGATCTTTGCAGCTTATGTCCCGTAAAGGCTTGGGTTTGCCTAAAACAGGTTTTGCGCACCATCCTGATAAGATAGGCGACTTGCTTAAAAATGTCGGTGGCGCGCCTGTAGTGATTAAGCTTTTGGAAGGTACTCAAGGTATTGGTGTGGTTTTGGCGGAGTCTAATAAGACTGCTGAGTCTATTATCGAAGCTTTTATGGGCTTAAAAGCCAATATTTTGGTGCAAGAATACATCAAAGAAGCGGGCGGTGCTGATATTCGTTGCTTAGTGGTTGGTGGCAAGGTTATTGCTGCAATGAAAAGGCAAGGTGCAGAAGGCGAGTTTCGCTCAAACCTTCACCGCGGTGGCACAGCGTCTTTAATTCGATTGTCACCTGAGGAAAGACGTACCGCAGTAGAAGCTGCAAAAGTAATGGGCTTGAATATGTGTGGTGTGGATATACTAAGATCCAATAATGGCCCTCTTATTATGGAAGTTAACTCCTCGCCTGGTTTAGAAGGTATTGAATCTGCAACCGGCAAAGACGTCGCTTCTATGATTATTAAGCACATTGAAAAAACGGCATTTTTGAGTAGCACAAAAACAAAAGGAAAAGGTTAATGGGGAAAGCAACTTTAACAATTGGCGGTGTAGAGATTCCGCTAGGTGGTACTGCTCGTATAAAACTGCCAATGGTAAAGTTGTATACGGACACGAACATGTCTATGCCGGTGTTTGTAAAGCGCGGCAAGCGTTCTGGTCCGACCTTGTTTATTAGCGCTGCGATTCATGGTGATGAGTTGAATGGTATCGAGATTATTAGTCGAATCATTCAAAGCAAATATCTTGAGAGTTTAAAAGGTACCTTGATCGCAGTGCCAATTGTTAACGGTTATGGCGTGTTGAGTCAAAGCCGTTATTTACCTGATAGACGAGATTTAAATCGTTCTTTTCCAGGTTCTCAGCGTGGCTCTTTAGCGGGACGCGTTGCAGATCGTTTTTTGAGTGAGATTGTTTCTAAGGCAAATTACGGTATCGACCTTCATACGGGAAGTTTGCACCGTACCAACTTGCCGCAAGTGCGAGCGAATCTTGATGATCCCGAGACGCTGGCTATTGCAAGAGCCTTTGGTGTTCCTGTTTTGATGAACTCTAACCTTCGCGATGGCTCATTACGTGAATGTGCTAATGATGTTGGTGCTAAGGTTATTTTGTATGAAGCGGGTGAAGCGTTGCGCTTTGATGAGCTATCTATACGAGCTGGTGTGAAAGGTATTGTTGGCGTCATGAGGCATTTGGGAATGTTGCCTAAGTCGCGCAGTAAAAAGTCTCTGTCTGAGCCAAGAATTGCACGCAGTAGTAGTTGGATAAGAGCCACTGATAGTGGTTTTACAACACATATCAAGGAGCTAGGTGATCTTGTTGAAACAGGTGATGTGCTTGCTGAGATTAAAGATCCTTATGGTGATATTTTAGATAAAGTTTTGTGCAAGAATGGTGGGATCATTATTGGTAAGCAAAATATACCATTAGTTCAAGAAGGCGATGCTATGTATCATATCGCTCACTTCTCATCCCCAGATGAAGTGGCGGGACATGTGGAAAGTATGCAGGATGAGTTGATGGATAGTGATGCGTCTTTGAATTTGATTGATTATAAGTCGTCTTGATCCAATGGGTAATGCCATTTTTGTTATAAATGTCATGACATAAGCATAAAACAAGTAATGAAAGTGTCATCTTCATTTGCTGTATCGTTTTTTCACTTTTTTTTCACTAAAATCTCAACTTCAAAAGTTGAGGTCTTTTCATGTTTATTCTTCGTGGTTTGGTTTATCTTTTTGCTGTTGCTGGCGTAGCTCAGCTTATTTCTTTGGAAGGGTATCAGTCGCTAACTGCTGCTGAATACAGTGAGCAAACCCTTACTGAGCATCTGCAAGACTTCATGTCTTTCTTTAGCTGCATGTTATTTCTTTATGCTGCGCGTTTAGACGCAAAATTAAATATAGCCGCGACATTGCTCGGAGCTTTACTGGCGATGATGTTTGTACGTGAATCTGATTCTTTATTGGATCAGTATGTGTTTGATGGAGCGTGGCAAAGTATTGTAAGCATGATATTTATATGTGTTTTAATTTTTCTATGGGGGCGGTTTTCTTCAATTTACGCTTCTTTAAAAGAATATTCTCTACAATCTAGCTTTGGTACTTTTCTAGCTGGATTTGTCACTATACTGGCGTTTTCTAGGTTGATGGGTCGTAGTTCATTTTGGCAAGCTGTAATGGGCGATTCCTATATGCGTCTTGTTAAGAATATTGTAGAAGAAGGGATTGAGACATTAGGTTATACCTTAATCTTAATCTCTGCTATTGAGTTGGTTATTGCTTGTCGTAGACGCAGTAAGCTAGCAAAGATAGAGCATAACTAATTTCTAATGTAATGAAAAAAACGCGCCATGTTGAATAAGCATGGCGCGTTTTTTTTATCTCTGTCTCTTAGTGGGCTTAATTTGGGGATAAGCTTACTGTTGGCGAGACTTTACTTTTGTTTTGCGGCGTTTTGCTGGAGCAGTTGGTCCACCATTAGTACGGCTACTTGCAGGTTTGGCATTGTTGCTCGTTTTGCGGCGAGCTTTTTCTGCAGCGGCGTTCTTCTCCATGGTTGGTCTGTTTGACGTATGGGAAGCACCAGTAGCTTGGCCTGGTTTGGCTTTTTGAGGACGGCGATGGATCTGCTTATCTTTCTCTTCCGCTGGCACCAATTTGTTATCACCATGACCTATAAGATCAGGGCGTCCCATTTTGATTAAAGTGTTGCGAAGGTCTTGCCAGTTGCTTGGATCGTGATAACGCAAGAAACCTTTTTGCACCGTACGCTGCTTGGCATCTTTGGGTGTATAAACGTCTTCACTCTTATAGGTAACTGGTTTCAGTGGGTTTTTACCGGAATGATACATAGCTGTCGCTAATGACATGGGTGAAGGATAAAAGGTTTGTACTTGGTCTGGTTTGAAATCATTGGTTTTCAACCACACAGCTAGGTTAAGCATATCTTCATCAGAGCTACCAGGATGTGCGGCGATAAAGTAAGGGATTAAATGCTGCTTCTTGCCCGCTTCTTTGGAATATTTATCAAACATGCGTTTGAAGCGATCGTAAGTCCCCATACCTGGCTTCATCATTTTTGATAAAGTGCCTTGCTCAGAGTGTTCTGGAGCAATTTTCAGTAAGCCACCAACATGATGAGTGACAAGCTCACGAACGTACTCAGGATCTTCTACAGCAAGGTCATAACGTAAACCGGATGCGATAGACACGGTATGAATACCTTCAATCGCGCGAGTCTTACGATATAGTTGTGTTGTTGGGCTATGATCTGTATTCAAGTTGGAGCAAATGGTCGGATAAACACAAGACAGTTTACGGCATGACGCTTGTACTTCATCGTCGTTACAGTTCAGTGTGTACATATTGGACGTTGGTCCGCCAAGGTCAGATATATGCCCTGTGAAACCTGGAACCTTGTCCTTGATATCTTCAATTTCTTTCAAAATAGATTCGTGTGAGCGAGATTGAATCACTCGTCCTTCATGTTCGGTAATCGAACAAAAAGTACAGCCACCAAAACAACCGCGCATGATGTTGATCGACGTTTTGATCATGTCATAAGCAGGAATACGAGCTTTTTTGTATTTTGGGTGTGGTACACGTGCATAAGGTAAATCAAACACGCCATCCATTTCAGGTGTTTCCAATGGAATCGGTGGCGGGTTAACCCAAATTTCTTTCTTGCCATGTTTTTGAATCAATGCTCGTGCGTTATGTGGGTTTGATTCAAGGTGTAAAATACGCGATGTGTGTGCGTATAAAACAGGGTCTTTAGAAACTTTTTCAAAAGAGGGTAAACGAATATAGGTTTTTTCAGGATCGAGCTTTTCGCCACGACGAAGTGGAGCAGGAATTACGCGAATAGGCATGACGTCAGACTCTTCTTCATCCTTTGTCTGACACTTGCCTTCTGGGATATATTCATAAGGGCTGTAAATTTGATCAACTTTGCCAGGCCAATCCACACGGGTCGAATCGATTTCCGTATAGCCGCCAGGTGGAGTATTTCGAACAATAGTCGTGCCGCGAATGTCGGTTAACTCATCAAGCGTTTTACCCATCGCCATCTGATGAGTTACTTCAATCATGGCGCGTTCAGCGTTACCGTAAAGTAGGATATCAGCGGTTGAGTCGATTAATACAGAACGGCGTACTTCATCACTCCAATAATCGTATTGAGCAATGCGACGTAGACTGGCTTCAATTCCGCCAATCATCACTGGTACATCATGGAAGGCTTCTTTACAACGCTGAGAATAAACAATAACCGCGCGATCAGGGCGTTTTCCGCCAATGCCATAAGGTGTATAAGCATCATCATTACGTACTTTCAAGTCGGCAGTGTAGCGGTTGATCAAGGAGTCCATATTGCCTGCAGTAACGCCAAAATACAGGTTAGGACGGCCAAGGCGCATAAAGTCTTCCGTATTTCGCCAATCTGGTTGATCGATGATGCCGACTCTGTAACCCTGTGCTTCTAGTAAGCGACCTAAAACCGCCATACCAAAACTAGGGTGATCCACATAAGCATCACCTGATACTATGATTACATCACAGCTGTCCCAGCCAAGAGCGTCCATTTCTTCTCTGGTGGTTGGTAGGAAGGGCGAAACGCCATAACACTCAGCCCAATATAATGGGTAAGAAAAGAGTTCTTTGGCGGTTTTATGTCGTTTGATCATTGTTTACTCTTGGTATCGGGCGTAATGGTTAGCGGTATTCTTTGTCATTACGAGGATACATGGCTTATCGGTGAAAAATTGTGCTGCATTATCCCAGAAAAAACCTAGGGTAGACAGCCTAATCTAGGCCTATTCAGGCTTATATTCTTTCAGGTTGAATGCGCCATACACTTTCTTCAAATATATTGTGCCCTTCCTCTTTATACTGGGGATTGGTCAGTGCTAGGTTTTCAGAGGCGATTTTCTGAATTTGATTCCCCCACAGTGATACAACACTATCTTCATTGACAGAAAACGGTGGACCTTGTTTGTCGCCATCATACTGCAATGAAACCAATAACACGCAAGCTGACGAGGATAAGCGCCCAAGGGTATGGGAGACATATTCAGTACGTTTTGATTCAGGCATGGCTACCATGGCTGCGCGATCATAGCAGGCATCAAATTCGTTTTCTTTGAATTGGAAGTAGTCACCTTCGACAATACGTAAAGGTAATCCGTCAACGGTATGAACTTTTAAGTCGCCCTCTTGATGAGTGTTAAAAGCTAAATCGTTATCGCCTAAAAATTGAATCACTGCCAGAGAAGAGAGTTCAACACCTGTAACCTCATAGCCTTGCTCAGCTAACCAGAGCAAGTCATTGGACTTTCCACATAGCGGCACAAGAATTCGACTGCCTTTTGGTAAAGCAGGCCAGAATTCAGTTAGCTTCGGATTGACGCCTTCTTGATGAAAGCCAATTCGCCCTGTTTTCCATCGATCCAACCAAAATTCATTTGTAATCACGATAACCTCGTTAAATTAGGCTTGTTTATGTTCTGTGTGTATTGTATTTGTCTTATTTTACGTCGAACAATTTGTAATGCAAAAAGCCATTATAGACGGCAAAAAAAAATTTAATTGCCTATTTTTCGCATTTTACACGTAGATTGTTGCAGTCTTCCATACGGAGTTTTTATGTCTTTAGAGCTCGCGCCAGACCATATAAAGCTGGCTGTTGATCTTATTGAGTTGCTTGAAAGTCACGATATTGAGCCAAGTGTCGCGGTTGGTGCTTTGACCATTGCTTTAAAAGATTTTCAAGCGAAGCTTGAAAAAATAAATAAAGAGCAAGCGAAGCTTGAAAGAATAGATAAAAGTAAAGTGAGCAGAATGAACTAGATCAGTGAAAAAAGGATAGTTTCTTGGAGCCTTCGTTGAAAACTGATGAGTTAAAATAAAATCATTTAGCCAATGGAATAAAAAGAAGTATATCTATGGAATTAATCGCAATTGTTACCACGGCTTTTGTTGCGCTTTTGCATGTGTACATTATGTACATCGAGATGTTCCTTTGGGACAAGCCTAAGGGCATAAAAATATTCGGATTGAAACCAGATTTTGCCAAAGCGAGTAAGGTGATGGCTGCGAACCAAGGTCTTTACAATGGTTTTCTTGCCGCGGGGTTGTTATGGGGGTTGTGGCTTGGAGTTGCTGGTTCACAGGTAACGGTATTCTTTTTACTCTGTGTGGTGATTGCAGGTGTGTATGGCGCGATAACATCAAGTAAGAAAATTTTGTATGTACAGGCTTTGCCGGGATTGATTGCTCTAATTGCGGTTTTAGCAGCAGCTTAGCAAATACATTAAGAGGTGATGGTTATGTCAGTAAAAGAAAATATGCAGCTGATGGCGTCTTATAATCAATGGATGAATAAGGCTGTTTATAAAGCTGTTGGTGAGTTGAGTTATGCCGATCTGATTGAAGATAAAGGTGCATTTTTTGGATCTGTATTAGGAACGCTTAATCATAATCTGGTGGCGGATATTATTTGGCTGAAACGTTTTGCAGATCATTTTACTGGGCTTTCTAGTATCGGCCTTGTTCGTGTGATGGAGCGTCCGGCAGCCCTTAATACTCAGTTGTTTGATGATTTACTCTTATTGCAGGCTAAGCGTTTCGAGCTAGATAAGCTGATTATTGCCATGATAGATGAAGTAACTGATGAGATGTTAGTGTCGGCATTGGAGTATAAAAATATGAAGGGTATTGGTCATTCGCAAAGATTTGGTTTTACGTTGCAACATTTTTTTAATCATCAGACTCATCATAGAGGACAGATAACGACCTTGCTTTCACAAATGGGAGTGGATGTAGGAACTACTGATTTGATAACCACGATTCCTCGCATGTAATTGGTTATAATGTGCGTTAATTCTATGTAGAAAGAGTTTTATTTTGCACACACTTGACCAGCTTAACCGTGGAGAGTTGAAAGGCGTTATTCGTCTACAGCTATCTGAAAATTTAACCACTTTTCCTGAGGCTATTTTTGATCTCGCTGAAAGCCTAGAAATTTTAGATCTTTCGAATAATAGTTTAAGTGAGCTACCAGCGGATTTATCACGTTTCAAAAAACTGCGTATTCTCTTTTGCTCGAATAATCAGTTTACTGAATTGCCAAAGGCTCTGGGGCAATGCGAGAAATTGGAGATGATTGGTTTCAAAAGCAATCAAATCATTGACGTATCTTCTGATTCGTTGCCCACGCAGACGCGTTGGCTGATTCTTACGGATAACAAAATAACATCACTTCCAGATGATTTTGGCAGATTGACACGATTGCAAAAACTGGCGTTGGCTGGCAATCGACTGGTAACTCTTCCAGATTCCATTATTAATTGCCATAAGCTGGAACTGGTCCGGTTATCCGCTAATCAGTTGGTTGCTTTCCCTGATGCATTATTAAATTTACCTCGCTTGGCTTGGTTGGCATTCTCTGGCAATCCATTTTGTGCAGAGCGTGATCCTCATAATGAGTTTAAAACGGTTCAGTTTTGTGATTTGAAATTACATCAAGTATTGGGGCAAGGGGCATCAGGTGTTATTTCCTTAGCGACTTGGCGTGAAAATACTTTTGATTTTTCAGACTCCGTAGCTATCAAAGTATTTAAAGGTGAGGTGACCAGTGATGGATATCCCGAGGATGAACTGGATGCATGCCTTGCCGTTGGTAGTCACAATAATTTAGTTCAACCACTTGCCAAGGTGGTAGAGGAAGATTGTTCAGCTCTAGTAATGGAGTTAATCCCTGCCCATTATACAAATTTAGGTCAACCACCAAGCCTTGTATCTTGTACGCGAGATACTTTTGCGGAAGAACAGCAATTTTCAATTGATAAAATTGCCCGAATTATTGAGCAAGTAGAGCGGCTGGTAGTACATTTTTGTGAGAAAAAAGTCAGTCATGGGGACTTGTACGCCCACAATACTTTGATCAATGAAGAAGGGCATGTCTTGTTTGGCGATTTTGGTGCTGCATCAAAATATGCCAATTTATCCGCTAGACAGCAGCGTGGAATTGAGCGCATAGAGCGACGAGCCTTGGGATTTTTTATTGATGATATGTTGAGTTTGTGTACTGAGACAGACAGAAGCAGCGAGCTTTATAAATCGCTTCAGTCTCATGCTTTTTATTAAAACGTTAAGGCTTTTTGTCTTATCGGAATACAAAAATGCCCCGCATCACTGATGTGGGGCATTTTTACGAACTTGGTGCTTTTTAAGGCTAAAACAAAAGCTTAAAGCAATTGTTTGGCTTTTTCTGTTAAGCGAATGGTTTGATCGCAAGCGTTCGCTAGCTCAATCCCTTTCTTAACAAAATGGCGACTAAAATAGTCTTTATGTTCGTCATGCTCATGAAAATTATGAGGTGTAAGTACTGCTGTTAGTACAGGCACTTCAGTTTCCAATTGCACTTGCATTAAAGCATTACAAATCGTCGAAGCAACGAAATCATGGCGATAAATACCACCATCTACAACCAATGCTGTGCCAGCAATAGCGTTATAGCGGCCACTTTTTGCTAGCAGTTTTGCTTGTAATGGAATTTCGTAGCCACCAGGTACGGAAATGACGTCAATTAAAGAAGCATCGTAACCGCGAGAGACTAGTTCGTTTTTGAAGCCTTCAACGCAATTTAATACAATATCTTCGTGCCAAGTAGCATGAAGAATCGCGATGCGTTTTGTAGCTGGAGTGAAATCAATGTTATTCGTTGAGCTCTGATTCATTTTTTAATCCTAAATATCTAAGGTGAATCAGGGCGAACGGGCAGGCAAATACACCACTTTTAAATGGCATACCTTAAATTGGGTACAACAAAAGCTGCTATGCCAATATAGGTCTTGTCTGACGCGCTCTCTATCATCCGGACTATAACCGTCGGCTCTGGAATTACACCAGATCTGCTGACCCTAAAAGAAAAGTTTCTTGAAGGCGCTCGCGGGCTTAGAATTTAACTTATGTAAAGTCTTTACCGCCGGTGGGGAATTACACCCCGCCCCGAGAACGAAGTCGGATAAATCCGACAGGTGAAATATACTCGTTTTTATCCTTGACTGTCAAAGTGTCTGTTCTTGTCAATTGTGGCGATTTTGTGACAGTTTCGCTGTGAATTAATGGTTTAGATAACAAAAAGTAACTAATAACTGATAGTACTTGGTAGAGCTTATTATCTAGCGCTATATAATATGAGCTGTTAAAATTTAGATTGCTCACTATAATGACCTTTTGGTCAAGAATGGTGTATCGGAAAAGTGGTTCTAGAATGGAGTCTCACATAGTGCACATTAAAAAGTTGCTTCTACAAAGCGTCTTGCTTGGTTCTTCTTTATTTGGACTAGCTGCTTGCAGCTCAGTTAATAAAAGCGTCGCTCTAGATGAAGATACATATGAGATAGAAGATGTTGCTCAAACCAACGAAGCTGATTATCTCTGCAATAACATGCCTTTGAATATATTTTTTCATGCCGAACAAGCCCAGTTATCTTGGAAAGAAAAAACCTATGTACTGACTCATGCGATAAGCGCCTCTGGTGCATTTTATTTGGGTGAAGGTCTATCTTTTTGGATTCATGGTGATGAAGCTGAACTAGAGTTTAATGGTGTAGAAAAAAATTATTGCCGCCTTGTTCGTGTTGAATCCTAAACCTGAACATCACTCATTCTAAATAGTGGTGTTTTCATCCCGTCAAATTTGCAATCCGTGTACAATAGCTTCATTCGCGTCCTGTGGCGCTTGATTATATTGTAGAGAATGCATGAGCAAGTTATTTGTAATGGGCATGGGGCCCGGTGATTTAGGCTTGGTGGCACCGAATGCCACCAAAGCATTGGCAGTTTGCAGTGATTGGGTTGCTTACGGCTACTATTTAGATCTACTGGGTGAGCTAAGCGAAGGAAAAACCTTTCATAATCTGCCATTAGG
Organism: Marinomonas sp. UCMA 3892; assembly: GCF_012726345.1. GTDB lineage: Bacteria > Pseudomonadota > Gammaproteobacteria > Pseudomonadales > Marinomonadaceae > Marinomonas. The sequence continues at coordinate 41,011 of NZ_PTXN01000020.1, forward strand.
TGAAGAAATAGGCCGAGCACGCTTGGCGCTTGATTTGGCTGCGCAAGGAAAAAACACTGCTTTGATTTCCAGCGGTGACATTGGCATTTATGCCATGGCGACTTTGGTCTTTGAATTGCTGGATATGCAGTTACAAGGCAAAGAAAACCATCCTGAATGGCTGGATGTGGATATTGAAGTTATCCCCGGTATTTCTGCTATGCAAGCAGGCGCTAGCCGGGTTGGCGCCATGCTTGGTCATGATTTCTGTACCATCTCTCTCTCCGATTTATTAACCCCATGGGAAACCATAGATAAGCGCTTGCATGCTTGTGGCGCTGGCGACTTTGTGGTGTCTTTTTACAACCCTGTTTCGAAGAAACGCGACTGGCAATTGAATCACGCTCGTGATGTTTTGTTGCAGTATCGTCCTGCTAGTACGCCTGTGATGATTGGCCGTCAGCTCACACGTCCCGAAGAAGAGATTACTTTTACGACACTGGGTGAATTAGATGCCAAAGACGTGGACATGTTTACCATGGTCAGTGTCGGGAACTCAGACACCAAACACATAGTCAATGGTGAGAAGAATTGGATTTACACGCCGCGTGGTTATTCTAAAAAGCTTTAGGAGCGCTTATAAACGTTTTAGCTCTTTATAAAAGATAAGGGAAATAAATGAAGGTTTACTTTATTGGCGCAGGCCCAGGCGATCCAGATTTGATGACGGTAAAAGCGGTCAAAACCATGGAGCGTTGTCCGATTGTTCTTTATGCCGGTTCTTTGATTCCACCACAAGTGATTGATAGTGTGCGTGGTTCAGCCGAAGCTATTTATGATACGGCAGAAATGAATCTGGATGAAACCACCGCTGTGATTGAAAAAGCCGCGCAAGAAGGCAAGGATGTTGCGCGTTTGCAGTCTGGTGATCCTGCTTTGTATGGAGCTATCGGTGAGCAAATTCGCCGCTTGGAAGCGTTAGATATTGATTGCGAAGTGATTCCTGGTGTCAGTGCAGTTGCGGCTTCAGCGGCATTACTTCGTAAAGAATTGACCTTATCGGGCGTTTCACAAACGGTCATTATGACCCGCTATGAAGGTAAAACGCCTTTTCCAGAAAGAGAGCGATTGCCCGCGTTAGCGCAAAGTGGCGCGACGCTAGCCATTCACCTTGGCATTACTCGCATTCATAAAATTGTTGAAGAACTCATTCCTCATTATGGTGAAGATTGTCCGGTTGCTGTGTGTTATCGCACAAGTTGGCCAGATCAGGACTATGTCGTGGGAACTTTAGCGGATATTGTTGCCAAAGTAAGAGAGAAAAAATTCACTCGCACCAGTTTGATATTGGTCGGGAAGGTATTAGACACAGAAGATTTCGCCGACTCCTATTTATACGACAAAGGGCAAGCGCATATCTTTCGTAAGATACATAAGTCTAAGAAAAACTAATTTTAAAAATACGATCCCTGAAAGTAAGAAGGATGAATCATGCAATTGAATAAAATACCTACAACAATTGTGACTGGCTTTTTGGGCAGTGGTAAAACAACGTTATTGTCGAATGTACTAAAACAAGCAGCAGGAAAGCGCATAGCTGTCATTGTTAATGAATTTGGTGAGCTAGATATCGACTCAGACCTTTTGCGCTCATGTCCACTTGATTGTCCAGAAGGTGTGGAAGAAGGAAGTCAACGCAGTGACGATGGCTTTTATGAACTCGCCAATGGCTGCATTTGCTGCACAGTAGAAGAAGAATTTTTGCCTGTGATGCAGCAGCTGGTCGCCCGTCGTGGTGACATTGATCATATTTTAATTGAAACCAGTGGTTTGGCGTTGCCAAAGCCTTTGGTTCAAGCGTTTAACTGGCCGGGTATTAAAGAGCATTGCACAGTGGATGCGGTGATTACTGTTGTCGATGGCGCGGCTGTTGCGGCTGGTCGTTTTGCTCATGATGAAGACAAAGTTCAAGCACAACGTCTAGCGGATGAAAGTTTGGACCACGACCCTAGTTTGCAAGAATTATTAGATGATCAGCTAAGTGCAGCAGACCTGGTTGTCGTCAGTAAAAACGATTTATTAAACGACGAAGAACGTGCTCGAGTGCAAGCTGTCATTGCCCATGAAGTGCCAAATACGGTTAAAACGGTTTATATCGAAAACGGTGAAGCCGCATTGGATGTATTGCTAGGCATTGATGCTGCCACGGAAAATCGCATTGATGACGTACATAATCATCACGACCATCACCATGCGCACGGTGAGCATCACGACCATGCCCATGATCATTTTGATTCTTTTGTAGTGACGTTAGGAGAAGTGCAAACGGATCTTTTGCAAGAAACCCTGATGCAGCTGGTAGAAGAACACAATATTTTCCGTATCAAAGGCTTTGCGGCGGTTCATGGCAAGCCGATGCGTAAAGTGTTTCAAGTGGTGGGGACGCGCATAGACCGTTACTTTGACCGTTTGTGGCAGCCAGATGAAGTGCGTAAAACTCAGTTAGTCTTTATTGGTAAAGGCATTAGTAAAGAGCAGATTGAGAATGTGCTTCATGATGCTTTGAGTGCTTGATCGCGGCTACTGCGCTTGCCAATACTTTGTTAAAAATAGACTCGAATTGCTCATTTATAACTATAAACTCCGCTTTCTCGTCTATTTTTGCCTCGTCTTGGCTTCGCTCGTAACGCCGCGCATAAATATCGAATAACTGAATGACAAGATTGATTTAGTAAAAACTGGAGAAAGAGTGCACTTATTAGCAGCCAAACCGGGTGGCTTTGTCGACGATGAGGGGATTGTCGATCTTGGTCAAACTCCAGCAGACTTAGTGATTTTGGCGGCGGCTGATAGTGTAATCGGCGCACTGGGTAGCGCTCTCGACCAGATCGAAGCTTTCCGTTGTTCCAATGATGGATTGGACGAAGTGCGATTACCGAGTGTTCGACTGGCCAATTGGATGCAGCTGGTCAAACCCGCTGCTTACGATTTATACGAACATAAGGTGCTCGATCACGCCAAAGTCGTGGTGGTTTCGCTACTGGGTGGGGAACATTATTGGTCCTATGGCTTCCAGCGTTTGCAAGCTTGGGCGAAGGGGAAAGCGGGGCGCACTCTTATTGTGGTTCCGGGGGACGATACGCAAGATCCCGCATTAATGAGAGCGTCTACGGCGCAACCAGAAGACTGTCATCGAGTTTGGCGCTATCTACGTGAAAGCGGCCAAACCAACTCACAGCAATTATTCTATTTCCTCGCAGATCGTTACCTTGATCAAACTTGTCCTTGGCAAGAACCCGCGCCTTTACCTAGTGCGCTAATTTATCATGCAGGTCATTCCAGTGGGTTTGCCCAATGGCAAAGTCATTATAAAGATTGCTTGGCTGAAGATCGTCCCGTTGCCATTTTGGCTTTTTATCGCTCGCATTTACAAAGCGGAAATACCGCCATGTTTGATGGCCTGATTGAGGTATTGGAGCAAGAAGGCTTGGTGCCTTTGGCTGTGGCAGTGAGTTCACTCAAAGATGATGTGTCCGTAGGCTTAATTGAATCGCTAGTGGAACGCACTCAAGCCAAAGTCATTCTAAATACCACAGGCTTTGCAGCAAATCGTGTGGGCAGCCCTGATTTATCATCCGAGCCGACAGATTTTCAATCAGCATTTGCTTCGCCCATTCCTGTACTGCAGTTGATTTTGTCAGGCAGTACTGAAGAAGACTGGCAGGGGCAAACGCAAGGATTGCGCAGTCGTGATGTGGCTATGCAGATTGTTTTGCCTGAAATGGACGGCCGCATTGTTACCCGTGCTGTGAGTTTTAAAGCCTTGAGTCATTACAACGATATCGCCCAAGTCGATTTGGTACGTTACGAATTACACCAAGAGCGAGCGCGTTTTGTTGCTCAGCTTGCGATGCGCTTCGTCCATTTAGCCTGTAAACCCAACCATGAAAAACGCATTGCTTTTGTGTTGGCAAATTATCCAACGAAAGACGGCCGTATTGGCAATGGGGTTGGTTTGGATACGCCAGCCTCGGCGGTGAATTTATTAAAAGCATTAGAAGCCGCTGGTTATCCCATCGAAAATATTCCCGATCATGGTAATGCCTTGATCGAAGAGTTACTGGGAGCTGTTACCAATAATCCCAATAGTCTGCATGAACGAGGTTGCTGGCAGAGTCTCGCCCTGGAAGACTATTTAGAGTATTTCTATCAGCTGCCGCTGGAATGCCAAAACGCGGTTTGGGATCGTTGGGGACCGCCAGAAGACGATCATAAGTGCCGCGAGCAAAATGGCCAACGTCGCATCATGTTGGCTGGGATTAGGCTTGGCGAAACCTTTGTCGGTATTCAGCCTGCCCGTGGTTTTAATTTGGATCTTGCGGCGAACTATCATGATCCAGATTTGATTCCGCCTCACAGCTACTTGGCTTTTTACTTTTGGCTGCGTCACGTCTATAAAGTTGATGCCTTTGTGCATGTGGGAAAACATGGCAACCTTGAATGGTTACCAGGCAAAGGCACGGCTTTGTCTGCTTCTTGCTGGCCTGATATTGCCCTTGGGCCAATGCCACACTTTTATCCCTTTATCGTGAATGATCCGGGGGAAGGGGCGCAAGCCAAGCGTCGAACCCAAGCGGTGATTATTGACCATCTTATGCCACCAATGACACGTGCAGAAACCTATGGCGATATGGCCGAATTAGAAAACCTGGTTGATGAGTATTATCAAGCCATGGGAATGGATGTGCGCCGTGAAAGCTGGTTGCGCGAGCAAATTCTTCAGAAAGTCCAAACTTCCCATTTATTGGAAGAGCTAACCGGTATTGAACCTGATAATGAAGATACTGTGCTGGAAGATTTGGATGCCTATTTATGTGAAATTAAAGAAGCCCAAATTCGTCATGGTTTGCATCGTTTAGGAGAGCTACCCGATGACGATAAATTGGCGGATACGCTGGTGGCCTTGTTGCGTTTACCACGAGGCAGTGACATCACTAGCCAAGGTATTCTGCACGCATTAGTGAACGATTTGTCATTGCAGCAAGACGGCTTTGACCCAATGAAAAGTGAGCGCACGTCTTGGGCAGGTGATAAGCCAGACGTCTTGCTAGCGGTAAGTGATTTGGCTTGGCGAACCCATGCCGACACCAAAGAACGCTTAGAATTGTTGGCTAAATCCTTGGTGCTTAGTCATTTGATGGGCAATGAATCAACTGAGGAATTGGCCGCCAAGCTGCCTCACACCGCCATGCTATTGGCACACAGTAAAAAGCGCCTATTAGTTGCTTTGCAACAAAGTGCGCATGATGAAATACAAGCCTTGATAATTGGTTTGGCGGGGGGCTTTATTCCACCGGGCCCAAGTGGCGCACCGACACGTGGGCGGCTCGATACTTTACCGACAGGACGCAATTTCTTCTCTGTGGATAATCGTGCCATTCCGTCTCCGGCGGCGTGGGCAATTGGTCAGCAATCGGCCGAAGCGTTAATTCAGCGACACTTACAGGAGCATGGGGATTATCCAAAAGACTTGGGATTGTCTGTGTGGGGAACAGCCACCATGCGAACTGGCGGCGATGATATTGCACAAGCCTTTGCCTTGATGGGTGTTCGTCCTATTTGGGCGGCTGGTTCAAACCGAGTGACAGATTTTGAAATTCTTTCCTGCATGCAATTAGGGCGTCCACGCGTGGATGTCACCTTGCGCGTTTCTGGTTTCTTTCGCGACGCCTTTGCCAATGTTATGCGCCTTTATGATGCTGCGGTACAAGCCATTGCCGATTATCAAGAACCAGGCAATGGCAATGTTATTCGTGCTAACGTGGAAGCGCGCAAGAGCAAATTGCTCGCCCAAGGTATAAGCGCAGAAGAAGCCAGTCGCCAAGCTTCCTATCGGGTATTTGGTAGTAAACCTGGTGCCTATGGTGCAGGGTTGCAAGGCTTGATTGACGAGCGTTGCTGGGACACCAAAGCGGATCTTGCGGAAGCTTATGTTAACTGGGGCGGTTACGCGTACGGTTCCAATAATGATGGGACAAATAATAAGGGCGAAGGGGTAGAAGCCAAAGCAGCGTTTGTTGAGCGTTTGTCGAAACTGGATGCGGTTGTACAAAACCAAGATAACCGCGAACATGATATTCTTGATTCAGACGATTATTATCAATTCCAAGGTGGCATGACTAACGCGGTCACAGAGTTTCGTGGTCAAGCACCGAGTGTGTATCACAACGATCATTCGAATCCGAGCTCACCCAAAATTCGCACTTTGAAAGAAGAGTTAAACCGAGTAGTAAGATCACGGGTACTGAATCCTAAATGGATAGAAGCCATGCAAACACATGGTTATAAAGGCGCTTTTGAAATGACCGCTACGGTGGATTATCTATTCGCTTATGATGCGACAACGGATTTAGTTGCGGATTATCAATACGAGCAAGTGACCGATCGATTATTGCTTGATCCAGACAATCAAGCCTTTATGCGCGATAATAATCCCCATGCGTTGGAGGAAATGGGCGAGCGCTTATTAGAAGCGATACAACGAGGCATGTGGCAAAACGCCGATGCTCATAAAGAAAAAATTCAATCCTTGTTGCTTGATTTAGATCAGCAGCAAGAGCAACGTCAGTGATCTTGGGCAGAAGATCTCTTGTAACCTTGTGGCTAATACCTAAACTGGTTAGCGGCAAAGATGATTTAAAGTAGAGAGAAAAAATGAGTTATAAAGAACAGGCCAAAAAGGGCATTATGATTTGTGGTCACGGCAGCCGTGATAAAGACGCGGAACGTGAATTTGGCTTAGTGGCAAAAGGACTTAAAGAGCGTTATCCAGACCTTCCTGTGGAATATGGCTTTCTTGAATTTTCTGCGCCAAATATCCATATGGGGCTAAATAGCTTGGTAAACCAAGGCGTGGAAGAAATTTATGCCATACCGGGTATGTTGTTTGCTGCGACCCATGCGAAAAACGATATTCCTTCTGTACTGACAACGTACGAAGAAAAGCACCCAGGTTTGCATATTACTTACGGCCGTGAATTAGGCCTACAAGACGACATGATCGAAGCCTTTCAAGCGCGCATATATGAATCGCTTGGCCTTGACCCTGAAAACCCACCAGAAAACTTATACGACACCATGCTGGTGGTGGTGGGTCGTGGTACGTCTGATACGTCGGCCAATGCCGAAGCCGCTAAGCTGACTCGTATCGTCAATGAAAATATGGGTTTTGGTTGGGCGGATACAGTGTATTCTGGGGTGACTTACCCATCGGTTGGTGTAGGTCTTGAAAAGCTAATGAAGCTTGGCTTTAAGCGTATTGTGGTTGCACCTTATTTCTTGTTTACCGGTCGTTTGATTAAGCGTATTCAAGGTTATGTGAACAAAGTGGCTGAAGCGAACCCAGCGGTAGAATTGATTCAAGCTCATTATCTAAGTGATCACTCTCGCGTGATTGATGCCTTTCAAAACCGTGTTGAAGAGATCATGCAAGGAGAACTGCAAACGGGCGAAGAAACCTTGATGAACTCCTTCAAGCGCCGCCTTGCTGCTGGTGAAGTGGATGTGCATCATCACCATGCGGAGTTTGTAGATCCACAAGATGATACTCAAGGCTTATCGGAATTCGATACCAAACACTTTACTAACCTAGTTCAAGCGCTCGATCATGCAGATCATGGGCACTCATTAGTATTGAAACATCATGACCACTCCCATGACCACGGTCACTCACATGATCACAGTCATGGACACTCTCATAGTCATGGACATTCACACGATCACTCTCATGGTCACAGTCATGGTGTGTACAAGCATATTGGTCACCCAATGGGACCGCGTACTATGATTGGTGAAGGGATTTGCTGCTGCTTTATGAGCCAGTTTACCGATGTAATTCTTAAAGAAGAGAAAGACAAAATCGATGGAGATTGCACGAAAACGGCTTTTGCTCATCGGTAGCTGATAGTATTTTCTAGCAAAAAAAACCAGGGCACACGCTCTGGTTTTTTTATGTTTTATAAAGCACGTTATTGAGGCGTTGTACTTTCTGCTTGTTCTGTTTCTGTTTTAATTTCAGCTGGAGCTTTTGCCTCTACTTTCGCTTCTTCTGCTTTTGATTTTTCTTGCTCAGCTGCAACTTGTTTCGCTTTAGCTGCTTTTTCCATTGTTGCTTGCTCTGCCGCTGCTTTTTCAGACCGCAAGTCTGCTAGTGATTTTTTCACATCGGCTAAACTGGTGTTAAGAGTGCTAATTTTTTCTTCTAATAATTCAGTATACGATTTTTGATTTTTCAGCTCTTTTCGTAGGTTTTGCTGCGCTTTAATAGACGCTTCTTGATCTTTTAGGTTAGCTTCAATAAATACTACTAATGCTTTTCCTTGTTCTTCGAAAGATAAATCACGACTGTCATCCGCTCCAAGCGCATTACTGGTCGCAAAAAGAATTTTTTCATAGTTGATAATATAATCTTCGTAATCTTTTTGTTGTAGTGCTTTAAGCTTTTTAACTGTTAGTGCTATTTGCTCTGCTCTTTTAATTGAGAATATTGCTTCTTCAGCTTTTAGCTCTATTTTACTGATGGATCTTGGTTCAGCAGCAACAAATGCTATTGCTGCGGTTAGTGAGGCTGATGCTTGAGATAAGGATTTTGGTGCATCTTGTGCTGTGTTTGCTTTTACCAGTCTATCTAGCTCTTTTTGAGCATCAGTAAGGTAGATTGCTGTTACTGTTTTGATTTCTAGGGCTCTTTGCTTGGCAATTAGGGCTGGTTGCGAATTAATTGCTGCTTCCACTTTATCGTTGGAAACTTGATCTACTAGTTTTTTAAGATCACCTTCTAGCTCTTTAACTGTGCTTGGAAAGTATTTTTGTGCATCAATTTTTTTGAGCTGAGTTCGATATTCAAATGCTTCTGCTAGAGCAGATAACGCCGCCGCTTTAATGTTAATAGCTTTTGTCATGTGTTCATTGAATTTACTTATACCATCTTCTGCGGCAGTAATGTTAGTTGTCGAGCTAAAAAAACCTGTACTGCTGTTTGCTTCAGAAGGGTTAAATTCAAACTTAGCGTAGTAGTCTTTGGCTTCTGTTAAAGCATCATTTGCATCTTTAATTTCTTTTGTTGCAAACCAATCTAGCTCTTCTTCAATTCCATATGTGGTTTTTTGGTTGGCCGCGTCAATGGCTTGTTTAAGATTGTTTATTTGCGTAATGGTTTCTGATTGCTTTGCGTCCGCAGCAAGGCTTGAGGCGGAATCTGGATTGGAGGCACAACCCGTAATGGTTAACGCAATTACAGCAGTCAGGGCTGCAAATTTTAGTTCCTTTATCATAATGATGTTCCTTGGCTAGATTCTAAAAAAAGGGAGAGGTGACGTTATGATATTGTAAGGATTTTGGTGTTATTGTGTAAGCCTAAAGGACTGGTATTTATTTTAATTAAATATATTTTCTTGAGATGGCTTTCTTTTGATAAAAATAACCCCGCTAATGCGGGGGTATTTTGGATGATTGATTGCTAACCTTGGTTAGTTATTAAAACGTAAAAGGGTGGTCGCCATTTTCGTCTTTAATACGAGTAGGCAAGCCCATCTCGTTTAACAAACCTAGGAAAGGTCTTGGATCAAGTTGCTCTACGTTGCGCATTTCTTTAGCGTCCCAGGTCCCATTGGCGACTAAAATGGCTGCAGCAACCGGTGGTACACCAGCGGTATAAGAAATCCCTTGGCTACCCACTTCGTTATAAGCGTCTTTGTGGTCCGCTACGTTGTAGATAAAGACTTCTTTTTCTTTGCCGTCTTTGATGCCTTTGACCACATCACCGATACAAGTCTTACCTGTGTACTCTGGGGCAAGAGATGACGGATCAGGAAGCACTGCTTTCACCACTTTAAGAGGTACGACTTCTAAGCCTTCTGCTGTTTTAACTGGTTGCTCAGACAATAGTCCTAGATTTTGTAATACGGTGAATACGTTGATGTAATGCTCACCAAAGCCCATCCAAAAACGTACGTTAGGCACATTTAAGTTTTGCGAAATAGAATGTACTTCGTCATGACCGCTCATGTAGGACGTTTGTTTTCCTACTACTGGTAGGTCATCAGTACGACTTACTTCAAACATCTTGTTGACGTTCCATTCGCGATTCTGCCAAGAATACACAACGCCGGTGAATTCACGGAAGTTGATCTCTGGGTCGAAGTTGGTCGCGAAATATTTGCCATGGCTACCCGCGTTGATATCAATGATGTCGATATCACTTACGCTGTCGAAGTAGTGGTTATAGGCAAGCGCTGCATAGGCATTAACAACACCCGGATCAAAGCCTACGCCGAGAATCGCGGTGATGCCTTTTTCTTTGCAAGCCTCACGTCGCTTCCATTCGTAGTTAGCGTACCATGGTGGTGTTTCACAAATTTTTGTTGGATCTTCGTGGATAGCTGTGTCCAAGTAAGCTACACCGGTTTCCATACAAGCTTCAAGCACTGACATGTTGATAAATGCTGATCCAACGTTAATAACGATTTGAGATTCAGTTTCCTGAATCAATTTAATCGTTGCTGGCACGTCAAGAGCGTCTAGGGCGAATGCTTGAATGCGGCCCTTTACCTTCATGCTGCCTTTGTCGAGGACACTGGATACAATATCGTCGCATTTCGAAACGCTGCGCGAAGCAATTGCGATATTGCCCAGTGTGTCATTGTGTTGGGCGCATTTATGTGCCACAACACGTGCCACGCCTCCGCCGCCAATAATGAGGACATTTTTTTTCATGGTAGTGCTTTCTCCAAAGTAGTAACTGAAGTAGAACTAAGATAAGTTCTGCTCAAAATCGTTGTAATCGAATTCCCTGACAAGTTCGATGCTGCCATCCAGTTGGCGTATGGCAATAGACGGCATTTTAACACCGTTAAACCAGTTCTTTTTCACCATGGTGTAACCCGCTGCATCTTGGAAAGATAGACGGTCGCCCACTTGCAGTGCTTTATCAAATTTAAATTCGCCGAAAATATCCCCTGCTAAGCAGGATTTACCGCAAATCATGTATTCATGTTCGCCATCACAAGGCGCCATTTTAGCGTTTTCACGGTAGATCAATAGATCCAGCATGTGGGCTTCAATAGAGCTATCGACAACGGCCAGATTTTTGCCATTAAACAAGGTGTCCAACACGGTCACTTCTAGTGTTGTACTCTTTGTAATACTGGCTTCACCTGGTTCTAGGTAAACCTGAATGTCGTATTTTTCAGCAAAACTTTTCAGGCGCTGGCAGAATTTATCAATAGGGTAGCCTTCACCAGTGAAATGAATACCGCCGCCAAGACTGACCCATTTGACTTGTTGAATCAAATGACCAAAACGTTCCTCGATAAGATTTAGCATTTCATCGAAGCGCTCAAAGCTGTTGTTTTCACAATTATTGTGAAACATAAACCCAGAAATATCGTTAATAACCGTGGCGATTTTTTCTGGATCCCATTCTCCAAGACGACTAAAAGGTCTTGCTGGATCAGCAATTAAAAATTCAGAGGTACTTACTTGAGGGTTAACACGTAAACCACGGGTCTTGTCTTTACTTACGTCTTTAAAACGATTGAATTGACCAATGGAGTTAAAAATGATTTTGTCGGAGTGATCTAGTACTTCTGCGATTTCATCATCGGAGTAGGCCACGCTATAAGCGTGTGTTTCGCCTTTGAACTTGGTTTTCCCCAATTTGACTTCGTATAGAGAAGAAGATGTGGTGCCATCCATGTAGTCTTGCATTAGGTCAAATACGGACCAAGTTGCAAAGCATTTTAAAGCTAACAGAGACTTGGCTCCAGACTGCTGGCGCACATAAGCGATCTTCTCTAAGTTCTTCAGAAGTGCTGCTTTATCAATAAGGTAATAAGGTGTCTTGATCATGGCAACCTGCCCGTTAGTCAAAACGGTGTATTCTAGTTCAAAGGAGGGGGCTTTTTCTAGCTCAATAAAGGTATTTTACAGGGCTTTTTATGACATTTTGACGACTTTTAATAGGATTTGTCTTATGCCCATCTTTCTATAGCTTATATTTCGGTCTATAAGGTGAACCGAGCAGTCATTTTTTTATTATTAAAGATAAATTTGCTGGTTTTCTAAGACATTTAACCATTCATGGGATGATTGTAATGAATAATAGGCCTCTTGCGTATTTCCCTCTATAATCCTGCGCTATAAATTATAGTCCAGAAGATCGGATCTTTTAGGATTGCGAATACTGTATTGCAGTAATCGCGTATAGACAGTTGAAAGATTTTTAAAGTGTAGAAGGAACATCTTAGTATGTTGATTTTAGTGATGGGGTTGGTAATTTTCTTTTTTGTGCATTCGGTTCGTTTAGTCGCACCGAATTGGCGTGAAAAAAGTATGGCAATACATGGTGAAATGCGTTGGAAGATGCGCTTTGGTATGATCACCTTGATTGCCGTTGGCCTGATTGTTATGGGGTATTCTCAAGCGCGCCTTGAACCTGTGTGGCTGTGGTTTCCACCTGTTTGGACGCGGCACTTGGCAGGCCTATTAGTATTGGTTGCTCTGTTCTTTGTCGGTTCCGCTTTAGTGCCGCATACCACGATGAAAAAGAAAGTGGGTTATCCAATGCTTATCGCTATTAAAATCTGGGCATTTGCTCATTTAATCAGCAACGGAAGTTTGGCTGATGTAATACTTTTCGGAAGTTTCTTGGTTTGGTCTATTGTCAGCTTTGCTGTTTATCGTCGTCGTGACCGCAAAGCAGGTGTGGTACGTGATCAAGAATCTGGCGTTCAGTTTGATTTAGCCGCTTTCACTTTTGCTATGGTGACTTGGTTTGCTATCGCTTTTTACTTACATCAGGCAATTATTGGCGTTTCACCGTTGGTCTAATGCCTTGTTAAAGAGAGCTGAAAGTTAAAGAACAAAAAATGCCCTATTCAGGTAAACCTGAATAGGGCATTTTTATTGGCATCAGTCTCTTACGTTCTGAAGTGATTGATATTTTTGGTTAGGTCATCGGCAAGAGATTTAAGCTCTTCGGCACGGGCCGCACTTTCAGCTGCAAGCGTTACTAGCTCTGTAGAGCTTTGCTGTATGTCTGCCGTGTTTTGATTGACCTCTGCGGTCACGCTTGTTTGCTCTTCTGTTGCAGTTGCAATCTGTGCTGCGCGGTCGTTGATTGTTGCAACTGATTGTTGGATTTTATCTAGGCTGTTTTTTGCCTGATTGACGTCTTCAACGCTATTGTTTGCTCTAGTATGACTTAATTGAATTTTGCCTACTGCGTCTTTAGTGATTTTTTGCAAAGACTCAATCATTTTTTGAATTTCTTCAATTGAGCTATAAGTTCGTTGTGAAAGTACTCTTACTTCGTCAGCAACCACAGCAAAGCCTCGACCTTGTTCACCAGCCCGTGCCGCTTCGATAGCAGCGTTTAATGCTAATAAGTTAGTTTGTTCTGCGATTCCTGAAATCGTCGTTAAAATGGTGTTGATGCCATCAGCGTTTTTGCTTAGATCGTTAATTACATTTGCCACCTCTTGAATATCAGCGGCCAAAGTACGGATACTTTCTTGACTTTTCAGGACTTGAGTTTGCCCTTGGTTACTGGCTGCCACGGTTTCATCTGCATTGATAGCCGTGTTGGTCGCGTTGCTTGCTATCTCTTGTGTTGCTTGTGCCATTTCATGGATAGCAGTGGCAACCATAGAGATATTATGTTGCTGCTCTTCAAGTTTTAGTGAGCTGTTTTGTGATGAGTTATGGGCTGCATTAGCTTGACCTGCTAAATCGTGTCCAATCTTTTTAAGATGGGATACAGTGCCATGCAATAGCGCGACGAATTTATTAAAATTATCCACCAAAACGGCGATTTCATCTTTTGAACTGGCGGTTAATCTTTGGGTTAAATCACCATTACCTTGAGCTATCTGGGCCATGCTGTCAGATACGCGGCGTAAATCTTTTAATAAGAATCGAGTCACTTGCACCACAACAAGTATCGCAATGAAAAGCAAACTAATCACTGCAATGGCAATGTTGGTTCCTAAACTGACAAGCGGTGCATTAAGAACGGCTTTGTCCATCATTAATCCCAACACCCATGGACTGCCTTTAATACTGCTGGCGAACATCTCCATATTTTTACCGCCGATATTTAATTCAGTAAATTTAGCTTGTTTACGAATGTTTTTGAAATAATCGTTGTTTAATTCTGGTGATAATTCAGCGGCATCTTTCAAAATGAGTTCAGTGTTTGGATGAGCAATGATTTTGCCGTCGCCGTCAAATAATACACTGTAGCCATCCCCAGCTACTTTCATTGCAAGAATGCTATCTAGCACACTGTCCAAAAATACCAAGCCACCAATGGCTCCAACAAACTTGCCATCAATAGTAATAGGTTCAACAAATGTCATGGACAGCTGTTTAGTAGAAGCGGATATATAAGGTGCTGTGACATAAGCACTGTTTTTCGTTTTTGCATCCATGTACCAGCTGCGTTTGCGAGGATCGTAGTCGGCGCTGTTTAGCGATGGATCATGGCGATACATAGCTCCATTCTCTAAACCCAGAAAGGTTAAGCTGAACTGCAAACTAGTTTGTGCTTGTTGAAGAATATTAAGTATATCTTTTTCGCTTATCTCAGGGTTTTCTTGCAAAGACGCTTCTATTTTTTGTTTAACAGCTTGCATTGTGCCAATTCGATCATTGGACCAGCTGTTTATATAGGTTGAGATAGCATTTGCTTGGGAGCTAGCTTCTGATTCTATGCGTGTGTCACTGTCTGTTTTGAAAGCGTAAAAAGAGACACCTCCGACACCAAAGGCGACAATAATAGCCACAATGATGGACTGTACAGTTATTTTAGTTTGTAGTGAAAGATGCATCCTTTTTCTCCAAGGTGTTAATTAAAGCTAATTATTGCTTAGATTGTGTATTTAGTATGTTGAGGCCATGCAATTTTCTGTTATCTAGCGTAACCTTTCTACGGTTAGGTAATCACTTGATAGTTTTGATACTTTTGAATCTTTCTGTTATCGTCCGCGACCCTTTTCTATTAGCGATAACAGGTAAATATTAGATGATTTGTGGATTTGATTACGGAACATCAAATTGTGCATTAGGAATTGTGCAAGATTCGGCTGTGCGTTTGGTCGCTTTAGAAGGAGAACATGCCTTTTTACCTTCTACTTTATACGCTTTAGATCGAGACTTGATTACCGAAGCGGTCGGAAGAGGCCTTCAGGATATTCATTCAAGACAAGCTTTCGCAGAATTGCGTATGAATGCTTTAACACGGGCCAAGCGTGCACGTTATGAAGAAGATATTGCAGATGAAGACCAAACGTTATTTTTTGGGCGCGCTGCGTTTGACGAATACTTTCAATGGCCTGAAGAAGGCTACTTCGTAAAATCGCCTAAGTCATTTCTAGGTGGCGCTGGACTGCGTTCCGAGCATATTCATTTCTTTGAAGACGTTGTGACTGTGATGATGCAGAACATCAAACAGCGCGCCGAAAAAAACTTGGGTGCAGAAATTACTCATACCGTTATTGGTCGTCCTGTCAATTTCCAAGGTCTGGATGCTGAAGTTAGTAACCGCCAAGCGCTGGAGATTCTAACGACAGCAGGTAAGCGAGCTGGTTTCAAAGAAATCGAATTTCTGTATGAACCTATTGCTGCTGGTTTGGATTTTGAAGTGAAACTGGCTGAAAATAAAACCGTATTAGTTGTGGATATTGGCGGTGGTACAACGGACTGCGCCATGGTGCGTATGGGCCCTGACTACCTCAAAAAAGAAGACCGTAGTAGTGATTTTCTGGCTCACACTGGTGAGCGAATTGGTGGTAATGATTTAGATATACAGATTGCAGGCAAACACTTTATGCCGTTATTTGGTATGGATTCGCTACTTAAGACGGGGTTGCCAATGCCTACTCAACTGTATTGGAATGCAGTCACAACGAATGATGTGTCTGCTATCGCGACTTTTAATAGTATGGAAACAAAGAATCAAATAAATCAGTTACGCATAGATGCTGCGCAGCCAAAATTGATTGAGCGTTTCTTGCGCATGCGAGAAGAAAAACATAACTATCATATCGTGCGTAGTGCAGAAGAGGCGAAAATTGCTTTATCTGATGCCCAGAGTTACCTTGCCGCATTGGATTATATTGAAGCAGAGTTAACCGCCACTGTTAGCCGTGAGGAACTGACGAAGTCAATTGCTTCACCTTTAGAAAAAATGCTGAACTTGATGGTTACGGCGATAGAGCAGGCTGGTGAGAAACCAGATTTAATCTATATGACAGGTGGTTCGGCAAAATCTCCAGTGATTCGTGAAGCCATTCAACAGCGGATCGGTGATATACCAGTATTGGATGGCGATCACTTTGGAAGTGTTGCTGCCGGATTAACTGTTTGGTCTGAACGTATTTTTAGATAAGAAAGTGTGAGTTAAAAGATACAAAAGAAACGAGTAGGCATGGGCTACTCGTTTTTTTTGTTTTCGGTGCTCTGTCATAGCTAAAGCTGTCACGCTAGAGCTTATAGCGTGAACCGATTTATTGATGACTTCAATTTATCTAACACTTCTGAAAGCGTTTTGGTGGTGGCCATCATTTCTTTTACACCCTCAGCCGTTTCGTTCGACACGTTGCGTATATTGGCAATGTTTTCATTTACGCCGACTGCAACAGCAGATTGCTCTGTGACAGAGCTAGCAATATTGATAGACATAGTATTTATCAAACTCACTGATTTCGTTACTTTCATTAGTCCTTTGCTTGCTTCCATTGCTTTTCCTGCATTTCCTGCGGCTTGATCTCGTCCATTAATAACTTCAATTGACGCTGTTTTAGACAATTTTTGCAGCTGCTCTATCATACCTTCAATCTCAGAAGTTGCATCTTGGGTTCTAGTGGCCAATGTACGGACTTCGTCAGCAACAACGGCAAATCCTCGGCCTTGTTCACCCGCACGAGCAGCCTCAATGGCTGCGTTAAGAGCGAGAAGGTTGGTTTGTTCTGCAATACTGCGAATCACCTCTAAAACAGAGCCAATATTGACACTTTCTTTTTCTACTTCTTGCATGACTGAAGATGCATGGTTAATTACACTTGCTAGACTTTGCATATCTTGAGCAACATCATCCACAACTTGAGTTCCCGTTCTGGTTTCTTCATCTGCTTTTTGTGTCTCATTAGTTGTTTCTGTCACATGTTGAGAAACATTTTCTACGGCAATGACCATTTGGCTCATTGCCGTCGCAACTAAGTCTGTTTCTAACTGTTGTTTTGCCATACCTTTAGAGGCTAATGTCGCAGTTTCTTGTACTTTATGGCTCGAGCTAGCAAGCAGTTCCATACTGCTTCTAACTTCCATTTGCATGGCGCGTAACTGTTTTATGGTATTTCGACCGTGTTCGAAAAGAGTCGCTATTTCATTGCGACTATGGTGTTGATTAGTCTGTCCGTTTTCAAACAAATGTGTGGAAAGATTGCCGTTCCCCAGTTCTTGTAAATCTTGGCTGGCGCGTTTCAATGGCGAAAGAATGCGCTGTGTTATGTAGGCAACGAGAAAGACAAGAATAAGAGCACAAATCACTGAAATAATAATTAAACTATTACGAACTGAGTCTGCTACAAGGGTAAACTCTTTAATTGGTCCCCCAGTTATAATTGCCCAATCCCAGTTATCAGAATGGCTAAATGTCATGATGTTTTTCTGTGTTGTTTCATTAACAGTTTGTTCGGTGAAGAAGGTACCAGTATCTTGGCTTTTCATGAACTGTAAATGTTTTTCAGCGTTTGCTAAGCCCAGTTCAGTGAATAACTTGTTTTTATTTTGTGAATCAATAACGACTCTGCCGAAGTCTTTACCTTCTTTTAAGTTAATGACAGTGGCTTTACCTGTTTTGCCATAGGACAGGCCATTGATTTCTTTTTCTAAACTTTTTAATCCTTCCGTGTAATCAAAACCAATATATAAAATACCTATTACTTTTCCTTTTGCATCTTTAAAAGGAACGTATTTGGTCATGTAATTGCGGCCGAATAATGTGGCAGGACCTGCATAAGTTTCACCATTGATGAGGCTTTGATAGCCTGGATGGCCTTTACCTAATAGGGTCCCGTATGCGCGTTCACCATCTGCTTTTTTTAGTGATGTACTGACACGAAGGAAATCATCACCATAGCGAATGAATACGGTTGCCGTTCCACCCGTCATGCTAGTGAATTGGTCTGGCTTGCTAAAGTTTAGGTTAATGGTTTCGCCAGAATTGGTTGCTAGGGGGCTATCGTACTCGCCAATTTTTACTGTCTCAGAATCGCTTACGATGATCCCATTTGGAAAAAGAGTGAAGAATATATCGGCTAATCTATCTGTATTGCTTTTTAGGCTTTCATAATAAAAATCGAGCAACATGTCACCTTGACTGGCGCTGGTCTGTAATTCATGTTCAATACTTTGCATAAAGCCTGCAGAAGACTTTTTTGTTGCAAGCCAGCTTAGTGCGCTAAAACAAATTATTGAGACCAAGAAGACAGCAGTGGCTAGTTGTCGTGTAATGGGCATGGCTTTGATTTTCTGCATCATGAGTAATTCCTTTTTGATATAAGCGTGTTCAAGCAGATTTAGATAGCATTGATGATTGTATTTTTAGTACGAAACAATACTTATCCTAGTCCTAGTCCATAAAATGGCTACTATGTAAAAGGTTTGATCATCCTTGGTTATTTTCAAAAGCACTTTATAAAAAGGTAAGAAAGCGTTTATCGGTTTCTTACCTTTGGAGGTTTATCAAGTCTTGTTCTCGTGTCTAAGGGTGAGTTTTCTCAACGTGATGTTTTTCACTGACAGGACGAATCATTAGGTTGGCAAAGAAGCCAGCAATCAATAAGCCAGCCATCACATACATGGTTGTATTATAGAGACTTGATGTAGGATCAATCGTTCCAGCTGGTGCGATTTCCATTAATTTGGCAACAGTTACGGACTTCGCTGCGATGAGCTCGTCTAGCTGAGATACGGACGTGTTAAATTTTTGTTCAAATGCAGCAGGATCGATTTTGTTGACCAAATCGTGAATCGCATTTTCTACCGATAGGTTTCTTAAATAAGTGATAACAAATGGCCCTAGTACACCAGCTGTTGACCATGCAGTAAGCAATCGACCATGTATGCCGCCAACGTGTAGTGTGCCAAAGATATCCGCTAGATAAGCTGGGATAGTGGCAAATCCACCGCCGTACATAGTGAAAATAATCATAGTTGCTGCGTAGAACATAACTAACCAAGTAACGGAAGGGTCAGCACTTACCGCTGAAGCTGCGTACGGAATAGAAAGGTATAAAATCGTTCCAAGTACGAAGAAGCAATGGTAGGTGTTTTTACGCCCAATGAAATCGGATGTAGATGCCCAAAAGAATCGACCGCACATATTAAAAACAGAAATCATTAATACATAAGTGCCTGCAAAGCTTGCTGTGGCGATAGTCGGAAGGGTAGAGCCAAAAATCTCTGTCATCATGGTTTTGCCGATACCGATTACACCAATACCCGCGGTCACGTTGAAGCATAATACAATCCACAATAGCCAAAACTGAGGCGTTTTTAATGCCTGGTCAATATGGACATTGTTACGGCTAATCATAGCGTTTGCCGCATCTTTTGCTGGTGGTGTCCAACCTTCTGGTTTCCAATCTTTAGGAGGAATACGGTAAGCAAATGCCGCGACCATCATAATAATGAAATACACAATACCAAGAGTTAAGAAAACACTGGCAGCACCTGTATTGCCTGTACCAACCACATAAACGCCTGCATCACCAGGTATTGGAAGTTTTGCCGCCTCAGAGGCGCTGGCAACAACAACTTCTAGTTTTCCGCTTGCCATTTCTGCGAAACGTTTACCACCTTCGGTAATTAGATTGACGGCAGATTCTGGCCCTAGGTAGGTTGGCGCGATGGCAAATTTCTCTAGTAAAAAGGTGTTTAAAGGTGCGCCAATCATAGCACCACCACCAAACCCCATAATCGCCATACCTGTCGCCATGCCGCGTTTATCTGGGAACCAGCGAAGTAATGTTGAAACAGGGGATACATAACCAAGCCCTAAACCACAGCCACCTAGTACACCATAACCTAAATACACCAACCATAGTTGATGGGTGGAAATACCCACACTGCCGATAATAAAGCCGCCTCCCCAAAGGAATGCGGCGGTTACACCAACACAACGAGGGCCAACCTCTTCAAGCCATTTCCCTGCAATCGCAGCAGATAAACCAAGAAAAACAATCGCTACAGAGAATATCCATACCACGCTACTCAGGCTCCAGTCTTGCGCAGCACTGCTTACAACACCAAATTCCTTCGTTAATGCAGGATTAAAAATACTCCAGGCGTAAACAGAGCCGATACATAAGTGAATGGCGATTGAGGCGGGTGGAACTAACCAGCGATTAAAATTTGGAGAGGCAATTATTTTATCTTTCATTAAAAAGGATAAGAGAGTGCGAATCAGGTTCATAGTCTGTGTCCTTGCATACAATGTTATTGTTGTTTTAAGCTTTTTGTACAAATCCTTACAAAATGATTATAAGTTTTTTAAATGAAAAGAATATAAGTATTTGTTAAATGTTGACTGATCAGATGAATTTTTTACATCCAAACAACCTTGATAGATGGAGGTGGGAGTTTTTTAAAATCTATAAGATTAGGGGAAGTGGATGGTGTTACTAACTTTAATTTTTTCATCATTGAGCAAAGATAATGCTGATATAATGTTTATTCACTAAACATTTTATACGGAGTATGTATTTGTTGAACAATGTATTTATCCAGTTCAAGGCGCTTTTTGCCTGGAGCGATGTAAAGCGTCCTTGGCATCTTGCTGTTCTTGCTGCTGTATGTGTCGGTATTCCTGCCTTAATTGGCGCTGCGACAGAGCAATTTGCAATCGCTACGCTTTCGAGTTTAGGGGCAATGATTATCTTGTATCTACCTAAAACTCGTACTGCACATCGCATGGTGACGCTAGCTATGTGCTCATTTGGTTTTATGGTGTGTTTTGCCGTTGGTTCTCTCTCTAGTTTTAACCATTATGTTGCCGCTTTGGCGTTAGGAATATTGTCATTTGGGGCGATTGTTATTACTCGGTATTACCGTTTAGCTCCTCCTGGCAGTTTCTTTTTTAT
Organism: Marinomonas sp. UCMA 3892; assembly: GCF_012726345.1. Lineage (GTDB taxonomy): Bacteria > Pseudomonadota > Gammaproteobacteria > Pseudomonadales > Marinomonadaceae > Marinomonas. Next base: position 62,193 of record NZ_PTXN01000020.1, read on the forward strand.
ACTTGTTTCGGCTTTGGCTATTTATTTACCCTTTGATTTAAGTCGATGGTCATCGAATATTGGCATGGTAGCTTTAGGAGGGATGCTGTCATGTGGTCTTGCTTTTATTTATAGCATAATGACTGGAGCAAATGATTTACCTACAACTAAAGTAGAAACAGACCCACAAGTAAACGCCATTATATTAGAAGGGGCGTTAGTCGCTTTCTTTATTGCATTTGCTTATCTCCTTGCTGTTTTATTAGCATTACCTAATGCGCTTTGGGTGCCTATTTCTTGTGCGGCTATTTTGCAAGGTGCTACGTATCGAATGATTTGGCATCGAAATGTTCACCGTATAGTTGGGACTGCAATTGGCATGGGCGTCGCTTGGTGTTTATTCTCTCTTCACCCTAATTATTGGGTTTTGGCATTAAGCATGATCTTCTTTCAATTTGTTGTGGAATTGTTGATCGTAAAAAACTATGGCGCAGCGGTGATTTTTATTACGCCTTTAACCGTTATTATGGCTGAGATTACCAGTGCCGATATGAGTACGGCTGTACTACTAGAACATCGGCTGGTGGATATTTCTATTGGTAGTACCATCGGTATTTTAGGCGGTACTATCTTTCATCGAACTTCTTTACTTAAAAGTATTGAGTCAAGAATGAATGCACGTAGCTCATTATCAGGGCGTAAACCTTCTTAGTATTCTTCTAAATACCAACCTAAATGAATGCCTTTCTTCTTTGTATGAAAGGCATTTGTTTTACCATCAAATTTTGTCTCACTTTAGTTGCTTAAATTCAAGTTAAACCGTACGCTTCGAATCTCTGGTAATCGGCTATTAATCCTGCATTAAGATAATGAATACCAGTTCTTGTGAAGGTGCCCTCACGGGTGAAACGGGAAACAGGTGCGCTCTTTGTTAAGCAACCCCTGTACTGCCCCCGCAACGGTAAATAAGTGATGTATTTTTATCGCTTCCACTGTCCATTGATAGAAATATCTTTGAATGGGAAGGGACGAGAGTTTTAGAAATGCAGATCTGCCAAACACTTATCAGTCCGGAGACCGGCCTTTATTGATTAGGGCTTTTTCTGACGGCAATCTTTGTCATGTGAAAGTCTGCTAATTTGAATCATACGGGTGAGTATGAAGCATATTTTGGAGGCACATAGTGCATATTGAACCTGGCGTCGTTGATGGCGCAAAAATCGTTTTGAGTTACGCTACGGCGTTGGCCGCTTTTGGCTTTTCAGCTAAAGCTTCTATCGATATGATCAAAAAAGACGGCTTTATGTCTTTAATCGGTCGCAGTACTTTGACCACTCTTTTTGTTTTTGCTTTTTTTGAGTTGTTACCTCATCACGCTGTTGGTGTGTCTGAAGTGCATCTTATCTTAGGTTCAACGTTGTTTCTTATTTTTGGCTCAGCAGCGGCTTCGATTGGCTTGATATTAGGTTTGCTAACGCAAGGCGTGTTCTTTGCTCAGTTTGACCTGCCTCAATATGGCATGAACGTTACGACCTTATTGTTGCCTCTGTTTGCCATGTCTGCTGTTGCCCGCCGTACGATTGCTGAGAATACGGCCTATGTCGATATTAGCTACAAGCAAGCATTAAAGTTGTCTCTAACTTATCAAGGCGGTATTGTCGCTTGGGTGGCTTTTTGGGCATTTTATGGACAAGGTTTCGGTGCCGAGAACATGGCGTCTGTTGCGACGTTCGGTATGGCTTACCTTAGTGTTGTACTGATCGAGCCTATTTTAGATCTTGCCGTATTGGCTGGGGCGAAAAGCCTACATCGTTTTAAGAACTCGTCTTTGTTTGAAGCGCGTTTGTTTAACTAGTTTTTATAATTGTTTTAAATACCCACTTTGTTTGCTTATTAATGCTGTAACGAAGTGGGCATTTTTTATGATCGGCGTTTATATCGACCATGCTCGTTAACAAATTCCAAAAAAGCTCGGTTGGCTTTCGATAAGTAACTGTCTTTGCGCCAAGCAATACCAAGATCTAGCCAGATTGGAGGATCAAAAGACCGAGTGATTAGGTCATCGTCTTCTTCAATCACCATGGCGAGTAAAGTTGAGATACCAAAGCCTTGCTGAGTAATGGACTTGATCAATGGAATCAAATTAGTTTCAAAACCAATTTTGGGCGTTTTTTTACAGGCTTTAGCCAGCTTATCGACGATACGGCGATGAAAGTAACCTTCCTTAAACATCACAAGCTCTTCATCGAAAAATGCCTCAGGTGAGATTTTTTCTAGTTGGCTGAAAGGGTGATCCGTTGCTATTGTGACGAGCATTTCTTCTCGGATCAGTGCTTGAGTTTCTAAACCATCGGGGAGCGTTTCAGCAACAATAACACTAAGATCTAATTCGCCATTTTCGAGCATTTTTTGCAGTTGCCAAGTTCCGCCTTCTATTACTTTAAGTGTAATGGTTGGATATTTATGACGAAATGCCATCAGAATGGGTGGAAAGTAGTAGGAGCCTAGCATACTAGGAATACCCACTCGTACTTCACCTTGGCTTAAACCTTTTAGCTCGCTCATTTCTAATAAGGCATCATCGGTAGCTTGAATGATTTTTTCTGCATGTATCAGCAGCTTTTTGCCTTCGTCAGTTAGACCAATATTTCGATCTGCCCGATGGATTAAGGTTAGCCCCAAATCCGCTTCTAGTTTTTTAACTGCCATACTAACAGCAGGTTGAGCAACGCCAAGCTGCTGGGCTGCTTTGGTAAAGCTTTCTGTTTTTGCGATGGCAATGAAATAACGTAACGGTTTAATGTCCATCAATAACCTTTATGGATTGGATAAAATGAATATATTTTATTGATAAAATGGCGAGGCGTATAGTATCGCAATAATATTTGTTTGATTCGTTTTTGATGTCTGTGGAGTTTTTGCTGTGATAGAAGTAGGTAGTTCGGTATTTTGGCGAGGAACCTTGGCTCTAGTCATTGGCTCTTTTATGATTTTTGCCAATGTGTACGTGACGCAGCCTTTGTTACCCATGATCGCTAATGAGTTTTCTATTAGTCCACTACAAGCTAGCGGCAGCTTTACTATCACAACGCTGACTTTAGGCATTTCCTTGCTTTTCTATGGGCCGATTTCAGATGCCCTAGGTCGTAAAGGCATTATGGTAATGACCATGGTTGGCATTACTTTAACCACCTTTTGTTTGTCTCTAGTACAAAGCTACGAGTCATTATTGGCATTGCGTGCTCTGCAAGGTTTTTTTCTAGCTGGGTTGCCTGCCATTGCTGTTGCGTATTTGGGCGACGAATATACACCTGAAGCCTTGATGGTTGCCGTTGGTTTATACATCAGTGGCAACACGTTAGGCGGCATTGGTGGTCGTCTGATTGGTGGTTTTGTTGGTGAATGGCTAGGGCGTTCTGCAACCTTTGGGGTAATGAGTGCTATTAGTTTGATTTGTTTATTGGCCTTTTTCTTTTTATTACCCAAATCACAACATTTCGAAGCAAAACCGCTACGCGTTGGTTATATCATGATGAACATGAAGAGCCATCTGCAGAATCGTCGCTTATTAACCAGTTATTTCATCGGTGGTTTTAGCTTCTTTATTTTTATTAACCAATACAGCTACGTGACTTTCGTTTTGGAAGCTGCGCCTTATAACTTAACCGCTAAATATGTTGGCTTGCTTTTCCTTACCTACTTGTCAGGCACATTGGGTTCAGCTATTTCAGGCAAGCTTGCTAAGCGCTGGAGCCAGCCAAATATTATGGTATTAGGTACCTGCATATTCATGTTTGGTTCTTTAGTCACCCTTGGTGATTCATTGTTGGCTATCATAGCAGGCTTATTGATAAACAGCTTTGGCTTCTTTTTGTGTCATTCAACGACTAGTAGCTTTGTGAGCCGCAATGCCAAACACGCCAAAGCCAGCGCATCTTCCTTGTATCTAGTGTTTTATTATCTAGGTGCCAGTCTTGGTGGCTTTTATCTTGACCCTTTCTGGCAAGCTGACGGTTGGGCTGGTGTGATTATCGGCTCTTGGTTGGTATTGGGTGTCGTTGTATTGGCGGGGATTAGCTTGATTAAAAGCAATAGACGAGCGGCAGAGGTAAACCTTGTGCGTTAAATCACTTCGTCAAAAATGTTTGGGGCAATAAAATACATTAGGTATATGTTGTTCTGGTCTTTGATGAAGGTCAGAGAATTAAGTTGCTCTTTCAAAGGCGTCTTGGGTAAGATAACACTCGATATTATTACTTTGAAGGGAATCATGTTTTACCTGTTATGGAATAGACAAATTAAGCTTGCCTATCTTGGCTTGATGTCGATGATATTGCTGACATTGGGGCCTCTTGTCGGTCAGTTGACTATTCCGAACATGTCCTCCATGCCCATGTCTGCAATGTCGATGATGCAGATGTCAGGGATGGCTATGTCCTCTCATGTTGGCCATGATCATTCTAAAATGGTCATGGCCGTGTCGACATCACACTCGGATCATGGCGCGGTTATTACAATGGACCACGCTTGGGATGAAGCCTGTGGTTACTGCTCTTTTTTTGATCATTTTCCTTTTTTAAGTATTAGTATTCCTAGTATTGTTTTCAATGGTACCGGTTTAATCTCTACGCCTATCGAATTTATTCGATCGGCGTTCAATTCAGACTCTCTTTTCCTACATGCGTTAAAACGTGCCCCTCCTTATCTACGAGATGAATTAATAATTATCTGATTAAGGGCATTTTTTCGATGTTTGCGTTTGCTTATGACATCGTTAAAAGCCCTCTAATATTTAAAGTCTATGTAGAGAAATAACAATGTTTGAAATAATACATTGCGGTGACGTACGTCCGCAGAATAATGCACGCATCATGAATAAACCAATATTAAATCATTTACCTTTGGCGTCTGTATTGGCACTTTTGGGTTGCAGTTTTACTGGTTTTGTCCATGCAGAAGAGGTGCTTGGAGAGAATGTAAACTTAAGCAATGCGATAGTGATTACGGCACCACAGTTAAAATCTCCAGTAACCACTAACATTGATTTAGATGAAACGCCGGCATTGCAATCGGCTTCTGACGGCGCTTCGGTATTGACTCAGATTCCAGGTTTTTCAGCACTTGGTAATGGAGGTACAAATGCTGACCCGACTTTTCGGGGAATGTTTGGTTCACGGCTTGCTATTTTGACGGACGGCGCTCAAATGTTAGGGGCATGCCCTAACCGTATGGATAATCCGAGCTCATATATTAGCCCAGCGTCTTATGATGCAGTTAGTGTGGTTAAAGGTCCTCAGACTGTTTTGTGGGGAGGTGGAAACTCCGCCGCGACAGTGCGTTTTGAACGCAAGCGTGAAGATTTTACAAATAAGAATAGCCGTTTTGAAGCTAGTTCCATGGTTGGAACATATGGGCGTTTTGATCGACGCTTAGAGGGAGCTGTTGGTAACGAAAAAGGTTATATCCGTGTTGAGGCAAATGAATCTGAGGCCAATGATTATAAAGATGGTAATGGGGATGTAGTTGCTTCTGCCTGGGATAAATGGAACGCCAATATCGCTTTGGGTTGGACCCCGGATGAAGATACTTTGTTAGAAGCCGAGTTTGGCCGTGGTGATGGCTATGCTAAGTATGCTGGTCGCGGTATGGATGGCACTAAATTTCTACGTGAAACCGCAGCGTTACGTTTTGAAAAGAAAAATCTTTCGTCCAACTGGAGTAAGGTTGAAGCACAGTTGAACTATGGTTATGCAGATCATGTGATGGATAACTACAGCTTACGTCCTGTCTCGAGTATGGGAGGAATGGGTGGCATGTCCATGAGTGGTAAAATGCGCAGTGAGCTAGATCGTCGAACTCGAAGTGGGCGAGTCGCTTCGACTTGGGATTGGGATGCTGTTAGCGTGATTGCTGGTGTTGATGCAAAGCATGAAGTTCATCGTAAAGGTATAACGAGTAACTCGGATGGAAAAGAAGATTATTCTCAGCACCAGGCCGGTGTCTTTTCCGAAGTAACTTGGTTTTTGGAAGATGAGCGCCGAGTGGTTACAGGTTTGCGATTTGATCATTTTAGAGTAACTGATGAAAATGATAGCACTGCAACCGCAGGCGAAACGCGCCGTAAAAACCTTACTAATGGGTTTGTGAGAATGGAGAAAGACCTAAGTTCTTTTCCTGCTACGACTTATATTGGGTTAGGCTATGCTGAGCGTTTTCCTGACTATTGGGAAATAAAGCCAAGCAACTCGAGTTTGTCGGGAGCATTGAATGCCTTTGATGGTGTGCAGCCAGAAAAAACTACTCAAATCGATGTTGGTCTGAATTACAAGACAAAAGCGGTCAGCTGGTGGGTATCTGGTTATGCCGGTATTATTCAGGATTATATTATTTTTGATTATTCAGGCTCTACGAAGGTAGGTAACGTAGACGCTTATATTGCAGGTGCAGAAACTGGAGTGCGATATCAGCTTGATGATTTGTGGAGTGCTAATGCTTCTCTGGCCTACGCATGGGGGGAAGACAGTGATAATAATGATCCGCTACCACAAATATCACCGCTTGAAAGTAAGTTTGGCTTAACGTATGAGCAAAGCGCATGGACAGCGAATGCCGTGTTACGATTGGTTGCAGCTCAAAATCGCATATCAGAAGATCGAGGCAATGTGGTGGGTTATGATTTCAGTAAATCAGCTGGTTTTGGCACTATGGATATCAACGCAGAATACCGAGTGACTAAAAATGTGACTTGGCGAGCAGGGATCGATAATTTGCTGGATAAAGCTTATACCGAGCATCTTAATAAAGCAGGTAACTCTGTATTTGGGTATGCAGCGGATGAATCTTTTTATCAACCAGGACGTATGATTTGGATGAGTATTAGCGCTAAATTCTAGTACAGATCAGCATCGGTAGAGCGAGGATATTCGCTTTACTGATGCTGTTTTTAGGCTATAACATCAGACTAATTAAATTCGTAATTTGGTTTATCTGTAATCGCCTAATTTATATTTTGTAATAGGCTCGATTATGTTGTCTTGTTTATCAATAAACTCTTCATACGGCGACGTTAATTCCTCAGTATGCTTTACATCCATCTCAGTATAACTGTCACAGATTTTTGTCTTCCATCGTGGAAAGACCTGACTCAATCTGAACTAGGTCATAGAATCAACTCAAACTAATCGTAACCATTGCCGTGAGTCAGGATAAGCTAGTAGTTTCTGTTCGGATTAATATAGAAAAAACTGCTTTGGGTATAAAAACTTGCGAGCTAACTTTCATTAAAATTGGTCTTATTTCGATATTCCTTATTGATTGCTAATTGTTGATTGTTATAAAAGGCACAATCTTGAAATAATTATTGCTTGGGTTAAGAAGTTGGTTGAATGTGCTTTGGAGAATAGTCTTCTTAATCAGATAAAAATTGATGTTTTTTAGAGAACATATTTTTATTAAACCTTTGTAATATCAAAATTCATTAAGAAAGCAGCATAGCTATAAGCAAGTTAGAGTTGTGTTTTTTAACCTTGTTTGATCCAATTGAAATGCTGTAGTTTTAGCTAATTTGTTAGGAGAGTTTGAATGAAGATAGGGATTGATCTTGGGACAACCCATAGTGTTGTTGGTGTTTGGAAAGATGGTAGCGTTCAGCTAATACCTGATATGGAAGGCAACATACTTGTTCCTTCTGCCGTGGGGATGTCTGAAGACAATTATATTCTTGTCGGACAAGCTGCCAGAGATAGATTAGCAACAAATCCAGATCAAACCGTGACAGAATTTAAGCGTTTCATGGGGACAGACAAAATTTTTTGGCTAAATGACCAAGAATACAATGCTATTGAATTATCGGCCATTCTATTAAAAAGTCTGAAAGAACAAGCTGAACAATATTTAGAAGAGCCTGTCTATGAGGCCGTTATTTCAGTACCAGCCTATTTTAATAACAAACAGCGCCAAGCCACTCAACAAGCCGCATCACTTGCAGGGCTTGATGTTGAACGATTGCTTAATGAACCAACAGCAGCGGCTTTAGCCTATGGGTTAGATAACCAAGACAGTGAGCAAACTTATTTAGTATTGGATCTTGGTGGTGGTACTTTTGATGTGTCAGTTATCGAAGTATTTAATGAAATATTTGAGATACATGCTTCTTCAGGTGATAACTATTTGGGGGGCAATGATTTCACAAATATCATTCAAAAAGATGTGTATCAAAAACATAATGTCCAGAGAGGATTTCTCACCGGAAGTGAAGAACGTAATATTTGGTCGTTATGTGATCAACTAAAGCGCGATTTAACAGAGCAACCGGAAGCGAGCTTTGAATTTCAATATAAAGACGAAATATACCGATATTCTCTTACTAATGAAGATTTTCGTATTATTAGTTCAGAGTTAATAGAGCGAATTAAATTCCCTATTAACAGAGCCATGTCAGACGCGGACCTTAAAGTCGATGAGATAGATGGATTGATTTTTGTTGGTGGTGCGACCCGCATGCCGATTTTTCAAAAACAAATCAGTCATGCGTTTTCTCGTATTCCTCAAACTCAATATAATCCAGACCATGCTATTGCCATTGGTGCGGCTATTCAGGCTGGTATGAATGAGCGCGATAAGCAGCTACAAGATGTCATAATGACCGATGTTTGCCCATACACATTAGGTGTTGAGGTAAGTAATAAGCATGGTCAATCCGAGTTTTTACCCATCATCGAGCGTAATGCGACCATTCCAGTCAGTGAAACTCGCTCCGTTTACTCGGCTCATCCTCAACAAGAAAAAGTACTCATAAAAATCTATCAAGGTGAAAATTATTTGCCGAAAGATAATGTTTATATGGGCGACTTAGAAATTGACTTAGAGCCATTAAACCAAATACAAGAGCTGTATTTAACTTACACCTATGACCTAAACGGTGTGATTGAAGTGGAAGTGACCAACGTTATCAGTGGTAAGAAATATCGAACTTATGTGGGCGAAAACAGTGAAAACATGGATGAAAACGAACTGCGTGAGCGCTTTATAAGACTAAATGCGTTGAAAATATTGCCTAAAGACAAGTTAACTAATACGGCTTTCAAGGCCAAACTTGAGCGGTTATTCCAAGAAAGTCTAGGCGAAAAAAGGCACGAAGTTGGTGAAGCCATAGGTCAATTTTTAGACGTGTTGGAAACCCATGATAATCATAAAATCGAGCGGATGGTTGAGAGAATCAAGCAATATCTTAATATTTAACTGAAGGCTCTTTTCTGCAAAGAGGTTGCGCTATTACATGAGGCAAGCAAAGGACAAGTAATGAATCATTGGGAAGTATTAGGCATAGAGCCCACTAAAGACAAGCGTGTCATCAAACTAGCCTATACCGAATTATTGAAAAAAAACTCGCCGACGGAATTTCCTGAAGAGTTTAAGAATCTACGTAAAGCGTTTGAACTAGCGACTAAAGAAGCTAAAAAGCTAGAAAAAGCTGAAAGTCAGTCAAGTGATTCGCATCATGAAAAGGCAAGCTTAACTGAAGAGAGCTGCTTCACTGAAAAGCCTGCTTTCATCGAGGAAGACACTTTTTCTTTTGAAGAGGCGGATTCTTTTGAAGAGGCTTTTCAGGGTGATGAAGAAGCGCAAGCCTATACGGAAGAGCGTGCTCCAGAGCCTATTGAGCTGGGTTCTGTTGATTCTATCGAATCATTGCAAATGGCTTTGCATGAATTATACCGCGATGTTCAAAAACGCAGTGATGTAGAACAGTGGAAACGACTGTTTTCTTCTCCTATCTTTTGGCAGGTTGATCAAAGCCAGTCTTTGTCAATTTGCTTGCTTGAGTTCTTTTCAGCACACTTCTTTTTACCGGAAGACGTTTTCAGCTTCATCGATGGTAACTTGAAAATTACCGGCGAACTGTCTTCGACAAAAAATAGCCACCAGCGAGATATGGCGCTTGCTCTCAGTATTTATATTAAAAGTTTACCACTCAGAGTTGGCCTTGGTTCTCATAGGCAAGTAAATGCAGATGTGCCTTTTGATAAATTTCTATATCACTTGCAACTGCGTAATTACATTGAGAACAAGTGCCTCTATGACAACTTAGAAAAAAGTGACATTCTCCAGCTGGCGGCCAAAATTCTACCTGAATTTAAAGAAGACTTTGCTCTGTATGAGTACATGACTAAGTGGCTTTGGTCATTAGATGGCTATCAAGAAATACATGACTTACTTGATACCTTAGAGATTTCAGAGTCTGCCGAAGATCTATTGAACTATCAAGCTCACGCTGTTTTCAAAATACAGGATTATCATTCCGCGTTATCACTGTATTTGAAAATAGACCAATTAGACCGGGATTTTTTAAATACCAAGCTCATGTTTAAGGACATTGGTTTGTGTTATTTGCACCTCAAAGAATACGAAAAAGCGTATTTCTATCTCGCTTCTGCTGTTCGAATGGCTTTTACTGACATAGACATAAGGGCTGCTTTAACCACTGCTAGACGGCTTTATATCAAAGAGTTGCAGAAAGACGAGGAAGCAAACGTAATTGAAATAGCGCAATTACAATATCAAAATGGTCGCTATCAAGACGCTTTAACAACCACACAAAACTATCATCGTACCTTTGTCAGTAACAATAATTATCTACAGGCCCTATGTCTCGCTAAATTGGGCCAATTAGATGATGCGTTCTTATTATTCCAGTCATTTTTTAAGCAATATAAAAGAAGACAGCTTTGCACTTGGCCATTAATTGTGGATTTAGTGGAATACTGTTCGGAGCTCATCACATTTGAATACTTATTTGAGGATTTAATGGATGAGCTTGAAACGGATGATTTCAGCCGCTCCCATGAAGTGCTATATCAACCAGGGTCTGTAAAAGAAGTGGCTTATTCAGAACGGGAAAGCGCCGTATTAGAACTTTCCATTGAAACCAAAAAGCCATCTTGTTTCAAAGAATATTGGGATTTTATCTACCGTCAGGAACACGCGTGGGCCGTTATTATGGTGCTTAGAGCCACATTAGCGGATTACGATGATCCTAGCGTGGCACCTGAGCTTCGACAAGCGGCACTTGCTGGAATCAATGAGGCAATGCCAAAAGTGAAGCATAACCCTAAATGGGTTTTGCCATTTTTAAATATTGCCTATATCGAAAGTGATTACGATAAATGCTTTAACTTATGTGATATCTGCATCAGCGCTTATCCAAATATAGCGGCGGCTTATTATTACAAAGGGCGCTCGTTCGCCGATTTAGAAAAATACGAACATGCCGTGCCCTTATTGGAATTGTCTGCTCAGAAATTTGGCAACCAAGAGTATGGTGTTTACTCACTTCAATTTGCCATTGAGTGCTGTGAGAAACTAATTGAGAACGGTCAACCTTTCCATAACAAATATACAGAATTGTCTCAGCAGTTGAAAACCATGAAGGAGGTTGTTGGTGAGTAGTGAAAATGAAATATTGCTTCCTAGCGAGCCGTTAACCGCTGAGCAAAAATTATGGCTAATTAGTCTTTCTTCTTTTCTTTCTCTGCCTAATAGTTATTCCTTAGACAGCTTGGAAAATAAGAGTGAAAAATACACCCCAGAAGCCATTATTGCTGGCAACTCAAAAGTGCTAAAAAACAGCTATGGAATTAATGACAAAAATGAGTTTATTGACACCTTAGATATTTTTTGTGGTACCGCTCGCAGCCAAGAGTTTATGTATTTAATGAAAGAGTGGGCCAAACCTGATTTATATGCGAAACGGCTTTTTGGAAATCCTCACAAGTACAAAGGCACTGAGGTGGAAATCGCTTCAGTCTGGGCTGAAAAGTACCGAACGCCATTGTCTCATTGTGGTATTCAAGCGTTTGATATTGGTCGATATGCCTTTCTGTGCCGCTGTGCTTACACCGTTAGCTTAATAACCGAAGATGAAGCATGGGCTTTTCTCCTACGTATCGGGAAAATTGCCCAAGAATGCTTCACAAGCTGGTACGAATTTGCTACCAGCTATACCGTAGGTCGCTGTATTTGGCTGGATATTAATATTGATGGTATAGAATCAACGGAAAACACCTTTGATGTTTTGGAAAAAATCCAGACAGAATCTGAGGAGTTAGAGAAAATTTTGGCCGATCATAAGCACCCTTGGAGTATACTGGGTTGGGAAATCTCGTTCTAGGGAGGCTCAAAACGCTTATCCCAGTGAACGTGCGATAGAAAGCAATACTCAAATAGAACGCTAAGAAAGAGCAAAATATGAACACTAAAATTTATAAAGAAGTATTGTATCTAGCCAAAGAACTGATGACCTGCGCGAATAAAAAAGACCAAGCGGGCTTTGATGCGTATTACCAAGAACTGAAGGCCATCTGTGATGACAATGACGGCACAGATAAAGATCACCCAGTACAATGGGAAACCCTTGGCGACTTTACCGATGATTTAGAACAAGCGATTGCTATCTACGATAAAGCCTTAGAAAAAGCCGCGGCAATCAACTCAAAAGACTATTTATCCTCCATTGGCTTTTCTGCCGCTCAATTGAAAATAGAGCTTGGCGATAACGCTAATGCTATTGAATACCTTGAGCAAGCCAAAATCCACAGCAATAAAATCATCGACAAAGAGTTAAAAGCAGAAATACATGACCTGCTATTTGACTTAAAAAAAGCCTAAAGTAACCAAAAGAAATCAGAGACAAAGCATGGAACGTCCTACCAAGGAACAGATCAGCGAACTGCCTTTGTATATTGGCCTTGGTCTTTCCGACATCCACATCGTTGAAAACGAAGTTGATGCGGAACAGGCCATAAAAGCACTAGAAAATGAGACAAGCCTAGGATTTGATACCGAGAGCAAACCGATTTTTCAGAAAGGCCAAGTCAGCCCAGGTCCATCGCTTATTCAACTTGCAACAGAATCAAAGGCATTCCTCTTTCCAACTCGATTTCCTTCAGCTGTCGCTGCCGCCAAACAGATACTTAGCAATCCCAAGATCAAAAAAATTGGCTTTGGCATAAAAGACGACAACAAAGAACTGCGTAACAAACTCGATATCGACATTTGCAACACACAAGACTTGTCCGTCACCTTAAAGCAACTGGCCGGTGAGAAAAACACCATAGGCGCCCGCGCCGCCGTCGCCATGGTACTGGGAAAACGCCTTGGCAAAGGCGCCCAAAAATCCAACTGGGGCGCTTATCCACTAAAAGAAAACCAAATACTGTATGCCGCCAATGATGCGCATTCTGCTATTTGTGTGGAGAGGGCGTTGGTGCGTTAGGTCTTAGTTTCTTCCCCTTTTCAAGGGGAAGACGGAAGATGGGGTCATTGGTTTCATTCAAACACTCTGTATTCCCGACCTTTATTTCCGCTTTTTAATTCAGGAAAAAGCTGAGCGGGTAACTTTTTTCAAACGATAAAAAAGTAACCAAAAAATCTTTTATCGGGCTACCGCCCAAACGTCTTATTCACACTGTTTAACGTTAGCTTTAGCGAGACGATTTATATCGTAAGGCATAGATTATTTATTCGGTGGGAGATAGATCGTCAAACAATGACTCTGAAACTCTATAAAGTCGCACAACTTCGTTTCGTCGAACTGAGTTCATCAGTGATGTAGGTTTTTCGTAGGGCGTCATGAGATAATTGGACTCCCCCAACTCCTAGAGCTGGGTTAATATTTTGGCTCTCACACACAAAATATTATGGAGTCCAACATGCACAATATAATCACAGGTGTTGATTTAGCAAAAGAAGAAATTCAAGTTTGCGTCTCTAAACGCAACAAGGTGCAGTCTAATCAGGCAATGACACCGTCACAATTTACTTCTTGGTTGGCTTCCTCAAAATCTATGACGATTGTATTTGAGGCATGCAGCACATCAAATTATTGGAAGCAATCTGCATTGAAATA